>NZ_JACNMF010000020.1 GCF_014270105.1 Hyunsoonleella aquatilis
CTTAAGTTTGTCTTTCATTAAATTTAACCAATAATCAGAAAGAACAAAAGAGAGAAATAAGGTTAGTATACACGGTGAAGCTTTGGACTTCGACAACATTGATAACCCTCTCTCTTTTTCTGCCGGGATTTCGTTCAGTTCTGTGAGACCAGGATCTCGATTTTAAGTTGTTGAAACGCCAGTAGTTCGTTCTTTCCAAATTCAGTTCTTATGAGTAAATATAAAGAAATTTATGGGGTGGACATCAGCAAAAATGTGTTTGATGTTTACGGTTCTATCAGTGGTCACCATCAATTCAGGAATGATGAAAAAGGATTTGTGGGTTTTCTAAAAAGCCTGTCCAAGGACAGCTTGGTCGTCATGGAGGCTACGGGCTATTACCATTATAGGCTGGCGCAGTACCTGTACAGGGAAAATGTGTGCGTATCGGTGGTCAACCCGTTATCGGTAAAGCGTTTTATCCAGATGAAATTGGCCAAGGTAAAGACGGACAAGAGCGATTCAAGATCCATTAGCGAGTACGGCCAAAGGAACAATGTTCCGCTCTATACGGCCCTGACGGATGTCCAGAGCGAATGCCTGCAGCTGTTTCGGCTGTTGGACAGCTATATAAAACAGCGCACTGCCTCCAAGAACAAGATCCACGGCGAAGAAGTTCTGGGGGTTCCGTCAAAGTTTGTGTACCGTTCGTTGAAGCGCACCGTAAGGCATTTGAACAAAGAGATAGGTGCGATAGAGGAAAGGTTGCTGGAACTGGTAAAACAGGACCAGCAACATCAGCTAACGCTGCTGAAGAGCATCCCCGGGATGGGCATAAAGACGGCACTGTTTTTAATAGTTGCCACCAATGGGTTTTCCAAGTTCGAGAATGCCTCGCAACTGTGCAGCTATGTGGGCATTACCCCGACCATTCGGGAATCCGGGAGCAGTGTCAGGGGAAAGAGCAGGATAAGCAAGGTGGGGAACAGAAAACTAAGGAACCTGTTGTTTTTGTGTGCCTTTTCGGCATGCAGGCACAACAAGGCCTGCAGAGAGATTTACGAGCGTATAGTGGCCAAGGGGAAGAGCAAAAAACTGGCACTGATAGCAGTGGCAAACAAGTTGTTGAAACAGGCCTTTGCCATAGCAAAATCAGGAAGGCCTTACGATGAAAACTTTGTTTCGAGATTGGTTTAAAAAAGCTTGTTTTTTAACTCAGTTCTTTGTT
>NZ_JACNMF010000021.1 GCF_014270105.1 Hyunsoonleella aquatilis
ATTGTCCTCGGTCATACTGATTTTGATGTTTTTATTTCTTAGAATGTTAGTGTAAAGGTTACTGCAATATTGGATTCCACGGTCAGAGTGGTGTACTTGAGGCGTACGCTTACCAGACTGTTTCAGGGCTTTTTGAAGAGCCCTTACACAGCCTGCCAGCTCAAGGCTATCACTAAGGTCATATCCTACTATCTTACGGCTGTACATATCTGTAATGAGGGCAAGGTAGCAGAAGCCATTGATAGTTCTGATGTAGGTTATATCGCTTACCCAAACTTGGTTTGGTTGTTTTATTTCCAAATCCTTGATGATGTTCTTGTACTTGTAGAACCTGTGGAATGAGTTTGTGGTTTTATGATGTGCTTTCTTTCTGTGAATCAGCATATTGTGTTTTCTTAAGATGTTAAACAAGGTGTCTCTACCGACATTTAAGCCAGCTTGCTTAAAGTTGTTATCTAGAGACTTAATAAGCTTTCTGGTGCCTTCTCTAGGCAGGGATTTACGTCTCTGCTTGACTATCTGAATGGTTTTCTGTTCAATCTGTAAGCGCTTGTCTGCTCTACGTTTATACTTGTAGTATGCATCGCGTTTAAGACCGAAGAAGCTGCAAACAGTAGCTAAAGAAGCAAATCCCCTAGACTTTTCCCTGGCCTTTATCAGGGCTTGATATTTAGCTTTCCTGCCTGCCGGCAGGCAGGTTTTTTAGCTCGAGGACAGATTTGTAGCCTAGCTGTTCAGCTGCGACCTCAAGATAGGATTCATCTACAAGCGCATCCATATCCTTTTTTAAGAGTAGTTTTTTAAGCTGTTCAATCTCTTTTTGAAGCTGTTTGATACGTGTTATCTCGTCTTTTGTTTTCACGGTTACTCGTGTGTTCATTAAGTCCTTACGGTTGTACTTCTTGATCCATTCGTTAATGGTAGAAGAGTTGATGCCGTAAGCCTTACCTAATTGATACTTGTTTAGTTTTCCGGCGGTAAGTTCGTCTAAAATTTTGAGTTTAAAAGATTCTGAATACCGTCTAATTACTTTGTCATTTTTGTACATAATTGTTTAAGATTATGTAGCCTTTATTCAGGACGGGTCA
>NZ_JACNMF010000003.1 GCF_014270105.1 Hyunsoonleella aquatilis
TAGCAGTGGCAAACAAGTTGTTGAAACAGGCCTTTGCCATAGCAAAATCAGGAAGGCCTTACGATGAAAACTTTGTTTCGAGATTGGTTTAAAAAAGCTTGTTTTTTAACTCAGTTCTTTGTTAGGTATAGTTGTTTTATTCAGAGCAATATACATATCCTACTTGTCCTCCTAAATACCCTTGCTCGTTCGTTGACAAACCAAGAAAATATTCAGCACTTAATCTTTCAGAAACTTTGTCAATGGTACATTCACACAATTTTTCACTATTCGGTCTTTTTGATAGAGCATAATTACAAATGTCTAAAAATTGCTTTTTTTCACTTTCAGTCCAAGGAATATCGTTCTGACTCTTTATATAAATATCCCATAATTTAAAAGCATCTGGTCGCCCTTTGCTTTCAGCTTTTAGTTTACTCGCAACAGTTGAGTATTCCAAGAATGAAGGACATAGTTCGTGAAGCTTTCTTGAAATATTTTCTTCTTTTTCAGAATCGTAATTCACGAGTTTAATTTGAACGGTTTTTATATAAATCATTCGGTTACTTTGATAACTATTGTTTTTAGAATATTGTTTTGAGAACTCCTCACATAATTCCAAAGCAATTTCCTTATCAGTTCTTGTGTCTTTTTGTTGCGCACAACCCAAGCTTGTTATTAAAAGAAAAAATATTAATGTGTGTTTCATATCAATTATACCTAACGGCTCTGTATAAAGTTTGTTGCGTGATTTCAAGCTAAAAGTAAGCAAATTATTACTGATTAGAAAGTTCGCTAGAACTTTCGCAAGTAAGCAATTAGCTAGCAATAAAATTTATACCTTGTTAGGCATAGTTACTATTCTGCTATTATTTCAGGGTCAATTTTTCGACCTCTTTTGTTTTCGGCTTGATATTCTCTCCTTTGCTTTGTTATTTCATAAAGTACAATTCCAGTACTTGTTGCTAGATTCATACTTTCAATAATTCCAGCCATTTGAATTTGGACACAGGCTTGACAATTTTCAACCGCTAACTCACTAATTCCGCGAGCCTCATTTCCAAACCAAACTGCTAATCTTTTTTGAGTATAATTTCCATTCTGTAAATAAAGATTTGTTTTTCCTTTTGTGTGCGGTGAAGTTGCTATTGAAGTAAAACGCTTTTTTTCTAAATGTTCAATACATTCTTCTGTACTGGAAAAGGTTTTCACAAAACTCCATTTTATTGCTGAAACTGATGGTTTTAAAAGTGATTTTCTCTCACGCATTTCCTCCCAACTTTCTGGCAACCTTTTCTTTCCGTCAATGATATAAAGTTTTTCAACTCCGAGTGCGTTTATATTCCTTACAACAGTTGCGATATTTTTAATATCAGTTGGTTCTTCGAGAACAGCGATAAGATTTTTACATCTTAAATCCTTGATTTCATCAGCCTTTTTTCTTAAACTGGACTTAGTATTTTCGTTCTGTTTATTCAATTGACGAATGTTGGTTTTAATTATGCCTAACGGTCTCGTATAACCGTCAGTTACGGGTTAATATGCGTTAATTTTTGGTTTAGCACTGACATTAGCAATTCCGAGTGGATTCGGACGCAGTCGAATCCGCCGTAATTGCGGTTATACATTGTTACCTGCTGGCTTTTATATTTTTTCATTTCCAAATTCGTTATTAAAATCCCTAACTCTTTTTTCTGGATATTCGTATTCTGCATTCATAAGCAAGTCTCTCCAATCAGTTCGAGTCAGTTCAATCATTTTTTCCAGATGATTTATGTCTTTGTTTCCAGAAAATATTAATGCTCGGACAATTCTGTGACTTCTAAATTCTTTATTGGATTTAATTAACTCTTGAATTTTCCTTTTCGCTTCTCCAGAGTTCTTTCCGTAATTAGATTCAAGTTTTTTTATGATGTCAGCAGGATATAAATTCAGATTAAGTGTTTTTCGGTCAGAATCCAGTTCCAATTTTAAATCAGGATTTATAATTTCAATTATTTTTCCATAACCTATAATTCGACTTCCCTCGCAAAACTTAAATTCCAAATTTTCATAAAGTCGTTTTGAAAAGTATTCAGTCCCTAAAATTGCGATTTCAGCCTTTACCTTTTCTCCAGGTTCAACAATTTCTTTTCCGATATAAGTTTGATTTCCAGAAGTCAAATATTCAGGATAATTGTCGAATTCAATATGCGGTCTGTAATTCGAATGCGCAGGTGTTTTTCTGCCACCTTGTTCTGATGTCAGAAATTCTAATTCAGCTATGAAGTCAAGTTGTTTCACGTAATTTTTTCAGCTTGCAGGTAACGGTCTAGGCTATGAGTAGTTGCGTGGTTTAGCATTAAATTTAGCAAGTACACACCAAACTGAAAATCTGCGAGGATTTTCAGAAGTAGGCGAGAACAAGCAATTACTTATAGCCATTGTTGTAAGCAGTATTTTTTTAGAAGTTAATTTCATCTCTTTTGCAATACCAATTCGGGTCACAACCTGTCGTCACACATCCACCAGTTTTATATTCTTTTTCTTTTTTCTCTTCTCTTTTTTTTGTTATTTCCGCAATAAGTCCGTAAGAAATTGGAATAACTTGGTCATCTTTTTTACAAACTGGGCAAGTTTTGTTTTCTTTTGATTGGTCATATTTACAAGACAATGAGTAAGGAATTTCTATTTCGACCGTTTCGTCAGGCTTCAAAAATCCGATTATGGTCAATTGTCGCATATATGAGTGAGGTTCAGTCCTAATTCGGATTGAGTCAGACTCAAGATTATGAAATGAAAAATTCAGATTTTTGTCAACAATTGTAGTTTTTTCAATTCCGTTTATCTCAAGGATAACTTTAGTGTTTTCAGCAATCAATACCGCTTCTTCTGGAATTTCCGCAATTATTTTTCCGTTAATTACTCCGTTTTGAGCAATACAGGATAAAAATCCGATTAAAATTAATATTGTAGAAAAGGTTTTTCTCATATTGCTTACAACGGTCTCGTATAACCGTCAGTTACGGGTTTATATGCGTTAATTTTCGGTTTAGCACTGACGCTTGCAATTCCGAGTGGATTCGGACGTAGTCGAATCCGCCGTAATTGCGGTTATACATTGTTGTGTGTTCGTACTTTTTCATTCCAATGTCATTTTCAATACTAATTTCATTGGTTGATTCTTTCCGTCACTGTTTCGTTCCCAATAATAAAAATCGTATCGTTCACTTTTATTTTTTTGTCCAAATTCAATTAAATCCAAAAGTCCGAAAGATAACTTGTCCCAATATTCGTCAGATTCCGTTATTCTTAATTTCCGTTTTTTTTCATCACGAACGAACAAAATGTATTTGCAATTTGGACATCGAGTATCTTTTCCATAGCGGATTGAAATTGTGTCAGATTCTTTGATTTCAGATTTGTTTATCTTGATATTTAAGTCATTAGAAACAGAATTAAATTTCGCGATTACTTTATCGTTCTTATAAACGTGCCAATAGTCCAAAGTATCCAATTCAGTACTAAATCCTTTGAAGGACAAAGTCAGAAGTAATATGATAATTATTTTTCTCAGCATTGTTTTCGGGTATGACGCACAACGGTCTAGTGTATGATTTCGTTGCGTTTTTAAGCACTAAAGTTAACAAATAAATCACGAATAGAAAGTCCGCGAGGACTTTCGTAAGTAGGCTTTAACTAGCAATGAATTATACACATTGTTGTAAAACGTTTTTATTTTTCTCGTTTAAAAATTATCGAGTTTTCTGAATCAAATTCAATTGGACGTTTTTCTTCAAAATTTATAGCAAATTCCATTGTATCATTATCAATAAATTTAGCAATACAAAGTAATTTTTTTTGTTTTCCACTTTCTAACATAGTCACTATTAAGTCAACTTTTATAGGATTTGTTTTACTATCTATTTCATAGGTCATATTGCCTTTTTTCCCTTTTTGAACAAATTCTTTTCCGCCCATAATTTGTCCCTGAACTTCGAAGTATGCATAACCTTCAGAATCAAAATTCAGATAACCAATTTCTTTTTCATCTTCTCCAGTCCATCTTCCAATGAATTTTGTTTTATCATTTTCAATGTTATTAAATTCTAATTTAGTCCATAATCGAGATTTAACAACCTTCTTTTTATATTTTGCTGGTCGGACTTTTATTTGTTCCGTTGCTTGCTTTATTATTTTATCAATTTCATTTGATTGTGGATATGATTTAACTTTTATGTCAATTATTTCCGCTTTTTCAGTTACAGTCAGATAAACATAAACATTACCTTTAAATTCCGTTTCAGAATTCAGTTTTTCGCTTATTAGTCCATTTAGAATTTTTTCTGCACAAGCAGTTTGTTCTTTTTCAGAAATTCCGCTTTCACAATCATTTTCAAATGGCAATTGCGTCAGAATTGCATAATGATAAATTCCATCTTTTTTCTGTTTGAAAGGTTTTAATTTATATCCTTTTTCAGTCGAATCGTCTGCGTCTAAAAAATGTCCTTTCGGAATTTGTCCAATCGCAAGCATTGGAATCAGAAGTAAAATTGTCAGAAAGTTTAATTTGTATTTCTTCATTTTGTTGATTCGGTAAATGTTTTACAACGGGCTCGGCTATGAGTAGTTGCGTGGGTTAGCACTTAATTTTACAAGTACACACCAAGTTGGAAATTCCTGTGGAATTTCCAAAGTAGGCGATAACAAGCAATTACTTATAGCCATTGTTAGGCATTGTTTTTATTTTTTCTATTCCAATTTCGACTATCACTTTTTTGTAGTCAATAAGATTGGAATCATTATCTAATATTTCTTGCTCTTCATCAGTCAGTTCATCATAAGGTTTACTGTCAGATTTTCGGATTTCAATTTCTCTATCTGCAATAAAATCATCGTTGTCGTTCCATCCTTTAATTTCTCCAATATCTTGAATTCTTTTGAGTTCTTTATAAGGAAGTTTATCAGGGTTTTTGAAATCAAAAAAAACTACATCGTATGGGCAAGCCCAATAACATCCTTCAACTGCTAAAACTTGACTGTCTTTTGAGGGCATTGCATTTACCCAACAGAAACCGTGTCCGTCAAATCCTGACTCAGGAAAATAATTTTGGGTTATTCCCTTAGTCAGATTTACAACTGTTTGACCTTGATAATCTTCTCCGCACAGAAGGTATTCATTTCCGTTTGCGTGCTGAATCCAAGAATACCAAAAGTGAGAATAGTTTCGTTTCACATCTGCAATGACCTTATCATTTTTACTATTCTTTATAATTCCTCGTGAATATTCCCAAGTATTTTCCCCTGTTTTGTATGATGAGATTATCAGATAAAAATTCCCAGATGGTGAATAAATCTTTTCAGATTCATCAGTTCTATTTTTCGGTTTGAAAAAACCTAAAATTTCATCTCTCCATTCTTTGTATTTACTGTTCATCTCAAATAATGCCTAACGTTTATGTATATGATTAGTGGCGTGTTTAAGCATTTAATTTAGCAAATAAAAACCGAATAGAAAATCCGCTAGGATTTTCGTAAGTAAGCTAAAACTAGCCATTAATTATATACTGTGTTGTGTGTAGTTTTTTTATTCCGCTTATTGTTTTTCAAGGTTTTTCTTGATTCCGAGTTTTATTAAATTCAGAATTCCCAATGCTGGTAAATACATAAAAATTCCGATTATTAAATATGTATAAGTTGTTCCTGCAACAAAACTGTCAAATTTAAAGTCCGCTGAATTCCATAACCAAGTCAGAAGTATTAAAATTAGTCCGATTACTCCTTGAATTATTAAGGCTTTATTAATTGTTTTTATCAGTCCGATAAAGTTGAAGGATTTCCAAAGTCCGTTTTTTCGAGCATTCCAAATTATTGGAAGTCCGAAAAATATTATGACTAATATTGTTACAATTTCTATATCAGGAACAATCATTTTTTAATCTACTGCAATTATTAAATTCGGTTTTTCTCCTTGCTCTATTTTTCTATAATTGACAAAAGCTCCACACTCTAAAATAGCATTTAATAATTCACGTTTATTTTCTTTTAGAAACTTACCATTCTCAATTTGCAACAATGTTGGCTTTTCAGTCAATTCATCAACACAGTCAATCCAAGCATCCATATTTTCTCCGTAATAATCTGGAAAATTCAGTTCGGATTTAAATTCAGAGTGAAAAGAATTCCAATCAGTTAGTTTTTTACCATCGATTTTCAATGTTGTCATTTCGTTTTTCTCAAATTACACACAACACGTAAATATCTCTGTATTTTTACGTATCGTAAAAATAACATTAATTGTTAAAAAACCTACGTGTTTGTTAGGAAAATTTACTTTCTATAGTCATGCATTTTGTATATCAAATTTAGTATTTTTACCAAAATGATATACAAAATACCCGTATGGATTTAAAGCGCTATACCTTTACACCAACAGTACATCGCCAAAAAAAAGTAATTTTAATTGGTTTCCCATATCATAATGATTTAAAACATGCTTTGCTAAAAAGATTTCCTTCTGCAAAGTGGAGTGCAACAAAAAAATCCTGGTACCTGCCAGATTTGCCTTCAGTAAGGGAGGCGCTAAGTTTAAAAGCACAAAATACGGTTTTAGATAAGGCGGCCAATATCCACCC
Source organism: Hyunsoonleella aquatilis (assembly GCF_014270105.1). Classification (GTDB taxonomy): domain Bacteria; phylum Bacteroidota; class Bacteroidia; order Flavobacteriales; family Flavobacteriaceae; genus Jejuia; species Jejuia aquatilis. The sequence continues at coordinate 6,594 of NZ_JACNMF010000003.1, forward strand.
TGTTAATCGGCAGGCTTATTTAGACTTAAACCAACAGCTTGCACTTAAACAGTATAGCCCTAATACCAAACGTGTCTATCTTTCAGAATTTTTGCATTTGCTCAATTTACTTGATGATTTTCCTGTTGCAGACCTATCGCCCAAACGTTTAAAAGATTATTTTCTCTATTGTATTAAAGGGGAAAAAATGAGCGAACGAAAACTTAACGGAAAAATTAATGCCATAAAATTTTACTTCGAGCAGGTACTGCATCGGCCAAAAATGTTTTTTGACATCCCCCGACCCAAAAAACCACTAACCCTGCCCAAAATGTTAAGCAAATCTGAAGTGAAACGATTATTTGACGTTACTACAAATCTTAAACATAAAATTGCGTTAAAGTTATCTTATGGCATGGGGCTTAGGGTATCAGAGGTTGTAGGCCTAAAAATCACTGATATTGATAGTAAGCGCATGGTGGTGCATATAAAGGGTGCTAAAGGTAAAAAAGACCGCTATGTACCGTTACCTGAAAGTGTGCTTCCCGATCTAAGGGAATACTATGTGGCTTACAGGCCAAAACTATTTCTTTTAGAGGGGCAATATGGCGGCGCGTATGCCAAATCAAGTTTGCAACAAGTATTTAAAAATGCAATGGTAAAGGCAGGGGTAAAAAAAGATATAGGCATACATGGGTTAAGACATTCTTACGCCACCCATTTATTGGAATCTGGAGCCGACATGCGATTTATTCAAGAGCTTTTAGGACATAATTCTATAAAAACTACCCAAGTGTACACAAAAGTTACACCCAGAAGCATTTCAAAAATCAAAAGCCCCCTGGATAATTTATAGATGGTTTAAAGTTTATTTTGGGCGTTCCCCCGACCGTAAGCGTCGGGGTCGCGCTTTTCATTGCAAGTTTTGCCTCGATGCGCGCCTCGGCAAAAGCTATCCATTACAATCGCTAACGCACGTGCCTGCCAAGTATAGGATAGCACTATGGTCTGGTGCTATCCGTAAATAAATGCTATTGAAAACCTTTTGAGGATGGCTCCATTACGAAACAGCTGTCTTATAAACCTCCAAACATCGCTCCCGGGCAAATTTATGCTCCACGATAGGTTGCGGATAGGTCAGCTCCTGAAAATCGGGTACCCAGGTGTTGATGTACTCCAAATTTTTGTCAAACTTTTGTATTTGGGTAGTGGGATTAAAAATCCTAAAATAGGGTGCAGCATCCACACCAGATCCTGCTACCCATTGCCAATTGCCAATGTTGCTGGCCATTTCGTAGTCGTGGAGTTTTTCGGCAAAATAGGCTTCGCCCCAGCGCCAATCTATCAACAAGTGTTTACACAAAAAACTACCTGTCAACATACGCACCCGGTTGTGCATAAAGCCCGTGGCGTTCAATTGACGCATACCGGCATCTACCAAGGGGTAACCCGTTTTGCCCTCGCACCAAGCCTTAAACTCAGTTTCGTTATTGCGCCATTGGATACGGTCGTATTTTGGTTTAAAACTTTCATTTACCGTATGCGGAAAATGCCAGAGGATTTGCATAAAAAATTCACGCCAAATCAGTTCCTGCCAAAAGATTTCGTTTTGTTCAGCAATAGCTTTTTTCACCATTTTTCTAACGCTTACTGTACCGAAGCGTAAATGTGGCCCCAGCCGGGAGGTGGCATCTTTGGCAGGGAAATTCCTCGTAGCTTCGTAATTTTGAATCAATGTTGGGGTAATGGTGTATGGTGCAATCCTTTGACTAGAGGTTTTAAATCCAATGGCTTCCAAACTCACATTTGGTAAATCTTTATGTTTTATCAGGTTGTTAAAATACGGAGTGGTATCGTAGGCCTTTACGTCAATCGACTTGAATTTGGCTTTCCAGGATTTCATATAGGGCGTGTACACTACATAGGGGGTGCCATCACTTTTGACTACCTCGTTCTTTTCAAAAATTACTTGGTCTTTAAACGTATGAAAGGCAACTTGCTGTTCTTCTAAAAATTGGTTTATTTCCTCATCCCGCGTTTTGGCATAAGGCTCGTAATCGTGGTTGGTATAAACGGCATGAATGTCATAGTCTTCAACTAAATTTTTATAAATGTCTAACGGCCTGCCATAATATATTGCAACACTACTATTGTAATCTTCTTGAAGTGTGTTGCGCATAGTTTGAAGCGTCCCATAAATAAAGCTGACACGCGCATCATCTTCTGGCAGTTTCTCTAGAATTTCAGAGTCAAAAATAAAAATAGGGAGTACGGGGTAATCGCCTTTTAAGGCTTCAAAAAAGCCTTGGTTATCGTCCAATCTTAAATCGCGTCGGAACCAGAAGATGTTTATGGGTTGTTTCATGTATATCAAATCCTTTTTGTCACGCTGAACTTGTTTCAGCGTCTCTCAGCTTATGCTTTACTTCCATTTTGAAAAGTTTCAAAATCAATAATAAAAGGCACTTCGTCCCGATAGTTATCGGGAGCGCTCAGTGTGACACAATTTTTTAATATTCACCAAAAAGTTCCTCTAACTTTTTAGTTCTGTAATTAAAGATTTCTTCCAATTTCGGTTTCACTAAAATAGGGTGCACCAACTGCCCAAGCCACCCAAAAGGCACTTTATAATCGATAATATCCTCCATTTCCACTCCGCCGTCAATAGCCTTGATAAAATGCTTGTGGTGCCAAAGGGCATAAGGGCCAAAGCGCTGTTCGTCCACAAAATATTGCCTGTCGATAACATGGGTAATTTCAGTAACCCATTTGGTTTTAATACCCAGAACTGGGGTAACAATATACTGAATAATCTGTCCGGCAAACATAGGCCGGTCTGCTCCCGACAAAATATTGAACCCCATATAATCGGGCGTAATGGTTTTTAGGTTTTTAGGATCGGACAGAAAATTCCAAGCATCTTCAACGGAGATGGGTAAGTTTTGTTTTTTATGTAGGGTGTATATTTTCATGGTTTAGTTGTTGAATAAGATATAGCCGTTCAGCGAGGTTGCTATGCACAACCAAATGAAATAGGGGAGGACAAGTGCAGTTTTCCACTTCATTTTATGCATAAATGAAAAAGCAAAAATACCTACCACGGCCGTCAACATAAGGATTACGGTCAATCCCAAACCAACAAAATGCTGATTAAAGAATATGTAGTTCCAAATTACATTTAGTACAAATTGAAGACTGAACAACACAAGAATTGAGGCATTCGAGATCAATTTATACAGGTATGCCATATAAATAGAGAAACAAATCATTATAGTAGTCCATGCGGCACCGAAGACCCAGCCTGGAGGTGTCCAAGGGGCTTTATTCAAATTGAGGTACCAATCGGTTTGAGGGCCATTGTCCATTAGCCAGCTACCAATGGCCAAGGCCCCGAAGTTTATCAGTAAAAATAATATGATGTATTTAAGCAACTTCATGTTTTAAAGCGCTCAACTGTTTTGCAATCAATTGCGCTTCAGCGTACTTATTATCACTGGCCGTCCTATTAATACTTGACAACTCGTGCCATTCTTGCATTAGTTTTTTAAACTTGGCTTCTAATCTTTCTTTTTTTGATTTTCTTTTGAAGAAACTAAACATAGCGATTTATTTTAGGTGTTTAACAATTTTTGAACTAAGGGGATTGGTGGTGGAGAGGAAGTAATCTACAAATTCCCCCTCCGGTCCAATCAAATATTTTTGAAAATTCCATTTTACAGATGAATCCTTTACGCCATTATTTACTTTTTGGGTAAGCCAGGTGTAAAGCGGGTGCTGGTGCCTGCCTTTAACATCCACTTTTTCAGTCATAAGGAAACTTACACCGTAATTGAACTCACAGAACATTTCAATGTCTTCGTGGCTTCCCGGTTCCTGCCCTCCAAATTGATTGCAGGGTACGCCGATAACTTGCAATTTTTCATTATAGGTGTCGTAAAGTTTTTGCAATTCTTTGTACTGTGGCGTAAAACCACATTTTGAGGCCACATTGACAAAAAGAAGGTGTTTGCCTTTAAATTCCGAAAGGTCAATTGGGGTTCCGTTTAGTGCATTTATCTGAATGTCATAAATAGAAGTCACATCCAATTTTTGAGTGTCGGCTTTTGTGCCTAAAGTAGCTACAAATGTTTTTATCAAATCCATACCTTAAATTTTAAAGCTTACGATGCCGCAATCCATTTCAAAAATTTGGCCCGAGACAGATGAAGCGTTATCCGATAATAAAAACTCGGCCATGTCGGCCACTTCTTCTGGAGTTAGAAACTTTTTTAGGGGATGGCGTTCAGTGATATTTTCTATCATTTTATCATTGCGTAGCAACTTTGAAGCCAAGTCGGTGTCCGTTACCGTTGGGGCGATGGCATTTATGCGCATGCTTGGTGCCAGTTCTGCACCCAAGGATTTTACCAAACCTTCAATGCCAGATTTAGCCGTGGCAATACTAGCATGATAGGGCATGCCCAATTTTGCCGCTACAGTGCTAAATAGAACTATTGAGGGCGAACGTCCATCCTTTAGAATCGGAAGATATTTTTGAATCACCTTTACGGCACCAAGCACATTGATTTCAAAATCATTTTTAAAATCATCGATGCTCAGCCTAGATATGGGTTTAAGGTTGATGCTTCCAGGACAGTACACCAGCCCGTCTGCAGTTTCTAATTCCGGTAAGTCATCTTGAAGTACATCGCATTTGTGGTGGGTTAAATTGTCATGCGATAGTTCTGGAACACTTCTACTTAGGTTAATAACCTTGCAGTAGTCTAATAGCTTTGTTACTAAAGCTTTTCCAATGCCCTTACTTCCACCAACTACTATTATTGTTTTCATGGGTTTCAGGGCATTTTTTTGTTTATGGCCTGCCCTTCAGCCGTTTTTCTATTTTTTGTTTGATGACCGTCAAACGTTTCATCAAATCCATAAGCTCGGGGTCTTTCTCCTTCTTATAGATATCGTTTATACTTAAAATTAAATTTTTTACTTCCCTTGAAGACTCGATGCGCTCACTTGTAGTTTTGAACGTGTGTTTACGCTGTTCGAATTCCAAAGCCTTGTGAATAATCTCCATAATTTATACCTAACTTTTAATAATGTGAAGTGCCTAGTTTTTAGGCGATTCGCAAGATAATAAATTATGTAAGATTACCTATTTTTAAGTCAAAATATTAGATAAACTTTAATATTTCAAGCTGTTTTGACTACTTTTTTGATAGTTATATTGTTAGGGGTGCACCTTTTAATCGCTTTTCAACCTTTCTTTTTATGGCCGTTAAACGTTTCATGATATCCATGATTTTTTGATCCTTTTTGACCTTGTAGATTTGGTTTAAATCCAAGATTAGGGCTTTTGCCTCTCTTGAAATTTTTACCCTATCGCTTGTAGACAGCGATCTCATTTTCCTTTGCTCAAACTCTAAAGCTTTGTTTATTAATTCCAATTCCATAGTATTAACTGTTTAAATAATTCTGTAATTCCGTGATTTTCTCTGAAGTATTAAATTGTCCGCCGTAATACGCGGTTACCGTCGATGAGGTATCATCTTTTATACCTCTTGAAGACACACAAAGGTGTTTTGCGTCAATAATGACGGCAACATCTTCTGTGTCCAGAATTGATTTTAATTCGTTAGCTATTTGGTTTGTTAATCGTTCTTGAACCTGTGGGCGCTTTGCATAATATTGAACAATTCGGTTCAATTTTGACAGCCCGATGACTTTTCCGGAAGAGATGTATGCCACATGTGCTTTTCCGATGATGGGTACAAAATGATGCTCGCAGTTGGAGTAAAAGGTAATGTTCTTCTCCACCAACATCTGATTGTACTGATATTTGTTATCGAACAATGCTACTTTTGGCTTATTGTCGGGATTTAGACCCGAAAAAATTTCATCGATGTACATTTTGGCCACACGCTCCGGGGTGCCTTTAAGCGAGTCGTCCGTTAAGTCGAGCCCCATCACGTCCATTATCTCTTCGAATAGGATAGCAATTCGGGCTTTCTTTTCCGTATCACTTAGCTTAAAAGCATCTTTTCGCATTGGGGTTTCTAACCCTGTATAAAGGTGGTCGTCCCCAATATCCTCAATGCTAAATCCGTTTAGTTTGTGTCCGTTTGTTTTCGATTTTAATTTTTCTAATTGCATGTCTTCTTTTTTATGTGCTGTGCTATAATCGCCAAAGCACGTTAGCGTTTTGAAATTTTATTATTTGATATTTGCGTCTGTCTGCTACATTTAAAGCGTCCTTTTTCAAAAATTCTCAGTTTTTCATGTTTTGTTGACCGCCCTTGAACCCGTTTTCGCCACATTTTGAAACTGCTGGGTTTCATTTCTCGTCGCATTAATTCTATAACGTCCTGTTCTTTCAATCCAAATTGGATCTGAATAGCTTCAAAAGTGGTGCGATCTTCCCAGGCCATTTCAACTATTCTATCTACATCTTCCAAATCTAATTTCACACACTCTGAAAGTTATATTTTTGGTCGTATTTGATTTTCTCATCTAACATCTTATCAAAGAAAGGCTTGTTTTCCCTAAACGTCTTAGTGTTTTTAAAGTGTATAAATTTACCTTGTGCATGGATACTGGCGCCGTTGGTTTTATATATAACCAATTGGTAATAGGGAATAGCCCAAGTAAAGTTTTGAAGCCCTTTATTGATGAAAACAAGGATACCATTTCTGCGTAATTCAATGTTTGCATAATTGATATCAGATACCGTATTCATCAACTGCTGTAAACTAGGACTTACTTCGCCAATAATCATGCGTTTTGAACCAATACCTTTCAATCTTAAGGATTCAAAAAGTGTAAACGAACTACCCACCAAATCACTTAAAATTTGCTTGTGATCCTTGTTAAAATATGTTGTGTTTAAAACCATTTTCCAAATCTTACATACCAAAGATACAAAATGTTTAACATTTAAGTAAATAAGTTAAACAAAAAATTACATAGGACTATTGATAAAACTTATTAAGGGTATATATATGATAATGAGATTATTAAGAATTTTATAAACGATTACGAAGTGTATGCTTTCTCAGAATTCTTTGGCTTTCCGCCAAAACGGCCTTGTCTTTACGCAATTTCCAAAGGGCATCGCCTGCCTTTTTTCGTGAAGTCTCTAAATCCACAATTGGTTTTGGGTAGTCTTTCCCAAGTTTGAAATTGTAGAATTGTTGCTCCATTTCAGTCATCAAATAGGGCTGGTGTGCAAAAGGCGTATCTAAATGACGGAGCTCTGGAACCCATTTTTTTATGAATGATGCTTCATGGTCATGCTCTAAACTATTTTTAATGGGATTGTAAATACGCAACATATTGACTCCCGTTTCGCCAGCTTGCATTTGTAGTTGTGGAAAGTGAATGCCTGGTTCAAAATCCAAAAACATTTGGGAGAGATGCGTTGTGGCTTCCTGCCAAGGTTGCCAAAGATTGTGTGTGAAGAATGATACGAGCATGGCGCGCATCCTAAAGTTGAGGTATCCAGTTTCATTAAGGCATCGCATGCAGGCATCTACCAATGGATATCCTGTCTGTCCGGTTTTCCATGCTATTTGATATTGTTTTGAAACACTTTTTTTGAGTTTATGAAAGCCCCGGTTTACACTAGCTTCTTCCATAGTATGCTCCATTTCAAACTTTTGGATAAAATGGGTTTGCCAGCGTAATCGCGACATAAAAGCTTCTAATGCTTTTTTATGTTTGGAAGTTTTCTTAAAGTGATACGCTTGATGATATACTTCCCGAACTGATAGATTTCCCCAGGCCAGATATGGTGAAATCCTGCTACAGCTCGTTCTGGCCAATTCCGGTTTTGAAATATGGAGCATATAATTGGGATAGCGTTCTTCCAAAAATGATTTTAAGTAATGTAACCCAGTGCTACGCCCTCCTTTTTGAAAAGGCGAAGTTTTGGGCGTTTCCAAATCAGGCAGATTGAAGTTTTTTTCCAATGTTTCGATGTCATCAATCGAAACAAACTGATTGGGGTTGGGTGAAAAGGGCAGTGGTTCCTTGGCGTAAAATGCATCTACTATTTCGTTCCATCCATCCCTGTTTTTTAAACCACGCTGTACGCCGTTATTAATATTTTCTTCCCATGTGATGAAATTATTTTTACAGAAGCGTTTAAAATTTTTATCACGTTCATAAGTGACTAAAATCCCAGTTTCTTGATGGGAAAACACTTTTGTAATTTGAAAGTGCGTCAACAATTGATTAAACGAGGGAATGATATCCGATTGCACGGCCAGCACCTTAGTGTTGTACGCCTTCAATTCAATATTTAAATCGGCAATGGATTCCTTAATAAAATTCCAGTGGCGTTCGCTATAATGCGGGTCCTGCAATAGTAGGGGTTCAAAACTGTAGAGGAGGAGAATACGCATGCCACTTTTTAGAGCATTATAAATGGCTTCATTATCGTGAAGGCGTAAATCGCGCTTTAGCCAAACCACATGTATTTGGGGTTTAGTATTCATTTGGGTGTGCTATAATGTGTTGTGCTTTTTGCTTTAATTGTTCCAAATCCGAAGTTTTCATTTTATCCAAAAGGCTATACATCATTTTCATTCTAAAATTAATCCCCAATTGCTCACGCTTTTGATCCAGAAAATTCCAGTATAAGCTGTTGAACGGGCAGGCATCGTCTTCGATTTTTTTATTTTTATTGTAATGGCAATGGTCACAATAATTACTCATTTTATGAATGTATGAGCCCGAGGACACATAGGGTTTAGTTGCAATTTTTCCGCCATCGGCATATTGGCTCATACCTCTGGTATTGGTAAGCTGCACCCATTCTATGGCATCCACATAAATACCCAAATACCAAGCATCCACTTCATCCGGGTTGGTTTGGGTTAGCAATGCATAATTTCCCGTAATCATCAAACGTTGAATGTGATGTGCATACCCGTTGTCCAAAGAATTGGTGATGGCATGTTTCAGGCAGTTCATTTTAGTATTGCCTGTCCAAAAAAAGTCGGGAAGTGTATTGTGGTTTTGAAGTTCGTTTAGCGTTTTATACTTTGGCATAAAAGCCCAATACATCCCGCGCATGTATTCACGCCACCCGATAATTTGACGAACAAACCCTTCCACCTGGGAAATGTGAATGTGCGAACCATGGTTTCTATAGTAATTCAACACGGTTTGAACAACGTCCTTTGGTGAAATAAGTTTCAAATTCATTGAAAAAGAAAGCCTAGAATGAAACAAGTAAACTTCATACGTATGCATCGCATCCTGGTAATCGCCAAAATGGATCAACAAATGCTCGCAGAAATATTTTAGTTGATCCAAAGCTTGTATGCGTGTAATGGGGTAGGGAAAGGTTTGGGTTTCAAATTTGCCGATTGTTTTAATGCCAGCCTTTTCTATATCGGATACAACTTCATCTACATTGTTTTTAAACCATTTATAAGCGGGGATTTCAACATCGCCTTTCCATTTATTGCGGTTGCTTTTGTCGTAGTTCCATTTGCCGCCTTCGGGTTGACCGGCCACCATCAAAATATCATGCTTTTTCCGCATATCCCGATAGAAATTTTCCATCAGATATTGCTTTTTACCTTTGAAAAAGTGCTTTAAATCATGACGCTCAGTATAAAAGTGTTCGGCAGAAACAGCTTTTGAGGTAATGGATAAATTTTGGCAAAATTTACGCAGTTGTTCATCTAGTCGATATTCATCGGAAAAGATATATTCAAAATGTTCAATGCTGTGTGCTTCAATCAGTTTTGAAAGGTTGTCAACTAGAATTTGAGTGTTGTCAGTATCATTTATATTGAAATAAATCACCTGATGTTTTTTCGATTTTAAGTCCTCTGCGAACTGTCGCATAGATGCGAAGAACCCAATTACTTTTTGAATGTGGTGGGTAACATAATCCGTTTCCTGGCGCATTTCGAACATGCAGTACTGCACTTCGTCATCTACAGTTTTAAACCAAGAATGCTTTATGTTAAGCTGATCGCCTAATATGAGTCGAAGGGTTTTCATCTAAAAAAGTGTCGGTTGCAACCATATATTCCTGAAAGTTCCTTTGGGGTCGTAACGTTCTGCCTGCATTTCTACATTAAACTTTCTGTTCCGCGGGTCGTTCCCAATACCAGCCACATACATCCAATTGCCATAATTGCTGTGTACGTCATAATCAATCAAAAGCGATTCAAAATAAGATGCCCCGATCCTCCAATCCAAAAGCAGGTCTTTCGCAAAAAAGGATGCTACATTCTGCCGCCCCCTGTTGCTCATCCAGCCTGTCTTTTGGAGTTCGATCATATTGGCGTTTACAAATGCCGAATGGGTTTTGCCGTTTATCCATTTTTGAACCATGGTTGCGTCAGATTTCCATTCGTAATCTTTATTCAGAATACCCCAAATTTTAAAAATAGTGTTGCCATGTTTCAGCGAAATATATTTGAAATAATCTCTCCAAATCAATTCAAAAACCAACCAATAGGTAGATTGGTTCTTAAAATGCTCCTTTTCAAAAGCTTTTACATTCCAATATATAGTCCTTGCTGAAATACTGCCGTTGGCAAGCCATGGCGAAAACTTCGAACTAAAATCAGTACCTACCAATCCATTTCGGGTATTTTTATAAGCCCCAAGTTTTTTAGTTTTGAAAAAATAATCTTCCAGCCGTTCTAAAGCTGACGTTTCTCCCCCTTTAAACGGAAACGCCGAATTTGGGTGCGTTTCAAAATCCTCAAAACCCAAATCCTCTAAGGATGGGATATGTGTGGTGTTGCTAATTTCTGGATGAGTAGAGGCCGACGCGCTTTCAAAAGATGGTTTCACCTTGGATAGTTTTTCAACCTGTTTTCTAAAGTTGGTAAATATTGATGGAATACTTGAATTTGCAAAAGGAATATCATCCGGATGATACAAAAATTGGTCGTAGTATTCGCAATAATTTACCACTTGTTTGACGGATGCTTTTACATTATTGAACACGGTTTGTTCCTCGCTAGTCCATTCCTTTTGAAGAAAGATTGTGGATATATTGTAGGTTTTCACAAGTGCCGATATCACATCTTCAGGTTTGTTTTGAAAAACAAACAGTTCGACATTTAGGGCTTTTAAGTTTTTCCTTAAATCAGTAATACTTTCTATTAAAAATTTTGCCCTGAATTTTTCTGTTTTTTTGAATCCGACTACTGAAGTTTCATAATGTCGCGGATCAAAACAGTACAATGCAATAACTTTTTTATGGTATTCAAGTGCTTGATTTAAAATGAAATTGTCCTGAACCCTCAGGTCATTCCTAAACCAAACTAAGCCAATGCTGTTTTGTTGCTTCTGCATTTTTTACTGCAATAAACGACACTGTCCCAATTCTTTTCCCATTTTTTTCTCCACGCAAATGGGCGCTTACACGTTGGACACGTTTTCTGGGGTAAATACTGCTTTTTGTGACTCAACTTCAACTAGTTTATTAATCATTCCTGAAAAGATAAAACCGTGGAATGGCAATACGGCATACCAATACAATCTGCCCCAAAGTCCTTTTGGCCTAAATGTAGCCGTCTGTTTTAGTTTATGATCTTCTATTTTGAACTCTAACCAAGCTTCACCTGGCAAGCGCATTTCGGCATAAAGCAATAATTTTTTCTTGTTTTTGTCTGCATAAATTACCCGCCAAAAATCCAATGCGTCACCGGCATCTAACTCGGTGGGGCTTGTACGTCCGCGTCTTAAACCGATACCCCCAAAAAGTTTATCGATATATCCTCGCACACGCCAAAGAATGGTACCATAGTACCACCCGTTGGTGCCGCCGATACTCCAGATTTTTTCTATGGTCTGATCTGCATCAATGACCCAGCGTTCTTTATAGTCGCGGAAGCATCCAAATTTTGGAACGTTAACGTATTTATGGAGGCGATTGCCCAATCTGCCACTACTCACCATAGAATCCTTCCAACTAGAAACAATACTATTCTGTTCAATTTTTTCAAAAGCTAATGCTACGGCTTCCTTGTAAGTAATGGGGTTAACACCTAAAATGGAATTGATGTCGCTTGGTTTTCCAATGATTTGTACGCCCATACTGTCCACCAAAGTTGTGGCCAATTTATAGGATGTTGAAGTCACAAAATACAGCCAATAGGAAGATAACTTTGGAGTCATTACGGGTACCGTAAGAATGTACCTTTTTAATTGGCGTACTTCTGCAAACTGCAGTAGCATGTCTTTGTAAGTGATGACCTCTGGGCCAAAAACATCGTAGGTTTTGTTGTAAACTTTCTCGTTTCCTGCGGATTTATACAAAAAGGCCAATACATCCCTAACCGCCAAAGGTTGCGTTTTGGTATGCAACCATTTTGGCGCAACCATTATGGGGAGTTTTTCTACTAAATCCCTTATGATTTCAAACGAAGAACTCCCCGAACCAACAATAATGCCAGCCCTAAAAACGGTTAGTGCATATCGGTCAGAAGCCAAACAAGTTTCCACATTTTTTCTTGAACTAAGATGCTTTGATAGTTCATCTTCATTTGTGATACCGCTTAAATAAATGACTTGTTTTGCCTCTGTAGTTTCAATATAATTCTTAAAATTTCTGGCACAACGTTCTTCCAGAGTTTCAAAATCCTTTGAGGAATTGGACATGGAATGAATCAAATAATATGCAACATCAATTTTTTTCGGAATGTTGTCCAGTGTTTCCGGATTTAAAAAATCGGCTTCGATAACGTAAACGTTGTCGTCCTCAAAATAACTTTTGTCTGCACGCAATCTATCGCGCACCACGCAAATTACCTTGTGCCCCTCATTTACTAAAAAGGGGACAAGACGTTTGCCAATATAGCCTGTGGCTCCTGTTACTAAAATGGTCATAATTCCTGTGCTGTTAGTTTAGGTCGTTGATATCCAAAACGCGTTTTACTACTTGGAACAGCATAGCCGTCCAGTCCATTTATTGTTGCAATCTGAGCTTTCGAAAGGTTAATGAAACCATCCGATTCAATCAGGTTATCATTGAGGTAAAGGCCGTTAATTTTCCCAATGACCAAAATGGTTTGATTTGCTTTAATAAAATATTCCTCCACATATTCCATCTCCAGTTGAATAGGCGCATTTTTTACAAAAGGTGCCGGGAAATCTGATTTATACTCTGCTTCCAGATTGGTCATTTCAAACTCCGAAATGTCAGCATCATATTTAGCTGAAGTGTGATGCGCGTCTGAAATAATATCTTGATAAATAGGGTTAATGGTGTAAACGCCTGTAGCCTTAATGTTTTCGTAAGTATTGCGTAAAACAGTTGTCGGTCTTAGAAAGAATCCTAACATTGCTGGGTTAGAGCCAATGTGCGTTACAGAACTAAATACCGCTACATTTTCCGCGCCATTTTTAGAGATTGAACCAATAAGGTTGGCCGATTTGTACCCAGAGCAACTATTAATCAGATTGATTTTATAAATGTGATTGAGTTGCTGTATGTCCGTTGCACTAAAAAATTTCACGCCGATTATAGTTATAGTCTTAAATAATTATTGATTTTGATGTTTTGCGCCTTTAAATCGAACATCAAATTATACAGACCGAAAAAAGTTCGGTTGATATAAATAAAATGTTTGGAACCACGGTTGCCATTCATTTTCCTTAAATCCGTGTTTTTTGAATATTTTTCACCGAGTTCTGCAATTTTGCCAAAAAATATGCCATCTGAAAAGTCGAAAGTATCCTTTTGAAATGGTTGTGTAAAAAGACTTAGCATTTCATGAAACATTTCTGTAAAAAAGGCCAGTTCCTCTTTTGAATCTTCTTCCTTCAGAATTTCAAGCTCAAACAGTCGTTTTGTAAAAAACTCCAGATTCATAATGTTTTCTTTTTTTGCGAGCTCGAAATAGGGTGCATAAAATTCCTGAGGGATGGATTTCATACACCCAAAATCAAGTGCTACTAATTCTCCTTTTTCAGAAATTAGGAAATTCCCAGGGTGGGGGTCTGCGTGTACCTTTTTCAACTGGTGAATTTGGTACATGTAGAAATCCCAAAGGGCCTGTCCTAATCTATTTGCCTTTACCTGATCTGTATTGTGCGATGCGAATTCCGAAAGATGTTCACCATCCATGTAGTCCATCGTGATGATGCGTTCGGAAGAAAGAGCTTTATAATATTTTGGAAATCTCAAATTAGAAATGTGCCCGCAAGCCTTTGCAATTTCTTGGCTTTGCTCCACTTCCAAAATATAATTAGTTTCCTCAATAAGCTTCTGTTCAACTTCTTTAAAATATTTATCTGAATCTTTTCCTTTGATATTGAACATGCTCATGGCCACAGGTTTTACCATGGCTAAATCTGAAGCAATACTCTCCGCAACTCCCGGATATTGGATTTTCACAGCAAGTTTTTTCCCATTCTTAGTTGCCAAATGCACCTGACCGATGCTGGCGGCGTTTACAGAAGTTGCGTTAAAAGTATCAAACAGTTCGTTAGGGTTTTTCCCAAAGTATTTTTTAAAGGTCTTGATGACCAACGGAGGGGACAATGGCGGTACTGAGAACTGGGCCAATGAAAATTGTTCCACATAGGCCTGTGGTAGAATACTCTTTTCCATACTCAGCATTTGAGCCACTTTTAAAGCACTTCCCTTTAGTTGCTTTAAGCCATCATAAATGTCAGAAGCGTTGTTTTTATTCAATCGCTCCTTGGCTTCCTCGTCTGAATTGACGAGTTTATCCCCGTAGTATTTCAAATAATTTACACCAACTTTAGCCCCAGTGGAAACCAGTTTGGTGGCCCTTTGAATTTTTGAAGTTGGTATGGTATCGATAGTTTTCATTCAATTCTAATTCATTTGAAATTTTTCTTTGAACAGAAATTTGCCCAAGTCTAAGACGCTTTTTATTGGAGCGATGTCCAGCACATCGAAAGTGGTATTGACCGATTTTTCGATGAAAATATCTGTCTTTTCAAAGGAGGCTGAGGTGTCATCCAACCAAAATTTCATGGTCATTAATAATTGTAACCAGGCTGATTCTTTAAGAGCATTGTCCTGAAATTTCTCAATCTGCGCTTGTTTGATATCCAGCATTTGAATGCCCAATTCACTAACATATTTGGTAAAATGGGTTTTTAAACCGGTTAGAACTTTTAGACCCTTAAGGTCATTTTTGTACTTATCCAAAACATGCTTTACGTAGCTTCTGTTTGCTGTGATATTTTCAAAGAATGTGTAGTAAAAGCTCAATAATTTATTCCTTGCATCAAAAATTTTGTAATCATCATTTTTATTCAATGCATTGATTGAATTGGTAAAGAAGGCCTCAAAAATTCCTTTTTCAACGGCCTCAAAGGATGCAAAATGTTGATAGAATAAACCTTCTTCAAAATTGTGAAGTTTAGCAAAAGCAAATACGGTTTTTGGATTTTCATCGTGCTCCAGCACATAATCCATGTACCAGCCGATAATATCTGTTTTTGAAATTGATTTTTTCTTAGCCATAATTCTGTTAATTACGGTAAAGGTACAAAATGTTTAACAAATATTAAAAAAAGTTAAACAAAAAGAATTATGGGAGTATCAGATTTTCCTATAGAGACCTAACAACACTGCTCATCCTTAACCAGTTTACAGCTGGAAACGGCCACAATTGCTCCGAGAATGGGAGCTAAAATATATAGCCATAAGTCTTGAAAATTTCCCGTAAATAGGGCAGGGGCGATAGAACGTACAGGGTTCATAGAAGCTTTGGTCATGGGACCTGCAAACATAGCTTCCAACAAAATTACACCGCCAACAGCAATGGCGGCCATTGTGCCTATTTCTTTGCTTCCCGTGGACACATTTATAATGACTACCATCAAAAAGAAAGTGAGTAGAAATTCTAAAATAGCGGCTTTATAAGCTGGAAAGCCCTCGGCAGGAACGGTTTCGCCCAAGGTCTGGCTTTCAGGAAACAAAAACCAGAGAAGAAAAATGGCCAGAATACCTCCAATGGCTTGGGCCAAAATATATTTGGGCACTTTTGGCCACGGGAATTTTTTTGCGAAGGCAAACCCAATGGTTACCGCCGGATTAAAATGCGCCCCGGAAGTTTCTCCAAAGGCATAGATCATAGCCATAACGATGAGCCCCCATGTTCCGGCCACACCGACATGGGAAATGCTACCTCCTATAATTTCGTTGATGGTCATGGCGCCGCAACCACAAAATATCATGGCGAAGGTTCCGATGCTTTCTGATATGTATTGTTTCATCATGTTTAAGTTCCAAATTTCAAATTCAAAATTCCAAGTTTCGGGCTCAACTACTGTAGGGAAGCATAGACTTCCTCTTTTGCAACTGGTTGGCAGGACATCCCCGCGTTAGGGATTGAACGGCCTGTTTGAAATCCCCGACGCAGGAGGGATTGAGTAGTGAAAGCCCGACCCTCCCGATAGCTATCGGGAGGGGAACGCCCAAATTAATATGAGGCAAATATACAACGTCCTATTTTAAGCTTTTGTTAACAATAAGCGGTTTTAGATTGGTTAATTTTAGGGTTTAAAAACCTAATTATTAAAGCTTACAACTATGAAAAAATTACTATTGCTGTTTATGGCGTGCGCCACAACGTTTGCGGTGCAAGCGCAATTGCAAACTCCTCAGCCAAGTCCATTAGGGAAGTTGGTGCAGAAGGTGGGCCTGACGGATGTTACTATTGAATATTCCAGACCGGGTGTTAAGGGACGAAAGATTTTTGGTGGATTGGTGCCTTACGGTGAGATGTGGAGAACGGGAGCCAATAAAAATACCATGGTTACTTTTAGCACGGATGCAACTGTTGATGGGCAGACCTTAAAAGCAGGGTCTTATGCCATTTTTACCAAGCCTGGTGAGGAATCTTGGGACGTGTATTTTTACTCAGACACCAATAACTGGGGCGTGCCACAAAAGTGGGACGAGAGTAAAGTAGCGGCGAAAACTACCGTAAAAGCCTATCCAATTCCTTTTAGTGTAGAAACCTTTGCTATGGATATTGGTCAGATTTCAAATAACGGTGGGCAGTTGGAATTGATTTGGGACAAGACCTATGTTGGTGTTCCTTTTACCGTACCCACGGATAATGTCGTCTTGAAGAGTATCAACAACGTAATGAGTGGCCCAAGCGTAAACGATTATTATTCTGCGGCGGTATACTATTTACAGGAAAATAAGGATATGACCACGGCAATGGAGTGGATTGATAAAGCCGTTGAAATGACGAAAGAAGACCCACAATTTTGGATTTTGAGACAGCAATCTTTAATTCATGCGAAGGCGGGCGATAAAAAAGGTGCTATTGCGGCGGCAAAATCATCTTTGGAACTTGCTGAAAAAAAAGGAGCTAAAGGCTATGTTAAAATGAATACCGATTCCCTAAAAGAGTGGGGGGCGTTATAAACGACTTATTAGATATTTAGATTTCTATAAAATTAGAAAGCGCAACTTTAACAGTTGCGCTTTTTTCATTCCGTTTTGTGGATTATTTATGAAATCAAATCAAGTATTAAAATGCCTTTATTTTTGAATTCATTTAAATACGTTGTCTCTTTATTCTGTATATTAGTAGTGCAATAGAAAAACGCCAATCTAAAATCGATTCCTTAAATGTCTGACCAAAACTCTCTTGACGAATCATTTTTAAAAAAGGTAGAAGATGTCATCGAAGCCAACTTGGAGAATGAGCAGTTTGGCGTCAATGAACTGTCTGACACGCTTGGCATGAGCCGTTCGAAACTACATAGAAAATTGAACGCTCTTACTGGAAAATCTACCAGCCAGTTCATCAGGGAATATCGTTTGGAAAAGGCTATGGTTATGTTGCAGGACAATGAGGCTACGGCATCTGAAATAGCTTATCGTGTGGGTTTTAGTAGCCCCACGTATTTCAACACCCGATTTAGCGAATATTTTGGTTATCCGCCGGGGGAGGTGAAATATCGCAGTTCGTCGTCATCAAGACAGGCTGATTTAAAAGGCTCAAAGTACCAAAAGGGGCGTACGCCCAAATCTTCACGTCAAAAAAATATTGTTATCGCTCTTTTAAGCTTGATTCTCATGATAGCTTTGGCCTATTTCGTATTTAACTGGCCAAAAGAAAACGGTAATGACACTTTGGGAATTGCCGAAAAAATGGATAAGTCCATCGCGGTACTGCCATTTAAAAACCTAAGCGATGATAAGGACAACCAGTATTTTGCCGATGGTGTGCGCGAGGATATTATCAATCAGTTGTCAAAAATTGGAAGTGTTTCGGTAAAATCCAAACAGTCTTCCGATAGGTTTTATGGTGACAATCTTTCTGGAGAGGAGATGGGGGAGGCGCTAAATGTTGACTACCTAATTAATGGCAGTGTTCAAAAGCATCAAGACCGCATTCGTATTATTGTGCATTTGGTGAATGCCAAGGACGATACCCATCTGTGGTCCAAGGATTTCGATCGTGAATTTGAGGATATTTTCAATTTGGAAAAAGAGATTTCAACCGATATTGCCAAGGAATTGGATATTGTTTTATCGCCGTCTGAGCTGGATCGCATTGGCAGAATACCCACCCAAAATCTTGAGGCATATAATCTTTATCTTAAGGGCAGGCATTTTTTGTATCAATTTGACCAGGAAGATTTCAAGCGTGCAGAAAGATATTTTAACCAGAGTATTGCACTCGATCCTCTTTTTGCCTTACCATATTCGGGGCTTGCGGAGGTAATTATGTTTAGAAACTGGCCAAGGGTGCCTAAAGATGATTATTTAAAAGCCAAGAAGTATGCCTTAAGGGCTATAGAGCTTGATGATGAGCTATCTTATCCGCATAGGGTTTTGGCCAATATTAGTTTGGAGTATGAATGGAATTGGGAGGAATCCAATAAAGAGTTCCAAATAGCCCTTGAGAAAGAGCCGGATAATGCCGTAATTTATTGGCTCTATGCCCGTAATTTTATGTTCGTCAATGGAGATTTCGATAAAGGTTTGGACTATGCTGATAAGGCTATTCAGCTAAATCCTGTTTTTCTGTACTCACATATCCTAAAAGCAGAGTGCTATTTATATTTAAAAGAATATGACCTAGCTTTACAGGAGGCCAATAAAGCTATTGAAATTAATGAACGCGATTTATGGGCATCTTGGATTATTTTTTTAGCCAATGTAGAACAAGGCAAAAACGATTTGGCGGTACAGGAATTGGAAAGAGGCTGGCGCTTGGACCCAGCCGGCCAAGTAAATGTAGAGCCTATGCTAAAGGTTTATAAAAAGGACGGTATCCAAGGTATTTTTAGATGGTTGAACGACTTGGATATCAACCATGAAGGTGAAGACCATGTGTACCACAGTGCTTATTGGATTGCCCAAAAATTCGCTTTTCTTGGTGAGCACGACAAAGCGTTGGAATGGTTGGAAATCGCCTTTGAAAGAAGGAATGCCGAACTGTACAGGATAAAGTACGATCACTTTTTTAAAGGAATGCAGGAACATCCTAAATTTCTAAGCATCCTGAACAGAATGAATTTGGGCGACTACGGTCACGAACGTCCGTTTAAAGACTAATACCATTTTTACCTTAAAATTACCTGCTAAAAATTGTTCTTTTTCGTTTATACTTCAACATAAAATGTAACCGTAGTTTGCGCTATGCTTGTATTTTCTTTTTCGTCTAAATAAAAATACCTGGTTCTTACCCAAGTAATCTTAAAGCAAAAAAGGTATAAATGACACAAAAATTTCCCGTTTGCAACATAATTTAAACACTTTAAATTATGTGCATCAGCCTTTAATTAAAACTTTGAATTTTTTGATACATAGCTGTTATCCCTTGCTATTGCTAATGTTTCATCTTTGTGTAAATCATTTTTCATTCACTTAAACTCACAAAATCATGAAAACATTAACATTAATTCTAGCCGTGTCCCTTTTGACCTTTTCTGTTTCTTCTCAAGACAATAACGCACAATTAATGGCCTATAATTCAGAAAAAATTTCTGACGTTGAAACTGTAAAACCAATTCCTAAAGTATTAAATCAAAAGTACCTGGATGAGGTTTATGATTCCAAAATGGCCATCCATGTTCGCTCCATAGTAAAGAATATTTCCAAGTATAATGTATCCAAAGCTAAGGGCTATACCGGGAAAGCAAAGCCATTTAAAACTGCTTTTAAAACCGATAAGGCCTATGTGGAGGTGTCCTATGACAAGCAGGGGAAAATTATCAGCACCAAAGAACGCTACGAGGACGTAAAACTGCCCGAAGCTCTTCGAGAAAAAATCTTCTCAAAGCACAACGATTGGGCGTTGCTGAAGGTAGATTATGATGTGGATTATAACGCTGATCGCGCTCAGAAAATCTATCATGTAAAAATTAGAAGTGGCAAAACCAAAAAGAAAATCAAGATCGATGCCGATGGGAATTTCATCAATTAAATTTAACATCAATTATGCTAGACCTCACAGGTTTTTCTCGTGCCGAGCGCAGTCGAAGTGAAAACCTGTGAGGTCTTTTCGTTTTATGAATAATCAAGATTAATAATCTTTCGGACGGCATCCAAAGTGGCAATCAATTCCTCGCTAAACGCAAAAGTCATCACATCACTTTCGGTTTTGCCTTCGCGTAATAAATTATTGAAGTGTTCGATTTCGAAACTATATCCGATAGTTTTGTATCCGAAATCTATAGTTTCCTCAGTTCCCTCATTAGGAATTAAGGTTACAGTCGAAGGAGAAAACCAACCACCATTTATTTTGATACTACCTTTTTCGCAGTAAAAGATAGCCTCGGTTGGTGTGTCCTCTAAAAGGGTGCTTTTTAAATGTGCTTTTACGCCGTTTTCATATTCAAATTCCATGGTGCAGGTGGAATCCGCTCCGTTTTCAAAAAAAGTAGCACTAGCTTCAATGGATGTAGGTGTTCCCAAAGTGGATAACCCCGAAAAAATAGGATAGATGCCAATATCCAATAGGCTGCCTCCGCCTAAGGATTTGTTGAACAATCTTTTGGAATTATCAAATGCTCTGTAAAAGCCGAAATCGGCTTCCAGTTTTAAAACCTGTCCATAGATTTTATCTTGCAATGCTTTTAGGACGTATTGATAATGTGGCAAAAAATAGGTCCATAAAGCTTCCATTAACAATACATTTTCCTCTTTTGCTTTTGCAACCATTTCGGCCACTTCTTCCGAGTTCATGGCGAATGGCTTTTCGCATAACACGGCAATACCCTGATCCAGACATAGTAAGGTGTTTTCTTTGTGCAGCGCATGTGGTGTCGCGATATAAACGGCATCAATGTTTTTATCCTTGGCTAAAGCTTCATAACTATCGTAAGCTTTTTGAGCATTAAATTTTGAAGCAAATTTGTCCGCCTTTTGCTGGTTTCTTGAAGCCACGGCATATAGATTTACGCTCTTAACCGTTAAAAGGTCGGTCGCGAATTTGTGGGCAATATTGCCTAGCCCGATGATGCCCCAGTTGATGGTTTTCTTTGTCATTATTGAATTAAATCAGGTTTGAATTTCGTAAAATCAAATAACTGAAGTAAAGTAGAATTAGAATTAATAAACCCAGAATACTTTTATCAATTTTTGAAATTCTTTTGAAATCTATGCTTAAAGACATTATAAGAACAAAAATACAACCAACAAAATTTAGCCATAAAAATGGAAGGTTGATATATTCGTATTCATCGAGAAAATAAAGCCCAATAACAACAGCCTGCGTAATTAAAGCTGCAATAAATACAGCATTTCCTTTTACGAACTTGAAAAAGAAGGCCAATAGAAATATGCCCAGTACGTTTCCATAAAAAATGGAGCCAATGATGTTAACCAGTTGAATTAAATTCTCAGCCAGATTGGCCACACAGGCCACAGCAATAGCAATAATGCCCCATAAAAAGGTAAACCATCTGGAGGCATTAACCATTTCCGATTCTGTTTTTGGGCTGGTATTTCTTTTGTATAAATCCATTGCGGTGGTGGAGCCCAGGGCATTCAACTCACTCGCCGTACTGGACATGGCCGCGCTCAAAATTACAGCCAACAACAGCCCAATCAGTCCACGAGGTAGATTATTCAAAATAAAATGAATAAACACATAATCTTTATCGTTGCTTTCTACTTTTATATCCAGCACTTCTCCGGCCTTATCAATCAAATCCCGAGCTTCTTGGCGGACATCTTCGTTTGAAGCATTCGCGGCAGCAATGTATTGCCCAGCATCTCGGTGCGTACCATTCACGTAGGCATCAATTATAATCTGCTTGTCCCTAAATATTTGATGTTGTTCTTCCTGTAAAGCTTTAAAGTCATCCGCGTATTCAGAGTTTAAAACCACCTCCGTTGCCGTTGGATTAAAGTTAATGGGGGCTTCATTGAATTGATAGAACACAAATACCATCACACCTACTAACAAAATGAAAAACTGCATGGGGATTTTTAAAAGGCCATTGAAAATTAATCCCAATTGCATTTCCTTTACTGATTTACCCGATAGGTAACGCTGAACCTGACTTTGGTCCGTGCCAAAATAGGATAACATCAAAAACGTACCACCGATAATCCCGCTCCAAAAAGTGTAGCGATTATTCAAATTGAAAGAGAAATCCAAAACTTCCATTTTGCCGCTTGCCCCTGCAATTTCTAATGCTTTTGTGAAGGTGATGTCCTGAGGTAATTTGTCCACTATCAAAAAGAACGCGACCAACATTCCGATAAAGATGACGATCATTTGATGTTTCTGGGTGACGTTCACAGCTCTGGTGCCTCCCGAAACCGTATAAATAATAACCAAAAACCCAATAGCAATATTTAGGGTCAACAAATCCCAACCCAACACCACAGACAAAATAATGGCAGGTGCGAAAATGGTAATTCCTGCGGCCAAACCACGTTGAATTAAAAACAAAATGGCGGCCAGGGTTCTCGTTTTTAAATCGAATCTATTTTCTAAAAACTCATAAGCCGTATAAACCTTTAGGCGATGGTACAGTGGAATAAACACCATACAAATCACAATCATAGCAATGGGCAACCCAAAGTAAAATTGCACGAAGCCCATACCGTCATTAAATGCCTGCCCGGGAGTGGATAAAAAGGTAATTGCACTGGCCTGAGTGGCCATTACTGACAGTCCAATGGTCCACCATTTTGAGGTGTTGCCTCCGCGGAGATAATCCTTTACATTTTTACTTCCTCGTGTCTGCCAGGTGCCATAGGCCACAATCGCAATAAGCGTTATAGCGAGCACCAACCAGTCTACCCAATTCAGCATTTGCATGTTTTAAAAGGCTTTAGTGATGATATAAAAGATGACAAAATAGAGGATGTTTGCCACCAAAACGATGGTGTACAGTTTATTCCATTGCTGTTTTGGAGCCTCTTCTTTCATGATTAATCGGTAAGTTTTAAGGATTCTCGAATGTCATCTTTTCCTAAAGACAGCATATTGGCAAACAGGCGATAGGCGCCAGAAACACCGGCAGGAAATTCCCTAAAAAAGCTTAACCCGGTATAGATGTAGTAGCCTTTGCCGTGTTTGGCTACCAGCAAGCTTCCTTCCTTGGCAGACTCACCTTTATCGTTCATGGATAGTACAGGAGTGAATTCCTTGCCCCAACTGTTGGCAAAATATAACCCGCGTTCCTGTGTCCAGCCTTCAAAATCTTTTTGGGTGATTGTATTTGGGAAATTTAAAACATCATGCTCTGGGGCCAAGAACCGGACTTCGGCATTCTCATCAGTCACCCGATCGTGGGATAAGGTAATATCATAAGGTGCAATCTTGTCTGTTTTTAGGCGGTATGAGGTGCTGTACTGCACAATCATATTACCGCCGTTGGCCACAAAATCGAACAGTTGCTGTTGTTTAAATTCTATATTGTCCAAGGTATTGTAAGCTCTAATGCCCACCACAACCGCATCAAAATTGCTCAAAGTCTCAGGGTTGATGTCGTCCAAGGTCAAAACGCGAACATTATAACCTATTTGCTCTAAACTTTCAGGAACTGCATCACCAGCACCTTGAATATAAGCGATATTTTCGCCTCGTTTTTGAATATCTAAACGTACCACTTTGCTTTCACTTGGCAACAATACGGTTTGAAACGGAATATGTTCATAGTTGATTTCTATCAATTCTTTGGTATAGTCTTGGTCTCCAATATGCACAATAGGGCCAATTAAGCCTTCACTTTGATTGTTAGGTGGGATGACGGTAAATACCAAAGTTTGTGTTTCGCCTTTATGGCCAATTTCTACCTTTTGCTTTTTCGGATAAATTTGCCAATCGTTAGGGTGACATACCTCTACGTTGCCTTCCAAATTGTCGCGCCCAGCTTTTACAACCACAGTGATATCCTGCTGTTTCGAATCGTTAAATATGATGACTTTTTCCTTAATTTTAGCAGAAGCTTCTGGAATGATTTCAAACGGACGATAGAGTTCGCCTTTATCAGGTTTGGAATACCGCTGGATAACAGGTTTTGTAATTTTTATGGGGGTGTTGTCAATTAACAAATTAAAATCTATGGTATAAGTGCGTGGGGTTTCCGGCTTGCCGATAAGCATTTTGTCATCTACTTGATACATACCCAATGTACCTTTTTTGTCCAACCAATATGGGGTGGTGGGCTGTGTATCGGCCTTTACTTTAAGCGCCTCTTTAAAGGTGAATCTAATATTGTTTTTTAATTCGATTTGCTTTGAAATATGCAAACCACTAGCGTTCTCATAACTCACCAAAGTGATAGGCGCATCACTCCGATTCAATACCTCAATATTCAAGTTTATAGACTCTCCGGGTGTTGCCCAATTGGTCTCTGCGGAGGCCACCATATAAAGGCCCGCGCACATTTCTATAATCGCTTTGAGCTCCTTTGTTTTTTGAGTTTTCCAATGCTGGTTTTCAACATTTTGAAGCAATTTATAGGCTTTTATCAAGTCCGGAATATGTACTGACGGATTTTTAAAGTTGAAATTTTCCTCAATCCCATTGAGAATATTACCAATGGGGTTGCCTCCTTCAATACGGTTCCAGGAGGTATCTATGCCAGCAAAGACATTGGTCTCGCCATTTAGCGGGTCACCTTTTAAAAACTCAATAAACTCGTCTTGAGACCCGTGAGAGAGCAGACGACCAAACCCTTGGCATAAATGTTGACTGCTGGCCAATGAGGCAATTTCGTTGTTGGACATCCCTTTTAAGGGATAATAGGTGCCGATATCTACGGAAATCATATTGCTTTTATCGATTTTGTCAAAAGCTTCTTTACTGCCGTAGCGCCACCAGCTCGTGTTGTAAAACAAACGTGAAGGTAGCCAAGTACTGGTTTGTTGCAACTGTTCGGGAAAGCTATTTTTGTCATTTGCCAAATCAAAGGCTTCCATGCTCAACATTGCGGAAGCGGTGTGATGACCGTGCGTACGGCCTGCGCGGCGATGGTCAAATCTATTGATGATAATGTCCGGTTTAAATTGTCGGATGGCTAACACCACATCGCTCAACACTTGGTCTTTGTCCCAAATTTCCAGAGTTTCATTGGGGTGTTTGGAATAGCCGAAATCGTTGGCACGGGTAAACAGTTGCTCACCACCGTCCACTCTGCGTGCCGCCAATAATTCCTGGGTACGGATGACCCCTAAGAGTTCACGAAGTTCTGGGCCGATAAGGTTTTGTCCACCATCGCCTCGGGTTAGGGATAAATAAGCCGTCCGCGCTTTAACGTGATTGCTCATGTATGAAATCAATCGCGTGTTTTCGTCATCTGGGTGGGCGGCTATATACAATACCGAACCCAAAAAGTTTAACTTTTGAATGGATTCATAGATTTCTGCCGATGAAGGTGTTGTGGGTTTTTGCGCTTGAACAAAGGACAGCCAGAAGAAAGCCATCCATAGGTAAAGTAGTTGTTTTTGCATAACTCGCGGTTAGTGATGCGCCAAATATAACCAAAGAAACCAGCGGGTGTGCTGGTTTTAAATTTTATTTAACGGTATCAAAATATCACCTTATTGTATATTCGTGTCATTTCGAACGTAGAGAGAAATCTCATTATTTATATGGTGTCACAACAACTTATGTGATGTCTCCTATCGTCGACATGACTGAAGGCATTTAAATCTGCCTCATATTTTTCAATTTACCTTTCTTGTCCTCAGGCTCCGGTGGGATAATCATGTGCTGGCGGTCATCAAAAAAGAGTTGCTGGATGGAATCCATGCGCTTCATCATCTGCTCGATTTGTTTGTTGTGGTTCATAAACCCACGTTGGAAGAAATTATCAGGGTAGAACCCACCGCCCAAGGTAGAGTCCTTTCCGAAAAAATCATCAAAAAAGGAATCCCCGAAAAAGGAGTGATTGTTAAAATGCTTTTCGAATTGGAGTTTTAGGCTATCGCTTAATTTGCCATTGGAAGAATAGCTGTAGGAATAAATGGAATCGTAACGTTTTAGGTTGCCAAACTCGTCGTACTCCTTGTTTACGCTAATGTTTTCATCAGGTTTGATGGCGTTGTCTTCGGCCTTTTGTGTTTTGTCTTGTCCTGAACAATTAAAAAATAACAGACAAAACAAGGCCATGAGTTGCACTGTTTTCATCGTGGTTTATTTTTGAATTATACTTTAAAACACATAAAGATTTTCAAAAAATGTGCCAATTGGAGTTGTGGTTGTGTTGGTGGGTTTTTAAGTGTCAGATTGACAGAATGAGGTTTGTTTTGGAATATGTTTTTGGCCACCACTTGTTACAAACGAGCGGTAGCGTTCGGCTTTATCGGCTTCTCTGCAAAAGCGTTTGCACAAACAGTACCGATTTCTCAGTGCCAATGGGTAAACCAAAGATTTGATCGATATTTTTGACGATGCCCAAGTGCCACCTCCCGCGGGTTCGGGGGAATGTGCGGCACCGAAGTTGTTTCAATATGCTTATGAAAACAATTTAAAGCCCATTGCGATGGCAGAGTTTTGGTGGGGAGCCTCGCCAAAATCTGAAGTTCGAAAACATAAACAGTTTTATCCCTCGTGCCACAGTAAATGCGAACCTATTTTGGGCCATATGATGCGGGGCCTGGTTGTTGAAGACAATCCGATTGAAAGCGTTGCCGAACATGACGCACCTTTGGAAATCGTTTATGAGGATGACTATTTGCTTTTGGTCAATAAACCTCATGAGTTTTTGTCCGTGACAGGAAAGCACATTCAAGAATCGGTATTGACCCGAATGCGTCGCTATTTACCAAAAGCCAAAGGGCCTTTGTTGATGCACCGTTTGGATATGTCCACTTAGGGATTATTATTGGTGGCCAAAAACGAAAAAACGCATAAAAACCTGCAAAAACAGTTTATTGACCGCACCGTAAAAAAGAGATATGTCGCTTTGTTGGATGGAGAAATCACTCAAAAAGAAGGCGTCATCGATTTACCTCTCCGCGTGGATTTGGATAACCGTCCGCGACAGTTGGTGTGCTATGAACACGGTAAACCTGCTAAAACTAAATTTGAAGTGGTTGAAGTGAAACACGGCAAAACACGGATTCATTTTTACCCTATTACAGGGCGTACCCACCAATTACGGGTGCATGCGGCACATGTTGATGGGCTAAACACACCAATTGTTGGGGATGACTTGTATGGCAAAAGAGGGGGCGATTGTGTTTGCATGCGGAGCGAACTGAATTCACGCATCCTGTGACTCAGGAGGTTTTGGAGGTGGTTTGTGGGGTGTCTTTTTAACCCAATCTGTCATTCTGAACTTGATTCAGGATCTAATTTTGTCAATATAGCACTAGATGTTGTGTGAAGTAATCTATAATCTTTCGTTTTTACATTGACAAGATTACTTCGGTCGTACCTTCCTCGTAATGACGGTTTTGTTTATAAATACTGATAAGTTTGTATTGATTTTTTGATAGTAAAATTTGAACTTCGCATGTCGAACGACATAGTTCATTAAAACGCAATCATATCTAAGCGTTATGTGTTATTTATACTCAACAATACAAATAGTAACAAACCAAAACAATAATGAAAAAACAATTTTTATTCTTTTTAATAACAATTTTAAGTCTTAATTGCTATTCACAAATCACTTTTGAAAAAGGATATTACATTAATAATTCAAATCAAAAAATTAATTGTTTAATCAAAAATATTGA
Source organism: Hyunsoonleella aquatilis (assembly GCF_014270105.1). GTDB lineage: Bacteria > Bacteroidota > Bacteroidia > Flavobacteriales > Flavobacteriaceae > Jejuia > Jejuia aquatilis. Next base: position 34,702 of record NZ_JACNMF010000003.1, read on the forward strand.
CTGGAAAAGTAATCCAACCGAATTTGAATATAAACTATCCGAAAATGGCAGACTACAATTGGCAAATATAAATTCGGTTAAAGAATTTGGTATTAACAATATCTCAAAATATGTAAGAAATAATGTAAATATTGATAGGTCTAGTAAAAACCTCAGTAATCTAAGTAATCACAAAACACCAATATTTAAAGAAGAAGAGCTTTTTTTAAAAGTATTAGTTGAAGGTAAGGCATCTTTATATCAATACGTCGACGGCAACTTAATACGATACTTTTATGATAATAGCAGTAAATCTAATATTGAACAATTAATCTTTAAATTCTATAAAACCTCAGTAAATAAAGTTGGTAAAAATAATAGATTTAGACAACAACTCTGGAGTAATTTAAAATGTCCAAGCTTTAAAATAAGTAAAGTTGAAAGTCTAAATTATAAAAAAAATGATTTGGTTGATTTTTTTGTAGAATATAACAACTGTAATAATCAGGAATATATCCATTTTGAAGAAAAACAAGAAAGAGATTTATTCAATTTAACCATAAGACCTCGCTTAAATAGTTCTTCATTAAGCACGCAAAGTTCTCTTTCATATATAAGAGACATTGAATTTGAAAATAAAATAGGGTTTGGAATCGGATTAGAAGCTGAAGTTATATTGCCTTTTAATAAGAATAAATGGTCAATTGTAATTGAGCCAACTTACAGAACAAATTATAAATCTATAAAAAAATCTATAATAAATAATGTTTCTGAAGGCACATTAATAGCTGAAGTTGATTACAGTTCTATTGAAGTAGCGTTAGGTTTAAGACATTATTTCTTTCTTAATAATGCCTCAAAAATATTTGTGAATGCCTCCATTATTTTTGATTCAAGTTCAGATTCATCAATAGATTTTACTGGAGATACTGGTAGTGCAGGAAATATAAGTTCATTAGAAATTAAATCTGAAAGTTCGTTAGGTATTGGAGTTGGCTATAAACAAAATGATAGATATAGTTTAGAGATTAGATATTTAACGAATAGAGAAATTTTGAGAAATATTGGAGCTTGGAGCTCAGACTATAAAACATTATCAATAATACTTGGATATTCAATATTCTAAAAAAACAACACATAACAAAGTATCCGCAATTACGGCGGATTCGTCTACGTCCGAATCCACCCGGAATTGCTAACGTCTGTGCCAAACCGAAAATTAACGCATATTAACCCGTAACAGGCGGTTATACGAGACCGATAAGCGCACCACTAAAAAAACTCCCATACTGTGGGAGTTTTTTAATTCATCCTAAATCCCAGCCACCGCAACGGCCGTGGAATTAATAATCTGTTTCAACTGCAGTTTTAAATCTTCGCTAGTATCATAAATCATTTGTTCTTCTGTAGGGAAGGGGACGGCACGGCGTTCCAAAAATGGAATTAAACTGGTTTCCAAGGCACGTCTATCGCCTCGCGAGGTGGCATAAATGTGTTCAAACCTAAATTCACTGCTGATGGGGAACGAATCGATCAATTGGTTGTTGCGCAAATCAACGTATTCCACATTTCCCGTTATTTGTGAGGCCTTAAATTGGGTAAACTCGTAGTATTCGCAACGTACGGTTTTCATACGGTCCACTTTTATGGCATTGCCCAAACTGTCCTTTACCACTTTCCCGTCTTCTATCAGTTCCTCTTTTCCATCGGCAATTTGCTTTTCCTTGATAATCTGGCGTTCCTTGATTTGCTCGGGCGAAATATTGATGCCTCTTAGGTTCACTCTTAAATTAAAATCGTAGTTCACATTCTCCTCCGGCGTACCGTGATATTGCATCCAAAAGTTATTGAGGCCGTAACTGCTAAAATTCAATAGGTCGTTTTCCAAACGTACTGGAATGATTTTCCCAGAATCGTTAACCATATCCACCAAAACAAAATCCGTTCCCCTTTGGTGAGCTACCTGCATAAGGGTTCTCGTATCCTTGAAATTTGGGTTGATGCTTTCAATTTTACTTAATTGATCATATGCCGCCCTGATATCCAATTTATTATTTGAATTCAGAAGTGCTTGGGCATTATTATACAGGCGTTGCGACGCTCCATTTTTATAAAATATTAGTTCATCAGAATAATCTTGAAGCTGGAAATTTACTGGCCTGCCTTGCACCTGCAACGGTAACAATGGTTTTAGCTTTTCCTGACGATTGTCCAGGCTAACGTAGCCATTAAAAATTCTTAGGTAGTTTTCCGGATTGTTGTCCTTTTTTAAAAGGTTTATGTCATTCAAATCTCTATCTACGGCTTTATTGTAGGCCTCTTCCAATAGCATAATAATATCTGCTTTTCCACGTCGATCTTTATTAATGCTTAGTTTGCCAATGGCATCGTTTATGGCTCGGTCGTAGTTGCCGTAGCTTATGGTTTTTTCCATTTGTCGTCTAGTACTGCACGACAAAATAAAGGCCAATAGTAATGAGGTAAGTAAAATTCTTTTCATGGGTTAAGGTTTATAGGTTTGGGGTTACCTTTCCAAATGTGGTGCCAAAATAATAATAAAACCTACGAAATGCTAATAAATCAGATGAAATGCAGGTGTACATCTAAATACGTAAGTTTATAACTACTAAATATAGCAAGCTGTAATCTAAAACTTAATCAGATTTCAAGCTGAAATGGGTATAAAGAAAATAGGCATTTACCAGAATCCCTAAGACGTTTATTGAAATCACAATGAAACTACTGATTAAAGCCCCAATTATAATACAGGCCAAACAAAGAGCTATTAGTATAATGTTCAATATCGGTGGATTTTCGTTGGCCCATGGATTGGTGTAATAGTGCACCACTTTTTCTATAGCTACAAGAAATGTAAAAAAGGCTGGTAAAAGATTGATAATGATAGCAGTAATTCCTTCCATTCAATTTTTTTGAGAGTGAAACAACAATGTTGTCAAAATTTATGGAAGTGGACTTGGGGTGTCTCTATACTTACTCAAGTTGAAGTATTAAAATTACGGCTAAAAACTTTAATTCTCAAAGCCAGATTTGAGAATATTCTGAAAGTTATTAACACCTCAGAATATTGAAAATTTCAATGACCTAAAAACTCCGATATATTTTCAGGCTGGAGTTGGGTTCCCTCCCCCATGGGGAGTCCCGATAGTTATCGGGAAGGAGGGGCTTATTTCTTCTTCTTAAAAACCGGCAATAATTTGGTGGAAACCTCACCAAAACCAATACGGGTGCCATCCTTTTCGCAGTAGCCCCGCATAATTACGGTATCATTGTCGTTGATAAATTTGCGTTCGGAACCATCGGCCATTTTTAGTGGTTTTTCCCCTTTCCAGGTGAGTTCCAGCATGGAGCCGTAACTGTCCTCCGTCGGCCCCGAAATTGTACCGCTACCCATCATATCACCAGAGTTTACAGGGCAACCGTTTACGGTATGGTGTGCCAATTGTTGCGCCATATTCCAGTACATATATTTGAAATTGGACTTGCTTACTGTAGTTTCCTTTGAGCCTTGGGGTTGAATAGCTACTTCTAAGTTGATATCAAAACTTTTTGGGCCTTTGGACTGTAAATAGGGTAGTTGTTTTTTCTTTGGTTTTGGCCCATCAACACGATAAGGCTCCAATGCATCCAAAGTGATAATCCAAGGTGAAATGGACGAAGCAAAATTTTTAGCCAAGAATGGTCCTAAAGGCACATACTCCCATTTCTGAATATCGCGAGCGCTCCAATCGTTAAGCAACACCAAACCAAAGATGTATTCCTCGGCCTCTTCAATGGGAATGGGTTCGCCTAAGTCGTTGGCATCGGTTGTGATAAAGGCCATTTCCAATTCAAAATCAACTAATTTACTAGGCCCGAAAACGGGCTCTTTTGCATCTCCGGGAAGTGTTTGTCCCTGCGGGCGATGCACCGGTATTCCCGACGGAATAATGGACGAGCTCCTGCCATGATACCCTACTGGTATATGCAACCAGTTGGGCAATAATGCATTTTCTGGGTCGCGGAACATACTTCCAACATTGGTGGCATGTTCAATACTGGAATAAAAATCGGTGTAGTCGCCAACATCCACGGGTAACTTCATTTCAATTTCATCCAATCGAAACAATACAATTTCCTTATGTTTTTTATTCCCTTTTAAAATGGGGTTTTCAGCATCAAATATTTCAGCAATACGATTTCTCACTGAGCGCCAGGTCTTTCGACCATCAGCAATAAAATCATTTAACGAATCTTGTAAAAAGATGTCATCAGTCAATGCTATTCCGTCAAAGTAGCCCAGTTGGTGCAGAGCACCCAAATCGATGGCCGTATCCCCAATACGCGTCCCGATGGTGATGATGTCATCACGGGTTAAAAACACACCAAAAGGGATATTCTGTATGGGGAAATCGGAGTTTTTATCGACGTGCAACCACGACGTTCTATCTGGGTTATTGGCTGACAAAGGCATAGCGTTTTGTTTTTAGTCTATTCCAAACCTACATAATTTTTTCATTTAAATGATAAAAAAAACGACAAAATCTAAGTTTGAGATTAGGGTTAATAAATCGTGCATAACTTAGGAAGTAATTCTACCCTTTTTGATGTTTTTAACTATTCTATTTGTTACTTTTGCCGAATTATTAAACGACACGTAAAAGTTATGCAACGCGACGAACAAATTTTTGAATTGATTCAGGCCGAGAAAGAGCGCCAATTACATGGTATTGAACTTATCGCTTCGGAGAATTTTGTAAGCCAACAGGTGATGGAGGCGGCAGGTTCCGTTTTAACCAATAAATATGCCGAGGGTTACCCTGGCAAACGCTATTATGGAGGCTGTGAGGTAGTTGATGAAATTGAGCAAATCGCCATCGATAGGGCAAAAGCGTTGTTTGGCGCGGCTTACGTTAACGTTCAACCACATTCTGGAAGTCAAGCCAATACCGCAGTGTTTGCCGCTTGCTTAAAACCTGGAGATAAAATCTTAGGTTTCGATTTGTCGCATGGCGGACATTTGACCCACGGGTCGCCAGTTAACTTTTCAGGAAAATTGTACAACCCTGCGTTCTACGGAGTTGAGGAAGAGACCGGGGTTTTAAACTACGATAAAATACAGGAGATAGCAACGGCAGAACAACCTAAATTAATCATTTGTGGTGCCTCTGCATATTCTCGTGATATTGATTTCAAGCGTTTTAGAGAAATTGCAGATAGTGTTGGTGCCATTTTGTTGGCGGACATATCTCACCCAGCAGGTTTAATAGCCAAGGGCATTTTAAATGACCCGTTACCGCATTGTCATATTGTAACCACGACCACTCATAAGACTTTAAGAGGACCAAGAGGAGGATTGATTATGATGGGTCAGGATTTTGAAAACCCATTCGGAATCACCTTAAAGAGTGGAAAATTAAGAAAGATGTCTTCTTTATTGGATTCTGCTGTTTTCCCAGGAAATCAAGGGGGACCTTTAGAGCATATCATTGCGGCTAAAGCCATCGCTTTTGGGGAAGCCTTGACGGATGAGTTTTTACAGTACCAGTTACAGGTAAAAAAGAATGCGGCTACTTTGGCCCAAGCTTTGGTGGACAAAGATTACAAGATCATCTCCGGAGGTACCGACAACCATTGCATGTTGATTGACCTGCGCAACAAAAGCGTTTCGGGAAAAGAAGCGGAAGAAGCCTTGGTAAAAGCGGATATCACAGTGAACAAAAACATGGTGCCATTTGATGACAAATCACCATTTGTAACCTCAGGGATACGCTTGGGTGTTGCCGCCGTTACAACACGTGGCCTAAAAGAGGATGCCATGGCCGGTATAGCCGACCTGATTGATGAAGTGGTGAGCAACCATGAGGATGAAGTAATTATTGAAGGTGTAAAGAACAAGGTGAATGCCATGATGGCCGACAAACCATTGTTCGTGGCCTAAAGTCAATACACAGCATATATTTTAAAGCCTGGGTTCAATATTCAGGCTTTTTTCTTTTTGGGCGCCTGCCTGCCGGCAGGCAGGTTACCCACAAGGGGTCAGGCTATCCGCTATATCTTTTTTGCGGAAAGGCAAAAAAGGATGCCGCTTCTATCCTTAACGCCAAAGCAGGCATGTACATTTTAAATCTTGCTAAGCCAGTTTCATTTTTTAAGATTTCTTTTAGGCAATCAAGTTTGATAAGTCTTATATTTAAAGTCATAATCAATCCAAAGAACATGTGGGAAGAAAAACTAAAGATTTACGACGCCATTGTAGACAAATGCCCCAGATTTGAGCGCAAAGGAAAATCCATGATTTATACCTCGGCCAACGGGCATATGTTTACATTGCTCAACAAAGCTGGGGAGATAGGAGTGCGGTTCTCCAAGGAGGTGCAAGAAAAATACATTTCTGAATTTAATTCTTCGCTCTACAAATCCTATGGAGCAGTTATGAAAGGCTATGTGTTGATACCTGTAGCTATGCTTGAGGATTTGGATAAAATGGCCAAATTATTTAACGAAAGCTATGACTTTGTCATGAGCTTGGATCCCAAATAACAAAATGATGAAACTAAGATTAGTACTAATTTCCCTTTTAATCTCCTCAAATTTTATGGCACAGGAAAACACAAAATTACCCTATTCCGAAATACCAAAACATGCAGAGAGGTATACAGCAGGAACTGTCGCGTCAAGAATGGTGGATGGTTTGGGGTTTCGTTACTATTGGGCCACCGAAGGCTTACGGTCAGAGGATTTGTCGTATAAACCCAGTGATTCAGGACGAACTTCAGCAGAAACCATTGCCCATATTTTGGGTCTTTCTAATTTCATATTGTCGTCCATTTCGAAAGATTTTAAATCTGTTGATACCGAAAATATGAGTTTTGAGCAGATGCGGAAACAAACATTGCTCAATTTTGAGTCAGCTTCAGATATTCTAAAAGCCTCTGAAAATTTAGTCGAATTCGACAACGACAAATATTCATTTTGGAACATAATCAATGGCCCCATAGCCGATGCACTTTGGCATTGTGGACAAGTAGTAATGTTGCGCCGGGCCTCCGGAAATCCTTTTAATTCCAAAGCCAGTGTGTTTTGGGGGAAGCTGAGGGATTAATTTAAGCCTAAGTTCCCAAAACTATTTCGCTATCACATCGGCAATCCCTTTAGTGTCCGCATATTGTTGAAAAGAAATGATTTTACCATCTTTAAATGTCCAGAGATGTGCCATTTGCAAATCCAATTTAGCACCATTCTTTTTGTATTTGCCGTCATACCTGCCTTCAACCAAAACTTTATTGTTGGTCATTTCGTGAAACTTCAAATCCGTAAGATTCCAGTATTCCCATTCTGACATAATTCTTGAGAATACACCATCTAAAACGGCCTTAAAGCCTTTATAGGGGTTGCCATCGGCTAATGGGAAATTTTCGGCTTCGTTCCATATTAGGTTTTCATCCATCACGGCACCAACTGCTTCAATATTTCCGTTGGCAAAATCGTTATACAATTGCCTGACCGTATTGACATTATTAGGATTTAAAAAAGGATCGATGCCCAATTGTCCCATAAACACAATATTGTCCATAAAATCCTGTTCCTGAATAATTTTACCGTCCTTCATTTTTGCAATAGTCACACCTGTTAGATCCACAGATTTTCCCGAGGCGGGCATGCCGAAAAACTCCCCCGTATGCTTTCCTTTAAAACGCCAATGTTTTACGAGCTGATCACCATGGCCAAAAATATTTTCGATGGTAAACTCAATTTCAGAGAATCCTGTGGTGAAGTTTGAATAGTAGGCTTTAAAATCCTCAATACCCACCACATTTTCAGGATTGGAAACCAAGGTAATGTTTGTGTCGAAGTTGGAGTTGTTGATTAAATCGATGTTGGCGTCGTTAATAATTTTGTCCCAAACGTCGGAGTACATAGTGATGTTTTTTTTCACTTGTGCGTCTTCACAGGACATGGCACAAAAAAGCAATAGGCAAAACAATAGTTTTAAGGAAGTTTTCATAATTAATGGGTTAGTGGTTGGACTTTTTTGAAAAGAAATAGTTATACATAAAAGCCCATCAAACCTGACGGACTTTTATGCATACAATCTATAAATCTAATTAGAAAGTTCTTTTTTAAGCGTATAGATGAAAGCCCAGTCTTTCGATACCGCCTTTCTGAACTTTTCCCTCAAGGCTTCGGTCTTTTCCTTGCCATGTTCTTTTTCATAAACTTTCCATACACCATCACGTTCTACATCCAATTCGGCAAAATTCTTGAATGGAATACTGATAAAATAATCCGCTACATAAGGGGCACCTCCCATCAATGAATACCAATAGCCTCTTCCATCACCTTCTGCTTTCTTTATGGCCGAGGATATTGCTTTAACGCACTCCATAAAGCTGGAATAGTTCTTCGTTTTTACATTATACACCCAAACCAAGCCCGTATCCGCAGAAAATGGAGCTGTTCTGCTCACGTCCGGCATAGAACGGGCTATATTAAAATGAAAGCTTTTTACATGGGGCATAATTTCATCAAGGACTACCTTTTGACAGGCTTTTCCAGCTGGGTCGTCCTCTTCGTCCATTTCGGCCCAGTTGGACATTCTGCCAGTAAATGTGTACACATTGCCCTCGCCTTGCAGGCGCTTCCATGTATTCCATTTTTCCTCGCCTTCGTTTTCCAAATAACATGTTTTATAGGATTTTAAGGCCTCTATAAATTGGGCGTCGTGGCCAGGTTTGACGGTAACCTCAGAGAGGGTGAGCAGGAAGGAGTCGTTCTGCGAAATAGCAAGTAGGGGCAAGCATAGAAAAAGAAATAATAGTTTTTTCATTTTAGTTGGTTTTAAATTAATATATGAGCTGTTGGATCGATTCCAACTTAATTTTTAATATTAATCTAGGGCTATGCTATTCTAAATCAACTACAGAATGGGGAGAAAACGTACTATCGCAATAGAATTTACTTTCTAAAGATAGTTTTTTTTGAATGAAATATAAGGAGTATGTAAAATGTTTTTTCGGAAAGGGTTAATTCAAACCAACTTTGCCATGAACCGATTCAAATAGCTTTTTGGAGTCGAAACCGATTCCATCCTTAAAAACGATTTCCATGTTACGGATGTTTTTGATGTCGGTTCTTAAGTCTCCATCGATTAAAACAAGGTCGGCTGTTTTTCCAACTTCTAATGTGCCGATGTCATCTTGTTGTTCTAAATATGTAGCACCATTAAGTGTGCATATTTTTATGACGTCTACTAATGGGAATCCTGCCTCGGACAAAATTTCAATGGTGCGCCTATTGCCGTATCCCGCCACGGTTCTTCCAGCCCCTGTGGGATCAGTTCCCGCCACCAATTTGCCTCCCTTGTCGTAAAACCGTTTCAGCCAAGCGAGGTTTTTGTTAAATCGAACCAGATATAAGGAATCTTTGCCGGACGCACCATCATATATTTCTTTTACATCCTTTAAAACCTCTGGAGTTACCGCTTTTTCGCCTCCCCCGGGAATCATCTCCCTATCCGTCCAAGGCTCAAAAACATTGGGAGTGGTAGTAATCGTTGTTCCATTTTTAATTAAAATATCAATAAGCCGATTGATTTTTTCGCCGTCAATGGGTTCGTCCGTAATGGAGTTTCTCGCCGAAAACGGATCGCAAATATTTTCTTCTTTATCGTCCATAAAATCGGAAGCCGCCATAAATCCATGCTCCAAGTTATCGATGCCCAAATTAGAAGCTTCTTCGTAAGTGACTGAACATAAATGCCCGGTAACTTTCATGCCCCGATTATGTGCTTCTTCAATACAAACTTTCATGTCTTCCTTTGTAATATTATTGTACAATTTGAAAGACGTTACGCCTCGGTTTGCCCAAAAGTTGACAATTTCAGAAACCTCCTTGGTATCCTTTATAAATCCCAATTCCGCAATTGGCAGGCCTTCGCGTTCAATAAAAGGACTGGTTACGTCCATTTTTGGCCCTGTCATTTTGCCTTCGATAATCCATTGTTTCACATTCAGGTCTGATTGTGGTTGGATGCTTCCGGCGGTGCGCATTGTTGTAACCCCGCCGGCTAAATATAATCGTGGAAATGAAAACGTCATTTGGCCCACACTGAACCAATTTTCGAAGAATTTGGTGTAAAATAAATGCTCATGTAGCATCACCAATCCAGGGATGACAGTTTTGTTGGTACCATCAATAATTAAGGCATTTTCGGGTATTTCAATGTTATTTCCCTTTCCGATGGCAACAATTTTGTCCTTTTTTAAAACAATGGTCTGTCCATCCAAAATACTAGTTCCTTTGCCATCGATCAGCCCAACATTTTTGATGGCAACCACAGTTGTGTCTATTGCTATAAATCTTTTTACTTCGTCTGTAAATTCCTGAGCTGTGATTTGTTGGATGGCTAATAAGCTCAGGAATAGAATAATGCGTCTTTTTAACATGGGAGTGGTTTTTTTAGAATGTTATAAATTAGGTAAACTGTATGCCAACAACAAATTTTTTAATTAAAAAACTCATTTCAGCCATTTATTTAGCGTTTCATATAGAAATGTTACAAAAAGAGAACTAGAATTATATTTTTGTTTCAAAATCTATCTGATATGAAAACACATCTACTCTTGCCATTATTTTTAGGAACTTTTTTTAGTTTTTCTCAAGGAACTGATATAGAACAATTTCAAAGTGCTACGGCTTCCATGTATGCCGTGGTGGAATCTACTCCCGCCTTAGATCAAAGTACGGCAGGCGCGGACGTTACATGGTCCTTTAATACATTGAATAAAACAGGGGATTCATCAGATGCCCATGCTACTCCTACCGCTGGAGAAATGACTACTTTCCCGGGAACAACATTGGTATCGACCACCACTGTTGTCGGAGGGTCTGTGAATAAAATATATTTAAAAGATAGCGCGGGTGAGGCATCATTTACTGGATTGCTGGCGGAAGGATTGGAGCTAAATTACAACTCGGACAACGGATTGATAGGGACTTTCCCACTGAGTTATACGGATACTAATGGAACAGATGCTGTTGCAGGTAGTTTTAACCTAAGCGGCTCTACACCGGCTTCGGGTACGTTTACTGGTACGATTACAGTTGAGGTAGATGCGTATGGAACATTGAACCTTAATGATGTTGGTGCCGGCGCTTATAACGGGCAAGTAACTCGATTGAAAATAGTGCAAAGCCTATCCTTAATGGCTGTTACCCCATTACCTATAACAGCAGCAGCAACGCAAACGTCTTATTTTTACTATGATGCCAGTAACGCCGATTTGGTGTTTAGGACTGCCAGAATTGAGGTGCCATTATTAAGTGTTGACGAAACGGTAATGGAGAGTTTGTTGTCTAGTACACTTAGTGCTAAAAGTTCTGAAAGAGACTTAAATACCATGCGGATTTTTCCTAATCCAGTTAAAGAAACATTAAATTTTGACTTGTCTTCAGACGTAGCGATAAAAGCCATAACCGTTTCTGATGTTACTGGTAGAAAAGTTTTGAGTATAAGCACCACCAGCAGTACTTTGAACGTAAACGGACTTACGGCTGGAATTTACATAGCCACTTTAGAAACTTCAAAAGGAGCAGTTTCAAGGAAGTTTGTAAAAGAATAAACATATTTTGTAATTGCAAGAACCAAAAAAAGCGTTTCGATATCGAAACGCTTTTTCGGTTTATATTGAACTTGCTTTTTCTTTTTTTACCGAAAAATCAACTTCAATTTGATTTTTGATAATGTCATCAAACGTTTCACGTTTTCTAACCAGATGCGCTTTGTTGTTGTACCACAACACTTCCGCCGGTCTGTATCTTGAATTATAGTTGCTGGCCATGGAGAAGCAATAGGCTCCTGCATTTTTAAATCGCAAAATATCACCTTCATTAATTTCATTGATACGTCGGTTATTGCCAAAAGTGTCCGTTTCGCAAATGTAGCCTACAACAGAATAAAAACGTTCACGCCCTTTAGGGTTTGAAATATTGTCAATATCGTGATGCGACCCATAAAACATTGGGCGCACCAAATGATTAAAACCTGAATCCACTTGCGCAAAAACCGTGGAAGTAGTTTGTTTTACAGCGTTTACCTTGGTCAAAAAATGTCCGGCCTCGCTCACCAAAAATTTACCCGGCTCAAAGGCTAAGGTTAAATCTTTGCCGTAGGATTTGCAAAAGCTATTAAACTTTGCAGATAGTTTTTTTCCAAGCTCCTCTATATTGGTTTCTATATCACCTACTTTATAAGGTACTTTAAAACCTGAACCGAAATCGATAAATTCTAAATCCTTAAACTGTTTAGCAGTTTCAAACAGTATTTCACTGGCATATAAAAATACATCAATATCCAAAATATCGCTACCCGTGTGCATATGGATCCCATTAATACGCATTTTGGTGTTTTCTACAATACGCAATAAATGCGGAATTTGATGAATGGAAATACCAAATTTTGAATCAATATGCCCCACAGAAATATTGCTGTTGCCACCGGCCATCACATGGGGATTGATACGGATACAAACTGGCGTAGTAGGATGCTTTGTTCCAAACTGTTCCAAAATGGAAAGATTGTCAATATTAATTTGAACCCCCAATTTGGCAGCTTTTTCAATTTCATCTAATGACACACCGTTTGGGGTGAAAATAATTTGCTCTGCAGAAAATCCTGCGGCCAATCCCAGCTGTACTTCCTGAATGGAAACTGTATCAATTCCAGCCCCAAGGGATTTGAACAGCTTAAGAATGGATATGTTGGATAAAGCCTTTACAGCATAGTTTATTTTTAGTTGCTTTACCGATTTAAAAGCACCTGTCAATCGCTTATATTGCGATTCAATTTTGTGGGCATCATAAACATAAACGGGACTCCCGAATTCCTTTGCAATCTGAACTAATTGGGTATTTTCCATTATGGAATTTTTTAATTTGGCGACAAAGATATTTTTTTAGGCCGAAAAAAAAACAAATACTCAAAAATTATACAAATTAAACATTATGTTAATTATTTAACAAAATGATAATTAGGTTTTTTGGAATTCCAAAGAAACCCTATTTAAATATTAGATTTATTAGTTGTGATTATTTACATTTGTTCTTCTTAAAAACGATTGAGCAAACTATGAATTTACACGAATATCAAGGCAAGGAAATTTTAAGCACTTTTGGAGTACGCATTCAACGTGGCATTGTGGCACAAAACGCTAACGAAGCTGTAGCAGCGGCAAAACAATTAACCTCTGAAACGGGCACAAGTTGGTATGTAATCAAAGCGCAAGTACATGCTGGTGGGCGTGGTAAAGGAGGCGGTGTAAAATTGGCCAAAAATTTACAGGAAGTTGAGGAAATTGCAGGACAAATTATCGGGATGAACTTGATAACACCTCAAACCTCAGCGGAAGGAAAGAAGGTACACCAAGTGTTGGTTGCGGAAGATGTGTATTATCCAGGGGAAACTGAAACGGATGAATTTTACATGTCTGTTTTGTTAAATCGTGGTAACGGAAGAAACATGATTATGTATTCTACTGAAGGCGGTATGGATATTGAAACCGTTGCTGAGGAAACACCACATCTCATATTTACTGAAGAAATAGACCCAGCCATTGGTTTGATGCCTTTCCAGGCTAGAAGGGTAGCTTTCAATTTAGGTTTATCTGGATTGGCATTTAAGGAAATGACCAAGTTTGTTTCAGCACTGTATACAGCTTACGTGAAATCCGATGCATCATTATTCGAAATCAATCCGGTATTAAAAACTAGTGATAATAAAATTATGGCAGTGGATGCGAAAGTAACCATTGACGATAACGCTCTTTATAGACATAAAGATTATGTGAATTTACGCGATTTGCGTGAAGAGAACCCTATTGAAGTTGAGGCCAAGGAAGTAGGCTTAAACTATGTGGACCTTGACGGAAATGTAGGTTGTATGGTAAACGGTGCAGGTTTGGCCATGGCTACAATGGATTTGATTAAGCAGGCAGGAGGGGAGCCAGCCAACTTCTTGGACGTTGGGGGTACTGCAGACGCTGCTCGGGTAGAAGCAGCATTCAAAATTATATTGAAAGACCCTGCGGTGAAGGCTATCCTTATTAATATTTTTGGTGGTATTGTACGTTGCGATCGCGTAGCCCAAGGTGTTATTGACGCTTATAAAAACATGGGTAATATCAATGTGCCAATTATAGTAAGATTACAAGGTACTAATGCAGATATTGCTAAAGAATTGATTGACAATTCAGGGTTGGATGTACTTAGTGCTACTGAATTTCAGGAAGCGGCCGATAAAGTACAAGAGGTTTTGGGCTAGTATTTATCGAATAATATTTGAAAGGGCATCATTTTTAATGTTGCCCTTTTTTTGTGGATTTTTGTTTCTGAGGCATTGGTCCCCTAAGGTGTATTACCAAACCATTTAAGAAGTTCCGGAGTATTTGATCCCCACATTCTTTATACTTTGGGTGGTCTTCCTTTCTAAAGAAAGCGCCCAATTCACTTTTGGAGATTCTAAAATCAACCAATTTTAAAATTTCAACAATTTCATCATCTCTCAATTTTAGGGCCACCCTTAATTTCTTTAAAATATCATTGTTTGTCATAGTAATACTAAAATTTCCTATTTACGCATGCATTTCATCGATTTTGCATTTTAGCACCTCCGATTTTGACGTTTTAATAACATTTGTAAAGATACCTCAAAATATGGTAAAAGAATTGCTAAATATTAAATTGAATTTTATGTGTTAAAACATTGATAATGATATTGTTATTAAGTTTTTTGGTAAAAAACAATTTAAATATTCCCATTGATAAACTGCACTTATTTTTGGATTAAAAATACCCTTGATTGATAAAGTCAATAAAATCGACGATAAAAGGCACCTGCTTTTTCGATAAGAGACATTATATACACGATAACAACCTGCCCTTTCTACTTACCTTTATATTGAAGTTAAATTAAACCCTCAAGAATGATAAATAGAGTAGAAAAATTAAGTCTTTTATCTGAAATGATTGCTTTTGCAAAATATGATAAGGATATACAGGATATAGAATATAATTTTTTGCTGGGTGTAGCGAAACAATTGGATATTTCGCGAGAGGATTTCGATTATCTTATCAAACATCCTGTGCATTATACCCATTTAAAGTCCCACAGTGAGCGTATCGTGCAGTTCCACAGACTTGTGCTCTTAATGAATATTGAACAGGAGCATGGTAACGGGAACAGCTCTGCTGGGGTTATAAAATTATATAATTTTGGATTAAGAATGGGCTTGAGCCATGAGTCCATTTCCAAGGTACTTTACCTTATGGAGAGTTTCCCTAACAAAATTGTACCACCGGATGTTTTAATAGATATTTTTAAAACTCAGTACAATTAGCATTAGTGTTGACAACTAGTAAGTTGCTATTCGGCTATATTTTTCAGAAAAGCTAAAAGTGTTACACTTTTAGCTTTTCTAATTTTTCCTGGTAAGATTTAATGTCGTCCCTCAATTGGGCGGCAACGATAAAGTCCAAAGCTTTTGCGGCTTCTTCCATTAATTTTCGTTTTTCGCGAATTTTCTTTTCCAGTTCAGGCTTGCTTAAATATTCACTTTCAGGCTCGGCTGCTCTTGCCGCTTCCAATTCATATTTATAAGTACTAACAGAATTTTTGGCGAGAGCGTTGTCTAAACTTTTGTTCAATGCCTTCGGCGTAATATTGTGCTTAGTATTGTAGGCTATCTGCTTTTCGCGACGATAATTGGTTTCATCAATGGTTTTTTGCATACTGTTGGTAATCTTGTCAGCGTACATAATGGCTTTTCCGTTTAGGTTTCTTGCAGCGCGCCCAACGGTTTGGGTCAACGATCGGTTGGAACGCAGAAACCCTTCCTTGTCAGCGTCCAAAATAGCAACTAGGGACACTTCGGGTAAATCTAGGCCTTCCCGCAATAAATTCACCCCAACCAGCACATCAAAAAGCCCTTTTCTCAAATCTTGCATAATTTCGACGCGCTCCAAAGTATCCACATCACTATGGATATAACGACATCGGATTTGAATGCGCTCCAAATATTTCGTCAACTCCTCTGCCATTCTTTTGGTAAGGGTAGTTACTAAGGTACGTTCGTCCTTTTCCACACGAAGCTGAATTTCCTCAATTAAATCATCTATTTGGTTTAAACTAGGACGCACCTCAATCACAGGATCTAAGAGTCCAGTTGGCCGAATGACCTGCTCTACATAAATACCTCCTGTTTTTTGAAGTTCATAATCTGCTGGGGTGGCACTCACATAAATTACCTGATTTTGCAAGGATTCAAATTCTTCAAATTTTAAAGGCCGATTATCCATTGCCGCTGGTAGTCTAAAACCGTATTCCACCAAATTTTCCTTTCGGCTTCTATCCCCCCCGTACATGGCGTGTACCTGAGAAATGGTCACATGGCTTTCGTCCACCACCATTAAATAATCCTCTGGAAAATAATCCAAAAGACAGAAAGGGCGAGAGCCCGGCAATCTTCCATCCAAATAACGTGAGTAATTCTCAATACCGGAGCAGTACCCTAATTCCCGAATCATTTCTAGGTCAAACTCGGTACGTTCTTTTAATCGTTTCGCTTCTAAATGTTTACCAATTTCCTTAAAATAGTCATGTTGTTTTACTAGATCGTCCTGAATATCCTTTATGGCATTTTGAAGGATTTCAGGCGAGGTTACAAACATATTTGCTGGATAAATATTAAGCCTGTCGTATTTTTCAATGACCTGATTTGTTTGAATGTTGAACGACTCAATATCTTCTATTTCATCTCCAAAGAAATGGATGCGATAGGCATCATCCGCATAACTTGGAAAAATATCTACGGTGTCTCCTTTAATTCTAAAATTACCATGTCGGAAATCCGCTTCTGTTCTTGAGTATAGACTTTGCACCAATTGATGCAACAACGCAGTGCGCGAAATGACTTGATCCCGTTTTACTGTTATCACATTTTTTTGAAATTCAATAGGATTGCCAATACCGTAAAGACAGGACACGGAAGCCACAACCAATACATCCCGTCGCCCCGAAAGCAGGGAAGAGGTAGTGCTCAATCGCATTTTTTCTATTTCTTCGTTGATAGATAAATCCTTTTCAATATATACCCCCGAAACCGGAATATAGGCCTCGGGCTGGTAATAATCGTAATAGGATACGAAATACTCTACTGCATTGTTCGGGAAAAACTGCTTGAATTCCGAATACAGTTGCGCGGCCAGTGTTTTATTGTGAGCCAAAACCAAGGTAGGGCGTTGCACTTCCTCAATTACATTGGCAACAGTAAAGGTTTTTCCCGAGCCCGTCACCCCTAAAAGGGTTTGGTACTTTTCACCTGAAGAAATACCATCAGCCAATTGTCCGATAGCTTCGGGTTGATCACCGGTTGGACTGAATTCAGATTCAATTGTGAATTTCATAGTAATTGAAGCCTAAAAATTAGGAATGCCTAAATTACTGAAAGTCCTTGTAATTCGGAATTGAAGTAATGAAAAATTAACTTATCTTTTTAGTGCAAAATGCCCCATAAAAGTACGCCCATCCTGCAGATAGACCTTAAACCAATAATCATCCGTAGGCATCAATTGCCCATTGAATGTGCCGTCCCACCCCCTCTCTGAAGGACTCAGTTGCTTGATAAGCTTACCATAACGATCAAATATCTGAATGATACTGTTGGGTTGATTGGTGGCACTTATGCCTTTTATTTGCCAATAGGGGTTATAAGCATCACCATTTGGAGTGAAAAACTGAGGATAGCCGATAATGGCCAAATCTAAGGTAGTAGGCTGGCATATTTGACCACTGTCAATGGCATATAAAGTATAAAATCCCGGAGGGATATTTCTAAACACAGGCGAGCTCTGAAATGAAAGCGAAGTATTGTCTCCTTCTTTTTGCAATGCGAATTCATAGTCGTCCAAACCCAAAAGCGAAAGATCAATAATCTCGACGGTATGTGAATATGATGGATTGGATACACGTACATTTGTATCTTCCAGCACAGGAGATTGCGAGCCTTCCACTAATACTTCCCTAGATCTTGAACACCCCGTACCGTCAGTTTTTGTTAGGGTGATTTTATAAGTACCTGGAGTAGAAACAGTCAAGACCCTATCATTAGTTATTAGTTGATCAACGACCGTGCCGTTGGAGTTTGTCCAACGCCATTCATAGGTGAATATTTCAGTAGGATCGGCTTCATTGGGTGTCAGGTCTATGCTAAAAGTGGGATCAGAAGAGCAAATCCGTTCGTTCGTATTAATATCAAAATCAGGTAAAGGATTTACAGTGAGTTCGATAGTTGTGTTAGCTGAACAACTCGCATCTAGTGGATTTACCACTTCTGCCGTAATAGTTTGGCTTACGGAAAATAATGGATTGGGCAATGCTGGAGCGTCTGTAATAGTTACTCCGTTTTCATCAATATAGTCAAAGAAAATATCCATATTAGTTTGCGTGCCCAAAATTGTGCTAGCAAAGGTTGAGGTATCAAATTCAAAATTACCGTCGTCATCAATATCCCCGGCATCGCCATCGCATACAATTTGTGGAGAGACAGTATTGGCAATCGGCTGTTCGTAAATCACAAAATCAATAGTGGTTTCGTCAAAACATGGGCCGTCTGGGTCCGAAGTGTTATTGTTTGTTAATCTCACGGTGATGGTTTGGTTTTCCGTAAGAAAAGGGTCGGGCAAATTAGTTGTTGTGACTTGCGTCCCTGTCTGATCTAAATATGTGTAGCTAACCGTAACATTTGCAAGTGATTGCCCGTTAAGAACGTCACTTTCAATTTGGCTAGTATCAAAAGGGAATGAGAGTATGGCATCAGTGGTGTCAAAATCACATTCTGCGCCAATTGAAACTTGAAAGGCCTCCGGAAGCGCCTCAACATTCAGTAGATTTGGAAATTCTTCCAAACCAAGACAATCATTGCCCAAATCACTTTTAACGCGTACCCAAATAGCTTGAACATTTGGGCTATTGGTGTTTTCATGTGCCGAAATATCTGGAATTTCATTGTTTTCCAATTCAGCATCTATTTGACTCTCATAAAAATGAACCGTTACGTTAATGGTGGGGAATATAATATTTGAAATTTCATCCCTTATATCGGTTAAATCAAAAGTTGCCACGCCGTCCCTAACGTCAGTGCCGTCATCACACTCGTATTTTGGCGAGGGGTTATATGACGCCAAAGCCGCACTGCTGGGGTTTACTTCTAAGTTTATTGGTACAACTCTAAAGCAAGCATTTGGGTTTTCCACACGAATCCAAATGGTCTCGGGTGTAAAGCCTGTCGCATCCTGATAGGCATCTGGATTCGGAATTGGGTTTTTTGCATTTTCAGCTTCCAGTTGTGTTTCGTAATAAGTGAATACAAGCCCCTCTGTAAGGTGGTCGGTATTTATTTCTTCTTTTATATCATCCAAGGTAAGATTGAAGAGTGCCTGGCCGTCATTACTGTCGTCATCACACTGCGCGTAGGTATTTGGTGTATTGACAACTGGCAATTCAAAAACTTCGATCTGGAAGGACGTATCGGTATAACAGTCCGAAAATAAATTGTTCGTTACCCTCACATAGATGGTCTGTCCTCCAGAAATAGTGTTGTCAAAGGACGTTGGCGCTCCAATCTGTGAAATGTAAGTGGTATCTTCAAAATAGGTTACTGAAAAATCTGAAGAAGATTGCCCATTAAAGATTTCTGTTTCCCTTTGGGTAAGATCAAATGTGATACGCCCATCTATATCTGTTCCCACTGTTGTATTATCGCATTCCTGTATTGGGGCAATAGCTGAAGCATCAGCAGGAAAGGCAGATTCGTACACTTCTAATTCAAAATTGGACGTGTCAAAACATGAGGTGTTGTTGGTATTTTCGACCCTCGCATAAATTGTAGTATTACTGCTTTCAAATGGGCTGGTTATCGGATTCGTATTTGAGTCAGCATCAGCCTGGGAAGCATGGTAGCTGATGCTCATATCAGGTTGTGAGGTGATATTATTATTTTGCAAGGTGAAATCAAAAGGCATGGTGCCATTGTTGTCGTCATCACACAACCTCATGGTGGGTGCAGTATTCGCCACAGGCTGTAAATCGACCTCTAAGTCTATTTCATCTGAATATAAGCCACAAGTATTGCCATTTCTGTCAAGTTTTACCCTGTATTGATACCCGTTGAAAACTAAAGGAGTAGAGGAAATCAATAAATCTGCTGATAACGCCCCGGAATATGTGACGTCATTTACTATAGGATTCCAATTAATGCCATCGGTACTGATCTCCCATTGGTAAGTTTCTGCTTCAGGCGAAACAACAGATAGCACAGCATTCGAATTTTCGCAAACGATGGTATCGATAGGCTGTGTGGTAATATTAATTGGAGCACCGTCCAAATAATCTGCATCCGGAAGGGTATAGCCGTCAGCGGCATTGATTACCTTCCCGAGTGTATCAACCACAGGGATATCATCGCCCAAATAATCGTCGACGTTGGCATCCGAAAAACCGGCTTCGGTAACATCGCTACAACTGTCCCCATCGCTATCAGCATCGATATAACTAAAGATAGTGTCGTTGTCAGCATCATTGGGGTTATAGCCTATTTCATTACTGTCAGGTGTGGTTTCTGCAGCGTCTGTCCAGCCATTTGCTCCGTAAGTCGGGCCGTCTTCAATGCCATCCAAATCTGTGTCAGATAATGTGCCCAACTGACCTGTTTCAAGTAAATCCGTAATCCCGTCGTTGTCGCTATCCAAATCGTACATACCCCAAATCCCGTCGGAATCTGTATCGATTGGAGTTACATTGATATCGTATATATCGTCTAATCCGTTTAAGTCCGCATCGATTCCTGACAGCGGTGTTAATGTGCCTTGGTTTTCAACAAAATCTGGAAGTCCATCATTATCACTATCCAAATCGAATTCGTCCTTCACACCATCGGAATCATTATCTTTTTTGAAACAAGTTAATGATAGAATGGCTGTAATATCGGAATCCGTAGTTGTATTCTCGGAGTGGTGCTCAAAAACAAAGCCGTCCACTTGGTTTGCAAAAAACTGGTATGGCGTGCTGCCATTGGGCGTGTCGTTAAATTGAAAATGAATTTCCGAACCCGACATCTGGGTAATGCCACTTTCAAAAAGCCCATCAAAATTAGAGTCGATCAACAGACGGTCATCTGGGTCTACTAGTGTTATGTTTTTGTTCACGGGAAGAATGCGCACTACAAAATATTCATCCGCTATACGAGTTGTTCCTACAGAAGGATCTTCTTCAACTTTTATATTTACAGGCTCAGTAAAATTCAGTGTATAGGCGCTCTCGCCCAGTGTTGTTGCAGGGATATTGCTTGTAAAACTGCCTATAGCATTCCCTATTAGGGTATTTGTGCCAGAACTGTTGGTTTCAGAAAAACTGGCAGATACAATTGCGCTATTTGTGGTGCCGTCTTGAAATACTAACTCAGGAGAAACGCTATTGGAAAGATTTATAACAACATCGCCACGCGATTCTACGCAGTTTAGAACACCATCGTTATCGTTGTCGATGTCAATATTATCAATAATACCATCGTTGTCCCTGTCGTCCGGGCAGATACTTATAGGCACTTCTGCAGATTCTAGTGTTTCCAAGGTGCAGGTAATAATTCCGATAAGTTTGTATTTTCCAGGAACGGTAGGGGTAAAGGAAGGTACATTTGATGCCACAACATTAAAAGTCCCATTGCCGTCATCAAAAAGCCACTCATAACTATCGAAGTTTTGAGTGTTTGCCGCCTCAAGGGTGATGTTCGGTATACAGTTGCCCAATGTTACAAACTGAGCGTCAAAAATGATTTCTGGTGGCGATGGGAATCCAGAGTAAAAGCTTCCAGAGGTAGCGGCACCGTTATAGTTGAAGTAGGCACAATACAATTCATCTGTACTGGTAACGGCAATATTACCATTTAGTCCCTTCACTTTATAGGTAACATAATCGGTTTTCCCGGTTACAGGACTAGGTCCCAACGGGTTGAAGCTTGCAATTGGGGTGCCATTAAGGGTTACAGTCGCACCTGCCTTAGTGACCACCGTAATACCACCATCAAAATTTCTAGTGCCAATATTGTTGATATTAGCAATATTATTGAGGTTTCCTCTTGTTTCACAACTTAAGGGGGGTACGAAAAACATACCTTGATTAGCCTCGCTCGGAGTACCGCCGTTTCCCAAGCCACCTACACCTTGATATGCAAAGGCAGGTTGAGAGGTTTCCACATACATATTTCCACTGGTGCTAAATTGGTTACCCTCAATCACAACATGTTCGCCTGCATTTAGAGTGGCTATTGGCGCATTTCCGTTAACGCTAACAGAGGTATTGTCAGAATGGGCTACAATAAGAACATTTTCCCATTCATTTGAGCCATCACCTCTCACAAAAACATATTCGGTACCTACTTTGCTCGCACCAACAATTTGGTCTATTCCATAATCTCGTCCGTTACCAGCGCCGAAGCTACCATTGGCTGAGCCACAGTTTACCACAATTGGCTTATCAGATTGGATTAAACACCCTATCAATCCTGTCCTGTTAACCAGTGTATCAAAGCTATTTAGGGCAATTGTATAACTTTCCCCTTCATCCAGAGTGGTATTTATTGGGGTGGCTCCAGCATAGTTTCTAATAATTAATCCGGCTGGTAGATTACTAAAGTTAACTTGGGTGTTATCCTCCGTGGCCATTACTGAAACAAAATTCAAATAGTTGTCCTGCGGATTGGCATTTGTATAAGTGCCCACCCTAAACTGAGTATCCAATGCTGAAGCCCCTTTACTAACCAAAGCTCCTGCTTGGGCATTGTTACCGGCGTTCATCCTAACGGAAACATAAATTGGCGCTGCAGCCTCAATGATATAGCCTTTATTGTCGACTACTGCACTCGTTTGGATGGACGGAATAAAGAGTTGAGTGTTGCCACTTCCTATGGAAATCTGGTCTGGGTTGGCGTTGGATACCGTTCCGTTTATGTAGTTAGTGGCAGGTTGCCCAACTGGGACAATGGTATATGGAACATTGGCATTACTAGGTGTTGATATATAAATGTACTGATCTTCAGGATTGGCATTGCCATTTGCCGCATAAGTCAAAGGCGGAATATGGTGGGTTTTGCTTAATTGAGAAAACCCTTTAAAACTAAGTAGTAGTAGCAATAATACTGCTAAATTCGTTGTCCGATTGCTAAAACACATCTATATAATTATAAGCACAAGTTAAAGTACAAATGAAGCCAAGGCCTAAAATATCACTTTTAATTGTATTTGACTTATAAAAACTTTGAAGGTTTAAAATTTGGGGTAAAATGCGTTTGGTATCCTTAAATTCTATTGATATTCTGAAATCGAATAGATCATTAACTTAGCGTTTCAGGGCAAAATGTCCTCGAATATTAAAGGATTCCCCGTTTTGGACAATGTCCGCCGAGAACCAATAATCATCCGCAGGCATGTTAGACCCATTAAAAGTGCCATCCCAACCTGGGGAGTTGTGGGCTAACATTTTCAAAAGTTTACCATGGCGGTTATAAATGTAAACCAACGAACCGGGGAGCATATTTGCACCAACAATATGCCAAGTGTCAAAATCGCCATCACCATTTGGAGTTACAAATTTTGGAATATCAATTATGAAAACTTCCGTTTCTGCCGTGGCACAACCATTTAGGTCATCAACATAAATTGTGTTCTCGCCAAGTGGTACATTTAAAAATACGTTGGAAGTTTGCGGCTCCCCCTCATTCAATCGGTAAACATAATTACCGATACCATTTACATTTACAACAACTGAATTTGGGTCGGAAAAATTGACGATTTCAGGTTCGGCAAAAATAGCTTGTTGCGAATCGATGACAGTGATAGTTTCTGAATCCACGCAACTTTCGGCATTGGCATGCGGCCTTGTTACTTCCACAGTATAATCGCCAACTTGGGAAATATTGGTCAATGTGATTTGGGAACCCGTAAAGCCGTTTACAGCAGGATTTACGTTTGTCGACCAAAGATAAGTATCATTTGGGTTTCCTGTGTAGGCATCAATAATAAGAGGCAAGTCGTCTATGCACAGAGGAACATCCTCAATGGGTATGATAGGTAGCGGGTTGATCATTGTTGCAAATTGCGTGGCATCATAACAGCCCGTATTCCCGTTTTCCAACCTAGCATATATGATTTCGCCATCGGTAGCTTGGTAGGATGAGGAAATCCTGTTGGTATCCATTTCGGCATCGTCAAATGTATTGTAGAACGTGATATTATGGTCGCTTGCGGGTTGCGTCCCCAATATATCGGCATTCGCTTCAGTAAGATTGAAAACCAGTAAACCATCATCGTCATCATCACATTTTATCAAATTCTGAGGTGCATTGGCAATGGGGTTAGGGTTAATTTGAAGCGTAAAATTGCCGTAGGTGATGCACTGTGTTGATAAACTTTCGATACGTGTATAAATGGTATGGCTGCTTGCTGAATATGAATAAGTATCGCTTAAGGCCCCCATATTGTTTTGGGCGTCCGTCGGGTTATTAAAATAGTTGATGATCACGGCATTGACATCATCTACCAACATGTCATCTACCGTGGACAAGTCAAAAGTATTCGTATTATTCTCGCATATTGGAATAACACCGTTAAAATTGATATTGGGCAAAGCTATAACTTCCAATGTTAACGGTATTACAGTGAAACAAGTTGTTTGGTTATTGGTAACTTTGATATAAACAGTTCCGGAACCCGACATATAGCTGTTCGGATTTGGAATGGCCAGATTATCATCCTCAACGTCCGCCATATTTTCAAAGTAATGTACAGAAATATCCGTTTGAAACCTGTCGAAGTTTTCGTATTCAGCATCATCAAGATTGAAGGGTACCAGACCATCGTAATCGTCGTCGCATTGCGAGAACACTTCGGCTTGCGATAGGTCGGGGGAGGCCACCACATTGATACCGAACTCCTCTATTACAGTACAGTCGGAACCGTTATTTTCTATTCGTGCATAAAGCTGTTCCGGATTTTGGGTGTTAGTGTACTGTAGGTCAATTGGGTTAACATTGTCAAGGGCATTTTGCTCGTCATTAAAAAAGCTAATGATTAAGTCGCTCGGTGAACCCTGTGAGATTTCATCAATTTTTCGTTGAAGATCGAATGTTTCAACCCCATCGTTAGAAGCG
This sequence comes from Hyunsoonleella aquatilis, assembly GCF_014270105.1. Classification (GTDB taxonomy): domain Bacteria; phylum Bacteroidota; class Bacteroidia; order Flavobacteriales; family Flavobacteriaceae; genus Jejuia; species Jejuia aquatilis. The sequence goes on from NZ_JACNMF010000003.1 coordinate 59,934, forward strand.
TCATCACATACCAAAAAGGAGCCAGGAACGTTATAAACGGGATTGGCGCCAACTTCAATAAAAAAGGATGTTTCTGCCATACATGAGGTATCTGTAATATTTTCTACCCTTACATAAATGGTTTGTGGGCTCGAGGTATTTGTATACAGAGTGTTTTTGTCAATTGGGTTTGTGTATCCTGCATCTTCAAAATAAAGCACCTCCTTACCCGTTTGGCCGTTCAGGATTTCGGCATCCCAATCTGAAAATAAAAACTCAGCTTGATTGTCGCCATCGTCCTCGCAAATTTGAAAGTTAGTTATTGAAGAAAACACGGGAATTGTATTCACATAAACTTCAAGCTCGGCAATATCGTAACATCTGGAAACTGTGGTGTTGCTGGTGACTCGGACATATATGGTTTGCGTACCGGTTTCGTAATTGGTTGGGGTAGCTATAGGGTTGCTATCATTAATGGCATCGTTTTCATCAGTAAAAAACGAAATATCAAGCCCTGTGGTATCAGGAACAATTTCGGGAATTTTATCCTCCAGATTTAAAATGGTCAAGCCATCTTGGTCGTCGTCACAAATGGTAAAAGGCGTTGGCGTTGTAACACCAGGTGCAGCAACCACTTCAATTTCAAATTCGTTAACGGTGTAACAGCCAGTGCCATCGCTTTCAATTCTTGCATAAATAGTCTCCTGTGGTTGTGAATTGGTGTAAAACGGTGGTAACGGATTAAAGTTGGTATCCGCATCCGCCTGAGAGGCAAAATAAGATACTATAAAGTCCGTATTACCATTAAGGATTAATTCGTCAAAGGAAGATAAATCTATGCTTACAATACCATCATCATCGTCGTCGCAGTAGGGTACTGGGTCAAAAGGATCGAAAATCAATACTGGGTTTACAATTAGATTGATTTCAGAAACTTCGGTACACGAACCATTTTCGATTTCAATGAATAAAGTGGTAGGGTTGGAAGCTGGATAAAGATTATTTTTGTCTATAGGATTATTGGCATTGTATTCTGCTTCCGATTCGTAAAATGTGACTGTAACGTTGTCAATGTCGTCCGCAATAAATGTTTCGACAATAAACAGATTAAAATCAATTATGCCATCGTTAGACGGGTCGTCACAAAGCGCGAAATCCCCAGTATCAGTACCAGTAAGCAACAGGTTGGTGTGTATTTCCAATGGTGCGATAGAGGCACAGCCCGTAGCGTTATCCTCTACACGAACATAAACTACTTGTACCTCAGGTGCTATATTTTGATAGTTGGTTTCATTAGCAATGGCATCAGTGTTATTTACGGCGTCATCGTTACTTTCATGGAACGAAACTGTAACATCTGAAAGGGGCAGGCCGTCTAAAACATCAGATATGGCTTGAGTTAAATCAAATGTATCAAAACCGTCATGATCTGTATCGCAACCATCTAATGGTGTGGGCTCCCTATTGATAACTGGCCCCCTGGTTATATCAATTGTCAACGGGGCCGAAGTATTATAACATCCTGATACAGAATTGACCACCCTGACATAAACCGTTTCGTTTGGTGTATTATTGTTAACATAGGGAGTAGGAATGGGATTGTCGCCATTGTCCGCATCAAGTGCATTGTAATGATAACTTACCGTAAGTGATGTGTCTCCCATGGTAATTTCGTCATCCTTTACTGTTAAATCTATGGCTGTAAAACCATCACTTGGATCATTGTCGGTATCGCATATTTCCAGAATTGTGGGGTCCATAATATCCGGAATGGGGTTTACTACTAAATTGAATGTGGAATAGGCAATACACCCTGTGTCCATATCGTCTATTCGGATAAAAATAGGTTGCGTTAACGATGTGTTTTGAATTGGCGTGGTGATAGGATTTGCACTATTTCTAGCGTCAGCATCTGACAAATGGTATGAAAAAGTGGTATTTGTAAATGTGGACGGAAAGATGCCCATAACCTCTGTGTTCTTTATAGAGAGATCAAACGTTTCAACTTCATCGCCACTAAGGTCGTCACAGAGCATATAGTCCGAAATTGGAGAAAGGGTGATTTCGGTTTGAATGTTAACCACAATTTCGTCCTCTTCCACACAGGCTGTGCTATTAAGAGTATTGGTAATTTCAACGCGATAGGTGCCACTTTGGGTAACATCTAATGTTGGGTTTGTTTCTCCGGAAATTAGGACATTATCAAGAAACCAGGCGTAAGTGGCACTGGGACTCTGAATATCTCCATCCAGTGTAATGGATTGGGCGCAAGTATCAATATCGTCTCCTAAATCCAGAATTTTGAAACTATCTCCTTCGATAAATACTGCAGAATCAAATTCATTATCAAACCCATCCGCAATTACCAATTTGATATGGTATGTTACGAATGGGGTAATTGTAGTCGATGCAGTGAATACTTCGGTTCTTCCATTATAGTTGGTGTCGCCAATATTGTAGCCATCAAAATATTGCTCGTTTTGGGCGGCACACACACCTACAATTTCGTCATGCACGGTATTTGTATTTACCGGAGTTGTCGTGCCAGGAACCAAGGCAATATTTTGATAGGGCAACCCGCTACCAGCTTCTCGTATCAGGAATGCAAATCCATCAGATACGTTACAGGGGTTGATACCTGAATACTCTTCCGAGGCCAGTAAATAATTGAACTGTACTCTATTAGAAATGGAAACAAAGTCGAATTCTATGGAGGTTGCATTAAGGGTATTGGTAATACCAAGTGCGGCTTCTAAATCAGGGTCGGTGCCCCAAACATCTGAGCCTTCGCTTAAGGTGGTTGTGGTAACCGCATTTCCAGCAGATTCGGCTGCCCCTGTGGATAACATGATACCGTTCTCAAAAGGAAAATTGGAGCTTCCCCTGCTAAATTCCGCATAGCTCCTAAAGCCAGTGCTATTACCATTAACTGTAGAGGTGATGTTGGATACTTCAACACAACCGTCTACTAAATTATCTTCTATAAGCTGCTGAACGGTTACGTTTCCATTTACAGTAATTTGCTGGGAAACCGCTGAGTTAATTGCAAAGACTAATGCAATTAGCAATAGACAAACATGTAGGCTCTTTTTCAATTTGTAACATTTGGGTGAAACAATATCTTTTTTGAGGGCTTATTTAGGCATCGAAAGTAACTATATTTTAGACGAAATGCAAAAAAAATCCGATGAAATGCAATTAAATTGGTTTTATTCTCATAATGCCTTAATATTTTAGTGTAAAATGGTTCTTAAACACCCTGCCATCCTGGAGGGTTACAAAGAACCAATAGTCGTCGGTTGGCAATCTCAAACCATTCAGTGTACCGTCCCAACCGGTGCCAAGTGGATCTAGTTGTTTTACCAATTTACCGTACCTATTATAAATTTTAACCTTGGTATTAGGCTGGAACATTTCAGAAACACCTAAAACATTCCAAGTATCGCTAGATCCGTCGTTATTTGGTGTGAAATACTTTGGAAAACCTATTATGGAGACATCGTCCGATACTGTACCGCAATTGTTTTTCACATCTCTCACATAAACCGTATAAATACCGGGTTTTATATTAACGAATGTATCGCTGTTTTGGTATGGTGCCACCATGTTGCCGTCGCTATCTTCCAGCTGAAATTGATAGGTGCCATCTCCCGAAACGATAACTGCGACAGGAATATTGTTGTAAGTATTGTTATCGTTAAAATCAAAGCCTTCAATTTTGGCGATATTTGATGGTTCAACTTCAATAGTTTTTACTTTGGAACATCCGGTGATTTTATCTATTACATTTGCTTGGTAGGTTCCTGTTTGGTTCACTATAATTGTTGGGCTTTGTGAGATAAGCGTTCCTGTATTATCTGTCCATTCATATCTGAAATTAGAAATATCCGATGTGAATACTCCGGCTTCCAAAGTGATTGGTTCTGGGAAAAAATTAGTGCAGTAGTAGGCCGTGGTACTTGCACTATCGATCTCCGGAAGAGGGTAAACCGTTAATTTGATTTCGCCAATGCCGTAACAGTTATTCTCGTTTTCAACCCTTGCATAAACAGTTTGGCTATAGGCAGTTGTATTGGTATATTGTTCTGGCAACTTATTTCGTTCAAGTAATGCATCATTATAGCTTACATAAAAAGCAATACTTGCACTGGCTGGCGCCCCACCCAAAATAGTGGTATTTGCATTGGACAGAGTAAATTCGCGAAAGCCGTCTTCCACGCCATCATCATCGCAAGTTGTCAGTTCTTCGTTTAAAACACTTGTTAGGCTCACAGCTAGGGTTAATTCTGAAGTGTTGCTGCAGGTGGTATCTGTATTTATGACTTCAACATAAATTATTTGTGGATTGGTAGCATTTTGAAAATCGTTGGGGATTGAAATCCTATTTGTTTTTGAGGCATCCCTGTAAAAATTGACAGACAGGTTTGGCTCACTTGCCGTAAAAATTTCAATAGCTTTATTAAGATTAAAACGAGTTATTCCGTCGTTTGGCTGTGCGTCCTCGTCACATTGGAGTAATGTGTAGTCTGTGGTAACAGGTTTTGGTTTAAACTGCATTAAAGCTTGCCCTTCAAGTCCGTTACACTTTTCTCCATCAATTTCAATGATTACTTCATATATCCCCGATTCGTTGACGGATAAGGTGGTTGTATCATTGGGAAGATCTAAATTGTCCTTGCTCCAAAAGTAAACGGCTCCATCTATGTCCGGAGCCCGCAATGTATATGAGTCGCCTTCACATAAACTAAGTGAATTTGAGGAAGATCCATTTTGGATAATATCAATTTTTTCATTGAAAAATGAAGTAAGAAAAGGGGGAAGGCCTTGAGTGGAGCGATTTGGGGACAACTCAATCCCATTATGGTCGTAATTGCAAGCCTGTCCTCTCTGGTTGGGATTATGTATGACTGCCAAATATGGAATCCCAAAATTATAGGTAGCGGCTAAAGCACGATAAATTTTTCCGTTTGGTCCTAACTGAAGTGAGCCTCTATAAAGCTGACGCTCATCTATGGCAAATTCTGATGCTTGGATATCAGCTTCCGTAACATCAAATTGAGTTAAAGTGGACCTGTGGTTGGTCGGGTCGTTATTTGCCAATGGGATGTTCAGATTGTTGTAGTTGTTGGAGGAATGGACATAAAGGAATTGGTTGTTTGGCGAAAATTCCACTCCATATGGAAAACTGTTCAAGCCAGAAATATTTAGTTGCAGCTGATTACTTACAATTCCCGTGGTGGCGTCAAAATCATAGAGTAATAGTCTGTTGTTGCCCGGTGGATCAATGGTATTATTGGTCACATTGGCTACTGCCATTTTTGTTCCATCCGGCGAGAGCTTTAAATTGCCTCTGGCATCAAATACACTTAGACTACTAAATGTCGATTTAACCGGGGTTGCACTAACGCCAACGTTGCTTACCTCAAAAGCGTGGTACGTATTAAAACCTGCCTCTATTCCATTCTCTGAGGAAAAAGCAATTACCCAAAGGGATTCGGTCTCACAATCTTTTAAAACGGCAGTCAATTTTTCTGAACAAGTACCTAAAAGGTTGATGTTTTTCGTAGTAACTTCTCCACGGCCTTCGTCTCTTCTCATGTCAACTTCAGAGTAATTTAGGCCATAATTAAACCCGTCAAGTTCATTGTCCACAGTAAATACGTAATACGAATCTGGATGGCTTGGTTTCGGAACTATTATTGCCGATTGGGTACTGGAGGCGTCCCCAAACAGGTCTGTGCCTCCCATCATGACATCGTGTTCCTTATTCCAAATGGTAGAGCCGTCGGTGTAAAAAAGCAAATTGCCAAAATTATCAGAAATTGAGGCACAGCCTTCATTTGTAAAAAGGTTTCCGTCGTTCAATGAAGTGGCCACTCCAGTAAAAGGATCAAAACTTACGCCCCCGCCGTATCCAAAATACCAATTGGAGGCTTCACCTTGTGCATAAACACTAGCGTTTACGACAAATAGAATCACTAAAAGGGCAATTTTTTTCATCTTTTCATAGCAATGCCATCAAAGATATTATAAATCGCGCTTTTTTAATAATCTATACGATAAAAAGATGAATAGTCCTGTCCAAGCTAAAACGATTAAGATTTCATGGAAGTGCACTCCGTAATCGTGAATAAACTCTTGGTTGTTTGGAGCCTTCATTGAGGCTATGCGCAATGCGGGCCAGTCAATCAACTTGTACATGGACTTTAAAGGGAAAAGGTTGTGTATGCCCGTGGCTATATCGTCATTGGTAAATTTGTAAATTATGGCATATATAATCCACTCCAATATGAAAAGGATGAATAAAAAGGCCAACGCAAAAGCTGACCGTTTTACTAACATTCCAAGCAATAAGCACAAGCTGAAAAATCCAATCAGTTTGACAAAGTAAGCCAAAAGAAACTCAGTGTCAGCAAATATGATGTTAAACTCGTTGTAACTAGAATAATAAAGGCCTATGGCCATAGTCAATATAAAAATTATGGCAGTTGAGACCAAGGAGAAGAATATGATAGTGTAAAACTTGGAAAGAATAAATTCTTTTTTGCTCAAGCCGTCAATTAAATTTTGTTTGATGGTTTTGTTGCTGTATTCATTGCCAATCATACTAACCACTACAATAGCGAAAAATAGCTTGAAGTGTGCCGCAAAATAGGTTACTAAATGCCAAATCAATGGAAAATTGAAAACGCCCCATTCCCCAAGTTCTATGGTAAAATAGCCGAAAAAAGGTATTTTTAAAGAGGATAAAAAGATTATAAAAAGCGGTAAGATAAACGAGATGAAAATAAGTACTTTACTCGTTTTATTGAGCATTAGTTTTTGCAATTCTAGCTTCAGCAGTCGTAACATTTCTATGGGGTTATTGGTTGTCGGTTAGTTGTAAAAATTGCTCCTCAAGGCTTTCTTTGCGCTGCACTAAATGTGTCAGAATTATGCCTTTTTCGAAAAGCAATTTGTTGAATTCGTCCGAAGGTAGCGGTTCATTTAAAAAAGCGGTAATCAATTCGCCTTCTACCTTTATCTTTCCAAAGGATGTATTGTTATTTAAAAAATCAAGAAGTTCTTGGCTATTTTTGCATTTCAATTCAAAGAAACCGTGACTTGAAATCATTTCGTCTACACGGCCTGAATACAACTTTTCACCTTTTCGCAGTACGACAACATGAGTGCATACTTTTTCAACTTCGTCTAAAAGGTGTGAAGCCAATAATATGGTAGTGCCTTGATTGGCAATATCCTTTATGATTTGTCGGATTTGATGGATGCCCTGAGGGTCTAAACCATTTGTAGGCTCATCCAAAATCAAAATTTCAGGGTCGTTTAAAAGGGCGGAGGCAATGGCCAATCGCTGTTTCATTCCCAATGAAAAGGTTTTGAATTTACTGTCCTTTCTGCCCAAAAGACCAACGACCTCAAGCTTTTCCTCAATTTTAGAATAATCAACTTCCTTTATTCTGCAAACCAATTTCAGGTTTTCAAATGCTGTCATGTATGGGTAGAAGTTGGGGCGCTCGATAATAGCGCCTACTTTTTTAAGGGCATCATGCGTTGTGGTATTGCCATCAAACCACTTAAAATCTCCCGAGGTTTTATTCACTACATTTAGTACTACGCCCAGGGTAGTGGATTTACCGCTTCCGTTAGGCCCTAAAATCCCATAAACATTGCCTTTGTTGATGGTAAAGGATAAATCTTGTACTGCAGTTAAATATCCAAATTTTTTTGTCAGGTTGTTGATTGTTAAAATAGGTTCCAAGCGAAAAAGTTTTTTACCGAAAAGTGTCCGGCTATTGATTAGTTTATACTTATGACGAGATGTTGCATATTTTGTTACATAAAATCCCTTAAATTTGAGCAATCAAACTATTATGGAAGACTTAAAAATATCAAAGCGAAAACCATCGTATCCAATTTCTGCTAAGCTAAATAAATACCTGTCGGAATACAACAGGATTACAAAAACCCCAATTTTTTATGATGATTTGTTGCGGTTTCAAGGGGCCATTGAGGTGTATGATAAGGATGATAACGATACCCTTTGGATTCGCGTGTACTACAGTGAGTTTGATCGGGAGGAAATCGATTTGGCCTTGAAAAAAGTGTATGCTTATCTGCATTCTGATGGCAACGAGAGCATTTTCCCGTTTTTAAGTGTGGATGCCATTGACTACTGCACTTTTGGGAATTCTAAGCCTTTTCGAATAAAGATTAGGAATATTATGAACGATAACTATACCTATTTCTATGTGAAAACGGCAGATGCTTCTCGTATTTATGGATTGGAGCTAGAGCATATGCTTTCCCCCTATAATTTGAATTTTTTGGTGAACAATACCACCTTGATTGAAGAGCATATTGTGGGTATTCCGGGAGATGTGTTTATAAAAGATATGTTGCCCAATTGCACAAAAAGGGAAAAGTCTCAAATAGCAAAGGAGTTTGTAAAATTTAATGAGCGATGCATGATTCGATTACTTGGAGATATGCGATCTTACAATTATGTGATTGTGCCCACGCATGATTTTGACAATGTGGTGTACAGGATTCGAGCTATTGATTTTGACCAACAGTCGTACGAAGGGAAGTTTAATATTTACCGCCCACAATTTTTTAAGGAAAATACTAAAATGGTTGAAATGGTGTCTGAAAGTATTCAAAAACTATCCATTGACCAATATAAAATTGAGGAGCGCTCCATATTGGTTAAGCGTTTAAAAAGTTTTAATGATAGAATTAATGAACTCCTAAAATGCATGATGAAAGATGTGATTTCCACGGATGAAAATGTGGACTTGCTAAAGGAAAAAATATTTGAGTATACTTACGACAGCAAGTTTAAGAAGTGTAAAAATATGGGAGAAATCCTCGAAGAGGCTTTGGCGTATCTAGTACATAATTATGAAAATGTAAACCCTTTAAATTTAAGGCGTTAAATAAGTTTAATTCCAGTTTTCATCGAAGTCAAGATTGTTGTAGTCTTCAACATCCAGACCATCATCGAATTCATCAAAATCGTTATCTTCGGCTTCAAAAATCCGCTCCGGTGCACTATCTGGAACTTGCCCTTGCACGAACATTAAATTTGGATAATCGAATCCTTCTGCCTCATCTACAATTTCAGCCAATTCAACATAAAACGTCCACATACTTAAAAAGTCGTAAATATAGATTAGCTTGGTCTGGGCTTCGTGCACCACATCATTAATTGCAGTTTCGTTCATCAACCGTGCTGAACCATCTTCACTCAAATCGAAAAGCGAAATTTCCTCACCTTGGTCCCATTGGTCGTTACTAACATAAAACGAAGCCATTTCACTGCCGTCAAAACCAAAAGATTGTGTTATGATGTTATGCAAATCCTCCAAGGTATCGGTCTCCCGAATTTCTAAATCCCGAAACACATCTTCTTCGGTATCGTTGTCCAAAATCACTCGAAATCTGTAAATCATTTCAGTTAAATATTGGGTACAAAGATAACTTTATTTTTTTGGTTTTCTGGATTTGCTGGCCTTTGCCAAGGGGTTAAATTTTAAGCATAAATCTAGCCAATAAGTGAGCGTTTCTTCGGAGTCGAAACCCTCGGGCGCAACAAAAATATAACCTTTCATGGGTCGGCCTGTAAAATCCATTGGGAGGCATTCGGGTTTTTCAAGTTCTTTTTCGTAGGCGTCCAATCCAATGCGTGCCATTAATAGGCTATCGCCATATTTTTTATCAATATGAATCCCGCATAACATTTTGTTGTCTACTTTAAAACAAAGGCCTCCCATCATTTTAAACTCGGAAAACCCAGTATGCTTTTCTTTCAATTGCCGTCTAATGCGGTCTGCCAGAAATTCGTCGTAGGCCATGATTTTAGCTTTTAAATTTATCCACTAATTTTCTAAAGGTATTATACAAAAATGCATTCGTTTTTGCATAATAAAACGAAATAAAACAAACAACAAGTATAAAACAAATTGCGCCTATAATGGCCTCCGTTGGGTTGAGGGATTTTCGCAAATACCGGCTCAGCCCATAGCCCGTATAGCTGCCGTAAATGATAATAAAATGAATGACATAAATGGACAGCGTTTTTTGGCCGATACTTGTGATGATGGATTGTTTCATAAAACGTTCAAGAGTATAAAATAGGGCGAAAATCACCAAAACATTTCCAAATCTTGTAAACAGATAATTGTAGTTTGCCGAGGCATATAACAATTCAAAATCCGTTAAGCGATACAATTTCACTAAAACCAATGAAGAATAATTTATCAATAAGAGTCCAATAATAAAAAATGAGGCAATCGTCAGTAATTTAAATCGTGGCCTGTGCACGTGCCTAAAAAATACCGTGGCCAACCAAGCGCCAAATGCGGTATAGCCAAACCAAGGTAGAATGGTAAAGATTGAACCATTTTCTTTGGTAATATAGTTGGCAAGAAGTTTGGGCGCGCCTGAAAGTGATAGCTCCCTGTAAAGTGGCTCGGTTAAAAAACAAGCGATTCCGATAATGGCCAACACAATTGACAGTACATACGAATGTTTTTTCAACAGCATATGCAAAAACACCAAAATGATAAGGGACAGCCCGATACATTGCAACACATCTACGGCAAGAAACCTTAAGTTAAAATCGCCATTGAGCCAATTAAGTATATTGATGCGCAAACTGTAGCCAATCGCAATAAGCAGCAAACCCCGATACAGTCCTTTTTTAATCCGAGGTTTGTCGTCGCCTTTGGTGTAAGCCCGCAACAACAAATACATAAAAACCAACCCAGAAATGGTAAAAAAGGTTGGCGCGGTAATCCCACGAAAATAAGACCAAATGGCATATGCCGTGTTCTCAGGATCCCTAAAAATGGGGTCGATCAAGGTATCTATAAAATGCCCTTGGAGCATCATCAATATGGCAAAAGCTCGAACGGCATCAATAAAATACAAGCGGTTAGTGTGCAAAGAAAATGGTTTAGTCTAGCTAAAGATACTTCTAAATATCGGAATCCAAAATGAAGTAAAATGATATATTTATAAAATAATATCCGTTTATGTTGCAGTTTTTAGAGCAATTCCTCAGTGATTTTTCATCCTTTGTGTGGGGATTGCCTTTGCTGATACTCTTAACCGGGGGCGGTTTATACCTGTTGGTGCTTTCAAGGTTTTTGCCTTTTCGATATCTGGGGCATGCGATTGCTGTTTTGCGTGGTAAATACGACAACCCCGATGACCCTGGCCAGATTTCCCATTTTCAGGCTCTGACTACTGCTTTATCCGCCACGGTAGGGATGGGGAATATTGCCGGTGTGGCAGTGGCTATTTCCATTGGTGGACCGGGAGCGGTGTTTTGGTTGTGGGTGAGTGCGGTTATCGGGATGTCCACTAAATTTTATACGTCGGCATTGTCCATTATGTTTCGCGGTAAGGATAGTGCAGGGGAGCTTCAGGGAGGCCCAATGTATTTCATTGTTGAAGGATTGGGAAAAGCATGGAAACCTCTGGCAATATGGTTTAGCGTAAGTGGCTTGGTGGGGGCCCTGCCAGTATTCAATGTCAATCAATTAACGCAGGCAATAAATGATATTCTACTGGAACCAAACGGAGTGAAGGTGACGCTTTTTTCAAATTTATATATAGGATTGTTTTTAGTGTTCATCACGGGAATAGTTACCCTAGGAGGATTAAAACGCATAAGCAAAACTGCTTCCAAATTGGTGCCGGCAATGGTCGTTTTGTATTTTTTGGCGGTACTAATTATTTTAATGACAAACATTGAGAGTGTACCAAAATATTTGGTTTTAATTGTTACCGATGCCTTTAATGCCGATAACTTTCTAGGCGATTCCTTTTTAGGAGGTACATTGGGCGGATTGATTCTATTGGGCATACGCAGAGGGGCATTTTCCAATGAAGCGGGAATAGGTACGGCACCAATGGCACACGGCGCAGCCAAAACCAACGAGCCCGTCCGGGAAGGCTTAGTGGCTATGATGGGGCCGGCCATAGACACATTGGTCGTCTGTACCCTTACGGCCTTGGCTATTTTGGTAACAGGAGTTTGGCAATCCACGGATGCCAATGGCGTCAGTTTGACCGCATCGGCATTTGCCAATGCTATTCCAGGTTTTGGGCAGTATATTTTGCTATTGTGTATTGCAGTATTTAGTATTTCCTCCTTGTTTTCCTATGCTTATTATGGATCAAAATGCATGGGCTTCCTCTTTGGAGCTGATAAAAAACCGTATTACAATTATATTTACATTGTGAGTATCATTTTGGGAGCCACCACTACATTGAGTATGATGATTAATCTCATCGATGGTTTTTTTGCCCTGATGGCCTTCCCAACCATGTTGGCCACTCTAATTTTGGCACCCAAAGTGACCAAAGAAATTAAACGTTACATCAAACAAATGCAATAAATATGCAAACAAAACAAAGGGCGAAGGCCTATTGGAAAGAAAATATTAAGTATGTGCTTCTTCTGCTATTAATTTGGTTTTTGGTTTCTTTTGGAGCTGGAATTCTTTTTAAGGACGCATTGAACACCATTAAAATAGGCGGTTTTAAATTAGGGTTTTGGTTTGCCCAGCAAGGGTCTATGTACGTTTTCGTTATTCTAATTTTTATATACGTTCGAATTATGAACAAGCTCGATAAAAAATATGGATATGATGCATAGTTTGTTATTAGCAGAGAACATAAGTGTCCAAAATTGGACTTATATCTTGGTGGGTTTGACTTTTGCCATATATATCGGAATCGCTATTTGGTCTAGGGCGGCGTCCACTAAAGAGTTTTACGTAGCCGGTGGGGGCGTATCCCCTTTGGCAAATGGCATGGCCACGGCTGCGGATTGGATGAGTGCTGCATCGTTTATTTCTATGGCAGGAATCATTTCCTTTGCAGGCTATGATGGGGCAGTGTATCTAATGGGTTGGACAGGGGGTTATGTACTTCTGGCATTGCTTTTAGCACCTTATCTACGAAAATTCGGAAAGTTTACCGTACCTGATTTTATTGGTGACAGGTATTATTCCAAGGTGGCACGCTTTGTTGCGGTGTTATGCGCCTTGTTGGTGTCGTTTACCTACGTGGCTGGGCAGATGCGCGGTGTGGGTATTGTGTTTTCAAGGTTTTTGGAAGTTGATATTGATACAGGGGTGATTATCGGGATGCTGATCGTGCTGTTTTACGCTGTTTTGGGTGGCATGAAAGGTATCACCTATACGCAAGTAGCGCAGTATTGTGTGTTGATTTTCGCCTTTATGGTGCCAGCGATTTTTATTTCGATACAAATGACGGGAAACCCCATACCGCAGTTGGGTTTTGGTGATACCCTGACGGATGGATCGGGTGCCTATCTTTTGGACAAATTAGATGGTTTGAGTACAGAGTTGGGTTTTGATGAATACACCGAAGGTTCAAAATCCATGATTGATGTATTCGCCATAACCTTGGCATTAATGATCGGGACGGCGGGTTTGCCACACGTTATCGTTCGATTCTTTACCGTGAAGCGGGTAAAAGATGCCCGGAAGTCAGCGGGCATAGCATTGTTGCTTATCGTGATTTTATACACCACAGCTCCTGCAGTGGCTGCTTTTGCAAGGACAAATTTAATTGAAACGGTTTCCGATCAGCCTTATGTGACTGTACCGGAATGGTTTAAAAAATGGGAGGAAACCAAGCTCATCAGTTTTACGGATAAGAATACTGATGGCAAAATTCAATATGTAAAGGGTAATGCTTATTTGAAGAACGAGGACGGAAAAGTAGATTTCACAAAACCAGATTCCCGAACAAAAAATGAACTTTATGTGGATAGGGATATTATGGTGTTGGCCAACCCAGAAATCGCAAAGTTGCCCAATTGGGTGATTGCCCTTGTGGCTGCTGGTGGTTTGGCAGCGGCTCTATCGACTGCAGCCGGCTTGCTACTGGTAATTTCATCATCGGTGTCCCACGATTTGATAAAGAAAATGATCAAGCCTTCCATTTCGGAGCAAGGCGAATTGGTAGCCGCCCGTATTTCTGCTATTGGGGCGGTTTGTGTGGCGGGCTATTTTGGCATACATCCCCCGGGGTTTGTGGCAGCGGTTGTGGCCTTGGCCTTTGGATTGGCGGCAGCCTCATTTTTTCCGGCCATCATTTTAGGGATTTTTTACAAACGGATGAACAAAGAGGGGGCTATTGCGGGTATGGTGGTTGGTATTACTGCCATGATGCTTTATATGATAAAATACAAGTTGGGCTGGTTTGATGACACCCTTCCCGATAAGAGCGAATGGTGGTTTGGCATTTCGCCCGAAGGATTCGGTACAATAGCCATGTTCTTAAATTTTATGGTATCGATCGTAATTATGAAATTTACGCCTGCGCCTCCAAAAGATGTTCAGGAAATAGTTGAGAATATTAGAATTCCGAGTGGTGCGGGAGAGGCCACGCATTAGCTTTTAAGAACGGACTTTGGGGCAGGCCCGCGTTAGGGATTGAGGCAATTGTTGGAGCTCCTCGGAGAGAGCGACTGCCGAAAGCCCGACCCCGAGTACTCGGGGTAACGCCCAAATATTGAATAAAATCTCACCTCAAAATTACTTGAATTTAGTATTTTAGACATCCAAAAAATAAATCATCAGACTGCATGAGTAATTACCATATAAAACATTTAGAGGAATATTATCAAGTGTATAGAAAATCGGTGCGCGAGCCGGAAAACTTTTGGCAGGAAATAGCCGAAGAGCATTTTGTTTGGTATAGAAAGTGGGATAACGTTTTAAGTTGGGATTTTACAAAACCCGAAGTAAAATGGTTTGAAGGGGCAAAATTGAATATTACGGTGAATTGTATCGACAGGCATTTGATTGCGAATGGCGATAAAACAGCGATTTTGTTTGAGCCGAACGACCCAAAAGCTAAAGCTGAACATATTACTTACAGGCAGTTGCACCAGCGCGTATGCCAGTTTGCCAATGTTTTAAAGTCCAAAGGCATCTCAAAAGGGGATAGGGTTTGTATTTATTTGCCGATGATTCCGGAACTGGCGATTGCGACTTTGGCTTGCGCCAGAATTGGTGCGATACATTCAGTGGTTTTCGCTGGGTTTTCTTCTACTGCTTTGGCGACTCGAATAAATGATAGCGATTGTAAAATGGTGATTACCAGCGACGGCTCTTATCGAGGTGCAAAGACGATCGACTTAAAAGGTATCGTGGATGATGCGCTGGAGGATTGCCCATGTGTCGAAACTGTTTTGGTTGCCAAAAGGATAAACTCCGATATTGGAATGAAAGAGGGACGGGATGAATGGTTACAACCTCTTTTGGATAATGCTGATTATAACTGCGATCCAGAATTAATGGATGCCGAAGATCCTTTATTCATTTTATACACTTCAGGTTCTACGGGTATGCCAAAAGGAATGGTGCATTCCACGGCGGGCTATATGGTCTATACGGCCTATACTTTTAAGAATGTGTTTCAGTATAAAGAAAATGATATTTACTGGTGTACCGCCGATATTGGTTGGATTACAGGCCATAGCTATATTGTGTATGGCCCATTGGCCAATGGAGCTACCACCGTAATGTTTGAGGGTGTGCCAAGCTATCCTGATTTTGGTCGTTTTTGGGAGATTGTTGAAAAGCACAAAATCAATCAGTTTTATACCGCACCTACGGCAATTAGGGCGTTGGCAAAGGAAGGTCTGGAGCTAGTGGAGAAATACGATTTGTCTTCTTTGAAAGTTTTAGGGTCGGTTGGGGAACCTATTAATGAAGAAGCTTGGCACTGGTACAATGACAACATTGGCAAAAAACAAAGCCCAATTGTGGACACTTGGTGGCAAACCGAAACTGGTGGTATAATGATTACGCCAATACCGTTTGCAACGCCGACGAAACCTACCTATGCTACATTACCTTTTCCTGGGATTCAGCCCGCCTTAATGGATGAGGAGGGAAAGGAGCTTAAAGAAAATCAAGTATCAGGGCGTTTGTGTATAAAATTCCCATGGCCGTCTATGGCGAGAACGATTTGGGGTAATCATCAGCGCTATAAAGACACCTATTTTTCCGCATTTGAAAACAAGTATTTTACAGGTGATGGTGCCTTACGTGATGAGGTAGGCTATTATCGCATTACTGGTCGTGTGGATGATGTTATTATAGTCTCAGGACATAATTTGGGAACCGCACCTATTGAAGATGCAGTGAACGAACATCCTGCGGTGGCCGAAAGTGCCATTGTTGGCTTTCCGCACGATATTAAAGGGAACGCCCTTTATGGCTATGTAATTTTAAAAGATGTTGGCGAAACCCGAGACCAAAATAATTTGCGAAAGGAAATCAATCAAATTATTACGGAGCATGTTGGCCCTATCGCAAAACTGGACAAGATCCAATTTACCAAAGGATTGCCAAAAACACGTTCGGGGAAAATCATGCGACGTATTTTGCGAAAAATAGCATGTGACGAAACCAGTAACCTAGGTGATACAAGTACTTTGCTGAATCCTGAAGTGGTCCAGGATATTATGGACAATGCCTTGTAGCTTGCTATATCATCTTAAAATCCAGTAAAAGTTCACCTTCAATGGATGCTTGTAAATGGTCGCCTTTATAAATTAAACCAGTACCCGACGCGGGTGTACCCGTAAAGATCAAGTCGCCCTCATTAAGGGTCATGAAGCTGGAAACATGAGAGATAATTTCGGCAAAATTATAGATCATTAAAGAAGTGTTTCCTGTTTGCTTGACTTCACCATTTATTTTTAAATCAAAATTGATATCATTTAGGTTTGGAAAATCCGAAATCGGTTTAAAGCCCGAAATAGGGGAGGCGCCATCAAAACCTTTTGCTAGTGCCCATGGCCATTTTTGTTCTCTGTAGGCCTTTAAAATATCCGTTGCCGTATAGTCAATACCGACTGCAATCTCGCTAATGAAATTCGGTGCATCAGCTACCGAAACGTCTTTGCACGTTTTTCCGATTTTGGCCGCCAATTCAACTTCATAAACTATTTCCTTGGTAATCGTGGGGTAAACCACATTTTTGTTCCCAGTAACCAAAGTGCTGTCGGCCTTGAGGAATATGAGTTGTGACCCTGTTTTTAGCCCAGGGATCTCGGAAGGATCATTCACGTAGTTTTTGCCTATGCCTATTATTTTCATAAAAATGAAATGTTTTGTTAAGAAGGTATAAATTTACCAAATATGCTTTGATTTTAATGATGATTTAGTAAAAACTATGTATTTCGAAATGTTTGCTTTGCACCCTTAATAACAGGAGAAACAAAACTCACAACCATAAATTTTATTGAAGGCAGACAGTAAAGGATGATCGTTAATTATAAGTTTCAGATATTAGGCGAGTTCGTATAGAATTTGAAAGAAAAATCAAAGACTATATTTGTAATGCGAAGTTGCTATTTGTCAAATAAAGTTGTTCACATTAACCTGGGAAATAATATTATCCGTGGATGATTTTGGGATCTTAACAGGTAAATAATTTTGAGTATATTTTTGGCAAATACGATTAGTGTTTGAATGATTTGAGGTAAAATAGTAAGCGAATTCGTTTTTAAGGATATATTTCAATGTTTAAAATATATGGCAAAATAGCAACTACTTTGTTATTCTATGTTGCAACTCAATTAATTGTAGCGCAAGAGACAGAGCGCTATTTAGAGTATCTTGAAAATGCAATGAATGACATAGACATTGCAACAAAAAAATCTCAAGAGTTTCTAGATTCTATACCTCGCCCTTTAGAAGATCATATTAAAGGACAGATTGATGAATATCACATAATTCAAGGGCTAATACATTGCGCAAACAATAATGACATTAAAGCTGTTCAAAGCTTTAGTAAAGCATTGAGCTATGCTGAAAAAGAGAATGATCATTTCAACGCCGGTTATGCCTATATACAGCTTTATAGAGTTTTATATGATCCAACAGTAGACAATGCTCTAGCTTTACGTTATTTGGATAAGGCTAAAAAATGTTTCAAGGCTTGCAATAATACTATTTGGCTATATGAAATAGAACTTATAGAAGCCTATATGACATATTTAGAGGGTAAATTGGTAGAATCCATAAATATGATAGTGCCAAATTTGGATGATTATAAAAAAGTCTTGCATGAGGATGCTTATATATATATGGATGCCACATCGCAATTAGCAATATGCTATTTAGATGTTGACAGCATTGCTAAAGCTCGAAATTATTTTAGCGAATTTAAAACTACGGTTAAGAGCCCCAGTGCTCCGACATTTAATTATAATAGCTTTAATGCTTGCGTAAACATGAAATTCGCAAGCCATTTTTTAGAAAAAAAGCAAATAGATTCATGTAAGCATTATTTATCCAAAACAAGGCGTCAATTAGCTTATCTGGACAAAACTTATGTGATCAAATATTATAATTTATGCGCCAATTTAAATAAAAGTATGGGAAATTTTAAGATAGCTGATGTTTATTTGGATTCAATCATAGGATATGAAGATAAGATGTTAAATAAACACTTGGTTGCTACAACTGATATTAGCCAGTCTATTAGAGTTTCAGAAGAAAAATTGAACTTGGAGCGAAATAAAAGAAGACACAATGTGATTATAGTTCTGATATTGCTAGTAATTGTGATACTCTTAAGTTTACTGTGTTTTGTTGTATATCGAAACCAAAAGAAAAAATTACTTAAAGTTTCTAGTGAGGTTGATACTTTGTCTTACATGAAATCTAATAGTGAACAACTTGCTGTTAAGGTTCAGGGGCTGGAAGAGTATATCAATAACCTTAAAAAAGAGGTTAAGACAATTTCGGTTATTGAGTGTATTGATAAGCAAAAAACAAAAATAAAAGAGTTGTATAAGAATCTGCATATTAATTCTGCCATTGTGTTGGATAAAAGTGACCAGCATCTTGAACTGATTAATGACTTGAATATAGGCTTTTTTAGAAAAATTGATAAAATTTACCCAGATTTAAATAAGTCTGAAGTTATTATCTGCTACTACATAACAATGGGCTTCTCAAATAAGGAGATAGCAATGTTTCTTAATACGACCATTAGGGCGGTTGAAAGTAGGCGTTATAGAATTTCAAAGAAAATTTATTTTGACCGAGAGAGTACTACGCTTTTAAAACATCTGCAACTTACCTTCAAGGATACCATACTTGAAAAAGTGGAAGTAAATTGAAATTAGATGTAAAAGATGGGAATTATTTCAAAGTTGAGTAATAAGTGCGTAGTAATTTATATCGAAAAACTCACCTATTTTTAGATATTTGTTGCATTGTTATTATCGATTGAATAATTTCTAGGTAATTTAAAAATCTTGTTTTATAGGGTTGATTAAAACACTTCGTAAATATATCTAAGGTTGGTTGGATGTTAATTTGTTTTAATTAAGAAACAAGATTTTTTTAGGGATTAATTTAATTGCTAGGCAGCAAAATTTGTTGCTAAGTTGAAGTTTAGTAAAGGAGTCCTTTTAGGGCTCCTTTTTTATGTTGTTAAGAATCGATTAAAGGGGAATATTCCCGTGTTTTCGTTTTGGTCTATTGACCTCCTTGTTTTTTAGAGAGGCAAAAGCCTTTATCAATTTTCTTCGTGTATTTTTTGGTAGAATGACTTCGTCAATAAACCCGCGTTTGGCCGCACGGTAGGGATTTGCAAATTTTTGGGCATATTCAGCCTCTTTTTCGGCAAGTTTTTCCTCTGGATTTTTGGAAGAGGCGATTTCCTTTCTAAAAATGATTTCACTAGCACCTTTGGCTCCCATAACTGCAATTTCGGCACCTGGCCATGCATAGTTAAAATCTGCCCCGATGTGCTTTGAGTTCATTACGTCATAGGCCCCACCATAGGCTTTTCTGGTAATCACCGTAATTCGAGGCACTGTGGCTTCGCTAAATGCATACAGTAATTTTGCGCCGTGCACAATGATACCGTTCCATTCCTGGTCTGTGCCTGGCAAAAACCCCGGAACATCAACCAAAACCAAAAGCGGGATATTGAAGCAATCACAAAACCGCGTAAAGCGTGCCCCTTTTCTGGAGCTATTAACTCCTAATACACCAGCAAAAGCCATAGGCTGATTCGCAACAATACCTATACTTCTGCCTCCCAATCTAGCAAAGCCGACAATGATGCTTTCAGCATAATCTTTATGAATTTCGTAAAACGAATCTTCATCAATAATACCTGAAATCACCTCATGCATATCGTAAGGCTTGTTTGGGTTGTCTGGCACAATATTCGATAATTCATCTCGAATTTCATCCTTTAAATTAAATTCAAAATGTTTAGGATTTTCCGTATTGTTTTGTGGCAAATAACTAAGTAGCTTTTTTACGTCTTCTAAACATTCGATGTCATTGGATGAAGTTCGGTGTGATACACCTGATTTAGAGGCATGTGTAAAAGCACCTCCTAATTCTTCGCTAGTAACTTCTTCATTGGTCACGGTTTTTACCACATTGGGTCCTGTAACGAACATGTAGCTTGTATGCTCTACCATGATGGTGAAATCAGTCATTGCCGGTGAATATACCGCACCACCGGCACAAGGCCCCATTACCGCAGAAATTTGTGGAATCACTCCGGAAGCCTGCACGTTGCGATAAAAAATATCGGCATAGCCTCCCAAAGAACGGACACCCTCTTGTATTCTGGCGCCACCGGAATCGTTGAGGCCAATAATTGGTGCACCGACTTTTACCGCTATATCCATGATTTTACAGATTTTCTCGGCATGGGTTTCAGACAAAGAGCCCCCAAAAACCGTAAAATCTTGTGCGTACACATACACTAATCGGCCGTCAATTGTACCGTAACCTGTTACCACACCATCACCATATATTATCTGGTCTTCCATGCCAAAATCTGTGGTGCGATGGGTGACCAGAGCACCAATTTCTTCAAAGGACCCCTCGTCCATTAAGTACTCGATACGCTCCCTTGCCGTTAGTTTTTTATTAGCATGCTGTTTGTCGATTCGTTTTTGGCCTCCACCTAATTTTGCAAGAGCCATGCGTTCGTTTAACGTATTGATTTTATCTTGTTTTGATTCCATAGTTTAATGATTGGGTAAGCGCAACATTTTTTGGTCCACCATATATTGTTTTAAGGCAATTAGCGCAGCAATTTTTGCTTCTTTTTCAGTATCTTCCCTTAAAGATTCGGGCGAATAATATTGTTTTACGAAGTGGGTGTCAAAGTTGCCTGATGTAAATGCTTCATGCTCGCAAACGAATTTTCCAAACGGCAGCGTGGTTTCTACACCTTCCACTTTATAATCAGTGATAGCCTTTTTCATCAACATGATGGCTTCCTCGCGAGATTTTCCAAATGTGATAAGTTTGGAGAGCATCGGGTCATAATAAATAGGGATATCCATACCTTCTTCATAGCCATTGTCCACCCTAATACCTTCGCCAACGGGAATTTGATAAACATCCAAATGCCCAACACTTGGAAGAAAATCGTTTAATGGGTCTTCAGCATAAACCCTTAGTTCTAAGGCGTGTCCCTGGATTTTCAAATCTTCTTGTTTGATATTTAGTTTTTCGCCTCGGGCCACTCGAATTTGAAGTTCTACCAAATCAACGCCTGCAATGATTTCGGTTACGGGATGCTCAACTTGCAATCGGGTGTTCATTTCTAAAAAGTAAAAATTGTGGTCGGCGTCCAACAAAAACTCAACCGTTCCTGCACCTAAATAATCGCAGGATTTTGCCACTTTTATGGCGGCTTGGCCCATTTTTTCCCTTAATTCTGGTGATAAAACTGAGGAGGGTGCTTCCTCCACCACCTTTTGATGCCGCCGCTGAATACTGCATTCGCGTTCAAAAAAGTGAAGAATATTGCCATGGCTATCCGCCATCACTTGAATTTCGATGTGACGAGGCGAACCCACATATTTTTCAATAAATACTGAGCCGTCCCCAAAAGCCGAAGTGGCTTCACTAATGGCACGATTCATTTGGGATTCCAGGTCCCTTTCTTTCTCAACAATACGCATCCCTTTGCCACCGCCCCCTGCCGAGGCTTTTATCAAAATAGGAAAACCTATGTCGTTCGCAATTTGTTTCGCTTTGGCTACATCTGTGATAGCCTCATCAATGCCAGGAACCATGGGGATATCATATTCTTTTACGGCTTCTTTGGCGGCCAATTTACTTCCCATAATTTTAATGGCTTTGGAACGTGGTCCAATGAAAACGACATCATTTTTTTCGCATAATTCAGCAAAATCGGCATTTTCACTTAAAAAACCATATCCTGGATGAATGCCATCAACATTTAAACTTTTAGCAACTTCAATAATCTTTTCACCTTTCAAATAGGATTGATTTGAGGGGGCTTCGCCAATGCAAACGGCTTCATCCGCAAATTTTACGTGGGGTGAATTTCTGTCAATTGTTGAAAATACCGCCACGGTTTTGATACCCATTTTTTTTGCGGTTTTCATTACGCGTATCGCTATTTCGCCACGATTGGCAACCAGTATTTTTTTCATGGCTTATTCAAATTCGATTAACAAATGGTTCTTTTCAACAGCATCTCCTTTTTGAGCTGAAATGGATTTTATCACCCCATCTCTAGGCGAGGTGATAACATTTTCCATTTTCATAGCTTCAAGTATAAGCAAAGCATCATCTTCCTTGACTTCCTGGCCTACATTGACACTGATTTCCAAAATCAGACCCGGCATAGGAGCTTTTATGGAGTCAATGTGTTTTGAGGAGCCTATATTGAAGCCCATTTCTTTTATAAGCAAGTCTAAATCATTGAATATGTCGACTTTGTAATTGTTATTATTCACTCTTACCTCATAGGTTTTGTCGTTGAAGTTGGCGCCAACAATAGAAGCTTTATAGGATGTATTATTATGAAGAATGTGGAACTCTGATTCTGAAGCCGATAGCACATCAAATTGGGATATATCATCGGTATTAATTTCAAAATCAAAAGCGTCGTTAACCTTAGTTTTGAAAACTTTGCCCATACATTTAAAAATTGATTTAGGTAAATATAGTTATTCTGATTCAGAACTTTTAACAATAATTTCGATTGTGGATAATTGATCGAATTTATTTAAACCATTGGAGTCAAGGAGCGAATTATATCATGTTATTATGAATTTGCGTTGGTAGATTTTTATAGGATTGTCCTAAACTTGATCACTTCTAACCGAAGCCTATATTTGTTGAAATTTTGAGAATATGATAATTTTAAATACTAAAATAAGTGTTGAATTATCATATTTTTATTAAATACATGATAATAATCATTTTATTTCAATTGACATGAATTTACATTTGCTGCATATTTTTAATCATTTAATTTTAATCTCATGGATACTAATAGTAAATTTTTTAGAAAGCTAATGATTTGTGTAATAGCAATAGGCTTTTCGGTTAACTATTCGCAAGGCCAAATATTGGGGCTTGAAAATAGTGCGTCTTCTTTGACGGTTTTTGGGACTTCTAATTTGCATGGTTGGAAAGTAGATGCCCAAACACAGCAAGGAGCCATAAACTTTGACAATCTACAGGCTTGTGATATTAATCATTTATCACTTACGGTACTTACCGAGGGTTTAAAAGGAGCAAAACCTGGAATGGTAGAAACCATATCAAAAACCTTAAAATCTGACAGGTATAAGTACATTTTGTTTACACTTACGAAAGTGGAGCACAGTACAATGAAAGATAACGGCGTTTTTGAAGTGCTGGCACAGGGAGATTTAACAATTGCCGGGACGAAGAAATCAGTTCCAATACGTTTTTACGTTACTATCGATAACAATAACGTAACACTTGAGGGCAAGGCCATATTGAAAATGACAGATTTTGATTTAACGCCACCGGAAGCTTTGATGGGAACCATTAAAGCTGAGGATAATATAATGTTAAGGTTTAAAACTAGGTTTACAGAATCTGCAGTTTTATAATTTATAGTTGAATAATCGAGAGCCTCTAGGAATTGGATTTTTAATGATATCCCGTTCTTGGAGGTTTTTTTATTGGTTCCATTTTAGACAGGCGATAGTTCTGCCTTTAAAGTCATATTTGTGAATTGGCCAAAAAAGAGTAATTTCAGTGTCATAATTTTTCCTTGGATATGAAAAAGTTTATTATCACAATTATGGCATTTGGCATTTTATTGCCTGCTTTAAGTTTTGGTCAGGTGGCCGAGATTCATATTGACACCCTAATCAGTGAGTTGGGGATTCGTGAATCGAAAGTGGCTAGCAAAGACATGGAAGGGTGGTCTCGACCTAAAAAAGTGACTTTTGGCTATGTCCCTCAGTCCGCAACAGGTATCGGGTCAAAAGCTTGGATTCTTGAGGTTGCTGATGGGGTCCCAATTGATTTTGTAAGCGACACGGATGACGTAGAAAAAAGTATTGCGGATAGCGATGTTTATATTGGGAGGTGTTCAGATGTCATATCGAAAGGTAAAAATCTGGATTATATACACATTACATCTGCAGGAATTGATAGATGCGCCTCCATCCCCGGGATAAAAACCTCCCATTGGATCGCTACCAATAATGCCAAGGTAAGTAGTGAAACCATTGCAGAGCATAGCATTGCGATGATGATGGCCTTAGCACGACGATTACCTATGTTTGACGGCTTAAAAACAAATTCTGATTGGAATCGTGGAAACGCGCCGGATGCACCAAAAGCAATCTCGTTAAAGGGCAAAACTCTTCTGGTTCTTGGGCTTGGGGGAATAGGGTCCCAGATCGCCAAAAGAGCGAACAGTCTTGGAATGAGGGTAATTGGGACTCGGAATTCGAGTAGGACGGGGCCGGATTATGTGGATTATGTGGGTTTAAGTGATGAAACTCAGGAATTAGCGAAACAGGCAGATATTGTTATAAATGCTTTACCTCTTACAGATAAAACAACAGGGATTGTTAGTACCGAGTTTTTTAATAATTTGAAAGAAGGAAGTTACTATCTTTCTGTTGGCCGTGGAAAAACTACCGATACCAATGCCTTGATAGATGCACTTAAAAGCGGAAAGTTGAGTGGGGCAGGGCTGGATGTTACGGATCCGGAACCATTACCGGAAGGCCATGAGCTGTGGGGAATGCCAAATGTGATAATTACGCAACATACCGCGGGAAGATCGGATTTGAGCAGGCGAAATGCATTGATGATTACCAGGGAGAACTTAAGACGCTATATTAGGGGCGAAAAGCTATTAAACATGGTGGATTTAGCTCGGGGCTATTAGCTTGTTTTTGTCTTTGAGGTGCACTTTCAATTGACAGTTTCAACTATTTTTTGAAGTACGAATTCATAGTAACTCTTGTTGGAAGCTACAAAATGATTGCTATTATCGCCTATGGTATCAATTAAATGTTGAAACCCATCAAAAGACACCAATTTAAAAGCTTCAACTTCGCCTTCTTGAGGAACAAGTTCTGAAACTGGGACTTTTAGTTCGGTGATAAAGGTATTATGGAATTCGTTGTCGGTTATACCGTTGTCGTAGCTTTGAAAGCATTCGAATATACCAATAGAAATTAAGTCTTTTTTTGAAACCGCAACTCCAATTTCTTCTTTCACCTCGCGAACGGCCCCTTCTTTTGGGGTTTCGCCAGCATCGATGTGGCCGGCTACTGAAACATCCCAAAGCAATGGACAAATTACCTTTTGTGCCGAACGTTGTGCCAGAAGGATTTCTTTTTTACTAGTGTAAAACCAAACGTGGGAGGTGTGATGGTAAAGTCCTTTTTTGTGAATGACGGATTTTAATTCACTTTTTCCCGTTAGCAAGCCTTCTTCTGTGGCCACGTCAATATATTCATCCATGATGTTGAATTGCAGTTGTGTATTTTCCTCAAAACTAGTTCAAATTTCAAAAAACAAAGACTTTTAGAAATGATTATTTAAAATAAATCATATTAATTTTTGCATTACCTTTGCCTTCCAAACACGTTTGGGCAGATATGAGTCAGAAAGTTTTACTTAACGCAAAAGAGGTAAACATCATTCTTCATCGAT
The DNA here is from genome assembly GCF_014270105.1 of Hyunsoonleella aquatilis. Lineage (GTDB taxonomy): Bacteria > Bacteroidota > Bacteroidia > Flavobacteriales > Flavobacteriaceae > Jejuia > Jejuia aquatilis. Next base: position 85,934 of record NZ_JACNMF010000003.1, read on the forward strand.
TGGCTTGTCAACTTATTGAAAAACACACTGATTTCTCGAATACCGTATTGATTGGACTGCAACCCAGAGGGGTGTTTTTAGCTAATAGGATTGCATCTATTTTGAAGGACGATTACAGAGTAAATAATGTAAAACTTGGCTATTTGGACATTACGTTTTACCGCGATGATTTCAGGCGAAGTGAAAAGCCATTGGAAGCCAATACCACCAAAATAGATTTTTTGGTGGAGGACAAAAACATCATTTTTATTGATGATGTTTTGTATACGGGAAGAAGTATTAGAGCGGCACTGACCGCTATTCAATCCTTTGGACGGCCCAACGAAATAGAATTGTTAACACTGATAGATAGACGATTTAGCAGGCATCTGCCCATCCAACCCGATTACCGGGGGAGACAAGTGGACGTTATCAATAGTGAAAAAGTGGTGGTGAACTGGAAAGAGCATGATAAAGAGGATTCGGTGTATTTGATTGAAAAATAGAGGGAAAGGATTCTAAAATTAACGAGGGAGTGTAACCGCAGACTGAGACTGCGACTGAATACTGAAAAAGAATGAGCGAATTAAGTGTGAATCACTTATTGGGGATAAAGTACCTGAACGAGCAGGACATTCAACTAATTTTTGAAACCGCCGACCATTTTAAGGAGGTCATCAATCGTCCAATTAAAAAGGTGCCGTCGTTAAGGGATATCACCATCGCCAATTTGTTTTTTGAGAATTCCACACGAACCAAACTCTCTTTTGAACTGGCCGAAAAAAGATTGTCTGCCGATGTCATTAATTTTTCATCAGGGCAGTCCTCGGTAAAAAAAGGGGAAACCCTAATCGATACAGTCAACAATATTCTATCCATGAAGGTGGATATGGTAGTGATGCGGCACCCCAATCCCGGAGCAGGTGTTTTCCTGTCAAAGCATGTGGATGCGAGCATCATTAATGCAGGCGATGGCGCCCACGAGCATCCCACCCAGGCCTTATTGGACACCTATTCCATTCGAGAGCGCTTGGGCGAAGTCAAAGGTAAAAAAGTAGTTATTGTTGGGGATATTTTGCACAGTAGGGTTGCGCTTTCCAATATCTTCGCTTTGCAGTTGCAAGGTGCTGAAGTGATGGTTTGCGGGCCAAAAACATTGATTCCTAAATATATCGATAAACTGGGCGTAAAAGTAGAGACTGATTTACGGAAAGCCTTAAATTGGTGTGACGTTGCCAATATGCTTCGCGTTCAAAATGAGCGGATGGATATCAGTTATTTTCCATCAACCCGAGAGTATACTCAACAGTTTGGAGTAAACAAAGCTTTGTTGGATAGTTTAGATAAGGAAATCACCATTATGCACCCAGGACCGATCAATAGAGGTGTGGAAATTACCAGTGATGTGGCCGATTCTATGCAGGCCATCATTTTGGACCAGGTACAAAATGGTGTAGCTATTAGGATGGCAGTGATTTATTTATTAGCTTCCAAGATAAAACAGTAGGATATGATTATCGATAAAACCGGAAATACAACGGTTATCACCCAGGAAAAGTTTACGATAGTAGAACTTGTTAAAAAGATGGAAGCACTTTATCCCAAGTTTAAAAATGACAATATTATTGTCGCTTTAACGGCGTTGGACAAAATTGCGCTGGAGGATGTGGTTGAATTTTTGAACATTTCGAACATCCACAGAGGCAAAAACCATTCGTTCGTTGTCGTTTCCGATAAGGTTGATTTGGATGAAATTCCTGATGAGCTAGTGGTGGTGCCAACACAACAGGAGGCACTCGATATCATCGAAATGGAAGAAATGGAGCGCGATTTAGGGTTTTAAATGAAGTTAGATGTTTAGTCGTTTGTCGTAAAGTCGATTCACGCAACTCAACAACGCAATGACTTAGCAGCCAACCGACATAGATTATACATGAAATTAACCATTTTAGGTTGCTACAGCGCAACCCCTCGTACATTATCCAACACCACGTCTCAAGTGCTTGAAATCAATAATCACATGTTTTTGATAGACTGTGGGGAGGGCACTCAAGTGGAATTGCGACGCCATAGAATAAAATTCAACCGGATCAAGCATGTGTTTATTTCCCATTTGCACGGTGATCATTTTTTTGGTTTGGTGGGGCTGATTTCCACATTTCGATTGTTGACCAGAGAGGCCGATTTGCACATATATGGTCCAAAAGGCATAAAGGAAGTGATTACTCTTCAAATGAAACTGGCCGATTCATGGACCAACTACAAATTGATTTTTCACGAGTTGGAATCCAATACATCCCAATTGATATTTGAAGATGATGCGGTAGAGGTGTACACCATTCCATTGGAACACCGCGTGTATACCAATGGTTATCTGTTTAAGGAAAAAGAAAGAGACCGCAAGTTGGATATCGTTGCGGTAGAGCGGGCTAATATTGATGTGGCCTATTTCCGTAAACTAAAACAGGGCTTTGATGTTATGAACGAGGATGGCGTTTTGATAAAAAACGAAACGGTAACCAAGCCTGCCGAGAAACCTAAAAGTTATGCGTTTTGTAGTGACACGGTTTACAAAGAGGATATTTTGCCCATTATAAAGGATGTGGATGTGCTTTACCATGAGTCTACTTTTTTAGATCAGCACGCCCATTTGGCACCAAAAACCAAGCACTCCACAGCCAAGGAAGCGGCGACTATTGCAAAACTAGCTAATGCAGGCACTTTAGTTCTGGGACATTATTCTTCTCGCTATCCTAATTTGGAGGATTTTAGAAGTGAAGCTTTAACGGTTTTTGATAAAGTTGAGCTCGCGGAAGATGGTAAAACCTTCAGCTTCAATTAAACTCCTTCAGATTTTCTACCCAGCGAATAGCCTCGCTCAGCGACAAGCAACGTTTTATACTTTTGTTGGAAAAGTGCTTTTCCAATGAGGCATTGATATAAGAGGCGTTGTTATAAGCCACAATAGCACTGGCCACCAAAATATTATAATGCTTTTCAATGCGCAACCAATTTTGAGGGTCGATGGAATAAGAGTTAATCCTGTTGGCAACGTACGCCACTTGTGCATTTTCGCCATAAAACTTGTTTAACTCTTTAATTAAAACTTGCGCTTTTGACCAATCAAAATGTACGCCTTCATGAGGTTCGGCAACTACAAAATGTTCACATAAATAATAATTGCCGAAAGAAAGTGATAGTTTATAAGGCTTTAGTTTCTCAAAAAAAGGAGACTTTTCAAATGTCATTGATGCTCGTATATGTTTTGAATCAAAATTTTTGAGAGACAGTCGAAGTTAAGAAGTTTCTATGAGATAATAGCCTATTTGCCGTTAATTTTTCATTAATTTCGTCCTATGGAAAATGATTTGAGCAATTATCGAAAGTCTTACGATAAGGGAGAACTGCTTCTTAAAGATGCGCCAGAAAATCCAATGGAGTTGTTCCAAAAATGGTTTTACGAAGTAGATAAATATTTTCCAGAGGATGAAAATAACGCGATGACCATTGCAACAATTGGTATGGACGGCTATCCAAAAAACAGGGTAGTACTGCTTAAAAAGTTCACCTTTGAAGGTTTTATCTTTTACACGAATTATAACAGCGAAAAAGGTCGGGCAATTACTGAAAATCCAAACGTATGTCTTTCTTTTTTTTGGCATGGTGCTGAACGTCAAATTATTATAAAGGGAGAAGCCGAGAAGATTGCGCCCAATATGAGCGACGGCTATTTCGAGTCTCGCCCTAAGGGGAGCCAGCTTGGTGCTTTGGCTTCAAATCAAAGTGAAATAATTCCGAATAGGACGTTTTTAGAAAACAAGCTAAAAGCCTTGGAAATTGAATATGAGCGCAAAGCAGTAGAAAGACCTGAGCATTGGGGAGGTTATATGGTAAAGCCTGTGGAAATTGAGTTTTGGCAAGGACGCCCAAATAGATTGCACGATCGTATCAGGTATCAATTGCAATCAGATTACAATTGGCTCATTCATCGATTATCTCCATAAAAACAACGATGAAATACACTTTTTCTTGTCTTTCAAATGTATTTCATCGATAAAAAACATATTAGTTCGACGAAATACATGTTTTTCGTCGATTTTAACATTTCATTAACGCTTAAGCCGTGGTTTAGAAAGTAGATTTATAGTCCCAAATCTAAATTTACTTAACCATGAAGTTACTAACCAAGTTGTCATTCGTGGCATGTTTAACCCTACTTTCCTTTTCCTGCTCTACTGATAGTATTGACGATAAGGCCGATTCGGCCATAGAAAGTCTTGTTGTTCCTGAAGACAAGAGCATAGAATTGGAAATACTTGATTTAATAAACGATTTTAGATTATCTGAAGGGTTGTCTCCCTTAGAAAGTATGTCCATTATCAAAACTGCTGCCTTTAGCCATACCGATTATATGGCGGACACCCAGACGGTTTCCCATGCTAATTTCTTCGAAAGAAGTAAATATTTGAAGTCAAAGGCTGGCGCCAAAAATGTTTCTGAAAATGTGGCCTACGGTTTTACCAAAGCAGAATCTGTAGTAAAGGCTTGGATCAACAGTGAAAGTCATAAAAAAAATATTGAAGGCGATTATACCAATTTTGGAATTTCTGCCGAAAAGGATGTTGATGGTAGGTGGTACTACACCAACATTTTTATTAAGAAATAACCTGTAATTAATTTGCCGATTAATAGCTATAAATTAAAATTTGAATACTTAATTTAAAATTTTGCGAATTAATGCGGTTATATCGATAACTTGATTGTTATTGAATTTAGCTTTAGGTATAAAACCCTCCTGGAAACAGGAGGGTTTTTGATTGTACTACAGATTTTCAATATTCACTTTTTGAGGTAATCAAAACGATTTTTGAGTTGTTGATATCCGTTGTGAAGAACATATAAATATCACCACCCTCCCGAATATTGAATTTTTTCCGAAGCTGTTTAACGCTTTCGGGGAAGTTGCGTGTGGAGACATTTGCCTTGCTTATGGCTAGCTTCCCTATATGTTTTTTGTTGTAAGCTACAACCTTTTCTATTTTAAAAACCCTGCCCGGGAAATCGATGTGAGTACCATTTGTGTACAAATGCGAATTGGGGTGTAATTTGAACACATTATTTTGAATTGCAATTTGGTTAAACCCTCCAGATTTTAAAATGGCCGCATTGGGTTCGTATAAGTAAGAAAGCGGTTTGCTGTAGTGTGCCGTCGTCCCTTTTTCATCATTGGGCCTAAAACTGAAATGCTTTGTTGTGCTGTTTTTGATGTTAACCGTTTCAATGGAAATTGCGCCATTAAAGCCTTTTTCCAATATCCAAAGTAGTTCCTTTACGTCATTATTTATGGCAACAACATGGACTGTTTTTACGTATTTCAGCTCTTTGATGCCAACAGAAATATCGAGCAAGGGCGATGTTTTAATTAAAATGTTTTCTGAATGTTCAAATAGAAAATCAAGATTTACCGGAACATTGGGTAGGCAATCCTTTAAAAAAAACACTTTTCCTTTTGTGTCGTGCCGTCGGGAAGGGTCAATATATACCCAATCAAATTTTTGATTTTTAACTTTTAAAATTGATAAACCATCGCCAATTATGGTCTTGGCATTTTTAATATTAAGTTGTTCAAAATTGTACTTTACAATTGAAGATAGTCCATTGTTTATTTCGCAATGCGAAACGTTTTTAAACCGTTTTGAAAAATAAAAACAGTCCACTCCAAAACCTCCCGTGATGTCAATTATCGAATTCCCACGGATTAATTCTGATTTGTATTTCGCGGTGATTTCAGACGATGTTTGCTCAATGTTTAGCTTATTGGGGTAGTAAATATTATCAGTTTCAAACCATGTGGGGAGCTTCTTGTGGCACCGTTTTTTGGCCTCAATTTGTTCAACAATTTCAGAAGTTGAGATATTTTCAAAATCAGTGCCTTTAAGAAGAATAGTGTTAATATCCGAATAAATATTTGAATTTATAAAATCCTGTATTTCAGTATTTAAAATATGATTATTCAAATGAAAGCTATAAGTCTTTGGTAAGCTTTTTCACAATCTTGTTTTCTGATAAAAAAGCTTTAAGAATCACTTTAATGGCAGTATAAGCCGGTACGGCAATTATTAATCCGATAACACCGAATAAAATACCTGTAATTAATATTACCAAAAAGATTTCCAAGGGGTGAGACTTCACGCTTTTAGAAAAAATGATAGGCTGACTTCCGAAGTTATCCACCAATTGACCAATAACAAAAACCAGCAATACCCAAAATGTTTTGGGCAAAATAACATCGCTAAAACTTTCTCCTAAATTGCTCGTCATTGTCAATGTTATCATCAACACAGCTCCAATTAATGGCCCAACATAGGGTATCAAATTTAAAAGTGCGCACAAGAAGGCGATAACTACAGCATTTTCCACACCAATAATCAACAACCCAATCATATAAATAATGAAAAGGATAAGAATTTGAAAAATCAATCCAACGAAATAGCGAGACAACAAATCTTTAATCTTTGTGGACGAAGCCTTCCAACGAGATTCCTTGTCATCAGGGACCAGTGTTAGCAGACTGCTTTCAAACAAACGGGTGTCTTTCAAAAAGAAAAAAGAAATAAAAATTACTGAAAACAACCCTATACTAAAACTGCCAAGTCCGCTGATAACTGAATTCAGAAAATTTGGAATCAACGCAAAATCAATTTTAGATAACAAATTAGAATCCTTTAAAGATTGCTCTACATCGATTTGGTGCAAATCAAAATAGCTTACTATTTCGGCGTAAAGATTTTCAATATTTCCTTGCAGTTCCTCAATGTTGAGCAACGATAGATTTTGCCCCTGTTTTACGATTAATGGGACAAACAAGCTTACCAATCCAATAAAAATACCCAATAGAAGTGTCATTGTGACGACAACAGCAATGGTGTTTTTGAACTTTAGTTTTCGTTCCAAAAACAAAACAATTGGTCTTCCGATTAGTGAAATAACGGCCGCGATGGCCACGTAGCCAATCACTGAACGGATTTCGTAAAGGAAATAAAGCAACAGCGCAATGCCACAGATAATAGCGACGGCTCGTAAAATACCATTGGTGATGCTTTTGGAATTCAATTGATTGTTCTTTATAGAGTAAAACTAGTCATTTCGAATGAGAATGAGAAATCAGATTATTGAGTTTTTGGTTAAATACTGAGATGTATCAATCGTACCTCATTTCGACATGATATTATCGAAGCTGTTTGGTGATTTCGTAGAGTGCAATATTTGTGGCCTGGACCACATTCATGCTACTATTTTGCCCGTACATTTCAATGTGAATTATGTAGTCCGAAAGCTTTAAAACGTCCTCAGAAACCCCAAAGTTTTCATCGCCAACAATCAAAGCTATTGGTTTTTCTTTTGAAAATGAAAATTCATGGATGGGTTTGCTGTTGGTTGTGATCTCCAGCGCAATGATTTGATAACCTTCTTTTTTAAGCTTTTTGGCAACTTCAATAGTTGAGGGGTTTATTTCATAATCAACGACTTTTTCTGTCGCTCTTGAAGTTTTTGTCATTTTACGGCCTACCGGAATATTTTCACCACAGAGTACAAGTTTTTCAACCCCAAATGCATCCGAAATTCTAAATAGACTACCGATGTTTGTGGCATTGGTCACATTATCGGAAACCAAAGTGACTGGGAATTTTTGTCTTTCGAATTTGGAGGTGTAATGGGTGAGTTGCAAGCGATTAATGATTTTAAATTTATGATTTACGAATTCGAATCTTACAATATATTTGAAATTGTTATTACTTCATCTTCCTTGTTTTCTAAAAGAACATATAATACAAGTAAAAGGATCAGAATAAACGCGATTACCTTTATGAAAACTATTAATAACTGTTTTGGAGTACTATCTTTATCGGAATCTATTTCGAAGAATAATTCAACAATCAAAATTAAACTCTCTTTCAAAATAAAATTAGAATGTTAGTAGCAGTTAGTTTTCTCCTTTACACTTTGCGTCATAGTGCCTTTGCGAAAAGAAAGAATTAGTTCTCAAAGGCATATTTCACAATATTAGCACCCATTTTCAACGCTTTTTCACGGACATCCTCAGGGTCGTTGTGTACCTCGGGGTCTTCCCATCCGTCACCTAAATCGCTTTCAAAAGTGAATAACAAAATCAATCTGTCTTCATGGAAAATACCTAAAGCTAGAGGGCGTTTCCCATCATGCTCGTGAATTTTTGGTAACCCATTTGGGAACTTATATGCAATATTAAAAATAGGATGAGTTTTGTGAATTTCAGTTAATTCTTTATTCGGAAACACTTTTTTCAATTCCTTTTTTAGAAAGGGTTCCATACCGTAGTTGTCGTCAATGTGCAAGAATCCTCCCGAAAATAGATAATTTCTAAGGTTTTCGACATCTTCATCGCTGAAAAATACATTGCCATGTCCCGTCATATGTACTAGCGGAAACTGAAAAATATCTGGACTATCTGTATCAACGGTTTGGGGCTGTTCGGTTATTTTGGTTTTAATATTTTCGTTACAAAAGGTTATCAAATTGGGTAGGGCAGTGGGGTTGCCGTACCAGTCGCCCCCGCCTTTGTATTTTAAGACGGCGATTTCTTGAGAAAAGGAAACAAGAAATAGGAGGCAAGAGATAAGAGAAAAAAGGTACTTCATGTTTTATTTCTCATTGTGGGTTTCGTTTACAAAAGCTACCGAATGGCAGGCCACAATGCCAGCCGTTTCGGTACGCAGTCTGGTTTCGCCCAAAGTTACGGGAATAAAACGATTCGAAATGGCTAAATCAATTTCTTTCGTACCGAAATCCCCCTCGGGACCAATTAAAATCGTAACGTCCGTTTCTGGTTTTAATTCTTCTTTAAGGGATTTTTTATCGGTTTCCTCGCAATGCGCAATAAACAATTGTCCCTGAAAATCTTGTTCAAAAAACTTGATGAAACTCATTGCAGGATTTAATTTCGGCAAATAACAATTTAAGGATTGCTTCATGGCCGAATGCAAAATCCGTTCAAAACGATCGGGTTTGACGACTTTGCGTTCACTGCGGTCGCAAATAATTGGGGTGATGGCGTCGATGCCGATTTCGGTAGCCTTTTCCAAAAACCATTCATAGCGATCGTTCATTTTAGTGGGTGCCACGGCAAGATGCAAATTATAGTTGCGCTTGGGTTGCATTTCCTTTGAAATAATTTCGGCCTTGCATGAATTGTGGTTTCCCAACGTGATGGATGCAGTAAACAGCCAACCATTTCCATTAGTAATTTTAACGGTATCACCAACAGATTTGCGAAGTACTTTCACTAAATGTCTGCTTTCTTCTTTTGAAAAAGAAAAAGTGTTGGTAAGTTCCGTAAGTTCTGGATTATAGAACAGTTGCATTATTCAATGGGTTCAACAATTTTTAAAACTTTGATTTCTGAAATGTCTTTAGACTCATGGGTTTGTAATACCAAATAATAGAGTTGTTCAGGCGCTAAGTCTATGGTGTAAATGTCTTCCAAACCGCGAGATTCAGTAATTATCGCTTCTTCAAAACTGGCCGATAAATCACCAATAGTGAACCATCCGGTATCTCCACCTTTTTTGGCATTGTCGTCCATGGAATATTGATGAGCCAATACGCTGAAAGGTGTGCCATTTTTATGTTTTTCAATCAATTTTTCCCTTAAGTTTTGTATGCTCTGATAAGAATATGTTGAGCCGTCCAAAACAATATAGGCCACTCGGTAATAGGTTTTGCTTGTTTTTTCAAGGATTTTATAGAGTGTTTTTTCGCGTTCGGTTTCTACGGATTTTACCTGACTTTTTTGAAGTTTAAATAGGGCCTTGGCCAATTGCGTTTTGTGCTTTTCTTCATTGAAGGTGAAAATTTTGCTTTCAAAAGCATATTTGTTTTCAACAAAGTCCTTGGCCTGTTCCTGGGTTTCAACGGACAAAAGCGCTTCTTCCGTGTTGGTTTGGCTTTTTGATAGGAATGGAGTTAAGATAATTGCAAGAAAAAGTAGGTGTTGTTTCATGATGTATTTGATTAAGTTTTTCAAATTTAATTTTTAATCAAAACGATAAATTTCCTACGGTAATAAGTTTTTAAGAATGGATTGTTTAAAACTTTCTTTTGATAAGTTTGATATCAACTAACCAATATATTGAAACCAAAAAAATATACATCAGAATTCTTTCAATAGCCAGAGCAATAAGTAAAAGTGGAGTTTGATACTTATATTCAAATAAAGTCCAATTGCTTGGTAAATAATCACGGTGAATAGAAGTAATTACGATGATGTACCTTTCAATGTTTGGGCCAGAAAAAAGAAGGATGAAAAAGATAATGAAGGCTAAAGCAAAACTTTTAAAAGACAAATTCTGAAATCGCTTTAACCAAAATAATTGTGTCAATGCAGAGAAAATTAGTGGTCTACGCAATATCAAGGAATATAAATAATCGTAAGGGCCAATTCCCCTTTCTATGTAGTATAGATACTCTTCAGTCCTCGAATATTCTAAGAGATTTATTGTGCTATAAATAAGATAAATTATTCCAATAATTCGAATAATCTTAATTGAATAATTCAAAAATGTTTCAGAAAAACCACGGATTTCTTCAGTTTTAATTTTTGAAAGAAAATAGCATATAAAAAAGGTGAAACAGAACCCATAGAATGTGGCTTCAAAAATTTAATACAATATTTCTATGCTCCATTTTTTATATTTTCAATCTAGCCGAAGCCATCACATCCTGCTCTGCAAAGTCCCTTTCTAAATACTTTAGATACCCCACAATAGCAATCATCCCTGCATTGTCCGTAGTGTACTCAAACTTGGGGATATAAGTGGTCCAGCCAAATTTTTGTTCGCCATCTTTTAATGCTTTCCGAATGCCCGAATTTGCGGAAACCCCACCACCAATAGCGATGTGTTTGATGCCAGTCGATTTGCTTGCTTTTTTCAACTTGTCCATTAAAATTCTAATAATTGTGTATTGAATGGAAGCACAAATATCATTCAGATTTTCAGTAACAAAATTGGGATTAGCTTTTTCTTCTTTTCGAATAAAATACAAAATGGCCGTTTTCAGACCGGAAAAGCTAAAATTAAGCTCACCCACTTTCGGTTTGGGAAATGGAAATGCATTGGGGTTGCCCAGTTTGGAACGTTTATCAATTTCAGGGCCAGCGGGATAGCCCAATCCCAAAATTTTACCGCTTTTATCAAAAGCCTCGCCAACGGCATCATCAATGGTTTCGCCAATAACGGTCATTTCAAAATAATCGTCCACGCGCACAATTTGTGTATGTCCTCCAGAAATGGTCATTGCTAAAAATGGAAATGGTGGTTTTTCAAAGCCATCTTCTTCAATAAAATGTGCCAAAATATGGGCCTGCATATGATTCACATCAATCAAAGGAATATTCAATCCATAAGCCAAAGATTTTGCAAAGGAGGTACCCACCAGCAAACTGCCCATCAACCCAGGACCTCTGGTAAAAGCAACAGCATTAAGCCGCTCTTTTTTAATCCCTGCTTTTTTGATGGCCTGGTGTACCACAGGTACTATATTTTGCTGGTGCGCCCTTGAGGCTAATTCGGGTACAACACCACCGTATTCTTCGTGTATTTTTTGGCTAGCCACAACATTGCTCAAAACCCTGCCGTTATTTATTACACTGGCAGAGGTGTCGTCACAGGAGGACTCTATTCCGAGGATAAAAATATTTTGTTCAGCCATTAGTCAATATTAGGCACAATAATTGTTAATTTTGAGGGCATAACCAAAAAAGGCGGGAGAGCCTTGGTTGTGCAAATGCAAAACTACTCATTTTTAGTGTCAAACGAATGCACCTGTTTCGCTTTGCAAAAATTGCTTTTTAAAACCAAATACTATCAAGAGGGTACTTAAAATACTATCAAAAATTCTGGCAATAATCGTATTGCTGTTTGTGATTTTGGTACTCGTTTTGAGTATCCCAGCCGTTCAAACTTCACTAGGAGAAAAGACCACCAATTGGTTAAATGAAGAATATAAGACCAATATCAATGTTGAACGTATTGGGCTTCAATTTAATGGGGACGTTGAACTCAAAGGGATTTACATTGAAGATTTTAAAAAGGATACCCTAATTAGTATTGGCGAACTCAATACCTCTATCCTAAGTTTTGGTAATTTATACAAGGGCCGATTGGTGTTTGGCGATATCGATATTATGGATTTGGTGTTCCACATCAAAACCTACAAAGACTTCGAGGATACAAATCTTGACGTGTTTGTTGAAAAATTGGAAGGTGACAACCCGACAAAGGGGGACGGGAGTTTTTTGCTGAGTTCTAGCGATGTGTCTATTTACAACAGCGTTTTTAAACTTTCTGATGAAAATAAGGAAACGACAAGAGTCCTCGAATTCAATGATTTAAATATTAATGCCACCAACTTTTTAATTTCCGGGAGCGATGTCGGTGCCAGAATCAATACACTATCTTTTATGGATGCCCGAGGTGTTGAGGTGAAAAACCTGATGACCAACTTTAGGTACACCCGTACTGGAATGACCTTTGACGACCTTGAAGTAAAGACGGTCAATTCAATCTTAAAAGGCCAGTTAAAATTCTCTTACAAAAGGGAAGATTTGCAGTTTTTTGTTGACAAGGTGTTGGTGGATGCTACATTTACGGAAAGCAATGTTTTGTTGGACGAGCTCAATGCTTTTTATAACGAATTTGGAAAGGGCCAGTACGCCAAATTCAATGTGGATGTTTCTGGAACGTTGAACAATTTAAAAGCTACCAATTTAGAGTTGAATACCAGCGCACTAACCAAAGTGTATGGTGATTTGGATTTTAAAAACCTCTTTAGCAAGGCATCCAACGATTTTTCCATGGATGGCCGATTTCGAAATTTAACTTCTACTTATCGAGATTTAACCTCGCTTTTGCCTAATGTACTAGGTGAAGCGATCCCTTCCTCTTTTGATAGGTTGGGAAAGTTTGAGATTAAAGGTAACTCCCGGGTTACGGCAACTAACGTTGATGCCGATGTTGTTATTGATACTGATTTGGGTTTAGTGAATTCTGATTTGAGCATTCAAAAAATAGATGATATCGACAATGCCAAATACAAGGGGAATTTAGTTTTTGACGAATTTGATTTGGGAACATTTATTGAAGACCCAAAAGTTGGAACGGTGTCCGCAAATATTAATGTTGATGGGATAGGTTTTGTGGCTGAAACGGTTGATACTCAGGTAAAGGGTGATATATTTGACTTGGTTTATAATGATTACAATTACAAACAGTCCAAGGTTTCAGGTAAGGTTAGTAATAAGATTTTTGACGGGATTCTATTAGTTAATGACAAAAATTTAAAACTCAACTTCAACGGTTTGGTTGATTTTTCGGAAACCGTAAACAAATATGATTTTGAGGCCAACGTGGGGTATGCCAATCTTAATGCACTTAATTTTGTAAAAAAGGACAGTATTTCCATTTTCAGGAGTGTTGTAAACATGAATATGAACAGTAGTAGTCTCGATGATGCCTTTGGGAAAATTACCTTTAGGAATACCTCCTATCGAAACGAAAATGACACGTATAATTTCACCTCATTTAAGATTGCCTCGCGTTTCGATGGGGATACCCGGGTTATAGATATTGATTCGCCAGATATTATCGAGGGTAGCCTTGAAGGTGAGTTCATCATTAGGGATATGGTGAAACTACTCGAAAACTCTGTGGGAAACATTTACACCAATTATAAGCCACATGTTGTTGCCGAAAATCAAAGGGTGAATTTTAACTTCAAAATATATAATAAAATTATTGAGGTGTTTTATCCTGATATTGAACTTGGAAAGAACACCTTTATAAGAGGTAGATTGGAAAGCGATGCCAAGAAATTTAGGGTAACATTTAAATCACCCCAAATTAAGCTATTGGACAACTTTGTAAAGGATATTGAGCTTCAGGTGGATAACAGCAACCCCGTTTTCAATACCTATGTAGAGGTGGATAGTATCAACACAAAATATTACAACGCGGCGGATTTCAATTTGATTAATGTTACCGTAAATGATACCTTGTTTATGCGTTCGGAGTTTACCGGAGGGCGGCGCAACAATGATAAATTCAACCTAAGTTTTTACCATACGATTAACGAAGACAACAAGTCGGTAGTCGGTTTTAAAACGTCGGATGTTACCATTAAGAATTACAAATGGTACGTTAATGGCGATGAGGATAGGTTCAACAAGGTTACATTCAGTAAAGATTTGAGTTCCATTGAGATTGATAGATTCAAAATTAATCACGGCAAAGAAGAGGTGAGGCTTTCCGGCTTTTTAAGGGATTCCACCGAAAAGGATTTGAAGCTGGATTTTAAAAATGTAAAATTGTCCAAAATTACACCCGATATTGATAGTTTGAAACTGGCCGGTAAGGTAAACGGGAAGCTGGATATTTTACAGAAAAACGGAAGCTATTTGCCCAATTCAACGGTTGTAGTCAATGATCTTAGGGTAAACGATTTCCTTTTAGGTGATTTTGATGCAGAAATCACGGGCAACTCGGATTTAACCAATTATAAAGTGGATGTCAGTATAAAGGATGACGTGAAGAAATCCTTTTACGCCCAAGGAGATATCAATGTTAGTGGAAAAAGGGCGAGTATTGATGTGGATTTAGGATTTAACAAGTTTAACTTAGTGCCACTGAACCCTTTACTGGTTGATGTGTTGTCCAACATTCGGGGTGAAGCCTCTGGGAAAGCCAATATTGTTGGCGATTTAAGGCGCCCAGATATAAATGGGCAATTGGTCATGAACAATTCGGGATTCACAATCCCATATTTGAATGTGGACTATGATTTTAACGATAAGGCCCTTGTGAGGCTGGAGGAACAAAGTTTTATATTCAATAACATATTACTAACGGATACAAAATTTAATTCGAAAGGAAGGTTGAATGGAAAGTTGAGCCATGTCAATCTTTCAAACTGGAGCTTGGATCTAGACGTTAACACCTCTCGCTTACTAGTACTGGATACCGAGGAAACGGAGGATGCCCTTTACTACGGGACTGGGTTCGTAGGAGGCTCGGCAAAAATTTATGGTCCGACGGAACAATTAGTGATTAGTGTTATTGGGGAAACCAAACCCGGTACTGTGTTTAAAATCCCGCTGTCTGATACCGAATCTTTTGGGGATAACTCATTTATCCATTTTATTACACCCGAAGAAAAGCGGGCCAGGGAAAAGGGTGAAGCTTATGTATTTGACGAAATAAAAGGTTTGGAATTGGATTTTGATTTGGACGTCACCCAAGATGCTGAATTGGAAATAATCATTAACAAGGAAACGGGGCATGCGTTAAGAGGACGTGGAGTTGGTGGCCTCTTGGTTGAAATCAATACGAATGGCAAGTTTGATATGTGGGGGGATTTCTCTGTGTTTGAAGGGGTTTATGATTTTGCCTATGGAGGGCTGTTCCAAAAACGATTTATTGTACAACCAGGTGGAACTATCGCATGGGAAGGGGATCCATTAAAAGCGCAAATAAACATTCTGGCCACGTATAAAACTGAAGCAAACCCTTCACCATTATTGGATACGCCAATAAACAGAAGTATTCCAGTAGAACTCAATATTACGCTTACTGGGGATTTGGAACGCCCCGACCCAATTTTCGAATTTGAGTTCCCCAATGTAAATTCTACCATTAAATCAGAGTTGAATTACCGTTTGGAATCTACGGACGACCGACAAAATCAAGCATTGTATTTGGTGTCTACAGGCTCTTTTTCCAGGGGCTTGAACGATTTGAATTTTTCTGGTACGATTGCCGAACGTTTGAATGGCATCGTAAGTGGCATATTTTCAAGCGAGGATGGTAAATTCAACATCAACCCCTATTATGAAGCTGGACAGAACAGGCCGGACTATCAAACTGATGATAGGGTGGGGCTCACCTTTCAAACGCAATTAAGCGACCGGATTCTTTTCAATGGTAAAGTAGGTGTGCCAGTTGGTGGGGCTGGGGAAACCCAAACCGTTATTGCAGGAGATCTGGAAATTAACTTTCTTTTGAATGATGATGGAACTTTAACGGCCAACGTATTCAATCGCGAAAACAGTATACGAAATTTTGGCGAGGCCATTGGCTACACCCAAGGCGGAGGTATTTCTTATAATGTCGATTTTGATACCTTTAAGGAGTTGCTCAGGGCTTTATTCAAAAAAGGCAAAGAGGCGGAGGTTTTGGAGCAACCAGAGCCAAAAGAAGATAATCAGAGTTTACCTGATTTTATTTCCATAAGGCAGCCCAAGGACGCTGCGAAATAGTCGATTTTTCGGCCTTTAATCTGCCTAAATCTAATTATTTATTAACTCAAACGTTTTAGTTTTTACATTCAAGTTAATATAACTTCAAAAGCTGTGAATTATTGATTTTGTTTAGTAATTTTACCTGCTAATTAAATGTCCATGTCTACAAAGATTAATAAGATTGGCGTATTTACCTCAGGAGGGGATTCTCCGGGTATGAATGCCGCTATCCGTTCAGTTGTTAGAACGTGTGCTTACCATGATATAGAATGTGTTGGAATTTACAGAGGTTACGAAGGCCTTATGGAAGGCGATTTTGAACCTTTGGGAGCCAGAAGTGTTCGGGGTATCATCAATAAAGGAGGAACGATTTTAAAATCTGCCCGTTCAAAAGACTTCCGAACCAAGGAAGGAAGGCAAAAAGCATACGACGCCCTGGTAAAAGCTGGAGTAGGAGGTTTGGTTGCTATTGGAGGTGATGGAACCTTTACTGGAGCGATGATTTTCAACAGGGAATTTAACTTTCCAGTAATGGGTATTCCGGGTACCATTGATAATGATATATTTGGAACTTCGCATACATTAGGCTTTGATACTGCTCAGAATACGGTGATGGAGGCAATAGATAAGATTCGTGATACGGCAAGTTCGCATAATAGACTGTTTTTTATAGAGGTAATGGGCCGCGATGTTGGTCATATAGCGCTGAATACTGGTATTGCCGGTGGTGCCGAAGAAATACTGATACCAGAAGAGGATTTGGGATTAGACAGACTAGTTGAGTCATTAAACAAAAGTAGAAAGTCCGGAAAATCCTCAAGTATCGTTGTAGTTGCGGAAGGTGATAAAATTGGAAAGAATATTTTTGAGCTGAAAGAGTACGTTGATGAAAACATGAAAGGCTATGACGTAAGGGTCTCTGTATTAGGACACATGCAAAGAGGTGGAGCGCCTTCCTGCTTCGATAGGGTACTAGCCAGTAGAATGGGGGTAAAAGCTGTGGAGTCATTACTGGAAGGAAAGACCAATTACATGGTGGGGCTGTTGAGCAATAAAATGGAATTAACCCCATTGGATAAGGCAATAAAAGGAAAATCAAAAATAAATATGGAATTACTTCGTGTCTCTGACATTATGAGCACGTAACACTAATTAATTTAATAAAATTATGTCAAAATTGAAAATTGGAATTAACGGATTTGGTCGTATAGGTAGAATTGCCTTCAGAGTGGCAGCCTCAAGACCTGATATAGAAGTAGTGGGTATCAACGATTTGTTGGATGTAGACCACTTGGCTTATTTACTGAAATATGATTCTGTGCACGGTAGATTTAACGGTACTGTGGATATCAATAATGGAAACTTAGTAGTAAACGGCAATGAAATCAGAATTACCGCAGAGCGCAACCCAGAGGATTTAAAATGGGATGCCGTTGGTGCGGAGGTAGTTTTGGACTGTACAGGTATTTTTACTACTCTGGAATTGGCTCAAAAGCACATTACTGCCGGAGCTAAAAAGGTGGCGATTTCTGCACCTTCAAAAGATGCGCCTATGTTTGTAATGGGAGTAAACAACGATAAGATTACTGCAGCTGATACTATCGTTTCAAATGCATCTTGTACAACAAACTGTTTAGCGCCTTTGGCTAAGGTTATCAATGATAACTTTGGAATTGTTGAAGGTTTAATGACTACTGTTCATGCTACTACGGCTACTCAAATGACTGTAGATGGACCATCTAAGAAAGACTGGAGAGGAGGTAGAAGCGCATTGGCTAATATCATCCCATCTTCAACTGGAGCGGCAAAAGCAGTAGGTAAGGTTATTCCAGAATTGAACGGAAAATTGACAGGTATGGCATTTAGAGTACCAACTCCAGATGTGTCTGTAGTGGATTTAACCGTAAGAACTGAAAAATCAGCATCATGGGAGGAAGTAAAAGCAACTTTGAAAGCAGCGGCTGACGGCCCGTTAAAGGGTGTTTTAGGATATACTGAAGAAAAGGTAGTATCTCAAGATTTTGTGTCTGAATCTATGACCAGTGTATTTGATGCCGATGCTAGTATTGCCTTAAATGATAATTTCTTTAAATTAGTATCTTGGTACGATAACGAATTTGGTTATTCAACTAAATTGGTTGACCTCGCGCAATATATAGCAACTGTTTAAAAATAAATTAATCTAATTTAAACTCCACTGGATATTGTGTGTTTAGCACAGTACTTTGTGGAGTTTTTTTATACCAAAACTAACTAGATATGGTTTTAATTGTTGATAGTGGGTCTACTAAGTCCGATTGGATTGCCATAGATAACAACGGAAATAAATTACTGGAAAAAATACGTACCAAGGGCTTAAATCCTGAGATTCTTTCGGAAGAAAAACTGAAAAAGATTATAAAAAAGAGCCCGGAACTTAAGACAAACAAGGATATCGTTACGCATGTCTTCTTTTATGGTGCCGGTTGTGGTACAGAACGGGGTAAAGAAATTGTGTTAGATGCCCTGTCCGAAGTTTTTACCAATGCAAAAATCAAAGTTGAAGAAGATACTTTGGCTGCGGTTTACGGGACTATAAACGATGAAACCGAAGCAGCCGTGGTTTGTATTCTTGGCACGGGTTCCAATTGTAGCTATTATGACGGCTCCAAGTTGCACCAAAGGGTGAAATCATTGGGATATATTATGATGGACGATGCCTCAGGAAATTATTATGGCAAACAATTGATAAGGGACTATTATTTCAACCACATGCCCGAAAATGTTAAGGTGGCCTTTGGAAGCAAATACAACTTAGAAGCCGATTTCGTCAAATACAATATTTACAAACAGCCCAATCCCAATGCCTATCTGGCTAATTTTGCCGAATTTATGTTTTTGCAAAAAGATTCGGAGTATACGGTAAATCTAATCAAAGATGGCATACGCCTATTTGCAAAGAATATGATTTTCCAATATGAAGAAGAGTTAAAAAATGTACCTGTACATTTTGCGGGTTCCATAGCTTTCTTTTCCCAAAATGAAATAAAAGAAGTAGCCGAAGAAATGGGCTTTAAAGTTGGAAACATTGTACGCCGGCCAATTGACCGTTTAGTCGAATTTCATACCAAGGATTTGTAATTAAACCGATGCTTTATTAGCGCTTCAGCCAGACATATCGCATTATACATATCCAATGCTACCAATAAGGTTCAACTCTTTAAACGTATTCTGTCCGGCGAAATTTTCGGAGAATTTCAAGGTTTAAATGGCGAATTGTTTTCTGATATTGCGGTTGAAAAATTTATCGAAGAAGAATTGCGGCACGGGCGTTTTGATATCCGGACAAAAACTAAGAATAGCCTAAAAAACTCCTCGGAAGGTGAGCGTAAAAGAGCCCTGCTCAATCACATTTTGACACAAAAAACAGCGGATTACGTTTTACTGGACAATGTCTTTGACTGTTTGGATATTGAGGCCCAAACGCGAATTAAATTAGCTTTAGAGCAATTAAGTCAATCCGTCCGAATCATTCAAATTGCTACAAGAAGAAGGGATATTTTGGCTTTTATCGATAAGGTATATTTGGTTGAAAATGAAGAGGTACAACCCTTAAATAACCAAAAGGCTTCTAGTCAAAATGCAAAAACCTATTTTGTAAAGGCATTGCCACGTCCGTATGTTTTAGAAAGTAGGGTTCCAAATCCCTTGATTAAATTGAACAAAGTTTGTGTAAATTATGGGGGGCGGCCAATCGTTAAGGACATAAATTGGGAAGTGAAACCCGGTGAGTTTTGGCAATTGATCGGACCCAATGGCTCTGGTAAAAGTACGATTCTAACATTGATTTCAGGGGATAATCCAAAGGGTTTTCTTCAGGATATGATCCTGTTTGGGATGAAAAAAGGCAGTGGGGAAACCGTTTGGGATATCAAAAAGAACATTGGTTTTTTTTCCTCAGAAATGCTGAGAGGGTTTAAACGAAGGGATTCTATTGAAAAGATGATTATTTCTGGTTTTTTGGATTCTATTGGACTTTATAAGGTCCCATCGGAAAGGCAAATCAATATTGCCCATGAATGGCTGGAACTTTTAAATATGGTGCATATAAAAGATAAGAGTTTCCAGTCCTTATCCAATGGGCATAAACGATTGGTGCTTATCGCCAGGGCCATGGTAAAGCACCCGCCATTGCTCATTTTAGATGAACCTACAAACGGATTGGACGACAACGATGCCCAATTATTTGCTGAACTGGTCAATAAAATTGCCTCAGAAAGCCATACAGCTATCATTTATGTATCGCACAGAAAGGAAGCACATATCCGACCGAGTTTTATTTATGAGTTGATACCTTCAGCAACAGGTTCGATTGGAAAGATATCTAAGCAGTAAATATCAAATGAGAACATTTAGCTGACAGACCTAATATCTACAGCCACTTTTAGTTTGTTTTTTCCCGAGCTGTAAATGACGCCTTTAAGCGGAGGTACATCATAGTAATCCCGTCCGTGAGCGACAATAATATGTTGGTTTTTTGGGATTTGATTGTTGGTTGGGTCAAAATCTACCCATCCAAAATTAGGTATGTAAACGGAAAACCAGGCATGGGAGGCATCCGCACCAATCAGTTTTTCTTTCCCGGGAGGAGGAATAGTTTCAATATAACCGCTCACGTAACGTGCAGGAAGACCAACGGAACGGGCACAAGCAATAGCAATTTGAGCAAAATCCTGGCAAACGCCTTTTTTATTTTCGATTACTTCTTGAATAGGAGTTGCAACATTGGTAACTTCAGGGTTGAATTCAAAGTCGTTGTAAATGCGCTGCATTAGCTCCAAAGATGCTTCAAAAACAGGCCGATCCGGATGAAAGGACTCTTCTGCATAGGCCTTAATGTCTGGTGAAATATTGGCAATCAAAATAGATTCCAATACAAATTGCTTTACATCCAAAATTTCCGGTGTTGTACTTTTTAATGTTGAAAGCGCATCTTTTAAAGTAATGCTTTGGGCTTTGGAATCATCTGAAATATGTGGCGCCAAATTGGAATCTTTGTCTATTTTACTTATTGCAGTTACTTTAAGTTGGGTATGGTGTTCTTGAATGGAAAAACGGGTTATCGTATTTCCGAAGAAATCTAATTTCTCTGAAAGTTCCATTGGTTTGGGGCTAATCTCTAGATGGTATTCCAATAAGGTCTGCCCCAAAATAGTTTTAGGTTTTAAGGTTGCCAAGTTATGGCAAAACGTCACACCATTTTCATATTCATAACTTGTCGTATGTGAAACTTTATAAATCATTTATGGCAATGGGAAATTTTGGTTCACCAATTGGCTCTGTGGATAAGAGTGGTCAAAATAGGCATTGGAAATGGCAATAGACGTGTTGTGCAATAAACTGCTCAATTCAGCCAGTATATCATCTAGGTTTTGCCTAATACCACTGGTTTCGTTAATTTCCAACAATTTGCTTACGGAAATGGTTTTGACAATTTCGCTGGCTTTTTCCATGTGTTTTGCACATTTGGTGTAATGTTCGTTATGCTCTGTATGCGGTAATTTGCCAATATCCTTTTTGATGCGTTGGATTTGGAAGGATAGCGATTTTGAATACTCCCTATCCAATAAAATCAGGCGGACTACATTTTCCATGTTGAGGTATGAGCGATAACTGTACCTATAAATATTAAGGCTTTCGTGGCTTTCCAAAAAGGATTCTAATATTTCATACTGCACGGATTCACTATAATCAAAAATCAGGAGTGACCTAAATTTGGCAATATTCATCATGGCCTGCTCCGATTGCAACCCGATGAAATACAACAATAAGCCTTGGCTTGGTAGGATACTTTCCTCTATAAGACCCATAAAAGCAATGAGCCTTGTTATAATGCGGTCCAGAAGCTTGCTCAATTGTGGGATGGAATAGTTTTTTTCTTTTTTAAAAGTGTTCCATAGTTTTTTAATGCTATCAAATACGCGCCACATATCTTTAGACCAAAGGCTGCGTAGGGAATAGTAAGAATTGTTAAAACTTGCCATGGTTTGTGCAAAACTGCCGAGTCTTTCCTCGTCCAACATCAAGGAGTGTATTTCTCTAAGCGGATCGGTAAGGTTGTTTTCGGAGCCTTCTCCAACAAAACCTGGAAAAGTAGAAGTGATGTTGGTAATAGATTTGTAGAGGTGAACTAATATTTCAGAAGTGGAATTCTGATTGCTGTATTGCCCTAGGTTCATAGAGTTAAGTACCATTCTCAAGTATCGGGCGGTCGTTAGCGCACGGCCCAAATAGCGGCCTGACCAAAACAAGCTTTCCGCGGTGTTGCTCGGAAGATGGTTTATATCGGCAATTGAGATTTTGCAACTATTGTCCCATGAAAAATTCTTGATACCATTCTGGAAATGGTCCGAAACAATCCAAAAATCTTTACTTACCCCACCGCGCTGGTTAGAAACAAAAAGATTTTCACGCTCGGCAGCCACGCGCACCAAACCTCCCGGCATTACGCTAAAACCATTATTTTTGGCAATTGCAAATGTTCGGCACATAACTTTTCTTGGCTCCAGGGCACCGTTGGAAAAATCTGGTGCCGTAGAGAATGATATTTTTTCCTGGGCCACAAATTTATAAGGACGTAAAAGAATTTCTTGTTTCAGTTCTTCCAAAGCCTTTTCCAGTAAAAACTCGCAGAAAAAAATATGCTCCCGGTTTGATCTATCGATTCGTTTTACAACAAATTCACGGAGGTTATTAAGCACATAATGCCGTTCTGCCTCCTGTCCGCACCACCACGAGGCTATCTGTGGCAGTATCAGGTCTTCGTTTAAGAAGTACTTGCAAATACCATTTAAAAATGGAATTAGTCCCGAATTTTCTAGAACCCCGGCACCAATGGGGTTGACTATGGCTACCCTTTGCTCACGGATAACGTCCAGCAATCCCGCAACGCCCAAATACGAATCTTCACGTAGTTCTAAAGGGTCCATAAAGGCATCATCCACACGTTTCAGAACAACATCTACTTGTTTCAGTTCCTTTAGGGTCTTCATCCAAAGTTTACCATTTCTAACTACCAAGTCGTTTCCGGTCACTAAAGGATATCCAAGAAAAGAAGCCATGTAGGCATGGTCAAAATAGGTTTCATTAAGCGGTCCTGGAGTCAAAATCACAATACTAGGATTCGATTTGTTTTGAGGAGCTGCATCTATGAGCATTTGATTGAACTCATAAAAGAATTGGGTGGGCTGCTTTACATTTATATTTTCAAAAACACTTGGAAATACCCTGCTTAATGAATAGCGGTTTTCTAAAGCATAACCCATGCCGGATGGTGCCTGGGCACGGTCATTAACTACCCACATGCGGCCATCAGGCCCGCGCGCCATATCGGCTGAGTGGATAAGCAGTTGTTTCTCTGTTGGGTAGTTTATCTGGTCGCATTGCCTTAAAAACCCTCTATGGGCATAAACCACTTCTTGGGGAATGATGCCATTACTGATTAATTCACGTTTACCATAAATATCTTTTAAGATAAGATTGAATAGTTCCGCCCTTTGTTTGATGCCCTTTTCAATATGTAACCATTCGCTTTCATGAATTAAAAACGGCACGATATTTAACTGCCAAGCTCTATGCATTCCCTTGGGGTCGTTGTATACATTGTAAGTCACCCCGTTTTCCTCCAACAACCAGTTGACTTCATTTTGTTTTGCCAGCAAATTGTCGGAACCAATTTGAGTAAGGTTATTGAGCAATTTCGCCCAATTGGGGTTAATAGACATGTCCGATTTCAGCACCTCATCATAATTTCTGAAGCCCGAAAAGTAATTTTGGAACAATATGTTGGAGCCTAGGGGCATACTTATGCTTTTCTTAAATCAAGTGTTACAGGAAATTCCTCACTAATTGGAAGTTCCTTATACTTGAATTTTTTAGGATTGATTTGTTTTTTAATAGTTTGATATTCTTTTTTGTTGATAGTATCTCCATTCTCTTGGACAATATCGCCTTGCGTGTGATTAAAACTCCAAAACCGGTTGATTCTTCTAGATTCGGCTTCCAGGCTATTCACTGGGAATGACTCGTAAGAACGCCCTCCTGGATGGGAAACAAAATAAGTGAAACCACCTATAGACCTTTTATTCCATGTGTCTACTACATCAAACACCAAAGGCGCATGAACTCCAATTGTAGGATGCATAGCGGAATAAGGATTCCATGCCTTATACCTAACTCCAGCCACATATTCACCTTTAACTCCGGTTGACCTTAAGGGAACCTTTACACCATTACAAGTTACAACATATCTTTCATTGATAAAATTGAAAACCTTTATTTGCACGCGTTCTAATGAAGAATCTACGTACCGCGCAGTGCCACTGTCACTCATTTCTTCACCTAAGACATTCCATGGTTCTATCGCCGCCCGCAGTTCCAATTCCATCCCGCCAATATTTACCATCCCGTATAACGGGAATCTAAACTCAAAAAACGGGTTGAACCAATCCTCTTTGAACGCAAACCCTGCCTTGTTGATTTGTTTTACCACATCGTTAATATCATCTCTTACAAAATGTTCGATCAGGAATTTATCGTGCAACTCAGAACCCCAACGCACCAAATCGTGTTCGTAGGGGGTTTTCCAGAACCAGGCAACCAAAGTACGGACTAAAAGGTTTTGCATCAAGCTCATTTGGGCATGCGGGGGCATGTCAAATGCGCGAAGCTCCAAAATCC
Source organism: Hyunsoonleella aquatilis (assembly GCF_014270105.1). GTDB lineage: Bacteria > Bacteroidota > Bacteroidia > Flavobacteriales > Flavobacteriaceae > Jejuia > Jejuia aquatilis. The sequence continues at coordinate 110,961 of NZ_JACNMF010000003.1, forward strand.
CCAGTCGTCCAGAAGAGGAATCGGGGGAATATAGTTTATCAATACAGAATTCCGCACGATGCGTGTTGCCGGTCAAATCGGTCAATAAGTGCCTAAACAATCTATCGGTGAGCCAAAACGGAACTTCTCCGTTCTTTGGTATTTTGCTGAAGGCTATTTCCAATTCATATAAATTTTCTATTCGGGCCTCATCGATACGGGGTGCCTGACTTGTGGGGCCGATAAACGCACCAGAAAATAAATAGGACAACCCCGGATGATGCTGCCAAAAGGTCAACAAACTTCTCAACAAACTGGGCTTACGCAATAGAGGGCTATCGGCTGGGGTAATACCACCAAGGGTTACGTGGTTACCACCACCGGTACCTGTATGTTTTCCGTCCACCATAAATTTTTCGGTTCCAAGCCGGGATAATTTGGCGTGTTTGTAAAGCTTGAGGGTATTATTTGTTAATTCATTCCAGCTTTTAGAAGGTTGCACGTTTACCTCTATTACCCCTGGATCGGGTGTGATTTTTAAGGATTGCACACGATTGTCAAAAGGCGCATCATAACCTTCAAAAACCACTGGAATATTTAATTCTATTGAAGTGGCTTCAATGGAGGCAACGAGGTCCAAATAATATTCGATGGCGTCCAATGGCGGAAGGAAAATATGTAATGTGTCGTCGCGGACTTCAACACAAAGTGCTGTTCTAATAAAGAATTCAGACTTGCTTTTCGCAGGCTTTTCCTTTATAAATTTTTGAAACCGCTTTTCGACAGCTTCTGTAAATTCAGGAAGTTCGTCCTGTCTGTAAAATTGGTCAGGTTCAAAATCAGGGAACTCCTTTTGCTTTGGTTTTTGAATTAGAGAATTTAAAGGTAGCCTTAGGCCCACAGGAGAGTTGCCGGGCACTAAAAACACATGCTTTCTTCTGAATTTCCAATCACAGCTATACCAAATACCTTCTGAATTATTCAATGGAATAACGTAGCCAATAGGCTTAGTCGTGCCATCTTTTAAAATGCTCTGAAGTTTTTCTTTGACCAAAAGATTACCATCTTCTTTCGTGGGGTCGATGTCCACGGGCATTTGGCCTTCCTGCCACAGAAAATAGAAGCTATCTTCATAGGTGGGCTTTACATACTTATCTGATACGCCCAAGTATTTGGTCAGTGTTTTTATGAATTTTCTATCCGACCCCTTGGGTAATTTTTTGTGTTCAGAGAAAAGAGATAACAGGTTTTTGTTGTTCCAAATTGGCTTGCCGTCCTTACGCCAACAGATATCAATGGACCAACGGGGTAGGGGTTCGCCGGGATACCATTTCCCCTGCGCTTGGTGTAATACGCCTCCCTTTCCGAATTCATCATAAAGTTTTCCTGAAAGGTTTTTGGCCAATTCGCGTTTGTGTTCACCATCAGCAGTGGTATTCCATTCAGGGGATTCCATATCATCGATGGACACAAAGGTGGGTTCGCCACCCATGGTGAGCCTGACGTCTTCCTTTTCCAGAACTTCATCCACTTTGAACCCTAAATTGTAAATCGCATTCCATTGGTCTTCTGTATAAGGTTTGGTCACGCGAGGCGACTCAAATATACGCTTAACGGAGTTTTCGAAGAAGAATTCCGTTTCGCAAATATCAGTCATACCGGATACTGGAGCCGCACTTTCAAAAGAGGGCGTACATGCAAGAGGTATATGGCCTTCACCTGCAAGTAACCCAGACGTAGCATCAAAACCGATCCACCCCGCACCGGGAACGTAAACCTCAGTCCAAGCATGTAAATCTGTAAAATCCTCCTCAGGTCCTGATGGGCCATCTAGTGATTTTTCATCAGATTTTAATTGTACCAAATAGCCCGAAACAAATCTTGCACCAAAGCCCAAATGGCGCATCACCTGAACAAATAACCAAGCATAATCCCTGCACGAACCCACTTTCTTTTGAAGAGTTTCATCACAAGGTTGCACACCTGGGTCGAGTCTGATGCTGTAATTCAAATACTCATATATCTTTCTGTTTATGTCGATTAAAAAGAAAATGGTCTTTCTCGGTGTAAGGTCAACGGTTTTGAGAAAATTATTGAGCAACGGCCCGTTATCGGTAATTTCTAAATAGGGCAATAATTCTTTTTTTGTGGTTTCGGTATATTCAAAAGGATAGTCTTCGGCATATTTTTCAACAAAGAAATCAAACGGATTAATGGTTTTTAAATCTGCTATAATTTCGACATCAATAGAAAGCTCTTTGGTTTTTTCTGGAAAGGTCAACCGAGCCAAATAATTTCCAAAAGGGTCCTGTTGCCAATTGAAAAAATGTTTTTCGGGCTTGATATTTATGGAATACGCTTCGATTGGTGTGCGGCTATGCGGCGCCGGCCTTAATCTGAAAATATGAGGTGATAAAGAAACTAATCTATCATATTTGTACAAAGTTTTATGTGAAATTACAATTTTCAGTGCCATAGTTTGGTGGTTTTCAGATCACGAATATCCATGAAAAAATACTAATAATAAATGATTAAATGCTAATATAATCCTCTGCAATAGGATGAATTGCGAGATTAAAAAGAATGCCTAACGAATTTTGATTTTTTAAAAAATCAAAGATTTAATATTTAAAAACTTTACAATCTCCTGGAAGCAAAATTTGTTGAATCTGCGCATTTATGAGTTATAAACCCTATTTTCCTGTTCATTTACCCTTATAAACGTGGTGCGCTTTGTCAGTTCCTTCAACCGTGCAGCCCCAACATAAGTACAGGTACTGCGTAATCCCCCTAAAATGTCTTTTACAGTCTCATCCACTTTTCCACGATAGGGTACCTCAACAGTTTTGCCCTCACTGGCGCGATAATCTGCTACACCTCCTGAGTGTTTGTCCATTGCCGTAGACGAACTCATACCATAGAATTTTTTATAGGGCATCCCGTCCCTTTCAAAAGTTTCACCTCCGCTTTCATCATGGCCTGCCAGCATGCCGCCGAGCATCACAAAGTCTGCGCCGGCACCAAAGGCCTTGGCAATATCCCCTGGAGACGAACAACCTCCATCACTTATTATTTGACCACCTAAGCCATGAGCCGCATCTGCACATTCAATTATTGCCGAAAGTTGGGGGTAGCCGACACCGGTTTTCACCCTTGTGGTGCAAACAGAGCCTGGGCCAATGCCCACTTTTACAATATCCGCGCCGGAAAGCAACAGTTCCTCCACCATTTCGCCAGTAACTACATTGCCGGCAATAATCACTTTTTCGGGATATTTTCGTCTTGTTTCTTTTACGAATTCTACAAAATACTCCGAATAGCCATTGGCCACATCAATACAGATAAACTTTAGGTTAGGGTGCGCCTGAAAAATTTCATGAAGCTTATCAGCATCTTCTACACTTATCCCGGAACTAACAGCGATATAATTTTCTATGCCTTTTGGAGCATCCTTCAAAAAAGCATTCCATTCATTAACACTATAGTGTTTGTGGACAGCCGTAATAAGTTGATCTTCCGAAAGGGATTTCGCCATTTCAAAAGTGCCGACCGTATCCATATTTGCCGCTATAATAGGAATACCCGACCATTGTATCGAGCTGTGTAAAAATTTAAATTCCCTCACCAAACTTACTCGTTTTCTACTTTTCAAAGTGGAACGTTTCGGACGAATCATCACATCCTTAAACCCTAATTTTATATCATATTCTATGCGCATTTCCTTGTATTTTAGGCTATCTCAAATGTATTATAAATTTGGTTATGTAACTATGTTTACAAGATATTAATAATTATTCTTTCGTATCTTTATCGAATTATTTCTTGTAGAATGACATTTCCCCCAAAGACAAAAAAAGAGTTTAAAGTCCTTGCTATTGCTTCTGCTTTAGGAATTGTCCTTCTAGGGGTGTTATTTTTTGTGGGTACTAAATTGATCAGCGATGATTACTACCTAGTTACATTCTCTCTGCTACTTTTTGTTTTATTGGTTTTTACAGTCTTGGTACTGTTGTATAATCTGCGTTCCCAGATAGAAGGCGATGTTGTGGAATCCTACCTTAATAACAGGATAAACGAACTGGAATTAGAACTCCAAAAAGCTTTGGAGACTTCGGAGCATAAGTCTATTTACTTGGCAAATATGAGCCATGAAATTCGAATTCCCTTGAGTACTATTTTAGGGATGATAAGAATGTTGAAAAATACAGATTTGGACTTAGACCAGAGGGCGCAGGTTGAAATTGCTGAATACTCCTCAGAGCATTTGTTGCAACTTATTAATATGATATTGAATAACTCCAAGGGCATTGAAGGCCATTTGGAATTGGAGCAAGCAACGATCGACATAGAGTCTGATTTGTCGAAATTGTTAAAAATATTTGAATACCAAGCATGGGAAAAAGGGTTGGAGTTCGAGTACAATTTTGCAGGTGAGGAAAAGCCGAAATTTTTGCTTTTAGGCGATTTGGGCAAAATCCAACAAGTATTGATTAATTTGGTCAACAATGCCATAAAGTTTACCCATTCGGGGAAAATTGCGGTGACTATCGACCATACAGTAACTCACGACGACCATCAGGTGGTTACTTTTTATATAAAAGACACCGGCGTGGGCATGAAGAGACACGAGGTTGAGCATGCTTTTAGTACTTTGGAAGAACGTGATATTATGCCCTTACAGCACTACCGGGGCTCTGGAATTGGGTTGGCCGTAACTAAAAAGCTGGTTGAGCTAATGGGTGGCGAATTAAAATTGGAAAGTAAGGAAAACGAAGGTTCTACATTTTATTTTAGTTTACAATTGAAAAAAACCTTGAACTTGAAGCAAGAGCTTCCGGAGGAAACCCCCATTTTGCTCAATAAGTTTGATTATCGATTTAACGTGCTTGTAGCCGAGGATAATAAAATGAACCAAAAGGTGATTAAGTTTTTATTGGAACAGCAAGGGGCTGAATGTACTTTTGTAACCAATGGTTTGGATGCAGTTAATCTCTATAAGGTCATCGATTTCGATATGATTTTTATGGATATTTACATGCCGAAAATGAACGGCTATGAAGCTACCAAGATTATAAAAAACTCTGATAAATTCGCGAAGCATAAGATTCCGATCATTGCGGTTTCTGCCAGTGCTTTTGAAGAAGATATTGAAAATGCAAAGGCTTCGGGTGTAGATGAATTTTTGGCCAAACCTATCGACAACCAAAAATTGCGAAACCTCTTAAAGCGTTATGCTCTCGAAAAAGAAAATGTGTCCTAAATGCCCATTACAGAGGCAATCATACTTATTTCTACATTCACCCCTTTAGGAAGTTTAGCCACCTGAACGGTTTCCCTTGCTGGCGCATTGGCATCGTCAAAAAAACTGCCGTATACTTCATTTATGGGCGCGAAATCATCCATATTGCTAATGAAAATTGAAGATTTCACCACATTGTTAAAAGTCAAATCCGCAGCTTCAAGAATAGCACCTAGATTTTTCATAACCTGAAGGGTCTCACTCTTTATATCGCTCAAAACCAATTCGTTGGTTTCTGGGTTTATAGAAATTTGTCCAGAAATGTACAGCGTATTTCCGGTTAAAACAGCTTGGTTGTATGGCCCAAGTGGGGCGGGAGCATTGTCTGTATTAATTATGGTTTTCATATGTGCTCATATTGTAGTTTTAAAGATAGCAATAAAAATGAAGAAAATACCCTAATAAATTTTAAAGCGTCTGGTCTGGCTGTCTGCGTTTTTCGTATTTCAGGTCTTGAAGCAGCGAAGATTTTATACCAATAAAGAAATTCCAAGAACTACGTGAGCTAAATGGAACCCAACTGAAATTCATTCGCCAACTCAATAAATCCCTTTCAAAGCGCAATTGGGTAAAGGTAAATCCATGGTTTTTTAAATCATAACCTGAAGAAGCACCTATCGACCATTTTGGGGAGAGCTCAATATCTCCCGAAAACATAAGGGAATGTGATGAGATTTCGTTGTTCCTCCTTTGGTTAGAATAATTAATGGCATACGCCAAACGCAAACTCCAGGGAATCTTAAAGTTGTAGAACTCGTCGTCTTCCTCCTTTTTGTCCTCCTCTTTTGCGTCAAAACGGTCGGTTGCAAAATCTTCCGGCCGTCCAAATAGGTCGTCTGCGCGCCCTCCGTTTAACAAGTTTTCTTGAATAGCAGGGTCGTCCTTGTCTCCTTTCTTGCTTTTATTGTCTTTGCTGGATAGAGAGTAGCTAAGGTTTAAATTAGCATTGGTAAGTCTAAATAGACTTCCGCCATTGTCGATATTGAATTTGTCAATTCTTTGGTTGTTATTATCCAAAGCGTACGGATCCATTGTTGCACTAAAGTTAACGCTCATCTTGTTATCGAATAACTGGGTTCCGCCTGTCATTCTGATCGGGCTCCATTGCAATGAGTCACCAGCAAAATTATAAGCAGTCGAAAAGTTGAGATTGTTTAAAAGAATCACCTTTTTAGGCTCTGTGGCCGTAGAATCCTTATCTCTAACTTTGGCCTCAAAATTATTGGATAAAGAAATCCCCATCGAGCTTGAAAACGTCTTTCCCGGAACACCAAAAATGGATTGTTCAAAGCGCGTAAACTCTACATCCTCACGAGTTAATCCGTCCGCACTAACTACCTCGTAAGTATCATAATATTTATCAAAAGCCGGATTGATATTATAGCTAATTGAGGGTCGCATTACATGTCTTATGGCCTTTATTTTTCGATCCTCACCTTTCTTTTCGAAATTGAACATCCCATAAACCGTAGTTCCTAAACTAGTACTGAAATTGTAGGTCCGGAAAGAATCAAATCCACCAATAGTGTCCGTAATGACCTCCTGTTCCTCTTGGTCAAAACTTCGGTCAATGGTGTTAAAGGTCCAAACCTCACTGTAATTGGTTGCTGCCGTTAGACTAAAATGCTTGAATACCTTAAAATTTGTACTCAATGGAATGTTGTGCTGAAAGCCTGCCCTAGCATCATCAAACATTTCCTTTTTGAAGAATAACGAATCCGTAGTTCTAATTCTATTTTCACCTCTTACGTTATACTGAAAGTTGACATTTTGAATGATACCTTTTTTGGTTCCAGTTCGAGGCGCAAAAGGAAATATCCGGCCAACACTCGCCTGAAAAGTAGGCAGGGTCATGTCGATTTGCTCGGTTTGGGTGTTTTGCGAATGCGTTGCCGTTAGGCTGAAATTTACTTGAGGCTCTCCCTGAAAAGTCTTGGAGTATGAAATTGAGGAAGATAAGTTGTTGTTCAAGAAACTCCCTGTTGTATTTTGGTTGATAGAGGCACGGTAAAATGAACTACTACCGAGGTTTACCGAAGCAGTAAACCGCGAATTGGGACTAGCCTTTGCGTCCTGGCTATGCGACCATCGCAGATTGTACAACCTGTTGATAGCATAGTCTGGAAAACCACGTTCACTAGTGATGAGGTTTTCAAATCGAAAGGCGAAATTACCCCTGAACCTATAGCGCCAGGCGTAGGTGCTTTCGGCCCTAAGGCCGTAACTTCCATTAGTGTAATAATCGCCCCTTATGGCCAGATCAACAAAGTCGCTAATGGCGAAGTAGTAGCCACCGTTCTGTAAAAAATAACCTCTTTCGTTCTGTTCTCCAAAGGTTGGCATCAAAATACCAGAGGTGTGCTTTTCCGTTTGCGGAAAGAAACTAAATGGCAACCAAATAGGCGTGGGCACATCATAAATAAAAAGTCCCGCAGGACCAGTAATAATCTTCTTTTTTGGCACAATTTTGGCCTTGGTCATTTTGATATAATACTCCGGGTCCTCAAGGTTTTCTGCAGTAGTGTATTTTGCTCTTTTCACAAAATATACGGAGTCGTTTTCTTTTTTGGTCACTTCCGCAATTACAGTTCCACCTTCCTGTTCGGTAACGCTGTTATAGATTAACGCTTTTTGCGTTTTCGTGTTAAACAAAATCGAATCAGGTTTGACTATTTGGCTCCCCTGGGTAAAAACTGGACCTTGGGTGTATGCTCCTGTTGAATCTACAATTCCTTTGGCATAAACCTCATCGGTTTTATAATTGATAGTAATATCCCCGGATTTTATATTGACATCTCCATAAGTTACCTCCGCTTGGTTATAAAGGTATATTTTCTGTTTTTTCTGGTTTAGGGATGTATAGTCTTGAGCTTTATAGGTTACGATATGATCCAAAAACTCCTTTTTCTTCGGTTTTATAGAATCGTTTACAATGGTATCTTGAACTGGCTCTGGAAGTTCGGCGTTTTTCACGATCTGTGGCGTAATCAAACTATCTATTTTTACAGCTACCGAATCTGCCCTGCTTGGTTTGATAGTTTTTTTCTTTTCTGGGATGTCTTGAGTGTAGCCAAACGTGTTGATAAACACTGTAAAACTCAATGCAAAAAGTATTTTAAACTTGTTTGTACCCAACGCTTTTAGATGTATTTTTGTAAAAGTATGGCTCGGTTTTTGAAACGCCAAAATTACATATATTTTTCTTGGATTGATTTATATTTCCGTAGAAATATTTCCGAGTAAAATAAACCCATTTTCAATGACGTTTAAAAGGGCAAACAGCATCAAAAACTGAACCTTTTTTAATAAATGTCAAATTAAAATGGTGCAAAAATAGAATAACCATTTTTTACCCCATGAAAACGAACAGAGTATTGCATTTCGTATCTTTTTTGATAGTCTTAACATTTGCTGGATTGTTGAATGCTCAAAGCAATGATAAATTTATCGTTGTGCTAGACGCAGGACATGGAGGAAGGGATTCCGGAACTCCGGGTACCAAACGTTATAAGACAGCTGAAAAGGATATAGCCCTGGACGTAACGCTGGCTGTGGGTAAGCTTATCAAGCAACATTTGCCCAATGTAAAAGTATTGTACACAAGGACTAAGGATGTATATCCAACCTTGAATAATAGAGCTATTTTGGCCAATGAAAAGAAGGCGGATCTATTCATATCAATTCACTGCAATGCCCAACCAGGTGGAAAGGGAAATGCTTACGGCTCGGAGACTTTTGTGTTGGGAATTCATAAAAATGCAGCAAATTTAGAAGTTGCAAAACGCGAGAACTCTGTGATTTATTTGGAAGATAATTATGAGGAAACCTACAAAGGGTTTGACCCAAGTTCTCCCGAATCCCTAGTCAGTTTAATGATGGCTCAAGAAGATTATTTAGATAATAGTATTGAGCTGGCAAACTACATAGAGACTGAGTTTAAAGTAACAGGCAAAAGAAAAAGTAGAGGGGTTAAGCAGGCAGGCTTATATGTTTTGGCCTATACCTATATGCCAAGTGTTTTGGTGGAACTCGGGTTTTTAACACATAAAAAGGAGGAGGACTTCCTTAATTCGAAAAAGGGCAAGGTAGTTATGTCCAAGGCACTTTTTAAAGCCTTGAAGAAGTACATCGATTATATGGGCGCCAATGCAACTAAGACTATTAATGATAAAACAAATGCCCATACTCCTGAGGTTCCTGAAATAGCATTTAAAGATGTAACCTTTAAGGTACAAATTGCTGCCAGTTCCAGAAAGTTAATGCCCAAGCCGTATAATTTTAAGCAATTGGACAATATCTCTCGTATTCAGGAGAATAATCTATATAAGTATTACTACGGAAGCACCTCCAATTATAATGAAGCTATGAACTTGGTGCAAACTGCAAAATCCAAGGGGTATGCCTCCAGTTTTGTGGTGGCTTTCAAGGGCGACAAAAAAGTACCTTTGGCAGAGGTGTTAAATTCTACTTCTAATTAAGAATTCAATAGTTCCTATCTAAAATTGTTTTAAATTTGTTTTCAAAAGAAAGCATTTTGAAAATTTCAAGAGAAGTAAAAGTAGGCGTGCTCGTTCTTGTGGGCATCGCATTATTTATTTACGGGTTTAATTACTTAAAAGGGGAGGACATACTCAGTTCCTCCGATACATTCTTCACTGAATATGAAAACGTTGAAGGCCTTGTGCCATCAACTCCAGTTACAATTAATGGACTAAGTGTTGGAAAAGTGACTCACATCGATTTTAAAGAAGATGGTTCGGGAAAGCTAAAGGTGACTATGGTGGTAGATAGCGATTTTGAGTTTTCCAAAAACAGTAGGGCTGAACTTTATGAAACCGGTTTAATTGGAGGTAAGGCCATTGCCATTATTCCCGCTTTTGATGGTGCTGAAAAAGCATCGAGTGGTGATGTATTGCAAGGTGGTGTTAAAGCTGGCCTAACGGAATTAGTAAACCAGCGCTTAACCCCTTTGCAGGAAAAAATTGAAATTATGATGGTCGGGGCCGATTCCTTATTGGGCAACGTTAACGAAGTTTTTGATGCCAAAACGAAAGCAAATTTGAGAGATGCCATTGCACAATTGGACGAGACTATGAAGAACTTTAATGGAGCTTCAAGTACATTAAATAAACTCTTGGCAAATAACGAGGCAAAGCTGAATTCAACGTTTTCTAATTTAGAAACCATTACTGATGATTTTTCGCAAACTGCAGATCAATTGTCCCAAATCAATTTAAAAGAAACTTTCGATAAACTGGAAGGCACAATTCAAAATCTCAACGCATTGACAGCTAAAATCGATAAGGGCGAAGGGTCTGTAGGAAAATTAATGAATGATGACGAATTATATATCAACTTGAAAGGAGCGTCAAAAGAATTAGAAGAATTATTGCGAGACGTAAAACTACATCCAAAACGCTACTTTCGAATTTTATCCAAAAAGGAAATACCTTACGAAGAAGAAACCAATTAAGCATGTCTTACATACCCAATATTCTTTTTGCCATTGCCCTTATCGTCGGGATTGGTTATTTCTCTAAAAACGTCAAAAAGCTTATCCGCAACGTAAAGCTGGGCCGTAAGGTAGATATTAGTGATAATAGGAGCGAACGTTGGAAAAATATGATCAACATCGCTTTGGGGCAAAGCAAAATGGTGCGCCGACCAATATCGGGACTCCTTCATGTTGTTGTTTATGTTGGTTTCATAATTATCAATCTAGAGGTTTTGGAAATCATAATTGACGGCCTCTTTGGTACCCATAGAATTGGTCTGAGTGTATTGCCAACTTCGTTTTACGGCTTTCTCATTGGAAGTTTTGAAATACTGGCGGTTTTGGTGTTTATGGCAGTTATCGTCTTTTGGGTCAGAAGAAATGTGATTAGGCTTGCCCGTTTTTGGAAAGAAGAAATGACCAGTTGGCCTAAGAACGATGCCAATAACATCCTGTATTTTGAAATGGTTTTGATGACACTGTTTTTGGTGATGAATGCCACGGATTTACAGTTTCAAAGCATGGAATCGGGTAATGTGGTAAGCCAATTCTTGGCACCATTGTTTTCCGGATTGCCCGAAACTACGTTGCATATCATTGAACGAGGCGCGTGGTGGTTGCATATTTTGGGGATTTTAGTGTTCTTGAATTACCTTTATTTTTCCAAGCATTTACATATCCTGTTGGCATTTCCAAATACATTTTGGGCACCAATAAAGCCAAAGGGTCAGTTCAATAATTTGGAGGCCGTTACCAATGAGGTAAAGCTGATGATGGACCCCAATGCAGACCCTTTTGCCGCGCCTGCTGAAGATGTTTCAGGAGACGAAGTTCCCGCCAAATTCGGAGCTAGTGATGTGATGGATTTAGACAGGTTTCAATTATTGAGTGCCTATACATGTACGGAGTGCGGACGATGTACTTCAGCATGCCCAGCAAATTTGACTGGTAAAAAATTATCCCCACGAAAAATCATGATGGACACCCGTGACCGTTTGGAAGAAGTGGGCAAAAACATCGACACCAATAATGGTGAGTTCAAGGATGACGGCAAACAATTGCTTGGTGATTATATCACACATGAGGAGCTTTGGGCCTGCACGACTTGTAACGCTTGTGTAGAGGAATGTCCTGTAAGCATCAATCCACTTTCGATTATTTTGGATATGCGCCGTTTTCTGGTGATGGAACAAAGCGCTGCCCCATCAGAGTTGAACAATATGATGCAAAACATTGAAAACAATGGGGCGCCATGGCCATACAATCAAATGGATCGCCTTAACTGGAAGGATGAATAATTAACAAATTAGAAACTAAGTCAGATAAATATGAAAAAAGCCGTTTTAATAATTGTGTTATTATTCACAGTTAGTGCTTTTTGTCAAACGGAAAAAGGCAATTTCATAGTAGGAGGGTCATCAAATTTTTCGTTTACGTCGTCAAAAAGTAAAATTAAAACTAATAGTCAGGATTTAGATGGACCACAGGCCACAAATGTTTCGTTTGGCCCTGCTGGTGGTTTTTTTGTGATAAATAATTTGGCTTTAGGTCTGCAAGCACCTATTAGCTTTGAAAAATCTACTGAAGATCTTAATGGATCTGGCTCGGTTGAGGTTAAAAGCACTTCTTTTGCCGTATCTCCCTTTGTTAGATACTATTTTTCAAAATCTTCTATTAAGCCATTTTTGCAAGGTACAATAGGTTTGGGAAGAGTTAAATCACAATTTGAAAGTAACGGAAATGGTTTTAGTAATTCAGAATCGAAATCTAACTTGTTTTTGTATGGTTTTGATGGAGGGGTCGCTATTTTTATAAATGAAAGTATTTCAATAAACCTAGGCGTTGGGTATTTATCTTCAAGTAGTAAACCTGATGAAAGTTCTAATGATTTAAAATTTGTGACTAATATTATTGGCCTTAGCGCTGGAATAAATGTATTCATCTAAAAAATATTATTAAAATAAACATGGCACTCGAAGTAAAATCAATGGCCGAATTTTTTGCCGAAGGCAAGCAACCCGAAATTTTATTTTGGGTAGGTTCTGCCGGAAGCTATGACGATAGGGCCAAAAAAATTTCCAAAGCTTTCGTTAAGATTCTGCACAAGGCCAATGTGGATTTTGCGGTGTTGGGCACCGAAGAAAGCAATACTGGAGATGTAGCCAAACGCGCTGGAAATGAGTTCTTGTTTCAAATGCAGGCCGTCATGAATATTGAGGTGCTAAACGGTTATGAGGTAAAAAAAATAGTCACTTGCGATCCGCATTCTTATAATTGCATCAAAAACGAATACCCACAATTGGGTGGTACATATGAAGTGTACCATCATACGCAGTTTATTTCTCAACTAATTAGTTCAGGGCGATTAAAGGTAGAAGGCGATACTTATAAAGGGAAGCGCATCACCTTTCACGATCCCTGTTATTTGGGTAGGGCAAATAGTGAATATGATGCACCGAGAACACTGTTGCAACAAACAAAAGCTAATCTCGTAGAAATGAAACGCCATAAAAGCACAGCTCTGTGCTGTGGCGCAGGCGGCGCACAAATGTTTAAAGAACCTGAAAAAGGGGATAAGGACATCAATGTACTTAGAACCGAGGATGCTTTAGAAACCAACCCCAATATTATTGCAACCGGTTGCCCTTATTGCAACACGATGATGACAGATGGGGTAAAAAGCAAAGAAAAGGAAAACCAAATTGAAGTATTGGACGTTGCCGAGTTGATTGCTCAATCCATGAATCTTTAAATTGATTTTGACTTTAATCTAAAATCGTAATACGTAAATCATAAATCAAAAATGCTAGTCGATTTTAACACATTGCCCGATGATGCCAGAGTTTGGATTTACCAAGCCAATCGTTCTTTTACTCCCGAAGAAATTGAAGAGATAGAGTCAAGGTTGGCTGAGTTTATTGAAAACTGGACCGCTCACGGAGCCGACTTGAAGGCAGGCTATACAATTAAATATAAGCGATTTATTGTCATAGGGCTGAATCAACAATTGAATTCTGCTACAGGGTGTTCAATTGATGCTTCTGTACATTTTATCCAACAGTTGGAGAAAGATTTCAATGTAGATCTAATGGACAAAATGAATGTGTCTTATAAGCAGGGAGAGTTTGTGGCTTATAAATCTTTAACGGATTTCAGAAAAATGGCAAAGGATAAAGCGGTGTCAAAGAACACTGTTGTCTTCAACAATCTTGTAGCCAATATTGCTGAATTTAAGGAGAACTGGGAAGTCCCTGCGAGCGAAAGCTGGCATAGTCGATTTTTAAAATAGTAGGTTTTGCTTTAAAGGATTAAGCTCCAAAAAATTTTCATATTTAAAATAGAATAGTGACTTTTACAGCTTTCAAAATCGACAGCACAAATTATGGCTACTGATATATTCCTTTTAAGTATTTCTGGACCGGATAGACCGGGATTGACATCAGGTTTAACTGGCGTTTTGGCGGAGTATGGCGCGAAGGTTTTGGACATAGGCCAAGCCAATATTCACGAAACCTTGTCTTTGGGCATCATGTTTGAAATTAAGTCAGGAAAAAAGTCTGCTGCTGTGTTAAAGGATTTGTTGTTCAAGGCTTATGAATTAGGTATTAAAGCGAAGTTCAGGCCTATTTCCCTAAACGAGTATGAGCACTGGGTTGGCCTGCAAGGAAAGGATAGATATATTGTCACCATTTTGGGCGAAAAACTGGCTGCCGAACAAATTTCCGAAGTCACAAAAATAATTTCTGAAAAGAACCTAAATATAGACTCCATAAAACGATTGACAGGGCGATTATCTCTAGTCAAAAAGGAAGAGTATCCACGTGCGTCTATTCAATTGTCTATTAGAGGCAAAATCAATAACAAATCTGAATTCACTGAGAAATTCATGCAGATTTCCAAAGAATTGGATGTAGATATCGCTTTTCAGGAGGACAATATTTTCAGAAGGAACCGACGCTTGGTATGTTTTGACATGGACTCAACTTTAATTCAAACAGAGGTCATTGATGAACTAGCCGAATTGGCGGGGGTAGGCGAACAGGTGAAAGCCATTACAGAATCTGCCATGCAGGGCGAAATTGATTTCAACGAAAGTTTTAAACGCCGAATGAAGTTGCTAAAAGGTCTGAGTGAAGAAGTCCTGCAAGATGTGGCGAAGAATTTGCCTATTACCAAAGGAGCGCGAAGATTAATGGATACGCTGAACAGTTATGGTTTTAAGACAGCGATATTATCTGGTGGGTTTACCTATTTTGGCCATTATTTGCAGAAGGAATTGGGGATTGACTACGTGTATGCCAATCAGTTAGAAATAAAGGACGGCGCTTTAACAGGAGGATACATTGGCGAAATTGTGGACGGTAACAAAAAAGCCGAATATCTTAGGGAAATTGCTGAAAAGGAGGGTATCGATATTAGCCAGACTATTGCCGTGGGTGATGGGGCAAATGACTTGCCCATGCTTAATTTAGCAGGTCTGGGTATCGCGTTTCACGCTAAGCCTAAAGTAAAGGACAATGCCCAAAGTTCTATTTCCAGTATAGGGCTGGATGGTGTATTATATCTGCTGGGCTACCATGATAGGCATATTGATTTATTGGAGTAGAAAAAAACCGAAGACTTTCAAATTAGACTATTTTTTTGATGACCCGAAGTTTATGGGTATGCTTTTTTTTGTCCACATTATAAATTCCTGAGTGATCCAAACGGTCAATTCTCACTTTGCCGTGTGCGTGGATGATGTAATTATCTTTCATGATGATGCCCACATGGATAATTTCTCCCTCATTGTTGTCAAAAAAAGCTAAATCCCCAGGCTCGCTTTCTTCAATGAAGCTCAGAGGTTCCCCCTGAGTAGCCTGTTGTGAAGCATCTCGAAGCAGTTTATAGCCATTAAGTTTATATACCATCTGCGTAAACCCAGAGCAATCAATACCGAACGGGGTTTTTCCACCCCAAAGATACGGGCTGTTCAAATACAAAAATGCAGTGTTGACTAGATTTGATTTATCCGATAGACCTTCGGTAGAATTACCATCGAATTGATGGTTCAATAGCGACAACCCATTCAATGAGGAGCCCAATGGGATAGGAGACAGTTGTTCATTTTCATCTTGAACAAATTCCACCAAATCAGTTGCAATTCTGGGTGTTTCGATATTTAGGCTTCTATAATCCTCGGCTGAAATTTCAAGGTATTGCTTGTTGTCAATCCAGCCCTCATATTTATCAAATGCCAAACGGATTTTGCTCCAATTCTTGCGGAGTTCAGTCACTTTAAAAAAATCGCCATAAAGTACCTGCGACACCAACTCGCTTTTGTCAGAAGCCTCAAATCTTAAGGGAACGATACTTAAATTACAAATTCCGTACTGCATCAATCAAAAGTTAGTATCAAAAAAAGAAAATGTTTTCCATGCGAATTAACTGCCTACTGCCACTGTTCACTGTCAACTGATTAGGGTCGTTCAATAACCATTGCGGAAGCACCACCGCCTCCATTACAGATTGCGGCTGCTCCAATCTTGGCATCGTTTTGCTCCAAAACACTCAGAAGAGTAATTAAAATCCTCACGCCCGAACAACCCAACGGATGCCCTAAGGATACAGCACCACCATTTACATTTACATTTTCATCATTTAAACCTAAAATTTTCATATTAGCAAGGGCTACCACGGAAAATGCCTCATTGAACTCAAAAAAGTCAACATCCTTTTGAACAATTCCTGCTTTAGCCAAAGCCTTTGGCAGTGCCTTTGCCGGAGCCGTTGTAAACCATTTGGGCTCATGTGCGGCATCAGCGTAGCTCTTAATAATTGCCAGTATTTTTAGTCCGAGTTCATTAGCTTTTTTTCGGCTCATTAAGACCATGGCACCTGCACCATCATTAATGGTGGACGCATTGGCGGCAGTAACCGTTCCCTCTTTTGTAAAAGCGGGGCGCAAACTCGGGACTTTTTCAAGTTTTACCTTAGTGAATTCCTCATCGGTATCTACAATAATCGGTTCGCCTCTTCGCTGCGGTACTTCAACTGGAACGACTTCATTTTTAAATTTTCCGGATTCCCATGCTTCCGCCGAGCGTTGGTAAGATTGAATGGCATAGGCATCCTGAGCTTCCCTTGAAAACTCATATTCAGTAGCGCAAGCATCTGCACAAACACCCATGGCATTTTGGTCGTAGGCATCGACGAGTCCATCCTTTTGCATGCCATCCACTAAAGTACCTGGGCCAAACTTTGTTCCAGTTCTCGCATAAAGATAATGTGGGATTAAACTCATATTTTCCATACCTCCAGCAACTACTATTTCCGCATCACCTAAGCGGATGGCCTGAGCGGCATGCATTACAGCTTTCATTCCGGACGCGCAAACTTTATTTATCGTGGTACATGGCACCGTATTTGGAATACCTGCACCCAACGCGGCCTGCCTTGCCGGGGCTTGACCAGTACCGGCCTGAATCACATTGCCCATAAAAACTTCCTCCACCAAATCAGGTTTTAACCCTACTTTATCCATAGCCCCTTTAATGGCTATCGAACCCAATTTTGTAGCGGGTACAGTGGACAATGCCCCTAAAAAGCTTCCAATAGGTGTTCTTGCCACAGAAACAATTACAACGTCTGAATCCATCTTTATTCGCGAGTTTATTACAGGCGAAAATAATCAATTTTTAACAGATAATATAAGGATTGGGGCTATTATAAAAAATCAAGATTATGCAACGAAATTTATTGCTTTTCTTCTGTAAAACTGAATTTCATAAATTTTAAAACTACAAATTTCAGTTTCACCTCTGTAACCGCTCCGCTAGTCCATGTAATTTATTTCATTTGTCTTTTGTGAGTTTTCAAATGAAAAAATTCATGTACTTTTGAATTTACTAAGATAAACTATGAGGGACTTTATCAATAAACTTTACAGAAATCATTCGCTGATCTATAAGGTCCTATTATTCGTTTCCACTACTTTTTTAATTGTTTATCTTTTTCCAAAGAGCGGAAAATTTAAATACGGTTTTGAAAAAGGGAAGCCTTGGCAATCAGAGGATTTGCAGGCTCCCTTTGATTTTGCTATCAAAAAATCGGATGCCGAAATCGCCAAGGAAATACAGGACATTGAAAGCCGGGCGCCGGCGTATTTCGATTTAGATGAAAGCATCAAAAGTAAAGTCCTAAAAAATTACGACGCTGATTTTAGGGAAAACTTTACGGACTCCATTTCCAACACGCTTTCTGAAAGACTGAAACAAAATGGATTGGATATTATCGATGAGCTCTACGCTTATGGTGTCCTATCGGAATCCATGAATTTTGAAGATGATAAGTTGGTGACCATTTTAAGCGGAAATGTTGAGATGCAAAGTACAACCTTTTCCAATTTGATTCAGCAGGATGAAATAAGGAACTTCATTGAGAATGCTTTGAGGAAGCGTAATTTGAAAACTTACATCCCGCAGTACGTAGCATTGTTTTTCGATATTATTGAGCCTGATTTGAAATATAACAAGTCGTTTACCGAAAAGGCCCTAAATAGCGATTTGAACAAGATTTCATATACCCGAGGAAGTATCGAAAAGGAGCAGCTTATCATTTCCAAAGGGGAAGTAGTTGAGGGGGATAAATTTCAGATTTTGAAATCTCTTCAATCTGAATATGAGTCGCAAGTGTGGAATGAGTCCAACTATAATTGGATTCTTTTCGCCTATACACTTTTGGTGGCTTTGGCTTTGTTGATGTTGCTCCTTTTTCTGAGAAAATATCGTATTGAAGTGTTTGAAAACAACACAAAAGTTACTTTTATTTTCTTCAATGTATTGTTGATGGTATTTATCACAACTTTGGTTGTAAACTACAATTCGGAGTTCTTATACGTGGTGCCTATATGTGTGCTGCCTTTGGTTTTAAAAGCCTTTTTTGATGCCAGACTTGGGATGTTTGCCCATGTGATAACGGTGTTGCTTTTGGGTTCAATAGTTCCCAATAGCTACGAATATATGTTTTTGCAGATTTTGGCAGGTATTGTTACCATACTTACGGTTTCAGAACTGTATAAGCGGGCCAATCTTTTTATTTCCGTCGGGCAGATTACGCTGATCTATATTATTGCGTATTTCGCATTTTTTGTAATTCATGAAGGCAGTATAGAAACCATTGATTTGACCAACTTTTTGTTGTTTTTCCTTTGCGGATTGGCCACATTATTTGTACAGCCTTTGATTTATGCATTTGAGAAATTGTTCGGATTGGTTTCCGATGTATCGCTTTTGGAGTTGTCCGATACCAATACAAAATTACTAAAGGAGTTGTCTAATATTGCTCCTGGAACATTTCACCATTCGTTAAACGTTGCAAATTTAGCAGAAGCTTCCGCCAATGAAATTGGGGCCAACGCCATGCTTGTTAGGGTAGGGGCATTGTATCACGATATTGGGAAGATGGTAAACCCTAATTATTTTATTGAAAACCAATCCACGGGAATAAACCCACATGATGAACTATCTTCAACGGAAAGCGCTAGGATTATTACCGATCATGTGATAAATGGCATCGAAATAGCTAAAAAATATAACCTGCCGGACAGGGTCATTGATTTTATAAGAACACACCATGGGACTAGCGTAGTCTATTATTTTTTTATAAAGGCTAAGGAAACTGATAAGGATATCGATATGGATCTGTTCCGTTATCCCGGACCAAAACCCTTTAGTAAGGAAACGGCCATTTTAATGATGTGCGATAGTGTTGAGGCGGCATCAAAAAGTTTAAAAAACCCTACGTCAACCAAAATTGATGCCTTTGTGGAAAACATTATCAATAAGCAGATTGATGAAGAGCAGTTTTTGAATGCGAATATTACGTTTAAGGAAATACAGTCCATTAAAAAAATACTAAAACACAAGCTTGCAAATATTTATCATTTAAGGATAGAATATCCTGAATAAAAAATGAAAAAATAAATAAAAAAAAGTTGTGTTCTTTCAGATGAAGACTTACATTTGCAACCGCAATTTTGATTGCTAAGTTCTTTAAAGAGCTGGGAGAGGTGCCAGAGTGGTAATGGAGCAGATTGCTAATCTGTCAACGCGTAAGTGTTGCCCGGGTTCGAATCCCGGTCTCTCCGCAAGTTTAAAGATAGCCAATTCGGGGTGTAGCGTAGCCCGGTTATCGCGCCGCGTTTGGGACGCGGAGGTCGCAGGTTCGAATCCTGCCACCCCGACAAGCCTAGTTATAGGTCGAAGCAGAACACTGTTAATCTTATGATTATCAGTGTTTTTTGTTTTTATGGGTTTTTATTTGATATCAAATGAAAGCTTTAAACCCATTAAAAAGGTGTACAATACTTCACTGAAAATGCCTTAGAAGGTTAAAAATCCATTTTTAATCCAAAACTGAACATTCTAAAAGTTGTTGCGTCCTATAGGTGTGATAATTTGAAAAACATCTTATGAAAAATTTGATATTACTATTTGCTGTACTGTCAACACTAGCTAGTTCAGTTTTTGCTCAAAATGAATGGATTTACAATAAGAATCCAAAATCGTCAGGTTGGAACATTAAAAAAATAAAAAAGTTCAATAGATACATTATTGATAGTACAAAGGTTACCGGACTTGTGATAGTATACAACGGACAAATTATTTATGACTATGGTGATATTAGAGAGAATAGCTACATAGCATCTTGCAGGAAAAGTGTTTTGTCCATGTTATATGGTAAATATGTAGAAAATGGGACTATTGATTTAAATAAAACACTAAAAGAGCTGAAAATAGATGATGTTAAAGGTATTTTGCCAATAGAACAAAAAGCTACAATAAGAGACTTAATTTCAGCGCGATCTGGGGTTTACCACCCCGAAAATTATAAAGGAGGGCTACAACAATATGCCCCCAAAAGAGGTTCTGTAAAGCCAGGGACATATTGGTTGTACAATAATTGGGATTTCAATGTTGCAGGTTTTGTTTTTGAACAAGAAACAAAAAAGAGTATTTATGATGAGGTTGAAGAACAACTTGTAAGGCCAATAAATATGCAAGATTGGAACAGAAATCTTCAGGGAAAAAGGGGGAATATAGCACTTTCAAAATATTTGGCGTATCCAATGTGGTTTTCAACAAGAGATATGGCTAGAATAGGACTATTAATGCTTAATAAAGGAAATTGGTACGGTCAACAAGTTATACCGAGGCATTGGGTGGACGAAATGTTAAAACAAAGAACTACGCATCAAGAAATTAATAATAACGTTCCCATTTTTAAAAATAAGGGAGTAAATTTTGGATATGGATATATGTGGTGGTTATTCGAAAATATGCAAGATAAAAAATTTAAAAATGCATATGCTGCTCTAGGTTCTATGGGGCAAGTAATAGCTGTTTACCCAGAAATTAATGTAGTCGTAGCCTATAAAACCAAAGCAGCATATAGAAGGTCTAACAAAGGAAAAGTGAAATATGATATTTTAAAAAAGGTCGCTAAGTTATATAACCCAATTTAATCTCAATAACCACTGAATTAATATTAAAATGAGCATTAAAAAAATATGATTCACCTTATAGGTTGCTATTGTAATTAATGATGTTTCAATGAATTCCAAAACTCAAAACTCTTTAGGTTTAAAACTCAATTTGCTTGTGTTGAGGTGTCAGGTAGGTGATCAACAAGCATTCAAAGAGTTGTGTGTTCAGTTTAACCCTGTAACACGTAGATTTTTAAAGAGTTTAGTTAAAAGCGATGCGGCTTCAGATTTAAATCAAGAGGTTTGGATTTCTGTATACCAAAGAATAGCCTCGCTTGATGATGTTTCTAGATTTAAATATTGGTTATATCAGATTACAAGGAATAAGGCAATGGACTATTTCCGAAAAAGTAAAAAGCTGGACTATTTTGACGAGCTAACTCATGGTACTGCCCTTCAATTATTTACAACGTATGAAGATGATAAAAATTTGTTTTATCATAAACAAATTCATAAGGCCAGGGAAAGTTTATCTCCCAAACTGAATGAGGTAGTTGAGTTGTATTATTTTCAAGGAATGGATTACGAAGAAATAGCCCTCATTGTCGGGTGTTCAATGGGTACAGTAAAATCTAGAATACATAATGCAAAGCATAAAATAAAGGAATGGTTAAACAAAAATCACTAAAATCATGGAAAAGTTAAAAACAAATCAGGTAGATAGAATTGGAGCCTTAATTGAAAAAGAAAATAAAAAGGACAAAATTATTAAAAGAGTCTGTAAAGCTGGATGGGGAATAACATTGCTTATACTCCTTGTATTTCTTGTATTTACGATTATGGAATTTTTAGAAAGCTATAAAATGTATATCGGTGGACGTGTAAAGTTTCAAAATGTCATTGATACTATTATTCCATTTTTAATTATTTTCGGCACAATAGCCTTAATTGTAGCGATATTGGCTACTATTGCTATGTTCTTACGATTGCGTACTGCAAACTTGCTAGAAATTCAACAGAGATTAGCTAGCTTAGAAGAAATGTTGCTCAGCGAAAATGGATGATTTAAAATGAAACGTAAGTTATCTACTTATTTATATATCTCTATTTTATTGATTTCTTTAGTTGTGATTAAAGAAAAGCCAGAAGTAACTCCAAACAATTTTTCATTTGTTATAGGCTTTCCAGGCAAACTTTCAGAAATCAGTTTTACGAATACCACATTGATTTAAAGGTCTTTTAATTGGTTAAAATCTTTGTTCTGACGAAGCATAATAGAATATAAACCCCACGGAATTGTTAAATTTTGATAAAGGACACAGCAGGATAGTTATTGTTTTAATATCCTTTTATTTTGAGGTAAAACCTTACTAAAGTTTAAGAACAAATTTAAGCTAATCAGATTGTACAGGAAATGCCAACTAAACTTATAAAATTAAAGAATTTAAGCAATAATGATTCCCCGAAATATATTAAAATCGTAAATGCTTTTAAGGAATCTATTGAGACAAATGCTTTAAAAAAGGGCGAATCTATACCTTCGATAAACGAATTCAGTAAGGATTACAGTGTTTCAAGGGATACTGTTTATAAGGCTTACGTATTGCTTAAAAAACAGGGCTACATTCAGGCTACCCCCAACAAGGGTTATTACATATCTCAGAACACTAAAAAGGTGCTTATGTTAATTAGCACTTTCAAGGCATACAAAGAAGTTTTTTATCATTCCTTTATGGGTTGCCTGCCCGATAATGTAATAGTTGATTTGCAGTTTCACCACTACAATATCAAGAATTTCAAGTCTATGCTGGATGTTGAAAATGGAAAGTATTACAAATATATTGTAATGGGTTTTGACCATCCGGACGTAGAAAGTACCCTTTCCAAAATTGACAGACATAAACTGTTGCTTATCGATTGGAAGGCTAATTTGAAATTGGCCGAAAATTATGTTTTTCAAGATTTCGGCAAAGCGTTTTATTCTTGTTTGGAAGATGCACTTCATTTATTTAAGAATTACGAAGCGCTATGTTTTATCTATCCTGAATATACACATCACCCTTATGAAAGTGTGTCATATTTCGAAAAGTTTTGTAATTCAAATCGTTTAGAATACAGTGTAAGCAATAATGGTTCAGAGCTGGTTGTTAAAAAGAATACAGCCTATATATGTGTGAACGATCGCATTTTATATGAATTACTTGGTCAATGTGCTGATGCCGATTTAATTGTAGGTAAGGATGTTGGAATTTTGTCATATAACGATACCCCGTTAAAACGTTTTACTAAAAAAGGCATCTCCGTTATTTCGGTTGATTTTAGAGAATTTGGTAATAAAGTTGCCCAATTTATTACCGCCGATGTTCCATTGCAAACATATTTAAAAACTAACCTAATTTTAAGGGAATCCCTTTAGGTGCTTCTGATAAATCCATCTCCGTAATACGGTAAAAAAAACAAGATTATCAGGACAGAGCAGGACAGGTTAAACAAGTATGTTTTTTAGATTTGCTATAACTATTTGAGCATACGTCCCAAGTGCTTTTTTCAGTATCAAGAAGTTGATCTAAGGACATGATGTATGATTTATAGACTCAATAACAATATCTTCAAACAGATATACCCTTATTTCAAGAAAAAAAGCCATCTTGCAGATACATTTTCAGCATAATGTAGCTGAGCTTCGTTGGTTTCAAAAATAAGATAAACAAATTTTAACTGAATCAAATTAAATATAATTGAAGAACTAAGTAGAAAATGGGAAAAACAGTAGTAATAACCGGAGCAGGTGGGGTGCTTTGCAGTACTATGGCAGAGGCATTAGCAAAGGAAGGACATAAAATAGCCTTACTCGACTTAAACAAAGATGCGGCCATCAAGGTTGCAGAAAAAATAAATAATGCTGGAGGCAAAGCCATTGGGGTGAAAGCCAACGTTTTAGAAAAAGACTCTTTGGTCTTGGCAAAAGAAGAGGTTAACAAAGCACTCGGTAAATGTGACATTCTAATTAATGGTGCGGGTGGAAATCATCCATTAGGCACAACAAGTAACCCGTTTCTACAAGCAGAAGACTTGCTGAACAAAACAGAAGGATTTAAAACCTTCTTTGATTTAGATCCAAAAGGAATTCAATTTGTATTTAACTTAAATTTTATTGGGACCTTGTTGCCAACCCAAATTTTTGCCGAAGATATGGTAGGTAGGGATAACTGTAGTATTCTAAATGTATCGTCAATGAATGCATTTACGCCCTTAACTAAAATACCAGCTTATAGCGGGGCAAAAGCGGCCGTGTCAAATTTTACACAGTGGTTGGCCGTGCACTTTTCGAAAGTTGGTATTCGCGTAAACGCCTTGGCGCCTGGTTTTTTCTTAACTGAGCAGAATAGAACTTTGTTAACTAATGAAGATGGCAGTTTGACCCCAAGAGGAAATCAAATCATAGAACAAACGCCAATGGGCAAATTTGGAGAGCCCGAGCATTTGGTGGGAACAACTTTATGGTTGTGCGGTGAAGGATCATCATTTGTAACGGGTGTAGTCGTTCCAATTGATGGAGGATTTAGCGCATATAGCGGAGTTTAATAAAAAGGAACAACAGATTTAAATTTATGGAACAAACATGGCGATGGTACGGGCCCAATGATCCCGTTAGTTTATCGGATATTAAACAAGCAGGAGCTACTGGGGTAGTTTCGGCACTTCATCATATTAAAAATGGTGAAGTATGGAGCGTTGATGAGATCCAAAAAAGAAAAGATATAATAGAAGAGGCGGGTTTAACTTGGAGCGTTGTGGAAAGCATCCCTGTTCATGAAAGTATTAAAACACGCTCTGGGAATTTTCAAAACTATATCGAAACCTATAAAACGAGTATTGAGAATTTGGCCAAATGTGGTATTAATACAGTATGCTACAATTTTATGCCAGTGTTAGATTGGACGAGAACAGATTTAGGTTTTGAGGTTTCGGACGGCTCAAAGGCCTTACGATTTGATGTAGTGGCATTTGCCTGTTTTGAGCTGTACCTATTAAAACGACCAGGAGCGGAAAATAGTTATTCTGAAGCGCAAAAGGAGAAGGCCAAAGCCTATTTCGATAATCTTTCAGAAGAAGGAAAAACGCAATTAATAAACAATATTATCGCAGGGCTTCCAGGGGCTGAGGAAGGATATACCTTGGAGCAGTTTCAGCTTGTGTTAGATACATATAAGGATATTGATGCTCAAAAATTGAAGGAGCATTTAGTGGCATTTCTAAAGGAAATCATTCCTGTGGCCGCCGAGAACAATGTTTTAATGTGTATCCATCCTGACGATCCTCCATATCCTATTTTAGGATTGCCAAGAGTAGTGAGTACCGAGTCAGACTATGCCTATTTATTCGATAATGTTCCCGATAGGGCCAACGGTATTACCTTCTGCACGGGCTCCCTTGGCGTAAGGGGCGATAATGACTTGGTGAAAATATTCAAGCGTTTTGCCGATCGCGCACATTTCCTTCACCTAAGAAGTACAAAGCGCGACGAGCATGGTAATTTTTACGAGGCCAACCATTTGGAAGGCGATGTGGACATGTACAGCATTGTAAAAGAAGTTCTAGTAGAAGAAAAAAGAAGGCGTGCCGAAGGACGTGCCGATTTTGCAATTCCGGTAAGACCGGACCATGGCCATCAAATGCTGGACGATTTACATAAAAAAACCAACCCCGGCTATTCGGGAATTGGCAGATTGCGAGGCTTGGCCGAGTTAAGAGGATTGGAATACGGTTTAAAACAAACAATATAAATTGAATTAAAGAAATGAAAGTACACTACGAAACGCGATACGCATCAAGCCCAAAAGCTGTAAAACAGTATGATACCAAAGAGTTAAGAGATGAGTTTTTAATTGATAATTTAATGCAGGAAGACCAGTTGGTTTTGGTCTATACACATTACGACAGATATATGGCGGGTTCAGCCGTACCGGTGAAAGCCCCAATTACTTTGGAAACCATCGACCCGTTAAAATCATCATATTTTTTGGAAAGACGGGAAATAGGCATTATCAATGTTGGTGGCGACGGTATTGTTGAAGTAAATGGAGAGGTTTATGAGCTAACGCTAAAAGATGCACTTTATATTGGCAGCGGCAACGAAAATGTAGTTTTTAAAAGTGTAGATTCAAAAAAACCAGCAAAATTTTACTTGAACTCGGCTCCGGCCCACAAGAGTTATCCAACAAAAAAAGTAAGCAAGGCGGAAGCCAATAAAATTGAATTGGGGTCTTTAGAGACGGCAAACCATCGCACTGTGAACCAGCAAATAATCGGTGGTATTGTAGATACGTGCCAATTGCAAATGGGGATGACCGAGCTTAAAACGGGTAGTGTATGGAATACCATGCCCGCGCACGTTCACGATAGAAGAATGGAAATCTATTATTATTTGGATATTCTTGAAGGTCAAGCCGTTTGCCATTTTATGGGACAACCACAAGAAACACGCCACATTTGGATGCAGAACCACCAAGCGGTTATTTCTCCACCATGGTCGATCCATTCTGGTTCGGGAACTTCAAACTATACGTTTATTTGGGGTATGGCTGGCGAGAATTTAGATTATGGCGATATGGATGTTGCCAAAATAACCGAATTAAGATAGAGCGTATATATACTTAACATGAAAGCAAGCCTATACAAGATTTTGGTAGCCATAGTGATATGCCTTACCTCATGTCAACATCAAGCTCAATATATTGTAACAGTGGAAAATCCATTGGGTATTAAACGCTCTTTTGAAACTATTGAAATCAATAAGTCCGATTTGAAAATGGCAGAGAATGCGGAATTTGAGCATTTGTCGGTCAAGGATTTAGAAAGCAATACCTTCATAATATCACAATTTGTAGATGAAGACGGAGATGGAAATGCCGATGTATTGCTCTTTCAACCACAGGTGGAAGCCAATGAAATAAAAACGTTTCAATTGGTAAAAGCCGAATCCTCTAAGGTGCCTGAATCTACAGATTACTGTTATTCAAGGTTTGTCCCAGAGCGCACTGACGATTATGCCTGGGAAAATAACAAAGTGGCCTTTAGAACTTTTGGGCCTACCGCTCAAAAAATGGTAGAAGATTCCGTAAAAGGGGGTACCTTGACCAGCGGTATTGATGCATGGCTGAAAAAGGTAGATTACCCAATTATAAACAAGTGGTATGCCGAAGATCAAAAAGAAAAGGGAGCCTATCATAAGGACAAGGGCGAAGGTTTGGATAATTTTCATGTTGGTGTAAGTCGTGGTGTTGGAGGCATAGCGGTTAAGAGTGATTCAATCTATTATATTTCCAAAAATTTTACCCAATGGAAGACGATTACCACTGGCCCAATACGAACAAGTTTTATTTTGGAATATGCGGATTGGGATGCTGGAGGGAACGAAATTTCAGAAACGAAACACATATCGTTGGATTATGGGAGTCATCTTTCAAAATTTAAGGTCGAATTGAAAGGTGCAGAAACCATCTATGCGGGATTAACACTCCATGAAAAGGATGGTGAGCCAACCCAAAATCAAACTTCGGGATGGGTGTCTTATTGGCAACCTCATGGGGATTCAGAATTAGGGACAGCTGTAGTTGTGCCAAACAATAATATGGTGTCAAGCGTTCTCTTTGATACAACTTTAAAAGATCAAAGTAACCTATTTGCTGAGATTAAAGTGGAAAATGGATTAGCGAAGTATTATGCTGGCTTTGGGTGGAAAGAGTCAAAAGACTTTTCGTCCAAATCTGAATGGGAAAGTTATCTGGATGAATTTTCACTAAAAATTAATAATCCGCTTAAAGTAACAATTGAATAAGTGATTTATGAAAGCTAGCAATTTTATTACGGACAATTTTATTTTGCAAACTGAGGTGGCCAGAGAGCTTTATCATTCGTACGCCAAGGATTTGCCGATAATAGATTATCATAACCATCTCTCGGCCAAGGAAATTGCAGAAAACAAGCCTGTTAAAAATATTTCCGAAGCGTGGTTGAAGGGAGACCATTATAAATGGCGGGCAATGCGCGCCAACGGTATAGAGGAGATTTATATCACAGGTTCAGCTACATCGAATAAAGAGAAATTTCTAAAATGGGCTCAGACCGTACCGTACACATTGCGTAATCCTCTGTTTCATTGGAACCAGTTGGAGCTGAAGCGCTATTTTGGTGTTGACGACATCTTGCAACCTAGCAATGCAGAAGAAATCTACGAAAAATGCAATGCTATTTTAGAGGATAGAACACCAGCTCAATTGCTCGAGGATATGAAGGTTGAAGTAGTATGTACCACCGATGATCCAACAGATGATTTGCGCTACCATCAAGAGATTGCAAAATCTGATTTCTTCACAAAGGTATTTCCAACATTTAGGCCGGATACCTTGTTGCTTATTGAGAACGGTACCTACTTAAACTACCTTGAAAAACTGGCCACTTGCGTTGGTTTCAAAATTGATAGTATTGAAGCACTTTTAAAGGCTATTGATGAAAGGATCGAATTTTTTAATGACAACGGTTGCAGGCTTTCGGACTATGGTATAAGTGGCGCTTTTGCTTATATAGGTTTTAATGAAGAGGAAGTAGCTTTAATATTTAAGAACAGGTTAAAAGGAGAATCGCTTTCGGAGCTAGATACCCAAAAATTCCGTTCCGCAGTTCTACTTCATTTAGGGAAAAAATACCATGAAAAAAAGTGGGTACAGCAGTACCATTTGGGAGTGATTAGAAATAATAATGATCATTTACAGAATACGGTCGGTGCAGATGCCGGCTGTGATTCCATTGGAGACTACACTATGATAGATAGTCTATCTAAATACCTCAACGCGTTAAGCAGCACTAACCAGTTGGCCAAAACAATAACTTATAATCTTAACCCATCGCAAAATGAAACCTTTGCCACAATGATGGGTAATTTTCAAAATTCAGATTGCCCAGGAAAGATGCAATGGGGTTCGGCCTGGTGGTTTTTAGATCAGAAAGATGGTATTGAAAACCAGATAAATTGTTTGTCTAATATGGGGCTATTAAGTAGATTTGTCGGGATGCTCACCGATAGCAGGAGCTTTTTGTCGTTTCCGCGGCATGAGTATTTCAGGCGTATTTTGTGCAATTTATTGGGAGAGGATGTTGAGCGAGGCCTAGTACCTGACGACATAGAGTTTCTTGGTAAAATGGTTCAAGACATCTGCTATTACAACGCAAAGAATTATTTTGATTTTAATTAATGCAATTCAACTAATTTGAATACATTTGGCTTTAGGGCCGATTGTGATTATACTTTTTTTATAAAGGGTAGCGATTTATAATGTAGTTTTCTTAGAATATTTAACTAGAAATATATTAACCAACATAAATTATGAGTAAAACAAATAAGATTGGGAATTATCGTTATCGAATTTTGGCGTTGTTAATGTTTGCAACAACGATCAATTATTTTGATAGAAGTATAATTGGTGTTATGGCACCTACATTAGAAAAAATGTTTGGGTGGACAAATACTGACTATGCAAATATTATGATCTCTTTCAAAGTAGCTTATGCAATAGGTATGCTTTCAATGGGTGGTTTAATTGACCGTTTGGGAACTAAAAAAGGATACGTGCTGTCCATTGGTCTTTGGAGTGTGTTTGGAATGCTACACGCGGCTGTACGTCCAGGTTTTAGTGTTATAGGATTTGCAGCGGCCCGATTTGGTTTAGGTTTTGGGGAGTCAGGTAATTTTCCTGCCGCCATTAAGACTACTGCAGAATGGTTTCCTAAAAAAGACCGAGCTTTTGCAACCGGATTGTTTAATGCCGCTACCAGTATTGGAGCTATTGCAGCTCCCTTTGTTATTGGTTGGATTGTTCATGAAAATGGAAAAAACTGGCAAATACCTTTTCTAATTACAGGTGTTCTCAGTGCAATATGGGTATTTTTATGGTTAAGAACTTATAAGAAACCAGAGGTGCACCCAAAGGTATCAAAAGAAGAGTTGGCTTATATTCAAGAAGATTCTGAGGCTGAAAATGAAGAAAAACTACCATGGAAGGCTGTTGCAGGAAAACGTCAAACTTGGGCATTTGCTTTAGCCAAAGTTACAGATGCAGTTTGGTGGTTCTATCTTTTTTGGGGTGCTAAATTTTTAGCTGAAACCTTCGATGTAAATATTAAAAATATTGCTTTGCCTTTCTTTGTAATTTACATATTAGCAGATGGTGGAAGCATATTAGGAGGGTACCTGTCAGGAGTATTTATAAGAAAAGGGTGGTCTGTCAATAAAGCAAGAAAAATAACTTTACTCATCTGCGGACTTATAATTCTTCCAGTAGCTTTTGTTGCTATAACAGATAACAAATGGTTAGCAATTTGTTTAATGGGCTTAGGAGCTGCGGGTCACCAAGCCTGGTCGGCAAATATATTCACTTTAGCATCTGACGTGTTTCCTAAAAAGGCTACAGCATCGGTAGTTGGAATTGGTGGTATGGTTGGTGCTGTTGCAGGTATTATTGCCGATTTTGCTCTAGGATCTGTTTTAGATCAGGCCGGTAATACAGGATACTTTTGGGCATTCTTAATTGCTGGCTCTAGTTATCTAATAATCCTAGGTTTTGTGCATTTAATTATGCCAAAAATGACACCGATGGATGAAAATTTAAACCTAATAGAAGGGTAGGCAGGTTATGATATAATGACTTAAAGGCTACAATCAAAATTCTTGACAGTAGCCTTTATATATGAATGTCTCTTTTATATTGGAAGGGTTGTTTTTTTGTGATTCACTTATTGTAAACCAAGATGGGTTAAATAATTATGCCTCCAGGATCGATATATTCTTAGGATATCACTATGGCTATCCATGTTGTTTGATTTGTAAGATCAAAAAGCTGAATGAATGGGTGATAAGAATAAATTGATGGTTTTATTTAAGAGTAATACTATTATTCAAAACCTTTATAATATTGAGAAAAGCTATGTTGAACATAACGTTTTGATAAACAATTCAGGTTAGCATAGCTCTGGTACGCATATTTTCGTAAAAATACTGTTCTAACAGGATAGAACAGGATACGAATACCTAACTTTAATCGTAAAATTGTTAGGTATATTTTGTGGCTATACATTGGCTTAAATTAATAACAATTATACTGACTATTAAACTAAAAGAATGTTAAAACTAAAACTCAAAATGAAACAAAAAATTAAAAGACAATTTCCTGTCTTTGGGTTTGTATTAATGCTTACGCTGTTGTTATCCAGTTTTTCAAGTGTTAATCTTCATGCACAGGAAAAGAT
This sequence comes from Hyunsoonleella aquatilis, assembly GCF_014270105.1. Taxonomy (GTDB): domain Bacteria; phylum Bacteroidota; class Bacteroidia; order Flavobacteriales; family Flavobacteriaceae; genus Jejuia; species Jejuia aquatilis. The sequence continues at coordinate 142,503 of NZ_JACNMF010000003.1, forward strand.
TTCTGGTGTTGTTACAGATGCAGGTGGGATACCCTTACCAGGTGTAAGTGTGATCCAGAAAGGTACCACTCGAGGAGCATCAACAGATTTTGACGGAAACTATTCTCTTGAATTAACCCTTGGTGAGAAAACTTTAGTGTTTTCTTATATAGGTTTTAGAACAGTGGAAATTTCGGTAAATGGGCAAACAACAATCAATGTAAGTCTAGAAGAAGATGTTGCAGCCCTTGATGAAGTCGTTATTGTAGGTTATGGTACTCAGAAAAAAGAGAGTGTTGTAGCAGCCATTACTCAGGTGAAAGGTGAGGATTTGATGGAAAGGACAATGGGTATAGCCAATGTTGAACAAGCATTGCAAGGAAATTTACCGGGTGTTACTGCTATACAAGGTAGTGGTGTTCCCGGAGAAGATAACATGAGGATTTTTATTCGTGGTCGAAGTTCATGGAATGGTAATGGCGATCCTCTTGTGCTTGTGGATGGTGTTAAGAGGTCGATGTCCGATATAGATATGAACGATATTGAAAACATATCGGTACTTAAAGATGCTTCTGCTACGGCGGTTTTTGGTGTTGAGGGCGCTAACGGGGTAGTATTGATTACCACTAAACGAGGGCAGACAGGAAAAGCGCAACTGTCGCTTACTTTTAATACAACCATTAAAACGGTTTCTCAATTACCAGAAAAATTAGATTCTTATGATGGTTTACTAGAAGCAAATAGTGCTATTTTAAGAGGGGTGGCTCAACAACCTAGTACATGGGAAAATTATACGCCATTGCCTATCGTAGAAAGGTACCGTAACCAGTCCAGTTTAGAGGAGAGTTATATTTATCCTAATGTGGATTGGGAAGAAGAGTTGTTGAAAGATTTTGCGCAAGATTATAGGGTTAACTTCTCTGTACGTGGGGGTAATAAAACAGCTAAGTATTTTGGTAGTTTAGCTTATCAAACTGTTAGTGATATTTTTGATGGAGGAAGATACGATAATGGAAGAGGCTATTTAGGTGAGTATCGATATGATAGGTTTAACTTTAGATCTAATATCGATTTTAATATTACAAATACTACTGAGTTGTCTGTTAACCTAGCTGGTTTCTATGGTATTAGAGAGACGCCTGGTACAATCGGTAATGTAACTAATGGACTTTACCTAATTGCACCAAGTCTTTATCCGCCTGTATATCCAGATGGGGTGTATGGAAACCCCTTTAGTTATTTTAACGTCTACGTAAACCCTGTTCAGACTTTACAAGCTCAGGGTTATGATACTTTTAGAACCTTTAGAGTCAATACAGATTTTATACTAAAACAAAAATTAGACTTTATAACTGAAGGCTTGTCTTTTCAAGGACGGTTTTCTTTAGATAATGAACAGAGAAGTAGGCAAAATTTAAATGATGGAGGTATAACTGTTAGGGTTTACGATGGTGATCAACCGACAGATCTTCCTCCTCCTAACGAAAATCGATTTGATTTTGTGCGACGACCATGGAATTTAGAAACTTTAGAAGTAGAAGAGAACCAACGAGAGCGTAGAATGGTATATGACTTTTCATTAAATTACAACAGGACTTTTGCTGAAAAGCATAACCTAACAGCACTATTCTTAGTTAGGAGACAGGAGAGTGCAAGTGGTAGTGGTGGTCTTAATGCTTTTCCAAGATACCGTGAAGACTGGGTAGGAAGGGTGACTTATAACTACGATTCAAGATATTTTTTAGATATTAACGGCGCTTACAATGGTTCTGAAAAATTTGGCCCAGGATTCCGTTTCGACTTATTTCCCTCTATTGCAGCAGGTTGGACAGTGTCAAATGAAGCCTTCATGGAAAATGCAGATTGGTTAGATAATCTTAAATTTAGAGGTTCTTATGGTATTGTTGGTGATGATAATTTTGCTGGTAGATGGCGTTATATTTCTCGTTGGGAGTCTGGTGGCTCTGCGTTTTTAGTGCCAAGTACATATCAAGGTGATGCAGGAAGATCACCCTACACGTTTTACAGAGAGGCTGTAGTAGGAAATCCAAACCTCCAGTGGGAGTCAGCTACCAAATATAATATAGGTGCTGAGTTCTCTTTATTTAATGGTTTATTGACTGCAGAGTTAGATTATTTTGCAGAAGATCGTGATAATATTGTAATTGTTAGCAGTGATATTCAAACTACACCAGATTTATTTGGAGCATCGGCTCCAGATATTAATCAAGGTATCGTTGAGATAAGGGGTTATGAGATTGTTCTTGGTTCCAACTATACCTTCGATAACGGTATCAATATATTTGGTGATTTTAATTTTACGCAAGCCATAGATAAAATAATACAGAGAGATGATGAAGATTTTGAACTTGATCACCTAAAAGATGCTGGTTTTACAATTGGGCAAAGAAGAACGGCCATTCCGGTTGGGATATTGACAAATTGGGACGATGTTTACATGTCAACACCAAAAGTTCAAGATCAAACTTTAACACGTGTAGGGTATTATGATGTTATGGATTTTGACGGAAACGGTATTTACGATCGTTTTGATAATGCACCTTTTGGTTATCCAGAACAACCTCAAAGAAACTGGGCTGCTACGCTAGGTGTCCGTTACAAAGGATTAAGTATTTCAGCGCAGCTATATGGTACTCAGAATGCGTCTAGATTGTTCAGTAACCAAACGTTTGGTAATTCAACTCCTCTAATCTTTACCCAAGATTTAGATTATTGGACTGTAGATACGCCAGGTAATACGGATACCCAACCATCATTTGGAGTTCAAGGTGATACTAATCCAAGGGATAACTTTTTAGATGGGTCATTAACAAGGCTTAGAGCAGTTTCTTTAACTTATGATATACCAAAAAAGATATGCGAAAAACTTGGGCTGAAGAAACTTCAAATTTTTGCAAATGGAAATAACCTCTACTTATGGTCTGATATGCCCGATGATAGAGAGTTTAACACAGGTGGATCAAATCAAGGTGATGGACAGTCCAGAGGGGATTATCCTACCTTAAAAAGCTATAACTTTGGTTTTAATATGAACTTTTAAAAAAAAGAAATTATGAAAAGCTATAAAATAAAAATATTAATAGTCTTAGGACTCGTCTTCTCGTTTTCATGCGAGGACTATTTAGATGTGGCACCAGAGTCGGTCATAGAGAAAGAAGATGTTTTTTCAACCTTTAAAAATGCGCAAGGTTTCGTTGAAGAAATGTATGCCTTAGTGGTGTCGTATGAACAGCAAACGCATACCTTTCAAGATTTCCTTTTGGGTGATGATGGGTTTGTAGATAGACCTACAAAAGCAAGTGGTGATATTGATGCAGGAAGGTTCTTTGATGTTATAAATGACAATTTTTGTTACTTAAATAACCACTTAGGGGCTGACTATGGATCAACAGGGACGAACTCTGCCAACGTTGAAAACACAAATGCTTTTAATAGGCAAAGACCTGGTTTATATGATGGTAGCTTACGCGGTATCCGTAAGGCTAATCTTGTAATTGAAAATATTGATTTAATGGTAAATGCTACCCAAGCCGAAAAAGATGTTATCCTGGGGCAAGCTTATTTTTTTAGAGCATTTTTCCATAATGAGATTATGAAATTTTGGGGGCGCTATCCTTACATTGATAGGGTATTAGTAGATGATTTTAGAATACCACGTCCAGATACTTATAGAGAAGTTGCTTTACGAGCTAACGAAGATTACAATAAAGCCATTGAATTGTTGCCCGTAGATTGGGATAATGAGCCTTATGGACAACTAACACGGGGTGATAATAAGGGTAGGCTTACCAAAGGGACAGCGTATGCTTTTAAAGGTAAAAATCTGCTTCTTGCGGCTAGCCCCTTAATGAAAGGAAATAATGTTAGTATAAATACATATGACTATGACACAGATTTATGTGATTCGGCGGTTGTAGCTTTTTCAGGAGTTCTTAAATTAGTCGACCAAGGACGTTATCGTTTAGCTACTACATTGGACGAATTAGATGATGTGTTTTGGAGATCACCAGCACCTGGTGAATGGCCAGGAAGCACAGAATTTATGTTTGCTGCAACTGGGGGTAATAGTGTACAATCCCGAAGATTTATGACATCGGGAGTAAATAGAGCTATCCACAGCACTTCTGCAGGATTTGAAGTTATTAGTCCTACGCATAATTTTATTCATAACAATTTTGGTATGGCCAATGGTCTTTCTATAGAAGATGATGCTAGTGGTGCTTTCGGGCAACCAACGTTTGACCCTACTGAGCCTTTTGAAAATCGTGATCCACGCTTTTACAAATGGCATATTATTGATGGACAAGTTATAGATCCTGGAGCTGACGATCCGCATAAAACAGCCCAGCTTTGGTTTGAATCTTCTACTAATAAAGGTGTTCATCGTAGTACTGGTGCTGAAAACATCAAAATAGTAAATAATACCGGGTATATGTGGTCTAAATTTTACCCTAAAGTGGACGGTAAATATAATTCTATATGGAACCCTATTATAAGCCAATACGTTGGAGTTAGAATGCATATGAGACTAACAGATGTGTATTTAATGTACGCAGAAGCATTACATGCATCCAGGGGAGCAACCACAGCACCGGCTTCTTACAGCTTAACTGCCGAGGGGGCTATTAATTTATTCCGTGATCGAGCGGGTATTCCTAATGTACACCCTAATATAGTTTCGGATAACAATAAGTTTATGGACGAACTAAGAAGAGAAAGAGCTGTTGAGTTAAGTTATGAAGCCCATAGATGGGTAGATATTAGACGATGGGGAGTAGCTCATTTAGATAAATACAGAAGAAAATTAGCCTTAGATTTTCCACAAGACAGAAGTAATTTCACAGAAACACTTCTTATAGATAGAGTTTGTGAGTTTCCTAAGCATTATTGGTTACCATTTCCTCCGGGGCAAACACTTATTTACGCAGGTTTCCCTCAAAACCCAGGATGGTAGTCTTGTACAAATTCGTTTTAATTAATATAAAGAAAAAAATGAAGATAAATAAATTATATAGGTTGTTTACTCTAGTTAGCTTAATGTTGTTTTGCTTTTGTAATGTTACAATGGCTCAAACAGATGGTACAGAGGTAGAAGCAACCGTGGTTGATGAACAAGGTAACCCTATAAGCGGTGTTAAGGTTTTTGGCCCTAAAGGAAGTAAGGCATCTACGGATGTTAATGGACAGTTTAAAATGAATCTGAAAGATGACGAGTCGTCCATTGTTCTTGAAAAAAGGGGGTATGCATCGGAGATTATTGGTGCTTTTGATGCAATAGGCAATATTACCATGAAGAAATCTCCTTTCCTCGCTTCGGAAGATGACGAATTAAAGATGGGAGTTACGACTAAAGATAGGCGTTATGCTGTTGGAGCAATATCGTCAATTAACACAAAGGACCGATTAACTTATGACAACACGCAATTTGTTAGAAATTATATTGCCGGATTAATGTTAGGTGTTAGAGGCTCTGATAATATTAGAGGTATTGGAGATGCCGTTTTTGTTATTGATGGCGTACTTGGTCGTGATCCTAACATCCTAAACATGGAAGAGGTGGAGCAGATAACAGTGCTAAGAGATGCTAATTCTGTTGCGCTGTATGGTAGTCAAGGAAGAAATGGTGTTATTATTATTAACACGAAGCGTGGAAAAGCCAATAAAAGAGAAGTTAATGTTAATATTCGTTCTGCTATTGGTACGCCTGTTTCTTTACCTAGATATTTAGGTGCGGTGCCCTACATGCAACTTTTTAATGAAGCTTTGGATAATGATGGTGCAGCCATAAATGATGGACGAAGGTTTTCAAACGACCTTATTCGAAATACCTTTAGTGGCGTAAATAAATACAGATACCCAGATGTAGATTTATATTCAACGGAATTTGTGCAACCTTTTGTAAATTCCACACAAATTATAACCGAGTTTTCTGGTGGGAATGATAAAAATCAGTATTACGTTAATGTGGGTTGGAGTCGTAACGAAGCATGGGTAGACCTAAATGATGATATCAATGCAGGCACGGACCGTTTTAATGTAAGAGGTAACATAGATTTTAAAGTAAACGATTGGATTACAAGTAGTATAGATGGTATTGCGATTATAAGTACAGAAAAGTCGTCTAGAACGGATTTTTTGGACGCAGCTACTTCAGTAAGACCTCATGAATATTCACCGTTTTTACCTCTAAATCTTATAGATACCAGTGACCCTACAGTAGCAGGACAATTACTGGCAGCGCGTTCTTTTAATGGAATGCTTTTAGGAACTTCAATACAACAAGGGGCAAGATATCTTAATAATGAGGATGGTAATGGTAATTCATTTGATCCAACCTCAACACAAAGAGCCCCAGTTGCATTAGCCATTGCCGGTGGATATGAAAATACTGTATTTCGTTCTACGCAGTTTAACAACACCATCAATTTTGATTTGGATAGGATAACAAAAGGGTTGTCAGCTAAAACCTATTTAAGTTTTGATTTTTACGATTCTTATAATGCAACAATAAGGAATCAATTTAAAACCTATGTTCCAGGTTGGGAGGGCGATAGGATAACCAATTTTGGTATTGATAACACTGATCCGTTAAACCCTATTGCAGATAATTCTGGTATTTATGGTGAAGACCTAAAAGATCTAACTGAAAATCTTGATACTAATGGTTTTATATCCCGATTTGGTTTTTATGGACTGATAAATTACGATACCACTTTCTATAAGGACCATTCTTTAAATACCACTGTATTGGCTTTTTATAATTCGCAAAGGCAAAATGATGTTAGGCAAACAGATGTTGATACGCACTTAGGGCTTCAAATGGCCTATGACTACAAAAAGAAGCTATTTATTGATTTTACTGCAACCTATGCTAATTCAATAAAACTACCAGAAGGAAATAGAGGTGCTTTATCACCAACTTCGGGTATAGCTTACATTATAAGTGAAGAATCTTTTTTGAAGGACAGCAAATTTATTGACTACCTTAAGTTAAAGGCTTCAGCTGGTATTATAAGGTCCGATCAAGGTATTAGAGCTCTAAATGCTAATGGTACTGTTAATAATAACGCTAGCGCTTACTATTTATATGATATAAACTATTCTAGAGCAAACAATATTAATTGGGCTGATGGAAATAATAATAACAGAATAGATGTTTCACAAGGGGAGAATCTTGATTTAACATTTGAAGAGCGTATTGATTTAAATTTAGGTTTCGAAACGTATTTAATGAATTCACTTTGGATAGAAGCTAATTACTTTAGATCAGAACTTGACAAGCAATTGGCATTCGTACAAGCGCAATACCCTTCTTTTTATAATGCGTTCAGACCATATAGTAATTTTAATGAGAACTTATATACTGGTTTTGAACTAGGGATGAATTTTAACAAGTCCTTTAATGATATTTCAGTAAGTATAGGTGCCAATGTTTTGTATAGCCAAACAGAAGCTATAAAACGATCAGAGATTAATGAGTTTGATTACCAAAATAGAGTTGGAAGAGAATTGTCTTCTATTTTTGGATTAGTGGACCAAGGTTTTTATGCTGAAACGGATTTCACTACCGATGCAAACGGTAGGAGAACTTTAAACGCTGGTTTGCCAGTGCCTCGATTTGGAAGTGTTCAACCAGGAGATATAAAATATGTAGATCAAAATGGTGATGGCAATATTGATCAAGACGATCAGGTGGAGATTGGGCAATCTTCTAGCCCTTGGACGTATGCTATTAACCTAAACTTAAACTATAAAAGATTCAATTTATTTGTTTTAGGAACTGGGCAAACAGGAGCTGAGGGTAATAAGTTAAATAATAATTTTAACGAATATTATTCTGTAGATGGTAATGATAAATACTCTGAAGTTGTTTTAGGACGATGGACACCAGAAACTGCAAGTACGGCAACGTATCCAAGACTATCGGCGGGTACAAATCAAAATAATTTTAGAACATCTACATTTTGGTTGTACGATAACAGTTTCTTTGGCATTACTCGCGCTCAGTTGACCTATGAATTTACTGACGCTTTATGTGATAAGATAGGAGTTGAAGATTTTAGCTTGAATTTTCAAGGCACCAATCTTGTTGAGGTAGCTGAAAATAGAGATGTTCGTCAATTAAGAATTGGAAGTTCACCTCTAACTAGAACTTATACGCTTGGTTTGAGAATGTCATTTTAATATAATTAGAAAATTAAGATAAATAAAATGAAAAATTTAATAAATTATATATTAGTTGTGTTGGTGTTTACTGGCATAATTGCCTGCGATACCCTGGAGCCTGTTGATGAAAACAGGTGGGATTTTGATGTTGTTGCCTCGAATCCGGATTTTGCGGAGGGCGTATTATTAAATGGATATACAGATTTGGTAAATCAATATTCATTTTCTGAAGCAGCTACTGATGATGCTGTTAATAATGTTTTGGACAACAATTTTAAGCGAATGGCTCTTGGCGAGTTAAACGCATGGTTTAACCCGGCAGCCCGTTGGGATAGGTATGAGCAGGTATTTTGGGTAAACCGATTCCTAGAAGCTATTGAAACAGGAGAAACACAATGGAGCAGGGATACATTAACTAACACAATGTTTGAAATGCGCATGAAAGGAGAAGCTTTGGCCTTAAGAGGATTGCATCATTTTTATGTACTTCAAGCCCATGCTGGTGTAGGTGAATCTGGAGAATTGCTAGGCATTCCATACTTTACTAAGTTTATCGAACCTGAGGGTAACTTTAATGTACCGCGTTTATCATTTGAAGCTTCGGTTCAGGCTATTATGGCAGATTTTGATGAGGCACTTAATTTATTACCAACAGATTATGGATTACCAGAAGCAGAAGTAGATCCTTGGTATTCAGAGTTAGAAAATTTTGATTATGCTAAATATGGAACAGTAAATGATAACTTTTTTAATTTACGTCTTTCAGGAAAAATTGTAAGAGCCTTAAAAGCACGTTTGGCACTTTTTGCAGCTAGCCCTGCGTTTTTAGACGACCAAGGGTATTACAGTATCGCGGCAACTAATGCGGCTCAAGTTTTAAATACTATTGGAGGTGTTGCTGGCCTAGATCCAAATGGTCTTGAATTTTATATATCAGATGATAATATAAAGAGTAGAGAATCCCTTTGGCGTGCTTCAATAGGTGGTAATACTTTTAACATTGAAAGAAGAATGTTTCCGCCTTCAGTAAATGGAAATGGGGAGATTAACCCAACACATAACTTTGTAATGGCATTTCCAATGCAAGATGGATATCCTGCAACGGAGGCTAATGGTTTTAACCCTCAAGACCCTTATGCAAATAGAGACCCAAGGCTAGAAAAATATGTTATTGTTAATGGGGCTGATTATGGAGGTGGAATAATTAACACTGGTGTTGGTGGAGGCAATGATAGGTTAGATTCTATCCCCGGGCAGTCTACAACTACTGGGTATTACCTTAAAAAATTATTGCAACCAGAGGTTAGAATTAATAATGATGGAACCGCTCAAGGTAAGAGACATGCCAATGTGTATTTTAGATATACCGAATTGTTCTTAATATTAGCAGAAGCGGCTAATGAAATCGGTGGGCCTGACTATCAGGTTGATGGTATTACCGCTCGCGACGTGATTGCAGCAATACGTAATAGAGCAGGAATTACACAACCAGATAATTACTTGGCATCTATTTCTAGTACAGAGGATATGAGAGAACTTATTAGAAATGAACGTCGTATAGAACTTAGTTTTGAAGGACACAGGTTTTGGGATATTAGAAGATGGGAACTACCTTTAAATGAATCAGCTAAAGGTTACTTTTTTGACGGAAGTAATTATGTTGAGTTACCGTCTGTTGAAATTAGAAATTTCCAACCATTTGCGACTTATATGCCAATTCCAAATGCAGAGACTATAAAGTTTTCTGAACTGGAGCAAAATAATGGCTGGTAGGACAGATGTATATTTTATAAGAATTAAAAAATGTTAGACATGAAAATAAAATTAGTAATAATATTCGCAATTGCCTTTAGTTTAATGGCTTGCGAAAATCAGGAAAATGAGTTTCCTGATTTTGGATCAACCTCAGTGTATTTTCCATTTCAAACGCCTGTAAGAACACTAATTCAGGGTAAGTATGATTTGGGTTTTAACGACAATGATAATAATGGACGGTTTGAAATCGGTGTTATCATGTCGGGAGTTTATAATAATAATACAAACCGAAGAGTACATTTTGAGTTGGCTCCTGAATTAATAGATGCTACTGCTTTAGGCTTAGATACTGTAAATGTGAAGGTCTTACCAGCTTCTTACTATACTATAGAACAGGAGAGCCCAGTAACCATTCCTTCTGGTTCTACAAAGGGGCGTATCCCGGTGCAGCTTTCAGATGCCTTTTTTGATGACCCGCAATCATTTGCAGAATTTGGTGAAGTGCATTATGTAATTCCATTAAGAATTACGGATTATGAAGAATTAGATTCGCTTTTAGCAGGTGTACCGGCTGAAGGTGTTACAAATCCTATTAAGATCAAAGCAGACGACTGGCAAACGCAACCTAAAGACTATACACTTTTTGGTATCAAGTTTATGAATAAATATCAAGGGATCTATTTAAGACGTGGTGAGGATGCAGTTGCAGGATTTGTCGGATTGGAAACGGTCTTTGAAAGTGGCGCTCCCACAGAATCAGAAACAAGGAACATTGATAGCTCTACAGTTTATAGATCTGAGTTTGTTGTACGAGATGAATTACTTCCAGTATCAACTGCAGGAAGGAGTGCAGCGACTACTGCTATTAATGTTAGAAGAGCTGATCCAGATCTTGCTACTAATAATACATTGTCTTTACTATTGACATTTAACGATAATGAAGAAATTACTGTTACTAATGCTGACCCAAATAGCACGGTTACTGTAACGGGCTCAGGTAGATTTGTAGAGGATGCAGATGAATGGGGGGGAGAAACTAGAGACGTAATTTACTTAGATTTTCAATACCGAGAACTGGAAGTTGAAGTCACTGAGGTAAGGAGTTTTGGTAGATTAGTTTCAACAACAACAGCAACACTTGATTTAACGCATACAGTTAAAGATACTTTAGTTATCAGAGACAGAGATGTTAAATTTGAGGAGTTTACAGTTGATTTAACCACTGTTACTCCCTAATTAAAAAACGGTCAAGTTTTTGAATAAATCGTTTTGAAAATAAAAGAATGAAAAGATGGGCTTAAAGCCCATCTTTTTTTATTCATGACATTAATATAGATAAGAATTTCTAGCTTAAAACCATCATCAAAGTTAATCATTCAGGATACAACAGGATAGGATTGATTATTTATTTCTTTAGTTTTAAGCGTTAATCAGTTTTATAGCACAGTTAAATTTATTTAAGTGTTTGAGTTAGTCTATGCTTTCCATCATATATTTTAGTTTGTTATGATGGAAAGCTTTTTTTATTTTTAAAAAACATACCATGAAAAAATTTTATTCGTATTTGTTAATTGTTGTAGGCTTTATCAGTTTGAGCAATCTGTATTCATGTAAACAGAAAGAAATTACACCTTGGGTTAACTTAATACCCGATCAGGGCCTTGATGGCTGGAACATCAAAGGAGGCAATGCCCCTTATAAAAATGTCGATGGCGTCATCATAGGTACGACTGTAGCCAATACACCAAATACATTTTTAACGACTAATGAAATGTATGGCGATTTCATTTTTGAAATAGAGTTTAAGGTAGATTCAACAATGAATTCTGGTATCCAGATACGCAGTAATAGTTTACCATATTACCGAGATGGTATGGTGCACGGTTATCAAGTGGAGATCGATCCATCGAAACGTGCTTGGAGTGGGGGCATATATGATGAAAAACGACGTAGATGGCTTCACCCTCTCGATGGCAACACCTCTGCCCAACAAGCATTTAAACAAAATGAATGGAACCATTATCGTGTTGAGGCCATAGCTGATACGATTAAAACTTGGATAAATGGGGTGCCTGCATCCTATTTAATTGATGATAAAACAGCTTCTGGTTTTATTGGTTTACAGGTACATGGCATAGGAAAGCACAAAGAAAAATTAGGAAAACAAGTGATGTGGCGAAACGCTAAAATTATGACTGATGATTTAGAAAAATATTCGAAAAAAACTCCGTTAGAACCAATTATCACCAAAAACAATCTCACTTTTGATGAGAAGCGTGCCGGCTGGAAAATGCTTTGGGATGGAACGACTACGAATGGATGGCGAGGTGCAAAGTCAAATGAATTTCCTGGAGATAGTATTTGGAAGATATCTAATGGCGAATTATCTGTTATAACTGCGGGAGGAGAAGAATCTGCCGCCGGAGGTGATATTGTCACAATAGAACAATTTGGGGATTTTGAATTATCGGTAGATTTTAAATTAACTCCTGGCGCTAATAGTGGTATTAAGTATTATGTAGATACTGAAATTAATAAGGGTCCCGGATCTTCTATTGGTTTGGAATATCAAATTTTAGATGACGAATTACACCCCGATGCTAAATTGGGTTCGCATGAAGGCAGTAGAACAGTCTGTTCTCTGTACGATTTAATAAAGGCGGACCCCAATAAGCCAGTTAAACCAATTGGAGGGTGGAATACAGCTTATATTAAATCCGTAGATAATCATGTAGAACATTGGATTAATGACGTTAAGGTATTAGAGTACGAACGCGGTAGCGATGAATTTTTAAAATTAGTTTCTGAAAGTAAATATGCTAAATGGCCTAATTTTGGGATGTTAAAAAAAGGAAATATTCTGTTGCAAGAACATGGGTTTCCTGTGTCTTATAGAAATATTAAAATTAAGGTCCACACACCAAAAAAAGACAAGAATGGAAAATAAAAGACGAACCTTTATTAAAAAAAGTGCGTTGGCTGGGGTTGGCGTAAGCTTCGCAGGAGGTGTAAACGCAATGTCCGCCTTGAGCTATAGGAATATTCTCGGAGCAAATGATAGAATAAATGTTGCCATACAAGGACTGGGAAGGCGATATGGGGCATTCATTCCTGCAATAGCATCAAAAGATAACAATGTTCGGTTGAAATATTTATGTGATGTGCTACCGAGTCAAATGACCAAAGCAACTACAAAGGTTGGTGAAAAAATTGATAATAAGATTGCATTAGAAGCTGATATTCGTAAAATATTGGACGATAAAGATATTGATGCAATTTTTATGGCTACACCAGATCATTGGCATACTCCAGGTGCTATAATGGCAATGAATGCAGGTAAGCATGTTTATGTAGAGAAACCCTGTAGCCATAATCCAAGAGAAAATGAACTTATTGTAGAGGCTCAAAAAAAATATAGTAAAGTGGTGCAAATGGGAAACCAGCAGCGGTCTTCTCCACAGAGTATCGAAATTATTAACGAAATTCATAACGGTATTATTGGACATGTCTATAAAGCCATTGCATTTTATACCAATGGGCGTGGTAAAGTGCCAAAACCAGTAAAATCAGCACCTCCTGAAGGATTAAATTGGGATTTATTTCAAGGCCCTGCACCAAGAAAAGATTATATGCACGACACTTGGAATTATAATTGGCATTGGTATGGTTGGGATTACGGTACTGCTGAAATGGGTAATAATGCTACTCATGAATTGGATATTGCTAGATGGGCATTGGATGTAAAATATCCAGAATATGTGGATGTTATAGCCGGAAAACATCAATTTATTGATGACGGATGGGAGATGTACGATACAATGGAAGCTAATTATAAATTTGCTGACAATAAAATGATCCAGTGGGATGGGAGTAGTAGAAATGGATATTCAAAATACGGACGAGGGCGTGGAACTATTATTTATGGTTCTAAAGGTTCTGTAATTGTAGACAGAAATGGATTTGAACTTTATGACCTTAGAGGAAAACTAATAAAGGAAAATAAATCCGGTGGAAAAGAAGGTGGTACTGCCCTTGGAGGTGGAGGCGATTTATCTACGATGCATGTAGTTAACTTTTTTGATGCCATTAGAGGGAAAGAAAAGCTTAACTCGCACATAGAGGTAGGCGCTATTTCTCAAATGCTTACGCACTATGCCAACATTTCTTATAGAATTAACAAGGGCTTCAATGTGGATGAGAATACAGGCAAAATTTTCGATAGGGAGGCTATGAAACTTTGGTCTAGAACTTACGAACCTGGTTGGGAACCGAAATTATAATAATTGAAAAGACGATCATTCATTACAAAAGCAGGGCTAGCAACCATAGGTGTTGCCAGTGGAAGTCATTTATATGCTAAGCCATTCTCCGTAATTGGCGCTAATAGTTCTATCAATATTGGTGTTATTGGGTCAGGAGATAGAGGTGGAGGACTTAGTTCTATAATTAACACAATCGATGGCGTAAAGGTTGTTGGTTTATGTGATATTTTGCCATTTAGGTTAGAAAAAGGCTTGGCAAAGGTGGATTCAAACCCAAAAGGATATGCCGATTATCGCAAACTTTTGGATAATAAAGATATTGATGCGGTTATAGTAGCAACACCATTCAATACGCATTCCAAAATTGCGATTGATGCACTTGATGCAGGCAAACATGTGTATTGCGAAAAAACAATGGCAAAAGGATATGGAGGCATTCGGGCGTTAGTGGAAAAAGCTCAAAATTCAAGCCACATTTTTCAAACTGGCCATCAGTACCACAGTTCAAGGTTATATACCCACGTTGTGGATTTAATTAAAAATGGAAAAGTAGGCAATATTACAGCCTTTGAATGCCAATGGAATAGACATAGTAATTGGAGACGGCCAGTTCCAGATCCAAAATTTGAAAGGGCTATCAACTGGCGGATGTATAAAGAGTTTTCAGGTGGACTTGTTGCAGAATTATGTTCGCATCAAATTGATTTCGCAAATTGGGTATTGGGCGAAACGCCACAAAAAGTAATGGGAGTTGGCGGCATTGATTATTGGAAAGATGGCAGGGAAACCTTTGATAACATTCATCTAATTTACAGTTATGCAAGCGGCGTAAAGGCAAAATTCACCTGTTTGACCAGCAATGCCAAAGATGGTTATCAAATAAAGGTTATCGGCGATAAGGGCACGATTATTATTGATACTAGGCATGCCTGGTTTTATGCTGAAGGCAAACGCAAAAATAGAGTAATTAAAGACGTAGATGGAGTTAGTGGGGCAACTGCACAATGGGATGCCGAAAAAGGTATGCGCATTAATGTTGAACACTTAGGTCCAAGTAAACAAGCATTATTGGATTTTAAAACTGCAATTATTGATAATTCAAGCCCAATATCAAATGTACTCACAGGGGCCAAAACTTCAATTTGTGTACAAATGGGATTGGATGCCATGTACAATAATGAAATAATTGGGTGGAATAATGATATATTAGGATAATTACGATGCCCAACATCAAAATAGTTTTTTTGTTTTTTATCCTTTGCGCTTTGTCTATGCAGGGTCAAACCAAGTTGCCAGCGGTTTTTGGTGATAATATGGTCTTGCAACAAAACGAGAACGTGTCAATTTGGGGAAAGGATAGTCCTGGGACGAAAATAGAAATACGCTCTAGTTGGGGCATCAAGACAAATGCAATTGCAAATCCAAACGGCTTTTGGGAAACTTCAATAAAAACTAAAAAGGCATCTTTTAAAACTGAAGAGCTCGAGATTAAAGGAAGTACAACCATAACATTACGAAATATTTTAATAGGTGAAGTTTGGTTTTGTTCAGGGCAGTCCAATATGGAAATGCCGTTAAAAGGACTTAGGAAATCGAAAGTATTAAACGCAGAAAAATATCTTCAAAAATCTGATAATATATACATCAGGCTGTTTAATAATGCACGAACAGCAAGTGTTTCGCCTAGTTTTGATGTCAATGGAAAATGGCAAGAATCGAGTAGGGAATCAGCTTTTTCCTTTAGTGCAATTGGCTACATTTTTGGCACTAGACTTTTTGAAAAATTAAATGTTCCCATTGGTATTATTGAATCTTCTTGGGGAGGCACCAAAATAGAAAGTTGGATTCCTAAGAGTTATCTATTAAAGTATGATGGTATAAAATTTTCAGATAGCTTGCCGAAGGAGCAGAATAAACAAAAAAAGCCTACCTTCCTTTACAATGCCATGACTCATCCTTTCAAAAATTTCAAAGTAAAAGGAATGCTGTGGTATCAAGGTGAATCAAATAGATCGGAGCCTGAGTCGTATTATGGTTATATGAAAGATTTAATTGCATCCTGGAGAAGCCAATGGCAGAATGAAAATCTTCCTTTTTATTTCGTGCAAATAGCTCCCTATGACTATACCAAACATAGAAAATCTCAAGGAATTAAAGCAAACCTGATTCGTGAGGCACAACTAAAGATAGCACAAGAAATAAAGAATACAGGTATAGTTGTGACCACTGATGCTGGAGATTGTAATGATATTCATCCTTCAAAAAAAGAGATTATAGCCAAAAGATTGGTCAATTGGGCTTTAACAGAACAATATCACCGTACAGGTTTGTATTACAGAAGTCCAGAATATAGGTCGATGGAGATTAAGAACAATAAGGTGATATTGTCATTTCATTTTGATAAAAACGATAGTTTTGTTTTAACTGAAAAGGTAAACGGTTTTGCAATAGCAGGAAAAGATAAAGTTTTCCATGACGCTGATGTCGTTTTTGGTAGTGATGGAAGGACTTTAGTCCTGAAAAATAAAAACATCACCAATCCTGAAGCCGTTAGATATGGGTTTGAAGATTGTTTTGAAAATGACCTAAAAACTAAATCAGGTTTGCCCATGTCTGTCTTCAGGACAGATAATTGGTAAATTTGTTGGCTAGTGTTAATCCGTTTCAGGACACAGCAGGACAGAATTTGTCGTGATAAGTTTTACTTTTATTTGCTACAATTTTAATTCATTTTAACTAAACACAAAAATCAGATTTTAACATATATTCTCATGCAAAACAACAATTTTTTAATCCTTATTTTTAGTGCTTTATACATTTTTGCTCCCTTATATGCCCAGCAAAAAAGTGCATCTGATAAACCAAACATTATTTTTATTCTAACCGACGACCAGCGTTTCGATGCCATCGGTTACGCCGGAAACAAATTTGTCGAAACTCCAGAGATGGATAATTTGGCAAAATCTGGAACCTATTTCCACACCGCTATTGTTTCCACACCCATTTGTGCAGCAAGTAGAGCGTCCATTTGGACAGGTTTGCATGAAAGAACCCATAATTACAATTTCCAGACTGGTAATATTCGCGGCGAGTATATGGCGAATTCCTATCCAACATTGCTTCGAAATAATGGATATTATACTGGGTTTTTCGGCAAATATGGTGTGAAATATAATGGGTTAGATGAACAATTTGATGAGTTTGATGATTATGACAGAAACAATCGTTTTAAGGACCGCAGGGGCTATTATTATAAGACCATAGATAACGATACAGTTCACTTAACGAGATATACTGGGCAACAGGCGTTAGATTTTATCGATAAAAATGCCACAAACGAAAAACCGTTCTGCTTATCCTTAAGTTTTAGTGCACCGCATGCCCACGATGGTGCACCAGAACAATATTTCTGGCAACCTGAAACGGATGGTTTATTGCAAAACACAAAAATTCCGGGTCCGGAGCTTGGTGACGACAAATACTTCTTGGCACAACCAAAAATGGTGAGGGACGGCTTCAACAGGCTACGTTGGACATGGCGTTATGACACCCCAGAAAAGTACCAGCATAGCTTAAAGGGCTACTACAGGATGATTTCAGGGATCGATCTGGAAATCAAGAAAATAAGAGAGAAACTTAAGGCTAAGGGTGTAGATAAAAATACGGTTATCATCTTGATGGGCGATAACGGCTATTTTCTTGGTGAGCGGCAATTTGCTGGAAAATGGTTGATGTATGAGAACTCCATTCGTGTGCCACTAATCGTTTTTGATCCAAGGGTGAATAAGCATCAGGATATCACAGATATGGTGCTAAATATTGATGTAACTTCAACCATTGCTGATATTGCAGGTGTAAAAGCACCGGAAACGTGGCAGGGTAAAAGCTTATTGCCAATCGTTAAGCAGGAAACTAATACGATGAGCAGAGATACTATTTTAATTGAGCATCTATGGGATTTTGTAAATATACCTCCTAGTGAAGGTGTGCGTACCGAAGAATGGAAATATTTTAGATACGTAAACGACAAATCTATCGAGGAGCTTTATAATTTGAAGAAAGACCCTAAAGAGACTAAAAACCTCATGGGCAATAAGAAATTTAAAGCTGTGGCAGATAAGTTAAGAGCCAAGCTTGATGAGTTGGGCAAAAAAAACAGCGACGCATATAGAGCGGCACCCACTGATCTCACCGTTGAGTTGATAAGGGAACCTTCAACTGATGTTGAAATTTTTGACCTAAAACCAGAGTTTGGATGGACTGTGCCTTTGGGTTCCAAATTTCAAGGCGCGTACCAGATTTTAGTGGCTTCAAGCAAATCTAAAATTGACAATAATAATGGTGACGTATGGGATAGTGGACGAGTAGCTTCAACGCAATCAACGGATGTGGAGTATGAAGGTAATCCTTTAGAAATAGGAAAAACATACTACTGGAAAGTTAGAATTTGGGAGCAGGAAAATAGGCTTGTAGATTATTCTGAAGCTCAAAAATTTACCACAGGAAAGCCAGATGACTACATCATTTCAACAGAAAATAAATATCAAATAGATAAAGTAAACCCTGTTAATTTCGAAAATAGAGGCGACTTTTACTTTATTGACTTTGGTAAGGCGGCCTTTGCGACCATCGATTTCAACTACACAGCGAAAGAACCACACACATTAACTGTTAGAATTGGCGAAATGTTGGATGATAAGGGTAATGTAAACAGAACGCCTCCAGCAAAAAGTAACATTCGTTACCAAGAAATTAAGGTTAATGTAACCCCTGGAAAAACGAGATATCAAATAGAAATTAATCCTGTTCCAGACAAGCGTATGAAGGGGCCAAGTAAGGCTATTCCTTTACAAGAAGGATGGCCTGTTTTACAGCCGTTTAGATATGCGGAAGTTGAAGGTGCTCAAACAGCTTTAAAAGCAGAAGATTTTGAACAATTACGATACACAAGTTATTGGGATGATAACGCAAGTAGCTTTGAAAGTAATGATGATATTTTAAACCAAGTTTGGGATTTCTGTAAATACTCCATTAAGGCAACCACTTTTGCTGGTTTATATGTAGATGGCGACAGAGAACGTATTCCTTATGAAGCCGATGCATACCTTAATCAGTTAAGCCATTACACCACAGATAGGGAATACGCAATAGCAAGACGTACCATAGAGTATTTCATGAAAAACCCTACTTGGCCAACAGAATGGCAACAGCATGTGGCGCTATTGATTTATGCAGATTACATGTATACCGGAAATACCGAATTAATAGAACGTTACTATGAGCCATTAAAGCATAAAACCCTCTATGAACTTTCTAATGAAGATGGTTTAATAACATCAACAAAAGTTACCGAAGAGTTTATGTACAAGCTAGGGTTCGAAAAAGGTTATAAAAAGCCATTGACTGATATAGTAGATTGGCCTTCAAAGAATTTTGCAGGAAGCAAAACAAAAGGAGAACGTGATGGATTTGTGTTTAAGCCTTACAGTACAGTAATTAATGCGTTCTTTTACGAGAATATGAAAATTATGGCGGAGTTTGCTACTTTATTAGGAAAAACTCAAGAAGCTCTAGATTTTGAATATAGAGCTGCGAAAGCTAAAAAAGCAGTAAACGAACAAATGTTCGACAAAGAACGTGGAGTTTACGTAGATGGCATTGGTACAGACCACGCGTCTTTGCATGCTAATATGATGCCTTTGGCATTTGGGCTTGTTCCAGAAGAACACTTTAGTTCTGTTGTAGATTATGTTAAATCTCGAGGCATGGCCTGTAGTGTTTATGGCGCACAATTTTTAATGGATGGTTTGTACAACGCTGGTGAAGCAGATTACGCACTGGAATTATTAACAAGTGAAGCCAAAAGAAGTTGGTACAATATGATCAGAATAGGCTCAACAATTAGTTTAGAAGCCTGGGATTATGAATATAAAGTAAACCTAGATTGGAACCATGCGTGGGGTGCAGCACCGGCTAATGTGATACCAAGAGGTTTGTGGGGTATAAAACCTAAAACTCCAGGATTTGGCATTGTTACTATTAAACCGCAAATGAGTAAATTAAGATCAAGTGAGATTACTGTACCAACTGTAAGAGGTCAAATAAAAGGAAAATACACCTATAATGGAAAACGATTGCAAACTTATGAAATTGAAATTCCAGGGAATATGGTTGGAGAATTTTCGCTAAATGACTTAGGAGGGAAAGACTTAATTCATAATGGTGAAAAAGTACCGTCTGCTTTTAAATATATCAGATTGTCGCCAGGTAAGCACACAATTCAACTTAAGATTAATTCATTTTAAAAGAAAATGAATACTTAAAAAAAGCCAGTAAGATTATGTTTTTACTGGCTTTTTTTGTAAGTTTTAAGAAAGATAAAGACAAAATCTTAAAAAAAAGACAAAAATGAAAAAGAGTTACTTTGGGTTATGCCTGTTATTAGTGTTTTGTTCTTTTGTTGAAGCTCAAAAAGAATTAGTTGCTACATTAGACAGTTCAACTAGAGTGTCTGGTGATGGTGAAGGCGGTTTGTATTTTGCTGGTACCAGGAATGTAAACTATAGGTTTTCACCGAGAATAACACCACATGGTGATTGTGTAGATGTTGTTAACGGTTATGCATTTGTTACTTGGTACAAAGGGGGTATGGACACCCGTAATTTAATGTTGTCAAGAAAGAATTTAAACGTACCAAGCTCCAATTGGGTTACTATTGAATTTCCACACCAACATGTTGGACAAGGTGGGGAACTTCTTAATGGTACAGGTATACGTGGCGATTCTCATAATACAGCGGCTATTGGAGTAAGTACAATTGATAATACCATTCATATATTATATGACATGCACGCTTATAGGTCATCTTCGTTGCCCAATCATTTCTTTAATTATTCGGTATCCATGGCAAACAAAGCTTTTGTGCCTGATAATGAATTTACCCTCGATATTTTTAATCCTAAGCGAAATTATTTAAAACTTGGTGAGGACTATGAACGTATGACGTATCCAATGATACACAGAGCTGATGACGGGAGTTTGATTGCCAGATACAGGCAAGGTGGCTCTGGTAATGGCGATATACTTTTAGCACATTATGATGGTAGTGTGTGGAGTGATAATTGGTTGTTTCATGAAGGTACGCTTGCATTACCTAATAGAAACAATATGTATGGCGGTGAGCGCTTTTTAAACGGTAAATTTTATTCTGGTTTTTCTATACGATACTCCACTAATAGTGATACTGATACCAGTAATGGCTATATGCTAAATAGCGGATTATATTATGCATATACCAATGGAATTCCTGCAAATGCATCCACACCATGGTTTGATGTTGATGATGTTTCTATTTCGTTACCAATCAGAAATAATATTAACCCAAACTTAGATCCAGTTCAGATAGCACAACCAGGTGATGATTATGGGACAGCTTCATTGCCTAGATCGTCTTCCGATCCAGCATGGACAGTTACTGAAAATGGTGCGATTCATTTTGTACAACGCGTTGATAGTAGAAACGTACACTATTATAAGTTGGCTACCGATATTAATTTTTCTAGTAATGTAGGCGGACTTATCCCTAATCCACAAACTCGTGGAGAAATTTACAGTTACAAAAGCCATGTGTTTATGGTGGAGCTTTTAGGAGGAAAAGTAAATATTAAAACCACTTTGGAAGGACAAAATAATTGGAAAATAGTTTATACCGGAACAGAATCTATAAACTTTGAGCATTTTGATGCTTTTGTTGAAGGTAATAAACTATATGTTTATCTCATGGAAGATACTGGAAACAACACACCAGGAGTGGGAGATAAACGCCCATTGTATTTTCAAGAGTTTACACTTTCAGAGGAAGACGCTCCAGCAAACCCTGATATTGTACTTGAGGCTGAAGATTATACAACAGCCTCGGCTGATATAGTAATAGGTACAAACCCTGGTGCTTCCGGGGGTGAATACATTGACGCCTTCCGAGGTGGTCAATTTTTGGAATATAGATTTCAAGTGACCCAGGCAGGTCTTTACGACTTAGTGCTGTTTGTGGCGGTTCAAAATAATGACAATTCTCTTATGGATGTTACAGTAAATGGGCAGTTGTATAATGACGTATTAATGCAAAGAACTTTCAGCTGGAACACGTATTGGGAGAATACCATCCCTAATGTTTCGTTGATTCAAGGTGAAAATGTAATAAGACTGGAGCAGGTAAGCTCGCTATCTAGCGAACCGGACAAACTGGAGTTATACTTAAAAACACCTTTGAGCATAGATGCGTTAGACCAAGATGATATCGCCATTTACCCTAATCCTAGTGAAGGTGTTTTCAATATTCAGTCTAATGCTCAAAACCTCAAGTATAACTTATTAAATATTCAAGGTCAAATTATTCAAAGGGGAAAAGTTTCTCACAGTAAAGTAGATTTTTCGAACCACGCACAAGGGATTTATTTTTTAGAATTATCCAACGAAATTAATAAACTTGTTAAAAAGATAGTTATTGAATAAACTAATACAGAATGAATAAACTCCTTACTTTTCTATTTTTCTTTCTCATAATTCTAAGTTCATGTCGACAACAAAAAGATGCTAAAATAGATGGTCAATTAAAAAAATGGCATAGAATTGTTCTAAATTTTGAAGGGCCTGAAACTAGTGAGATGTCTGATGATAATCCCTTTTTAAATTATCGTTTAGACGTCACATTCAAAAATGGAGATAAGGAATATAAAATCCTAGGGTTTTATGCCGCCGATGGAAATTCGGCAGAAACTAGTAGTGATTCAGGGAATATTTGGCAGGTGCGTTTTACACCCAATGCTATTGGGGAATGGACCTATAACGTTTCCTTTAAGGAAGGAGAAAATGTTGCCATTGCAGAAGATATAACCAATGCCTCAAGTGCCGGTTTTATGGATGGACAAACAGGTAGTTTTACCATTGCAGAATCTGATAAAACGGGCATTGATAACAGAGCTAAAGGAAAGTTGCAGTATGTTGGGGAGTCTTATTTAAGATTCGCTGATAGCCAAAAGTATTTTATAAAATTAGGAGTGGATGCTCCCGAGAACTTACTCGCCTATACTGATTTTGATGTGTCCACCAATGCACTCGGTTTTCAAAAAACATGGGAGCCACATTCTAAAGATTTTGATGATAGCGCCGCTCCATACCTATGGCAGGAAACCAAAGGAAAGAACCTTTTAGGTGCTATTAATTATTTGGCAATTGAGGAATTAAATGTCTTTTCTTTTTTAACCTTTAATGTTGATGGAGATGATAGAAATATATTTCCTCATTTATTAAAAGTACCAGTTAAAGACTATGAAACCTACGCTAGCGTAAAGAAAAATAAAGAGGCGTGGGAAAGCATGTTCCATAAAACACGGTTTGATGTTTCTAAACTAGACCAATGGGAACGAATTTTTGAATATGCCGAAACTAAAGGCATGTTTTTGCATTTTAAAACCCACGAAACCGAAACGGATCATTTAATGGATAAGGGCGTTTTTGGTACAGAAGGTAAATTGTACTACCGCGAGCTAATTGCACGTTTTGGGCACCACTTATCAATGAACTGGAATTTAGGTGAAGAAAATAATCAACCTACTGAGGAAGTCCTAAAAGCAGCGGACTATGTTTCAAAATTGGATGCATATAAGAGTCATTTGGTCTTGCACACCTTCCCGAATAAGGACGATAGGTACTACGATTTTATTGGTGATAAATCACCCTTAACGGGAGCGTCTTTGCAACTGAGTCATCCAGATTTTAATGATGTTCACGCTAGGGTTTTAAAATGGCGGGAAAAATCAAACGCCACTGGTAAAAAATGGGCCTTGGCCGTTGACGAACCTGGAAAAGCAAATATTGCGCTATTGCCAGATGACGAAGACCCAGAACATAATTATGCCAGAGGAAGGGCTATGTACGGTACACTGATGGCAGGTGGTTATGGTGTAGAATGGTATTTTGGCTATGCAAGCCCCAATTCTGATTTAACATGTCAGGATTTTAGAAGTCGCGATTTGTTTTGGGATCAAAATGGATATGCGTTACACTTTTTCAATAATTATATCCCGTTTTGGGACATGGAACCGCGTGATGATTTAGTGACTTCCGACGAAATATCGTATTGTTTAGCTAAGGAAGGTGAGGTTTATGCTATTTATGCAGAAGCGTATGCAGGTGAAATAAAACTAGATTTAGGAGCCTCTGCTAGCTCATATAAAATAAAGTGGTTTGACCCAAGGAAGGGTGGCGATTTACAAGAAGGCAGGGTTTCTTCGGCCAAAGGCCCAGGAATAGTTCAACTAGGAGAGCCACCATCAGAAATTGATAAAGATTGGATGGTTTTAGTGAGTACTGATTCCATTTGAGCTAATTAGGTTAAAATGGCTTATTCGTTCAATATAAAGTAGTTTTTTTTCTTTTTTCCCTAACAATAACCGCACAGTACAGGACAGGTCTACAGATTTCAAATTTTATCTTTAACACTAATTATTTTGAAATTGAATTTAGGACTTCTGCCCTCGAGCATAAAGGTAGGTTTTAGTCAATGAATTTATCAATTTGCATTATTTAAAATCGGACCAATCACTATCTCAAGCGCAAAATGCTACTTTCGGCGAGATAACTTGTAATTAAATGGCTTTAAAAAATATCAATTGGGGAATTGTAGGTTGTGGCGATGTTGCGGAAATTAAGAGTGGTCCTGCTTTTCAAAAGGTACAGAACTCATCTTTAATTAGCGTCATGCGTCGAAATGAGGAAAAAGTAAAGGATTTTGCCGCGCGACATCATGTGCCAAATTATACTACGAGTGCTTCAGAGTTAATTAACGATAAAAAGGTGAACGCTGTGTATATAGCAACTCCACCTTATTCACACTTAAACTATACAAAACAAGCTATTCAAGCCGGTAAAAATGTGTACTTAGAAAAGCCTATGGTACTAAATAGTAAGGAGGCCGATGAGCTTTTAGGGATAGTGAACCAAAGCAATGTAAAGGTTACCGTAGCGCATTATCGTAGAAATTTACCTTTGTTTATCAAGGTTAAGGAATTGTTAGATGCCAATGTAATTGGTAAAGTATCTTCAGCAGAAATTGATATTGCACAATCTCAAAACGCCAATTTAATAGCCAAAACCGATGAAAATTGGCGGTTAAATCCTGAAATTTCGGGTGGTGGTTATTTTCATGATATTGCACCCCATCAAATAGATTTAATGTATCATTATTTTGGTGAAGTTGCCAAAATAACAAAGGGAAACGTTTTAGGTAGCGTTTCTTCAAATGATTTGGTTATAGGTGAAGTGGAATTTAAAAACGGCGTTCAATTTAAAGGCAGTTGGAATTTTGCAGCTTCCGAAGATAGTGATAGATGTACTCTTAATGGAGAAAAAGGTACTATTACGTTTTCTTTTTATAGCGATGAAATTAGCGTTGATACCAACAACAAAACCGAAACTTTTAAGTTTGAAAACCCTAAACATGTACAGCAACCTATGATAGAGGAGGTTGTTGGTTATTTTTTAGGAGAAAACGAAAATCCATGCTCAGTAGGAGAGGCCGCAGTAGTGACTAAAATTATGGATACCTTTTGTGGAATTGAGTAGTTTATGAAAGTAAATTCTAAAATTTCAAAGATTTTAATGATTGCAATGATAAGTTTTGTATCATCAATTTATGCTCAAAACCCTATTGTGCCGAACGTAGGATTGAACGATCCGCACATCCACGTTTTCAACGATACCGCCTACGTTTATGCATCACATGATAAATCTATAAATAATGACAAATTTATTATGGAAGACTGGTGGGTGTGGTCGTCTCCAGATTTGGTTAATTGGACAAAACGGAGTGTTTTAAGCCCCAAAGACACCTATATTGGAAAAACGTTTTCAAGGTGTTGGGCCACCGATGTTGCCCACAAAGATGGAAAATACTATTGGTATTTTTCCGAGGGAAACGAGCAGACTGGAGTAGTAGTTGGTGATTCGCCCATTGGGCCATGGAAAGATGTTTTAGGTAAACCCCTTTTGAGTTCTGATTTAACGCCCACACATGAATACGACATGGCCCTTTTTGAAGAAAATGGTGAGCACTACATCATTTTTGGTGTTTGGGATTATTATATTGCTAGACTTAATGACGATATGATTGGTTTAGCCGAAACACCGAAGAAAATCGAAATTAATAATCCAAGAGGCCCCTATAACCCACATGGAAATAACAACAAAATGCCAACGGACGATAAGCCGTTTTTGCATAAGCACAATGGCAAATATTACTTATCTTGGGGTTGCTTTTATGCCATAGCAGATAATCTTTATGGCCCTTATGATTATAAAGATTCGGTTATAAAAGAAACGAGTTTTGCAGAAGGTTTTGAAGCGCCTACATGGCCTAACGGATTTTTACAAGGTCGTCATGGCTCATTTTTTGAGTGGCATAATCAATGGTACTATGTATATTGCGATATCAGTCAAACAGGAAATCGTTATTTTAGGGATAGCTTTATCAGCTATGTACATTATAGGGATAATGGCGAAATGGCCACAATACGGGTAGATGGTATTGGAGTAGGTAATTATGATGCCGATATGAGTATTGAGGCAGAGGATTATTTTAAAGCCGAAGGCATAAAAAAAGTTGAAAACACTTTGGGAGGGTTTTCAATACAACCAATGGTAGATCAAAGTTATGTAGTTTACCCCAATGTGAAAGGGTTGGATGATAAAACTGTTTTGGAATTGGAAGTGTTGGCAAGCGAAGCTAGTTCAATTGAACTAAGAGAGACTGATGCTGATGGTAAATTATTGGCTACCTTAGAAATCCCCAGAAATGATATTTATACCTTTCAAAAAAGACAATTTAAGACTAAAAACTTAAGGGATAACATTACCATTTGTTTGGTATTCAGAGGAGAAGAACCTTTAATGTTAAACCGTTTTCAATTTAAAAACTAAACCAATTTAAACACTTAAAAACTAATGAAGAAATTACTTTTTTTAGCAGTACTCTTAATTCTAGCGTCTTGCAAGACCGAAGACTCGAGTTCCAAAGATTATAAAGATGCATCATTATCGATTGACGAACGTGTTGAAGCATTGCTTCCAAAGTTGTCCATTGAAGAGAAAGTGGCACAAATGCGAATTTTTCATGCCAATATTGGTACAAAACCTGATGCAAATGGCAACTTAAAACTTTCAGATAGAGTCATTAAAAAATTAAAGTTGGGCATTGCAGGAATTAAAAACCCTGGAGAGCATATTGATGCTGTTGCAGCAGCAAAAATGAATAACGAACTTCAAAAATATATTATTGAAAATAACCGTTGGGGTATTCCAGCATTGTTCGTTACAGAATCCTATAATGGTGTAGATGCAGAAGGTTGTACTCGATTTGGACGCCCAATGACATCAGCCGCATCTTTTAACCCAGAATTGGTGCAACGCCAATGGGATATTGTAGGTAGAGAAGCAAGACTACGAGGGATGCATATGTGCCATTCACCTGAAGCGGATTTGGTGCGCGACCCAAGATTTGGGCGTATGAGCGAGGCCTTTGGTGAAGACACCTATTTAACCACTCAAATGGTTAAAAACGCTGTTATTGGTGTGCAAGGGAATTACGAAGGTTTAGGTAATGGGACCCATATTGGTGCAGTGACAAAACATTTTGCAGCTTACGGACAAGTGTTAGGAGGCTCTAACTTTGCAGCTATCGAAATTTCTCCAAGAACATTAATAGATGAAATATACCCACCTTTTGAAGCCGCGGTTAAGGAAGCTAAAACTTTAGGTATAATGGCATCGCATGGTGATATAAATGGTGTGGCCTCTCATGGTAATCCAGAGTTGCTTACCGGTGTTTTAAGAGACCAATGGGGGTTTGAAGGATATGTGGTTTCTGATTCTAACGATATTGCACGTTTGCACTATTTTATGAATGTGGCCGAAACCCCTGAGGATGCCGCACAAATGGGCTTGGAAGCAGGAATAGACATCGATTTATATGCTGAGGATTCTTATTCATATCTTCCGGAAATGGTAAAGAAAAATCCAGAACTTGAAAAACTAATTGATAGATCTGTAAGACGTGTTTTAAGAACAAAATTTATTTTAGGACTTTTTGATAATCCTTACATTAATATAGAAGATGTAGAAAAAGGAAACAGAGCAGAATCGTCTTTAGAATTGGCGAAGGAATCAGATTTGGAGTCTATTATTCTTCTAAAAAACGAAGCTAATACGCTACCACTTGATGCTAAAAAACCTACTAAAATTGCGCTTTTAGGGCCTCTTGTAACAGAGAACACCAAAGCTATGTTTGAATCTGTAGCAGGCGACAATATTAAATTTGTTGCAGAAAAAGGGTTTCATTTAACAGATGAAACAGGTGGTGAACCAAAATTGTTGCCAAGAGATGGAAGGGCCTTAGATAAACTGGTATCCATTGCTAGAAGCTCTAATGTTGTTGTATTATTTATGGGAGGCGATGAGTTTACGTCAAAAGAAGCTTTCTTTACCCATGCCTTAGGTGATAGAGCCACCATAGATCCTGTAGGGCCACAGGACGAATTGATTGAGCGTGTAAAGGCCTTAGGCAAACCAGTTATTGTGGTATTAAAGCATAGAAGAACACTTTCTATTAATGCCATTGCGGAGCACGCCGATGCTATTCTGGATACTTGGGATTTAAGTGAGTTTGGAGACCAATCTACCGCAAGAATTATTTTCGGCGAGGTGTCGCCATCGGGTAAATCACCTGTCACTATTCCAAGGTCTATTGGGCAAATTCCATTTCATTATAGTATGAAGGAAATCAATTATAAGAAAGAGTACTTGTTCCTAGGTAAAGGGCCATTGTATCCATTCGGTCATGGTTTGAGCTATGGCGATTTTGAATATTCAGACATTTCAATTTCTAACGGAGAGATTACACCAGATACGGAACTTGAGGTAAGTGTGAAGGTTACTAATAACGGAAGTATGAAAGCCAAGGAAGTGATTCAAATGTATATTAAAGACGAAATTGGTTCAGTTACGCGCCCTGATAAGGAGCTCAAAGGATTCCAAAAGATAGAATTTAATGCAGGAGAAAGTAAAACGGTTTCATTTAAAATAACACCTAAAATGCTCGAGTTCACCCGTCTGGACATGCAAAAAGGACTAGAAGCCGGAGATTACACTGTTATGCTTGGCACCTCTTCAAAAGATTATTTAGAAACTAAATTTAAACTTGTAAAATAAAAACATCATGAGTAAATCCATTGTAACACTAATAGCGGTTATGCTATTGTTCAACTGTTCCACTGCACAAAAAGTAGCAGAAGTACAGTCTATAAATAAAGAGGAGGTAAAGGCCTCTATGATTAAGGCTCTGGAATGGCAAGAAGCACATCCTATTTTTGCACTTGCACCGACAGATTGGACGGCAGGAGCCTATTATGTAGGGGTTGCAAGAGCCCACAAGACCACCAAAGATATGATGTACATGGCGGCCCTAAAAAATCAAGCCTATTGGAACAATTGGCAAACCTATACTCGTTTACATCATGCTGATGATGTTGCTATCTCATATAGCTATATATATATTGATAGGAATGAGAATAGGAAAAATTTTGTAGACTTAGAGCCTACGAAAAAGTTTTTAGATGCCCATTTGTACGAAGACGATAATTGGAAAGCTGGGACAGATAAGACTAAGTATGGTAGAACTATTTTATGGTGGTGGTGTGATGCACTCTTTATGGCACCTCCTGTGTTAAACTTGTATGCGAAACACACAAACCAGCCTAAATACTTAGATGATATGCATAAGTTTTACATGCAAACCTACAATCAATTGTACGATGAAGAGGAGCAGTTGTTTGCCAGGGACATGCGTTTTGTGTGGGAAGGTAACGACAACCCTACTAAAGAGCCTAATGGTAAAAAAGTATTTTGGTCTAGAGGCAATGGTTGGGTAATTGCAGGTTTAGCTTTGATTTTGGATGATATGCCAGCCGATTATAAACACCGTCCATTTTATGAAAAACTATACAAGGAAATAGCCGATAAAATGTTGAAAATTCAGCCAGAGGATGGATTATGGCGAACCAGTTTGCTATGTCCAGAAACTTACGATCATGGAGAGGTGAGCGGTAGCGGTTTCCATACTTTTGCTTTAGCGTGGGGCATCAACAATGGTTTAGTAGATAAAAAGCATACGCCAGCAGTAAAAAAGGCATGGAGTGCAATAGCTGCTTGTCAGCACGAAGATGGTCGTGTAGGTTGGGTACAAAATATTGGAGCTTTCCCAGAGCCAGCATCTGCAGATTCTTGGCAAAATTTTGGCACAGGCGCCTTTTTAATGGCAGGAAGTGAGATTTTGAAGCTAGATTAATAAAGTATCTCTTAAGTAAAACACCCTTTAAATATTTAAAACCCATTCTTTAACCTAAGGTTGAAAAATGGGTTTTTTGTTTAGCAATTTCAGGGTATTACAGGACACTATTTAACCTTTAAAAAACTAATTTTATTCATTAAAATAAATAAAGTAAATGAAATTATTCAATATACTATTACTGTTTTACTTATGTTTAGTAAGCTGCCAAACAAAAAAAGAAAATAAAAGTGAAATTGAAGAAAATGTTGTAGCATCAAAACTTCCAGAACGTCCTAACATTCTGTGGCTAGTTACAGAAGATATGGGTGCTTATATCCCGCCATTTGGCGATAACACAGTAGCCACTCCCAACTTAAGCAAATTAGCTTCTGAAGGTGTGATTTATCCCAATTTATATTCCACCTCAGGCGTTTGCGCACCAAGCAGGGCCGCTATTGCAACGGGGATGTACCCATCAAGTATTGGTGCCAATCACATGCGCACAAACTCTTATACAGAAGTGACAGGTTTGCCCAAATATGAAGCTGTACCTCCTCCGGAAGTTAAAATGATAAGTGAGTGGTTAAGACAGGCTGGGTACTATTGTACCAACAATTACAAAACCGATTATCAGTTTAAAGAGCCTGTTACGGCCTGGGATGAAAGTAGCCCTTATGCGCATTGGCGGAATAGAGAAGATGATCAACCCTTTTTTGCAGTTTTTAATTTTACGGAAACCCACGAGTCCGGCTTATTTGAACCTTATGGCTTTAGGCAGATAGAAACCAGACATTACCATTCTGGAGATAGAAGTTACAGCTGGAAAAACAAAGGGGCGAATCACGCCAAAAACCGTACAGGTGAAGATGCAACAAAGCAGCATTTGCCAAAAGATACCGAATTTAACATACCGCCATATCTACCAGATACGGATGTGGTAAAACGCGATATGTGGAAGCTCTATAATAATATAGCTGAAATGGATAGCCAAGTAGGTGCCATACTGAAGCAGTTGGAGGAAGATGGATTGTTGGAAAACACAATTATTTGCTTCTACGGAGACCACGGAGGGCCGTTGCCCAGGGAAAAACGTTTAATCTATGATTCTGGTTTAAATACCCCGATGATCATTCGTTTTCCGAATAAAATGAAAGCAGGTACAAAGGATGACCAATTAATCAGTTTTATAGATTTTGCGCCCACCTTATTGTCAATTATACGGGAAGCACCCAAACAATATATGCAAGGTCAAGCATTTTTAGGAAAACATAAAGCCGCAGAACGAAAATACATTCACGCCGCTGCCGATAGATTTGATGGGTTTACCGATGCCATAAGAGCAGTAAGGGACGGACGCTACAAGTATATCCGTAATTACAGACCTGAACAAGGCTATTATTTGCCAGTGGAGTACCGGGAAAAAATACCAACCATGCAGGAGTTATTAAGACTGAAGGGAGAAGGTAAATTAAACGACATTCAGATGCAATGGTTTAGGGGGCAAAAGCCAAAAGAAGAATTATTTGATTGCGAAAACGATCCTTTCGAATTGAATAACTTAGCTAACAATCCCGAATACAAAGACAAACTTCAAGAATTAAGCTCCGAAATGGATCGATGGTTGATTGAAATTGGGGACGAACCAAATCTGGACGAGGCTAAATTAGTTGAAAAACTATGGTCTGGTAAGGACACAAAGCCCGCAACAAAGCAACCCACTATTACCGCCAAGGATGGCTTAGTGCAAGTATCTTGTGAAACCGAAGGTGCTTCTATTGGCTATAAAATTATAGGTCAGGACGGCAACACACCACAATCGTGGGAAGTGTATCAGGAACCAATTCAGCTACCCGAAGGATCTAAATTAATGGTTCAGGCACATCGTATAGGTTTTGTTCCTAGCGATGTTGTTGAGTTTAACTAAGATAATATTTAAGAAATAGACTAAACTAAATGAAAAAACTACTATCACTGCTATTATTGCTATCTTCTTTGTGGAATTATGCGCTACAAGTAAGGCACATAGAAACCATAAATGAAGCTTGGCATTTTTATAAAGGAAGTTTAGAGCAACCATTTAATACCGACGAGACTATTGTTTGGGAAAATGTAACTATCCCGCATTCATGGAATACCGAAGATATTTTGGATGACGAAGATGGTTATTATCGTGGCCAGGGTTGGTATAAAAGGACTCTAAATATTCCGCAGGTTTACGAAAATCAGCAGGTCTTTTTACTTTTTGAAGCGGTCAATCAAGTTACGTCGCTTTACATAAATGGTAAAGCCGTGGGTGAAGATCATATTGGGGGCTATACCACATTTGCGAGAGATATTACTGCATCACTAAAAGCGGGTAAAAATGAAATTACCGTAAAGGTAGATAATGCCCATAACGACGAAATTATACCACAATCGGCTGACTTTTCATTTTATGGAGGAATATATCGCGATGTTCATTTAATCATTACAAAACCTGTACATTTTGAAGTGGCCAATTTAGGAGCGAACCCCGTTTTTATAAGAACACCAGAGGTTTCAGAAGCATCAGCAAAAATTACGATACAATCTAAGTTGGTTCGGCCTAATAAAGGAACCTATTACGTTAAGCAGTCTTTATACGATGCGAATGGTAGTTTCGTAAAGCAGGTAAAAACCAAGTCTTCGTACGGGAAAGATGCATTCAGTGAATTTTCAATTTCAAATCCGAATTTATGGTCGCCTGAAAATCCGTATCTGTACAAATTGGTTTCAGAAATTGTGGATAAAAAAGGAAATATTTACGA
The DNA here is from genome assembly GCF_014270105.1 of Hyunsoonleella aquatilis. Classification (GTDB taxonomy): domain Bacteria; phylum Bacteroidota; class Bacteroidia; order Flavobacteriales; family Flavobacteriaceae; genus Jejuia; species Jejuia aquatilis. The sequence continues at coordinate 175,850 of NZ_JACNMF010000003.1, forward strand.
TAGAATCGAAAACCCAGTGGGCTTCAGATGGTTTAGTTTCGATGCTAACAAAGGCTTTTTTATTAACGGTAAGCAAACCAAATTGATAGGGACTTGTCGCCATCAGGATTTCTTAGGAAAGGCAAATGCGGTAAGTGATGAAATTCACCGTAACGATATGAAACTGTTAAAGGACATGGGCTCTAATTTTTTACGTATTGCGCATTACCCTCAGGACCCGGCTATTTTAGAAATGTGTAATAAAATGGGTTTTGTCGCAACACTAGAAATCCCTTTTGTGGATAAGGCGGCGGCCAATGAAGCTGGAAAACAAAATAGTATTAAAATGCTTAAAGAAGCTATTCGTTTCAATTATAATCACCCGGCCATTGTGGCTTGGAATTTAGGAAACGAAACCACCATGAAAGCACCAGATAAGTTAGGGGAAGATTACACAAAACATTTTATAGAGACGCATAAAGCTTTAGCTAAAACGATTAAAGAAGAAGATAAAACACGCTATTCATACACGGTGTTCTTCAGGGAACCGGCGTATCAGGATAAACTAGGTATTCGCGTAACGGAGTTGGTGGGTTATAATAAATACTATGGTTGGTATCGGGATGAACTGGCGCAGATAGACGAAAACCTACGTGATTTAGTGAAACGAACACTGGCTTTAAATCCGGATAAACCCTTTATTTTAAGTGAATACGGTGGAGGTGCAGACCCAAGGTTGAGAACCTATAATCCTACTAGGTTTGATTTTAGTGTTGAATACCAATTCTTGTTGCATAAGGCCTATATGAAGGCTATTTTAGATATTCCTGAAATTGTTGGGGCAAATGTCTGGAATTACGCCGATTTTCAGGTAGAACATAGAATAGATGCTGTGCCCCATATCAATAATAAAGGTATTGTGTCGGCCTCAAGGGAAAAGAAAGACGCCTACTATTTATATCAAGCATTACTAAAGAAAACACCATTTTTAGCAATCGCATCTAAAGGATGGAATAAACGTTCGGGTGTTGAGGATAATGATGGTGGTAATGTAGCTACCCAACCCATCACCATTGTTGGGAATGGAACGGAGGCAGAACTATTTATAAATGGTATATCACTTGGTAAGCAAGCATTTGATTTTGCAACCACAACTTTTAATGTACCATTTCAACATGGGCAAAATTTAATTGAGGTAGTTTCAGAAAAGGATGGAAAAGCGCTTAAAGACTTTGCTGTTATAGATTTTACACTTCAGCCAAAAAATTTGAAAAGTGAAACCAATCCATTCCAAGAAATAGCAATCAACGTTGGATCATACTGCTATTTTATTGAAACCGATAATGTAGATTATTTATGGATGCCCGATAAACCTTATGAAGAAGGTGGATTTGGTTATGTTGGAGGCGATTTTTTAAGGTTCAAAAGTAAACGAAGGAATAATATCGGTACCAATGTGAGTGTTAAGGGCACTGAGAATGACCCGATTTATCAAACCCAGCGTATCGGCATTGAAGCCTATAAATTTGACGTGCCTGATGGGACTTATGAGTTGTCACTACTGTTAGCTGAGCTCAAATCTAAAGGAGAAAACATTATGGATATTTCTGTGAATGGAAAGCCAATTTGGAAGGATTTGAATGTGAAAGAACAGTTTGGGGACGATCGGAGTGTTTCTAAACGTTTTTTAATTACTGTTGAGGACGATAAGGGTTTAACTGTTGACTTTAACACCGAAAAAGGAGAAACCCGATTGAGTGGAATTAAACTAAGAAAGGTCAATTGACCATTTAACATACAGGGCATTGCAGGATACATATCTTGGAAACAATAAATACCTTATAAAACTTTTGTTAATCATTGTTTTATGAGGTTTTTAGTTTTCGTTTTAAATGTCTTTTTGTTGACGTTTTTGGTTTTTAGTTGTGGAGATTCTTCAACTAACGAGGTATTATTAAAAAACTATGATGCTCCAAGCTTAAATGAATTATCTGAAAACTTTAAATCGCCGGCATTACAATACCGCCCCGAAACTTGGTTTCACCTTAACGGAAATAACATTTCTAAAAAAGGCTTAACTCTTGATTTGGAAGCCATAAAAGAAGCTGGTCTTCAAGGCATTCATCTATTTAATAAAGCGGGAAGGCCTTATCCTAATGTAAAACCAATCAAAATTTTATCACCCGAATGGGAGGATATGATTCGGCATACAGCGGACGAATGTAAACGCTTGGGCCTTAAATTCACCATGCAGAATTGTCCGGGTTGGTCTATGACGGGTGGACCTTGGGTGCCCGTTGAAGAAGCGCAACGTGAAATTGTTGAAACTACATATCACATTTCCGGAAACAAAACCTTTGATGAGATACTAAAATTAGATGCCCTGTACCGCACCCCAGATTATGATTATAAGGACATTCAAGTATTGGCGTTTCCAACACCTGAAGGTGATGATTCTGAGGCTTTCAATCCATCCAAAATTGAAACGAATAATGCCATTGTACCATGGAAGGATATTTTTAATCCATACTCCAAAATCATTGTTGATCGAAAATCCACACAGTTAGATAAGCCTTTAAAAACTTATCGTTCTGAAGGTATTTCAAAAGTAAATAATGAAAATACCTGGGTGAAAACAAGTTTTGATGCGCCCATCACTATGCGGACAATTGTCTTTCCGCAGTTGCGACATATAATTATGAATACGCAGTACCCGGTTGTAGATGTGGCAATTAAGGTTGAAGCACGTATCGACAACAAATTATCGGAAATTGCAACTCTAAATTTACCAGATGCCAATTGGAACGACAGACGCAAACACTTGACACTCACAGTACCGGAAACTACCTCAAACGAATTTGTATTTACCTTTGAAGGTAGTCATAGTATTGCGCCAGAATTTATTCGTTTAAGTTCAAAACCACGATTACATAACCACGAAGCAAAAGCAGCGAAAGTACTGAGGCGTTTGGAAAAAGACGTTCAATATAATTATGCTGAAAATACAATCATTAAAACGGGCGAAATTATCAACCTCACAGATAAAATGACTGCTGGGGGTAAATTAAAGTGGCAAGCTCCAGAAGGCAATTGGACGATAGTACGTTTTGGTCATATCAACATGCGATTAACCAATAAACCTGCTGTGCCAGAGGCAACAGGTTGGGAGTCTAGTAAATTAGATAAAGTGGCCATTGAAAATCATTTACGAAATGGCATGATAGGCAATTTAATTAAAGATGGAGGACCAATTGGCGATGGTGAATTGCACGGATTGTTGATTGATAGTTGGGAAAGCCATGTGCCTACATGGACTATCAATTCAGAAGATTTTTTTAATGAATTTCAAATCAGGCGCGGTTATAGTATGAAAGAGTACCTTCCTGCAACAATGGGATATATTGTAGATAGTCCGGCTATAACTACCAAATTTTTAAGGGATTTGCGCCATACCATGGATGAGGTGTTTATTGACAATTTCTTTAAACATTTTGCAACCGTAGCACATGATATGGGCGCAGAAGTATATACCGAAGGTGCCGGTGGCGAAGTGTTGCCCATAGACCCCATGCGTTACTATGGCGTAAGTGATATTCCTATGACCGAGTTTTGGTACCCCTCTGCGCCATCAGCTCAAAATGAATACGCAAAACCCATTTACAATGCCGCTTCGGCAACGCATTTGTACAATAAGCCTGTTTTGGCCGCCGAAGCCTGCACTCAAGTAGGTGTAAAATGGAATGAACATCCGTTTAGCGTAAAATATTTAATCGATTATAATTTTGCCAAAGGGGTTAATCATTTGGTATTCCATACATTTTCTCATACGCCCCAAACCGATGTGTACCCCGGCTCTAGTTTTGGCGGAAATATAGGCTTTCCATTGGTTCGGGAGCAAACTTGGTGGAAGTATATGAAAGATTGGACTGATTATTTAAGCAGAAACCAATATGTATTACAACAGGGCGAGTACGTAGCCGATGTACTTTGGTATTATGGCGATCATTTTGAGCGGCCACCATTTGATTTGGATGAATTTCCGAAAGGCTATCGCTTTGATTATTTGAATGCGGAAATCTTACACGATAAATTAAGTATGAAAAATGGCAAGATACATGTTGAATATGCTGGGGATTATCGTGTTATCATGTTAAGGGATTCAGAGGAAATGTTGCTCTCCACTATTAAGAAATTGGAAGAACTAGTAAAGGCAGGTGCGGTAATTTTAGGTGATAAACCGTTGGATTCACCAAGTTTAATGGATGATGAAGACGATGTAAAGCAGCTTAAATCCATTTCGGATAAATTATGGGGGAAAGCTAAGAGCGGTGTAAAACAAGTAGGCAAAGGGCGTGTGTATTGGGGGTTAACCTTAGATGATGTTTTACAAGAAGAAAAAATTGCTAAAGATGTTATTGTTCCAGATGGTCTCAATATCAACTGGATACATCGTGAAACTAATGACGCTGATATTTATTTTGTGGCCTCAAAAGAGGACAATCCTGTGGATGTCGCTTTAAGTTTTAGAGTGTCAGATAGAACGCCTCAAATTTGGGATGCCCTTACTGGAAATCAACAAGATGCCAAAATTTGGAAATCCGCAGAAAACCGTACTAATATTGCATTGTCACTACCACCAAATGGAAGTACCATTATCGTATTTTCTAAAAAAGACAAAAAGCCCTTGGCCTCAAAAGTTACTAAAGGAGATACGGTAATTCTAGATACAGAAACCGGCTGGTATAGGGTAGACGAAGAAAAAGGGGGGGCTCGACTCTCATTTAAGGTAGAAGATGTTATCGCTTCAACTTCAGGCGAATATGTGTTGTATCAAAATGAAAGCACAACCAAAAAGATCGTTACTATCAGAGAAAAATCACTTCAAAATGATTGGAGTTTAACTTTTGAGGAAGGTTGGGATACGCCGAAAACCACTGAAGTTTCAAAATTAAAATCAATAACGGAATTTGAAAACGATGCCGTTAAACATCATTCAGGAACCATTACATATTCAAAAATAATCAACCTTGAAGAGATTGGTACGCATACTATTTTAGATTTGGGCAAGGTATCCAATATAGCAGAACTTTGGTGCAATGGTAAAAAAGTTGGCGTAAAATGGGCGCCACCTTTTGTGTTCGACATAAGTGATTATGTCAAAAATGGTGAAAATACTCTTGAGATTACAGTTACTAATACATGGCGTAACCAATTGATATTTGATAATTCCAGGCCTAAAGATCAGAAGAAAACTTGGACTACCAATCCGCCTAAGAGGCATGAAAGCGAATTGGAGGATGCAGGTTTAATTGGGCCTGTGGTTTTAAAGTATTTGGATTGATTATACCTTATGGTTTTTAAATATCTAGTATGATACTAGGTTTTTCCTAATCTGTGGATTTTTTAACGAAAAAAACTACGCTTAGCCGTTATTTCACGAAAGTTAGTATGAAAATGAATAAATTTCAATACAACTTTAGAATATAAAATAAGCTATAACTACAATAACTATGAAAAAAAATACTCTTAAACAGATTTTGTTTTACTGTTTTGCCCTTTTTACGCTATTAATTAACGCCCAAACTGCGCCAGATGAAGATACCGGGCCTATTGTTGAATGTACTCCAGGGGGGCAAGGCGGACAATTCGTAGATATACCAAATCCTGAAAATGTTGGTAGCATCGATGACCGAAGTTGTTATGCAGATTACACAAAATCTAGTGTTAATGGTAAAGCTTGGGGCGTATATAATATAACACATAACTCGAATAGGGTAGATACCAATGGTTTGCAACCTAGAATTGAGCGCTCTTTAAGCAGATCTAAGGAAACTGGTGTAGGGAGCTATGCAAGATTTACAGGAACATTTAGAATTTTGGAAGTGGGTTTTACCAATAATAGTAATCCTTTTGATGATGGTAGCTATATTGCACAGGCTAAAGGAAAACACACAGGAGAAGGAGGTCCTCCAGATCCTGCTATCTGCTTGTATTTAGCTAAACCTGTTTATGGTACGGGGGCCGATGCGAATAAGCAAGTGTCTTTTGATATTTATGCCGAACGCATTTTAGAACGCGGCGGATCAGGTGGTGGAAGGGAAGTCGTTTTTTTAAAAAATGTTGACAAAAATGTTGAAACTAGTTTTGAGTTAGAGGTAGGCTTCAGAATAGAAGCGTCATTTTTTGGTACAAAAAAAGTGCATTACTGCGATGTTGTAATTGGTGGAGAAACCTTTAAATGGAACATTCCCAGTCCAGAGCGAGGTTTGGAGTCTGGTATCAGATATGGTGCATATAGAGTAAAAGGTGGCAGAGCGCAGATAAGATGGGCAGATACTACTTACGAAAAAGCCGAAGTTATAGATGATGGAAGTCATGAGAACTCAGATAACTATTTCAGATTAATAAATTTGGCCACAGGCAAATATTTAATGACAGATGGCTCTACGTTAGTGCCGAGTGATTCAGGAGAAGGAGAGAGTAATGAATGGCGATTTGTAGAAGTCAACACAGGGGCTGGAAATTATTATAATATTGACAGCAAGGTAAGAGGCGTAATTAGATTTCATGGCACTTCATCAGCCCCCTTATTAACTAGTACAAATTTTTCTCCACCAAATACAGCAGTTGATAAGATATGGACAGTTCATAAGAATGGAGACGGAACCTTTAGTTTTGAGGCTCGTTTCATGGGTAGATTTTTATACCACTATATCGACGAAAATAATGATATAATCACTTACCTTCCAAATTTAGATGCTGGAAGCAAATGGATTTTGGAAAGTACAGTTTTAAGCACTGATAATATAGGGTTAAACACAACTTCAATAAAAATATACCCTAATCCTGCAAAGGATAAATTCACAATAAACCTTCAAAACATTAATAATGTTAAGCAGGTTCAAATTTATAACATATTGGGTAAGCGTGTGTATCAAAATACACCATCAGGTAATGTTTTAGAAGTCGATAGCTCAAGGTTTCAAACGGGAGTTTATTTGGTTAAGGCTTTTTTAGACAATAGTAAAGTATTTTATTCTAAATTAGTTATTAACTAAGGAACAATAAACAGGCTCTAGTAGTCATAAAAAAGTGTCTTCAAAAAAGAAAAGAAGCATTGTGCCTCTAAAGTCTTGTTGGGTGAAACCCTTATTCAAGATACAGGGATAGGATACTATAATTTTCATAAAAACGACATTTATCCTAAGCTGAATTGTATAAATAACAAATTTACAGCTTCAATTTCTTGAACATATTCTTTTGTTAACGAAGAAAACACTTAACAAAAACCATAAACTAAGATGAGATTGGAAATCATACCCTTTTAAAATTAGGTGATGTAGTCAATATCGCAAAAATTGTGGTGCAATGGCAAAAAAGTAGGTGTAAAATGGGCATCACCTTTTGAATACTGACTATGCCCAAAAAGGCGAGAATACTCTTGAGGTAAAAGTAACCAATACATGGCACAATCAACTCATTTTCGATAACTCCAGGACAAAAGCCCAAAAGAAAACATGGACCACCAATCCACCTAAGAAGAATGAAACCACTTTGGAACATTCAGGGTTGATAGGTCCGGTTGTTTTAAAATTCATCCAGTAGCAGGTTTTTCTTATTTGGAGCTTTCTCTGTCAAATACTTGTTCTTTAACGGATTAATTGTCCGTTTACCCTAAACTCAGGATAGTTCGGGATACGAATCCTTATAGTTTTTAAGAACTTTAAGGACTTTACAATATTGCTTAGGAACTTTAATTTAGTGTAGCTATGAAAAAAATTACATTCGTTCGATTTGTTTTCTCGATAATACTATTTACCGTATTTGTTGCAGAGGCACAGGTTACACTGGAATCTGAAACCCATATTACGGATCTTGCCATGTATTTTACTGGCATAAAAGACCAAAATAGTACAAGGCAAAGCGAAACAGAACCTTATGATTACGCCTACGGTCGTGCCCTATCTCCTCATGGCGATTGTATAAAAACCTATAAGCAATATGTGTTCATGACTTGGTATAGAGGAGGTAAATTAGATAGGCACATGATGCTAACCCGTTATAATACGGATACAGGAACTATGAAAACCATTGAGTTTCCGCATCAACATACCGGATTTAAAGGTAAGTGGTGGATCGGTGAGACACATAATACCATTGCAATTGGTATTAGCCCTATTAACGGAACCATACACATGGTTTTTGACATGCACGCCTATACGAACAGCGGAGCTTTCGTAAATGATTATTTTAGGTACACCTATTCTGTTAGTGGCGCGGCTGAACTTCCTGATGAAGATTTTACTTTGGATAAGTTTGTTAAGGACCCCATAGATAATGATTATAGGCACTGTACCATGGATGGTGTTCGTGACCCGGCGCATTATGACCGATTTACCTACCCTAATTTTTTCTTAAATGACCAAGACGAACTGTTTTTAACGGCAAGAGATGGCACCTCTCATGATGGCGCACAAGCATTCATAAAGTACAACTCAACTACTGAAAAATGGGGGCGTTTTAAATATTTTAATGCACTTGGAGCTGGTAGTAAAGGCGAAACGCATAACTGGAGTATTTATGGTAATATTAAATATGTAGATGGAAAGATTAGAATAGGTTTCCAGCGTAGATTGAATACTGGTGCAGACAAGTACCAGTACCAGAACGGTGTATATTATGCTTATTCTGACGACCCAACGGGAGCATCACAATGGAAAAATCATAAAGGTGAAAATATGACCCTTCCTTTAGTAAAAGCAGAAGAAGTATTGGTTTATGAACCAGGGGATTATGTTGAAACAACCCAGCAGAACAAAGTCCATATCGTAGGAAACTTTGACTGGACGGTTACTGATAATGGTGATGTTCATATTATAAGTAGGGTGAAGGACAATGAAAATAACGTTACTAAATATATCCACAGTTACAAGCCTAATGGGGTTAGCGAATTCATAATTTCTGAAGATTTTGGTGGTGCAGAAGCCTTATATACTTCTGGAGATGATGTTTTCGTTATTGGGTTGAACTCATCTGGGCGTCCCTTTATCGATAGAGCAGAAGGAGGAACTAATTCATTCACGAGAGTTTACGAACAAACCTCGGGGAAACGATTTAGAAAAGGTAAGGTTCATATTTCAGATGGTAAATTATACTACTATCTCTTAGAGAATAATACCGCAGATAGCGATGAGACCCAACCTACATATTTGCAAGTTATTGATCTGGATGTGCAGGAAGGGCTAAAACCTTTTGCAGTAAATTTACTAACACCTACAGATAATCAATCTTTTCAAGAAGGTGAAAATGTGCAACTATACGCAACCGCCACCGCAGATACAGGGGAAATCACGAAGGTTGAGTTTTTGGTTAATGGTGCAATTGTAAGCGAAGATACCACTAAACCTTACTTATTTGATTGGACACCAAGTGCAATTGGCTCATATACTATAAAAGCAGTTGCCTTTAAAACAGGAGGGGCGAATATAACATCTTCTGAAGTAACCATAGAAGTTCTAGAGATTGACAAAAGTGATCTAACAAATGATGTTTATCGCATGCGTAATGTAGCTACTGGTAAATTTCTAGGTGACGAAGGTGGAAGTGCCGTTCCAGTTTCAATGAACGATGATGGAGAAACCCAAAATAGACATTGGTCATTTGAAAAAGTTAATGTAAATGGTATCGATTTTTTCAATATTAAGAGCGAAACCAATGGAATATTACGTGCTACGGGGCCTAATTATGAGGATTCTGAAGGAAACCCTAAGCCCTATTATGTTTTAAGCACAGGGAGACCCACAGGTGATATTGCTAATGATAAAATTTGGACGATTCACTATAATGAATCGGATGATACGTTTCGTTTTGAATCTAAGGATAATGATAGATATTTATACCATGATGCCAATGGACATGTATCTAATATTTCAGTTGATGAAACCAATGCAGATGAATTAAATAGAACGAAATGGGAGGCTATCTCAACAAGTGAGTCTTTAAGTATAGCTGATGAAGTGTTGCGCTCGCCTTCTATAAAAATATACCCAAATCCTGCGCGGGATAAATTTACCATAGCTTTTCAAAATATTAACACTATTGAGCGTGTGGAGATTTACAATATTTTAGGAAAGCGTGTTTATCAAAACGCAATATCAAAAAGTAAACTAGAAATTGAAAGTTCTGGTTTTACTGCTGGAGTTTACATCGTTAAGGCTTTTTCAGATATTAATAAAGAATACTATACTAAACTTGTCATAAAATAGACATCAACAAAACATTATGAAATTAAGAGAGATTTTATTACTGATTTTGACAATATTACCTGTAATCTCAAATGCTCAGGTAGTATTTGAAAAAGAAGTTAAAATTACAGACATAGCCCTACATTTTGATGGTGTAAAAGTGACCTCAGAGGATGCTCCAAACTCAACTTCAGGTTACGATTACGCTTTTGGCCCTCAAATATCAGCTCATGGAGATTGCATATTTACTTATAAGCATTTTGTTTTTATGACTTGGTATAAAGGCGGTAAGGCTAACAGGAACATGATGCTAACACGTTACAATACGGAAACAGGAAGTATGAAAACTATTGAGTTCCCCCACAGGCATACTGGTTGGCGTAATGTTTGGTATATTGGGGAATCTCATAACACAATTGGTATAGGAGTTAGTCCTTTGGATGGGACCATTCATTTACTTTTTGATATGCATGCCTATACTAGAACTAGACCTTCTGATGGAAGTTTGAGTGATGATTATTTCAGGTATTCATATTCAAAAAAAAATGCAGCTGAAGTTCCTGATAATGAATTTACGCTGGATCAATTTATAAAAGACAGCAATGACGATTACACGCATCTTAGTTTAAACGGTGTAGAAAATCATGGTGCGTTTTCAGAATTTACATATCCTCAGTTTTTTTTAAATACTCAAGGAGATTTGTTTTTTTCTATGAGAAAAGGATCAAGTCCTAATGGAGGTTATCATTTTGCTAAATATGATGCTAATACATCTACTTGGTCAAATTTTATAAAATTTGCAGATAAAAATGCAAAAAATTTTGGTGAACCATACAATTGGGGAATGTATGGTAGATTACAATTTGTTGGAGGGAAAATAGGTATTGGTTTTCAGAAAAGGTCATCAAATACCAACGATAGATACTTGTATCAAAATGGGTTTTATTTTGCATATTCTGATGACCAAAGTGGACAAACTGGATGGAAAAACTATCAAGGAGAAAGCTTTACAACACCACTTCGTGATGCAGATAAAATTTTAGTCTATGAACCTGGAGATTTAGTAACAACTACCAAAAAAAATCAAGTATACATGGTTGGTAGTTTTGACTGGACAATTACAGACAGAGGTGATGTACATATTATAGGTAGAGTAAGAGATGATGAAAATAATATTACTAAAAATGTGCATACTTTTAAAAAAGCTGGAGATACAGAATTTACTACCTCTACCGACTTTATAGGAGGGAATCGTTTATTTACCTCTGGAAACAATATTTATATGATTAGATTAAATTCAGGTAGAATTTATATAGAACAATCTTTGGGAGGTACTAATAACTTTAGAAAAGTTTATGAAGCAACTTCAGGGAAACAATTTAGTCATGGTAGAGCTTATGTAAGTAATGGTAAGCTCTATTATTATATGATGGAACAATCTACTGGAGATCAAAGGCCATTGTATTTGCATATCATAGATTTAGGTATAGACAATAGTCCATTTCAAGTATCTTTAATATCTCCTGTAAATGATGAGAGTTATGAAGTAGATAAACCGTTAGAAATTTCAGCTGAAGCATTTAATGATAATGGCAGCATTTCTAAAGTGGAATTTCTTATTAATAATCAAGTGATTGAAGAAGATTCAACAAGTCCATATACCATAAATTACACACCAGAAACAGAAGGAACATATACTATAAAAGCAATTGCTTATGATGAAAATAATGCATCAGTTTCATCTCAAGAAATTAATATAGAAGTTTTTAGACGAAATGCTAATGATTTATCAGGTGATATTTATAGAATTAAAAATTTGGCTACTGGTAAATATTTAACATCTTCAGGTTCAAGTATCATAACAAGTGATTCCGGAGAAGGCTCAGACAAAGAATGGCAATTTGTAAAGGCTGAAGTTGCGGGGTTCGATTATTATAACATAGATAGCGAAGTAAAAGGAACTATAAGGTTTAAAGGAGGGTCGGCAGGTGAATTGGTAAGCACCAATTTTGGAGCCCCTAATCAAGCGGTAGATAAAATATGGACTATTATTGTTAACGGTGATGGTAGTTTTAGTTTTGAGACAAAAAATCTTAATAGGTATTTATATCATGAGGCGGACGGTACAGTAATGCATTCTACTAAAACAGATGATAGAAGCAAATGGATGGCGGAGTCCACTACTTTAAGTGTTGATGAAAATGATTTACAAACCTCTTCTGTCAAAATATTCCCCAATCCTGCACAAGATAAATTTACGATTGTATTTGAGGGTTTAAATAGAGCTACCGTAACTATTAGTAATATTTTAGGTAAAGTAATTTATTCAAAGATTACTGAAAAAGACCGAATAGAGTTGTCTAAAACAGAAGGCTTTTCTTCAGGACTGTACATTGTTCAAGTGAAGGGGCTTAATGGGGCAATTGTAAATAAGAAGCTCGTTGTTAAATAGATAAAATAAATTATGAATACGGTTTCAAAATTATCCTATATGATAAATGGATGGAAAGTTTTTGGCTTGTTGATTATTATAAGCTCAATAAATGTAACTGCACAAGTTACTTTTATAGAAAATACAGTCGTTACCAACGAAGCCTTATACTTCTGGAAAGCCGATGATCCAAAACCTTACCATTATGGGGCAAGTATAAACCCTCATGGAAATTGTATGAAAGTATCCAATGGTTATGTGTTTTATACTTGGTACCGAGGTGGGTGGGCAGACCGTACGTTAATGGTGTCTCGAAAGAAAATAGGCGAGGGGAACTGGGTTCACGTCGCATTACCTGCTAAAATGAGTTTGGTAGGGGGCAAAGGAGATACCCATTTAACCACAAACATTGGAATTTGTCCTATTGATGGGACTGTGCATTTAATGTTCGACCATCATAACGAAGATTTAAACTATATCAGGTCCAAAAAGAATATAGCATACGGTCCTGATAGTGATTTTACGGCGGCCAACTTTCTTCCCCAGCAAGATTACCTAATCCCAGGGAAAAAAGTAACTGGTGTTACCTACCCGGATCTGTTTAATAACGACCTAGGAGAAATGTATTTTGAAAGACGATTGGGGTCTGCCGTTGGAGGTGATATCATAATGACTTATTATAATGGCGACACTTGGTCTAATGAAGTCAAAATTATCCAGGGAAGAGGGGCTGAAGTAACCCAGGGAGAGCGTAATTTTTGCTATGGGAGTGCTTATTTTCTAAATGGGAAGTTTTACTATACCTATTCACCAAGATGGGCGGAATCGCCAACAAGATTGAACGAGGGTGTTTATGTGATGGAGTTGGGTTCGCGTATGGACAGTCAGGCGACTACTTTAGATGGAAAAAGTTACCCATTGCCCATTATAGACCATGCGCCCTTTATTATCGCTGATCCCCGTAGCGTGCCGGATAATGCAGGTTGGGCAGGAGGACCGCAACTAGCCATTTCCCCTAAAAATGATATATATCTGTATCAAAAACCTAAAGGCACAAATGCTTATAATTACCTCAGAAAACAAAACGAAACAGAATTTACTGAGGATAGAAACAAAGGATCTTTAGGGGTGTTTTATGGTAATCGTATGTATAAATTTAATCTATCCGGAGGTAATTTTGTCATCACGAGTGCGTTGGCGGGAACTTATGATTGGCGCGAGGATTACAGAACGAGCGTTGGAATAAATGATAGAAAGAGTATAACCATTATGGATGATGGGACTATTGCCGTGGTATTTAGTGAAGCCGTAAATAGTGCTACCGTACCAATTCACTGCTTTGTGTTTCAATTGACCAAAGAGGAATATACATCGCAAACCATAAGTTTTGATCCCATTTCAGATAAGACCGAGGGTGATGCAAATTTTGCATTAAGTGCAACTGCAAGTTCTGGGTTACCAGTATCTTACAGGTCTTCAGATACCAGTATTGCCCGTATTGTGAATGGAAACGAAGTACAAATTATGGGTGCGGGCTCGTGCGATATTGTTGCAAGTCAAAAAGGCAACGGTACTTATGATGAGGCTGCAGAGGTGTCTCAAACTTTAGTGGTAAATGCCAATGCTTCAAAGTCAAATCAAATTATTACGTTCAGTTTAAATCCAAATACATATACTTGGGGAAACCCAGACCAAGAGTTGAACGCCACAGTAAGTTCTGGTTTGCCGGTGCAATATGAAAGTACAAATACAGATGTTGCCATTATTGTAGATGGAAAAATACAAGTAAAGCGTTCAGGAACAACAACCATAAACGCGTTACAGCCTGGCGATCCTACCTATAATGCGGCACCTATTGTTGGTCATGAATATACAGTGCCAATACGCCAACAGGTTATTAATTTTGAGGCCATTACCGCGGTTACCTCAGGAGATCCGGCTTTTAATTTAGATGCAACAAGTAATAACCCAGATGCAAACCTCAGATTTCTTTGCCCAAATAATCAGGTAGCTGTGGTTTGGGATGACCAAGTACGGCAGATTTTAGGAGCGGGTACTGCTACAATAACAGTTTCTGATACAGGAAATGATTATTTTACGTCTGCACAAGCTTCTCGAACAATAACCGTTAATCCTAAAACTCATCAAATACCTTCAACAATTGAGGCTGAGTATTACACTTCAAAAAGTGGTGTAAATGTAACTAGATGGAGTAATACAGTATTTTATCTGAATTCGTGGAATGTCAATGATTTTGCAGAATACACTATAAACGTGCCTGAAGATGGTACCTACGAGATTGAGGTCTTTGCGGCATCCCCTGGGAGCACTAAAAAACTTAAGATAATGAATGGGGCAACACAACTAGCCTCTGTGTCACTTACCAAAACCCCTAATTTAACAAACTTTAAAGGGACTAAAGTGAATGTTATGCTTCAAAAAGGGGTGCAGAATATTAAGGTTGTAGGAGAGGTAGGTGGTTTCAATTACGACAAAATGAAAATCTCGGGAGGGCCTGGTGGCGGTGGTGGAGGTGATGATGAAGGTGTTTACAAACTAGTAAATGTTGCAACCGGAAAATATCTGGGTGCCGGTGGAAATTCTGCAGGACCTGTAATTATGCATGATACCGGGGAAACGACGGACAGAAAATGGACTTTTGTTAAAGTAAACTTTGAGGGGGCCGACTATTATAATATTGATAGTCAGCAGAATGGTATATTACGTGCTACAGGTCAAAACTTTACCGCTGGTGCTTATCTCGTAGTAAGTACAACTAAAGAGCCACCTGCAACCACTGGACATACCGATAAAATATGGACCATACATTACGATGAGTTTGAAGACACTTATAGGTTTGAGGCCAAAAGCAACGGCAGGTTTTTATATCATGATACTGATGGTAATTGTTATAACTATATTGTTGACGAAACCGATGAGAGAAGCCAGTGGCAAGTTGTGGGTACTGGCGGGCCATTGCTAAGTGCAAAAAATAACGAATTAAAAATTCCTTCTTTAAAGGTGTATCCAAACCCAGCGCAAGATAAATTTACAATAGCATTTAAAAACATAAATGTTGCAAAAGTTGCTATTTACAATATTTTGGGTAAGGTAGTATATGAGAAATTCACTAAGAACTACGACAAGCTTGAAGTTGATAACGATTTTGAATCAGGTGTTTACTTAGTGAAAACCTTTTCTGAAGACAACCGTGTGTTTCATTCCAAGTTGATTGTAAAATAACTTTTTATCATTAGCTAACGTTTGGTTGTTGTAACTCGATGATTTTGATGAAAATCCGACGGGTACAGCAAATTCATGACAGTTCAGGACAGCGCAGGATAGTCTATTGCGCTATATTTAATAAATTTACATGCTATTTAATTAAAAATCAGCAAATTAAATATTAATACTGCTATGAAAAAAATTACTTTTAAATCCATCTTATTTTTAGTTTTAGCGTTATGCTCAATGAGTATAACAGCGCAAGGCGTACTCCCTTCTAGTGACACTTTCAGATTGAGAAATGTGGAAACAGGGTTATTTTTAACCGATGCAGGTGCGAGCGCACAACCTGTTACCATGACGAATTTAGATGAAGACGATATAAGTACCCATTGGACGTTTATAGAAAGTGGGGCATTTTATAATATAGATAATAAGGATGGCAGTGCTGGGATATTGCGTGCTCCAGGAATGGGTGGTCCAGGTGGGCCTTATGTAGTTTTAAGTAC
The DNA here is from genome assembly GCF_014270105.1 of Hyunsoonleella aquatilis. Lineage (GTDB taxonomy): Bacteria > Bacteroidota > Bacteroidia > Flavobacteriales > Flavobacteriaceae > Jejuia > Jejuia aquatilis. The sequence continues at coordinate 192,238 of NZ_JACNMF010000003.1, forward strand.
TGGTACAACAACAAGTTCTGGCGATAAAATATGGACGATAGAACATAACGCAACCGATGATACTTATAGATTTCAATCTGGCACAAGTAGTAGATACATGTATCACGAGCTAGATGGAACCGTAACCCATATTCCAGTTGCTGCAACAGACGACAGAAGCAATTGGGAACTCGTTCCTTATGTACAAGATGAGGTAGAGCCAGCTCCAGATGAAGATACAAATCCAGATTTATCCTGTCCATCCTCAGATGAATTTAGAAATGCTACAAGAACATCATCAGATTTACTAAACCCAGTTAATGTAGGCACTATTGATGATCGTACTTGTTATGCAGATTACTCAGAATTTGATCTTTATGGAAAAACTTGGGGCGTTTATAATATTACAGATGGTTCAAATCATTTGGATACAAATGGTTTGCAGCCTAGAATAGAACGTTCCTTACCTAGATCCCAAGAAACAGGTGTTGGGAGTTACGCAAGGTTTACAGGAACATTTAGGATTTTAGAAGTAGGTGAAACAGGTAATTCTAATACAGAAGGTACCTATATAGCGCAAGCCAAAGGAAAGCATGATTTAAATCTTGAACCGGGGGGATCTCCAGATCCGGCAATTTGTTTGTTTTTGGCTAAGCCTGTTATGGGCACAGGAATAAACGCTGGTAAACAAGTGGCATTTGATATTTATGCCGAGCGTATCACAGTACGTGGTGGAGAAGGCCCTGATAGGGAAGAAGAATTCATAGTTACTGTAGATAAAGATGAGGAAATTGACTTTGTATTAGATGTAGGTTTCGCAGAAGATCCAACCGATCCTACCAAGAAAATCCACTATTGTAATGCTTCATTTAATGGAATCGAAGAAAATTGGAATATTCCAAACCCTGAAGCAGGACTAGAATCCGGTATTAGATACGGCGTATATAGAGTTAGAGGTGGTAGAGCACAAACGAGATGGGCCAATACAACGTACCAGAAGGTAGAAGTTGTGGATTCAGGAAATGCTCCGGATGGTATTTATAGATTCAAAAATCTAGCTACAGGCAAGTATTTAAGGGATGCAGGTGATGGTTCAATTATAGCAAGTGATTCTGGTGTGGGTTCAGACAAAGAATGGCAATTTGTAGCGGTTCCAGGTACTAGTTATTATAATATTGATAGCCAGGGCCCCAGAAAAATTATAAGACATACAGGTGCTTTTCAGTTGGTTGGCACCAATATTTCAGCACCAAATGGTACTAATGATAAGTTGTGGGATGTTATTCTTAACGGAGATGGGAGCTATAGTTTTGAAGCCATTGCTAAGAATGGAAGATTGTTATACCATGATGTAGACAATTCTATGGTAATTTCCACCAATACAGATGACAGAAGTAAATGGATTTTAGAATCTACAACTTTAAGTAGTTCTGGTCCAGAATTAAAAACCTCTTCAATAAAAATATACCCTAATCCAGCGAACGACAGGTTTACAATTGCATTTAAAAACATAAGCAATATTGAGGGTGTAGAAATTTATAGCATTTTAGGAAAACGCGTTTATCAAAATGAGTTCAATGGAAGTGATTTGGTGGTTGAAAGCGCTAATTTTAAAGCAGGTGTTTACTTAGTAAAAGCTCTGGCAGATGATAATAAAGTGTATCATACAAAACTGGTTATTGAATAGAATAAAATTAGAGCTATAAGAAGTTATAGAAAAGCCAGAAACAAATTTGTTTCTGGCTTTTTTTATTTTGTAAACAGGACAAAACAGGATGGTTTATAAAGGGTATCTTTTTAAATTTCATGAAGCATAAAAATATACTAAATGAAACGACGCAACTTTATACAGTTATCTACACTAGCAGGTGCTGGTTTATCATTGCCAATGGCAGGATTACTAAATGCCTGTGAAAGCCATCCAGAACACTCTTTAGAATTTAAAAACCTAATCACAAGTTTGTTAAAAGATTGGAGTGATGGCATGTTAAAAGTACAAATTAACAATCCGTCAAATTTAGAGGAACATGGTGCTTTAGGTTGCCCTTCGTGTTCCCATATTCACGGGCGATGTATGGATGCTGTTTATCCTTTTCTGTTTATGGCGGACAAAACTGGCGATGAAAAGTATATAGAAGGTGCTAAATTGGTAATGCTTTGGGCAGAAAATAATGTCTCGCAGGAAGATGGCTCATGGACCGTTATCAAAAATCCAAAATCATGGAAAGGCATTACCGTGTTTGGAGCCATCGCGTTAGCAGAAGCTCTGCATTACCATGGTCATGTTTTAGACGAAGCAACACGTAAGGCGTGGACAGAACGATTAGATAAAGCTGGACAATACATTTATGATACATTTACAATAGACTTTACTAATATTAACTATCCAGGAACAGCAGTTTACGGGCTTAATTTGATAGGCAATGTTTTAAATAGAGATGATTTTAAAGCCAAGGGTAAAACATTAGCTTCTCAAGTAAAAGCCTATTTTACACCAAACGAAGGCTTGTTATTTGGAGAGTGCAAAAAAAGTTCCAGCAAATTAAGCGAAAAAGGGTTGCATGGCGTAGATTTAGGATATAATGTAGAGGAAACCTTAAATAGCTTGGTCATGTATGCGCTTAAGGAAAAGGATGATGAACTTTTACAAATCTTAACTAAATCTTTAAATAGTCATTTAGAATTTATGTTACCAGACGGTGCTTGGGATAACAGTTGGGGTAACCGCATGTACAAGTGGAGTTATTGGGGAAGTAGAACTTGTGATGGGAGCCAACCAGCATTTGGAATGATGGCACATATAAATCCTGCATTTGGAACAGCGGCCGTAAAAAATACAGAATTATTGCAACGATGTACAGCAGACGGTTTAATTCATGGAGGCCCTGGTTTTATCGAAGCTGAAATTCCTCCCTGCGTACACCATACGTTTACACATGCTAAACCTTTGGCCGCATTGTTAGACCATTGGGATCATTTGCCAGAAATTAATAAAAATTCGGCATTACCCAGAACAACAGCAGACGGTGTAAAACATTTTAAAGATTTAGATGTGTTTTTGTTTGCAAGAGGAGATTGGAGAGGAACTGTAAGTGCTTATGATGCAGAATACCATTATAAAGATGACTATCGTCAAGCTTCAGGTGCCGCTATAGGCGTTTTATATCATAATAGAGTTGGTTTGTTATGTGCCGCCAGTATGGCGCAATATTATTTAGTAGAGAAAAACAATCAGCAACCGCAACCGGGTAAGGATATTTGTTTAACACCCCGTATTGAAACGTTTAAGGATGATGTCTGGTTCACTAACTTATACGATTTACCTGCAACTGTGACTTCAAAAGATGAAAACGGAACTATAGAGTTGATGGCAGATGTAAAACTTAAAAACGGTGATAGAAAGACAGTTGAAGGGACTGCTTCAAACTTTGATATTATTTATAAAAGTAATGCAGATCAAACAAATATCCTTGTAAAAACAGATGAGAAAATTACAGCACCAACAGCATTTGTTTTGCCCATAGTTTCTCCAAACAATGAAGCGGTAACCCATATCAGCGAAACTGAAATTACGATTCAAAAGCCTGAAGGATTAGTAACAATTAAAGCCAACGCACCAATTAAAATGAAAGAAATTGAAGGTGAAAGAACCTTTAATATGGTCCCGGGGGTAGAGGCTTTACCGTTTGAAATCTTTTTTGAAGAAACAAATGAGTTAGAAATAACACTATTAGTAAGTTAACTTAATATACTGACTTTCTGAATTTTCCCGGAGAGATGCCTGTTTTGCGCTTAAAGAGCCTGTTGAAATAATAATCCGACTCAAAACCAAGTTCAAAGGCGATTTCCTTTTGGGATTTGGTGGTATTTAAAAGCAGTTCCTTAGATTTCTCAATTTTTAAAAGAAGATGGTACTGCAACGGGGAAAGCCCTGTTTGCTTCTTAAAGTCGATTCTGAATTTGGAATAGCTAACTCCCAAGCTAACAGCTATTTTTGTCAAATCAATAGTATGATTCATATTATTGTACATTATGCTTTTGGCTTTGGACACCATGGAGTTAACGCTTTCAATATTATTGCCTCCGCTTTTAATGTTGTATAAACCTGCCATGAGCTGCATGCAGATACCAGAAGCTACCCGTTGATACCCATAAGCCTCCTCATCAAATAGTTTGAAAAGCGAATTAAAATGATTTAAAATAAAAGGCTTGTTGCATTTGGAGATAACAGGTGCACTCGAATTAAAAAAGCCATTTGATAGAAGCTGAGACGCGACCTGTCCAGAAAAGCCGACCCATCTTTCTGTCCAACCCACACTTTTTTTAGGCTTATAGCGATGCCATACCCCTGGGAACAACAAAAACACATCACCGTCGCTTACCTTAATCTTTCCAGTAGATTTACTTTCAAAAACGCCTTCGCCCTTGGTAATGAGTACCACGTGAAATTCATTTAAAACGCGACCCTTGTCCCAAGTAAAAATGTATTGATCTGGATGATCTTTTGAGGGGTATTCCGAGTGTTTTTCAATAACATTTCGTCCTAAATTATTGATGTAAAATCCCCAACTTTTATCATTATCAGTAACTATTTGATATTTTCGGTATCTATTTTTCATATCATTTTGTGCAACTAATATATCAATTTGTTAATTGTTTTTGATAAGAAAATAAAAGAAATTTACATCATCTAGATTAGAATAATTGTAGGCATACAGGTTTCAGCATGATGCATTTGTAAAAGTTTTTTTCTAATTTATAGATCACACTAACAAAACTAAACTTCCTAAAAAATGAAAATTACACCTATCACCACTAGGTTTTCATCACTTGTAATAATTATTGCATTTTTTTCATTGGTGTCGTGCAAGCCTTCTCCAATTACTATTGAAGAATTGAAGTGCGAATACCTTACTAATCCTTTAGGAATTGATAATTTGAATCCTAGATTTAGTTGGATTATGGTTGACGCTGAGAAATCCCGAGGGCAAAAGCAAACCGCTTACCAAGTTTTAGTCGCTAGTAGTTTAGAGCAATTAAATACTGATGTAGGAGACGTGTGGGATTCTGGTAAAATAAAGTCAAACCAATCGATAAATAATCGTTACCAAGGAAAATCTTTAGAATCTTCAAAACACTATTTCTGGAAGGTGAAAATTTGGGACACTTCTGGTTTGGAATCCCGTTGGAGCGAGGTGGCCAATTTTTCAATGGGCTTATTGAACCCAGAAGATTGGAAAGGAGAATGGATTTATAAAGAAGATCAAAATAAAAAAGACCACAATTGGTATAGAAAAAATGTGTCGTTAGATGAAGCACCGCAATCAGCCTATATTCATGTGGCATCTTTTGGGTATCATGAATTGTACGTGAATGGTAACAAAGTTGTTGATGGCGTTATGAATCCCGTAAATTCCTTTTTCAAAAAGCGCTTACCATATCTAACCTATGATATAAAAGACTATTTAGAAGATGGGGATAATGTAATAGGCATTTGGCACGCCGCCGGCTGGGCAAGATGGGGACGCGTAAAAGATTATTTCGATCCGCCTTTTGTATTTAAAGCTCAGGCTAATATTGATATGGGTGAAGGCACTATTACATTAGTTTCAGACGCTTCATGGAAATGTAAAAAAAGCTACAGTTCTTATCATAGTTCTTGGGATATATTGGATTTTGGTGGTGAAATTATTGACGAACGTTTACGTGAAGACGATTGGAATACCGCTGAGTATGATGACAGTAATTGGGCAAATGCTGTTGTTTTTGATGAGGCAGAAATGCAGGATGTTGATGTGGCCGATATTAATTTAGGTCCAAAAGGAGCAATTAGAGCACCAAGTACTGACGCTAATCCGCCCACAAGTAAAATTACAGCGACCTTAAGTTCGCAAATGGTAGAGCCCCAAGTAAAATTTAAAGAAGTAACACCTATTGATGTTACCAAAAACGAGGAAGGCCATTATGTGATTGATATGGGTGAAAATTACACTGGCTATTTCGAAATGAACCTGTTTAATGGTAAAGCAGGTGATACCGTTACCTTTGAAATTGCTGATCATAAAGAGGTTTCTACATCTTGGGAACAGCGCAGTAAATATATTTATGATGAAACCGGAATGGGTCATTTTACCAATAGATTTAATCTTGCAGGAGGGCGTTATGTAACCGTTTATGGTATTAATTATAAACCCGAATTAAAAGATATTAAAGGTTATGTTATTACCAACAATCGTAAACAAATTAGTCAATTTGAAAGTTCAAGTGAGTTGTTAAACAAGATTTATCAAGTAAATCTAAATACCTATATCGCCAATACCATAGATGGTATTTTGGTAGATTGCCCTCATCGTGAACGCCGTGGTTGGGGAGAAGTTACGGTAGCGGCTATGTACGGAGACGCACTACCTAATTTTGAAAGTGGCGCTTACATGATGCAATATGCACAATTTATGCAAGATGCTCAGGCAGATGATGGTAAAATGCGTGCCGTTATTAATGGTGACGATTTTGAGTTTTTAATGTGGATGGCCAACAGCCCAATTACTATTTGGGAAACCTACCGAATGTTGGGCGACAAGCAACTATTGGAAAATCATTATCCAACATTAAAAAAATGGATGCAGTGGTTGTATGAACATTCTAATTATGATACCCAAGATGCCTTGAAAATAGGTGAACGCGGTACGTTGGAATTCCCTGGTTTAGGTGATTGGTGTACCCCAAGAGGTAATTTTTGGACGTCGAGTAATTCTCCAGAATCGGAACATTTCAATAATTGTGTCTATGCTTTTATGTTAGAATCGGCTTTGGAAATTGCAAAAACCCTCAATAAGGAGGACGATGTAAAACTGTTTTCAGACCGTTTAGAAGTACAACGAAACGCTACGCATAAAAAGATATATGATGAGCAAACTGGTAAATATGGCGAAGGACACCAGGTTAATCAAGCATTTGCGTTGCTCTCTGGCGTAACTCCCGAATCTGAAAAACAAAAGGTTTATGATAACTTGGTAGATCAAGTGCTATATAAATTTCCTTACTACGATACAGGTAGTTCTGGGCAGGCACTTTACACGCGTTATTTTATAGAGCATGGGGAGCGTATGGATTTAATTTATGAATTGTTAAAAGATAAACGCCACCCGAGTTATGGGTATTTTTTAGAGCAAGGAAAAACCGTGTGGCCAGAACGTTGGTCAGCAATCGGGAACAGTCAAATACACACTTGCTATACTGGCATTGGCGGGTATTTTATTAAAGGTTTTGCAGGTGTCAGACCAGACCCGGAACATCCGGGGATGCAACAATTTGTAGTGAAACCTGCTCCTGTTGGTGATTTAACCTATGTAAATGCAAGTTATCAATCGCCTTACGGTGAGGTTGTTTCAAATTGGAAAATTACTGATGAAACAGCAACGTTTCATATTGAAATTCCTGTAAACACTTCTGCTAAGATTTATATTCCAGCAAATGAAAAAGAATCTGTTTTTGAAGGTGAAATTCATGCTGAAAAGTCCGATGGTATAAGATATATTAATTCTGAGAAAAGCGATGCAGTTGGTAATTATATCATTTTTGAAGTTGCATCAGGTGTGTATAATTTTGAAGTTTCTGAATTACCAAAAGTAACCTATCCAGAGCCTTTGAATATACCTGATAATTTAGCATTAATAGGTCGAATGAATGCGTCTTCAATGACTATCGATTCTGAGAAATTACCGCTTTTTGAGGCCTTTAGGGCAAACGATAAAAACCTAGAGACGCACTGGAAAGCAAACACAAAATTTAAAGAATGGCTAGAAATAGAATGGTTTAAACAGCAGACTTTTAATAATATAGTTATTCAGGAAGAAGGTGACAATATTTTGAGTTACAAAATTCAATATTTAGAAAATGGTAATTGGAAGGATGTAGCTAGTAATTCTAGTTTAGGCTCAAATAAGAGTCATGAATTTGATGCTGTAACTTCTACAAAATGTAGAATATATATAAACAGCTCTAAGGATAAGCCAGCCATTTCAGAATTTAAAATCTTTCATTCAAAATGAAATTGAAAGTGTTAATACCTTGATATGAAAAACATTAACGTGTATTCAATTCTATTATTTGTCTTTGGGGCAATATATTTATTATTTGCTCAGGGAACAGGTGCTTTAATTGCATCCCAGATCGTTGGTGAAATTGACAAAAAGCATGAAGACGTCAAAGTTTTAATCAATTGGGAAAATGCAAAGTGGATTGGCTACACCAAAGACAATCGGCCGGAGGAATGGGCGGCGAGAGATTTGGTGCGCAACCAGCCACCTATTAATATTAATACTTGGGAGCCAACTGAGGAAGACTTGAAAGTAATCCGACGGAAAACGCATCCATCCGTGCTTTTAAGAAAATCTTTTTCAATTTCTAAAGAGATTGCATCGGCGCAAATTGCTGTTTGTGGACTAGGGCTTTATGAGCTGTATTTAAACGGTAAAAAAGTGGGAGACCGTGTACTTGACCCAGCTCAAACCTCATACGACAAGCGGGCTTTTTATGTGCGTCATGATATTACAGAAGCGATTGGTAAAAACAATAGTTTGGGATTAATGTTGGGCAATGGGTTTTATGGGCAAAATATGGCATTTTGGCCAGGACTTGCTTATGGAAAACCCAGAGCAATTTTGGTACTAAATATCCTCTATAAAGACGGGACTAAAGAACAAATTGTAACCGATGAAAGCTGGAAGGCACATAGTAGCCCTATTCTTTTTGATAATATTTACTTAGGTGAAACTTATGATGCACGAGCTGAGTTGAGCGATTGGAGTACCTTTAAGTTTGATGATACCTCATGGGAAACCGCAGAAATCATGAAAGCACCAACACAAAATTTAGTGGAGCAGGATTTAGAACCCATGCGAAAGATTAGAGCAGTTAAACCTATAGCTGTATGGAAAGCAGAAAAGGGTTGGATATTAGATATGGGTCAAAACATGACAGGTTGGTTGGCCATTTCTGTAAAAGAAAAAGAAGGTACTGTTGTAAAAATGCGTTTTGCTGAACATCTCATGCCCGATAAACAAAATATAGACCCCGCATCTACTGGAATTCACGTGACTGGAAATACGCAAACCGATGTGTATATCTGTAAAGGTGATGGGGTTGAAACCTGGGAACCTCGTTTTACCTATCATGCCTTTCGATATGTTCAAATTGAAGGGTTAAGTGGAACGCCAGATTTAAGTCAATTTACGGGTTGGCTGGTACGAACAGATGCAGAACGTATAGGAACTTTTAAATCTTCAGACCCACTAATAAACAAGTTTTACGACGTGTCAATGTGGACTATCGAAGATAATATTCAAGGGTTGTTGAGTGATTGTCCGCACCGCGAGCGTTGTGCTTGGATGGGTGATGCTTATGTGGTGGCTGAAGCAGCTAGTTTTAATTTTGATTTAAAACGCTTGTGGCAAAAAACATCTTCAGATATGCAAACAGTTTTAGGGGTTTCTAAAGCACATTTTAAAGACCCTTTTCCTTATGATTCGCGCGCGCCATCTAATATTTCCGTTGGAAAACGGCTCTGTTTACAAGCGCGACCGGATTGGGGAGCTGCGACTATTATGGTACCATGGTTTTCGTATGTGTATTATGGCGATAAGACTATTATTGAAGGCGCTTGGGATATGATGGAAGGTTGGATGGCTTATCTGGATGAAAAGGTACAAGAAGATGGGATTATTAATGGCGGATTTGGTGATTGGTGTCCTCCAGGAGGTAATCCAGAAATGGATACACCACCCGCATTAACGTCAACTGCATTGTATTATCAGTCTTTAGTATCTATGGGAAAAATGGCATTGGTGTTGGATAAGAAAGAAGTTGCCAATAGTTATGCTGAAAAAGCGAAATTGCTCAAAAAGGCTTTTAATCAAACTTTTTTTAATGTAGAAGCGAAGTCATATGGTTCTCAAACAGGTAATGCCTTTGCCTTGTATTCAGGTTTGGTTCCTGAAGGTTTAGGGCAGTTGGTTGCCGATAATTTGGCAAATCTTATTATGAAGGATAAAAACGGGCATTACAGTACGGGCATTTTTGGGCATCGCCCGTTATACACCATATTAAATGATTACGGGCATGATGCTGTGACAAAGCACTTATGGAGTATTACCGATTATCCGAGTTTAGGATTTATGACCGAGGAACACGATTTAACCGTATGGCCAGAGGGTGTTAGCAATTGGGATAAAAATGAGCGGTATTATAGACATTCGTTTAATCACCCTATGCAAAGTGGGTTCGCCGCTTCATTACACGAAAGTTTAGGCGGTATAAGACCTGACGAAGATTTTCCGGGATTTGAGCGATTTATTTTAAGGCCAACTTTTTTATCGGGCTTGCAATGGTGTGAAGTTGCTCATAAATCGCCCAGAGGTAAAATTGAAAGTTCTTGGAGAAAAAATAATGGCCAAATTGAATGGTTGGTTTCTGTTCCACAAACGTCAACAGCCATGGTGCAATTGCCTCATTTTAAAGCGAAACAGATTTTATTAAACAATGAAAGTGTTACAAACAATACATTCAAATTGAAATCAGGAAAACATGTAGTAACTATTAATTTTTAGTAGAATATTGCTTTAATTGAATTATAATTTTTTAATGACTGTAAAATGTTTGTGAAGTATTTAAAATCAAACCACAGTATTTATCTGCTTATCTGCTTAGTTTTAACTACAACAACTTGGGCAACGGAAGTCATCAATTTACAATGTAACGGACAGATAAATCCAACGGGTATTATTGAAGCAAGACCAGAGTTTAGCTGGACGTTTGTTGGCGATGCCAATAGCCCGAAACAGGGTGGCTATCGTATTATGATGGCAACCTCAATTGAGAAACTAAAATATCCAGATATTTGGGATACAGGACCAACGAGCACTTCAGAAACTGGTCCATTCAAATATTGTGGAGAACCTCTTAAACCAGGTCAGCGCGTGTATTGGAAGGTAACTGCTTGGGGAAATAACAGAGGCGTAACCCACAGTGAACCGGCATGGTTTGAAATGGGCAATATTGAAAATCCTGAAACGTCCTTTCAGCCTCATGTCTTTTCTAAAAAAGACGGCGTTGTACAAATACTGTTAGATGGGAATGACAACGGACGTACTTTTGAAGGTATTGGTGGAGTGAGCGCGGGGGCTTCTACAGATTTGTTGTATGATTATGAAGACCCTATTCGCGGTCAAATACTCGATATTTTGTTTAAGCCCAAATTTGGTGCTGGGTTTCAACACTTAAAAGTAGAAATGGGCGGTGGCGAAAACTCCACTTGTGGATCGGAGCCTTCGCATGCCATTACGCGTAATGAGTTGAAGAATCCTGTATCTCGAGGGTATGAATTTTGGTTAATGAAAGAAGCCCGAAATCGAAACCCTAAAGTTATCCTGGAATATTTACCGTGGAGTTTTCCATACTATTTAAAGCCCAATATTTTTACGGCAGAATCTGCTGAATACTTTGTCTCTTTTCTCGATGTTGCTAAAAAACAATGGGATATGGATATTGATTGGGTGGCGGCGGCCGAAAACGAAAATTATACCGATAGGGATTGGCTTGTTAACCATGTACGTCCATTGTTGGATTCCAGGGGCTACAAAAATGTAAAAATTCAAGGGCCAGATGATAATAGTGGCGATTGGAAAATATTCAACGAATTTGAAAATGATAAGGCCTTTGATGATGTTGTTGAAGCCGTAGGCTATCATTATGTTACGGGGCGGGAATTCAATGACAATATGGTTGATGGTCGAGGACGGCCCACTACGGAAAAAGCTAAAAAGACAGGTAAACCCTTATGGGCAAGTGAGGATTGGAGCTGGACGGGAAAAGATTGGGGTGGTGCCGGCGCATTAAATTTGGCTCGTATTTACAATAAATTTTATATCCGTGATAGGATTACAAAATCTTTAATTTGGGCACCAATAGGATCTATTTATAAATCGGTAACCTGGGACAAGGCTGGTGCTATGAAAGCCAACAGCCCTTGGAGCGGTTACTATGAGGTGTGGCCAACTATTTGGGCAACAGCCCACACTACACAGTTTGCAGAACCTCATACGTGGAAGTACTTAAACAGTGCTTGCGGACTTTTTGATGGTGCCACCTATAAAGGTAGTTGCGTCGCGTTAAAGGAGAAAGATGGTTCCAATTGGAGTATAGTTATTTGTACGGAAACCAAAGAGGATATTGAGATTAAAATTGCAGATGGCCTGTCATTGGGTACTGTCAATATTTGGAAATCTGATGAAAACGAACAGTTTGTGCAACAAGAATCCATAACGCCTGAAAATGGAGTGTTAAAATTGTCATTGGATTCTAAATGTATTTACTCATTGACCACGACCACGGGACAACAAAAAGGAACTTATAACATTCCAGAAGAACAGGCATTTCCTTTTCCTTATTTCGAAGATTATGAAGATCGTAAAGCAGGAGATCTTCCTAAGTATCACTCCGATCAAACAGGAAGTTTTGAAATAGCTTCAAAAGAAGATGGTTCACAATGTTTAAAACAGATTGTTCCAGAACAGGGCTATGACTGGATGCGCGTTTATAGACGTTCGAACATCAAACCAAATACTCTAATTGGTGATGTGAATTGGAAAAACTATACCTGTAGTGCTGATGTGTTTATTAAAGGTGGTAACGTGGAATTAGGAGGTCGAGTAACAACCAGTTATTTGAAGGGCTATCGTTTTCAACTGTCTAAAAATGGCGAATGGAAACTAATGTTTCATAAAAAGGAACTAGAAAGTGGTAGGATGAAAAAATTTAATGGAGATACATGGCATAACCTTCAGCTTACATTTCAGGATAATATCTTAGAAGCTTTTGTTGATGGAAAATCAATTACTAAGCTATCGAACGCAAAGCATGAAGGGTATGTGATGCTTGCAAGTTCTTACGATGAAAATCTTTTTGATAATTTGAAAATAACAGAATAGTAAAAAATGAAAAGAGGCATTTCAATTTTTCTGAGTTTAGCATTAGTGATAATCACTTTAAGTAGTTGTAAACCTTCATCGGTAAAACTTACTGATTTGCGTTGTGAGTATCGCACAGATCCATTAGGTATTGAAAATGCAAGTCCAAGATTAAGTTGGAAATTGGTGGATGAAACGGCAACTAGAGGACAAAAGCAGACCGCTTATCAAATACTTGTGGCCAGTAATTTGGATAATCTAAACAATAACACCGGAGACCTCTGGGATTCTGGTAAAGTAAAATCTAATCAATCGGTAAATAATACCTATCAAGGAGCACCTTTAGCCTCTGCAAAACAATATTACTGGAAAGTAAAAATTTGGGATAAAGGTGGTGCTGTTTCAAATTGGAGTGATCCTGCTTCATTTTCTATGGGCTTGTTAAACCAATCTGACTGGAAAGGCGATTGGATTATGAAACCAGACCAGAAAAAGACAGACCATAACTGGTACAGAAAGAATTTCGAATTAAAAGAAAATCCTTCCTCAGCATTTGTATTTGTAGGTTCTTTCGGTTATCACGAATTGTATGTAAATGGTGAAAAAATTACGGATAATGTGTTGAACCCTGTGTCTTCATACATGAAAAAACGGATTCCATATCTCACTTATGATGTATCGGATAAATTGAAAAAAGGCGATAACGTCATTGCGATATGGCATGCTGCAGGTTGGTCAAGATGGCGACGCATAAGGGAATACCGAAACATTCCTTTTGTGTTTAAAGCGCAGGCCGAAATTGTTGTTGGAGACGAGAATATCACTTTAAAAACGGATACCTCTTGGAAAACCAAAAAAAGCCATTCCGAATATTATGGAGACTGGGACATTCTACGATTTGGTGGCGAAACTATTGACGATAGAAAAAGGGAGGACGATTGGAACACTGCCGAGTACGACGATACAGATTGGACAAATGCCACCGTTTACAATCATGAAGAATTAAACAAAAAAATACCCGAGGGCAATAATATAAGTTTTGCACTAAATAGCAATAAAGACAGGGAGGTGCGGGCATTATATGGGCCAATAACGGCCCAATTAAGTGCGCAAATGGTTGAACCCCAGGTTAAATTTGAAGAAATAAAACCTGTAGCTGTTAGAAATAACAAAGATGGCACCTATCGCATAGATATGGGGAGAAATTATACTGGATTTTTTGAGATAGATCTTAAAAACGGCGTTGAAGGCGATTCTGTTCTTTTTGAAATAAGCGACCAAAAAGAGGTGGTAATGAATTGGAATCAAAAGAGCAAATACATTTTCGGGAAATCTGGAAAGGGTAAATTTACCAACCGTTTTAATGTTGCCGGTGGAAGGTATATAACCGTTTATGGTTTAAAAACTGAACTAAGGATTTACGATGCAAAAGGCTATGTAGTAACCAACAATAGAAAACAAATAAGCCAATTTGAATCTTCTGATATGTTACTTAATAGGATTTACAAAGTAAACCTCGATACATACTTGGCCAATACCATGGATGGTATTTTGGTAGATTGCCCACACCGGGAAAGGCGTGGCTGGGGAGAAGTAACTGTTGCGGCAATGTACGGGGATGCCCTGCCTAATTATGAAAGTGGCGCCTACATGGACCAATATTTACAATATACAAGGGATGCGCAATTTGAGGATGGAAAAATACGCGCGGTTATTAATGAAGAAGACCGTCCGTTTTTAATGTGGAAGGCCAATAGCCCATTGACCGTATGGGAAACCTATAGAATGTTGGGCGATAAAAAAGTATTGGAGGATAATTATGAGTCTATGACAAAATGGATGACATGGCTGTATAACAATTCTAATTACGAAACAGGAGGAGCACTAAAAGCGGGAGAGCAAGGGCAAAGACAATTTCCAGGTTTAGGCGATTGGTGTACACCACGAGGTAATTTTTGGACGAGCAGTAACTCGCCAGAAGCACTTCATTTTAACAATTGCTTATATGCCTTTATGTTAGAAAACGCGCAAAATATTGCCACAGTACTGGGCAAAACAGAAGATGCAAAACAATATGCACAGCGTTTAAAAGTACAACGCAAAGCAGCACACAAACTGTCCTATAATCCAGAAACAGGTACTTATGGTAATGGGCAACAGGTAGATCAAGCCTTTGCACTGTTAGCAGGTGTTACACCAGAATCTGAAAAGAAAAGAGTAGAAGCGAACTTAACAGATAACGTATTATATAAATTTCCATATTACGATACAGGAAGCTCTGGACAAGCACTGTACACCAGATATTTTACCGAATACGCGGAGCGTATGGATTTAATTCACGAATTACTAAAAGACAAACACCACCCAAGCTATGGTTACTTTTTAGAGCAAGGTAAAACGGTATGGCCAGAGCGCTGGTCAGCCATAGGGAATAGTCAAATACACACGTGTTACACGGGTATTGGGGGATATTTTATTAAAGGTTTTGGTGGCATTCGCCCTAATCCAGAACAATTGGGCATGCAACACATGGTTATTAAACCAACTCCAGTAAAAGATTTAGAGTATACCAATACATCTTACCAATCTATGTACGGTAATGTAGTTGTGAATTGGAAAAAAGAGGATGGCGGTGCGGTATTTCATTTAGAAATTCCTGTGAACACTACCGCAAAAGTATATTTACCTGCAAATAGTAAAGATGACATAAGCGAGGGAGGACAATTAGCTGAAGGTTCAGAGGGTATCAGGTACATAGGTAGCGAAAAAAGTGAAGCGGTAGGTAATAACATCATTTACAATGTTACGTCAGGAATGTATGATTTTAAGGTAAGCGAACTTCCAAAAACACAAATACCGGACCCGATAAACACTTCTGAAAATCTAGCAACCATGGGCAGGATGAATGCTTCTTCCATGTTTATCGAAACAGAAAAACTTCCTGGTTTCGAAGCGTTTAAGGCAAATGATGAAAACGAAGAAACTAGATGGCTTGCCAATGGCACCAAAAATCAATATTTAGAAGTAGAATGGGTGAAACCCCAAACCTTTAGCAAAGTGGTTATTGATGAACAAGGACAGAATATTTCAAAATATACCATTGAATATTTTGAAAATGATGAATGGGTTATTTTGGCCAATGGTACAAAACGTGGTGCTAACAAAGAACATTTTTTTGAGGCGGTAACTTCTAATAAGTGTAGGATATTCATTGAAGAAGCTGATGAAGCTCCATCGATTAAAGAAATTAAAATTTTTAAATAAATATTAGTAGATGAAAGTAGGATTATTTGGTATCGGATTAGATACCTATTGGCCTCAGTTTGAAGGCCTGTTAGAACGATTAGAAGGCTATCAACAACAAATAGCGGATAAAATGGAAGGCTTTGGTGCCGAAGTAGTTAATGTAGGTTTGGTAGACTCTCCAGAGGTAGCTAGGGAAAAGGCAAAAGTGTTAAAGACGGAAGACGTCAATGTGCTGTTTTTATATGTATCTACTTATGCACTGTCATCTACGGTCTTGCCGGTAGTTCAAAAACTCAAATGCCCAACCATTATCTTAAACATTCAGCCAGTTGCGGCGATAGATTATGAAAGTTTTAATAAACTCGGAGACCGGGGTACTATGACCGGTGAGTGGTTGGCCCATTGTCAAGCCTGTTCCGTACCGGAATTGGCTAATGTCTTTAACCGTTCGGGGATAGATTATGAATTTGTAACCGGTTATTTAGACGAGCCAGCCGTTTGGGATGACATCCAAGATTGGATTGACGCGGCCAAAGTGGCTAAAATTATGAACAGTAATCGTTTAGGGGTTCTGGGGAATTACTATTGCGGTATGCTGGATGTATATGCCGATTTAACCAAGCAGTCGGCGGCTTTTGGTACACATATTGAAATTTTAGAAATGTGCGAGGTCAAAAAATATCGAGATGCTGTAACCGAGTCAGAGACGGAAGAAAAAATAGCTGAATTCCGAAGTACTTTCGAAGTTATTGATGCCTGTGGGCAATCTGAACTAGTGCGTGCCGCAAAAACCTCCATAGCTCTAGATAAATTGGTTGAAAACCATAATCTGGGTTCCATGGCTTATTACTATGAAGGCGAAACGGCCAACGAATACGAAAATATAGTTACTTCTGTCATCGCAGGTAACACGCTTCTAACAGGGAAAAATATCCCTGTGGCTGGTGAGTATGAAGTTAAAAACGCTCAAGCTATGAAAATCATGGATGCCTTTGGCGTTGGTGGGTCGTTCTCAGAATTTTATGCAATGGATTTTAATGATGATATCGTGATGCTTGGACACGATGGTCCAGCACATTTTGCTATTGCCGAAGGAAAAGTACAGTTGGTCCCACTTCCGGTATATCATGGTAAACCAGGAAAAGGCTTGTCTATCCAAATGACGGTGCAACATGGCCCAGTGACTTTATTGTCAGTTGTAGAAGGTAAAGACGATGTGTTTTTGTTAGTCGCAGAGGGTGAATCTGTAGAAGGTCCTGTATTGCATATTGGTAATACCAATAGCCGTTACCGTTTTTCTATTGGTGCCAGAGCTTTTATGAACGAATGGTCTAAACAAGGGCCATCACATCATTGTGCTATTGGCGTTGGGCATATTGCCAATAAAATTGACAAATTAGGGAGTTTATTGAATTTAAGAGTGGTTAGGGTTTGTTAATTTTAATTAAATCAACCATTTTGGCTAAGATGTCAGGTCGGTTATAAGTTTCGCAAAAGGACTTACTTTAGCTAAGTCATAATGATGCAATAAGTCTTTTTGTTTAGGCTTGTAAAAGATGGGTGTCTAGCTGCAGTACAAGAAGGTATGACCTCTTGATTAAAAAACTGTTTATGTTTATGTATTCTAATTTTATTTTCCATGACATTACGGGATGATTAAAAAGCATATTAGAGTTAATTTTAACAACTCCAATGAATCAAAAAGTAGTTTTACCCCAATGTTTTTTAATATCAACAAGACTTAAATTGAATATCAAATAGAATAATATGCGTTTACAGTTTTGTTTTCTGGTGGTTATGGCTTTTGGTTTTGATGCTCAACAATCACATGCCCAATCCAATCGTGATACCATTTACCCAATCTTTCAATTTCCACAACACAAAATGCC
The DNA here is from genome assembly GCF_014270105.1 of Hyunsoonleella aquatilis. Lineage (GTDB taxonomy): Bacteria > Bacteroidota > Bacteroidia > Flavobacteriales > Flavobacteriaceae > Jejuia > Jejuia aquatilis. Next base: position 210,317 of record NZ_JACNMF010000003.1, read on the forward strand.
TCGAATAGATGGGGACTTTTCAGATTGGAATCTAGTTCCAGGGAATTTCGCCATAGGCTTAGACCAAATGAAAGAATCTATTAATGGTATAGGTTTTAATCTAGATGCTACCGATTTGGATATCTCGGTTAAAGTAGGTTGGGTAAAAGACCTGAATCGATTGTACTTTTTTTTAGAGGTTTTTGATGATTTCTGGGAATTTGAACGACTCGATATTAAGCAAGACATTTTTGAATTGGTTATAGATGCAGATGTTTCCGGAGGTAATTTTATAAAAAAGTGGAACGCAAATAAAAAAAGGATACCTATTGAAGAATTGCACTTTAGAGGGCATGGGGCACATGCGCAAAACTACCACATTTTTATACCTGCAGTGAATAAAGACTGGGCTATGATTTGGGGAAATACCCCTTGGATTAAAGACTTTCCGTATGCCAATGCATCTTATAAACATGATTTAAAACAAGGTGAACCTGGTACACTTAAAATGGAATTTTGGATAACACCATTTGATTATGCCGCTGTTGAGGGTATTAATAGTTCTGCAGTTTCAACCTTGAAAGAGAATGAAATTATTGCTATGTCTTGGAGCGTTCTCGACTATGATGACGATAACAAGGAAAGAAAGGATTTTATAAACCTAGCACATAATATTAAAATGATTCATGATGGCGATTTTATGAATCATTTCAGGTTAATGCCTTTATCAAAGGCGTTAAAACCAGAAATACAAGCAAATTGGTCTTTTGTTGAGGTTGATAGAGATAGGCGTGTTTTTGCTTTTAAAGATGAATCTGTGGGTGATATTGAAAAGTGGACTTGGGATTTTGGGGATGGAACAACCTCTAATGGACAAAACCCTGTACATCAATACAGTACTTCGGGGCACTGGACGGTTGTACTCACGGTTGAAAATAAAGACGGTAAGTCCATACGCTCTAAAGTCTGGGACGTGGTTACGAAATAGGTTGAATTAGTACCATAATCAAGAATATAAAACAAGAATGAGAATAAAATTTAAATACCACAAAGTTATATTTCTATTATTAATGGCTATTGTGTCTTCAGCTTCGGTGTTTGCTAGTAAGCCTAATTGGCAAGATGCAAAATGGATATGGCAAGAAAAAGACGGACCAGCAAATACTTGGGTGGCGTTTCGAAAATCATTCAATCTTAACGAAATACCAGAGCAAGCTTTCGCAAATATTGCTGTAGATACCAAATATTGGCTCTGGGTTAATGGTAAAATGGTTTTGTTTGAAGGTGGTTTGGCAAGAGGAGCTGCACCAAACACAAACTATTACGATGAAGTTAATTTAAAGTCGTATTTAAAAGAAGGAAAAAATACCATTGCTATTTTGGTTTGGTATTGGGGTAGAACCCGAAAAGTGCATGATGACAGTGGTAAAGGAGGGCTTTTATTTCATGCTAATCTAGGAAAACAACGACTCGTTTCTAATGCAGATTGGAAAATGAAAGTTCATCAAGCTTACGACTCAAAAAGCGGTGGTGGTGGAGGTAGTGCCAATCGAGTCAATGCTTACAATGTAAAATTTGACGCCCAAAAAAGTTTAGGTGATTGGTCAGATAATGCTTGGTACACTAGTAATTACGATGATAAAAATTGGTACAAACCAATTGTAAAAGGTAATGCCAATGGTAAACCTTGGGGAGCTTTAGTAAAAAGAGCAATTCCTCAATGGAATGATAGAGGTTTGGTAAACTATACATCTCTTACACTAGAATCTAATAAGGAGAAGATTAATCTACCATTTACCAATACAACAGATTCTTCACTTGTAATTCGTGCTAAATTACCTTTCAACCAGCAAATAACGCCATATTTAAAAGTAAATAGTAAGGCAGGAAAAACCATTGTAGCAGACATGGATAATCCATTTAATATGCTAAAGGGTACTTACATAACAAAAGATGGTGTACAGGAATTTGAAAGTTATTCTTGGATTAATGGTCATTTTGTAGACTACACAATTCCTGCAGGAGTAGAAGTGTTAGAACTAAAATACAGATGGACAGGTGTTGGTGAAATGACTGGAACATTTGAAACTAGTGATCCTTATTTTACACGCTTATGGTGGATGGCTCGAAATACGTTATATGTCTGTGCTAGAAATAATTATATGGACTGTCCAGATAGAGAACGTGGTTTATGGATTGGTGATGTTGCAGACCAAACAGGGGCTGTTTTTTATACATTGGATGAACCAGGGCGTTTATTATTGAAAAAAGGAATTGATAATACCATTGCTTACAGGGCAGGAGATACAATTCAAGGGTTAGCACCTGGTTTTGGTGCGTATCGTGGAAAAAGTAGTGAACTAACAGGGCAAAGTTTACAATACATAGATCAAGGTATTTGGCAATACTATTACAACACAGGAGATAAAGCCACGCTTGAAAATGCATATCCAGCCGTTTTCAATTATTTAAAGTTGTGGGATATGCAAGAAAATGGTTTGCCAAAGCATAGAAAAGGGTATGCAAACTGGGTAGATTGGGGGATAGATACAGATCCTGTAGCAACAAATGTGGTGTTGTATTTTATGGCGTTACAATCCGCTAAAAAAGTGGCAGTAGCATTAGGAAAAACGAAAGATATTACTTGGTATGATGCACGTATTACAAGTATCAAAGCTAATTTTGAAAAAGAATATTGGCAAGGGAATCGTTATGGGTCTAAAAATAAAGTTATAGAAGAACGCGTAAGTGCCTTAGCTATTATTAGTGGATTAGCTAAAAAAGAACACTATACTATTTTAGTAGATAGCGTTTTAGTTCCTGTAAAAAAGTCAAGTCCACACATGGAATGGATAGCTGAAGAAGCGATTATGATTACAGGGCAATACGATAAAGGATTACAGCGTATGAAAGACCGTTATCAAGAGCAAGTAAATAAGGAGTGGCTAAGTACTTTGTATGAAAAGTTTTTACCAAAATTACGAGGTACCTACAACCATGCTTGGAATGCGCCAAACTATGTCCTTTCAAGATACATTGCAGGTATAAAAGCAACAGATGTGGCTTGGGCTACTTATGAAGTAAAACCAAATTTAGCACATATGACTTCTGTAAAACAGATTGTACCTTCTGTAAAAGGAGGCATTACTGTAGAAGTTGATAAAACAGAAAACAACTACAAATTAAATTTAATCTCTCCAGAAAAAACCACAGCTACTGTTTATATTCCTAAAGAGGGGAAAGAAATAGTAAAGATTTTAGTAAATGGTAAAAATGTTTGGAGAAAAAATAAGTTAAAAAAACAATTAGAAGGATTTGATTTTAAGAGTGAAAATGATGAGTTTTTAGTTTTTCAGATTAAACCAGGTACATGGCAGTTAACTGCTTCTTATCAATAATTTAATAACATAATTATGAAGAAATTAATAGCACTTATTTGTTTATTTCTGTTTTTAACTGGATGTAGTAACTCTGAAAATTATGAGATTATTAAATCTAATTTCATCAACCCAACAGAAGACAATAACCTTTGGTGCTATTGGTATTGGATTAATGATGATATTTCTAAAGACGGCATTACCAAAGATTTAGAGGCGATGAAAAAAGCAGGAATTGGTGGTGCTTTAATCGGTAATATTAACCCGGCTCATAAAGATGGAAAAGTGCCGATGTTGAGCGAAGATTGGTGGAATCACATGGTACATGCTGTAGAAGAAGGCAAACGTATTGGTGTAGATATTGGTATTTTCAATTGTCCTGGTTGGAGCCAGAGTGGTGGCCCTTGGGTAGATTATACCAAGGCTATGCGTTATTTAACTTTTAGTGAAACAAAAGTTGAGGGAGGTAAAGCGTTAACATTATCATTAAAAAAACCAAAAGAAAAGTTTCAAGACACACATACCTTTGCGTTCAAATCTTCAGATGTTGCAAAACGAAACACACAATCTATTCCTACAAAAATTACTGCTAACTGGAACGATGTTGATGTAAGTGTTCTGTCTGATGGCAACAAGGAGGCAGACACCAGCTTTAAACCAAAAAAAGGAGAGCCTTTAGAAATTAGTTTTGACCTTGCTGAACCGATTACAGCACGTTCTATAACTATCATACCAAGTAAGGCTTTTAAGTGCAACATGTCTTTAATTGCTGTGGTTGATGGTAAAGAGAAATTGGTAAAAGAATTTCAGTTTGACCGTTTTCGCATTACACCAAACGTAGCATCTATTGAAACAGGTGATTTCGCAACGGTTTTACCAGAAACGAAGGCCGGTAAATTTATTTTAAAATGCACCAGTTTTGGAACTAAAGGTACGGGTTATGGATTCGCTGAAATAAACATTTCTGAAGCTCCTGTACTGGATAAATACATAGAGAAACAATTAGGTAAAATGCATTCTACACCAAAACCTGATTGGGACACCTACATTTTTGGAAGACAAGAAGCACTGAAAGACAAGAGTTTTACAGTTAACCCAGATGAGGTTATCGATTTGAGTGATAAATTAGACGAAAATGGCGTTCTTAATTGGGATGCACCAGAGGGGAATTGGACGATTATGCGAATGGGAATGACACCAACAGGTACAAAAAATGCGCCTGCTGCCCCTCAGGGTGTAGGTTATGAAATCGATAAAATGAATAGTGGTTTGGCACAATATCATTTCGATAACTTTGTAGGTGAATTTTTAAAACGTATTCCTGAAGAAAGCAAATCTGCCTTTAAATATGTTGTGGCAGATAGCTACGAACAAGGCTCTCAAAACTGGACAGATGGTTATGAAGTAAAGTTCAAAGAAAAGTACGGATATGACCCTGTACCATTTTTACCAGTGCTTTCTGGTAGAATTGTAGGAAGTGTTGAACTTTCTGAGCGTTTTCTCTGGGATTTACGTCGTTCTATCGCCGATGATGTGGCTTACGAATATGTTGGAGGTCTTAAAAAAGCAAGTAACAAACACAACTTGAAAACCTGGTTAGAGAATTACGGACATTGGGGGTTTCCTAGTGAATTTATGATGTATGGTGGCCAATCTGATTTAATTGCTGGGGAGTTTTGGAATGAAGGAACATTGGGTAATATCGAATGTAAAGCATCTTCTTCTACAGCACATACGTACGGAAAACCAATCACTTCTGCGGAAGCATTTACTTCATCAAGAAGAGCATATTTAAGACATCCTGCAATGCTTAAAAAACGAGGCGATTGGTCGTTAACAGAAGGTATCAATCACTTTGTTTTGCATTTGTACATTCAGCAACCAGATGATAATAGAAAACCAGGAATGAATGCTTGGTTTGGTACGGAATTCAATCGTCACAATACTTGGTTTAGTCAGGCAGACACTTACTTTGATTATTTGCGTCGTTGTCAATACTTATTACAACAAGGAAAGTATGTGGCAGATGTCTGTTATTTTATTGGGGAAGATGCACCTATTATGACTGGAGGTAGAATACCAGAAATTCCAAAAGGCTATTCTTATGATTATATTAACGCAGAGGTAATTTTGAATAGACTTACAGTTAAGGATGGTCGTTTTGTATTGCCAGATGGCATGAGTTATAAAGTGATGGTATTGCCACCTTTTAAAACCATGCGTCCAGAATTATTAACCAAATTGGAACAATTAGTTGCACAAGGAGGAGTAATTTTAGGACAAAAACCAGAAAAATCGCCAAGTTTAGAAAACTATCCAGCAAGTGATAAGATTGTGAAAGATTTGGCAAATAAAATGTGGAATGCCAATTATGTAGATGGTAAAATGAAAGCAATTTATGGAAAAGGAAAAATTTGGGATGGATACGAATTATCTGAAGTTTTTACCGAACTAAACTTAGCTAAAGATGTTGATGTTTCAGAGGATGCACCAGTACTTTGGATACATAGAAATATGCCAGGTATGGATGTTTATTTCATATCAAACCAAAGTGATGAGACATTAGATGTTGCTCCAATTTTTAGAACAGATAAAAGTTTAAAACCACAACTGTGGAATGCCTTAACTGGAGAAATGAGAGCTTTACCTGAGTATGAAATAACTCCAACTGGAATTAAAGTGCCATTGCAATTTAAAGGAGCTCAAAGTTGGTTTATTGTTTTTAGTGAAGAAGCTAAAACCGATAAAGGTCTTAATTTTCCAGAATACAAACCTTTAGTAATATTAGATAAAGATTTTAAAGTCGATTTTCAAAATAAAGAGATTGGACCAAAAGAAACCCTTGTGTTTAACAAGCTACAAGATTGGTCAACTTCAGAAAATGAACAAATAAAATTCTATTCAGGTACAGCAACATATACCAAAAATTTTACAATTGAAGAACTTCCTGAGAATCAAGAAATGTACATCAATTTAGGAAAAGTATCAGTGATGGCGAAAGTGAAATTAAATGGAAAAGATGTTGGAGGTGTATGGATGGCTCCTTACCGATTAAACATTTCAGAAGCTATCAAAAAAGGGGAAAACAAACTAGAAATAGAAGTAGTAAATCTATGGAGAAATCAATTGATAAAAGACAAACAAAAACCAAAAGAAGAAAAATATACTTGGTTGGTTATTGATGATATTAAACCAAACTCAAAATTACAGGAATCAGGATTGCTAGGGCCTGTGGTTATTGAGTCTATTCAGTATTGATTTGAAAATAAATTAGAAACTATTCATGAAACCCAAAATAGCAACTTTTAGTATCCTTTTGATTACCTTAATATCTATCATTGTAGGTTGCAAGAAAAAACAAGTGGTAGAAAATAAAGAGGCGATTGAAAATCTACAAGTAGCCACAAAACCAAACATCATTTTTATTCTAGCAGACGATTTGGGCTATGGCGATGTAGGCTTTAATGGACAGGACAAAATAAATACCCCAAACATTGATAGGCTAGCTGAAAATGGTATGATTTTTACTAATCATTACACAGGGTCTTCTGTTTGTGGGCCTTCTAGAGCTGTTTTGATGACAGGTAAACATACAGGTCATAGCACTGTAAGAGGAAATCCGAGATGGACAGCAAGTGGTACTCCAGTAGATTTGGATGATAAAGACGTTACTGTTGCAGAAGAATTGAAACGCGCAGGTTATACCACAGGAATTGTCGGCAAATGGGGGCTTGCAGAAAACTTAACCGATGGTGTGCCTAATAAACAAGGTTTTGATTATTTCTACGGATTTAACCAACACTCTCCTGCGCATCATTATTACCCCAATACTATTTTTGAAAATGAAACCGAGTTAACCTTAGATGGAAACGACCCTCAAAATAAAAAGGGACAGCACATCCATTATTTAATTTCAGAAAAGGCAACGGAATTTGTTAATAGAAATCATGAAGTACCTTTCTTTCTCTATGTGTCATATACCATCCCGCATTTTGAGCTAACTATTCCAGAGGAAGAAAAAGAACAATACAAAAACTTGGGGTGGCCAAAGCGAAAAATGACACCAGGGCATTATCGTCATGATGAAGATGGCCACATTACCTATGCAGCAATGGTATCTACTATGGATAGAGATATTGGAAATCTATTAAAACAACTAGAAAAGTTAGGTGTAGCTGATAATACCTTAATTGTTTTTACTAGTGATAACGGACACGAATATGACGATTTAAAAAATGAGTTTTTTAATAGTAATGGCGATTTTCAAGGACATAAGCGCGATTTGTATGAAGGTGGTATTCGCACCCCTTTTGTAGCTTATTGGCCAAATACAATTAAAGCAGGTTCAACAACCAATCATATTTCTGCTTTTTGGGATTTTTTACCCACAGCTTGCGAGCTGGCTGGTATACAACCTTCTGATAAAATTGATGGTGTTTCTTATGCACCTACACTTTTAGGAAATGATAATCAGCAACAAAAACACAGTTATTTGTATTGGGAGTTTAATGAAAGACAAGGGCCTATTCAAGCGGTTAGAAAGGACAATTGGAAAGCTGTAAAATTCGATAAAAAACCTGTTGAATTATATGATTTAAGTAATGATATAGGCGAGCAAAATAATATTGCAGAACAGCATCCGGAAAAGGCAAATGAGCTATTACATTTTATCAACAATTCTAGAACAGAACATCCGGAGTTTCCTTTGATAAAAAAGACGTTTAAAAAATAATCATTGACATCACTGAAATATGAGAATACATCTAATATTATTCACTTTTTTGATTACCTCGATTAGCTCTTGTAATAGCCAATCCAGTCGAAAGCAAAATACCAAACTCAATATCGTTATCATAAATGTGGACGATATGGGGTGGAGAGATGTTGGTTTTATGGGAAGTGAATACTACGAAACTCCCAATATAGATTACCTGTCTAGTTTAGGAATGGTGTTTACTAACGGCTATGCATCTGCCTCTAATTGTGCGCCAAGTAGAGCTAATTTAATGACAGGGCAATGGGCGCCACGTCACGGTATTTATACGGTTAGCCCTTCAACACGGGGTAAGTCTGAAGATAGAAAACTAATTCCTATAAAAAATACTCATACTTTATCACCAAAACACAAAATATTACCTCAGATTTTACGAGCAAACGGATACCTTACCTGTCATGCAGGGAAGTGGCATTTAAGTGATAACCCTCTAGAATATGGTTTTGATGTGAATATTGGCGGAAGTCATGCGGGACTACCCAGAAGCTATTATCCACCATATAAAAATGTGAAGATAGAAAAAGGCAATAGCCAATATTTGACAGATTTGGTAATGGAAAATGCTTTAAAGTTTGTAGATACCGTTCAGAAACCATTTTATTTGAACTATTCGCCTTATGCAGTTCATGTGCCTATTATGGCAGTAGACAGTATTGTACCTAAATATGAAAAAAAATCACCTTGGCAAGGTCAAGGTAATCCTGAGTATGCTTCAATGATAGATAATCTAGATAGGAATATTGGGTTACTCATCAATAAGTTGAAAGAAAGAAATCTTTTTGAGAATACACTCATTGTTTTTACTTCAGACAATGGCGGTTTGTATGGAATTACGAAACAAAAACCATTAAGAGCAGGAAAAGGGAGCTATTATGAAGGTGGTATTAGAGAGCCTTTTTTCTTTGTGTTGAATGGTAAGATTCAGCCGAATATAAAGAGTGAAGTCCCCATAACGAATTTAGATGTTTTTCCAACAGTATTGTTATATGCAGGTATTGATGCTAGCTCGCTTCAATTGGATGGTAATAATTTAGCACCCGTTTTAGAAAAAGAAGTAGAAGTTTTTGAACGTCCTTTATTTTGGCATTTTCCAATTTACTTACAAGCCTATAATGTAAATGACAATGAAAATAGAGACTCTTTATTTAGAACACGACCAGGTTCTGTAATACGAAAAGGCGATTGGAAATTGCACTATTATTTTGAAGATGACGGGGTAGAATTGTACAATTTATCTGAAGATATTGGAGAACAAAATAATCTTTCAGAAACAAATCCAAAAAAGAAAGAAGAGTTACTTAACGATTTAAAAAAATGGTGGGCAGAAACGAAAGCGCCTATACCTAAAACTAAAAATCCCGAATTCGAAAACTAAGTTTCAATAATATTGAAAACATTAATTCACAGGATATTACAGGATGTTAATTCTATCAAAAAGAATTAACTTTGAGAAAGTAAAATCGGTATTAAATGATAAATATTCTGAACTTCATAAAGAAATATGTTTTTATTTTATTGAGTTTTACTTGGGTTACTTTCATGCAAAGTCAAGTAAAATTATCGACTGATTTTACAAGTGAAAGTGATAAAAGGCTCCCAATTCATAATGTATGGAATACAGCTAACAGAATAAGTCCACGAAATGGATCAAATATTCGAACAGGTCTTAAAATGAATATTGTGAGAATGATTGGGGGAATCAATAAAGTTGTAAATGGCGTGGCGCAAAAAGATTTGGATTATGACCCATGCATATATGACTCTATTAAGAATAAATATGTTTATAGATGGGATCCTCTAATAGATAGACTTAATAAAGTAGTTAACTCGCAAACCGAAATTTTGCAAATTGCTTTAGATCAACCACCATGGGCTTTTCAGCATGGTTATACTTTTATTCAGGAAGGTACAAGAGATAATGTAAATTTCAGAGAAAATGAAAGAATATCCGTTTATGGCAATTCTTTGCCACCTGCTAATAAAGATGCCTATCACGATTTTATAAAAGCATTAATGACCAAATTGGTGGAAACCTATGGTGAGGAAAAGGTTTTATCATGGCGTTTTAGAGTTGGTTCGGAAATTGAAACTCCAGATCACTGGTATGGTACCAAACAAGACTTTATAGAACACTTTGCAAATACTGAAAGTGCAGTACGATCTATTTTACCAAATGCAAAAGTTGGATTACATACAAGAAATCCAGGTTTCTTATATAAAAATGGTACCATTTTAAACTATAAAGGAGAACCTTATGCTTCTTTCATTGAAGGGCTAATTGATTACAATCACGCTAATAATATAAAGTGTGATTTTTGGGGATTATCAGATTACATTGTTATAGGTAATAGTAATTTAAGAGACATGAATGGCAAATACACCAAAAATTTTGCACCTCTTATCAATAATCCTAAATGGAATCCCGAAACGTCAATAGATATTATGGAGTACAAAACTGTAACCACTATGAATGGTGCAGATGGGAAAGGAACAATTGGTTGTGAAACCACGCATAGAGAAATTGTAGAATTGATTTTTGCGAATACTTTTTATAAAAATAAAGACAAAGGTCTAGAACATATTTACAGATGGGGCAATAGAACAGGTAGTGAAGACCCTGATGCTATAAAAGAATTAAATAAGATGATTGATCTAGTTCGTTATGAAACTAGCATATCTGGGAATCCCAATACATCAACAAATGAGTTGGATGCTATCTTTGCCAAAAAAGAATCCGAAAGTGAGTTTGATGTTTTGATATATAATTATAACAGTAGCGCACTTAGTTATAGAGATAATGAAAATGTAGATGTTTCTTTTTTTACAGATTTACCCGTTGGAACAACATTATACTGCAGAAGCAAACCTTATGGGAAAGAGAATAACAAGCTTCAGAATTTTTTAATCAATAATTCGAACCACGTAATGAGTGGTTTTGATGAGAAAGGAGCTCCGGATCGTACTTTAACAGAAGAAGGTTACACAGCGTATCAAAATTATGAAAACCCAAACCCTCATCAATTTACAGAATGGAAAAGCCTTACTACTAAAGAACGAAATGATGGTAAATCTGGATCTGAAGTTAAAATGTCAACTGAAATTGGGTCTTTTGCTTTTGAGAAATTCGAATTCAGACTGGAATCAGCTTTTGTTAAGGCAATAACTCCAGCAAACTATGTTTGGACTTCTACGGAAGACTTTTCAGCTTGGTTCGCCGTTAAAGGAGGGATGACCATAAATACAGATAATGATAAATTAAATGTTGCTTTTTCTTCGGAATCTTCTTGGCCTACGATAGCAATAAATAATCTGAATTTAGATGCCAGCCTTTATGGTACTTTAAGAATTGTGGTTAAGAATAATACCGATAAACCTGATCTTCAAATGTTTCCGAATGCCTCAGGGGCAAGTTCTAAGACAGGTAGAAAAAAAGAAACTGTACCCAATGACAACCAATGGCATACCTTAGATTTTGATTTAATTAATTGGAGATTATGGACAGGCACTATCAATGAATTTGAATTTTATAACAACTTTAGTTCAGGAAGTATTGTTTTTGATAGTATTGAGTTTATACCTAAAAATCCTACTACCCACACCATAACACTTAGTAAAGAAGGGCAAGGACTTTTAAACTATAGTAGTGGTACTGCACTTAATGGGCAAGAATTTAGTTTAAATGCTATTGCAAATGAAGGTTGGAAATTTGAAGGTTGGGAAGGCGATATTATCAGTACAGATAATCCATTAGCAATAACAGTAACGTCAGATATGAATATCAAAGCAGTATTTTCGAATGATCAATTATCTGTTGATAAGAATAATACACAAAAATTTATTGTATTTCCGAATCCTAGTGATAATGGTGTGTTTCAATTAAAAAGTCAAACACCTCAAAGTTGGAAAGTATATGCTATTACTGGAAAAAAAATATCTGAAGGAAAAGGGCGTGTTATTGACATTTCCTCTTTTGCCAGAGGAATGTATATCTTAAAAGTCAATAATTCTTTTATCAAATTACTGTATTAAAAAAGGTAAGCAAAAAGAAAAAATATTCAATTAATTCCGAAACCCACTAATAGAAGTAATGGCATTTGTTCGTTAGTAGCAGAATGCGAATAAAGTACGAGTAAGGACTTGATATCCGAATAGAAATAAGACGCCTATAACGTATAAAAATTGAGTATCAACAGATCGGGAAAGTAATTTTAGATTAAAAGTAAAAGGTAAATTTATTTTCTTTTCGATATCCCGAGAGTACAGGATAAACTTTTTAACAGAGCCTAATATTTTTATGTTTTAGCCCGAGTTTTAAATGTATTTCTAATAATATCATCCCAATGATCAAAAAACAAATTCTATTCCTCTTTACTTTTTTAACTGTTTTAATGGCTTCTTGTAGAAAAAACGCTTCGGCTAAAGATATTATAGAACAAAATAATTTGGCATCTTTAAATCCAGCAAAAAAGTAGGAATTGTTAGGTGAGTTAAAAAACAGGTGGAAGGAAACCGATGCGCCGATTCGAACGGAGTTAAATCCTGAATTTATTTCTGAAAATTAGATTTTAATCATGATAAATCGATAAAAATTATGCAAGCAATATTAGGAGTATTATTTCATTCATTAGGAGGTGTAGCGGCAGGCAGTTTTTATATGCCTTACAATAAAGTAAAGGGATGGGCCTGGGAATCCTACTGGATGGTAGGTGGGGTTATGTCTTGGTTAATTGTACCTCCAATAGCAGCGTATTTAACCGTGCCCGGATTTGCTGAAATCATAGCATCCAGTTCAGGAACCATTATAGGTTTTACCTTTTTAATGGGGCTTCTTTGGGGCGTTGGTGGTTTATCTTATGGTTTAGGCATTCGTTATTTGGGCATGTCTTTAGGGAACTCTGTTGTGCTTGGGTTTTGTGCGGCTTTTGGGGCATTAGTGCCTTCTGTTTATTATAATTTCGTTCCTACGGATGGCAAAACATCGTTTACGGAAATGCTTTCTTCCTCGGGAGGAAGAATAGTTTTTGTAGGCGTTTTGGTTTGTTTGCTGGGTATAGTTATTTCGGGTAAAGCTGGTATGATGAAAGAGGGCGAGCTGTCAGAGGAAGAAAAAAAGAAAACTGTGAGTGAGTTTAATTTGGTAAAAGGGCTTATTGTTGCCACGCTATCAGGAATTTTAAGTGCTTTTTTTAGTTTTGGAATTGAAGCAGGGAAACCGTTGGCTGATGCCGCTGTGGTTGCGGGATATGACCATTTATACGCTAATAATGTAACTTTTGTGGTCATACTTTGGGGTGGACTTGTTACTAATTTGGTTTGGACAACTATACTAAGTCTTAAAAACAAATCATATAGGGATTTTATGAATACCAATACCCCTATAAAAAACAATTTACTGTTTTCAGCTTTGGCCGGAACCATCTGGTTTTTACAATTTTTCTTTTACGGTATGGGCGAGAGCAAACTTGGAAGTGGTGCTAGTTCTTGGATATTACACATGTCCACTATTATTTTAACCGCTAATTTTTGGGGTATTTACCGTAAGGAATGGCATGGAGTGGCTAGTAAAACCAAATGGACAATTACTGCTGGTATCACAGTAATTCTATTATCCGTAGTATTGGTTGGAATAGGCAATTCGTTATAACTTTAAATTTAAATATGGAGGTTTAACTTATTGATTTATAGTATATTTTAAATAATTAAAACGTGATTTTAATTTATCATGGAACAAATAAAAAAGCAGTGCATATTATTTTTCGTAGTAGTGTGTTTATTCTCATGTAGAAGCAAAACAAGTGAGGAAAAGATTGTAGTCCAAAAACCCAACCTACTCTTTATTTTTGCAGACCAATACAGACAGGCCTCATTAGGTTTTTTAAATGAAGACCCTGTGTACACTCCAAACTTAGATAAGCTTGCAAAAGAAGGCGTTTTTTTTAGTGAAGCCGTGTCAAACAACCCATTATGTAGTCCGTATAGAGCCATGTTGATGACGGGGCGATATTCACTATCCACTGGAGTCGTAGAAAATTGTAACTCCCAAAGAACAGAATTTGGGAACTATTTAAAGAAGAGTGAAGTTTGTATTTCAGATGTTTTAGTGGCCAATGGCTATAGTGCGGGATATGTAGGTAAGTGGCATTTAGATGGTCCAGAACCTACACCACCAGATGTAAAACGGGTTTGGGATACGTGGTGTCCTCCAGATAGAAGACATGGGTTCTCGTTTTGGTATGCTTATGGAACACATAACAGGCATAATGCGCCTTATTATTGGACTACAAATGCTAAAGAAGATGAAAAAACATACATCAAAAAATGGTCAGCAGAACATGAGGCTGATGTTATTATAGATTATTTAGATATTACTGAGAATCAGCGAAAAAGTAAAGAACCATTTGCCTTATTTTGGTCTATCAATCCTCCACATACACCGTTTACACAAGTGCCAGAACGTTACAAAAAACGCTATGAAGGAATGGATTATAAGGAAGTGTTAAACAGACCCAATGTTCAGTTTAAAGATAATTATGAGTTAAAAAGAGGAGACCATGGTGTTGAAAAACGTTTGAATCAAGCTAAAGATTATTTTGCATCTGTAAATGGTGTAGATGACCAAATAGGTCGTGTTATTAAAAAATTAAAAGAGAAAGGGCTTTATGAAAATACTATTATTGTGTTTTCGGCAGACCATGGAGAAATGTTAGGGAGCCAAGGCTTAATGCATAAAAACGTATGGTTTAAAGAGGCGTATGATATTCCTTTTATTGTGCATTATCCGAAGAAATTAAAACCCAAAACAGAAGATTTGTTGATTTCGGTTCCAGATTATATGCCAACACTTTTAGGGTTAATGGATTTAAAGACTGAAATTCCTAAAGCTGTTGAAGGTGTGGATTATTCTGATGTTTTCTTCGATAAAGAAGTCATTCGTCCAGAAAAACAGTTGTATTTTGCTGGTAAAAGTTTTGCGTCAAAAGGCGATGCCAGAGGTTTTAGAACCAAAGATTATACCTATGCTGTGGTTAAACATGAAAATGGTGATAAGTTTCATTATCTCTATCATGATGCCGAAGATCCGTATCAAATGACCAATATTTGGGGTGAAAATGCTGAGCTTGACCATAAGATGGAAACAGAATTAACTGAATTATTAACCTCAATGAATGATCCTTGGTAAACTAAATTAGTGAAATGAAAACAAACCGTCGAAATTTTATAAAAGGTATCTCAAGTGTTGGGTTATTCAGTTTATCCTATCCTTTATTATCATCTTGTATCAGTGATAAAGACGTATTGACTGAGAAAATCACAAAAATTGAATTTTACCAATACAATATCAATATCCCACGCTATTTTTCCTTTGGTACATGGTTAAATCGTCAGCATATATTCATGAAAATTAGTGTAGGCGATTACTATGGCTGGTCCGAAATTCCTGCTTCTAGAAATAATCCCGACGTCGATTTGAGTCCTTGGGTACAATATGTAAAACAATTTAAAGGCTTAAGTGTTTTAGAAGCGCAAAAGTTATTGCAATCCCAACAAGTTAAAGGATCAAAAACATCTTTTAAATATTTAGAATTAATGGACATGGGTTTGCTCGATTTGGCCGGTCGTTTGCAAAATAAGCCTTCAATAGAATTATTGGATTTACATGAAAAAGGAGCAGTACCTGGCTTGTATTGTATTCTGCATAAAGATGAAAACAAAGTGCGTGAAGAAGCCGAAAAAAGTCTTGAACAGAATCTTGGGCATCACATGAAATTTAAAATGTATGGTGATGTTGAGGTTGACTTGAAGTTATTGCGAATTATTCGCGAGGTTTTAGGTGATGATGCAGTAGTGATTTCTGATGTCAATAAAGGGTATAAGAAATGGAAATCGCTTGAAGAACTGGCTGAGATATTGAATACTTTCAAAGAGAATGGACTTAACGCTATAGAAGACCCTGCACCTTTAAGCACAGACCAATGGATTACACTCCAAAAAATGACAGGAGATTTAGACTTAATTCCAGATGCGCCCATGCGTCCAGCTTGGAATGGTGTAAATAAACTCCAAAAAGGTATGGGGAGAATTATCAACTTACATCCTTCTACAATGGGAAGTTTTCATCATACATCTTTATTGGCAAAAAAGGTACATGATATTGGTGCAAAAGTAATGATAGGTGATGATAGTTTGGTAGGACCTGCATGTACCGCGTGGCAACAAATAGCTATTGGAGCCGGAGCCACTTGGGTTGAGGCTATTGAGAAAGAAGAAGATTCAAAAGACTATTTAGCATGTGTTTTAAAATCGGCAACAACCAAAAGAAATGATGGCTATTTTACTCTCGATTCAAAATCGGGTTTTGGATTAGAGCTTGATGAAAAGCAACTAAAGCGCATTTGTAAACGGTATATCGAGGTCTAAATTATTTAATTCTCATCATCTTTCTTAAATTAAAATGTGATTTCCGTGAGAGTACAGGATATTTCTTAAAGAACACTTCACTACTTTCACCAGTATTTATTTGTAAAAGCAATTTCGTTAAAATGAAAAAAAGTCAATCCATTTTTTTTATCCTTTTATTGGTATTTTTAGGAATATCTTGTCAACGAGTTTCAACTTCTAAATCTTCTTTGTCTTTTGAAACATTATTAGTCAATTCAAAGCAAAATCCAAAAACGATAGAAAGTCTTCAGCCTACTTTCTCTTGGATTGTAAATAGTAATGGTTTTGATAAATCCCAATCCGCATATCATATTCTGGTTGCCTCTTCAGAAGAAAAACTAAATGAAAATGACGCCGATATATGGAATTCTTCAAAAGTAATAAGTAACCAGTCTACTTATGTAAATTTTGAAGGAGAAGCGCTTGAAGCTCTGGAAAAGTACCATTGGAAAGTGAAAATTTGGGATGAAAATGAAGCATCTTCCAATTGGTCTGATGTGCAAACCTTTAAAATGGGATTATTGAATGAAAGTAATTGGGGAGACGCCAAATGGATTACACTAAACAAAGATACTAGAACTTCAGAACATCGCTTTAGAGATTATAAAACAGGGCGAATGGATGAACCAATGCCTGTAGCAGGTTTTCCTGCAAGTTATTTTAGAAAAGAGTTTAATGTTGAAAAGAACATTGGTAATGCTCAAGTTTACATTTGCGGTTTGGGCTATTACGAACTATTTTTAAATGGAGAAAAGGTGGGCGACCATGTGTTGGACCCTGCACCATCAAACTATGATAAGCAAGCCTATTATGTAAATTACGATATTACAGATGATTTAAAGTCAGGTAAAAATGCCTTCGGAATCAACTTAGGAAATGGGTTTTATGGGCAAAATATTTCTTGGAAAAATGACCCCGAGTCCGATAGAGATTTGGCTTTTGGACCACCAACAGTGCGCTGTTTGGTAAAACTAACATATACCGATGGTTCAACTAAAGGTTTTTATACAGACAAAAGTTGGAAAGAAGCTACAGGGCCAATCGTATTTAATAATATTTATGGTGGTGATACCTATGATGCTCGGTTTGAAATTGGTGATTGGGCTACGGTGGATTACAACGATTCAGAATGGGGACATGCCAAGGAAGCTTTACCAAAGGTTAAAAAAATAAGTGTGAGTCAAATTCCACCAATTAAGAAACTTCAAGAGTTTGAACCTCAAAAGGTGTTTAAAGGTTCTGATGGAGAATGGATTGTAGATTTTGGACAAAACATTGCGGGTTGGATTAAGTTAAATGTAAAGGAAAAAGAAGGACAGCTTATTGAAGTGATTACCACAGAAGCCTTGTTAACCGATGGAAGCGATATTTACCCAGGTTCTACTGGTGGTGGCGCTAATGGTATGCCTCAATTGTACGAGTACATCTGTAAAGGAGATGGTTTGGAGTCTTGGGAACCAAAATTTAGTTATCACGGTTTTAGGTTTGCGAAAGTAAAAGGCGTTTCAACAAAGCCAGACGCCAATATGATAAAGGCGGTTTTAGTAGCAACAGATATCCAAGAAAAAGGCAGTTTTACATCATCTGATGAACTGTTTAATAAAATGCATAGCATTAGTAAATGGACGATTGTCGATAACATTCACGGTATCCCAGAAGATTGTCCACATCGGGAAAAATGCGGTTGGTTAGGTGATGCACACGCATTTTGTGAGTATGCATTGTATAACTACGATATGTACGATTTCTATAAAAAATATATGGAAGATATCCGCACGCAAATGCGACCAACAAAGGGACATAATAATCCTGAATTAAAATATCCGGTGCCTACCATGATTGCTCCAGGGAAACGTACTTCTACTTATGCAAAAATAGATTGGGGAATAGCTACCATGTATTTACCATGGTATAATTACAAGTTTTATGGAGATGATGCCATTGTATTAGAATATTATGATGCTATGAAAGGTTTAACGGATTTCTACTTAAACTTTAAAGGCGAGAACGGTATTATGCAAGACGGTATGGGCGATTGGTGTCCGCCACGTTGGGATAGAAGACTCAATCCAAGTGCTATGGAATGCGACCCCATAATTTCGGCAAACGCCTATTTTTATGATGTGTTAGGGATTATGGAGCGATTTGCTAAAATGAACAATGATGCAGATTATGAAGTAAAAATGAAGCAAGAAAAAGAAGCATTAAAAACCGCATTTAACAAAGAATTTTTGGTTGACATTCCAGAAACAAATCACAAATGGTATCAAAGTCAGACTGCTACTGTTCAAGCATTACAATTTGGAATTGTCCCAGAATATGAAATTGAAACTGTGGTAAACGGATTGGTGCATAATATTGTTGAAGTTAAAGGCGGACATCACTCTACGGGTATCCATGGAAACAGATACATTTACACGGTATTGTCTAAATATGGAAAAGCAGATTTAGCTTATGATATTCTAACCACACCTGATTTTCCAAGTCAAGCTTATGTTATGAATTCTGGCTTTACCACATGGCCAGAACGTCAGTTCGTATGGGAGGAGATGGAAGGTCCAACCAATTCCTTGAATCACCCGATGCATACAGGTTTTGCTACTTATTTTTATGAGAGTTTAGGTGGAATTCAAACATCTACCGAAAAAACAGGTTT
The DNA here is from genome assembly GCF_014270105.1 of Hyunsoonleella aquatilis. Lineage (GTDB taxonomy): Bacteria > Bacteroidota > Bacteroidia > Flavobacteriales > Flavobacteriaceae > Jejuia > Jejuia aquatilis. Next base: position 229,542 of record NZ_JACNMF010000003.1, read on the forward strand.
TAAAGAGTTTATTGTAAATCCGCAGTTCCCATCTCAAATAACAAGTACATCGGTGGAAGTGCCAACGCCGTACGGAACTATCGCCAATAAATGGACGTTAAAAGAGAACATGTTTAATATGAACCTTAAAGTGCCATTTAATACAAAAGCTAAAATTGTCCTCACCCCATCAGAGCTTGAAAGCTTAAAAATAAATGGCAAAACTATTTCAGCATTTAAACAAAATAATGCAATTGAAATATCGAAAGGAGTTACAACCCTGGGTTCAGGCAATTATCAAATAGAATATATAAAAAGTTAGTTTAGTTTTAGGGAATGAAATATGTAAAATCACTATTGTTATCCCTAGTTGTTATGATTGGGCTTAGCTGTAAAAATGATAACTCTCGATCAGTTTTACCATCTAAAAAGCCAAACATCCTATTTATTTTAGTTGACGATTTGGGCTATCACGATTTAGGCGTTACGGGTAGTACCTTTTACGAAACGCCCAACGTAGATATACTGGCAACCGAAGGTGTGATGTTTACCAATGGTTACGCCTCTAGCAGGGTTTGTAGTCCTTCAAGAGCAAGCATTATGACAGGGAAATTTACCGCACGCCATGGTATTACCGATTGGATTGGTGCAAAAGCGGGAGAGGCGTGGCGCTCAAGAAACCGTCATGATGAATTATTACCAGCCAATTATGTGATGCAATTACCTAAGGACGACATTACCATAGCCGAAGCTTTTAAGGAGCAAGGCTATAAAACTTTTTTTGCAGGAAAATGGCATTTAGGAGGCATAGGTTCGCATCCTGAAGATCATGGCTTCGATATTAATATTGCGGGCATTGATGCCGGTTCTCCAAGAGGTGGTTTTTTTTCACCTTGGAACAATCCAAAATTGCCCAACAAGCAAAAAGGAGAAAATTTAACCTTGCGTTTAGCCAATGAAACGGCAGATTTTATATCCAAACATAAAGACACTACATTTTTTGCCTTTTTATCCTTTTATGCGGTGCATGCACCCATTCAAACTACAAAAACCAAATGGGATAAATACAGAAACAAAGCCGATAGTTTGGGTATTGCAAAAACGGGATACCAAATGGAACGTGTATTGCCCATTCGCACAGTACAGGATAATCCCATTTACGGTGGTTTGGTAGAAACTATGGATGATGCTGTGGGCATCGTTTTAAAAGCATTAAAAGACAACGGTCTTGACGATAATACCATTGTTGTATTTACCTCAGATAATGGAGGGGTAGCATCGGGAGACCATTATGCTACCAGTAATTTACCTTTGCGGGGAGGTAAAGGTTATCAATGGGAAGGGGGTATAAAAGAACCGTTTTTTATTAAAGTGCCTTGGTTAAGAAATATAAAGTTCTCTGCTGTGCCAGTGGTGAGTACGGATTTATATCCTACTCTTTTAGATTTAGCAAATCTGCCACTAAAACAAGAACAGCATATTGATGGTATGAGCTTAAAACCCCTGCTTGAAGGCAAAGATATAGATGCAAACAGGCCATTATTTTGGCACTATCCACATTATGGAAATCAAGGAGGTGAACCCTCTTCAATCATTCAAAAAGATGGCTGGAAACTCATTCATTATTGGGAAGATGGGCGTGAGGAACTTTTTAAACTCCCATCCAAAGAAAAGGATAATCAGAATGTAGTTGCTCAACACCCAGAAATCGCCAAAAATTTAAGCGATCAATTACTGACTTGGTTAAAGGAAGTAAATGCACAATATCCAACCACGGATGCAGAATTTAATCCAGATAAACGAAAAATACGTTTGCAAAAGCTTGTAAACGAAAAATTGCCAAATTTAGAAAAACAAAGGCTGGAAGTATTATCTCCAGATTTTAAACCCAACAAAAACTGGTGGGGAAGTCAGATAACCGTTGATTAATTTTTAAGTGATGAAAGGTATTTATATTTCTTATTTAAGTGTTTTATTGGTTGGTGTTCTCGTTGCTTGCGGAACAAAATCCAAAAAGAAAGACGATAATAAAAATGAATTTATTTCAATTTTTAATGGTGAAAACTTAGAGGGCTGGGAAGGAGACCCAACATACTGGCGTGTTGAAAATGGCATATTAGTAGGCGAAGTTACTCCAGAGACTATTTTAAAACGCAATTCATTTATCATTTACCAAAAAGAGCAACCTGAAAATTTTGAATTAAAACTGGAATATAGAGTTTCAGAATCTGGAAACAGCGGTGTCAATTACAGAAGCGAAATTATTGAAGGTGTGCCTTTTGCTTTAAGAGGCTATCAGTGCGATATTGATGGTAAAAATAAATATACAGGTCAGAATTACGAAGAAAAAAAGCGTACCACATTGGCTTATATGGGGGAAAAGGTAAACATTCCGCAGATGCCCGATAGCATTCCTAAAACTAACCTTCGTAGAAACGTAAAAAAGAACTGCTGGCAAACAAGAAAGGTTGTGGAATCTTTGGAAACAATACCACAATTAAAATCGTACATTAAATCAAACGACTGGAATAGGGTTCACCTAAAGGTAAACGGAAATAAAATGCAACATTTTGTGAATGGCGTTTTAATGAGCGAAGTAACCGATTTAGATACAATAAACAGGTCTTTAAAAGGATATATTGGTGTGCAGGTTCATGTTGGGCCTCCCATGAAAATTGAATACAAAGATATAAAGCTGAAGGTTTTGAAATAAAATTGACATACTGGTTTTGAGGCATATACAGGTATCAATTTTCTAAATTCACTTAAATTTTGCGTAAATTATTTAGTTAATGCAAGACAGATAATAGTTTTCTGCTCTATAAATATTGAACTTTGAGATGTATTGCTTAAAATATTCTTTAAAAAGATGAAAACTATGAGAAAAAGAAAGTTTGGAATAGTTCTACTTCTTTGTGCATTTACCATATTCTACTCGTGCTCAAAGGCAGAAGATGTTCAAGAAGTTATTATGGAAAAACCTGATCCGGTTGACCCTGAAGAGCCCGAAGAACCTGAAAACCCACAAGAACCTGGAGGTATAGATGAAAGTGATGTTGATCCTAACCAGTTGGTAACAATTAATACAGGTGCTGTGGTTGCGCCATTTCATAATTTCTGGTCAACACGCCCCATGATTAACCAAACGCGTTTTAGTGCCTCTGGTTTTAGAAACTCAATAATCCCCATAAAAGATTATGTAAAAAGCTATAATCTAGTTAGAACTATGGGGGGTAGAACAGATAACCGAAATATGTTTTATCAGGGTGTGGATGCCTCGGGTAATATTATCACAGATTTTAGCGATTTACTTACTAATATGCGCGATTTTATGAGTACTGGTTTTAAACCAAGAATTGTACTTAGTAAAGTGCCTTGGGAAATGGTTGAAAACAAAGTGGTAAATACTTACGGAAATACAAGTCCTCCGGATAATTACGACCATTGGAGGCAATACGTAAATGCGTTCTTAACTGCACTTGTAAACGAGTTTGGAATAAATGAAGTAAAAACATGGCGGTTTAGAGTAAGTACGGAACCCAATTATACACCCAACCACTGGAATGGAACCATGGAAGATTACTTTAAGCACTATGATATTACAGTTGATGAGGTTTTAAAAGTAATTCCTGATGCAATTATAGGGCCAGGTAATATGCTAACTGAGTCTAGTGCAGCAAAATTTACAACAGAGTTAATTGATCATTGTGCAACAGGAACAAACTATGCAACAGGGGAAATGGGAACAAAAATGGATTTCTTTTCAATCTCTTACTACGAGAGAGTAAGTCGAAATACGGTATCGCTTCCAGACAAAATTCGACAATATAGAGACAAATTGAACAGTATTCCTAAATTTTCAGACATTCCATTGGATATTCAAGAGTTTGGTGTGCTTCGTGGTGATAATAATGTAAGAGGCTTAAGTTTATCAGATGCAACCGAACTTGGCGCCAGTTGGTATGCAACCGTAGCAGATATGGTTAATGAATACAGAATTAGTGAAGTTTATGACTGGGGTATGGAGATAGAAGACAGTGATTTGCCTCAAGCCAGAAAAAATGTGATGCGTATGTTGCAAAAAATGGAGGATGGTAATAGGCTGGATGCCGTAGATAATTTAAACGGTTACGCTGGGGTTATACCAGTAGTAAAAGGCGACATCGTTTATTTGTTGGTTTACAACCACAATCCATCAAGAACGAGTACAGCAACACGTACCATATATCCTAAATTGGAAGGTGGTGTGATTGCCAGTGGAACAACGTGGAAAATGAATGAATGGACGGTGGACAAAAACCATGGTGTTATGATGCGCGAGCTATATAAAGATGTAAGAAATGCAGGTGTAAGTGAAAAAACTGATGGACGAATTTATGGTAACAGGCCTTCTGATAGGTTTGAAGATGGTTGGAAAAATGTGCTAAACGCCAATTTATCTAAATACACAGATTTGGCAAGATTACCTCAAACCATGACAGATTCTCTTGTCGGTAAAAGAAATGGAAGTTTGATACTCAAGGTTGATTTAGAGGCTCATGGTGTCAAATTGATAGAACTCATTCCAGAATAGAAACCAAACTAACTTTTGAAAATGCAACAAACAAAAATCCAAACAGAAAAAGTAGTTCTTTTTCTGTTTTTTAGCTTATGCACGTTAACCCTTTTTAGCCAAATTAAACACGGACTTCGTGACGATTTGGGCAGACATGTTATTCCACGTGGTTTTGTAGTAAATACAAACGACCATAAAGGCGAGGTATTTTTCAATAGCGACGACTATGCCCGTATGGTAAGAATGGGGGCAAACTATCAAGTCATTCGTTTAGAACTTGGAAAGCTAAGCGAATTTCCAGGTGGAAAACTTGAACCCAACTATTTAAAAAAACTGGACACCCTCGTGGCTTTAGGAAAGCACCACGACATCAAAACGGTATTTAAAATGACCGTGTACGGCGTTGATGCCTTTATATGGGAAGATTTTTGGCTTAACAAAAAAAATGAATACGAAACTTACATTGATGCATGGAAAGTCATCTGGGAGCGATACGCCAATAATAAAGCGGTTGTAGGATATGATGTGGTAAACGAACCACGAAAACTCACCATGGATATTTCGTACAATCAGTTGACAAAAAAGTACTTAATTCCGCTATATCAAAAAATTATTGATGAAAGTCAGAAAATAAATGCCGATAAAAAGATTTTGATTCAATCCATTTTTATGAATAAAGGGGAAGGCATCGATAATAATCAGTATGCTGAAATTACTGCGCCTATAAACCGTAAAAATGTTGTGTTTGCACCTCATATTTATCAAAGTAAAATTGATTTTATAAAACCCGTCATGGATCGTTTTGATAGGGAATCCGATCTGTTAAACGCTCCAATTCTCATTGGGGAATGGGGTTTTCCAACATTTGCTAAAACGGATACCTTAATAAGTGGTAGGTTAGGGCAATTGGAATACAGGGAGCTTTACATCAAAACTGCCGAGGTTTTTGATAGAATGGGTGTAGGCTCTATTAAAGCATGGTTTTTGGGTAACCGAAGTATGCAACATTTTTTGGCAGGAGGTCCCTCAACTTGGGCAATTTTTAGCGATAGTACCGATGCAGGAACTGTTGAGCGCAAATATATAACAGATGTAATCTCAAGGCCATTTCCGCAAACCGTGGCAGGTGATATTCGGTCCTTCTTTTTCAATCATGCTACTAGAACTTTAAATGTCAACTTCAAACCAAATAATAAACAGGGTGCTTCCAAAATTTTTATTGGAGCCAATAGACACTATCCTGATGGTTTTTCGGTTTTAATCGACGATGAGGTCGTGTTGTACCATAATCCCATAAAAAATGTTGGGTTGGAAGTTTATAAAGCTCCAGAACGGTTTGATATTTCTAACTTTATTTGGGATGAAAAAACGCAAAAGCTATTTATATTAAAATGGCCTGAATCACAAGAAAATATGAGTTTTCGAATCGTACCCGGTATTCGAAACTTCAAGAAGGATTAGACTTTTAAGATAGGCTCTTGTTTGTCAGAAACATATAAGGCTTCTATGTGAAGAAAAACCACCATAATTTAGTCGGAACGATTAAATGAGCTATTTATCGAATTTTTGTTGCAAGGCAGTATAGTTCAGGATATCTTTTAGTGAATTCTGGTTTAATTTCAGCAAAAATTATAGCTATGGCTCAGAATACTAGATGCAGATTACAATCATTTAGAGGAGTAATTCTTTTAATATTTGTATTCGCCTGCTGTTCAAAATCCTACGGACAGGAATATCCGTTTACTCTGCCGAATGATATAACTGCCTCCTTAAACGTGGATACGGATGATACGGAGCCATTCAATAACAAAATAATAGGCTATAATATTCAAGGGTTTGACACCCAACTTCAAAAAGATTTTATAAACCTTGTGGATCCCGTAACTATTCGTTTCCCTCATGGGGTTTGGGCCAATTTTTACCAATGGCAAACCGATGGCTATCAAGACGATGCCTTCGATAATAGAGACCATGAGGAAGCATTACAAACTTTCGTGTGCTGTATCACCGGAGATATTGATGGTATTGCAGAATTAAACACGCAAAAAAAGAATAGAACAGGAGGAGAGGGTTATGATATGATGTGGACTTACTCCATCAATTTTGACGATGGTGCTAGCAGTGTGGCCAGGGCTCAAAAAGATATAGGTTTAGGTTTGGAAGTTAAAGCAATAGAATTAGGAAATGAACATTTTTGGAGGGGACAACGTTCATTAAGAACTGAAACTCCAGAAATGTATTTATCGGCCGCTTCAGAGGTTTCTGGTGCACTTAAGGCCGAATTTCCTGATATTAAATTATCATTGCCTTTAAGTTGGAGAAGAACTCATGAAGGATATAATAATACGGTAAAAGGCGACGGTAGCTTTTTCGATGCCATTACCATTCACAAATATATGGGGTCAGATCCTGATGTGCCTGGAGAAAGTAACAATGCTTACTCAGCTTTATTGACTTCAAAATTAGAACTGGCCGAGGATGTAAATTGGGTACGGACTTTTGCTCCTGGAAAACCGGTTTGGTTAACCGAGTGGGGCGTTTCTGCAGGTGACAATGTTCATGGGGGGGCTTGCCTTGGATTGGCAGACGTATTTATGTTTATGGCTGAAAACCAAGATATTTATGAACGCGCCAACTGGTTTAGTTTTAATCGGGTTTTAAATGCCATGGTGGTGGTTGGGAGCAATAGAGAACCTGTGTACCCACTACAAAAAAGAGGCTATCTGTCCACTTATGAAATCATTCAGGATGTATTTAGAGATGCTACCTTGTTGAATGGTACCGTCACGTCTTCTGCACAATTAACGGTTTCGCGAGGCTCTGTAAATGCAGTAAATGCCAGAGCAACTACCAATGAATTTGGTGAAACTAAAGTGGTAGCCGTAAACCTTACGGACAAACCTGTCACTTTTGAATTAAAGTTTGATGATGTGGTGTATTCCAGATCTTTTAAGCACGAGGCACTGATATTTGATAATTTGGGTGAAGTAGATCCGATAGATTATTTTACGGATCCGTTGCAATTGGTTAAGGAAGGAACTGGTACAATTACATTACCGCCACTATCGGTAAGTAAAATTTCAGAAATTTATTTTGACGAGTCCATACACTTAATTGCTGGTACAATTGAGGCCGAAGATTATAAAGACGGAGGTGAAGGCGTTGGCTTTTCAGATACAACTGCCGACAATACATTGAGTCCAGGCATTGATACCGATGGAGTAGATGTGGGGACGGATACCGGTATCACTTACGTTGGCGATACCCAAAATGGCGAATGGTTAAAATATGATGTCAATGTTTTAAACACCGATGATTACGATTTTGAGTTTGTTTACGCCTCTGCAACTGCAGGAGCTTTGGTGAGTATAGAGATTGACGATGTTGTTGTTTTCGATAACTTTTCATTGCCACAAACGGCAGGTGCTACCGATTTTCAAACCGCTACTAGATTAACTATCCCATTAACAAAAGGCTTGCATGAGTTGAAACTCAATGTGCAGAACGGGGGATTTAATTTAGATAAGATCAATGTGTTGGCGGTTCCAATTATAGAAGCACCAATGTTTGTAACGCCGAATGATTTGGACAATATTGAACCAGGGAATTCTATTGAGGTTGAAGCTTCTACAACCAGCGCACCCGAGAACATTGCCAGTATGGAACTTTTTGTAAATGACGTTTTGGTGCGAAGTGTTGCCTCGGCGCCGTTCACATGGGGATATTCTGGACAAAATGATTCGCTACTAGAAAATATTGTTGAAGGTACCTATAATTTAAAATTAGTTTTGACAGATGATAGAGGCAGAACTAAGGAAAGCACAATTATAGTGACAAGCACAAATTATCCAACAAGGCCGTTTTCAGGAACAGCCCATTTAGTTCCCGGGGTTATTCAAACTGAGGATTACGATTTAGGAGGTTCAGGATTGGCGTTTTTTGATTCTTCCGTAGGCAATTCCGGGGGTGCCTATCGTACCGAAACGGGCGATGACGTTGATATTGCATTAGGCGGTACAGGATTTGTAACAACAGGGGTAAGCGGTAACGAATATACAAGATATACCATAAACGTCACAGAAAGCGGACGCTACGAAATGTTGGTAAATTATGCCACCTTTTCCAGTAATTCAAAACCTTTTCAGGCCTACCTATTGCCAAAAGATTTGTCATCATCGGAATTGTTGTTTTCTGCCCCAAATGGCTCAACAGCTGATGGAATTAGACAAATTACCGGAGGTGGTGATTTTCAGGATTACACATCGGATGAATTTGATTTGGAAAGTGGACTTTGGGTTTTGGAGTTAAAAATCCCGAGTGGTGGTGCAGGTCCTAGGTATGACTATGTCACTTTAAACCGACTGGGAAGTTTAAGTGTTGACGAATTTGGATTTAATAACGACTTCAAAGTGTACCCAATACCCAGCAGTGATGGAAGATTTAATTTAAGTAAACCTAAAATATGGACAGTGTATTCATTGTTAGGAAGAAAAATAGCCCAAGGCAATGGGCATACCGTGGATATCTCAAAATACTCCAAAGGGATATATATTTTACGGACAGATGAAGGAATAATTAAAAAGTTGCTTTACAATTAGTAACTAGTCTTATACAAAAGAAAAAAAGGCCATGATAGCGTTATACAATCATGGCCTTTTTTATTTTTGTTAATAATTCAATATGAGCTAAGCTCAATCTTTATGAAATTATTTTTTCTTCTTTTTGGAAGGCTCTGGATGACGCTCAATGTAACTTTCAAGAAGCGCTTTTACTACTTCCATACCGCCAGCCTCCAAGCCGTCGTTCACGTTAGCACCAGAAATCCAATATAATACCATACCTGCATCAGAACAGTCCCATTTTCCTTTTTGGAAATTAACGATATTGTCAACTTCAGCGAGGTTCCCGATAGTCCAAATTAATCGTATGCGCGGGTCGGCATGATTTTTTGCCCAATCCCATTTTTCGTGGTCTAACTTTAAATTGATATTCTGGTCAGGGATACGTACTTCTTCAATACCAAAATCCAATATTTGTTGCCAAGTGTAAAAATCGCCTGCGTTATCGTTAGCAGGATGGTGGGTCACTACTTTAACAAATTTGTGTTTTTCCTTTGGCGTTTTTTGCAATGCCATACCAATAATATCTGGTTCCCCGGCTTCAATAATCCATAAAGGGTCGTCGGCAGTAGAGGCATTTATGGCCCAACACAAATCGTCAATGGTAGCTTCTTTTTGCCACATGGCATCATAAAATGTTAAATTTCCAAATCCTCCCCAGCGTCGTGCGATCATATCACAGGCTACCTGCATTAAATGGTGTCGTTCTTTTTCGGCCTGTTTAGAAATGCGATCATCCCTTACCAAATCACAACTATGCGAATAATGTACCAATCTGTCCTCTAAGCCACTGGCGCGCAATAAGGCAATAGTTACTGCAGTACCTCCCAAATCATCTGGGTCCGGAGAATTGCCATCCGCAACAACGGCTATTCTTCCTTTGGGTGGGTTTATAGTTTGGCCCCAAACCGGGCTACCAAAAGAAACTAACATAAAAAGTAATAATAATGATGATGTCCTATTCATTTTTTAACATATAAAGATTTATATTTTTGATATCCATAAAGCATTGGCACTTCATAAGTTATAAAACTAAGCCATACCGTCAATTATTTTGACCTGTGGTGTCCTGTTTCTGGTAAAATATGTTTTAAATGATGATACAGCACAGCCCAGAACGGGAAGTGCAGGATACGTGTTAAAATTTTAAGAAATACTTTAGAAAACGAAAAATTAACTAATTTAAACTTCAAATTTTATGAAATTAAAAACTAAACTAAATGAGACGCTCTATCTTAGAAAGGCTAAGTTGAGCATCATTTTGTTCTTTGCGTTTGCGGCAATGTCCTTTGCCCAAACCGTATCCGGAACTGTTTCTGCGGATGGCCAGCCCCTCCCGGGAGCAACCGTTTTGGTAAAAGGAACAACTACAGGAACTAGTACTGACTTTGACGGTAATTACACCATTAATGCCGAAGCATCCAACACTCTTGTTTTTTCTTATGTAGGTTATTCTACAAAGGAGGTGCCAGTTGGTAATCAAACCGTAGTTAACGTAACACTAGAGCAGGACAATGCTTTGGATGAAGTGGTAGTAATTGGCTATGGTACGCAACGAAAGTCGGATTTAACTGGATCTGTATCTTCGGTGAGTGCTGAGGATATTACTGCAGTTCCGGTTTCTAGGGTGGATCAAGCGCTACAAGGTAGAGCTTCTGGTGTTCAGGTAACACAGGTTAATGGTGCGCCAGGTGCGGGTACTGTAATTAGAGTAAGAGGTGGTAATTCCATCACAGGAAGTAACGAGCCACTTTGGGTTATTGATGGTATTGTAGTAGGGACTAACTTCAACCTGAATAATATAAACAGTAATGACATTAAATCTATTGAAATCTTAAAAGATGCTTCGTCTATTGCTATTTATGGGTCTAGAGGTGCCAATGGTGTAGTGTTAGTGACTACAAAAAATGGTAAAGGCGCAGGAACAGGAAAGCCAGAGGTATCAGTAAACCTTTATACAAGTTTACAAAGTGTTCCAGAACTACCAGATATGCTTTCTCAGAGGGAGCAAATAGCATATACTAACGAAAGTGCAAGATTTAGAGGGGTTACAGAGCCATTTCCAAACGATCCATCAACCTATCCTGACAACGATTGGTTTGATCTTTTAATGGATACCGCACCTATTTATAGTGCAGATGTCTCTATTTCCGGATCAACAGAAAACCTTAATTACTACAATTCTTTGAGCTATTTTAATCAAGAAGGTATTATTAAAAGTTCTGGTATTGAAAAGTTTATTTTTAGGTCTAATTTAGACTATACATTAAGTGAAAAGATAAAGGCTGGCTTTAGAATAAATTACTCTAGAATTAACAGGCAAAATGGTGTAGTTGGCTTTGGAAGTGCTTTTGGCACGCTTCCCACACAGCCTATTTTTAATGACGATGGAACCTATAATGGATTTAATGAAGTTGTAGGGGCGCCATTTACTAATCCGATAGCTGCCCTTGAGCAAAATACAAATGAAACACTGAGTAATAATTTGTTGGCAACTGCTTATTTAGAGTATAGTCCAATAGAAAATTTAATTATCCGTTCAACATTTAGCCCAGAAATCAATAATTCTAAGCAAAATAGATTTTTTTCCAGTCAAGCACCAAGTAATCTTGCAATAGATGTGTTTAATGGTGGGTTTGCTAGTGTTGAAACAATATCTAGTATTGGTTGGAATAATGAAAATACGATTCAATACCAATTCGATGTAAATGAAGATCATAGTATAACGGCACTTGCCGGTGCTTCTTTTCAAAAGGTAGAGACGGAGACAGCTTTTGCGGAAGCATTAGGTATTTTTAGTGATGCCGCTGGGTTTAACAATTTAGGTTTTTCTGATCCCGCTAGGTCTGTAATCAGAAGTGATTATGATGGGTTCCAAATCGCCTCTTTCTTCGGAAGGATAAACTATGCTTTTAAAGATAAATACCTGTTGACTTTAGTAGGCAGGTCAGATGGTAGTTCTCGTTTTGCTCCAGGTAACAAATATGAGTTTTATCCTTCTATAGCAGGTGCTTGGAAAATTTCAGAAGAGTCTTTTATGCAAAATCAGAATGTGTTCCAAGATTTGAAATTAAGAGCAAGTTGGGGTAAATCGGGAAACCAAGCCATTGAAGCATACAGAACATTTGGTCTTCTAACAGAGGCAAATACAACTTTAGGAGGTAATGAATTAATAGGTTTAACGGTAGGTAGACCAGCCAACCCTAATTTAAAGTGGGAAACCACAAGTTCTTATGATATTGCCTTAGAAGCATCCTTTTTTGGGGGTAAAGTGTTTACGGAGCTAAATTATTACTATAAGCAAACAGATGACCTATTGTTAGATGTAACGATTCCTAGACAAACTGGTTTCACAAGTCAATTGCAAAATATTGGTTCTTTAGAAAATCAAGGGTGGGAATTACTTGTTAATTCTACTAATGTTAGTAACGCAAACTTTAGCTGGAGCTCTACGGTAACATTATCTGCTAATAGAAATAAGGTATTAGATTTAGGTGGGGCACAATTTCAAGAAGTAGTAGTCGATGAAATTCTAGGGTCAGGTAATACACGTTTAATTGTTGGTCAACCTGTTCCTGTATATACAGGTGCTAGATATTTAGGAACGTGGAAAAGTCAACAAGAAATTGATGATTCAGGATTTCTTGATAATGCCATTGTAGGAGGTGCAAGATTTGAAGACATAAGCGGGCCGAATGGGGTACCAGATGGTAGAATTTCGCAAGATGATTACGTGGTGTTAGGGGATCCCACGCCAGATTTAATTTTTGGATTTGAAAATAATTTCTCTTACAAGAATTGGGATTTATCCTTTTACTTTCAAGGGACTACAGGAAATGAAGTATTTAATTTAACCATGCGTAATAATTATTTTAACCGTGGTGAAACTACTAAATATGCTGATTTAGCAAACCGATGGATAGAAGGTGTTAATGAAACATCTGATATACCAAGAGCTGGACAAGATACTGTAACAGGTACACCTCCAAACTCCGAATACGTTGAAGATGGCTCGCATGTACGTCTTAAAACATTAAGATTAGCTTATAATGTGCCAACTAGTGACTGGGGATTAGATGGGATTAAAAATGCCACTATTTATTTTTCAGGAAATAATTTATTATTATTTTCAGATTTTAGGTTGATTGATCCAGAAGCTAGTAGATTTGGAAGAGACGGAATAGGTAATATAGCCCAAGGTTATCATAATGGGTCATATCCAAACCCACGTGTTTTAACACTTGGCCTTAACTTAACATTTTAAAAAAAATAAATTATGAAAACAAAACGCATATTTTTATACGTCTTCATTATTTTCTCATGTTTTGCCTGTGAGAAATTTTTGGAAGAAGAACCAAGAGCACTTATCTCTCCAGAAACATTTTTAACATCTGCAACGGAGGCTGAGGCATTTAGAACAGGGTACTATGCCATTTTAAAGAATAATTCCATTTACGGACAAGTTGGATTAGATGTATTTTACGACAACGGAGCCGACATTATAGAACCTAATAGGCAAGCAGGTTTCTTTGAGCCTATGGGTAATTATTCTCTGACGGAAGCATCTGCGGACGTATCTACTCAAAAAATGAGTGTGTCGGATACTTGGAAAGACCTATACAGGGTTATCTTAAATACAAATATTTTAATTAATAGAATTGCAGATAATGAAGCTATTTTGCAAGAAGCCAGAACAGACTTTATTGCGGATGCAAGGTTTGTTAGAGCTTTATGTTATTGGCATATTACAAATCTTTGGGGTGATGCGCCTTATTATACAGAGGTTCTTACGCTTGAAGAGATTAGTTCTTTGGGAAGAACAGATGAAGCCATAATAATAGAAGGTGTTTTAGAGGATTTAGAATTTGCACAAGCAAACCTTAAAGATTCTTATACTGGTGATGATGCAGGAAGAGCTTCAAAATGGGCAGCTGCCTTGATTGAGGCAAAAATTCTTATGCAACAGCAAAAATGGCAAGAAGGTCTGGATAAATGTCTAGAGATTATTAATCAATCGCCACATTCTTTATTGCCAACATATGCTGAAGTGTTTGACCCTAATAATGAATACAACGCTGAAATTATTTGGTCTTTAGATTTTGCCAAAGACATTATAGGGCAGTTCGAACTTGGTGTTCAAGATGCTGATGGGAACTTACCTAATTTTGCAAGAGATTCCAATGGAAACTGGAGACCAAGTATGTTTAATCCACGTTTAAGAGATGAGCCGCAAAATGCTGAAGATTTAGAACCTTTAAAGGATGCTTTGGCTGCCAATGGAGAGTCGTTTAATGGTACTGGACTTCAAATAGCATCAAAAGATTTTGCTGAGAAGTTCCCAATGAATGATTTAAGAAGACCTCTAAATGTTAACGACATGTACGAAGGTATTCAATTGAATCATACGTATATGCCTAAGTTTATGAATTTGGACTTGGCAACGTCACCACGTTTCAACCATTCTGACAACAGACTGGTGTTCCGTATGGCTGATGTGCATTTGATGGCCGCTGAATGTGAGAATGAGCGTCCTGGTGGAAATCCAGATACTGCCTTCGAGTATATTAGGCCAATTAGAGAGCGTGCTTATGCTACCGTTGCAGAAGCCGAAGAAATACTTGGTTTAACTCAACAACAGTTCAGAGAAGCTATTTATGACGAGCGCAAATGGGAGTTAGCCGGAGAAGCTTGGAGAAGATATGACCTGATAAGATGGGGTATTTTATTTGATGTTGTTGAAGATCTAGAATACCGCTTCTGGACACCTGCGGCGAATATAGAACCTTGGCATGTAAAATTGCCGATTCCTTTACAAGAAATCATAAGCAATCCAGCACTATTGGAATCAGATCCAACTAATAATGGATATCGATCAGGAAATTAATATTAAGTTAGTTTTTTAGTTGTTTAGTTGAAAAGGCCGAAGACGAAAGTTTTCGGTCTTTTTTATGAAACACATGAGAGTTCAGGATATGATTAATCCAAATTTGTATTAGATTAGTGGCTTAAATAATCTAGACTAAAAATGAAACATTGCTTTTTACCCGTAATTTTAATTCTTACCTTTTTAATTAGTTGTAAGTCAGAAGAAAAAGAATCTGATAAAGACTCGATAAATAAGAAGGTTGAAGAGCTTCTAAGTCAAATGACTTTAGATGAAAAGATTGCAGAAATGACTCAGGATGCTCCGGCCAATGAAAGGCTTGGTATTCCTTATATGAAATACGGGGAAGCTCTTCATGGATTATGGCTTGTTCTTGATTATTATGGTAATACAACGGTGTATCCCCAAGCTATTGCTGCGGCTTCTACCTGGCAACCTGAGTTAGTCAAAAAAATGGCTTCTCAAACAGCATTAGAGGCACGTGCTTTGGGTGTTACACATTGCTATTCACCTAATTTAGATGTTATTTCTGGAGATCCAAGATATGGTAGAGTTGAAGAATCGTATGGCGAAGACCCTTATTTGGTATCTAGAATGGGTGTTGCATTTATTCAAGGTTTACAAGGTATGGGTGAGGAGCGATTTGATGAGAATCATGTGCTGGCAACAGCGAAGCACTTTATTGGATATCCTGAAAACCGACGTGGAATTAACGGAGGTTTTAGTGATATGTCTGAACGTAGATTAAGAGAAGTTTATTTACCACCTTTTGAGGCAGCTATAAAAGAAGCAAAAATTGGCTCTCTCATGCCAGGTCATCAAGATTATAATGGAGTTCCAAACCATATGAACACGTGGTTACTTAAGGATATTTTAAGAGATGAATTAGGTTTTGACGGTTTAATTGTTTCTGATAATAACGATATTGCGAGGTTAGGAACCATGCATTTTATTGCTGAAACCAGAACTAAGTCAGCAATTTTAGGATTAAAAGCCGGAGTTGATATGGACTTAGTGATTGGAAAGATTGAGAAGTTAGCGGCATATAATACTAAAGTGTTGAAGGATACAATAACAAAGAACCCTGAATTGGAAAAGTATATTGACAAAGCAACATCTCGTATTTTAACCGCAAAATATCAATTGGGTTTATTTGATACAGCACCAAAAGAGATTGACACAAAAACGGTATATGCAGGTAGAAAAGAACATCAAGAGTTTTCTTATGAAATGGCCAAAAAAGCAATCATTTTATTAAAGAATGATAATAATGTTTTGCCTTTAGATATTTCTAAAATTAAATCGTTAGCTGTAATTGGTCCAAATGCTCATGAAGAAAGACCTGCAAAAGGAACGTATTCTTTATTAGGAGGGTATTCTGGTTTACCACCATTTTATGTTTCTGCTTTAGATGGAATAAAAGCTAAAGTTGGAGATAAAGTAAAAATTAATTATGCAAAAGGTTGTGATTTATTAAGTAATTCTAAAGAAGGTTTTCCAGCGGCAATTGCAGCAGCCAAAAAGTCTGATGCAGTTGTTTTAGTAATTGGTGGGTCTAGAAAAACTTGTGGTGAAGGTGTAGATAGAGCCGATTTGGACTTATATGGTGTGCAGCAAGAGTTGGTAAAAGCAATCCATAAAACAGGTAAACCTGTTGTTGCTGTGTTAATTAATGGTAGGCCACTATCAATCAACTATGTTGCCGAAAATATTCCATCAATTTTAGAAACATGGTATTTAGGTATGCGTTCTGGAGATGCTATTGCAGATGCAATTTTTGGTGATGTGAATCCAGGAGGTAAGCTTACAGTATCTTTTCCAAGATCTGTAGGGCAGGTTCCTGTAACGTATTTAGAACGTCCAGATTTTATAGGTTCGGGCAAAGGCTTATTTAAAGATGCTGATAAATCACCATTATTTCCATTTGGTCATGGTTTAAGTTACACCACTTTTGAATATGGTATCCCAAAACTTGAAAACAAGACAATTCCGGTAGATGGTTCCACAACTATTTCAGTGGACATTACCAATACCGGAGATAGAGAAGGTGATGAGGTGGTGCAAATGTATGTTCGTGATGATTATGCCTCGGTTGGGCGCTATTTAAAACTATTAAAAGGCTTCGAACGTATCACCTTAAAACCCGGCGAAACAAAAACCGTAAGCTTTAATTTGGGCTTTGACGAATTGAATATTTTGAACCAAGAAATGAAAAAAGTGGTTGAACCCGGAACTTTTACCATTTCAGTTGGGGCTTCCTCTGCGAATAAAGATTTGAAAACTGCTATATTAACAGTGAAATAAAGGGTGTTGAAATAATACTATGAAGTGTTTTACTCTGATAAATCTAGTGCTTTTTTGCTGTGTAGTTTTACCAATTCAGGGAGTAGCACAATCTATCGAGAAGAACACCTTTATTCAGAATAATGAAATTACACTTATTGACAGAACTACACTTCAAGATAGTTTAGGCCCGGTTAACTATGGAAAACGCAATCTTATTCATGCCATAGAGGCATCAGGTGGAAAAATTAATAAAGTCCGGAATTCGCTAACCAATACAAAACCCTTAACCCTAGTAATTGGGGCTTTAGGTGACAGTCTTATTGGTGGATGGGTTGCTGATGAACCCAAGATAAAATTGAATAAGCCGGAGGGGGTTTTTTACCAATGGCGAAATACAAAGCAGGGAAGGGCATTAGTTGCAGGAGGTACAAACGCCATAGGCCTAGCATACGCTTTAAATGAGCTTGCAGATCAAATAAAGTACAAAGGGCTCGATGCTTTAACCGAGATTGAAAATACTATTGAATATCCCGACAACCAAGTACGGGGGCTGGATAAGTTTATAGCGAGTGAGCACGACGATACTTGGTTCTTTTCTGAGGACTATTGGGAATATTATTGTGGCAAGCTTGTTAAAAACCGCTTTAATAGGCTTACCTTGATTACGGGCTACAATGATGGCAAAAATCAGGAATTTATGATTCCTGTGTATCCTTACCTTTTTGATGTTCAGGGATTTGAAGGGGTTAGTTTAATTGGGGAATACAAAAATTCTCCAACGCAGTATCTTAATCAGCTAAGGAAAATAGGCAAAACATGCCATGATTATGGGTTGGACTTTGTTTTCGGTATTTGGGGGCATGGTAGGAGTGATGAATTAGTGTCTGGTTTACCCGAAGACGACACGGCATATACTACTTATTGCTCGAAAGGCATGCTTGCGCTGTTGCAGAAAGTGCCAGAGATAGATGGCATTCAATTGCGTGTAAATTATGAGTCCGGCGTCGGAGGGTTTGGGAATACTGCAGACCATTTTTGGAAGGAAATCATCGACGCCATTGCCGTCAGCAATAGAGGGCAGAACAGGAAGGTTTTTTTGGACATAAGGGCAAAAGGCCTTACAAAGCCCATAAGGGAGTTTGTTTCTGAAACTGGATTAGATTTTAGTGTAACCAGTAAATATACTTGGGAGGGTGTTGGGTTGCCATACCATCCCATGGAAATGAGGAAGGGAGAGCTGACTATGTTGTACAACGTTGATAAACGGCAACGCTATGGTTACGCAGATTTTTTAAGCCATTCTCGCAATTTCGATTTTATTTATAGGTTATGGGGCGTTGGTACAATGCGCATGTTTACCTGGGCAGACCCCGACTATGCGCGCCGGTTTTCACAAAGCACTAGTTTTGGTAATGCCAAAGGATTTCAGGTAACGCCGCCATTGGGGAGAAAGCTAAATACCTGGCGTCTTTTCAAGGACGACACCATGGAATATTTCACTTGGGAAGATGAGCGCTATTGGGCATGGTATGTATTATTTGGAAGGTTAGGGTATTCTAGCAATGTAAAACCTCAGGTTTGGGAGCGGGAATTCAAAGCACGTTACGACAAAGCCTATAAAAATGTTTTGAGCGCTTACAGATCGGCCAGTAAAGTATTGCCCTTAATTACGTCCTCACACCTTACATTTCATCCTGGCAATTATAACTGGGCTGAAATAGAGAGCGGAGGTGCGCTTTTCGTGGCACACAATGCCAATCCCTATTATATTCTGAAAAATAGAACCTATCAATCATCAGAACCGGGTGATCCGGGGCTTTTTTATAGTATAGAGGATTATGTAAAAGATCAGTTGAAGGATAGTGTCAGGCCAAAAATTACTCCTGGGCAACTGGCAAAACGTTTCAGTATTTTGGCCAAAGATGTATTGCGTTCATTAGATGGTATCCGCTTGGCAGATATACCTGAAGCTCATAAAAAGGAATTTATTACAAATGAAATTGATCTCAAAATTTTATCAAACCTAGCACAGTACCATTCTTTTAAAATCAAAGCCGCTACGGACTTTTCATTTTATGAAGAAACGCAAAATAAGGGATATTTGAAGTCATCATTACAACAGATGTATAAGGCTAAAAGTTGTTGGGCTATCATTGACAGTTTGACAGAACAGCAATATTTTGAATCACCACGATTTTTGCATGACAATGGCTCGTGGAAAGGCCGGTTGGTTGAAATAGATAAGGATATAAACAAAATAGAGGGCATTATTAAAGACCCCTCTGGAATAGCCACCTTGACCTATTGGAGAGAATTAGAATCGAAAAATGATGAATTTGTTAAAAGTTTAAGGGCTTCTGTTCCTGGTGCGGTATCCTCCAAAGGTAAATTAGCCGTTGCTTTGCTTACTGGAGCGAGATTAGACGATTTCCAACAGCCAAAAGTACACTACAGAGAAGCAAATATGACCAAAGGTAAATTCAACGAACTGAATATGGAATGGGACGGCACAAAATATGTGGCCAAAATACCCATGGAAGTGTTGGATTCAAATTATGATGTACTATTATATTTTACGCTGTTGGATACTGATGGGGGGGTCATAGTCTACCCTGGCCTGTACAACGAAATACACAGCATGCCCTACTTCCATATTGAGAGGTGAGGGCTGGAGGCACATACTTTTCTTTGGTATCAAATTGGTGTTCGGCCCCAAAACCAGTATTAATTGAAGGTATCAGCTGTAAGGTAAGTAGCCTTAGAAACTAGTTGCACCAAAAACCTCCAACCCAAAATAATTCTGACGCCTTAATCACCTAGTCTTTTTTAGGTGATAGCCAAAAACTTAGTAAACCTGATTTCGAGATCATTCAAATTAGTAACTTATAACTTAAATTAACGTGAGTTCGACGTATTATACATTTAAAACAGGGACCTCTCCTTTATTAATAATGAATATTGTTATTTCGAGCAAGGGGAAACCACATACCAGTGAGATGTCTCGTCGCTTATGCTGCGCTCTGTCGACATGACAAAGCATTGGTTTTTGTGTTTATAAGAGCGTGTGAGGTTAAATATAATATCAAACTTCTTAAGACAAGCGTTGCGTTTTCCTTTCGGAACACTCTGTTTGAATACCCTTAATGGAGTAATTTCGCGAGGTAAAGTTATTCCCTTTTGATAGAACTACAGGGGTGTTTTTAGATTAATCAACTGAAAATCATCTATTTTATATCGAGCACATAGTTAGTAGCCACAAGGGTTTCCAATTGCAATAAATCCATTTTTTTTGAATTATAACGAATGTTTGTATTGAACCATGATTGTACAGGATAGCTAAAAAACAAAAGTATTTTATATTGTGTCGGTCTATAGGAGTTTTCTATAGGGTAAAACTATTATTAACTAATAAACATTTAATTTATTATGAAAAAAATTACATTAAGAATTAGTGCATTTTTATTATTTGCCATGTTTGCGCTTCAAGTACAAGCTCAACCATGTCCTGAACTATGGCTTGAGCCAGGTACTTATAAGCTTGCAGTATGTACTGAAACTACTCCTCCTACTGATGCGGCGACCGAGCTTTACATGACCATTAATAGCTCTTCTGGTGCTTTAGAATGGGCTGCATTATTACCGGGCGATGATCCAACTCAAGTTTGGACGGTAACAGACCATAGAACGCCAGCTTCTTCTGGGTATGTGGAAATTTGGGCATCAATTCCTGGTGTTGGAGACTTTACCATGGCTGTAGATCAATCAACTTTAGATGGGTCCGGATCAGATCCTGAAATTACGCTTACTGTTGTACCAGGTCAACCGATTGGTGATAACACTGATCCAAACTACGGTTATGACCAGTTTCAAAGAAGAAAAGCGACTGGTTGGTCTGGCTCTGGAAACAATGCATTGTTCGCAAAACCTCCAGGACAAGGAAACTTAAGATATAGAGACGCTCCAGCTGCAGCAGGTGACCCAGTAAATTTTCAAAGTCCGGGTGCAATTGGCGCACTTCGATTCATTCTTGTATCTACATTAAGCAATGATGAGTTTGATACAAGTTCAATATTTGTGTCTAACCCTGTAAATGATGAAATCAGTATTGAAGGTTTGACTTCTAATGTAGAAAAAGTTACTGTATTCTCACTTGTAGGTAAAGAGGTTTTATCAAGAGAATTAAGTGGCGAAACATCACTTAAATTGGATGTTAGCGCATTTACTAGCGGTATGTACTTAGTTAATTTCACTGGAAATGGTGGAAGCTTTACTAAAAAAGTATTAAAGCTGTAAGTAAGGCCAATACCTTATTTAATAAAGTTTTTTAAAAACATCCTATGCTGATATTGAGCATAGGATGTTTTTTTTGATTTAAATATTATGATACTATGCAGAGATTAGCATTTAAAATGAAATTGAACAAAGGGCAAAAGGATGCCTATAAAAAAAGGCATGACCAGCTATGGCCAGAATTGAAACAACTACTTAAAGACAATGGCGTAAGTGAGTACTCTATATTTTTGGATGAAGAAACCAGTACGTTATTTGCGTTTCAAAAAGTATCCGGAGAGGGAGGGTCTCAGGATTTAGCCGATAATCCTATTGTTAAAAAGTGGTGGGATTTTATGGCTGATATCATGGAAACCAATCCGGACAACTCGCCTGTTTCAATACCTTTGGAGGAGTTGTTTTATTTAGAGTAGCCTTGTTCCGCAAGTCCAATAACCAGCTTATAACTAACAGTATAGGGCAGGACACTTTTTATTTGATATGGATGTAATTTTATGCAATAATTTTTGTTAAGGTTATTGCTATAAAAAAGAAAATTATGAAAAAGAATTATTTTAAGATAGGTAGAGCGACAATGGTTGCAAAACTGCTTGTTTTACTTTTGGCTTCCTTTATATCCGAGGCTCAAGTTACCCTAGAGGCAGAAGTGAAAGTATCAGACTTAGGGCTTCACTTAAATGGGGATAAGGTTGCCGCCAACGCCCCAGATAACGGTGATGATGATAAGTATGACCGTTACTTTGGTTCTACCATCACTGCAAAGGGGGATTGTATTAAGTCTTATGGTGATTACGTGTTCATGACTTGGTACCGTGGAGGTAAAACAGACCGTCATGTTATGTTGACTAGGTACAATACGGTTACTGGCTCCATGGCAACTATAGAGTTTCCTCATAGGCATACAGGATATCTAAATCAATGGTGGATTGGGGAAGCTCATAATGCTATTGCTATTGGAATAAGCCCGATAGATGGGACAATACACTTATTGTATGATATGCATGCGTATAGTGCTAACAGGCCTTCTAATGGTAGTTTGGCAAATGATTATTTTAGGTACTCCTACTCATTGCCAAATACTGCAGGATTGCCCGATGCCGATTTCACCCTCGATAAGTTCGTGCAAAGTTCAAACGGCATGTACAAGCATTTAAAAATGCCAGGTATTGCTCCACAGTCAGAGTTTCTTGAATTAACCTACCCGCATTTCTTTTTAAACGATGATGGCGATTTGTTTATGTGGATGCGTAGAGGGGGGCATACCAACGGGATGTACAAATTTATAAGGTATGATGCTAGTACAGGTAATTGGGGTAATTTCGTGGATTTTAATAGTTTAAATGCTAACCGTCAGCCGGGTATCCAGTATAATTGGGGACTATACGGAACCATTAAATATGAAAATGGAAAAATAAGAATTGCATATCAAAGAAGGTTAGGAAATAGTCAAGATAAGTTTAGCCATCAAAATGGAGTGTATTATGCCTATTCCGATAATCAAAATGGCGTAGGTGGATGGAACAATCATAAAGGCGAAAGTTTTAACACGCCACTGTACGATTCCGATTTTATAAAGGTAATGGAACCAGGTGATTATGTGCAGACTACCGTTAAAGATAAAGTGCATATTGTAGGTGGTTTTGATTGGACGGTAACTGCTAATGAAGATGTGCATATTATCAGCAGAGTAAAGGACAATGAAAATAACGTTACAAAGTATTTACATACATATAAACCTTCAGGAGCTACGGATTTTATAACTTCAGAAGATTTTTCAGGTGGTGAAGCGGTTTATACTTCGGGCAATAGTGTGTTTTTAATCGGATTGAAAAATGGACGTGTATTTGTAGAAAAAGCAGAAGGGGGAACTAACAATTTCACAAGAGTTTATGAAGCAACAACAGGTAAGCACTTTAGGCACGGAAGGGTTCACATAGCTAACGGTAAAGCTTATTATTATTTAATGGAAAATCTATCCGGTAGCGCGCAACCTATATACCTTCAGATTATCGATTTGGACATTGTGCAAGAACCGTTCAGGGTTGCTTTAACCAACCCGAGTAACGGAGAAACTGTTTATACAGGTGAAACTGTGCAGATTGCCGCAGATGCAGTTGATGAAAACGGCAGTATTTCAAAGGTAGAGTTTTTGGTTGATGGTTCGTATTTTGGTGAAGATAGTTCTGAACCCTATTTTGTTGATTGGGCGCCAGCTATTGACGGTAGCTATACCCTTCAGGCAGTAGCTTACAATGGAAATAATGAAACGGTGTCTTCAACTGAAATAACGGTTAATGCTCAAACTTTTGATCCGACAGATTTAACAGGACAGGTTTATAGAATAAAAAATGTTGAAACAGGAAAATATCTAGAATCGTCAACAACTAGTGGAGATGTATTTAGTAGTGATTATATTTCCGGTAATGACGCTATAAACTGGACTTTTGTGAAATCAACAGTGAGTGGAACCGAATATTATAATATAGATAGTGAAGTTCGCGGTGTTTTAAGAGGCGCTGGTGCAGGAGCTGGTAATGCCATAATAAGCACGACTAGGTCATCACCAAATACAGACGTTGATAAAGTCTGGACAGCCTATTATATTCAAGATGAAGATGTTTATAGGTTTGCAGTTAAAGACGGTAGTAACTTCTTATATCATGATGCTATTGATGTATTTTATAATAAAACTGCTGACATTACGGATACTCGAAGCAAATGGAAAGTCGAATTAGCGAGTAATGCACCTCTTAGTTTAGACGATAAGGAACTTGTGTCGTCATCGATTAAGGTGTATCCTAACCCGAGTTCAAAGCGTTTTACGGTGTTGCTCAATGGGTTTAATAAGGCCAGTATTGTTATAAATGATATGCTAGGTAAAGAAGTTTATCGAAAAACCATTACCAAGGATAGACTGGAAATTGAAAACAATGGACGCTTTGCCCCAGGATTATACCTGATAAAGGTAGTTGATGATCTACAGAGGGTAAGCCATACAAAATTAGTAATAAGATAGATGAGTATTTAAAGTTTTAAGTACCTATAAATTTTATAAAACCAGAAAAGCACTGCTTTTTCTGGTTTTTTTTTTAAAGAAATGTGGTTGGAAAGATTGAGCAATACAACCTTACGGTAAATTGGAATATTAAAAGCGGTATTCCGGACGTAAATTCCAGTAATTCAACACTATCAAAGGTTTAGCGATTAAATAAAAATACTTTGGCCAATGTTCACCCATATACTACAGGATATTATAAAATCTAATTTTTTGTAATTTCACAGGGTTATTGTTTGCTAGAATAAAAAATCGAACTATGAAAAAAGAATACACGCTTCAAAGTGGCATTGGCTTTACTATTTTATTGTTGATGCTTCTTTCACTTTCTAATATTGCAAGTGCCCAGGTTGTCTTAGAAGAGGAAATAAAGATTACCGATCTAGGTTTGCATTTTGATGGTAGTAAGGTTAGCAGTGGAGCCTCAAACACAGGTGATAATGCGCCTTATGATTTTTTCTTCGGCCGTAGTATTTCCGCACATGGCGATGCCGTAAAGTCTTATGGAGATTATGTCTTCATGACTTGGTACCGAGGAGGAAAGGCAAATCGTCATTTGATGCTTTCGCGCTACAATAAAGTAACAGGTGTAGTTGCTACGATTGAATTCCCTCATCGACACACAGGATATCAAAATCAGTACTGGATTGGCGAATCACACAATACCTGTGCCGTTGGCATAAGTCCATTGGACGGAACCATCCATTTGCTATACGATATGCATGCTTATAGTGCAACAAGACCCTCAAACGGAAGTTTGGCCAATGATTATTTTAGGTATTCCTATTCGGTAGCAAATGCGGCAACCGTACCGGACAATGAATTTACCTTGGATAAATTTGTTAAAGACAATGGAGTGGACGGAGATTACAAACACTTGCGTACACCTGGAAACGTGGCACAATCAGAATTTGTAGCATTAACCTATCCTAGCTTTTTTCTAAATGACCAGGGAGACCTTCTGTTTTTTATGCGAGAAGGTGGAAACAATAATGGCATGTACAAGTTTAGCAAGTATGATGCAAATACAGGAACTTGGAATAACTTTACAGATTTTAATAGCTTAAATGCAAAAAGTCAGCCTGGTATCACTTACAACTGGGGGTTATATGGAGATATTAAATACGTAAATGGAAAAATACGCATTGGTTTTCAGCGTAGGTCTTCTAACAATAATGATAAGTATCAATACCAAAACGGTGTGTATTATGCATATTCAGATGATCCAAGTGGTGCCACTGGTTGGAAAAATCACAAAGGAGAGGCTTTTACAGTACCTCTATATGATGCAGATTTTATAAAAGTTATGGAGCCAGGAGATTATGTGGCAACCACTCAAAAAGACAAAGTTCACATAGTTGGTAATTTCGATTGGACGGTAACGGCCAATGAAGATATCCATATTATAAGTAGAGTTAAAGATAATGAAAACAATGTCACAAAATTTTTGCATACTTATAAACCGTCAGGGGCAACGGATTTTATTACCTCTGAGGATTTTTCAGGCGGATCAGCGTTGTATACAGCTGGCAACGATGTGTTTATTGTAGGTTTACAAAACGGAAGAGTTTTTGTCGATAAAACCGAAGGAGGTACTAATAATTTTCAAAGAGTTTATGAAGCCACATCGGGCAGAACATTTGATCATGGCGTAATACATATACATAGCGGTAAAGTGTATTACTATCTTATGGAGGATAAATCGGGTAGCGCCCAACCATTATACCTGCAAATCATAGATTTGGATATAGGGCCTACAGATCCTACTTTACCAAATAATTTTACAATACAGGCCATAGGGGAGACCTGTGAGAACAAAAACAACGGAAGACTTATCATTAGCGGTGCGGCAGTGCACAACTACACTACAACTATTAATGGAGTGGTTTACGACTTTAATAAAGATACAACTATAGAAAATTTAAGTCCTGGTACTTACGATTTCTGTATTGATGTAGTAGGGAAAAATTACAGCCACTGCTACGAGGTAGAGATAGAAGGTGGCACGAGCCTGACGGGAAAGATGAGATTGGATAAGAAGTCCGTAGAAGTTTCTGTGGATTCAGGAGCACCACCATATACAGTTTATATTAATGGCAATCAAATTTTGGAGACCTACCATCCCCGCTTCAATGTGGACGTGAATCACGGGGACGACTTGAAGGTGAAGAGCAAGGATGCCTGTCAAGGGGAAATGTCCAAAACCATTAACCTTCTTGAGGATGTCAAGGCTTACCCCAACCCTTCAAGTGGTTTGTTTGAGATTTATGTACCGAATAATTTAAAATCCGTTGATTTAGAAATTTATAGCATGCATTCTCAACTCGTAGGCCATAAAAGATACGATACAAATTCTGGAAAAATCAATTTGAATATAGAAGATAAACCAAACGGAATCTATTTTGTTAAAGTGAATTTAGAAGCTCCAGTATTTATAAAATTAATCAAAAAATAAGATGAAAAAGCCATATTTATATTTAATAGTCCTTACAAGTATTTTAATGTCCTGTAGCAGTGGAGGAGACGGTGATGGAGAGGGCCCAGGTCCGGATCCGGAAAACACAGCGCCCACTGTACCCGTGCAGGTCTATCCGTTGAGCAATACGCTGTGCATCAATAACAGCGTGGTCTTTGAATGGAACGCCTCTACGGACAGCGAGGGCAACCCCATAACCTACACGGTGGAAGTGTCCGAAAGTAGTGATTTCTCATCGTTGGCTTACGGCGTTCCAAGTTCGTCCACCTCGAGGGTGATTAGCCTTGAAAAGGGCAATTCGTACTATTGGCGGTTAAAGGCAACCGATACAAAAGGCGCGGAGAGCGCCTATTCGGCCGTTAGCAATTTCCTGACTGAGGGCGACGGTGTTTCGAACCACCTTCCGTTTGCACCGAGTTTGGTAGAACCGGCATTAAATTCCGAAATAGATGGTACTAGCGCAACACTTAGTTGGACCGCAAGTGATGTGGATAATGACACTTTGAGTTATGATGTATATCTTGATACTGATAGTGACCCAAGCACGAAAGTATCAGAAAATCAATCAGCAACTACATACGAAGCTACTGGTTTAAGCGCGGCCTCAACATACTATTTTAAAATAGTAGTGAAAGATGGTAATGGAGGTGTAACCATAGGGCAAATATGGAGTTTTACTATTAAGTAGATATGTCGACGATTTAAAACATGTTTGTAGGTTCCGGTCTTTTGGAAATTTACTAAAAAGCCAATTCATTAATGCCTTCTGAGTATGAAAGAGCCAAATAGTTTATAAGCTACTTGGCTTTTTGTTTTATTGAAGTAAGAAAACAGTAAAGAGCAGGATAAATATGTGTTTTTTATGCTTTAGATTTAAGAAATTCAACTTTATTACATTATCGAATGGGAAAAAGACCTTTAAGGATCCATGCTGCCCTCTATTTGTTTCATTGTTTTTTGTTTTATGCATGTAACAAAAAGGAAAACAAAGTAAATATTGTTACCTTATCTGACACACCGCAGGTTTCATTTGCTTTAAGGGATGTTGAATCGGCTTTGGGCTCGTTGTATAGGGTTATTGATACTAAACTTACGGATAAAGCAGATATAGTTTTATCCATAAGAGATATTGACACCCTAAAACATGAAGGTTTTAAAATCGATGTCACCAACAATAAAGTAGAGGTTATTGGGCGTGACGAAGCAGGTTTAATGTACGGCACCTTGGAACTTGCAGAGCAATTAAAACTTTACGGATTTGATGGTGTAAAACCAATGGTTCGTAATCCCTACTTAGAAATGCGTGGGCCTAAATTTAATATACCATTGGATGTACGTACACCTAGTTATACCGATGTTTCTGATGTGGCTCAGCACAATATACCGCACATGTGGGATTTTAGTTTTTGGAAGGATTATATTGATTCTATGGCACGTTACCGGTATAACTACATTTCATTATGGAGCTTGCATCCGTTTCCATCTTTGGTAAAGGTGCCAGGATATGAAGATATTGCGTTAGATGATGTTCAACGTTCTACCGTAGAATGGGAGGAAAATTATAATCTTATGGCCATTGGTTTTGATGCACCAGAAATTTTGGAAAATGTAGAAGTTTTAAAAAGAATAACGATTGACGAAAAAATAGAATTCTGGAAAAAAGTGATGGCCTACGGAAAGAGCAGGAACATTGATTTTCATATCATCACATGGAACATTTTTGACTATGGTACACAAGGGAAATATGGCATCACAGACGATAGAGATAATGAAATTACCACGGATTATTTTAGAAAAAGTACCAAGCAACTGTTTGTTACTTATCCAGATTTAGCTGGTATTGGGTTGACAACAGGAGAGAACATGAAAGGTGCTAATCACCAAGAACGCGAAGATTGGGCTTATAAGACTTATGGCCTTGGTATTTTAGATGCAGCCAAGGAAATGCCTGAGCGACAGTTTAAATTTATTCATAGGCAACATCAGTCAGGTGCAAAGGAAATTGCAGAAAAATTTAAAGCTGTGGTTGAAGCAGACAACGTGGAGTTTTTATTTTGTTTTAAGTATGCAAAAGCGCACGTTTATAGTGCTACCCAGCAACCGTATCACGAAGATGCCAACTATTTACAACAGATCGAGGGCATGAAAACCTTATGGGGATTACGTAATGATGATACCTTTTACTTCAGGTGGGGTGCACCAGATTTTACAAGAGAGTTTATTAATAACCTACCTCATGACGATGTTGCAAAAGGCATTTATTTTGGCTCGGACCAATGGATTTGGGGACGCGATTTTTTGACCAAAGAACCAATAAAATCCAATCAAATCGAAGTAGAAAAACATTGGTATCAGTGGCTATTATGGGGCAGGTTAAGTTACGACCCTACGATATCCAATGAACGATTTAAAGATATCTTGGCAGGTCGTTTTTCGGGTATCGATGCAGATAAATTATTTTCCGCATGGCAAAATGCCTCTATGGTTTACCCATTGACTACAGGTTTTCATTGGGGAAGTCTCGATTTTCAATGGTATATTGAAGGTTGTAAAAGTAGACCCAAACAGGCGGAGAATGAAACCGGGTTTCATGATGTTAATCGGTTTATCTCACTTGGGGTACATCCTAAATCAGGAAATCAATCCATTCCAGATTATGTAGAAATGATTTCCGGAGGGAACACCACTACTTTAAAAACACCTTTGGAAGTTTCAGAAAAACTTATTACTGTCGCAGAAAGTGCTTTAAAAGAATTGGAGGGAATTGAAAAAAACAACGATAAAGAATTGCAATTCACATTAAACGATATTAGAACTGTATCCTTTTTAGGAAAGCATTATGCCTACAAAATTGAAGGCGCAACTTATTTAGCATTATTTAGAAATTCTAATAAAAAGGAGTACCAAGATTTGGCAGTGAAAGCCTTAGAAAATGCATTAGGTTTTTGGAAGCAGTACGTACACCAAGCCATGTTGCAAAATCATAATCCTTTATGGACTAATAGAGTGGGCATTGTAGATTGGAATCAAATTACCAAATGGGTAGAACAGGATATTTATATAGCTAAAAATGAATAGTAATATGAATGTTTTAAAACTTATTGCTTTAAGTCTTTTTATTTGTTTGGGGCAGACTGCCTTGAGTCAATCTTCAAAACATCGGCTGGTTATATTGGCAGATATGGGCAATGAACCCGACGAAGAACAGCAGATGGTTCACATGCTCATGTGTTCTAATGAATTTGATCTCGAGGGGCTGATAGCCGTTAGCGGAAAGTATTTACATAGCAAACATAGATTGGTTGAGAGACAAAGACTCTATCCAGATTTGTTTGAAAATCTTATCGATGGCTATGAAAAGGTTTTTGAAAATTTGAATATACACGCCAAGGGTTATCCAGAACCTGCCTATTTGCGGAGTATTGTGGCTTCAGGTCAACCTGGATATGGTATGGGAGATGTTGGTGAAGGGAAAAGTACAGAAGGGTCACGGTTATTAATTGATATTTTTAAACAAGATGACCCGCGTTTAATTTACATTGTCGTAAATGCGGGTTCCAATACATTAGCGCAAGCCTTGAATGATTTTAAGGCGAGCCATTCTGTACAGGCTCTCAAGAAGGTGCTCAAAAAACTAAGGGTATTTGAAAATGGAGCGCAAGACAATGCAGGAGCATGGATTTGTGCCAATTATCCAGAAATCCATTGGACACGAAGTAACTATCAAACCTACGCCTATGGTGGGCCAGCTTGGGCCTGGGGAAATGACCCTGACCCCGATAAAAAAGGGCCTCATACTTGGAAGCCTTATGCCTATAATGCCACAGGACAACATCAATGGGCATTGGAACATATTAAAAACCATGGTGCTTTAGGGAGATTGTTTCCACTTAGGCAAACGCCTACCGGTAAATTGGTTTTTATTGAGGGTGGTGGAACCATTCCTTGGTTGGGGCTTATACATCAGGGATTATCAGATATTAGTCAACCCAGTTGGGGAGGTTGGAGTGGTAGATTTTCAGAAAAGCCAATAAAGAATGTACCTTCTCGACATAAAAGTGTTAGAGTGGATGAGGAGACTTATGGAGATTATTACTTATATACCGAAGTTTCAGAAGAATGGACAGACCCAGAAACTAATGAAGTCTATAACTCAATTTACACGCCGGTTTGGAGGTGGCGACAAGCGTATTACAACGATTTTCAATGCAGAATGGATTGGTGTGTAGCAACTTTTGAAAATGCCAATCATCATCCAGTAGCCTCAATTAACGGTGATAATACTGAGAAAATTCATTCTGTAAAAGCTAATGCTGGTGATAGCATCAAATTAGACGCTTCTGCTTCTTCTGACCCTGATGGTGATAATATCGTTTATAATTGGTGGATTTACAAAGAGGCTGGGTCTTACAATGGAAATGCCCAAATCATTAAAAATTCATCTCAGTCTATTATAAAATTGAACATCCCTGAAGATGCTTCAGGAAAAACGATTCATATTATTCTGGAAATTAAAGATGATAGTAGCATTGCTTCATTACACGATTATAGAAGGATAGTTATAACGGTTGAATAATGGTTTAATTTATGAGGATTGTCAAACTAAATATGATGAAAAAGTTAATTGTTTATTGCTTTTCCTTAATCTTCCTAATCTCTTGCATAGATGGAAACGACAAATCTGAAGTTCAATCTACTGATGTTAATATTCCATCTGAAGATGTCAAATCAGCGTTTCAAACTAGTCAGAATTTAAATAAAAACAGATTCATTTTAATGTCTGATATAGGGCATGACCCTGATGATGAACAGCAACTTGTGCACCTTTTGATGTACTCCAACACATTTGATTTAGAAGGTTTAATAGCAGTTACAGGTCGTTATTTTAGACCGAACCCGAAGGATACCGTTAAAGTTTTGATGCCCGAATTATTTCATTACTACATTGATGGTTACGAAAAAGTATATCCAAACCTCCAATTACATGAAAAAGGTTGGAAAACACCAAAATATCTACATAGTATCGTAGCCTCGGGTCAGTCTGGAAATGGGATGAAGGATGTAGGTTTAGGCAAAACCAGTGATGGCGCTAAACTAATTGTAGATGCTGTTCTCAAAGACGATGACAGACCTATTTTTGTATTATCAAATGGCGGTATGAATACGCTTGCACAGGCTCTGTTCAACCTAAGAGCGAACCATTCAAAAGAAAAACTCAAAACACTTCTTTCCAAATTGAGAGTTTATGATAATTCTGGACAAGATGAAAGTGGTGCTTGGATTTGTCATGAATTTCCAGAGGTATTTTACATTCGAGCCACCCATCAAAACAAAAGTTTTGGTGGTCCGTCTAATTCAAATCTTGGGCCCCATGTATGGGAACCTTATGAATATTCACCATTTGGACAACACCAGTGGTTTAATGAAAATGTGCAAATCAATCATGGTGCACTAGGAGCCTTATATCCAAATAGAAAAGTAAGCGACACCTATCATTTTATTGGTGGGGGAGGCACTATTCCTTGGTTGGTGCTTGTTAATCCTGCTTTATCCGATATTTCAGAACCCTCTTGGGGAGGCTGGGGCGGACGCTATTCAGCTAAAGAACTGCCTAATCCACCTTCAGGCTTTTCAATTGTTGAATTAGATGAACAACCGTATTTACCATATAAGGCCTATGCTGATGGAGGTTCAATTCTTGATACTTGGACAAATCACGAAGATGGAAAAATATACGCAGATGAATACACTCCTGCCTGGCGCTGGCGAAAAGCAATTTGGAATGATTTAAAAGCTAGAATGGATTGGTGTGTTCAACCTTTTAGTAAAGCTAATCATCGTCCAGTTGCGGTATTGAATGGTGATAGTTCAAATCAAATTGTAAAGGCAAAATACAATTACCATGAAGAGGTGGTTCTAGACGCTACGGGTTCCACAGACCCAGACGGGGATAATTTGAGTTATAAGTGGTGGATATACCACGAAGCAGGAAAAAAACCATACAATAAAGCTTTAAAAATTGAAAACGATACCAGCATTAAAACCTCGTTTAAAATTCCAATTAACGTGGCGACCAAAGAATTGCATGTGATTTTAGAGGTTCGAGATGATAATAGTATTGTGCCCCTTGTTGATTATAAACGTATGGTTATTATAGTTACTAATTATTAAAACTTTAAGATATTATGAAAAATAGAATAGTGCTTTTCGGTCTAGTTTTAACATTACTTTTAAGTTGCAAAGAAAATTCTAAGCTCACTGAATCAGTAGATGAGGAAAAAGTTGCGCAAACATCTAATACAGATAGTGAGTCAAAGCCAGATATATTTTATCAATACTCAATATGGTTCGCCTTCGTAAACAAGGTTTTTGATGGTGATTTAAAAGTTTCGGAACTTAAAACAAAAGGTGATATTGGTTTAGGTTCATTTGATTATCTGGACGGTGAATTAGTCATGCTCGATGGCGTTCCTTACCGAATCAGGGAAAACGGAGAAATAACAGTAGGGCAAGATGATGACGAAATTGTGTATTCCGATGCTACCTTTTTTAATCAGGATGGTAGCTTTCAAGTAAAAGGACCAATAGATTATACATCGTTCCAAAAAAGGCTAAATACCGAAATGGAATCTGAGCATTACTTTTATGCTTATAGAGTACCTGTAAAATTGGATTATATAAAACTGGGTGGAGTGCCAAAGGTAGAAAAGCCATTTACAGATGGGCTTGATGTATTGTTGCCGATACGTCCTGTGTTTGAAGCTGAAAATATAAGTGGCACTTTAGTTGGTTTCTATTGTCCGGAATATATTGGTAATATAAATGCCTTCGGTCACCATTTTCATTTTATTTCTGATGACCGTAAGTGGGGTGGTCATGTTATGGATTTTAAGACTACACATGATATAGAGGTGCCGTGGGACCAAAAAACAAGTTATGCATTTGACCTTCCCAAAAATGAAACCTTTGAAAACGTCAAACTTGATAGCGAGTTTCAGTATAATTAAACGACTTTTGAAATAAAGATAGACTTGTAAACATTTTTTAAGGAAATTTCTTTGTGTTCCGTTTTCCTTCTGAATTAATATATCAACGGCCTGTTCAACTGATTGGGAATTTTTGTAAAATGGAGATACATCAGGACAGTTTTCGAAAAAAAAAATAGGATATTGCTCTATTATATTCAGTATTAATATTTATTCAAGATTAATGAAGCGTCTGTCTCTATTTTTTAAAATTCCGTTGTTATTTATTTTTTTAGTGACTGTATCTTGCGAAGAAGCACTAATCTATCAGGCTAATAATTTAACCATCTCTGAAGGCTTTAAAAACCCTATTGGATTTTACAACCCGAAACCTACCTTTTCATGGCAATTACCTGTTTCAACAGATGTTGTGTCTCAATCGGGGTATCAAGTTGTTGTCGCTTCTTCGGAAGAATTACTGCCAAATAATCCAGATTTATGGGATTCTCAAAAACAAGAAAGTTCACAGTCCAGCTTTGTAAAGTACGAGGGAGCCGATTTGCAATCCCGTCAAAAAGTGTATTGGCAGGTTAGATTTTGGAATCAAGATGGTATCCCATCAGCATGGAGTGCCATTAATTCCTTTGAATTGGGCTTACTGAATAACTCTGACTGGAAAGCAAAATGGGCTGGTTTGGATACTGCAAAAGATAGCATAAAAGGGGTGCGTAATTTTTTAATGCATAGACCTCAATATTTGCGAAAAGGGTTCGATTTGCCATCAGATATAGCATCAGCAAGATTATACATCACCTCGAAAGGCGTTTTTGATGTGCATTTGAACGGAAAAGATGTTAGTGATGATGTGTTAACACCTGGCTGGACACCCTATAACAAACGTTTTGAAACACTAACCTATGATGTAACCGATATGTTAACTTCAGGAAAAAACGCAATTTCTGTAGAATTAGCATCTGGTTGGCATTCAGGAAGAATTACCAGAGGAACAGCTATTTATGACTATTTAGCATCTCCAAAAGTGTTATGTCAGTTAGAAATCACTTTAAAAGATGGTTCAAAAAAAACCATTATTTCTGATGAAACTTGGAAAGGCACAACCAATGGGCCAATACGATTAGCAGGTCTGTTCGATGGTGAAGTGTATGATGCCAATTTGGAAATGCCCAATTGGACAATGAATACGTTTGATGATGCCTCTTGGGAAAATACAGAAATAGAACCCATAGCTGATAGTGTAACCTTAGAACCAAAACGTCATGAAACTGTAAAAACAATGGCAGTTTTAGAGGATGCAGAAATTGTATCGACTACAGCATCTTCCGTAATTTTCAATTTGAAACAAAATATGGTAGGTGTGCCAAAGGTAACAGTGCCCATGAAAAAAGGCGATACGTTAAAGATTCGCTTTTCTGAAATGTTATTGTCTGATGGTACGTTTTATACAACAAATTATCGTTCAGCAAAATCAACAGATTATTATATCGCATCAAAAGATGGCGTTATCGAGTACACGCCAAAATTCACCTTTCACGGATTTCAATATTTAGAATTGTCAGGATTTGATACCTCGGCAACTCCAAATTCAACTTGGGTAAAAGGATTGGTGCAACATTCTAATTTTGAAAAAAATGGAACGTTTACATCATCACATGATAAATTAAATCAACTGCAAAAAAACATCACTTGGGGTTTAAGAGACAACCTTTTAGATATACCAACCGATTGCCCGCAACGTGATGAGCGTTTGGGTTGGACTGGTGATGCGCAGGTGATTTCGCCAACAGCCATGTTTAATTTTAAAGGGCATGCGTTTTGGACGGCATGGTTGCAAAGTATGCGCGAAACCCAATCTGAACACGATAATGGTTTAGTGCCATTTGTTATCCCTGATATATTGCAAAGAAATAGTGCCAGTTCTGGGTGGGGCGATGCCTGTGTTATTATTCCTTGGGATATTTACAATATCACAGGAGATACATCAGTTTTGGAAGAGAATTATGATATGGGAAAAAAATGGGTTGGTTACTATCAATCTAAATCAAAAGATTTTATTCCCAATATTTACTCCTATACAGATTGGTTACAGCCTTACCCATCAAAATCTGGAAAAGAAGGTAATAAAGGCGATACACCAAGATTATTTGTAAATACAGCATATTTTGCCCATTCGGCGCACTTAGTTTCGAAAATGGCAGGTGTTCTTGGTAAAACTGAAGATGAAAAAAAATACAAGGACTTATATAAAGAAATTGCTCTAGCTTTTGAAAACACGTTTTTTGATACAAACGGAAAATTTATAAATGAAAAACAAACCCAAACTAGCTATTTATTAGCCATATATTTTGATTTGCTTCAACCAGCAACCAAAGCAAAAGCGCAACAACATTTATTGGAAGAAATTAAAAAAGCAGACAATCATTTAGGAACTGGTTTTTTAGGAACGCCAATCTTGCCAAAGGTTTTGGATGATATTGGAGAAATTGATTTGATGTATGGCATCTTGTTTAAGGAAACCTATCCATCGTGGTTTTACTCCATAAATCAAGGCGCTACCACCATGTGGGAACGTTGGAATAGCTATAGTATAGAAGAAGGTTATAATAAACAGCCCATGAACAGCTTAAACCATTACGCGTATGGGGCCGTTGGGCAATGGATGTACGAGCGTATTGCAGGTATCGCACCTCTGGCACCAGGCTATAAAAAAATAAAAATTGCACCTGTGCCCAATGTAGATTTCTTAACATCGGCATCAGCTAGTGTAACTACACCTTTCGGCAAAGCATCATCCTCTTGGGAAGTAAAGGACAATCTGTTTAATTTAGAGGTAATAATTCCTCCTAACACAACAGCTGAAATTTACCTTCCATATACTTCTGAAAACGAGGCTCAAAAACTAAAAAATGTAGGTGCAGGTACCTATAAATTTCAAACGAAGCTAAATTAAAATCTAATGAATATTCAATCCAAACAAAAGGTATTTTTACTAACGCTTTTAAGCATTGTCTTTTTAAGTTTTATTTCTTGTGAAGAAAAGAAAACCATAGAAAAAGCAAACGATTTAACGGTTTCCGAAGGTTTTAAAAATCCGTTAGGATTTTATGATGCTACTCCAACATTTTCTTGGAAATTACCAGTTGCTGAAGGTGTAAAACATCAGTCAGCATACCAAATTGTGGTAGCATCTAGTGAAGATTTGTTACCTGATAATGCCGATTTATGGGATTCTGGTAAGCAAATGACAGACCAGTCTGTTTGGGTAAAATATGAAGGTAAACCCTTAGAGTCTCGCCAAAAAGTATGTTGGCAGGTAAAATATTGGAATCAGGATGAAGATGCTTCAGCGTGGAGTGCTGTAAATCATTTTGAATTAGGATTACTGAATAATAGTGATTGGAAAGCAAAGTGGATTGGTTTAGATACTAAAAAAGAAAAAATATTAGGAAGTCAAGATAATATTATTCATCGGCCACAATATTTAAGAAAAGGTTTTGAGCTATCTAACGATGTGGAATCTGCAAGATTATATATTACAGCAAAAGGTGTTTTTGATGTTGCTATTAATGGCGAAGATGTAAGTGACGATGTAATGCCTCCCGGATACACACCTTACAAAGAACGCATAGAAACCATTACTTATGATATTGGCGATTTAATTGAATCAGGTCAGAATACTATTGGAGTAGAATTAGCTTCAGGTTGGCATTCCAGTAGATTAGGTTGGAGAAAAGAATTGTGGGTTGACACAGAAGCTCCAAAAATATTATGTCAGTTAGAATTGACTATGAAAGATGGTTCTAAAAAAGTGATTGTATCTGATGAAAGTTGGAAAGCTACAACCAACGGCCCAATAAGACTTTCAGAAATTTATGATGGCGAAACTTACGATGCTAATTTAGAAATGCCCAATTGGACAACCAATAATTTTAGTGATAGAAATTGGGAAATGGTTAATACATTTCCTGTAACAGATGCTATTCGTTTAGAACCAAAAAGACACACTACCGTAAAATCTAAAATTGAATTAAAAGCTAAGGAAGTTGTAGAAAAAGATGGTGCTTTTATTTTCGATTTTCAACAAAATATGGTTGGAGTACCGTTACTTAAAGTACCAATGAAAAAAGGGGAGACGCTTAAAATTCGTTTTGCAGAAAAGTTATCTCCAGATGGTTCGTTCTATACAAAAAACTATAGAACAGCTTTGTCAACAAACTATTACACGGCATCAAAAGATGGCGTGATAGAATGGATGCCAAAATTTACATTTCACGGGTTTCAGTATATAGAGTTAAGCGGATTTGATACCTCAAAAACACCATCAACTGATTGGGTGACAGGGTTGGTGCAGTATTCAGATTTTGAAGAAAATGGAACATTTGCATCCTCTCACGAAAAATTAAATCAGTTGCAAAGTAATATTGTTTGGGGCTTAAGAGGTAACTTTTTTGATATTCCAACCGATTGCCCACAACGTGATGAGCGTATGGGATGGACTGCTGATGCACAGGTATTTGGTCCAACTTCTATTTTTAATGCCGATGTCTATAAATTCTGGGCAAGTTGGTTGCAAAGTGTTCGTGAATCCCAATATGAAAATGGTGGAATACCTTGGGTAGTTCCAGATGTTTTGTTTAATAACAAAGTAAGTGCCGGTTGGGGAGATGCCTGCGCCATAATTCCTTGGGATATATACAACAGAACTGGGGATAAAAGAATTCTTGAAGAAAACTTTGAAACTATGAAGGGTTGGGTAGCATACCATCAGGCTACTACCAAAGATTATATTTCCTCTATGGGATTTTTTGCAGACTGGTTGCAACCACTGCCTAAAAACGGCGATAATAGAGGGGATACATCTAAAAGCTTAATTGGAACAGCATTTTTTGCACATTCAGCAAAATTAACAGCGCAAACTGCTGAGGTATTAGGTAAAAAAGAAGAGCAAGCTAAATATGAGGCTTTATTTAAAACTGTTGCAAACGCTTTTGAAAATAAGTTTTTTGATGAAACGGGAAAAGTAAAAGGCGTTGAAGAAACACAAACCTCATATTTATTAGCATTAGCTTATGATTTATTGTCTGAAGGTAAACAAGGCAATGCAAAAAAGTACCTATTAGAAAAAATTGCAGAAGCGGATAATCACTTACGAACAGGCTTTTTAGGTACACCACTATTATCACGAGTTTTGGACGAAATGGGGGATACAGATTTAATGTATAAACTATTATTTAATGAAACCTATCCATCGTGGTTTTATTCTATTAATCAAGGAGCCACAACTATTTGGGAACGT
Source organism: Hyunsoonleella aquatilis (assembly GCF_014270105.1). Classification (GTDB taxonomy): domain Bacteria; phylum Bacteroidota; class Bacteroidia; order Flavobacteriales; family Flavobacteriaceae; genus Jejuia; species Jejuia aquatilis. Next base: position 268,965 of record NZ_JACNMF010000003.1, read on the forward strand.
TGGAACAGCTATAGTAAGGCAGAGGGTTTTAACCCTCAAAAAATGAATAGCTTAAATCATTATGCTTACGGAGCGATAGGCGAATGGGTGTATGAACGAATAGGAGGCATTGAACCATTAGAGGCGGGTTATAAAGTCATTCGTATTGCTCCAGAACCTAAAAGTCCATTAACTTCAGCATCAGCAGAATTAAATACACCGTATGGGAAAGTTGCTTCTTCATGGGAAATTAATGAAGGCACTTTTACTATAAATGTCACTATTCCGCCAAATACAACAGCAAAAGTTATATTACCTGGAACTGCCGAATCGATTGAAGAAACGAATAACATAAAAGCGATAAGCTCAGAAACTGGTAGTGAAGAATTATTAGTGCAACCGGGAACATACACGTTTAAGTCTAAATTATAATGAAAAAGGGATTTCGAATAGTTGCTGGTGTTTTGATTTTTAGCTTATTTGTTATAAGCTGTAAAAATGAAAAAAAAGAACAGCAAGCTAATAACCCTATAGTTGAAGTAGAATCTTCTATACAAAGTGAAGGCAATAATCCAGTAATTCGTCATATTCGCACCGCAGACCCTTCCGCACACATTTGGAACGACGGTAAAGTGTGGATGTACACCTCTCGTGATATGGAGGACGCTACATTTTACGATTCTATGGATGGGTATCGTGCGTTTTCATCAACAGATATGGTAAATTGGATAGACCATGGCGAAGTATTGCATTCCAGAGCTATTCCTTGGGGTGCTAGTGGATGGATGTGGGCGCCAACGGCTATCTATAAGAATGATAAGTACTATTTATTATATCCACATTCTGTTAAAGGCTCCAAAGACGATATGCGATGTGGGGTTGCCGTTAGTAATGTTCCAGAAGGCCCGTTTAAAGATTTAGGATGGATTGAAGGCGTTGAAGGCCAATGGCTAGACCCTTGTGTGTTTGAGGATGATGATGGAAAAGTGTATTTATACTGGGGCGTAAAAGTCCCGAAAGTAGCACGCTTAAAAGATAACCTTTTAGAGTTAGCGGAAGCACCAAGAACCATTGAATATGAAAGCGATAACTTCTTTGAAGCAAGTTACATGCACAAGCGTAATGGCAAATATTATTTCTCCTATAATGCTGGTTTAGGGGGTTTTTACGGGATGGCAGACAATCCTTATGGCCCTTTTGAATACAAAGGTGCTATCAACCCTAAACAAAGACAAGACCATCATTCTATCGTAAACTACAAAGGGCAAGATTACTTTTTTTATCACTGGCAAAATTGGAATGGCGGTTCAAAGTTTAGTAGAAATACTTGTATAGAATATTTGTATTACAATGAAGATGGTACGATACAAGAGATTGTTGCTACAACGGAAGGCGTGCAAAAGATAAATCAATAAACAAACAGACAATTCAATCATAAAAATGAAAATTAAATTATTTTCAGTAGTTGTTTTAGTACTAGTATTTTCTTTATCGAGTTGTAAAAAAGAAGTAAAGCAAAACGAAGACAAAACTTCAGTAGAAACCAAGCAAAAGAAACCAAACATCGTTTACATTCTTACAGACCAATGGCGAGGTTCAGCTTTAGGTTATGCAGGTAATCCCGATGTTAAAACGCCTAATTTAGATGCTTTTGCTAAAGAAGCTATTAATTTTACAAATGCCGTTTCGGTATTACCCGTATGCACACCTCATAGAGCATCATTACTTACCGGTAAGTTTCCAACAACAACAGGTATGTTTTTAAATGATTTGTATTTGCCTAGTGAAGAATTGTGTATGGCAGAAATCTTTAAGGAAGCGGGTTACAATACAGCCTATTGGGGCAAATGGCATTTAGACGGTCATGGGCGTTCAAGTTATATTCCGAAGGAAAGACGCCAAGGTTTTGATTATTGGAAGGCCTTAGAGTGTTCGCATAACTACACAAAAATGCCTTACTATGATAATGATAATCCTGAATTGAAACATTGGGATGAGTATTCGCCATTTGCAATTGTAAAGGATGCTAACAATTATATTAGTGAACATGCAAATGATGGAAAACCGTTTTTAGCTCTTATTTCTATTGCAACGCCACATTATCCGCATAATAGTGCGCCAAAAAAATATAAGGATATGTATCCCCCTGAGTCATTAACATTAAGTCCAAATATTCCAAATGAATTTGAGGAACGGTGTCGCAAAGAATTACAAGGCTATTATGCGCATGCTACGGCAACAGATGAAGCTATTGGAGCTGTTTTGGATAAGCTGAAAGAGCTTGAATTAATAGATAATACCATTGTCGTATTTTCAGCCGACCATGGCGAAATGATGGGGGCGCACGGTGTAAAACCATTTGTAAAGCAATTGGCTTGGGACGAAGCGGTTAGAGTGCCTTTTTTAATTCGTTATCCGTCTATTGGGGAGCATAAAGGAAGTACCGTAAATGCACCTCTAACCACACCGGATATTTTACCATCTTTATTGGGGCTTACAGATATTGAAATACCTGAAGATATAGAGGGCGAAAATTTGGAACAGCTCATAAAAGATCCCAATCCAAATATTGATAGAGTAGCTTTAGTAATGAATCCAGCACCTTTTGGCGCTAATTTCAAAGATGAACCTTATCGAGCTATTAAAACCAAACAGTATACTTATGCCAGAACTCCAAGTGGACCAAGTATGTTTTATGATAATATTGCGGATCCTTTTCAACAAAATAATTTACTAGGAAAAGCTGAATTAAGTGATATTCAAATCGATTTAGATAACAAATTAAATAAAGCCTTAACTCAGATTAACGACGAGTTTGGAACACGTGACTTCTATTTGAAAAAGTATAATTATATATTGGACGAAAAGAAAAAAGCGATACCACACTGGGGCTTTAATGAAGGAGTAGGAGCGCTTAAGAATGTAGGAACTACAAAAATGGTGCAATCACCAAAACCAATCTCTAATTAAAATTAAATTATGAAAAATTATTTAGCGCTAATTGCACTTATGTTTTGCATTTCAAATATGCTTTGTCAAAGTGAAAAACCTAATATTCTTATCTTTTATATTGATGATTTACGAGCGGAATTAGGATGTTACGGAAGTGAAACAGCAATTACTCCGAATATTGATAAGTTGGCATCAGAAGGTATAATGTTTAACAAAGCCTACACCCAACAAGCCATTTGCGCCCCTTCAAGAATGAGCACCTTAACGGGTTTAAGACCTGAAACATTAGGGATTTATAGCATCTTTACACCATTACGTAAAGTACATAAAGATGTTGTAACGCTTCCGCAATTGTTTAAGCAAAACGGATACAAAACAATTAGTACGGGTAAAGTATATCATCATTTTGTGGATGATAAAGAAAGTTGGACAGAACTTGTAAAAAGGCCTTCCAATATATACCTAAAACCAGAGAGTCTTGAGGCTATGGCTGGAAAACGCGCTAAAGGTCCTGCTTATGAAGATGCGGACGTAGCAGATGATGGATACAAAGATGGTATTGTTGCAAACGATGCTATTAGAATGTTACATCAATATAAGGATGACAAATTTTTAATGTTTGTTGGATTAATGAAACCGCATTTGCCTTTTAATGCGCCAAAAAAATATTGGGATTTGCATGATAAAAGTAAGTTTGAAATTCCATTAAAGGAAAAGCCACAAGACATGTACAGGTTGGCTTTAAGTAAATGGGGAGAGCTTAAGAACTATAATGGAATCCCAAAGGAAGACCCTTTGAATGATGATATTACAAGAACCTTAATTCATGGGTATCACGCTTGTGTAAGTTATATGGATGCCCAAGTAGGTAAAGTATTGCAAACTCTTGAAGATTTAGATTTACTCAAAAACACTATGATTATTTTTATGAGCGACCATGGCTATAAAATTGGAGAATATGGAGCGTGGTGCAAGCATTCTAATATGGAAATAGACACGAGGGTTCCTTTAATTATAAGTAGAGAAGGAAACTACAAAAAGAGAAATGCGGGCGAATTATCAAATGCATTGGTAGAAAATGTAGATATCTTTTCAACATTAACCGAAATATGTGGTTTTGAGACGCCAAAGTCCGACGGAAAAAGTTTAGTTCCTGTATTAGATAATCCTGATTTAAAATGGGATGAGGTTGCTACAAGCGTTTTTGCAAGAGGTAAAAATATTATGGGCTGTACTGCCACAGATGGAAATTGGAGATATACCGAATGGCGAGATTCTAAAACTCATGAAATTCTTGGCGCAGAATTATATGAGCATAAAAACAGCCTTTTATCATTTAAAAATCTTTCAGGAAATAAAAATTATATAGAAGTAGAGGAACGAATGAGAGCACTTTTGGAATCTCAGTTCCCAAGAAGCGGAGTTCCATTTCTACAATACGATAGTCCAAGGAAATAAAAGCTAGTTGAAAATGAACAAAACATAGTTTAGCATAGTCTTTAGGCAGTTAAACACCCCTAAGTAGTGTTAAAAAATTTTTGGTTACCCTATTTTAGATTATTGGTTTAAGAGGCTTTAATAACTTTGGGCTGACTAAACTAATTAAGCTATGTTAAACTACATTCGGATAGATGGCAACTCAATGGTGCCAAAATATATTCAGATTATCAATTCTATAATTGATAACGTATCCTCGGGAAACATTAAGATTGGAGATAAAATACCATCCATAAATACTTTAAGCCAAGAATTTTATCTATCAAGAGATACCGTAGAGCGGGCTTACAATATTTTAAAGAAAAAAAATGTTGTGGTTTCCGTCCGTGGTAGAGGGACCTATATAGCTCAAGCCGATTTAGTTAGAGACAAAAAAATATTGTTTTTGGTAAACAAGCTGAGTCCGTATAAAATGAAGGTATATAATGCCTTTGTGGATGCTATCGGTGACAACTGTCAAGTGGATATACACAGCTTCCATTGTGACCAAGCACTATTTGTAGAGTTAATGGGTAAGTACAAATCTGCCTATGATTACTTTGTGATTCTGCCTCATTTTAGGACAGAAAATTTGTCATATACCGGTTTTACCGAAGAAGTGAATAATGCTATTAATGGTATCCCAAAGGAGCAGTTAGTTTTATTGGATAATAACAATCATCAACTGCCAGGTGATTTTATTGAGGTATATCAAGATTTTGAAAACGATATATTTACAGCTTTAGAAACGGGTCATGAAAAAATTTCTAAATATGATAAGCTGAACTTAGTTTGCCCGAGGAAAACCTTCTATCCTTATCCAACAAAAATTTTGGATGGTTTCAGGAAATACTGTTCGTTTAATAATCTTCACTTTGAAATACTTGAGGAAATTTCAATGGAATTTGAGGTAGCTCCAAAAAATCTTTATATCACAATTGAAGAAGAGGATCTTGTAAAAGTCATATCTCGAATTAGAAAAAATGGTTTTAAGTTGGGGTCGGACGTTGGAGTAATATCATACAATGACGCGCCTCTAAAACAAGTGTCCAATATTACGGTTATTACTACAGATTTTGAGGATATTGGAATCAGGGCTGCCAAAATGATTTTAGAAAGTAGAATAGAAAAGGAAAAAGTAGCCTTTAGATTTATTGACAGAGGATCTGCTTAGTACATGGTTGTTTTCATACTAAAGGGAAGCTCTTGGCTTCCCTTTCTTGTTTAACCCATTTAACTACAGGGATAAAATCTTAGCCATAATTAAAAGGAAAATATGGAGGGTGTATTTTTAGAATATAATGCTACGTCTATTCATTTTTGGAATAAATTACCGAGAACTCTAAAACATTTTTTAAATTGTACTTTAGGTTATATAAGCTACAAATGAAACGCAGTATATTTTATTGTTTTTTTTTATTTCAGATTGGTTTTTTACAATCTCAGGTTAGTGATTTTAATTTCAAAAATTTTAATTTATCTGATGGTTTATCAAGCAGTACTGTAAATTATATAAAGCAGGATAAACTGGGGCAAATCTGGTTGGCTACAAATAATGGTCTAAATAAATTTAATGGAGAAGAGTTTGTTGTCTATAGAAATACTCCAGAAGATAAATCAACGATAAGCAGCAACGATGTTCATAATATCCTAGAGGATAAAGAAGGAAATTTATGGATAGGGACTTACAACGGTTTAAATAAATATGAACCTCAAAAAGATAAATTTAAAAGATATTTCAAAACATCTGATAAAAATTCATTAAGTGGAGATAGGATTTTTACCAGTTTCGAAATGAAAAATGGAAATATATGGTTTGGAACAGAAGATGGTATTTCTATTTATATAAAGAAACAAGACAGTTTTATAAGGTTTCTAAAAAACAGAAAAAAACGTACACTGTTTTTAGACATATATGTAGATAAGAAAAACACCGTTTGGTTGGCTACTTTTAATGGAATTATACAAGTAGATAGGAGTAAAGAAGGGAAATTTAAATATCAAGAATACCGCTTAAACAATTTGAAAAAGCGGTTTTTTATATACAAAATATTAGAGGTAGAACCAGGTGTCTTAGCACTAGCAACAAAGTATCACGGGTTTTTATTATTCGATAAAAAAACAAAGAAATTCAGTTGTCCTGAAGAATTGAATTTTTTTAAAAATATAGAAATTAAAGATTTATATAAAGATGAGGAAAAAAATCTTTGGTTAGCTACAACTACTGGCCTTTTTATCGTAACACCTTCAAAAGAAATAATTACTGTTAATAGTAGTGTTTACGAAGATATTGGAAGTGTAAAAAACCATTTTAAAAAAATATATAAAGATAATAATGGTTCAATTTGGATAGGTACCCAAGATATTGGTGTTATGACTTGGCACAAATTTAATCAGAACTTTAAAAGATTTAAAAATTCCAGGACCTTCAATAACATTGCCAATTGTATAGCTTCGGATAATGAAAAAAATATTTACTACGGTACAGAGGGAGGAGATTTAAATAAAATAGATAGTAATGGTATAGTAACAAAAGTTTTTGATGTTCAAAATCAAATAAAAACAACAGTTTATCCTATTAAGACTTTATACAGAGATGGAAATTTACTCTGGATTGGAGCAATGAAAAATGGTATTAAGATTTATGATTTGCAATCAAAAAAAGAGCTTAAAAACTATCTTTCCCCTAAGCTGAGAAATTTTTTAAAAGATGTATCTGTTTTAGATATTAAAAAAGGATTTGGTAATAATGTATGGATAGCAACCATAGGCAGAGGTTTGATTAAATACGAAATCAAACAGAAAAAAATGCGGGTTTTCAATTCACGTCAGTTAAAAAGTAGTTACTTTAAAGTTATTTATAAAGACAAAAAAAACTTAATTGTTGTTGGTTCAGATCATTTAAGTTTTTTAGAGGCAAAAGAGAAAGGGAGTTTTAAAATATTGAATTATCCAACCATAGTAGACTCCAGTAGGTTAGATATTGTTTCAGTACATAAAGATAAAGCAGGAATGGTCTGGGTAGGTTCTAGAACAAGAGGGCTTTATAAATTCACAAAAGATAAGAAATACGAAAGTGTAATTGTTTCTGCTAAAAATAGAATTTTTACAGTCAATGCAATTTTGGAGAGCAAGAAGGGGTTACTTTGGCTAAGTACAGATAAGGGTATTGTTAAGTATGATCCATTAAAACAAGAGAGCATAATTTATAATCAACAAACCATAGCTCAGGATAACGATTTTAGAGTAAATGCCGCTCTTAAAGAAAACAACAAATTTTATTTTGGAGCAAAGCAAGGAGTAATAACTTTTGAACCCGATAATATTGTTACATTAAAAAACATGCCAAGGGTAATTTTATCTTACCTTAAAATAAAAAACAATGAAACGGGTGCTTTAAATAAAAATGAAAGCATATTAAAAAATATAAGTTATTCCAAGGAAATTGTTTTGCCCCATAATAATGCTAGTTTTTCTATAAATTATGCTTTACCTAATTACATCAATACCAATAATAATCAATACGCATATAGGCTCAAAGGGTTAGATGATAATTGGTTGTATACAAAACAAACCGAAGCATTTTATACCTTACAAAATGCAGGTACTTATACTTTTCAAGTCAAAGCTGCCAGTTATGATGGTGTTTGGAATAATAAAATAACAGAGCTTGATATAACAATTCAACCTGCGCCTTGGCTAACATGGTGGGCTTATACGATTTACTTTATTTTGTTTTCTAGTTTAGTGTTCGGTATTTCATGGATTGTTCAATCAAAAGCAAGACTTAAGGACAAACTGGAATTAGAGTTAATTACAAAACGAAATAGCGACGAATTAAACAAAGCCAAACTTCAATTTTTTACAAATATTTCCCATGAGTTTAGAACACCACTAACTTTAATTTTAGGGCCACTTCAAAACATTCTCAATGATTATTCTGGCCCTAAGTCTGTTTACAAAAAGTTAAAAATAATGGATGGTAGCGCCAATCATTTACTGAGACTGATTAATAGATTAATGGATTTTAGAAAATTAGAAAGTAATCAGTTGAAACTAGAAGCTGCAGAAGGAAATATCGTTAAATTTTTACAAGAAATATTTTTGTCTTTTACAGAATATGCTAAAAATGGTAGTTATGACTATAATTTTAATACATCACATGACGAAATTCTAGCTTTTTATGATGGGTATAAATTAGAGAGAGTATTCTATAATTTAATATCGAACGCTTTTAAGTACACAAAGAATGGAGGTAGTATTAACGTTAGTATTTCTAAAACAGAAGAGGGCGTTGTTATAGAAGTTAAAGATTCTGGACCAGGAATACCTGAGGAGTTTTTAGATAAGATCTTTGATCGGTTTTTTGAAGTTCCAAATTCCAACGAAATGAACAAGGATTTTAATAAAGGTACGGGCATAGGGCTATCAATTGCCAGTGGCATTGTCAAATTGCATAAGGGAGAGATAAAAGTTAATAATATAAAACCGCAGGGGGCTGTTTTCACAGTAAAATTAAAGCTTGGCAAAGTGCATCTGGCTGAAAGCGAAATATTGAAGAGTTTTAAAATGAGTGATGATGTATCCCAGTACGCTACTCAAATTAGTATTTCAGATATAGAAATGAATGCTAATACCCCTGAAGATTTAATGATTGAGGAGAAGAAATACACAATTCTTGTTGCCGAGGACAACACTGTTCTAAGGTCATTTATAAAAGAAATACTAAAGCCAAAATATAACGTCATTCAGGCTGAAAACGGAAAGGTGGCCTTGCAAAAAGCTATAGAGCATTGCCCAGATTTAATTATTAGTGATGTTATGATGCCCGAGATGGTCGGCACCGAGCTTTGCTCTAAAATAAAGACAACCTTGGCCACAAGCCATATTCCGGTAATCCTATTGACGTCCCGTTCTGCTCTAGTCTATAAATTTGAAGGTCTTGAAAGTGGGGCTGATGACTACATTAGCAAACCCTTTAATCTCAAGGAATTTGGTCTTAAAATCCAGAATTTGCTGGAGTTTAAAGAACGTTTGAAAGGTAAATTTTCATCAAATAAAAACTTTGAAAATCTAGATGTCTCCCTAACATCTTTGGACCAACAGTTGTTTGATAAAGCCCTGGCAGTAGTAAAAAATAATATCTCAAACCAGGATTTTAACATCGCCCATTTCTGTGAAGAACTGGGAGTTAGCCGTTCAATGCTTTTTACGAAAATAAAAGCCTGGACTAATTCAACACCAAACGACTTCATTCAAGACGTGCGATTGAATCAGGCTGCCAAATTGCTAGAGTTGAACAGATTAAACATTGCCGAGATTTCTTATGAAGTCGGTTTTAAACGGCCCAAATACTTTAGCCAACGTTTTCAAAAAAAGTTTGGCTTGACGCCATCGGAATTTTCGAAGAAATTTACTGGAACTTTCAAGTAATTTTAACACTAACACAAGGTGCTCTCGGGGAAAAATGCAAGAAACTGTAAGCATTAAAACAAGGGACGTTTTTATATTACATAAAATCTCTTTAATTTGAATGGTTTTCCCAAAACCACAGGACACCTCAGGATTAGATTTACCCCTTAATATGTTAAGTTTGTTTTTATAGAATATCACAAGAAAACCAATCAATTCAAAATGAATAAAGTATCAAAGTGTTCGAAAATTTATACCCGAGTCAGTGTCCTTTTATTGATCATTTCGCTATCCTGTTCTCCCCAACAAACGGAAATTTCAAGTGCAAATTTTAACGATAACTGGCTCTTTATTTTAGATGAAGATAATGCCGATTTTTCAAATGAAGAACTAGACGATAGTTCATGGACTAACCTTGATTTACCTCATGATTGGTCATTTGAAAAAGGTGTTCGTAAAGGAGGCGACCAAGGTCAAGGTGGTGGTTATCATGATGGCGGAATTGGTTGGTACCGTAAGTACTTCAATGTTTCAAAAGAAAGCTTATCCAAAACAACGTACATCAATTTTGATGGGGTATATATGAATAGCGAAGTTTGGGTAAATGGTAACCGTCTTGGTAAAAGGCCTTATGGTTACATTAGCTTTAGATACGATATTTCAAAATATTTAAAGGCAGGACAAAATACTATTGCCGTGCGTGTAGATAATAGTTTAGAGCCCTCTGCGCGTTGGTATCATCCTTGTGGTATTTACGCAGGTGTTTCTTTAATTGAAAAGAATCTAACTCACATTGAGCTTAATAGTATTTTTATTACGACGCCCAGTATAGCAGAAGATAAAGCTTCTGTAAATGTAAAACTTAATGTTGTAAATGCCTCTGACAATTTAGAAACTAAAATTACAATTCAAGCGTCGGATGGTACGGTTTTAACATCAGCCAAAAGTGGCGTTGAAGCATCAAAATCAGAAATAAATTTAGAGGTTGAAACTCCTAAGTTGTGGAGTCCAGAATCACCAAACTTATACAAAGCAGTGACTCAAATTCTTAATGGTGAAGAAGTCCTGGATGAAAAAACGACCGTTTTCGGATTTAAAACTGTGGAGTGGAAAACCGAAACAGGCTTTTGGTTAAACGGAGAAAACGTCAAACTAAAAGGTGTTTGCGAACACTGGGAAGGTGGCCCTGTTGGAGGTGCTTGGACGAAGCCTATGTTACGTTGGAAGTTAAAGTTGCTAAAAGGTATGGGAATTAACGCCATTCGTCCGTCACACAATCCAACACCACCTATGTTTTACGATATCTGTGACGAAATTGGATTGTTGGTAATGGATGAGATTTTTGATGGGTGGCATAAAAAAGCACCTCAAGATTATGGAAAACAAGCCTTTGACGAATGGTGGCAACGCGATGTTGAAGAGTGGATTACCAGAGACCGTAACCACCCAAGTATTTTTGTGTGGAGTTTGGGGAATGAAACCCACAGTGATGTGGCACCAGAAATGGTGAAATTTGGAAAAGGTTTGGACCCGACCCGCTTGTTTACTTCAGGTGCAGGAAACCCAGAGGATATGGATATTCAAGGTGTGAATGGAGGTTCTGAAACTAAATCGTTTATTGAGAATAATAAATTGACCAAACCATTTATTTCTACCGAAGCACCACATACATGGCAAACCAGAGGCTATTACCGTACGCAAACATGGTGGCGAGATAATGAGTTACCCGGAACCTACGAATTGCCTAATCTTACCGATAAAGAGATTTTCTTCTACGAAGGCCTAAATCCTAAAGATTGGAGAAATAGAAAACAACGCTTTAACTCATCCTATGATAATGCTACGGTGCGCGTTTCAGCAAGAAAATATTGGGAGGTGATGCGCGATACGCCATGGCATAGTGGGCATTTCCGGTGGACAGGATTTGATTATTACGGAGAAGCAGGTTTAGTACATGGTGGTTTGCCTTTTAATTTATTTATGGGCGGTGCTATTGATGTAGCTGGTTTTGAAAAGGATTTATATCATTTTTATAGAAGCCAGTGGACTGAAGAGCCAATGATTCACATATTACCACATTGGACACATCCAAGAATGGAAAAAGGTACCAAAATTCCAGTTTGGGTATATTCCAATACCGATGAGGTGGAGCTTTTCCTAAATGGGAAATCATTAGGAAAAGACAAACCAGGTACCGTTTGGAACGAAATGCAATGTGAATGGCTAGTGCCTTACGAAGAAGGAACCATAGAAGCCGTTGGCTACATTGATGGAAAAGAAGTGAATAGAACGTCTTTTTTAACAGCAAAACAACCTTCAACTTTACAGAATACAGTAAATAAATTGGACGCAGAAGGAGATTTTAGAGCGAGCTACATTTTAACTTCAGAAGGAATGGATGCCGACGATAATTTAAATCCTTATGCTGAAAATAGGGTGTATTATAACATTGTTGGTGATGTGGACAAAGTATCCATGGAAAATGGAAACCCCATTGACCCTACCAGCAGAACAAAAGCCGATTACAGAAGTTTATTTTTTGGGAAAACCAGATTATTTTTAGAAGAGGGGCAAAATGCAAAAGAGGCCTCTGTAGTTGTAGGTTCTATTTTGGGCGATAAAGCCTTATATGTTTCCAATGAAATTACTATTGATGTGCAATCTGTATCGTTATTTGGAAATGATACTTCTAACGATTTTGAGGTGCTTTACACGTTAGATGGCAAAAATCCTGAAACAGATGGTCTAGCTTACAACCAACCTTTTAAAGTTGAAGATGGCACTACCGTAAAGGCTATAGTGAAACAAAATGGAGCTCTTGTTTTAACCATGAAAGAAACATTCGGTAAAAACGAAGGCTTATTCTGGGGTGATGAGCGCTCCGCCGACATGTGGATTGGTAGAGGTGTTAATATTTCTGCAGAAGAAGGTATCTTAACAGGTTCAGCAAAACCAAGCAGAGACGCACGTCGTTTTAAAGGAAGTGGCTTTGTGGACTTTAAAGGCGGTGAAGGCTCAATTACTTGGTATCAAGAAAATGATGGTGAACCCGGAGATTATAGTATTCGCTTTAGATACATGCACAACAATGAAGGGAAATTACACCCTATGAAACTCTATGTAAACGACGAATACGTTAGGAATATAGAGTTCAAGGCCACAGGTGGTTGGGAAAAAGAATGGAAGTTTGTACCCACCATTATCGTACTGCAATCTGGAGCTAATAATATCAAATTAGAAACCACGGGAGAGAGCGCACCCTACATTGACGAGTTGTTTATAGATTAAGCTTAAGTAATAGATATGGGGTTTGTATATGTAATTGCAGTTTTATTGGTATTAAATATGCTGTTATTTAGGTTTAGTTGTAATAGAAATAGTAAATAAATGAACGTTGATTTCAGTTTTAGCATAAAACAGATGGTGTTATTATTCTGTTTGATTTCAATTTTGACTTCTTGCCAAAATCAGAACGTTAACAGCAATTCAGAAAACAAAGTCAGTCTTGAAAAAGGCTTTAAAAATCCACCACAAAACACCAAACCCAGAACATGGTATCATATCAATAGTGGTAATGCATCAAAAGAAGGATTTACTAAAGATTTAAAAGCCATAAAAGAGGCAGGTATTGGTGGGGTTTTAGTGTTTAACGTATCTATGGGTTTGCCAGAAGGCGATGTAAAATACAATTCTCAAGAACATCGAGATATTTTAACACATGCGGCCAAAGAATGTGAAAAGCTAGGTTTGAGTTTTGGGGTTCATAATTGTGATGGTTGGACCTCTAGTGGCGGGCCTTGGGTTACTCCGGAAAATGCCATGAAAGTTGTTGTTAATAGTCAAGTGATTGCAGAAGGAGGTAAGCAGGTTAACTTAAAATTACCACAACCACCAGCAAGACATAATTTTTACAAGGATATTGCTGTTGTGGCGTATCCCACGTTAGAAACAGAATTGATTGACGACAGTGTAAACCCCATAATCACATCTTCAGACGAAGCATTTAATGCAGATTTAGCCACAGACCATCAAACCAATACCCATGCCGATTTAAAGGCGGACCAATGGGTGCAATACGATTACGGAAAACCGCGTACCCTTAGGTCTATAAATGTTTTTATCAACAAACGAAAAGGGAGGTTTACCTTATTAAAATCAAATGATGGCATTAATTTTACAGTAGTGCACAAGCCTAAGGAAGCACGTATAGGAAAAGACGAATGTTATTTCTATGAAAGTTTCAAACCTATTACAGCGCGTTATTTTAGAATAAAAACCGAAATGGATGCAGGCATTTATGAAATGCAACTTTCTGCAAATCCAGTGTTAGGAAATGTGATGGAATACACGTCATACAGAAAAAATAGGCGCCCTATTACTGAAGCAGATGCAAATGCTTACATCAAAAAAGAAGACATCATTGTGTTGAGTGACCAAATGGATGCAAATGGTGTTCTGAAAGCGACACTACCCAAAGGAAATTGGACCATTATGCGTTTTGGTTTTACAGCTTCAGGGTCAACAAACGAACCAGCGTCTGATGAAGGCACAGGGCTTGAAGTCGATAAATTCAGCAAAAAAGCATTAAAAATACATTATGATGCCTTTGTTGGGAAACTTGTAAAGCAAGCCAAAATTGATGCACCAAATGCCTTGCAGTATGTTGAAATTGATAGCTACGAAGTTGGTCCACAAAATTGGACTGGCGATATGGAACAACTATTTGAAGAACGTTTTAATTATGATTTTGTGCCGTTTTTACCATTGTTTGCTGGGAAACACATAGAAAATGAAGCTACTATTGAATCTGTTTTTTGGGATATGAAACAGTTGGTAAGCGATTTAATGGTAACCAATTATTTCGATTATTTTACAGAATTATGTCATCAAGATGGTTTAATATCTTATGTAGAACCTTACGGATTTGTGGGGCCTTTTAACAGTTTAGATGCGGGGCGACGTGCTGACATTCCTATGGGAGAGTTCTGGTTGGGAAAACCGAATAATCACAAAAGGGCACCAGTATCTTCAGCACATATTTATGGCAAAAATGTCATTTCTGCTGAAGCTTTTACAAGTACCAAATTAAATTGGAGTTTCCATCCAGCGTTAGCAAAACAAAAAGGCGATTACGAATGGACGAATGGAATTAACGAATACATGTTTCATCGTTTCGCACATCAATCCAATACCCACGTAAAACCAGGAATGAGTATGAGTTTTGTAGGGTCTCATATAGACCGCACGCAAACTTGGTGGGACAATGCAGGACCAGAATGGTTCAATTATTTAGCTAGAGGTTCATACATGTTACGTCAAGGAAATCCTGTGTTAGATGTATTGGTTTTTGTTGGGGATAGAGCACCAAGTCACGTGATACACGCAAAACAAATGCGTCCTAAATTACCTGCATCATATAAATATGATTGT
This sequence comes from Hyunsoonleella aquatilis, assembly GCF_014270105.1. GTDB lineage: Bacteria > Bacteroidota > Bacteroidia > Flavobacteriales > Flavobacteriaceae > Jejuia > Jejuia aquatilis. The sequence continues at coordinate 284,214 of NZ_JACNMF010000003.1, forward strand.
GTAAATTCAGATGTGATTATCAATCGTTTAAGCGTAGAAGATGGGAAACTGAAATTACCTAATGGCATTACATACAATGCCTTGTCTTTGCAACGAAACGATATCATCAATCTAGAAACCTTAAAAGGTATTCATAAATTATCACAACAAGGTGCTTTAGTCGTTGGTAAGAAGCCTCAAAAATTGGGAGGTTATGTTGTAACTGAAGCAATGCAAAAGGAGTTTGATACATTGGTCAATGAAATTTGGTCGAGTAAAAGAACTTATAGTACAGGCGAATGGGAAGAAATTTTTAAAGAGAATAATATTCAGAAAGACTTGATTGTAGAAGGTCAACCAGACTTTAATTTCTACCACAGACGTACTGAAAAAGAGGATATCTATTTCGTGTACAATCATAATCTAACTGAATCAGAAACCCTAAATTGTAGCTTTTTAATAGAAGGTAAAGTACCAGAATTATGGAATGCTGAAACTGGAGAGATTACCAAATTAGTGGAATACACTACCAAAAATGGAAGAACTAATATTTCCATTGAAATGCATCTGCAAGAATCGGTTTTTGTTGTATTTAAAGAGGCAGAAACAGTGCAACCAAGAGTTACGTATAATCAATCTGAGGATGCATCTAAACCTGCATTTAGTTTAGATGGCGATAATAATTTACAGGCTGAGGTTTTTGAAAATGGAAATTACTCAGCTTCAGTTAATGATTCTGAAAATTGGAATATTGAAGTAAACGATATTCCTAATCCTCTAGAAATTACAGGCAATTGGGACATCAATTTTAGGGAACAAGACTTTTATAAAGCCACCATACAAACTGATAAATTGTTTGATTGGTCAACACATGATACAGAACAAATCAAACATTACTCAGGAACAGCCATTTATAAAACAACATTTAATATTGAAAAAGGAATGTTGCAATCCGACAGACAATTTCAACTCAATTTAGGAGAAGTAAATGTGATAGCTAAAGTACTTGTAAACGGACAAGATATTGGTGTGAGTTGGATAGCGCCTCATACGTTAAATGTGACTGACGTTTTAAAAGAGGGTGAGAATGCATTAGAAATACAAGTTACTAACCAATGGACAAATCGTTTAATTGGTGATGAAAAATTACCAAATCAAACGGGTTATGACGTTAGAAGAGGAAGTCCAGGTTTTGGCGATTCAGAATTTAGAGGCAAGTTTAAAAAAATGCCAGAGTGGTACAGAAACAATAAACCATTACCAGAAGGACCACGCAAAACATTTAGCGTTTATGGTTTTCAAAAAGCGACAGATAAATTATTACCATCAGGTTTATTAGGTCCAGTGACTATAACCACTTCAAAAATTATAAAAAGGAAATAAGGAATGAAAAAACTAGCCATTTTAGGTATACTCTTTTTATGTTTTGGGTGTAATAACCAGTCTTTAGAAACAGAGAAGCAATTTATAACTTTAGAAGCAGGGTTTCAAAATCCACCAAACCAAGCTAAAGCCAGAACCTGGTGGCATTGGATAAGCGGAAATGTTTCTAAATCTGGAATTACCAGAGATTTAGAAGCGATGAAAGCGGTTGGTATACAAGAAGCACAATTGTTTAATGTGCATTTGGGTTTTCCACAAGGGCCAGTGAAATATTTAAGTGAGGAATGGCTGGACTTATTTAAATTTTCTGCGGAAGAAGCACAACGTTTAGGTTTAGAAATGGCATTTCATAACAGCGCAGGTTGGTCGTCTTCTGGAGGGCCTTGGGTTACTCAAGAACATGCGATGCAAACAGTGGTGTTTAGTGAACTAGCAATTGAAGGAGGAAAAACAATAACCCAAAAATTACCTCGACCAGAAACCAAATTCGATTTCTATAAAGACATCGCGGTTTTAGCGTTTCCAAAACCTAAGGAAATCAAAAAGATAGATGGTTTAGACTATAAAATGCTATCAGAGCGCATTCGAAATCATTTATTACCTGATACTAAATCAATTTCAAAAGAGGCTATTATTCAAAAAGGAACCATTATTAATTTAACTTCAAAACTATCTGAAGATGGGGTATTAAATTGGGAAGTACCTCAAGGCGATTGGGTTATTTTACGATTAGGGCATACACCAATTGGCACAACCAACAGGCCAGCACCACCAGAAGCTAAAGGTTTAGAGGTGGATAAAATGAGTAAAACAGCCCTAGATGCCTATTGGGAAGCTGGTGTGCAACCGATTATTGATAAACTGGGCGATTTAGTAGGCACAACAGTTAATAATTGCTTAATAGATAGTTATGAAGTAGAAACTACCAATTGGACCACTGGTTTCGATATGCAGTTTGAAAGTTTAAGAGGTTATGATTTAACAGCATATTTACCAACTTTAGCAGGCTATTATGTGGAAAGTGGAGAAGTTTCAGAACGATTTCTTTGGGATTTTAGAAGAACTATTGGCGACTTAATCGCAGAGAATTATTATGGGCATTTTGGAGAATTATGTCATAAAAATAATTTGAAATTTTCTGTAGAACCTTATTGGGGACCTTTTGATAACATGCAGGTAGGTGCTCAAGGCGATATCGTTATGTGCGAATTTTGGAGTGGCGGTTATCCCTTTTTCGATTCGCCTAAATTTGTGTCCTCCATAGCACACTTAAATGGCAGTACTATTGTTGGAGCTGAATCTTTTACAGGCATTGGTGGTTGGGACAAACACCCAGCAAACATAAAATCGATTGGCGATAGAGCTTGGGCAGAAGGCATTACACGGTTTATTTTTCATACCTATGTACATCAACCTTGGGATGTCGCACCAGGTTTGGCCTTAAGTTATCATGGTTTTGATTTTAATCGTTTAAACACTTGGTGGAAACAAAGTAAAGGCTATATGGATTATTTGGCACGCTCACAGTTTTTATTACAACAAGGTGAAAATGTAGCCGATGTTTTGGTATTTACCGGAGAATCATCGCCAAATACAGGCTATATTAAACCTGAAATTAAAGCTATTGGTTTCGATTATGATTTGATTGGAGCAAATAAGTTAAAAGATCTAACCGTTAAAAACGGAACAATATATTCATCCGTTGGCAATACATATAAGCTTTTAGTCTTACCAGAATCAGGCTTTATAAAACCTGAAACTTTAGAAAAAATAAAAGAATTGGTTGATGGTGGCGCAAAAGTAATTGGTAAAAAACCGATGCAATCGCCAAGTTTAACCAATTATCCAAACTGTGATGATGCCGTTACAACTTATGTTGGTGCATTATGGGGAAGTGATTTGGTAAAGGACATGACTATTGAAGAAGCCCTAAGCGATACAACACCAGATTTTAAAATTGAAAGTAGTGATAGTTCAGATTTGAGTTTTATCCACAGAAAAACAGCAGATGCAGATATTTATTTTATTGCGAATGCTAGAAAAGAAGCCAGAGAAATTACAGCACGTTTTCGAGTTTCAGGAAAGCAACCAGAACTATGGAACTCAGAAAAAGGTACTATAAAAGATGCGGTAGTGTTTAAAGAAAATAAAGATGGAACAACAACAGTGCCGTTATCCTTAGGTATGGAAGAATCAGTTTCTGTTGTCTTTAAAAAACCTGTGAATTCTAATCATATAGTAGAAGTTTCAACAGAATTAGAACCTTCACAAGTAGAACCACTTTCAAATTTAGAAATTGTAAAAGCAGAATACGGTACGTTTTTACAAGAGGGCTTGATTGATATTACAGATAAAGTAAATAAGGCTATTAAAAAGGGTACTTTAGATTTTAAAATGAGTAGGGCTTTTTGCGATTGTGATCCTGCAATGGGTTATAAAAAAGAGTTTAGAATGGAGTATCAAATTGGTGATACCAAAAAGCAGATTTATGCGGAAGAACGCGAGCATATTCATATTGACGCTGGAGATAAATCTCTAAAAGTTTTAAAAGCGGTATTTGGAAAATTTAAAGGAGAAACGACGGGTATTCCTCAGCATTATAAAACTTTTGATGTTACCAAAACGATTAAAAATATAGTAAATTCTGGAACTTATGATATTTTGGTGTCTAATCAATTAATTGAGAATAAAATTCCAGAAGGAGATAAAACCGTTTTAAAAATCAGCTATAAAACTGATGGAGAAGAACGAACTATGTTTATTTCAAAAGGTCAATTTTTAAAATTATCTAAAGATGTAGCAAAACCAAAATTAGAATTTAAAAATGATGCCATAAGCTGGACAACGCCTTATGCAGGAAAGATAACTTACAAGACACCATCAGGAGAAACAAAAACCGTAGAAGTGACATCTTCTGTTACGCAACCAATGGATTTGTCAAGTAATTGGGAAGTTTCTTTTCCGATAAATTCGGAAGCTTCAAAAAAAGAAACATTTCCTAATTTGATATCGTGGACCGATGCACAAGACGAAGTGATTCAGCATTTTTCTGGAACAGCATCTTACAAAAAAGATTTTGAATTATCCGAAGAGACGATGCAACCTAATAAAAGGTTAACCTTAGATTTAGGAAGTGTATCTGTTATTGCGGAAGTTATCATTAACGGTAAAAATGTTGTAACTTTATGGAAGGCTCCTTTCAGAGTAAACATTGATGAGTTTGTGAAAGAAGGGAAGAATACCTTAGAAGTTAAGGTGACCAATTTATGGACTAATCGGTTGATTGGTGACGAAAAACTAAAATTAGATTATCCAAGACAAGGTAAACGCGCAAAACCACTTCCAGATTGGTTACTAAATCATACAGAACGACCATCTAAAAGAACAACATTTGCTAGTTGGAATCATTATAGCAAGAATGATGATTTGCTAAAGTCTGGTCTACTAGGACCTGTAAAAATTATATTTTTTGATACTGTAAAACTAGAAAGTAATAATGAATAAATGTTTAGTTATAAATTTTATGATTTGTTTTTGTTTGTTGGGTTGTGCCAATAAAGCCAAAGAACAAAAGACAATCGACGCTGGTAGCGAAATGGTAGATTATTTTGCCAATAATGGCTTTGGAAATGCCGTCGCCATTGTGCAACATCCATCAGGGGTGTATCACAAAGGCATTACTTACGTGGCCTACCAAGGCACTTTGGAAGATCCTTATGTAGCTTCATACAATCATACTACCAAAGAGTGGAAAGGCCCATTTAAAGTGGGCGTTAGTGAAATGGGGAAAGATCCAAACCGTAAAAAGAAAATAGACAATCATGGGAAACCAGCTATTCTTATTGATGATGCCGACTATATTCATATAGCTTTTGGAGGGCATGGAGGAACACCCGATGATGGTAAAAACCCATTAGGAAATCATCATTATGGAAAAAATTTACATGCGGTTTCTAAAAAGCCTTTAGATATTTCTGAATGGGAAACACTTGATAATATTTCATTATTTGGAACCTACAGTCAGTTTATAAAAATGGATAATGGTGATATCTATTTGTTTTATCGCCATGGCGCACATAGGAGTAATTGGGTGTATCAAAAATCAACTGATAATGGCAAAACATTTGATGAGCCAATTTCCTTTTTAAAGCATAAAAGAAGAACTGATATAGAAGCAGAAGATTCTTGGTATCCTTGGCTTTCTAAAGGGAATGGAGACGATATTATTGTAGCATTTGATTACCATATTTGTAGAGACAATAAAAATGCGCAAGACCCACGAGGTCATATCCCAGAACGACATAATTTATATTATATGCTTTTTGATACAAAAACAGGTGTCTGGAAAAATGTTAAAAACGAACCTTTAGCAATGCCTTTAACCAAAGAAATGGCAGACGAAAAAACTTTGGTTAAGCAAATACCCAATGATTGGACATTTCAAGCTATAGCGGATATAGATTCCAATGGGAATCCGCAGGTTGGTGTAATGGTTGGTCCAGATATAGGTGCTAAAAGAAGTGGGCCTAAGCGCATACAGCATTTTAGATGGGATGGACAAGAATGGTTACAAGGTAATACCAATAATTTACCTAAAGGTGATGCAGATATTGAAGTAAAATCTGCTTCAGAAGTAAGCCTGTATTTAGAAAGCAAAGCGCAAGAAGATGTAGGGGAAATTAGCAGATGGGATAGTTCTGATGGTGGAAAAACGTTCAAAAAGAATACTGTTTTTTTAAGTCGAAAACATTCTGGATTTGTGATATCTTCTCTTATCGATAATCCACATCCGGATGCTAGGATTATTGTTGCAGAAAAAGAAGAAGGATCCGATTTTAGAAAGATGTATCTTTTAGGAGATAGTGGGGCTGTTAAACGAAATAAGAAGAAAGTTGATCGTACAAAATAGGAATAATTTAGTAGTAAGTATTAAATTACAAACTATACAATTTACATACTGAGAATATTTGTTTGCATAGAACATAGTAAGTATATTTATTGGTTATTAACTTAAACAATTTTTAATGAAAAAAACTATTTTTTTAACCTTTGCCTTATTAAGTATAAGCCTAGGTTTTTCCCAAACATTTACAGTCAACAACATTGAATACCAAGTTACCAGCACTTCCCCCGCGGAGGTAGAAATAACAGACTATGACCGTCCAGGAACAGCCACCACGGTAAACATTCCTGCGAGTGTAGATAATGAGAGTGTTACGTATAGTATTACCAGTATTGGATATAGGGCTTTTAGTTCTAGTTTTTTGACCTTGGTCACCATTCCTGATAGCGTTACTGATATTGGAGTTTTGGCTTTTGCTTCTAATGACTTAACCACCGTTACCATTCCTGATAGCGTTACCAGTATTGGAGATGGTGCTTTTAATTCTAATGACTTAACCACGGTTACCATTCCTGATAGCGTTACCAGTATTGGAGATGGTGCTTTTTCTAGGAATTCCTTAACCTCGGTTGCTATTGGTTCAGGAGTTACCAGTATTGGAGATAATACTTTTGCTTATAATTCCTTAATCTCGGTAACAATTCCTAGTAGTGTTACCAGTATTGGAAATTTTGCTTTTGCTGATAATTCCCTAACCTCGGTTGCTATTGGTTCAGGAGTTACCAGTATTGGAGATAATACTTTTGCTTATAATTCCTTAACCTCGGTAACAATTCCTAATAGCGTTACCGATATTGGAGAGTTTGCATTTGCTAATAATTCCTTAACCTCGGTTGCTATTGGTTCAGGAGTTACCAGTATTGGAGAGTTTGCTTTTGAATCTAATTCCTTAACCTCGGTAACCATTCCTAATAGCGTTATTAGTATTGGAAATTTTGCTTTTAGTGTGAATTCCTTAACTTCAGTTACTATTCCTAATAGTGTAACCAGTATTGGAGCCGGTGCTTTTGCTTATAATTTTAATTCCTTAACCTCGGTTACTATTGGTTCAGGAGTTACCAGTATTGGAAATTGGGCTTTTAGGAATAATTCTTTAACCTCAGTTACGATTCCAGATAACGTTACCAGTATTGGAGATCATGCTTTTTATGGTAATTCCTTAACCTCGGTTACTATTGGTTCAGGAGTTACCAGTATTAAAGATAATGCTTTTCAAAATAATATCGGTTTGGTTGCTGTAAATTCTACTAGCGCGGATCCTGCTACATTGCCATCTAATGCTTTTGATGACAATAGTGCCATAGATTTATGCATTCCTTTAGGAGCTACTGCAAATTATACTGCTAAAAGTTGGACAGGATTTAAAAGTGTTAATGAGGATTGTGTTTTGAGTACATCTACAGCATTTATAGAAAAAAACATACGGGTATATGTTGCTTCTAATAAATTATACCTACACACCAGCAACACTTTGGATATAGAAGCAGTAAAGCTTTATAGCATACACGGAAGTCGTATAGCAAGTACAAAAGAAACTACCATAAACCTTAGTGGCTTTGCACAAGGAATGTATATAGCCCTTATTAAAACAAACAAAGGAACGGTTTCTAAAAAGTTTGTGTTAAGGAATTAAAAAATAGAAAAAAAAGAGCTAAGAACCAAGATTTTATAATGAAAAAATCTTGATTATTTTTTTATAAAGTAGAAGATTGTTACAGCACAAATAGTTAAAGAATAATAAATAACAAAACAATAAAGTAACAACGATGAACAAATTGAACAAACTAGGTTATGTTGTATTATTGGTAATATGTTTCTCTTGTGGAAACAAAACCAAAACATCAGAAGCCAAAACCCAAGAATCTGATAAGACAAATGAAACCCCGAACATTGTATTTATTTTGTCTGATGACCAATCATGGACAGATTATAGTTTTATGGGTGATGAAAATATTGAAACACCGCGTATAGATCAATTTGCTTCAGAAAGTTTAACCTTCACACAATCCTATGTGCCAACACCATTATGTTCGCCTTCTTTGGCAACAATCATCACAGGCTTATATCCTAAAGACCATGGCATTTTAGGAAATGATAAGGTCTACGACCGTGGAAATATCCGTGGAAAAGAAAGGGCAGAAGCCTATAAGCCTGTTATTTCTGCTTTTGAAAAGAAAACGACACTTCCAGATATGTTAAAAGAGAAAGGCTATTTGTCTTTTCAAACAGGTAAATGGTGGCATGGTAGCCACAAAATTGGTGGTTTCGATTATGGTATGACCCATGGAGATCCAACACGTGGTGGAAGGCATGGTGATTATGGCTTGGAAATAGGTAGAAAGGGCTTAGATACGATTAACAGCTATGTGGATTTGGCATTAAAAGAAAAGAAACCCTTCTTTTTATGGTATGCGCCATTTTTACCACATAGACCGCATAATCCTCCGCAACGCTTATTTGAAAAGTATCAAAATAAAACACACTCAGAACATTTGGCAAAGTATTGGGCGATGTGTGAGTGGTTTGATGAAACTTGTGGACAATTATTTGACATGTTTGAAGAAAAAGGCTTAACAGAAAACACACTTTTTGTATATGTATGTGATAACGGTTGGGCGCAAAATCCTGAAAAAAGTGGGTATTTAAAACATTCTAAGCGTGCCCCTTATGACATGGGTATACGTACACCAATCATGTACAAGTGGAAAGGAAAAATTACACCTAAAATGGATAAAAATACAATAACAAGCAGTATCGATATGGTGCCAACAGTACTGGATGTTTTAGGTATTGAAAAACCAGATAATTTACCAGGAGTAAGTGTGTTGGATGAAAAAGCATTAACCGAACGTAAAGGTGTTTTTGGAGAAGTATATGCACATGATTTTGATACCATTGAAAATAGTATGTTTTATAATATGGCGATTTTCCCGCCGTATAAAATTATTGTTCCAGACCCTGTTAGAAAGAAAGACGAAGTGGTACAACTCTTTAATATTGAAGAAGATCCATTCGAGAAAAATAACATTGCAGAAGCAAACCCAGATATTGTAAAAGATTTACAGGATAAAATTACCACGTTTAGGGCTGAATAAAAAGCTTTTATTATGAATAAAACACACTTGATATTATTGGTAGTATTGACATTCTTTTTTTCGTGTAATAATAAAAAAAAGAATGTAGTAGTAAATGAAACGTCGAAGCCAAATGTTTTATTTATAGCAGTTGATGATTTAAACAATATGATTGGACCCATCGATAACTTTTCAAATGTAAAAACACCAAATTTTGATAGGTTGGCCAACATGGGAGTTACGTTTACCAATGCTCATGTTCAAGCGCCACTTTGTGGACCATCGAGAGCATCAATTATGACTGGTTTGCGCCCATCAACTACTGGTATTTATGGAATGGCGCCAGACAATGAAGTCCGTCGAGATGGCAATCCTGCAACAAAAGATATTACCTTTCTTCCAGAGTATTTTAAAAATAACGGCTATCACACTATGGGAATAGGTAAGTTGTTTCATATACATGCTCCAGACAGCCTTTTTGATGAATCAGGAGGACGTGTTAGAGGTTTTGGGCCATTGCCAGAAAAACGTTTTGTTTGGGATGGTAGAGGTAAAGGTATTAAAGGTATTCATGGTAAAACAAGTACAGATTGGGGTGCTTTTCCTGAAAACGATACATTAATGCCAGACCATGCTTCTGCAAATTGGGCTATTGAACGTTTACAAAGAGATTATGACCAACCATTCTTTTTAGGGGTTGGTTTTTTACGTGTGCACGTACCGTTATATGTACCTCAAAAATGGTTCGATTTATATCCTTTAGAATCTATTGAAACACCTCCATACAAGTCTGATGATTTAAATGATATTCCTCCTGTAGGTATGAAAATTAACGATTTGCCTATGATGCCATCTACAGAATGGGCCAAAGAAAGTGGGGAGTGGAAAAAAATTGTACAGGCATATTTGGCTTGTATAAGTTTTGTAGATTATGAATTAGGTCGTGTTTTTGATGCTTTAGAAAATAGTGAATATGCCGACAATACTGTAATTGTTTTATGGTCCGACCACGGTTATCGATTAGGAGAAAAAGGAACTTTTGCAAAACATGCCCTTTGGGAAACCGCTACAAAAGCGCCATTACTATTTGCAGGACCGAACTTGCCAAAAGGGAAGAAGATAGATGCACCAGTAGAGATGTTATCTATTTATCCAACATTATTAGAGCTGAGTGAATTACCTGCTTATGAGAGAAATGAAGGCAGTAGTTTGGTTGCTATGATGCAAAATGATGAAGGTCTTAACGAAGCACGGGCTATTACAACTTTTGGAATGAATAACCATGCTATCAAGATGAATGGTTATAGGTATATTCAATATGAGGATGGTAAAGAAGAGTTCTACGACCATCTTTCCGACCCAAATGAATGGACAAACGAAGCTGAAAACCTTAAATACAGGGTTCAAATAGAAAAAATGAAAGTGCTTTTGCCTAAGGTAAATTCAAAATGGGATGAAGCGTCTAAATATACATTTCAACCCTATTTTGTGGAGCAAAAGGCGAGAACCAGCTCAGAAAAATAAATAGGTGTAACGTTCTTTTTTATGAAAATTACTTTGCTCTTTTTAATAGTAACTAGTTTTTTGTTTTCGTGTAAAAAAGACAAGACTGCAAATTTTACAAAAATTAATAAAGACCAACATTGGACGTTGGTTTTTGATGACGATTGTACCAAAGACTGGACAAAAAACTGGACGTTAGATGGTCTAATTGCAACTGTTGAAAACTCAAAAGATGGTATGCATTTTAAAGCTGGTTCAGAGGCTTACAATGACGCTCATCATGCTGTGTTATGGACGAAAGATGCTTACAGTGGAGATGTGAAAATTGAATTTGATTACATCAAAACAGACGATGAAAATCGATTTGTAAACATTCTCTACATTCAAGCAACTGGAGATGGAGAAGGTGTTCATGAAAAAGATATCTCAAAATGGAAAAAAAAGCGTGAAGTTCCTGCCATGAGAGAATATTTTGAAAATATGAATACGTTTCATATCAGTTTTTCGGCTTTTGGTAATAAAGGTGATGGTTTTTACTATGTTAGAGCAAGGAGGTATCCTAAAGCCAAAGGTCAACCTTTCAACTCAATTGTAGTTGAACCTTCTTATGATTTGCAAGGGTTTTTTGAAACGGGCAAAACCTATCATATCACGGCTGTTAAAACTTCGGAAAAATTAAGTTTTAAAATGGAGCTTGAAGGTAAAGCAGAATATTTTGAATGGGACATTTCAAAAATAGCACCGATAAAAGAGGGAAAAATAGGTTTACGCCACATGTACACGCGTTCTGCGATTTATAAGAATTTCAAGATTTACACAAAAGGTGCAAGATAGTTCAGGATGGTTTTTTAGTGCTGAACTCATACATTGTGAAGTGATAGTACTTACCTTTTTCTTTTTAGATTAACTATGCAATCACCAAAACTCACTTTGAATAAAATATATGTTTTAGTAGTGCTACTACTTTTTTTAAGTATTTGTTGCGATTCCAAAGCGACTGAAAGTGAGCGAACAAACAATGCTTCAACCCAAGATTTATTTTCAGGTTTTCAAAATCCGCCTGCAGATGCAAGGCCTTTTGTACGTTGGTGGTGGAATGGAAACAAAATAAAAAAGGAAGAATTGGATAGACAATTGGAGTCTTTAAAAAGTGTTGGTTTTGGAGGTGTTGAAATCAACCCGATTGCAATGCCAATCGCTCCTCCAACAGAAGATAAATCTTTAGTTTGGATGAGCGATGAATGGATTGACCTTGTAGTGCATGCCTGCAAAAAAACACAAGATCTGGGTATGATTGCTGATATGATTGCTGGCACTGGATGGCCTTTTGGGGGAGAGTTTCTAACCCAGGATGAAACCTGTCAACGGATGGTGACAGATATGATTTCTTACAGGAATGGTGATGTAATAGAGGTAGATGAGGACTATTTAATATCATTTTACAAAAAGAAATATAAAGATAATCGCAACGAGAGACATAATAGCACCCGTACAAAATTGAGTCTTGCAGGAGTTTCACTGATCCCATTAAACTGCAGTTCTCCAAATGAAATTATTAATCTTAAAGATTATTTAAATGACGATGGTAACATTAAATACACCATTCAAGGTAAGGGCGATTATTTTCTGTCCTATCAATTATTGCAACAAGATTTTAGAGACGTTACCTTAGGTGCGCCCGGAGGCGCTGGTCCGGTAATTGACCATTACAAATCAGAAATGACAATGGCGTACCTCAATAGGATGAAGAGAATTTCAGAACGTTCGGGTATTCCATTAAGCAATCTAATTCGAGCCCTGTTTTGCGATAGTATTGAGGTGTCTGGTGCCAATTGGAGTGATGGGTTTTCAGAATTATTTTTCAAAACATACGGATATGAATTAGCACCTTGGATAACTTTTGTGTTTTATCAAGGACATCAAGATTATTCGCAAAGTAAATATGCGGATAACTTTTCAAAGGATTTCAAAGATCAAATAAAGCGTGTACGTTTTGATTATAATACATTTTTGGTGGAAACTTTTTTGGAGAATTTCACTCGAACCTATAAAAGGTTCTGCGAGGATAATGGCATTCTATGTCGTTATCAAGCCTATGGCACCCCATTTTTAATGGGTATGCTGGATGGGTATTTAATTCCTGATATTCCTGAAAGCAATAATTGGATTTACTCGGCTGAAATGAAAAATTCTCTTTGGCATTGGCGTCAGTCCCATGGATACATGATCTGGAATTTATACGCCTCTTCCGGTGCCCATTTAACGGGTAAAAAAATTACAAGTTGTGAAACTATGACCAACACGAATGGTGTTTTTAGAACCACCCTCGAGGAAGTTAAACAACATGACGATATGAATTTTATAACAGGTATTAACCATTCTGTTTTGCACGGTTATAACTATTCGCCACAGGACGTGCCGTTTCCGGGGTGGATCCGCTACGGTGCTTATTTTAGTGAGCAGAATCCTTGGTGGAAACATTTAAGCAGTTGGGTAGATTATAATGCGCGGTTGTCCTATGTATTTCAAAATTCTAAAGCAGAAAAATCCATTGCCATTTTAGGGCCAACTTCGGATTTGTGGGGTGATAAAGGGCTGGCAAGGGAACCTTTTCATTTAGAACCTGAATATTTATATCGATTATGGGAGCCTATAAGTCAATTAGGGTATTCTTGTGACTATATTAACCAAAATGTGTTGGCTACTGCGACAGTCAAAGACGGGGTTATTTCGTGTGGAAATATGGATTTTAAGTTGCTGATTTTGGCCAGTTTGAAATCGGTTGATATTGCTGTGGCAAGAACACTAAAAGATTTTGTGGCTTCCGGGGGAAAAGTTTTAGTAATTAATGGTTTGCCTAGTAAGTCCTTAGGGTTTAAAAATTATCGTGAAAATGACCTTGCCGTGTCGGATATTATGAATGACATTCAAGCTAATTATCCATCATCAATAATTAGTGTGAAGCAACCAAAATCCATTGACGAATTATTACCTTGGACGAATGAAGTTTTGCAGAAGACGGAGCTTTCGCCTGATGTTGAGATTAGTAATACTAGTAAAAATGTATTTCAAATACATCAATCAACCTCAAAAGAAATTATTTATTTCTTCACGAATATTAATCGTTATGAAACTTCAAATTTTAAGGCAAAGTTCCCTTTTCAAAATAAATATCCGTACCAGTGGAATCCGGAAACAGGAGAACGAAAACCCTATTATTTTGAAACGGCTTCAAACGAAATGGAAATACATTTAGAACCCCTTCAATCTTTATTATTAGTGTTTGAAGATGAAAAACCTTCAATAAAAATTGAAAATACCAATGTTCAATGGGTAGATTCCCAAACTATAAAAACTAACTGGACCGTAATTGGGCACAGAGTTGACAGCAAAAGTTTTACATGGGAAATGGGTGACTTACTGGATTTTGGTGAATCAAAAGATACTACCCAAAATACCTTCGCAGGAGAAATCATTTATAAAACGAAAATTAACGTTGAAAAGGATTTTACGCATTTGGATTTAGGTGAAGTAAACGAAGGGATTACAGAATTATTCATAAACGGAAACAAAGTAGGTAAACGTTGGTACGGGAAAGCGATTTACCCGATAGCTGACATTTTAAAAAACGGTGAAAACGATATTGAAATACACTACACCACGGTTTTAGCCAACTATTGTCGGTCATTAGACAATCCTTCAGTAAATAGATGGACAAATAGGTACAAAAATGAGCCACTAACTCCGGTGGGTATAGAAGGTCCAGTAAAACTAATGGCTAAAAAATCAGCAAAGTAATGCATAGAAACTTTTCAATATTAGTTTTTTTCACGGCAATAGTGTTAAGTTTAATTTCATGTAAAGGAAATGAAAATCAAACGGTTTCCAAAGAAGACAGCCTTCAAAAGGAGAATGTAAAACCTAATATCATTTTCTATTTAGCAGACGACCAAGACGTGTATGATTACGGTTGTTATGGTAATGAAAAAGTGAATACCTCGAGTGTAGATAGGCTAGCAAAAGAAGGCATGCTGTTCACTAATGCCTTTACGGCCCAAGCTATTTGTGCGCCGAGTAGGTCGCAATTATTCACAGGTAAATACCCATTAAAGAATGGCTGTTTTGCGAACCATACAGCCACAAAACCTGATGTTAAAAGTGTAACCACACAAATGAAAAACCTAGGTTATGAGGTGATTTTGGCAGGTAAAAGTCATGTTAAACCTGAAAGTGTGTATCAATGGGATAGAGAATGGGAGCCCGTTCCCAAAAAAGATGTGCCAAGAGATTATATTCCCTTGGACAGTATAGAGGGTTATTTCAAAACGACCAAAAAACCGTTTTGTATGTTTATCACATCAAAGTATCCTCACGGAAAGTATTTTGATGTTGAAAACCCAAATTCTGATGATATAAAGTTTTATCCATTTAATGCACAAAAAAAAACGGATAACGCATATGTAAAATCTAAAGCAGGCTATTACCGAAGTATTGAGGAAGATAACACGCAAATAGAAAAAGTTTTAGAATTGGTTGATACATATTTAGATGATAACACCCTATTTATTTACAGCGCAGATCACGGTGTTTCAGGGAAATTCACAGTTAAAGATATTGGTTTAAAAGTACCGTTTGTAGCACGTTGGCCAAAAGTGATTAAGCATGGGACTACTTCAAATGAACTCATTCATTATACTGATGTTTTGCCAACATTCATGAATATTGCAGGAGGTAAATCTACAGAAGGTATGGATGGGAAAAGTTTTTTACCACTATTGCAGGGCGATGATGTTGAAGTAAACAAATATGTGTATGGGGTAAGAACCAATCAAAACATATTGAATTCTGAAATTTTTCCGTCAAGGATGATTCGGGATAAGCGTTACAAATACATTCGAAATTTTAACTCTTTAGAAGTCGTTGAACAAAATTTAACAGGAAAACCTAATGTAGATTATTTTATCAAAAGAGGTGCAAATGCCCATAAAAATGAACCTCTTGAAGAATTATACGATTTACAAAATGACCCTTATGAACAAAACAATTTAGCTCAAAATCCAGAATTACAATCTATAAAAGAAAGACTAAAAAAAGACATGTTTAGTTGGATGAAAGCACAAGGGGATTTTTTAGATGATTCCGTTGGAAACATGCCAATCATCACACCAAAAGGAAAAAAAGGTTTCAAACTAGACCAAGATACACCTAGGCGAAAAATTCCTGATTCTATAAAAAACACCCTTAAAAAAGACGATTATATTGTAATTGAACATTGGTAAAAAAACATCATAAAATGAATAAATTCTTCACATACACATTTGGTTTAGTAATCCTTTTCATGTCATGCAAAAATGAAAAAAAGAAAACCGTTGAGACCCAAGATCAAAAACCCATGAACATTTTATTTATCGCAGTTGACGATTTGCGTCCAGAATTAAATTTCTACGGTGCCAATCATATCCAATCTCCCAATTTAGATAAACTCGCCATCGAAAGCTTGGTGTTTAACAGGGCCTATTGTAACGTGCCAGTTTGTGGGGCTTCTAGAGCGAGTTTGCTTACAGGTGTAAGACCTGCACGGCATCGATTTATTGATGCTAGAACAGAGAAGGACGTAGATGCTCCAGATGCGGTATCATTGCCTTTGCTTTTAAAGCAAAATGGATATACCACCATTTCAAATGGAAAAATTTATCATAGTGGAAAAGATGATAATAATGCTTGGGATTCTAGATGGTTTCCTAAAGGAAATGTTAGAGACTATCAATTATCTGAAAGTGCAAAACAAGCTATTGTGACAAGCTATGGACCACCTTTTGAAAATGTAGCTGTAGAAGATGATGCCTATTTTGATGGAAAAATTGCTAAAAAAGGGATAGAAGACTTACAAAAACTAAAAGAAGGAAATCAACCATTTTTTCTGGCACTCGGTTTTATGAAACCGCATTTACCATTTAATGCCCCGAAAAAATATTGGGATTTATACGATAGAAGTACTATTGAACTTCCTGAAAGTTACGTACAGCCTGCTTCTACACCAAAACAGGCTTTTCATAAATTTGGTGAACTGCGTAAATATCATAATATCCCTAAAAAAGGCGATTTGCCAGAAGATTTAGCTAAAGAATTGATTCATGGATATTATGCTTGCGTAAGCTATGTTGATGCGCAAATAGGATTGGTGCTTGATGAATTGAAACGTTTAGAGCTGGAAGAAGATACCATTGTGATTTTATGGGGCGACCATGGTTGGAATTTAGGCGATCATAAACTATGGTGTAAACACGTCACGTTTGAAACTGCCCTAAGAACACCACTAATCATAAAAGTACCAGGTAAAACAAGCGGACAACAAACAAATGCCATAATAGAGTATATAGATATTTATCCAAGTTTAGCTGAGTTAGTTGGTTTGGATAGTCCTGAAACTGTTGAAGGGCAAAGTTTTGTGCCCGTTATAAATGGAGAAACGCCACAAAAAGATTGGGGAGTATCCAAATTTAAAGATATGGTTACCTTAATTAAAGGCGATTTGTTTTATACAGAATGGGTTAAAGATGATGGTATAGCTTATGCCCGTATGCTGTTCGACCATAAAACAGACCCTTTAGAATTGGATAATCTAGCTGAAAAACCAGAGTATCAAGACACTGTACATCAACTTGCTGTGGAGTTAAGAGCTAAATGGGGGAAAGATTTTCTTAACTAATTAACAACTTTGATAAACAGTTATGCATGCTATAAAACTACCCTTAAAGGTTGAGAATGAATTAAAAAAGGTGTCTAAAGTTGCGGGATATTTGTGGCAACGTGAATGGGCAGAACGAAATGCAGGCAATATATCTATCAATTTAACATCATTTTTTAAAAATGAAGACCTTCAGGGTATAGGGGAAGAAGTGCCTTTTAATTTCCCTAAAGGACTAGGAGGATTTATAATATATATAACAGGAACAGGTTGCTATTTGAGGGATTTGGTAGATCAAATTGAGGCGGTTTCTTGTATATTATATATAAATGAAAAAGCCAATGCGTACTCCATCGTTTGGGGAGGAAAACGAGCTAATTTCAGCCCTACTTGTGAATTGATTTCACATTCAAGTATACATCTTTTTAATTCTATTAATCAACCAGAGAACTTAGCTATTGTTCATACGCATCCCTTGGAGTTGATATGTTTGAGTCATCACGAATTATTTAATGATGAAGAAGAATTGAATAGACAGGTTTGGATGATGTGTCCTGAAGTCAAGGTGTTTGTTCCAAAAGGTATTCATTGTACACCTTACGCCTTATCCAGTACCGCAGATTTAGCTAAAGTAACTATTGAAGCTTTTAAAAAAAGAAACGTATCTTTATGGGAAAAGCATGGTGCTACGGCTACTGCACCAGATGTTGAAAAAGCATGGGACTTTTTGGATGTAGCCAATAAGGGCGCTAAGCTTTTAATGATGTGTTGGTCAGCAGGTTTTAAACCTAGTGGGCTTTCTGACGAGCAGTTAAAGGAATTGGAGCAATTTGTTTAACGTCACTAAATCTTGCTTGTAAAATTTAAGACAACTTCCTATTGCGTCATTAGAAAAGGGTTGAGGATTTTTTAAATAGAATAAGTATGAAAACTATGAAGTACAAAAAAGCCCTAGTATCGCTGTTAATCATTTCACTTTGTGGAAATATTTTTAGTCAAGAATTAGAACGTCCTTTTATCTTAGTAAAATCTAGTGAGCGTAATCAAATCCTAGAAAAAATAGACACCCAATCCTGGGCTCAACAAATTTATGATACGCTAAAATTAACAACCGACGCTGAGTTCGCGAAATTTTACAAAAACCCGTCAGTATATATCAAACAATTGCCCTTTGATTGGTCTAAAAAACAACAAAACCATTTTCCGCCATTTTTTAAAACAACACATATACGGAATGGTGTTCAAGAAAATTTGGATAATGCGACCGAGGAAGACTGGAAACCTGCCGAACTTTTAATTACACATTTGCAAGTGGCTTTAGATTGTGGTACCATGTACTACATCACCCAAGATGAGAAATATGCATACATGGCAAGCAGTATTTTATATTCATTTTTAAAATCAGTACAGCAATCTGAGGTATCTACTTGGAGAGGTAGGGGCGGTTGGTTATTTCCGTATGATGGCTTTCGAGAAGTTCGTGTCATCGGGTATAGACTACCGTTGATTTATGATTTTATCCATTCTTATCTGAAAGAAGAAGGAAAAGCTTTTGATATTATTAAAGACAAAAACGTAAATTTTCCTTTTGAAGATGCTCAGGAAGTGTTTAAGGCCTATGCAAACATAACGGTAAATTACGGGCAATCGGGTTCAAATCATAGTGTTTTAGAAGCACCAAGTTTGGTGTATAATGCCTTGGCGATGGATGATGAAACGGATCGAGAAAAGTGGTTGTCCTATTTCTTCACTGAAAGTACCGAAAACCAAGATGCGCTAAACGTTATGGTTAAAAATTATAAAAATGAAGGTGATATCTGGCCAGAAACCTCTCAATATTTAAATCATACAACATCCATTTTAGCAAGATTGATGTTGGTACTGAATAAATACGATCCGTCTTTAAAATTGGGGGAAAAGCACTCCAATATTTTGCATGCCCTACCTCGACTGGATTATTTTGTATATCCTAACAATGAAATTGTACGTTGGGGAGATGGACACAGGCATGCGCATGTGCCTTATGAAGCTTATGATGATGCCTATGCCGTGGCTAAGATGGATGGGTTGACGGAAATTCAAAATAAATTTGCACCACTTATTAATAGGGCAATTAGCAAAGGGAAATATAAAAGAAAAGGTACTGAGGCTTTATTTTGGTACGATGGTAGTTTTGATAATGCATCTACCAATGTAGAGTTGTCGCGGACGGATAGAGTGTATCATGCTGGTATTGTTTTACAACGTAATTTAAGTAACACAAATAACCCCAAAGATGGTTTAATGTGTTTTGTTGGCGGTGCGCACATGGTACATGGGCATGCGGAAGGCATGAATATTGAATTATACGGTGAGGGGCAAGTTTTAGGGGTAGATAACGGCAGAAATCGCTATGGGGTTGACCTTCATGAAAACTACTCCAGAATTTTTGCAGGGCACAACACTGTTATTGTAAATGGAAGCTCTCGAGGTGAAGGTGGATGGGTTGATTTGGAAATTAATAAAATTCAACTGATTTCCATGGAACCCGAAGTTGGGCAGGAAGGAGTGTCTCCTAATCATTCTTTTAGTTTAACAAGTTTTGAAGATGATAAAGGAGATAAGGCCGAAGCCACACAAGAACGCACCTTGGCTTTGATTAGAACGTCTCCAACAACAGGCTATTATGTAGATGTATTCCGCTCAAAATCCAGACTACCGAATGAATATCATGATTATTTGTATCATAATATAGGAGACAAACTCACTTTTGAAAATAAGGATTTAGATTTTCAAAAAACACCTGAAAGATATATGGCGAATGCAGATTTACCATGGAAACGTAACAAAGTTTATAGGCATCCAGGATGGCATTTCTTCGAAGATGTAAATACTTCAAAAACTTATGCAAGTGATGTAAAAGCCACATTTCAGACAGAAAAATTAAAACAAGGCGATATTTTTATGCAATTGCATATTCCGGGTTTTGAAAATAGAACTTATACAAAAGTAAAGGCGCCAATTACCTTTGAGTCTCCAGAGCCCTATGATAGTTTACCAACACCAACTTTGGTCATTAGAAAAGAAGGCGAGGCATGGAAAAACCCATTTGTAGTGGTTTTTGAACCCTATAACGAAACGGAAACGCCATCCATTCAATCCGTTACTAAAATTGAGCAGGATGGATTGTATAAAGGCTTAAAAGTTGTGAGTAAAACACCTTCCGAAACTTTAATTCAGTATGTGATTGCGCAGTCGAAAAATGATATCTTTCAGAATGAAGTATTGGATATTTATTTTGAAGGGACTTTAGCAATAATCACCTTAAATGAAGATGAAACGTTAAAAAGTATTTACGTTGGAGAAGGTGAAAAACTTTCTTATAAAAATGAGGATATTACTACCAATTCATCAAAATCATATTATAAAGAGTACACTAAATAATTCTAATAACAAACACTATTTAAAATGAAGCAATTACTCGTCTTATTATTAACGATTACTCTTTTTGGTTGCCAAACAAGTACTAACGAAACCTTGCTTTTTGTGGGTAGTTATACTGATAAACAACCAGGTGAAGGCATTCATGTTTACCAGTTTAACAACGAAACTGGAGAAAGCGTTTTAAAGTTTACTTTGGATAGTATAACAAACACCTCTTTTTTAAAGCTATCCGATAACGGCGAATATTTGTATTCTGTTGTAGAAAGTCAAATGCCACACCACGGTAAAGTAGCTTCGTTCAAAGTGGATGCTAAAAATCAAAAAATAGAATTACTAAATATGCAGGACTGTGGCGGGCTGAACCCTGTGCATTTGCAAATTGACCACACAGGAAATTATTTAACCAATTCAAATTACTCCGATGGAAGTTTAAGCTTATTTAAGATTAATAAAGATGGAAGTCTTAATGAGGCAAGTCAAGTGCTAAAATTTAAGGATAGCAGTATTATAAAAGGGCGTCAGGATAAGTCTCATATTCATTCATCATATTTTTCACCTGATAATAAGTACTTGTTTACTCAGGATTTAGGAGCAGATAAGATGAGAAGATTTAGCTTTTCCGATAAGGATAAAGGCTTATTAGAAAATGAAATGGATATTAAAGCTAAACTAGGTAGCGGACCTAGGCATTTTGCCTTTCATCCCAATGGGAAATTTGGATATTTAGCAAACGAATTGAGTGGTAAAGTTGATGCGTATCAATATGTAAATGGAGATTTGGTTTTTATAGAAGATTACCTTTCTTACGGTCAACAACAAGATATTTACAGAACAGCAGATATCCATACCTCACCAGATGGCAAGTTTTTGTATGTTTCAAATAGAGGGCCCGAAGAAGATACTATTACCGTGTTTCAAATTAATCAAGACAACGGCAAACTAACTTTGGTAGAAAGAACGGATACGGGAGGCCAACACCCTAGAAACTTTGCGATTCACCCTTCAGGAAAATATTTGTTGGTTACAAACATGTTTACCGATAATGTTGTTGTGTTTCGGAGAGACATCGAAACAGGAAAACTAACAAAACTAGATAAGGAGATTAAAGTGAAAACGCCGTCTAGTGTTCAGATATTCACCTATGCAATTTCGGAGTAATAAGCGAAATTTGCGATGGTGAAATAGGCAGGCAACCTCTTAAAGTAGTCTATTGGTATCCCAAATATTCAATCTTGTTTAAGTTGCGTTGGGTGTTTTGCTCGTACAGTTCGTAAACCAATCCATCTTTCAAGCCTACTTTCGGTACCAATATTTGATCGCTACCCATTTCTTTCATCACCCTAAGGTATATTTCGGATGCAGGTATGATTACGTCCGCCCTGTCCGGGTTCATTTTCAGGATGGACATGCGTTCCTCATAGCTAAACTCTTTTACATAAGCCCTCAATGCTTTAAGCTCTGCATACGAGATTGCCATATTCGATGCTTTATTGGCCAATTTGTACAGGCGGTTGATGTTACCGCCAGTGCCTATGCCAATTATATTTTTTGATTTGTAGAATGGCGTGGCGCGCAACCATTCTCTTATGGAGTTAAAAACTTCCGCTCTTTCATCTGCGGAAAGTTGACGAACCGAACCAATTCTAAAAGATTGGTTTTCAATAAGCTGTCCGTTTTCTATCAGGTTGAGTTCAGTACTACCTCCCCCTACATCTATATGAACGTACTTCTTGTCGCTTAAAGTGTGCAAAATAGCTTTGTTTAATATGCTGGCTTCCTTTTTACCGGGGATAATGTCTATTTTTAAACCTACGCTATTGTTTATGGTCTGTTGAATTTCGTCTCCGTTAGTGGCCTCCCGCATGGCCGATGTAGCAACTGCGTAATAACCTTCAACCTCGTACAGATCGATCAAATGCTTAAATGTGCTCATTAATTTTATGAACTTCTCCCTTGTGGCTGGAGAAATTTCGCCTTTGGAAAACACATCATGGCCCAGGCGCAAGGGAAATCTTAGCAATTGCAGGTTTTTAAAACTTACCAAATCTTGGTCTTCATATACTCTTACTACCTGAAGCCTAATGGCATTCGACCCGATATCAACTGAAGCTAATTTCATGTTCGTACAAATTTTAAATGGTTATATCAATTCATAAATATAAAAACAATTATTTCAAAACATTAAAATGTAGGGCTTTCGGTATTCCAATTTTCAGGTGAGGCAAAATTGGCTACAGCGATTCTCTTTCAACAAAATTAAACGGGACCTTTACTTTAATTCCGCAGGACTTATTCAAAATAATCTCGGCCGCTGATTCACCCATAACCTTGAAGTCTGTAGAAATTGTAGTGATGCCAAGTAATTCCTTTAAAGGCGTTTCGTTATAAGAAATTATGCCAATATCTTTGCCAAGAATGAACTCATCCTCGCGTAATTGCTTAACAAGGCTTACCAGATCGGATTCTTCAATAGTAATAAACAAATCGCCACGTTTCAAAATCATATCATCATATACCTTGTCTAATACCTCGAATTCGAATTTGTGCTCCACACAAAACTTCCTGAAACCATGTAAAATACGCCTAGGATAAGGATAAACGGCTTTCTCGGGGTATATCAATACAAGCTTTTCGTATCGCTTAATTTTTTGAAGGCCCTCCGTCAAGGCAAAGTAAATGTCATTTTCAAAGTCTTGATAAATTTCATTTGTCTTTCCGTTAAAGATGGGTTTGCTATTATCGAGCAAAATAAATTTTTCGGGGGGCAAGGACAGTAATTTTTCCAAAACTTTATCCGTAAAGCTAACATGCTTCAAGTCCTCTGCCTTAAAATGAGGCATAATTACAAAGTAGTCATATGCCGCTTTATTTTTATCCAATAAATTGAGAAACAAAGTTTCATCACAATGATACACATGTAAATCGGTATGCGAATTGGCACCAATACTGTTGATAAAGTGATTGTAGGCTCTTAATTTATAGGTGCTTAGCTTGTTTATTAGGAAAAGTATGTTGACTTTGGAAATTAATTTGGTCCTGGTTATGTAGAACCCTTTTCCGCGTATTGAGGTAATTATATTGCGCTCCTTTAATATGCTATAGGCCTTTTCGACAGTATCACGAGATAGATAAAACTCTTCGCTAAACATATTTATGGATGGGATCTTTTGATCCATCGTCAAGTTTCCAATTGAAATATTATGGATAATTGAATCTATGATCTGCTGGTATTTTGGCACCCTAGAGTTTTCATCAATCGTTATGAATTTCATCATTTCCATTAGGGAGGGAGATTTACGAGTCAAAAAATTTTAATTACTGAAAAGTAAAACTTTTTTTTGAAAAAATTCAATAAAGAAGCAACTCTTTATGGAGTTTTTGTATGCGAATAAGGCAGTATGTTCTGGGGTAAAGAGATTTGCCAACCTACATTGAATTCCTATTTGTAAACCTGAAAGGAACTTTAACTTTACCTTTTTTATTGTCCAGAATCATATGCGCTGCGGCTTCTCCCATTAACTTAAAGTCCGTGGATATTGTTGAAATACCCAGAAGTGCTTTTAAGGGTGTTTCGTTGTAAGATATAATACCAATATCTTTTCCCAGAGAAAGTTTCTTCTCTTTTAGTAATCCCATTAAGTTTATCAGATCATTTTCTTCAATTGTGATAAACAAATCCCCTTTAAACAGGATCATATCATCATGTACCTTATCAAAAATATCAAAATCTAAATTATGCTTTACGCAAAACCGTGTGAAGCCTCGAGTAATTCTTTTTGGATACGGATGTACCGCTTTTCTTGGATATATTAGGATTATCTTTTTGTACCGGGCTATCTTTTTTACCCCCTTGTTAAGTGCATTGAAAATGTCCTGTTCATAATCCTCATAAACCGTAATTGGGTTATCTTCAATTGGGATTTGTGCGTTACCCATAATCACAAGTTTGTTCCGGGGAATTTTGCTCATGGCCTGGGTTACATCCACTGTTGTACTCGTATGTTGTTGATCTTCAGTTTTAAAGTGGGGCATAATAACGTAATGGTCGTAGGTCCTTTTATGTTTTTCCAATAAATTCAGAAATAGGGATTCGTCACAATGGTAGATGTGAAGATCGACGTAAGCGTTGGGGCCAATACTTTTCATAAAGGAATAGTATATTTCCATCTTGTACCAACTCAATTTATTAATGAGAAATAAAATATTTAGTTTGTTGATCAGTTTGGTACGGGAAATATAAAAGCCCTTTCCTTGTATCGAGGTAATTATATTGCGTTCTTTTAGTATGCTGTAAGCCTTTTCTACGGTATCTCTGGAAAGGTAAAATTCTTCACTAAAACTATTGATTGAAGGAATCTTTTGGTCCATCTTAAGATTTCCCATTGAAATATTAAGGATTATCGAATCAATAATCTGCTGGTATTTGGGTACCCTGGAATTTTTGTCAATCTTTATAAACTTCATCATTTCCTTGATATTTTAATCTCAATTTTCTAATAAGCAAAGTTGCCATGCCAACATTTTGGGAGATATGCCATTTAGGCAAGCATATCGATGATGAAAGCAATAATTTAGAATATGTGCTTATCATAATTCATATGATTACAGTTGCAAAAATATAAAAGAAACTGATTGTTAAACTTACGACAAAAATAATTGTTGATTGTGTCCTTCTGTACTTTAAATTTACTGTTGGTTCTTATGGTACGAATTCCGTTGCTTGCTGTTACAATGGCTTTAGCATAAGCCAAATATTTCTAGGGTGTTCATTTTATATGACGGAATCGGACAGTTTATTTTTAAAGGAATTGGGCTGCGAAGTATTCTGCAAGGCAATGTTAAAAAATCTATATCTAATACAGTTTTGATATCAATGGCGTCTCAAACGGTACAGTACAGGATAGGAATGTTTGTCCCCTACAGTATTTTTGGTTTTATAACTTATTTTAATAAAAAAATGAAAAACACTACAAAAACCTTCGAATATGTCGATTATTTATGGGATGAGGCAAAAGCGGCATCTTTGGGCGACAATCAAGTAGAATTATTTCTCTACCGCTCAAATATTTTGGGAGCCGATTTAAGAATAACAAATTATGGTGGCGGAAATACCAGTTGCAAGACAATTGAAACCGATCCATTGACAAACGAAGAGGTTGAAGTAATGTGGGTAAAAGGTTCTGGTGGCGATATTGGGACTTTAACAAGATCCGGTATCGCTGGATTATATACCAAAAGGCTGAGAGACCTTAAAAATGTGTATCAAGGTCTGCATGATGAAGACAGGATGGTGGGGCTTTTTAACCACTGTATATATGATTTGGACAGTAAAGCGCCATCTATTGATACGCCTTTACATGGTTTATTGCCATTTGCACATATAGATCACTTACACCCGGATGCTTTAATTGCTGTAGCGGCCGCTAAGGATAGTGAGAAAGTAACCAAAGAAATTTGGGGAGATACTATGGGATGGGTACCATGGCAAAAGCCAGGGTTCGATTTAGGTCTTCAGTTGGAAAAATGCCTGGCCGATAATCCTGGAATACGAGGTATCGTTTTAGGTAGCCATGGTCTATTCACTTGGGGAGACACGTCTTACGAATGTTATATGAACAGTTTAGAAGTTATTGAAATGGCCTCTGACTATATTGCGAAGAAAATTGAATCCGGCGGGCCAGTTTTTGGTGGCGAAAAAGTATCAAGCCTTCCTAAAGATGAGCGCGTGGAAAAGGCGGCGCAATTAATGCCATTGCTTAGAGGCTTGTGTTCTTCTGAAAATCGCATGATAGGACACTTCTCTGATTCTGATGTCGTAATGCAATATATCAATAGTCATGACCTGGAGCGATTGGCCCCAATGGGTACATCTTGCCCAGACCACTTCTTAAGAACAAAAATCCAACCTTTGGTATTGGATTTAGATAAAAATGAAGACCTGTCAGATACGGAAGCTGTTTTAAAGAAATTGGAACCTGCATTTGAGGCATACCGCCAGGAATATGTTGACTATTACAACACTTGTAAAGTAGATAATAGTCCAGCAATTCGAGATGCAAATCCTGTAATCATTATTTATCCGGGGGTTGGTATGTTTAGTTTCGCTAAAAACAAACAAACAACACGTGTTGCTAGTGAGTTTTATATAAACGCCATAAACGTAATGCGCGGTGCGGAGGCTATTACATCTTACACGTCTTTGCCAAGGCAAGAAGCATTTAATATTGAGTATTGGTTATTGGAAGAGGCAAAGTTGCAGCGTATGCCCAAAGAGAAGCCACTATCGCGTAAAGTAGCATTGGTTACAGGTGCTGGTGGTGGTATTGGTAAAGCTATTGCTGATAAATTGGCTGCGGAAGGTGCAAACGTTGTGCTGACCGATATCAATGAAGAAGCACTTATTGAGGCCAATGGCACTTATGCAAGGGATGTTTCCGCTTATGCCATTTGCGATGTAACCAATACCGAATCTATAGCAAGTGCCTACAAAAAGGCTGTTATGGAGTTTGGTGGTGTAGATATCGTAGTGCACAGCGCAGGTTTGGCAATTTCCAAACCATTAGAGGATACTACCGATAAGGATTGGAATATTTTACAAAATATTCTTGTTAAAGGTCAGTTTGATTTGGCCAAGCAATTTTCAGCTATTACGCGCAAGCAAGGTTTAGGTGGAGATTACATTGCTATAGCAAGTAAAAATGGATTAGTTGCGGGGCCAAACAATGTGGCTTACGGTACGGCAAAGGCAGCCCAACAGCACATGGTACGCCTGCTGGCGGCCGAATTGGCAAAAGATAAAGTTAGGGTTAATACCGTTAACCCTGATGGCGTAATTGTTGGAAGCAAAATTTGGGAAGGCGCATGGGCCGAGGGTAGAGCAAAAGCCAACGGTATTACTGTAGAAGAGCTACCAGCATTTTATGCAAAGCGCAATTTATTACATGAAATCATTACCCCAGATGATATTGCTAACGGTGTATTCTCGTTAGTAGGTATTTTGGATAAGTCCACCGGTAACATTATTAATGTAGATGGTGGTATGGCAAATGCCTTTGTAAGATAACATTCAAGAAATTGATTTAGTCAATAATTTAGTTTATTTTAGTGAGAAAGATTACTTCCATGATTGGTTTGATATTCATCATGGAAGTGCTTTTCATTTTTAGAACTATAATAACCAGTCCAAACAATTATGAAAATTAATAAAGAACAACTAGCAGAGTCGAATAAACCAGGTTTAGGTAATCACAATGAAAACTTCGATTTTTTATCAAACAAGTTAACAAAGCAGGGTCACGACGTAAATGCGATCGTGTCTAAATTAGGGGCTTTTCAGGTAGCAATACCAAGTTGGGCCTTAGGCGCAGGGGGAACACGTTTTGGGAGGTTCTCGTTTTATGGTGAGCCTTCAAGCTTAGAGCAAAAAATAGAAGACATTGGAATAATTCATGGTCTTACACAAACAGCAGGAGCCGTTTCATTGCACATTCCGTGGGACATTCCGTCGGACTACAATGCCATAAAGGAAAAAGCAGATGCCCTGGATATTAAATTTGATGCCGTAAATTCCAATACGTTTCAAGATCAGGAAGATGCTTCGGA
The DNA here is from genome assembly GCF_014270105.1 of Hyunsoonleella aquatilis. Classification (GTDB taxonomy): domain Bacteria; phylum Bacteroidota; class Bacteroidia; order Flavobacteriales; family Flavobacteriaceae; genus Jejuia; species Jejuia aquatilis. The sequence goes on from NZ_JACNMF010000003.1 coordinate 312,769, forward strand.
ATCATATAAATATGGTTCTTTAAGCAATACAAGTAAAGCTGTAAGAGATCAGGCGATCCAACATAACTTGGATGTGATCAAAATAGGGGATAAATTAGGGTCCAAAGCATTAGCAGTTTGGTTGGCTGACGGTTCTTGTTTTCCGGGCCAAAATAATTTTCAAACCGCATTTCAAAATACGCAGGATAGCTTAGTAGAAATTTACAAAGGACTGCCCGATGATTGGAAAATGCTTGTAGAATATAAGCCTTATGAGCCTAATTTCTACAGTACGGTAATACAAGATTGGGGAGCATCATTGATGTTGGCTAATGGTTGCGGTGATAAGGCCTATACACTTGTGGATTTAGGTCACCATTTACCCAATTCAAATATCGAACAGATAGTTTCTATACTTCAACTAAAGGGTAAATTGGGAGGTTTCCATTTTAATGATAGTAAATATGGTGATGACGATCTGACGGTGGGAAGCATTAAGCCTTATGCTCTGTTCTTGATTTTTAATGAACTGGTATATGGTATGCAAAACAATCCACAAAATCCAGATTTAGCTTGGATGATTGATGCAAGTCATAATGTAAAAGATCCTTTGGAGGATTTAATTCAATCACTTGAAGCAATTCAAGAGGCTTATGCAAAAGCAATGTTAATTGACCAAAATGCTCTAAAAGCGGCGCAGATGGACAATGATGTAGTGAAGTGCCAAGAAATATTACAAGGAGCCTATAGAACCGATGTTAGGCCATTGTTGGAAAAGGCAAGGTTGAACTCTGGAGGGGCTTTAAATCCAATACAATCCTATCGCTCCTTAGACGTTAGGGGAGGACTTATCAAAGAAAGAGGAAAGCACACTATTGCCACAGGTTTATAAGTATGAAAAAAGTTACGGCAGTTTTTGATATAGGCAAGACTAATAAAAAGTTTTTCCTCTTTGATAAAAATTTCAATGAGGTCTATACAGAATACACTTCGTTTGAAGAAATAGAAGATGAGGATGGGCATCCAACTGAGAATCTTGGGGAACTACGGACGTGGGTAAAAGAAGTATTTGATAAGTTTCTGAAATCAGATACTTATGATGTAAAAGCCATCAACTTTTCTACGTATGGGGCAAGTTTTGTGCATATTGACGAACAGGGCAATCCTCTAACACCACTTTACAATTATACTAAGCCTTTAGACGGAAAAGTTGTTGATGCTTTTTTTGAAAAGTACGGACCCAGAGAAGAATTTTTGAAGAACACGGGGTGTACCGAGTTAAGTATGCTTAACTCTGGTCTCCAACTTTTTTGGTTAAAGTATGAAAAGCCAGAGGTGTTCAAAAAAATTAAATACTCATTACACTTGCCGCAGTATTTGAGCTTTATGTTTACGGGTATTCCTGTTAGCGAATATACAAGTATTGGTTGCCATACCGCCCTCTGGGACTACTCAAAGAAGGACTACCATAGTTGGGTTTACAGTGAAGGAATAGATAAAATTCTGCCACCGATTGTGTCTACTGAAACTAGCATAAATATGAACTACGATGGGCATCGTGTAAAAGCTGGTGTAGGTATACACGATAGTTCTGCGGCGCTTTTACCTTATGTAAGGAGTATCAACAAAAAATTTGTATTGGTTTCAACAGGAACGTGGAGTATTGTTTTCAATCCCTATTTTGAAACTCCAATTGAAGAGCAATCCTATGATAAAGATACCTTGAATTACATGCGTATCAATGGAAGACCAGTCCGTGCAACAAGGCTGTTTTTAGGTAACGAGTACAAAGTACAGGTCGCATATCTTACTAAACATTTTGGAGTAGACGATGACTATCATATGAAGGTGAAATTTGATTATGACACCTATTATGAAATTGTAGAGGATTTTAAGAATTGCTTTAAATGGGAGAGTATAGAGGGCGAAAATATGCCAGAACAGACATACATGCCCTATACGGAGTTTGAACACGCCTACCATCAACTTATGGTTGAGCTGGTTTTAATCCAAATAAAGTGCATCAAGGATGCTTTGGGAGGAAACAATTTTGCAAGAATATATGTAGATGGCGGATTTAGTAACAACGACATCTATATTAAGTTGTTATGTCATTATTTCAGGGATAAAAAATTGAGCACAACCGATGCGTCTTTGGGATCAGCTTTGGGAGCCGCCATTTCAATTTCTGACAACAAACTAAATTCCAAATTCTTAAAGAAAAATTATGCGCTTAAAAAACATGTGCCATTTATTGTAAATGCATAGTTGACAGCGTACATCGTTACGAGAAAAAAATTAATTAATAAACCAACAATATTGTATTGAAATGTCAAAAAATATAAAATTAGTTCATCCAAGAGATCAAATTACCGAAATAATAGACCGAGTTTATAAACGGGGCATGACCACAACTTCTGGAGGTAATATCTCTATTATAGACGATGAAGGCGATATCTGGGTAACACCTTCAGCCATTGATAAAGGATCCTTAAGAGCATCCGATATTATTTGTGTAAAAAAAGATGGTACCATTATAGGGAAGCACAAGCCTTCCTCTGAGTTCCCGTTCCATAAAGCTATTTATGAAGCTAGACCAGATATTAAATCTGTAATCCACGCGCATCCACCGGCATTGGTGTCGTTTAGTATTGTGCGTCAAATACCCAATACAAATATTATTTCTCAAGCAAAACATGTTTGTGGACCAATTGGATATGCAAAATATAGACTTCCTGGTAGTGAAGATTTAGGCGAAGTAATTGCAGATGAATTTAAAAAAGGTTATAAAGCTGTTATTATGGAAAATCACGGCACCGTTTTAGGAGGAAGTGATTTAACAGATGCCTATGAGCGTTTTGAAGCCTTAGAGTTTTGTGCAAATACCATTCTATATGGCTCTCAAATTGGAACCCCTAGATATTTGACTGATGACCAAATTGATGAATTTGAATCACAGGCAACGGGAGTTCTCCCTGAAATGGAAAGCACTAGTTATACTTCGGATGAAGTAGAAAAGCGATTGGAAATATGCAAAATTGTCCAACGCTCTTGTGAACAAGGTTTAATGATAAGTTCTTATGGTACTGTGTCTATGCGTTGGAAAGAGAACGATTTTTTAATAACACCAACTGGAGCTAATAGATGGGATTTAGATTTAGACGATATCGTACAAATAAAGGGTGGTAAGCGAGAAGCTGGTAAAACACCTAGTAGGGCTACTTGGATTCATCAGGAAATTTATAATAAAAACCCTGATGTGAATTCTATTATAATGACCCAATCCCCTTATTTGATGGCTTTTGGTGTAACAGGTACTCATTTGAATGTAAGAACCATTCCTGAGAGTTGGATTTTCTTGCAGGATATAAACTTTTTAAAGTACGGTGATCATTTCAGAAAAAACAATAATTCAGAAATGGTTGAAGATTGTGCAACTGCATTAATAATAGAAAATGATTCGGTAATTGTTACTGGAGATAAATTGTTGCAAACATTTGATTATTTGGAAGTTGCGGAATTTAGTGCAAAATCTATTGTTTTAGGCCATTCCCTTGGAGAAATGGTGCCAATAAATGATGAACAGGTAGAAGATTTAAGAAAGAAATTTTTGACATAAAATATGGCAATAAGTTTTGACACACGTTATCCATCTATCGATGACCTAAGAGCTAAAGCTCAAAAAAAGATTCCAAAATTTGCTTTTGAGTATCTTGATGGAGGGTGTAATGAAGATGTTAATTTAGTTCGTAATACGGCAGAGCTACGAGAAGTTCAGCTTAAGCCAAACTACTTAAGAAAACACCATGGCTCATCGTTAAAGACTAAATTATTTGGAGTTGAATATGATGCGCCGTTTGGTATTGCACCGGTTGGACTTCAAGGTTTAATGTGGCCCAATTCGCCGGAAATATTGGCAAAGGCAGCGTTTGAGCATAATATTCCTTTTATTTTAAGCACGGTAACCACTACTAGTATAGAGCGAGCCAGTGAATTGACAGAAGGAAAAGCATGGTTTCAATTGTACCATCCGGCCGAGGATTCATTAAGGGATGATATTATCAATAGGGCCGCCGTAGCGCATTGTCCTGTTCTAGTCATTCTGTGCGATGTCCCTACGTTTGGTTTTAGACCAAGAGATATAAGAAATGGATTGGCTATGCCACCTAAAATGAATCTAGCAAATATTTTAGAAGGATTTACACACCCACACTGGAGTTTGCAAACTTTAAAACATGGTATCCCTAATTTTGCAACCCTGAAACCATATATGCCTAAAAATTTGGATTTAAAGCAATTAGGCAAGTTCATGGACCAAACCTTTAGTGGAAGGCTAAATGCTGAAAAAATAAAGCCTATCCGCGACATGTGGAAAGGTAAACTTGTTTTAAAAGGTGTAGCATCAGAGTATGATACCGAAGAGGCAATCCGATTAGGATTAGATGGTATTATTGTGTCCAATCATGGGGGGCGTCAATTAGATGCAGGTCAATCAACGGTTAAGCCATTATCAACTATTGCTGAAAAGTATGGAGATAAGATTGAGGTAATGATGGATAGTGGTATTCGTTCGGGACCTGATGTAGCAAGAGCCATGGCAAGCGGTGCTAAATTTACATTTATGGGGCGCTCATTTATGTATGGCGTTTCTGCATTAGGTAAAAAAGGAGGTAACCATACTATTTCTTTGCTGAAAACAGAACTGCAACAAGTGATGGATCAACTGTGTTGTGAGACCACTAGTGATTTCCCAAATCATTTAATAAAGTAGATTTAAATCTTTTAGAGGTATAAGAATATTAACTAACTAAACAATATATTATGAAACATTATAGGCAATTTATTAATGGTCAGTTTATAGATTCAAAGGCCACTTCGGTGATTGAGATACTAAACCCATGCACAGAAGAAGTCATTAGCACCATATCGACAGGAACGATAGAAGACGCCAATAATGCCTTGGAAGCTGCACAGGCATCACAACCAGCTTGGGAAGCTTTGCCAGCAATACAGCGGGCTGCATTTTTGCACAAAATGGCTGATGTTATTAGAGAAAACAGAGTGTTTTTGGCTGAAACTCTGTCTAGAGAACAAGCTAAGGTTATTGGTTTAGCTCAAGTTGAAATAGACGTAACAGCTGATTATTTTGATTATAACGCTGGTTGGGCAAGAAGAATTGAAGGTGAAATAATTCAAAGTGATAGAGAAAAAGAACATATCTATTTGCACAAAGTGCCAATCGGGGTAGCAGTAGGTATTTGCCCTTGGAACTTCCCATTTTTTGTGATGGCACGTAAAGTTGCGGCATCGTTAATCACGGGAAACACTTGTGTTATTAAACCAAGTTCTGAAGCGCCTAATACTATTATGGAGTTTGCAGACCTTATTCAAAAGATTAAGTTGCCTGCCGGTGTTTTAAATTTTGTTTGCGGCGCAGGTAGAACGGTTGGAAATGCTTTGTGTGGAAGTCCCATTACAGGTATTATCAGTTTAACTGGTAGCGTGGGTGCAGGACAAAAAGTAATTAGTGCTGCTGCTGAAAATATCACAAAAGTTTCTTTGGAATTAGGAGGTAAGGCTCCTGCCATTGTTTGTGCAGATGCTAATATGGAGTTGGCTGTAAATTCCGTTGTATCTTCTAAGGTTATTTTTAGTGGACAGGTTTGTAACTGTGCAGAACGTGTATATGTAGAGGATAGCATTTACGATGAATTTGTAGATAAGCTCACTAAGAAAATGAGCGAGGTTAAAATTGAAGAGGCCTTAACGGGAACTGATGCTGATATGAGTAGTCTGGTTTCTAAAGATCAATTGGATAAAATCACAGAAATGGTTGAGTTTGCCAAGAAAGAAGGAGCAGAGGTGCTTGTTGGTGGTGGACAACCAGATAAATTTGACAGAGGCTACTTTTACGAACCAACTTTAATTACGGGTTGTCGTCAGGATAGTCAAATCATTCAAGAAGAAGTTTTTGGACCAGTATTGCCAGTAATGAAGTTTAATACTTTAGATGAAGCGATTGCAATGTCCAATGACTCGGAATTTGGTTTAACATCATCTATATTTTCTGAAAACTTCAATAACATCATGAAAGCTACAAATGGTCTTCATTTTGGTGAAACTTACGTTAACAGAGAGCATTTTGAAGCTATTCAAGGATTTCATGCCGGATGGAAAAAGTCTGGTATAGGCGGAGCTGATGGTAAATATGGTATGGAGGAATATTTACATACAAAAGTAGTTTACGCTAAATACTACTAGAAGTATCATGTAATACATAAAAAAAGCTCAGCTATTAAAATTAGCTGAGCTTTTTTGTTTTTTAATATTAGTGTTACTTAATTTCTATTTGAAAAGTTAAGCATCCAATCTACACATTCAACGTGGCTAAACAGCATTTTGTTTCCTTGTGGATGATTGGCACCGGGGAAAGCAATATACTTTACATTTTTATTACCTGCGGCCTTTAAAAGATCGGTCATTTTTTTTGCTGATGCTACGTTTTTACCGTCTTCACCACCCACCATACCATATACAGGGAAATTAGCAAGTTTGGCAAAATCATCATTTTCCGAAACACCACTAAATCCTCCTAGTCCTGCAGCTGCAAAACGTTCTGGAGATTGCTGTATCCATTCCCATATACCTCGTCCTCCCATACTGTGTCCTATCAGATAAATTCGGCTTTGGTCTATTTGAGTGTAATTTTCAAGAATATAATCTAGCATAATATTCAAAGTATTAGGATCCCATTTTTCAAAAGAGTTGGGTTCCAACAGAATTAAATCTTTACCAGTTAATTCGGCAAGTGAGAGCCCCTTTACTTCCGAAGATCGTTTAAGTTGCTCTTCAATGCTCCATGTTTTTCCACCACCGCCATGTAATGATATAAGAAGTGGTAGTTTGCCTTTCGTTTCCTTTTTTGGGAAAGCCATAAAAGCGGTCTTTTTTAAGTTTCCTAATTTGGGTTGTAAGTCCTCAGGCCAGTTTAAAAGCTTTACTTCCATGTTTTTGAAAGTGTCATTAATATCCTTAAGCGTCTTTTCAATATCGGGTGCTTGCTGAAAACTGGTCAGCAAAAGGAAAGTAAATATACCGTAAACTAGTTTTTTCATTATTTAAAAATTTAAATTAATATGTTTAGTATTCTCGATACTTTCATCTTGAAATAGTTGTGCTATTCAGTTTCTATTGACAAAATTTTAAACCAATAAAACCGTCAAACTCATAGCACCATGAGCACCGACTACCAGGCATTGCTCTATATCTGCCGTTTTTGAAGGCCCTGAGATAAACACGCCAAAATCCCTGTCTCTTTTGGCAATCTTGTCATAAGCTTCAAGCATGTGTAAACAGATGCTGTCCTTTTTCAGAATAATGACCAGATCGTTTGTGATAAAGGGCAGTACGCGGACTATGCTATCTTTAGCAGAAACCCAAACCGCACCATTTTCTGCAACACCAAGTTCTGCTTCAATAATAGCCAGATCCACAGTTTCAAGATTATGCGGATCCATGTTTTTATCAACAGTGACGGTTCCTAAACTAGATTTATCCGTTGTTGAAACAATTCGTGTTTTATCGGGGTAACTTTCCTTTATCGGTGAATCTATAGCCCCTTTATTTGCTTCAATAATATTTCCCCCTACGAGGGTAATATTGTTTTTAAACCGTTCAATTAAATTGATGTCTTCCTTAAAGGCAGATACATCAATTTCTGGAAGTGGAAGTACTTCTGGCCTGTTCGCTTTTACAGATTTCAATATAGCTTCTCTACCCATTTTTCTTTCTTTTTTTATACCAGTTATCAAAACTGTCGTTCTTAACTTTGGGAAGCTCTCGGGCTTTTCCCCAAGCATTCAACCTGTTGTAAATCATGAATCGCGGTGCATGTTTTAATGCAAAACGAGCGGAATTGCCTGCTATTTTATAAAGTTTAGGCTTAGATAGCACTACACCTGCCGTTTTTAAGATAGATTTTTTAACAATAGGCTGTTGGGTCTCCTTTACAATAATTTGTCGCCATTTATAGAGCTGTTCATGAATGTCAATTTTTACAGGGCAAACATTGGAGCATGAACCGCAAAGTGTGGATGCAAAAGGTAATGAACTGTGTTTTTTCAAATCTTTTCCTGGTGAAAGAATAGAACCGATTGGTCCAGGTATAGTATAATCATAACTATGCCCGCCACTTCTTCGATAAATAGGGCAGGTGTTCATACAAGCTCCGCAACGGATACAATGTAATGATGCTCTAAAATCCGGCCTACTTAATTGTTCCGTTCTACCATTGTCAACAATAACAATATGCATTTCCTTACCATCTTCTGGTTTGTTGAAATGCGAAGAGTACGTTGTAATGGGTTGGCCTGTCGCACTTCTAGCGAGTAGCCTTAAAAAAACACCAAGATGCTTTTCCTTAGGGATAATTTTTTCAATACCCATACAGGCGATATGTGCTTTTGCAAGATGAACGCCCATATCAGCATTGCCCTCGTTCGTACAAACTACTACGCCACCGGTATCTGCCACGGCAAAGTTTACGCCCGTAATGGCCACATCGGCATTAAGGAATTTATCCCTTAAATGCTTTCTGGCTTCTCCAACCAAATAATCTGGATTTCCGCCACTAGGCTTTGTGTTTAAATGCTTCTGAAACAGTACATCAACATCCTCTTTGGTTTTATGTATAGCGGGTAACACGATATGGCTTGGTGGTTCTTCTGCTAATTGTACGATACGCTCGCCTAAATCCGTATCGATTACTTCGATGCCCCTATCCTCCAAAAACGGATTCAAGTGGCATTCTTCGGTTAACATGGATTTACTTTTAACTACTTTTTTAGCATTATGTTTGCTCAATATATCATTAACAATGTTATTGTGTTCCTCAGCATTTGAGGCCCAGTGTACATGAATGCCCTTTTTTTGTGCGTTAGCTTCAAATTGGATTAGATATTCATCTAAATTTGACATGACGTGGGCTTTGATACCTGAGCCCAATTGCCTCAAATATTCCCATCCCTGAACGTTATGTGCTGATTTATCACGCTTTTCCCTAACAAACCAAAGGGCTTTATCATGCCAGTTTACTTTTGCTTCATCTTTATTGAACTCCGTAGCTTTTTGTGCGTGTCCCATAACTTAAAAAGTGCTATTTAGAATTTCGGCAATGTGCATTACCTTCAACGGTTGTTTGTTTCTGTTTACAATACCTTCCATGTGCATCAAACAGGAATGGTCGGCGCCGGTGAGTACCTCCACATCACTGTCAAGATGGTCTTTAACCCGATCATTACCCATTTTAGCCGAAATGGCTTCTTCAAAAACGGCAAAAGTACCTCCAAAACCACAACATTCGTCTTTGCGATTGAGGGCCATCAGCTCCAGCCCTTTTACTTTATTTAATAAATCTTCTTCTGTAGAATAATGTTCGCCTTGTACCTCAGAACATTTGCCTAATTTAAGGCCTCTTAGTCCATGACAGCTTTTATGAAGTCCTACCTTGTGAGGAAAAGATGCACCCAAATCGGTTTTCCCAAGTATTTTTACAATGAATTCACAAAGCTCGTAGGCATTGTTTCTTACCCTCTTTACGTCCTCCGTTTGTTCTAAAATATCGAAGTGATGCTTGATATGGTAAATGCAACTACCAGATGGGCCTACAATAAAATCGTAGGCTTTAAAATTCTTGACGAAGTGGTCACAAATGCCTTTAGAATCTTCTTCGTATCCTGAATTCCCTAACGGCTGCCCGCAACAGGTTTGTCCTTCGGGATAATACACATCGACCCCTAGTTTTTCGAGTAGTTCCAAGGTTGCAATGCCGACTTGCGGATATAATTGATTGATATAGCAGGGGATAAAAAGCCCTACTTTTATGGAGTTTGTATTCATTAAGTTTAGTAAAGTTTTAGTCAGTTAAAAATATCCTATATCTTGATGAAAACTGTCCTGTTCTGACCTGATAAATTGCGTTTAAATTGTTGTTTTTGCTATTTTGCGCTATCGGAGTAGCAATAACTTTTCAACGAATGAATTGCTGATTATTCAGTTGGCAAATTTAGCATACCATACAGTACAGGATAGAAAAATACAATGGTCATCCTATTTTCGTTTTTATGACTAATTTAGGAGACTAGCTAAAACAACAACTAACCAATTAAACAAAACAAACTATGGCAGAGCATCAAGTAAGTGACGCAGCAGTGGACGATGGAACGGGAGGAGAATTTGAAAGAACCCCTGTACCTGCGTCTAGACTGAAAAATTGGAAATCTTTTTTGGGGATGTATGCCGGTGAGCATGCTGCCGGTACTGAATTTATGATCGGCCCATTATTTTTAGCGGCAGGAGCCAGTTTAAAAGATTTAATACTGGGATTATTTATTGGTAACATTCTTGCGATACTTACCTGGAGATACATAGTAGCGCCAATAGCAGTATCAAGAAAACTCACCTTATATTATCAATTGGAAAAAATAGCAGGAAAGCACCTTGTAAAGGTGTATAATGTGGTGAATGGGGTACTTTTTTGCTTTTTAGCAGGCGCCATGATTACGGTTTCTGCTAGTGCTGTTGGGGTTCCGTTTGGCGTAAGTTTTTCTGTTCCTGAAAATATATTTGGATTGAGCAGTCCTGCTTTTTCTGGCATAGTTATTATTGTTGGTATAGTGATGGCTATTGTAGCCGCGGCAGGCTATAATATGGTTTCTAAATTTGCCAACATTGCGGCGCCATGGATGATTATTGTTTTTGCAGCCTGCGGGATATCTGCATTGTCCCAAATGGAGGTTGATTCTTGGAAAAGTCTGCTAACGGAATGGGATCAAGGAATAAGTGTGGTACAGTCCATAAATGGTAAGGTAGATTTTGGTTTTTGGAAAATTGTAATTTTCGCGTGGTTATGTAATGCCGCAATGCATTTTGGAATGTCTGACTTAAGTATTATGCGTTTTGCCAAAGATACCCGTGCAGGATGGGGACCTTCCATTGGGATGTTTTTAGGGCATTATATGGCATGGATTTGTGCCTCATTGATGCTAGCGGCCCAAATTAAACTAACAGGAGATATTTCCGCTAATCCAGGTGCTTTAGCATGGAGTGTAGTAGGTTGGACAGGTATTATCTGCGTGATTATTGCTGGTTGGACAACGGCTAATCCTACCATATATAGAGCAGGCCTCGCTTTTCAAAGTTTGTTTTCTCCCAATGCAAAAGCCTATTCAGGCGTAATTTTGGCTGGAGTTGTGGCAACAGTTGCAGGTATTTTTCCAACACTATCCAGTAAATTGCTTGATTTTGTAGGTTTGTATGGCACCATCTTAGGGCCTATGGGTGGGGTGATATTTGTTAACCATTACCTATCAAAAAAAATGGGCTTTACTGCAGACTATGCGGATGAAAAGGGGTCTAGTTTTAATGTGGCCGTTTTATTAGCTTGGACCATTCCAGTAGCGTTAGGTTTATACTTTATATTTGCAAAAGGTGTGTTTCCCGCCTACGCCGTAATACCTTGTTGGATTGCTTCTAGTGTATTATATGTACTTATTATGAAACTTCAAAAATCTTAAATCATGAAAATACTAAAATTGATTAGTGTCTTATCAATAAGCGTTTTGATACTACTAGTAGGCATACTTTCTTTCTTAGGTAAAATAGAGGCAGCCAATATGAAAACAATTATGTTAATTGGGACAATCCTGTGGTTTGCTACTACGCCTTTCTGGCTAAGGGAAGACGAGGAGTAGCGGGTTTATTACCAATTTTTAAGCATCAGAATTTTTATGAAGGTTTTTGTAATTGTTATTTTGGCGTTGTTTCTGATTAATTGGTGTCTTTTTAAATTCAGTTGCAATTCTGACACCAAAACTGATAATTAGAACGAAAAGAGTTTAATACTTTGTAGAGTATTAAAACTCCTTCTGATTGGATAATAAAAAAAGCCTTGAAGTTTATATCTTCAAGGCTTTTTGTTTTTACTAAACTTTACAAAGGTTAACTCCCGAGTCCCATTTGCTCAAATATTTCTTTATTTTGCTCCATGTAAGCTTCTATACCACCTACGGCCATAATTTGATAAATACCCCAGATCAATGTTAGTGCCGCAAGAACAAGTCCTATAATAGCTATAGTTTTAGCTGTTTTTAGCTGACTGAAATTACTATACCGCTCAGGGTTTTCAGCATAAAGTTTGGTATCCTTATTTACTAAATACAAGGCAATCCCCGAAAATATTAATCCTCCAATACCTGTGCTACAGCAACAGGCGATGAAAGAGATGATACCCAATATAAGGGCAATATTTGCATTAGGTAATTTTTGTTGTTCCATAAAATGATAGTTTTATTAAGTTAATATTTTAATCAAATAGCTTCCTATAATTGTTGCAACACTCAGTATTGCCAAAGCTGTAATAATCTTATGAGAGTGTTTTATAGTCCAAAACGTATTGATGCCTACAATAACAAATAAGGGCACCAAGGCATAAATAGCAGGATACATCTGAAAAGCGGCGACAAAGTCTCCTTTTATTAAAAGAAAAAAACTCCGTTGCAACCCGCAACCCATACATTCAACGCCGAACAAATGTTTGTTAAGGCATGGCAACATATAACTTTCAATATTGGACATAAATGTGCTCCAGTGTTAGATTCAAAAGAAAAAGGCTACAGCCGTCTCTCAAAATACAACCACTAATATAATAATTGAGAAAGTAATTACTGGTTTATCGAATAGATTTTTTGAGCCCCAGTGTAGTTAATTGCCAGAAATAACAACTTTTTTATTAAGCTTGTTGTAATCTACCAATTTTAAGGAAACAATGTAAATCCCCGGGCTTAGTGATCTGGTTTTAATGCTTTGTTTGCGTTTTGAGGAGGAAACTTTTTTACTACTTACAAGTTTTCCAGTCACATCGTAAAGTGCTATACTGGTTATTTCGACTTTCTGTGGATTGTAGATTTCAATTTGGGAACGCCTTCTGTTTTCAAATATTTTGAAATCTTCACTTGAAAGGTCTTCAACACCCAAACTTTGTTGCTCTGTACTAAAAGTAATCTCGAACCTGCCCTCATGCACCCCTTCATTTAAAGTAATATTGAAAGCATTGTGTTGAATATCAGTATAAATGTTTTCTAATTTGTCATAAATATAAACGTGAAGGTCGTTGGGAGTATTCCTGAGTTTAAAAGTTTTGACTTCAAAGGCCGTCCTGTCCTTGTCTGTTTTCAATACGAATGGGATTCTGACACTTTCATTATATTTTATGGATTTGATGACAAGAGGCTCTTCGCCAGAAACCAAGTAAGCATCAGAAGCCAGATCATTTATATTCTTCCCATCGAAAAACTTATTATAAGTATTGTTGGAGGGTGTGCTTTCCCTAAGGGCTATAACATTTTCTTTGTAATAGGTGTCATTTATATGTGTATGGATTCTAATTTCAGGGACGATCGTTGGGTTTTCAAAAATTGACTTATAATCTACCCCGTTGTGCGACATAGGGATAACTCTCTTTTTCTCCACTTTATTTTGACCTTTTACATTGCCATGTTTTGCAAAAATGGAACCATCCCCACCGGTTGTGGAGTCTTCAGGGTAATACACCCGCATGGAATTATCAAAGGTAGCATTACCACCGGCGCCACTACTTTGAATGATAAAACCTTGACCAATCCCCGCATATCGTCTGCTATTATTACCGCTAAAGTCCGCCGTGTTGCCCGTTGTTGTAGTGTTGTCGCTCCCATCTCCATTATAATTTTCAAATGGGGCAGTAGCATAGGTGCCATTATCGCTTAAATCACCAAGTGGCCCAGGGGTGTAAATGCTATAACCTCCCTCATAATCCCTTAAGAAATGAGAATTAATATTTTTCTGTTCCCAAAAGAAAATTTCACCGCTTAAATTAGTTTGGTTACCGGCCGAGTTTGCAAAAAACAATTTTAGGTCCAAAGCCGAAGGGTAAGGATTGCCCGCGAGTGTTTCTGCCGTATTTAGGGTTCCTGATCCGGGTTGGTCATCGGTGCCGTCAAAAGCACAACTTACGGTTATTGTTCCATTGTTAGGACGTCCCCTAAGGTCCAAAACATTGTCTGCATTTGGGCTCCCCTTTAAGGTAAAACCATAGCCAGTGCCAACAGCACCAGTATCAAAAATCTGGTTCCAACTATAGTAACCCTCGCCATCCCTTAAGGTGTACATCCAATAATTGGACAGTGCTGTGGTCGTACCGTTATAAGCGGGAGTGAAGGTATACGCCGGAGAGGTAACATTGGTTAAATCGGTATGGTCTGCAGGATCGTGAATGTTAGACCCGTCAAAATCCTCGTTGGCCTGCACAGTACCATTTACTGAAACACCCACTGGTGAGCACCAATAATTATATTCAAAAACTCCCGTGGTCTGGTTTTGATAAATAGATAGTTCCCCTGCGTCCGAATTTTTAGAATCCGTATTCTGCAGTAGTTGTGCATCGCCCCTCAGATACAAGTTTGATGTTGCTGTTTCCAGTCGGATATCGTCATTTACAAAAAGCACAACATCGCGCGCGTACATATAGGAATTGTCATCCACATATAAATCCTGGGAAAATAGTGGGGTGCAGCACAGCAATACGACAGGGAAAACCCATGTGGTTTGCAGGCTATTAATACAGTATCTTAAAACACCAAGAACGATGTTTTGTAGTTTTGGGGCTGAGAGAATCATATAATAATTAAACAATTTAAGAGCGAAAATAGTAAAAATTTTTATTACATCGATAAATTTTGCATTTAATCGATGGTTTTAAATGTAGCTTATCGTTTTTAATGACTCTGATTTTCAATTTTATTTAATGTAAATTTGCGGTTTACGGTCTTTTAATGATGAAATATTTCAACTACATTCTCATTTTATCGGGTGCCTCGGTCTCCATTTATGCCAAGGCAGGCGCTGATCAAAATCAATTCGTCCTAATTGGAGGTATAGTGGTTTTAATGATTGGTGTTTACAGACTTTCAAAAACCATTCCAAGTAAGAAAAAGGGAGAAAATGATACTGAAAATGAAGAAAGGGGATAGGGTTTCTGTTTTGGACGAAGACTTGTTCGGTATTGTGAAACAAGTTAATGGCACAACAATTACCATTGAAACTGATGAGGGGTTTTTATTGAATTTTTCGCAAAGCGAATTGGTCGTAGAACGTTCCAATAAAGATATTGATAGAGCCCTGTTTTCTGGGGCAACCGTAAACCAGGTCGTTTCTGAAAAGGAAGGTGCAAAGAAGAGAAAAGCCCAAAAAAAACGGAGTCGCGAAAAACTTCAATCTCCAATGGAAGTGGATTTACACATCCATCAGTTGGTGAATTCTACAAAAGGAATGACCAATCACGACATGCTAACGCTACAATTGGATACGGCCAGGCGTCAATTGGAATTTGCTTTTCAAAAGCGCATTCAGCGCATCGTTTTCATACATGGTGTAGGGGAGGGTGTGCTTAAGCTAGAGTTGGAATACCTATTCAACAGATATGAGAATCTAAAATTTTACGATGCCAATTACCAAAAATACGGCCAGGGCGCTACGGAGGTTTATATTTTTCAAAATAAAGTTTAAGGGAAGGCCGGTGTTACAGTCCTTTCATTATTCAGGGAGAAACCGCTTCTGCCACTAAAAAATCCAAAATCCAAGGAGTCTTGCAATAGAATACTCAAGCTAATTTCCGTTACAGTCATTCGCAAAGTGTAGGTTTGTTTGATAGTGTGTTCTCGATACGCTGTAGCGTCTACTTTTGTAGACAAAGACGGGTTTAAATAATCTGGCCCCACATCAGGAAAAGTAACATCATCCGCCGGTTCTTGGTTTTGGGAGTCATTTTCTTCGTCCCGTGTTAAAGTGCCGTCGCCATCATCGTCGTCGTCTAAGTAATCTGGGAGGGGGATAGTTTCTTTGTCGGAATCCGTATTTTGAGCATCGGCAGGGTCGCCGTCACCATTCGGGTCCGGGTTTTCGTTTTTGGTAAATACATTGTCGCCGTCGTCATCCTCGTCCAAGTAATTGGGTATACCATCGCCATCAGTATCGTCATCTTCCAAATTGCCATTGCCGTTAAGGTCTTCAAATTCTGGGTCAATCCCATCATCATCATCTTCAACTAAAGTCCGGATAAGGGTTACGCCACACGAACTAGTTTCATTAGTAGCTATATTTAGATTTGCAGGAGGGATGTTGGTGCAGAATAAATCCGAAGGCAGATCGGGCCTGCCATAGGTCCTGTAAAAAAATGTCCCTGTTTTTTCGATGGTGTCATTCGCATCTTCATCAAAAGCATCTGCAATGGTGTAATTAGTGATTAATACTGACAACGTTTCCGTTGGGTCTTCTTTCGTCTTGTATAGCACCAAATCCGATTCGCCACAGGCATCATATTCATTTTCAAAATCCAATTCAACTTCAAAAACATCTCCGTCATCACAGGACATGGGAAGTAGCAAGCTAAGTATCGAAAAAACAACAACTAATTTTCGCATCGGGGTTTTTATTTTAAGCAAAAATAATGGAATTGTATTTATAACGTAAGGTATTGCCAATAATTTTATTTCAAGTATTTTTGGACTTTAAAATGGTATTTATTTGACCGAAAGCTGTTTTGCTGAGATAATTTTTTATGGAAATGAAATCCGTTTATTTTGATAACGCCGCTACTACCGCTATGAGGGATGAAGTCATTGAGGTGATGTCCTATGTTATGAAAAATAATTATGGAAATGCTTCATCTTCATATAGTTTAGGCAGGTTGTCTAAATCTATAATTGAGACTTCAAGAAAGACGATTGCCAAGGTTCTGAATGCTTCTCCTGGTGAAATTATCTTTACCTCCAGTGGTACGGAAGCTGATAATCTAGTATTAAGAAGTGCAGTTCGGGATTTGGGTGTAAAGCATATCATCACTTCAAAAATTGAGCACCACGCCGTGCTACATACTGTTAATGAACTAGAAAGGGAATATGGTGTTAAAATAAGTTATCTGGACTTGGATGAATATGGGGTGATTGATTTTGACCAACTCGAATCGCTTTTAAAGAAACATAAAAATGTTTTGGTAAGCTTAATGCACGTTAATAATGAAATTGGCAATATTTTAGATATAAAGCGGGTTGGCGATTTGTGCAAGGCCAATAGGGCGTTGTTCCATTCCGATGCGGTGCAATCTATCGGGCATTATCGTTTGGATGTTCAAGAATCACAAGTGGACTTTTTGGCGGCCAGTGCGCATAAGTTTCATGGTCCAAAGGGGGTAGGCTTCGCGTTTATTAGAAAGAATTCAGGGCTAAAACCTTTAATTTTTGGTGGGGAGCAGGAGCGTGGCCTCAGGGCCGGTACCGAAAGTGTTCATAATATTGCGGGCCTTGAAAAGGCAATGAGTATGTCATATGACAATCTAGAATCCGAAGTGGAATATGTTCAAAACTTAAAGTCCTATTTTGTCTCAAAATTAAAGAAGGCTATTCCAGATATAGAATTTAATGGCCTTTCAGAAGACTTGGAAAAGAGTACTTATACGCTTCTCAATTTAAGATTGCCAATTGACCCGAATAAATCGGCTATGTTTTTATTTCAATTGGATTTAAAAGGTATCGCTTGTTCCAAAGGAAGCGCCTGCCAGAGTGGGAGTAATCAAAAATCCCATGTGCTTAAAGAAATTCTTAATGCTGATGAGCTCGAGAAACCTTCTATAAGATTTTCGTTGAGCGTATTCAACACAAAACAAGAAATTGACTATGTGGTGGGGGTATTAAAAAGTTTAACTTCGTAATGAAGTTGCGCTACTTAAAACTTCATCGTGGTCCTAACATTAAACACACTTGGCGTTAAAAAGTTGGGAATGGCAAATTGACGTTTTGAATATACATCCCGAACCCAAGTGTTGGTAATGGAGTTCTGAACGTCAAAAACATTGAATATCTCAAAACCCAAGGCAAGTTCCTTGAATGGTTTTTTCCAGCCTCTGCTGAACTGTTTCTTTGCGTCCACAAGCACCAATTGAAAGCCTATATCCGCCCTTTTATAATCCGGCAGGCGCGTCTGATATTGGTAAGGATCGGCATAGCTTGGCGAGCCACCTGGCAAACCAGTATTGTAGACTAAATTTAAGTACATTTTTAGCGAAGGGATATTGGGAACATAGTCTTGGAAAAGTGCTGCAAATTTCAATCTTTGGTCCGTCGGTCTGGAAATGTAGCCCCGATTTTCAATGTTTTCCTCAGTTTTCAAATATCCGAAACTAAACCAGGATTCTGTTCCTGGTACGAACTCCCCGTTAAGGCGCATATCTAGCCCGTAAGCATATGCTTTAGCATTATTTTTGGCGCGATAACGAATACGCACATTTTCCAGTGTATAGGGGTTTACGTCCGATAGATTTTTGTAAAACAGCTCAGAAGTCAGCTTAAAGGGCCTGTCCCACATTTTGAAACTGAAGTCGTTCCCCAGGACCAAATGGAAAGACTTTTGAGCTTTCACATTAGGCTGGACCATTCCCATTGAATCCCGTAATTCCCTATAAAAAGGAGGTTGGTAGTAAAGCCCTCCTGCAATCCGGAACAGCATGTCCTTTTTCCAATTGGGTTTTATAGCGAATTGCGCCCTTGGGCTAAAAACCGTTTGGTTTGAAGAAGAAACACCTTCGCCTTTAACACCCCAGTTATGTACACGCAGCCCAGCATTGTACCATACATCGCTAGTGCCTAAAGTTGAGCGTTTGCTCCATTGGGCATAGGCCTGTATGCGGTTAATTTGGACTTTGTTGGTAGCTCGCACATTCGTAAAAGGTGTTAGCGGTCCTTCATACGGTTCATATGGCTGTTCGTTTCCGGGGATAGTTCTGGGTGGCCGGATGGAAAACCCTGCCGAATCGATTACTTCCCATTCCACCAAACGATCCCTGAAATCTTCATTGGTGTATTTGATGGACCACTCAATTCTATTATCGTTAATATTGTAGTCGCCTTTGTGCTCGACAGTTGTAATTAGGGCATCCAAATCGTTTCTTCCATGGCTTAACTGGCTTCCGATACCTTCGCTAAATTCTACTTCACCTAAATCCTCGTCGCCAATATTTCCGTTAACCTCCCCTAAACTATACTGTGCCAAAATATCAAAATACTCTTCTTCAGTGGTATGGTAGGTCGATGCGGTTAAGTTTAAAGTTAAATTATCATTGGCAAAATATGTGCCTTGTAGCGCTCCAAAAAGTGTCTGATACCTAGTTTTTTCCTGCCCATCATAAACAACCAAAAGTGCAATTGGTTCTGATAGCGTACCAAAATTGGTTTGCCTAGAAAGCGGTTCGTAATCATAGGTGTTCAAAGATGCATTTCCCAAAAAACTCATATGAAACTTATTGGTGAATTTATAGGTGAAAAACCCCTGTAAATCAGCAAATACCGGTTGAAAATTAGTTTCTGTTTCTTTGGCGTTTACCAGCAGACTGTTATCTCTGTAACGTGCCCCAACAATACTTGTAAACTTTGAATCCTTACTGATGTTTTCATAGGACACACTTGCACCGAGCAAGCTTATGTCAGCATTCACCTCAAATTGATAAGGCGTTTTGTAGGTGATATCCAAAACAGAGGACAGCCTGTCGCCAAATTTAGCCTGAAATCCACCTGCTGAAAAATCCACATTCTGTACTAAATAGGTATTTACAAAACTCAAACCTTCCTGCTGACCGGAACGCACCAAAAATGGACGATAAACCTGAATACCGTTGATGTAAACCAAATTTTCATCAAAGTTTCCACCTCGAACTGAATACTGTGTACTTAGTTCGTTATTGTTGCTTACCCCGGGTAATGTCATCAATAGGTTCTCCACACCTGCATTAGCTCCAGGGATTTTTCTAATGGTTTCGGGTTGCAAAGTCACAATGCCTTCGACTTCTTTTCGACGTGTTCCAGAAATGGTCACTTCTGAAATCTGCTCCACCGAAATATTCATAACAGGGTTAAACTCTTTAATTACGCCATTTTTTAAATTGAATGTGACCACCACCTTTTTAAACGAAAGATGCGTAAATTCCAAAATGACATCTTGATTTGCTGGAACATCCAAAGAATAGAAGCCGTTTTCGTTGGTTTCCGTGCCTAAATTTCCAGAGGCAACTGAAACTTTAGGAATGGGTTTGTTATTATCGTCCAGAATTACACCTTTAATGGTTGCTTCCTGGGCAAATCCAACGGAAATTATAGCAAAAAATAGAATGAGGGTTTGGAGAAGGTTAGTTTTCAAATGTTGCCAAAATTTATTTTCTGTAAAACAGTGTTTCAAAAGTAGAATTATTTCCGACATTATCCGTAACAATTACTTTTAAATTATTTTTTGTGTCGGTAACAATGCCGTCATTAAAATCATAAGTTAGGGTCTTCTTTTTATAATCGTACTCCATTAAAATCCACTTTCCGTTTACCGTGGCCCTATAGTTTGAAATCCCCGATTCTTTATCTTCAATCTTGATTTTTAAAAACCTGAATTTGCTTAGCCACTGCCCATCTTTAAAATTGATTGGCGTAATAGTGGGTTTTATACTGTCCGTAGCCAATGTAAAGGTCCCCAGTGTTTTTGTATAGGTGGTCAAGGTGTCTCCGCTACGTTTGGTAAACGTATAATATGGGCGTTTGTTGTATCCAGATAGCTTGGCGATGTATAGTTTTTGTTTTTCGGAATTGCCATATTTACTGATATCAAAAGATACCTTTACGCTTTTTTTGAGGGGTACCACGTCCTTGTGAAGTATTAACGTATCGCTTGTGACTTTGTAATCCATAAAGAAATTGTTGTAGAAGGTGTTGGGGAAAATATTGACTTCAACCGGGTCTTCTTTCAATGTGGTGGTCTTGTCAGCATGTATATAATAAGGTGTTTCTTCAGGAAATTTCTGAGTAACTGCCTGGCTTTTTTTGCCCTTAATGGAGAGGGTAACCCAGGTTGCGTTATTCTGAAAATCATTCACCTTTATCTTATAGACTAAATAAGTGCTGTCTTCCACGGAAATTGCGCCTTCGTTCTCAACATCCTTGTACAGGCTCAATGTGTTGTTGTCCACAAACAATTTTTGAACGCGTTGTCGTTTGGTTTTGTAATGCTCATAATCGATCAGTTGATTGATGTGTTTGGTTTCATCAAAAGCAAATCGTCTGAAATCCAATTCAAAATTCTTCCGTCCATTTAAAAATGTTTGGATATTGTGCACCCCATTCTTATTTCCTGCCAAATCTTGTCGGTCCCAAGTAGTAATACCAAAACCGATTTTGCCAAAAGCCTCAAAATTTTCAACCGTATAATCGCCATTCTTCAATGGGATCAACCTCAACTGTTGTTTTTCGTTAGAATTGTTTATATGAGAGTTTTCATTTAAAGGATAAGCAAAGATTGAAGTAACAGTTGGTAACTTACTGTCTTTTATATTTATACCAAAAAGCATTGGGTTAATTGGACGTTCAGCATTGTCTCGAATTTCAAAATGAAGATGCGGCCCACCAGAACCTCCAGAATTACCGCTAAAAGCCACTAAATTGTCCTTTTTCACTAAAAGTTCATCAGCTTTTGGAAATAATTGAATTTCATAAGATTCCTTTTTGTATTGATGTTTTTTGACATAACTTTCGATGGCTGGCCCAAACTTTTTAAGGTGGGCGTAAACAGTGGTGTAACCATTTGGGTGCGTAATGTAAAGTGCCTTTCCGTAGCCAAAATGCGATACTTTTATACGGCTCACATAGCCATCCGCGCAGGCCTTCACCTTCAATCCTGTGCGTTGTTGGGTTTTTATGTCCATCCCTGAATGAAAATGATTGGAGCGCAGTTCCGCAAAGGTCCCCGAAAGTATCAAAGGGATTTCTAAAGGACTTGAAAAATAGTCTTGAGGATATATATTTTGGGCTTTGACATATGCCGAAAAGAGCAGTAATAGGGCAAAAATAGATCGCATAGGCATGTATTGGGCTAAAATATTAATTTGCTACTAATTGGCAAAGCGAATTCAAAAATCAAGCCATTATTGGCGAAAGTCTTATTCTTAGGGCATTTCCAAATTTTATGAAAAAACAATTGTAATTTTAGGCGAGGTATGTTAACTTTGTAAGGTAAGTATTGAATTTTGTAAATGAGTAACATTGAAGGAATTGTTGATTCTCTAGAGAATAAAATCAGTAAGGTTTTGCACCGACTAGAGAATTTGAAGCTTTCAAATTCTAGATTATCAGATGAATTGAGTGCGGCAAAACAAGAAATTCAAAACCAAAACAGGCAAAATGCCGAATGGGAAGAAAAGTATAATACTCTGAAAATGGCAAATTCAATGCTTGGTAGTGACGATAATAAAAGAGAAACTAAGCTTAAAATAAATGCATTAATTCGCGATATTGACCACTGCATAACGCAGTTATCCGAATAGAGCCAGATAGATTCAATGTCAGAGAAGCTTAAAATAAAGCTATCCATAGCTAACAGAGTATATCCTTTAACCATTGATGCAAAACAGGAAGAGGGATTGCGAAAGGCGGCTAAAAACATTGAGGCCATGATTAGGCAATTTGAGCAAAGTTATTCCGTTAGGGATAAGCAGGATGTATTGGCCATGTGTGCTTTACAATTTGCATCCCAAGTGGAGCAAAAAACAATAGATAAAGAGTCAAACAATGAGGTTGTTGAGAGCAAATTGGATGCGCTTAACCAATTATTAGAAACTCATTTAGGCTCTTAACGTTCTTTAAAATAAGTAGAAAAGTTACTACCTACATCGGTTATTTTTTTTGATAAACTCAACATTAATTCTTTAAAAAGGGTGAGTTTAAGTTGTAAAAGCATGCTGCCTTTGTCGCAGACCCTTGATCAGCTTGTTAGCCCTAAACTTGTTTTTAAGGAGTTTATACAAAATGCTTTACTGATGTAGGTTTTTTTTATATATATAATTCAACTAAATTAAAAATGGACCCAATTGTATTAATTGCCGGAGGAGTAATAGTGGGGCTCATCATAGGATTTGTGATAGCCAAAACAATAGAGAAAAATAATGCATCAAAACTTATAAAGAACGCAAAGAAAAATGCCGCTACTGTCTTAAAGGAAGCGAAAAATGAAGGTGAAACGATAAAAAAGGACAAAATCCTTCAGGCGAAGGAGAAGTTTATTGAGCTGAAGGCCGAACACGAGAAGGTTATATTGGCTCGTGACAAAAAAATAGCCGAAGCAGAAAAGCGTACCCGGGATAAAGAATCTCAAATATCCCAAGAACTGGCCAAGAATAAAAAGCTTAACGGAAATCTTGAAAATAAGATAAAGGATTACGACCATCGTTTAGATGTTTTGGAGAAGAAGCAATCTGAATTGGATAAGCTTCATAAAAGCCAAGTGCAACAATTGGAGGTGATTTCTAGTTTATCAGCTGAGGAGGCCAAGGAACAACTGGTGGAATCCCTAAAGGGCGAGGCCAAAAACGATGCTATGGCTTATATTCAAGGAGCTTTGGAAGAGGCAAAATTAACTGCAGAGCAGGAGGCCAAAAAAGTTATCATAAATACTATTCAGCGTATTGGAACCGAGGAGGCTGTGGATAATTGTGTATCCGTTTTCAATATTGAGTCTGATGACGTAAAAGGTCGAATAATAGGTCGGGAAGGTAGAAATATAAGGGCAATTGAAGCAGCAACGGGCGTGGAGATTATCGTTGACGATACCCCTGAAGCGATTATTCTGTCCTGTTTTGATGCTGTACGTCGTGAGATTGCTCGATTGTCTCTTCATAAATTGGTGACAGACGGCAGAATACATCCTGCACGTATTGAGGAAATAGTAAAAAAGACCACCAAACAGATTGAACAAGAAATTATCGAAGTTGGTAAGCGTACGGTGATAGATTTAGGTATCCACAATTTGCATCCAGAATTGATTAAAATGGTCGGCAGGATGAAGTACCGCTCATCTTATGGACAAAACTTGTTGCAGCACTCGCGAGAGGTGGCAAAGCTTTGTGGCGTAATGGCGGCTGAATTAGGTTTGAATCCAAAACTGGCAAAAAGAGCAGGCTTATTGCACGACATTGGTAAAGTGCCAGATGCAGAAGCGGATATGGAAACGCCTCATGCTATTTTAGGAATGCAATGGGTGGAAAAATATGGTGAAAAAGGTGACGTTTGCAATGCTGTCGGTGCGCATCATGATGAAATTGAAATGAAATCTTTATTGGCGCCAATAGTCCAGGTGTGTGATGCTATTTCTGGAGCAAGGCCTGGGGCACGTCGTCAGGTTTTGGATAGCTACATCCAGCGATTAAAGGATATGGAAGATATTGCCTTTGGGTTTACAGGCGTGAAAAAAGCCTATGCAATTCAGGCTGGGCGTGAGCTTCGCGTGATTGTAGAAAGCGAAAAGGTAAGTGACGAACAATCAGCAGAATTATCCTTTAATATATCTCAAAAGATTCAAACGGATATGACCTACCCTGGGCAGGTGAAAGTTACTGTAATTAGGGAAACGCGGGCTGTTAATATAGCGAAATAGCTACTTACGGTCCTAAAGTTATTTGATAGAGTCCAGTTTTTAAACTGGACTTTTCTTTTTTCAGACCTACTTTCTTGGGTGGTATTTCTCAACCACCTTTGTCAAGTGGCTTTTATCCAAATGGACATAGATTTCAGTAGTGGTGATGCTCTCGTGGCCCAACATCATTTGGATGGCTCGTAAATCCGCGTTATTCTGTAAAAGATGCGTTGCGAAAGAATGCCTAAAAGTGTGAGGTGATACATTTTTTTTCAGCCCGATTTTTTCCACTAATTGTTTAATGATGGTGAACACCATAGCGCGGGTTAATTGTTTGCCCCTGTGGTTCAAAAATAACGTATCCTCAAATCCTTCCTTCACATCGATGTGGGTCCTGATTTGGTCTTTGTAAATGTTGATGTACTTCATCGTGGCTTCAACAATAGGCACAAAACGTTGTTTATCTCCCTTACCGGTGACCTTGATAAAACCCTCTTCAAAAAACAAATCTGAAATTTTCAGGTTAATGAGTTCGCTTACTCGAAGGCCACAGCCATATAAGGTTTCGAGCATTGCCCTATTGCGCTCCCCAATGTTTATGCCATTAAATTGCTTTGAAAGGTCAATGGCACCTATTAAATCGTTAATTTCTTCAACACTTAAGGTGTCGGGAAGCTTTCTGCCAATTTTAGGAGTTTCAATCAATTCTAATGGGTTGTCCTTACGGTAGTCTTCAAATACTAAATAGTCAAAAAAACTGCGCAGGCCAGAAATCAACCTGGATTGCGAACGCTCGTTAAGCCGTTTTGCTTCTTCGTAGATGCACTGCTGAATTGTCTCAGTTGAGATGGAAAGTGGCGTAGCCTCTATTTTTGCATCCTCTAAAAACGATACAAGTTTGAGTATGTCCAGACTGTAATTCTCAATCGAATTGCCGGACAGACCCCGTTCTATTTTTAGATGATATTGATAGTCCTTAAGAATGCTTTTCCATTTCATTCATTTTGTTTTTAGAGAACATCCTAGTGATTTTACTGTTAATAAAAGTAGTTTTTTAGAAAATTCGGACGTTTCTATTTTATATCTGCTAAAGTTAACTATATTTGTTTTATGTATAAAATATTACAATTATGAGGAAAATTTTATTGTTAATGGCATTGGTAATTTCTGCCAGTGTATTTTCACAGGACAAAGTATTTAGGATTGGTTTTAAGTTTGGAACTGAAATTCCCATTTCAAGTAGCCTCGAGTTTTATGACGGGTATAGTTACACTGATTTTTATGGGCTTAGGCTTGATGGTGGAGCAGTTTTTAATATTTCTTTTACGGAGAAATTTGGACTGCAACCTGAAATCCTTGTGCAGTATAGGGATGATTTTGATGAATCGGTATATTTAATGATACCTATAATGTTTGACATAAAGCCATTTGGTCATGGATTTAGTATTCAAGCCGGTCCGAGATTGGGAACTTCCATTTATGTGGATCAGTATTACGATGACTATTATTATGATGAATATGACGATTTTTATTATTATGATTTAGGAGGTGCTTTTTCGGATTTTGATTTAGGTGCTCAGGTCGGAGTGCAATATGTTGCGCCCTTCCATCTTTTTACTAGTTTAAGATTAGGCTATTCATACAGCACAGGTTACGAAGATGGCGTTTTAGGTCTTGGGGTTTCGCTGGGAATGCTGTTCTAGAGAAACAAGAAATTCTTATTGTAAAAAGGAAGCTAATGTGCTTCCTTTTTTTATATAGTCGACTTTTGACCCAGCCAATTGTTAATAACTTTTGTTGTAAATTGCTTGTTAAGAGATAAATAAATATTAGGTGTTGATAAGAATGTTAATAAGTAGAGCCTAAATGTTAATAATTGTCCAAAAAAGTATTTAATTTGTTTAATCAAACTATAAACTTTATTATTATGAAAAAATTACTTTTATCTGCAGCGGTAGCTGTGTTTGTATTAATTGGTGCTAATGCACAAGAAAATGACCAAGGGGTTCAATTTGGTGTGAAAGCTGGTTATAACTTGGCCACCATTGGAGGGGATTTTGAGGATAACAAAGCAGTTTCGGGCTTTAATGTGGGAGGATTTGTGGTGTTTTCGCTTTTGGAAAACCTTTTATTGCAAGCTGAAGTAGCATTGTCAAAACAGGGTACTAGATGGGAAGAAGGCGGTTTTAAGGATAAATACCGCTTGGCGTATGTTAATGTCCCAGTTTTTGCCAAATACAGGATTGTTGATAAGCTTTATGTTGAAGCTGGTCCCCAATTGAGTATTTTAGCTGATGCCAAATACATCGATGATGATGACACCACTGATGCTAAGGACAATTTTGAGACAATAGACATTGGTGCCGGTGTAGGAGTGGAGTATAAAATTACAGATCATTTAGGAGCAAATGCTCGCTATGTTTTTGGACTTTGTAATATAAATGAAAACAACGATACCTTTAAAATAAACAATAGTGTTTTACAGATAGGCGGTAGTTGGACGTTCTAAAGATATATATTTAGCATGGAAAAACCGAGGCGTTAGCTTCGGTTTTTTTATGCATAAGTTTTGTATTTTTAGCCTATGAAAAAACTAATCATCATCAACGGCCCAAATCTGAATCTATTAGGAAAGCGCGAGCCAAATATTTACGGTAGCTTGACCTTTACGGAGTTTTTGGAAGAGGTAAAAAGCAAATATCCTGATATTCATATTGACTATTTTCAATCAAACATAGAGGGTGAGTTGATCGATAAATTGCATGAAGTGGGCTTTACTTATGATGGTATTATTCTTAATGCAGCTGCCTATACCCATACCTCGGTTGGGATTGGAGATGCTATTAAAGCGATTGAGACCCCTGTAGTGGAAGTCCATATTTCAAATACTTTTTGTCGTGAGGAGTTCAGGCATCAATCCTATATTTCACCAAATGCCAAAGGGGTCATTTTAGGCTTCGGACTACAGAGTTATGAATTGGCAATACAGAGTTTCTGATCGAAAGCCCCGCTAACCTCCCCGAAGAAGAGGAATGCCACTCACATGGTAATAGTTTTTATACAAAAAGACAGGGTTCGAAAAAATTTCGAACCCTGTCTTTTTGTTTTTTCACTCGAGTAAGAGTTCCTCCCCTTCTGGGAGGTTAGGAGGGGCTTCGTGCTTATTTATATATGTATCACCTCATCATAAGCAGCGGCAACAGCTTCCATAACAGCCTCACTCATCGTTGGATGCGGGTGTACAGCCTTTAAAACTTCGTGTCCAGTAGTTTCCAATTTGCGTCCTAAAACGGCTTCTGCAATCATATCGGTTACTCCAGCGCCAATCATATGGCAACCTAACCATTCGCCATATTTGGCATCAAAAATCACTTTTACAAATCCGTCTTTGTTACCGCCAGCACTTGCCTTACCGGATGCCGAGAATGGGAATTTACCGACCTTAATGTCAAATCCTTTTTCCTTAGCTTGCTTTTCCGTCAGTCCAACACTAGCAATTTCTGGTGAACAATAAGTACATCCAGGAATATTGCCGTAATCAATAGGCTCAACATGATGACCCGCAATTTTTTCAACACATAAAATGCCTTCTGCAGAAGCGACATGTGCCAAAGCTTGTCCTGGGGTTACATCACCAATGGCGTAATATCCCGGAATGTTGGTTTGGTAATAATCGTTTACCAATATTTTATCACGATCAACAACAATACCCACATCTTCCAAACCAATGCTTTCGATATTGGTTTTGATTCCCACAGCTGAAAGAATAATGTCCGCCTCTAAAACTTCTTCACCTTTTTGTGTCTTCACATTGGCTTTAACACCTTTTCCGGAAGTATCTACACTGGTAACTTCTGCCGAAGTCATAATATTAATGCCGCTCTTTTTAAAAGAGCGCTCTAATTGTTTTGATACTTCTTCGTCCTCAACAGGCACAATATTCGGTAAATATTCAACGATAGTAACTTCAGTTCCGATAGAATTATAAAAATAGGCAAATTCTACGCCTATCGCTCCCGAGCCTACCACAATCATCTTCTTAGGTTGCTTTTTAAGGGACATGGCTTCTCTATAGCCAATTACCTTTTCGCCATCTTGGGGCAAACTCGGCAACTCCCGAGAACGTGCTCCAGTGGCTATGATAATATGGTCTGCACTATATTCTTTGCCATCAACGTCAACCTTTTTGCCGGGTTTCAATTTTCCAAAGCCATCGATAACATCAATTTTGTTCTTCTTCATGAGGAATTGCACACCTTTGCTCATCCCTTCGGCAACACCTCTACTACGTTTTACAACCGCATCAAAATCATGATCGGCATCCTTCACCTTTAGGCCATAATCTTCAGCATGTTTTAGATATTCAAACACCTGGGCCGATTTTAAAAGCGCTTTTGTTGGGATACAGCCCCAATTCAAACATACACCTCCAAGATTTTCCTTTTCAATAACAGCGGTCTTAAAACCCAATTGTGATGCACGAATTGCAGTAACATATCCACCAGGGCCACTTCCAAGAACAATAATATCGTATTTACTCATTTGTTAAAATTTAGGGTACGAATTTACGAAATCGAATTTGAAAAATAAATTAAGAGCGTTATTAATATGAAAAAACACCTGAGTATAACGAATCAAGGGTTCGTCCCATGAAATATTGGTAGTAATAAAGTGTCAGTTGAAGTTTGGTAATCTAATTCCGTACGATACACTTGATGGTAATGGTAGCTTCTTTTCCTACGCGAATGGTACCGTACTCTTTGCCCAGTTCATAATCAAACCGGTCAATGACCAACTCGCCGAAAAACGTATTGTTTTCAAAGGTAAATGGGATTTCTACAGCCCGTGTCGTTTCAAGAATTGTCATATTTCCTTTAGTGACGAATCCGTTTGCGGTACGAACAACAGCAGTAGATTCAAAACAAACAGTGGGATATTTATCCACATCAAAAAAATCAGGATCTTTTAAATGGGCATCCCGCTTTTTGTTTTTGGTGTTGATAGTACTCGCATCAATACAAATATTGAAATTGGAGTTTTCTAAATTGGTTTCGTCAAAATTGAAATCACCTTTCATGCCCGTAAAAGTCCCTTTAACTTTAAAAAGACCTCCTCCGGTAATATGAAATTCTACCTTTGATTTTTTGGCGTCAATAGTTTGGGCAATGGCAGTAGAAATCCCGAAACATAACAAGATAATAAGGGCAAATTTAAATGGTTTCATGGCATTATTTTTTTAACAAATAGACTGAAAAAATTTCGAATAAAGATAAAGAAAATAAGAGCTATTTAAGTCGTTATTATATCGAAACATTACAGTCTAATGTTAAATTTAAGAACTCTAAGTATAAATGCTTTTGCTAACTTTGCGCTTCAGCTTTTTGTCTTATGAATATTCCTAGAATGAGTTTTCCGAGAGTGGTAATTATCGGCGGTGGTTTTGCTGGTGTAGCCCTGGCCAAAAAACTGGCAAAACAAGAAGTTCAGGTGGTTTTGATGGACAAAAACAATTACCACACGTTTCAACCACTTTTATATCAAGTGTCAACGGGAGGCTTAGAGCCTGACTCTATTGCATATCCGATAAGAAAGATTTTAAAAGATTTCCCAAACTTTTATTTCAGATTGGCCAATGTTGAAGAAATCGATACCAAAAAAAATAAGGTTAGGACGAATATTGGTAATTTAAAATTCGATTATTTGGTGGTGGCCACAGGTTCTAAGACCAACTATTTTGGCAATTCTGAAATAGAGAAGCATAGTATGGCGATGAAAACCATACCGCAGTCCCTTAATTTGAGAAGCCTGATTTTGGAGAATTTTGAAGATGCCCTTTTAACATCGGATTTGAATGAGCGTAACGCTCTAATGAATTTTGTTATCGTTGGGGGAGGTCCAACGGGTGTTGAGTTAGCTGGGGCTTTAGCAGAAATAAAAAAAGGAATTCTTCCAAAGGATTATCCCGATTTGGATACCAGACTGGCCCAAATTCATATCGTTCAGTCAGGTGACTGTATCCTTAAAGGAATGAGCGCCCAGGCGTCTCAGAAAGCAGAAGATTTTTTAGAAAAACTGGGAGTTAATATTTGGAAGAATGTACGCGTTACGAATTATGACGGTAAAACAGCTACTACAAATACTGATTTGACCTTTGAAACCGCCACGTTGATTTGGGCGGCAGGAGTAAAAGGAGCAACTATAAAAGGCATTGAGGCTCAAGAATTGGTTGCCAATAGCAATCGTATTATTGTGAACGAATTTAGCCAAATCAAGGGCTTTGAGCATATTTTTGCCATTGGAGATATAGCTTGTATGGTTAACGAAGAGCATCCCCATGGACTGCCAATGATGGCCCAACCTGCAATTCAACAGGGAGAACAATTGGGGGACAATTTATTGCGAATTTTAGAGGAAAAGCCTCTAAAGCCATTTGTTTATAAAGACAAAGGTTCTATGGCCACCATAGGGCGAAATAAGGCAGTGGTGGACCTTAAAAAATGGAAATTTCAGGGTGTTTTTGCTTGGTATGTTTGGATGTATGTCCACCTGTTTTTCCTTATCGGCTTTAGAAACCGCATGGTGGTTTTTGTAAACTGGGTCTATAATTACGTGCGATTTGATAGGGAGGCAAGATTGATTATCAGGCCGTTTAAAAATAAGCACAAAGTAGAGGTTTGACTCTGGCAAGGGAAGTATTGAATGTTGGTTTGTTTGCCGAAAACTGTCCACTGAATACTGAGACTGCGAACTGAACTATAGGTCATCTGTAAAATGCCTTCTCCCTTTTTCTTTACTAAATTTTTCGGTGTTATACTTTTTCGAATCGCCTTTAGGTATGGACAGCGATTGCCAATCTTCACCTTTTAGAAGTTTACCTAAAAATACAATTTGCCCCACGTGATACGCGTAATGTGCCAACTGGCGATTGATGGCTTCGGTAACCGTATGGCCTTGGTTTCTGATATAAATTATGCGCTCTAAATCTTTTTCATTTAAAGGCGTGATTGCATCAAAAAGGCATTTCCAACCTTTGTTCCATTCGGCAAGCATTTCATTTTTTGATATAAAGGAATCCTCAAATTCGGCATCTCGATGTCTCCATACTTTCTCACCGTCTTCGATTAGAAAATTGGCCCAACGACTTAGCATATTACCTGCTAAATGTTTTACAATAATAGTAATGGAATTGGAGTTTTGGGCAAACTCTTTCTGCAATTCTTCAAATGACAAATCTTTAATGGTTTTATCGCCCAAAGATTTATAATATTCAAACTGTTTGATAACACTGGTTAAATAGCTGTCCATTCCATAAATATAATGCTATTTTTTCGGAACAAACTTCAAGGAAACCCCATTGATACAGTGTCTTTTTCCTGTAGTATTTCTTGGGCCGTCATTAAACACATGCCCCAAATGCCCTCCGCAGGTAGCACAATGTTCTTCGGTTCGGGCGTAGCCCAAATTATAGTCGGTAGAGTATTCCACATTCCCCTTGATTTCCCGATCAAAACTGGGCCAACCCGTTCCCGAATCAAATTTATGTTCACTTTTGAAAAGAGGGGTGTCGCAGCCTTTACACAAATAAATGCCTTTCTCATAATTCTTATTTAAAGGGCTTGTAAAAGCCCTTTCAGTGCCTGCTTTCCGCAAAACGTAGAATTCCAAATCTGTCAATTGGCTTTTCCATTCGGCTTCCGTTTTAGTTACCTCATATTTTTTTTCAGGTAGCTTTTGAGCAGTGGAGTTGCAGTTAAATAAAATCGTTAAAACTAAAAGAGTGAAGAATTTATTCATGGTATAGAATTTGTTTACATAGGTCGGTTTTCCATTCAAATCATAACAGCTATCTAATGAATAATTTTATGTAGGTCAAAAAACCAAATGCTAATCAACTAAATTTTATGAATAATTAAATCATTAAATATCGAATAAAAAAGTGACCAATTAAAAGTAAAAGGGTCATAAAATTAAGATTCGATTTTGTACATTTAACTCTAAATTAAAGGAATTATGAATTTAAAAAATACAATCATAGGAGCTATTGTTCTGGCAGTTATCGTGGCCTGTGCAACAAATCCATTTACGCAAAAGAAAACCTTGGCATTAGTGCCTAATTCTCAGTTGTTTCCAACGGCTTTCGCCCAGTACAACCAGTTTTTGAATGAAAATAAGGTAGTAAAAGGAACCAAAGATGCGGAAATGATTACAAGGGTAGGACAGCGAATTGCGGTTGCTGCAGAACGTTGGTTAAACGCGAATAATCACCAAGGTTATTTGGAGGATTATCAATGGGAATATAATTTAGTAGATGATAAAACGGTGAATGCTTGGTGTATGCCGGGTGGAAAAATTGTTTTTTATACCGGGATTTTGCCTATTGCAAAAAGTGAAACCGGTGTAGCCGCGATTATGGGCCATGAAGTAGCACATGCTTTGGCCAATCACGGTCAACAGCGAATGAGTGCAGGCATGTTGCAACAGCTGGGCGCCGTTGCAGGAAATATTGCCATTCAAGACGCAAGGAAAAGAGATATGTTTAATCAAGCTTATGGGATTGGCTCTACCGTAGGGGTGATGTTACCATTTAGTAGAAGCCACGAAAGTGAAGCTGATAAAATAGGAATCTATTTGATGGCCATTGCTGGATATAACCCTGACGAGGCTTCTGAATTGTGGAAACGAATGAAAGCTAATAGTGGAGGGCAAGCACCACCGGAATTTTTAAGTACGCATCCTTCAAATGATACGAGGATTACCAATTTAAAAGAATGGGCGCCACTTGCAAAAAAGGAAGCCAATAAATTTGGGGTTTCATCCTTTAGAAGTATAAATTAACGATCGGAATAAAATATTTTATTACTTTAGAAGTCGCGCAAATAAAGCGTGACTTTTTTTATGAACCAACTTAAAAAAGGAAGCAAAAAACTACTGAATGCCTGGGCATTTTACGATTGGGCCAATTCGGTTTATACACTTACCATTACTTCATCCATTTTTCCAATTTTTTACTCCGCATTGTTTCTGTCAGAAGTTAAAAGGGTAGAAGCTTTTGGAACGGAATTTAAGAGTACTGCGCTCATCACTTTTGTTACAGCATTTACCTTTTTGATGGTGGCGGTAATGTCACCGATCCTTTCGGGGATAGCCGATTATGTTGGTAACAAGAAAAACTTTTTGAAGTTTTTCTGCTATTTGGGCAGCGCTGGGTGTATTGGTTTATATTGGTTTAGTTTGGACCGTATCCATCTAAGTTTGCTCTTTTATTTTATGGGCCTTATAGGGTACTGGGGCAGCTTGGTATATTATAATTCCTATCTGCCAGATATCGCTTTTCCTGAACAACAGGATAGCATTAGTGCCAAGGGCTTTTCTATGGGTTATGTGGGAAGTGTGCTTTTATTGATGGTTAATTTAGGAATGGTAATGACTCAGGAGTCCGGTGAATCAAAAATGGCCATGATGCGCTATTCATTTGTTACGGTTGGGTTGTGGTGGGCCTTATTCAGCCAATATTCATTTAAATGGTTACCAAAAGGGGTGTCCTCAGGGCACAAAGTCACCAAGGATGTTGTTTTTAACGGATTTAGGGAATTGCATGCGGTTTGGAGGGAGTTATTAGAAAATCTTCGATTAAAACGGTATCTATATGCTTTTTTTGTATTTAGTATGGCGGTGCAGACGATTATGTTGGTGGCGGTGTATTTTGGCGAGGAAGAAATAGCATGGAGCAGTAGTGACAGTAAAACCTTTGGATTAATAGGGAGTATCCTTATTATTCAGCTCGTGGCAATATTAGGGGCTTTTTTAACTTCACAGGCGTCTTCAAAATATGGCAACATTAGAACTTTAATTGGCATTAATTTCATTTGGATGGCACTGTGCGTTTATGCCTATTTTATGGTGACCCCATATCAGTTTTATTTTGGGGCCAGCCTGGTTGGTTTTGTGATGGGTGGCGTACAATCCTTAGCGCGTTCTACTTACTCGAAATTTTTACCCCAAACAGAAGACACCACATCTTATTTTAGTTTTTTTGATGTTGCTGAAAAAATAGGGATTGTTATAGGGATGGTCATTTATGGAACAATTGACCAAATTACCGGTAGTATGCGCAATGCTATTTTGTTTTTGGTAGTCTTCTTCCTTGCCGGGATAATTTTACTATTTAGAGTCCCAAAATTGGATTCGACACAATCTTAATTGATTTGAGTATGATTGATAAGATTGATGTCGGAATTGCCATTCAACTTTAATCTAAGTCACTTCGTAGAAAAGTCGATGGGATAATCGGAATGTTTAGCTTTTAGTTGTTATAAATCCCTATGTTTGTTTGTGCTAAACATAAGTAGTGCCCAATGAATTTTATGAAATATCTTTCCCGAGTTGTTATTTTGGCTTTAATTTTTGTCTCCTGCAACATCGAGCCTTTTGAAGGCGAGGTTCCTGAACAAACCGATAATAGTGGTGGCCCTATAGCTTCGAATTGTTCTGAGGCGACACAAAATACGGCTGAAGTGGCCCTAACTTTTCAAGGGGTTTCTATATCTGATTCCAATTATGGTGAATTTTGTAATGCTTATAAGAAGGCTTTAGAGGATCAAATAGCACTTTGTGGAGATCAGGACGGAACACTTCAGATATTGCTTGATGCTTTGGGCGATTGTGAAGAGCAATTAAGTGTGTGTGACGTTGCTGAGGAGAAATCAGCTAATGCCAAGCAAGCATTTGAAAATGCCAACGATCAAAACTATTCGGCTCTATGTAGTTCATATAAAGTTGCCTTACAAGAACAAATTAGTGCTTGTGGAACTGACGTAAACTTGTCTGCTATCATACAAAGTTTAGGTGACTGTAGTGTAGATAATTCCTCTGGAAATAATGACTGTGATAATTTAAAGATGTTCGATACTTTCGGGTTGCCTATTCCATGTGATTATAGTATATATAAGGATTTAAACATAAGTAAAGTATATCTAGGTAGTGAAACATACCTGGTTGATTTTAATAATGATGGAGAGAATGATCATTACAGTAAGTTGTTGTATATCACTGATGGAATAATTACTCTTAATAATGAAAATAGAATAGTTTCAATTACTGATCAGACTTATTTATTGGAATTTGAAATTTATTATAAAGGCACAAGCGATAATCAAAAGGTGATTCCTGGCTTATTTGAAATAAGACCTTCGAATGAATCTTATTTAGCAGGAGGCTTTTTTGGTGACGAAGGTTGCGATGATGGTTTGTTCTTATGTGATGAGCGAAATATAATTTTTAATGGCGTACTGAGCATTAGTATAGTAGAGGATGGCATTTATAATGTCTGTTTTGATTCAGTAATTGACTTGTTTGACTCCAGAATTGATGATGATGATTTTCCTTGTTTTAAGTCAAGTTATACCGGGGAAATCCTCCCGATTAATTATTAATACTTTTTAAATCGAAAATCCCGCTTATACATTTTTAAGTGGGATTGATAGATATTCTTTTAAGGTATTCGAAGTTTGGAAAATATTTCATTAATTACTAATACTCCCGAACCTGAAACCTTTGTATCTAATTTAGGATCACCTCTATACTCGATATCCCCGGAGCCAGTTACTCTAGCCTTTAAAAATTTGTTGCTCACTACTTCAATATCACCGGAACCGGTAGTTGAGGCCTCAGTATTGTTAGTGTCCAAATCAAATCCGTGGAAATCTCCTGAGCCTGTAATTTTGGTTTTTAGGTTTTGGTTAAACCCCTTTAAAGTGATGTCTCCAGAACCTGAGATGGCACTTTCGGTAGATTCTGTTTTGATATTTAAAGCAATATCACCTGAGCCCGAAAGGTGTACGGATAGATTTTCAGTATTAATAATATCCTCGCTTACGATGTCTCCTGAACCACTTAATGATACAGAGCTGATGTCTTCAAAAGGAATTGTGATTTTAATGGGCTTGCCCCAGCTTGGTTTTATATAAGCGCCCTTTTTTGTCTTCACGATGAGTTTACTATCCTTTACTTCAGTAATGATATACTTCAGTAAATTTTCCTCCCCTTCAATTTTAATGTTGCCTTCCTCTCCTTTTACAAGAACAAAATCCATTGAACCCGCACATTTTATGCCTTCATAATCACTGGTTGACCTGGTAATCGTGGTTACTTTTCCGTTGCCTTTTATGCCCTTTCCCCATTGCGCAAAGGCCGTTGAAACAAATAATAAGCTCAAAAGCGTAAATGCACATTGTGTTTTTCTGATTGATTTCATAACTGTTCGTTTTTTGGCCCTTCGACTACGCTCAGGGCAGTTTGATGATTTAATGTTTGTAGAAAGTTACCCCGCCATAGTCCGAAGAAATGGTAAGCTTATTGCTTGAGTTTTGAGTGCCGTAATACCCGATGTACTTTTTCCGGTGTGATTCCCGTATGCGCTGTAAAAAATTGAAATCCGTATCACCACTAATATCGGCATATTCCAAAT
Source organism: Hyunsoonleella aquatilis (assembly GCF_014270105.1). Taxonomy (GTDB): domain Bacteria; phylum Bacteroidota; class Bacteroidia; order Flavobacteriales; family Flavobacteriaceae; genus Jejuia; species Jejuia aquatilis. The sequence continues at coordinate 349,739 of NZ_JACNMF010000003.1, forward strand.
CCAGATCAAAGTCAAAGTCCAAGCTGGAGTCATATCCAATTTTGATACCCGTATAATCGGTTTTCAGATTTAATCCTTTAAAACTTGGGTGTAATTTTTCAATTTTAACGGCTCCATAACTCGCTTTGATAGAAACGGCTTTATATATATTTCCCATTAGAATTGTGACGTAGTCGCCATTGCCACTTACCGTGTTGGCATTGTGTACTTTTAATGAGCCGTAATCACAGTTATAAGTAATGTCTTCGGCGATATCTACTTCCGATTGGGTGTAGTCTGCATTGATGTCCAAGGCTTTTGTTTTACCAACCTTGTAACTACTGTAATCTGCGTTTATTTTACCAGTTTTAATGTAGTCGAAATAACAACCGCTGGTATAATCAAATGTAAGTTGGTTGTCATCGGCAAGTAACTCTTTGGTCGTGATTTTGCCGTAATCACAATTGATTTTTGCGCGACCTTTTAGTTTGCCTACATTGATGTTGCCGTAGTCGTTGTTTAAATCGATACTATTAGTGATTGGGACTTTTACGATATAGTTCACTTTCATGTGGACATTATTTTTACCGCCCCAATTCCACCATGAACTTGATTTGCCTTGGCCGAATTTTGTCCTTGCAGAAACATTGCTATTGTCCGCATTGAATTCCACAGTGATTTCGTCCAGTTTGTCTTGGACTTTTTCCTCATTGTTGCCCGATGTCATGATCGTAATTTCAAAGACGATTCGGTTTTCGCTCCAAGTTACAATGTCAAGATTACCGTAACTGTTGTTCACCGTAAGATTGGCATTTGCCGATACTTTGAATTCTTTTTTAATGACCTTTTCTTTTTTGTATTTACCGGGTAATCCCGAATTGTCCGTAGCGATAGATAGTAGCGGAATTAAAAAAAGTATAAGGGTTAATTTAAATGGTACTGCTCGTTTCATTTGATGATGATTTTAATTGTTTTACATGTTCTATTTCCAACAAAGTCCTTTGTAATATGTCAATTCTGGTCTGAAAATTTGAAATCATGGCGTAAATGACACGTTTATCTTCTTCGCTTTCGGTCAAATCCATTTTCAAATTTTGGTATTCTTTTTCCAGCATATTTAATCTCTTAATAGCGTCCTGAATTAAGACTTGTGCGTTAGGGTCGGATTCCGCATTCAATTTGTTTAATTCTTCTGAAATCGTTGCGCTGAAGAAGTTTTGGGCCTCCGCCATTTCTGGCGATACACTGGCTAAATCCCTGATTTCATTTGTTTTCGGTGCTCCTAAAGTCAATGCGATGAGCAATACGATAGAAGCGGCCACACCGATTAATGGCTTCCATAAACGACGCCTTTGTTTAGGAGCTTCAACCAAGCGTGGCCCGCTATTGGTTTGGAGTTTGTTCAAAAAGCGTTGCTCGTGGTCAACGCTTGGCGTCTCAACATCAAATTCCTCCTTTAAATTTTCAAAAAGTTCGTCCAAATTATCCTTGTTCATCACTTTTATGTTTTAGTTCACCAAAGCTTCATTTAGTCTTTTTCTAAGACTGTCTTTGGCTCTTGATATGAGTGTGCGGCAATTACCGTGGTTTATTTTCATAATTTCACTTATTTCCTCATTATCGTAGCCTTCTATTAAACTTAGCGTCAATGCTATTCTGTAATTATCCTTTAGTCCTTTCATGGCAGTCAACACCTGTTGTGCTTTGGCATTTTGATAGGTTTGCTCGCTTTCTATGCCATCGCTTTCATCTTCAATTTTATAGAGTACATCTTCCAAAGCCGTTTCTTGATGCTTAATTCTTTTTCTATAATGATAAATACTGTTGTTCACCACGATTCGTTTTAACCAAGGCCCAAAAGTTTTGGTGTCTTTGAGGGAACCCAATTTGGTAAAAGCTGTTAAAAACGAATCCTGCATAATATCCTCGGCTTCAAAACTGTTTTTTACAATACGAATGGACGTGTTGTACATGGCCTTGTAATATCTATTATAGACTTCCATCTGTGCGCTTTGGTTGCCCTCGATGCACAATGCAATTAGTTTTTCAATATTTTGATGGTTAGGCGTCAAAAAAACTAGGTTTCGTTATTAAAGATATACCTGAATTGAATTTGTTACAGTTAGGAACAAAAAAAACCTGCAATCCATAATTTGATGCAGGTTTTAAATATTTATAATTATCTAAAAATTAGGACTCGGCGGGCTTTTCGGCTTTTTCGATATCAATTTTTAGCTCATTCTCCTTTTTATCAAAATCGATAATAATTTTATCGCCATCACCAATATTTGAGGCGACGATTTCTTCAGCCAAAGCGTCCTCAACATATTTTTGAATAGCTCGCTTTAAAGGACGTGCGCCGTATTGCTTATCAAAGCCTTTATCAGCAATGTAATCTTTAGCACTTTTGGTCAATTTAAGTACATAGCCAAGGTCCTTGATTCTAGCTAAAAGCTTGTCCAATTCAATATCAATAATTTTGTTGATATCCTCTTTTTCAAGAGGGTTGAATACGACCACATCATCAATTCGATTCAAAAATTCTGGTGCAAATGATTTTTTCAATGCATTTTCAATGACTTTCTGCGCATTGGCATCTTCCTGGGCTTTTTGTGAAGCCGTTCCGAAACCAATACCAGTGCCAAAATCCTTTAGTTTTCTGGCGCCAATGTTTGACGTCATGATGATAATTGTATTTCTAAAATCGATTTTTCTTCCTAGACTATCCGTCAAATGTCCGTCATCAAGCACTTGTAGCAACATATTGAACACATCTGGATGCGCTTTTTCAATTTCATCTAATAGAATTACGGAATAAGGCTTGCGGCGTACTTTTTCCGTCAATTGTCCGCCTTCCTCATAACCAACGTATCCTGGAGGGGCACCTACCAATCTAGAAATGGCGAATTTCTCCATGTATTCACTCATATCGATACGTATCAAAGAATCCTCACTATCGAATAACTCGCGAGACAGAACTTTCGCCAACTGGGTTTTTCCAACACCAGTTTGTCCAAGGAAAATAAAAGAACCAATCGGCTTGTTCGGGTCTTTCAGCCCAGCGCGGTTGCGCTGAATGGCTTTTACCACTTTGGCAACTGCTTCATCCTGACCAATCACTTTTCCTTTAATTAGGTTTGGCAGTTCGGCCAATTTATTGATTTCAGTCTGCGCAATTCTATTCACAGGAATACCTGTCATCATAGATACCACATCTGCCACATTGTCCTCTGTTACAATTTCTCGATGCTGTTTGGTTTCCTCTTCCCATTTTTCTTGGGCTATAGAGAGTTCCTTTTCCAAACGCTTTTCATCATCCCTTAATTTGGCGGCCTCTTCATATTTCTGCTTTTTGACTACAGAATTCTTGGTTTCCCGAACCTGTTCCAATTTCTTTTCAAGTTCCAAAATCTGTTGAGGCACATCAATATTCGTAATGTGAACTCTACTTCCGGCTTCATCCAAAGCATCAATAGCTTTGTCCGGTAGGAATCTATCCGTCATATAGCGATTGGTCAATTTTACACAGGCTTCAATGGCCTCTGGCGTAAAATCAACATTATGGTGCTCCTCATATTTTCCTTTGATATTGTTTAGGATTTCTATAGTCTCCTCAACGGTAGTGGGTTGTACCAACACCTTTTGGAAACGACGCTCTAAAGCACCATCTTTTTCAATATACTGTCGGTATTCATCCAAAGTTGTCGCTCCGATGCATTGAATTTCACCACGTGCCAAAGCGGGCTTAAACATATTGGAAGCATCCAAACTTCCCGTAGCACCACCAGCACCAACAATGGTGTGTATTTCATCTATAAATAGAATAACATCGTCATTTTTTTCCAGTTCGTTCATCACGGCTTTCATGCGCTCTTCAAACTGGCCACGGTATTTCGTTCCGGCAACCAAACTCGCCAAATCCAAAGTCACCACCCTCTTATTAAAAAGAATCCTGGACACTTTTCGTTTTACAATTCGAAGCGCCAAACCTTCGGCAATGGCAGATTTACCAACACCGGGCTCACCAATCAAGAGCGGGTTGTTTTTCTTCCTTCGGCTTAAAATTTGAGAGACGCGCTGTATCTCAGCTTCACGGCCTACCACAGGGTCTAACTTGCCTTCCTCAGCCAAAACCGTTAAATCCCTTCCAAAATTATCCAGAACGGGGGTTTTGGACTTCTTGTTGGACTTGCCAGATGGCGTATTAAAAATATTCTCCTTTGAAGACTCATCTCCTAAATTGGCATCGTCATCTTGGAAAGATTCCGCCTTAGGCTCTATATAATCGTTTTCGTTTGTAATCATTTGTTTGAATTGCTCTTTAACATTATCGTAGTCTACCTTAAGTTTATTCAGTAGTTTGGTAGTTGGGTCATTTTCGTTGCGCAAAATGCATAATAATAAATGTGCAGTATTAATAGAAGAACTCTGAAACAGCTTTGCTTCTAAGAAGGTAGTTTTTAGAGCACGCTCCGCCTGCCTGGTCAGGTGAAGGTTCTTCTTTTGATTGGAAGCCACACTGATATTTGGGTTGGCCGGGCTTAAAATTTCAACCTTTCGCCTTAAATGGTTCAGGTCGATATCTAAAGCGTTCAATATGTCGATAGCCTTGCCGTTGCCATCACGTAACAGCCCAAGCATTAGATGTTCGGTACCTATAAAATCATGGCCAAGACGTAAAGCTTCCTCTTTGCTGTATGCAATTACGTCTTTTACTCTTGGGGAAAAATTATCATCCATAGTCAAGTTCCTTTCTGCATTAAAAATACTAAAACATTTTACTAACGGCAAAAACTGTACCCTAAAATGTAGAAGTCAGGCTAATTGACGAAAAAATATTCATAAAATCAAAGGATATTCGCGGATAACTTATTAACGAAAAAAGAGGGTGAAATTGTTAATAAAAAGTACCAAAAACGAAACGGAAATCGCTTATTAACACTACGGAAATTCGTATATTAGCACGTTTTGAAAATTTGATAAAAATTAAATAAAATTTCATATGGCAGAAGGAGAAAAACTGATACCTATTAACATTGAAGATGAAATGAAATCCGCCTACATTGATTATTCAATGTCGGTCATTGTGTCACGTGCCTTACCGGACGTAAGGGATGGCTTAAAGCCGGTTCACCGTCGTGTACTTTTTGGTATGCACGAATTAGGTGTTAGGGCGAATTCGGCACATAAAAAATCAGCGAGAATCGTTGGTGAAGTTTTAGGTAAGTACCACCCACATGGTGATACCTCAGTTTATGATGCGATGGTTCGTATGGCCCAAGATTGGAGTTTGCGCTACATGCTCGTGGATGGCCAGGGTAACTTTGGTTCCATTGATGGGGATAGCCCTGCAGCTATGCGTTATACCGAGGCCAGGATGCAGAAGATTTCTGAAGAAATGTTGGCGGATATCGATAAGGAAACCGTGGATCATAAGTTAAATTTTGATGACACTCTTCAAGAGCCTACTGTTCTGCCTACTCGAATTCCAGGATTATTGGTAAATGGCGCGTCCGGTATTGCGGTGGGTATGGCTACCAATATGCCTCCACATAATTTAACAGAGGTGGTGAACGGTACCATAGCCTATATTGAAAATAATGATATTGAGGTTGAGGAATTGATGACGCATGTAAAAGCTCCTGATTTCCCTACTGGAGGTACCATTTATGGTTATGATGGGGTGAAAGAAGCGTTTCAAACAGGTAGAGGCCGTATTGTTTTAAGAGGAAAGGCCAATATTGAAGAGGTAAACGGTCGCGAATGTATTATTGTTGACGAGATTCCTTATCAGGTGAACAAGGCGGAAATGATTAAGAAAACTGCCGACCTTGTCAATGAGAAAAAACTGGAAGGGATTTCCACCATTCGTGACGAGTCCGACAGGAAAGGGATGCGTATCGTTTACGTTTTAAAACGCGATGCCATTCCAAATATTGTATTAAATAAATTATATAAGTACACGGCGCTACAGTCCTCATTTAGTGTAAATAACATTGCCCTAGTAAAAGGAAGACCACAACTTTTAAACCTAAAGGATTTAATCCATTATTTTGTAGAGCACAGACATGAGGTTGTCGTTAGAAGAACGACCTACGAATTGAGAAAAGCTGAGGAACGCGCCCACATTTTAGAGGGATTAATTATTGCCTCAGACAATATAGACGAGGTCATAAAAATCATCAGAGCGTCATCAAATGCCGATGAAGCCCGCAACAATTTAATTGAGCGCTTCAAACTTTCTGAAATTCAGGCCCGAGCCATAGTAGAGATGCGTTTGCGTCAATTAACAGGACTGGAACAGGATAAATTGCGTTCGGAATATGAAGAAATCATCAAAACGATTGCTGATTTAAAAGATATTTTGGACAAGAAAGACCGTAGAATGGATATCATCAAGGAAGAATTGATTGTTATCCGAGATAAATATGGCGACGAAAGACGTTCAAACATTGAATATTCCGGTGGTGATTTGAGTATCGAGGATATGATTCCAAATGAAAAGGTGGTTATCACCATTTCGCATGCGGGTTATATCAAACGAACTTCGCTCAACGAATACAAAACTCAGAATAGAGGAGGTGTTGGACAAAAAGCGTCTACCACGAGAAACGAGGACTTTTTAGAGCACCTTTTCGTGGGCACCAACCACCAATACATGTTGTTCTTTACCCAAAAAGGAAAATGTTTTTGGATGCGCGTATACGAAATTCCTGAAGGTGCAAAAACATCCAAAGGGCGTGCCATTCAAAACCTAATCAACATTGAGCAGGATGATAAGGTGATGGCATTCATTTGTACTCAGGACTTAAAGGATGAAGACTATATCAATAGTCACTACGTCATTATGGCCACCAAAAAAGGGCAGGTTAAGAAAACGTCTTTAGAGCAATATTCCAGACCACGGACCAACGGTATCAATGCGATTACCATTCGAGAAGATGATGAGCTACTTGAAGCCAAGTTAACAACGGGTGAAAGCCAGGTGATGTTGGCATTGAAATCCGGAAAAGCTATCCGTTTTGAAGAAGCAAAAACCAGACCGATGGGTAGAAACGCCTCAGGTGTTAGAGGTATTACACTAGCCAATGACAATGATGCAGTGATAGGAATGATTGCCGTAGATGACATGGAAAGCAATATCTTAGTGGTTTCAGAAAACGGATATGGAAAACGCTCTAGTTTAGACGATTACCGTATTACCAATAGGGGAGGAAAAGGCGTAAAAACCATTTCGATTACCGAAAAAACAGGTAATTTAGTATCTATCAAAAATGTTACGGATAACGATGATTTAATGATTATCAATAAATCAGGTGTTGCTATAAGAATGGCGGTTGAGGATTTGCGAGTGATGGGACGTGCTACGCAAGGTGTGAAATTGATAAATCTTAAAGGCAAAGATTCCATTGCAGCTGTGGCTAAGGTGATGCATGATGAGGATGACGTAAATGGTGACGACGAAGTAGACCATACCACAGAAACAGATGTTTCCAACGATGGCACAACTATTGATAATTCAGATAGTGAAGACAACAACAACAATGAATAACACAAATTAAATTAAAATGAGAAAACAGATTATTTTAGGCCTAGCTTTTTCAGTTGGTATATTTTCTTTTGCCCAAAAGAAAGAACTAAAGACGGCAGAGAAGGCCATTAAACAAAACAATTTTGCTGAGGCAAAAGCAGCTTTGGCACAGGTGGAACCTATGTTGGGTTCTATGGAAGATGACTTAAAGGCCAAGTATCATTATTTAAATGGTTTGGCACTATACTCAAATGGAGCAGCCAATAACGCAGATTTGGACAAAGCATTAGCGTCCTTTAAAAAATCGGAAGGGGAATATAAAAAAGAGGTAAACGAGGTTAAAAACGATATGCTTAGCAAAATTCTTGAAAAAGGAAATAAGGCCTATGAAAATAAGAAATATGGACCAGCCTCAAGTTATTTTGAAAAGCTTTATGGTATAAGTAAAAAGGATACAATTTATCTTTATTACGCTGCGGCCACTGCCGTAAATATTCCGGACTATGACCGTGCCTTGAAATTGTATGAAAAATTAAAGCAATTGGGCTATACCGGGATAACTAAACAACTTTATGCTGTTAACGTTGCCACAGGAGAAAAAGAAAGTTTTCCAAACGATGCTATTAGAAAAGCTTCAGTTGCCTCTAAAACGCACAAGGACCCTACTGATGAAATGAGCGAATCCAAAAGAGGAGAAATCGTAAAAAATGTAGCTTTAATTTATGTTTCTCAAGGAGATGATGATAAGGCCATTAAGGCCATGGAAGATGCTAGAACAGAAAACCCTGAAGATGTAGGCCTTGTTATTTCAGAAGCGAATATCCATTATAAAATGGGCAATACAGAGAAATTTCAGGAGCTTTTAAAAAAGGCAACGGAAATGGAACCTGATAATGCCGAATTACAATACAATTTAGGTGTTATCGCTGCCGAGTCCGATCATCCGGAAGAGGCTAAGGCTTACTACAAAAGAGCTATAGAGCTGAATCCAGATTACGTTAACGCATACATCAATTCTGCCGTATTGGTATTAAGTGAAGAAAGCAAAATAATTGAGCAGATGAACAACCTGGGAAGTTCCGCAGCGGACGATAGAAAGTATGAGGAACTGAAGGAGAAGCGACAATCTATATACAAAGAAGCTATACCATACTTGGAAAAGGCTTTGGAAATAAACCCTAAGAGCGAAAACGCAGCCACTACTTTAATGAATATTTACAGTGTACTGGGTGAAACCGACAAATATAAGGCGATGAAAGCCAAAGTAGAAGCCATGGGTGGGTAATCAATACTTCACCACAAGTTGAAAAAATCCGGAGTTTCATAACTCCGGATTTTTTGTTTAATTCCTTTACTACTCAAATTCCTTAAGCGTTGAAACGATTATGGAAACACAATCTAGTAATTGTTCTTCTGTCATTACCAATGGTGGTGCAAAGCGAATGATATTGCCATGCGTTGGTTTTGCCAATAAACCGTTGTCTCTAAGTGCAAGGCAGACATCCCAAGCTTTATTGGATTTCTCATCATCGTTAATTACAATGGCATTAAGAAGCCCCTTTCCTCTTACCAATTTTACAACGGAGCTATTTTCAATGTACTTGTTTAATTCTTCCCTGAATAATTCCCCCAACTTATGAGCGTTTTCCGCTAGGTTTTCTTCTTGTATTACTTTCAGCGCGGCTATAGCCACGGTTGCCGCTATGGGGTTGCCTCCAAATGTACTACCGTGATTACCGGGTCTTATTACATTCATAATATTATCGTTGGCCAATACGGCACTTACGGGATAGGCGCCACCGCTCAATGCTTTTCCAAGAATTAGTACATCTGGTTTAACGTCCGGAGTACCACTACACATTTTATTCTTACATGAGCAGTTGCCGCAAGTGGCCAATAAACGTCCAGTTCTTGCAATTCCTGTTTGAACTTCATCAGCAATAAATAGAACATTGTATTGCTCGCACAAAGCTTTGGCTTTGGCCAAATAACCGTCGCTTGGAACATAAACTCCTGCTTCACCTTGAATTGGCTCTACCAAAAAACCAGCTATGTTTGAATTGTTTTTTAGCACATCTTCTAATGCCTCAATATTGTCATATTCAATTTTGATAAACCCCTTGGTATATGGTCCAAAGTTTTCGCGGGCTGTAGCGTCGTTTGAAAATGAAATAATCGTTGTAGTCCTTCCATGGAAGTTATTTTCACAGACCACAATTTCGGCTTCATTTTCATCAATACCTTTGACTTCGTAAGCCCATTTACGGGTAATTTTCAAGGCAGTTTCAACAGCTTCAGCTCCAGTATTCATTGGTAATAGTTTATCAAAACCGAATAGCTCACAGGCAAATTTTTCGTATTGTCCCAACTTGTCGTTGTAAAACGCCCTTGATGTCAAAGTTAATTCCTGAGCTTGCTCGGTCATAGCATTCACAATTTCTGGATGGCAATGCCCTTGGTTAACTGCTGAATAAGCGGATAAAAAATCATAATACTTTTTGCCTTCAACATCCCAGACATGGACCCCCTTGCCGCGGGTCAGTACCACTGGCAGTGGGTGGTAGTTGTGCGCTCCATACTTGTTTTCTAAGGCAATTGCATCACCTGAAGTTAATTGTTCTAAAACAGTCATTTTAAGATAATTTAAAATATTTACACTTTTTCATTATGTGAAATATCTCAAATATCATCATAATAATTAAGTGCCGCTAAGCGGATAAAATAACCATTCCTTCTGTACCTTTATTCTTTCGGAAATCCCGATAGTTATCGGGACGAAAAAGCAGCGTGGGAGAGAAATCATCCCTGGATAGGTTTGCAATTTAAGAAATAATAGTAATCCGTAAAAATTAATCGGATAATCTTCCGGTTAAGGAGGATAGTTGCAATTCCAACCGTTTAAGTTCCCTTAAAATGGCATTTTTGTCCATTTGCATCCAGGCAAATACCTTGAGCATGCTTACCCCAATGAGAAATACAAGGCTTCCTGTTGCCCATTTTATGAGCTCAAAAGTACTTTCTACATTAAAAAATTGCACAACGCAGTAAATGAAAAGGGCAAAGAATACTAGCGTCATAAAGTTCATTAGGTACATAATCCATTTATTCTTTCCTCGGAACAGGCCCCAAACCATTTCCAAAACATTCTGTTCTTCCAATTCATCATAGAATTTGGCCTCTTCCTCTGTTAAAGTTTCCTTGATCAATTTGTCAATGTCTTCCATATTAGTTTTCATAACGATATTGTTTTAAAAGTTGTTTTAATGTTTCACGTGCGTGGAACAGTCTTGATTTTGTTGTTCCAACAGATATATTCAAAGTTTTGCTTATCTCTTTAAGCGAGTAATCTTCAGCATAAAACAATTTAATGACTATTTGTTGGTGCGTTGGTAAAAGGTTGATGGCTTCCAAGAGTTTCACCTTTAGTCGCTCTTTTATGTCCGCTCCCTCATCTGGCGAACTTAAAATTTCCTCTTCATGTTCCATCTGCTCTATATGTTTTTGGCTTCGCTTTTTCTTGTTCAACCAGTCCATAGATTTGTTGCAAACGATACGCAATCCCCAGCTTCCGAAGCTTTCAGGTTTTTCTAGAGTGTTTATTTTGTTTATTATGACAGTCCAGCTTTCTTGTGCAATATCTTTTGCAACATCCGCATCTTTTACTAGCCAGTATGCTTTTTCGCAAAAGGTTTTGTGCCAGCGTTTTACCAATGTATTTAATGCTGTTTTGTCCCCTGATTGAAATTTCAGAATGAGCTCACGGTCTATGTCATTTTGGTATTTCGCCATTGAAATATTACCCTTTTAATTGCTAGACGGATAAAAGTGAAAAAGGTTCATTTTTATATAAAAATGGAAAAGATTAAAGTTAACCCAAATAAATCAGCATTTATTTATGGCTATTGTTATTTTTGCACCATGCCTAGAAAAAAACGACATCTGGTATTTGAAAACCTGGAGGTGATTGATGCAGGAGCCAAGGGAAAAACCGTGGCTAAAGCGCCCGACGGGAAGGTGGTATTTCTGCCCAATGCCGTGCCTGGTGATGTGGTAGACGTTCAAACTTTTAAAAAGCGAAAGGCGTATTACGAAGGCAAGGCCACAAATTTTCACAAGTTTTCAGAAAAAAGGGTGGAACCAGTTTGTGACTATTTTGGCACCTGTGGCGGTTGCAAATGGCAGGACATGGGCTATGAGCATCAGTTATACTACAAACAAAAAGAGGTGGTGAACAACCTCACTAGAATTGGTCACCTGGAATTGCCAAGTATTACTCCAATTTTAGGTTCAAAAGAACAGTATTTCTATCGGAACAAAATGGAGTTTTCCTTTAGCGATAGTCGATGGCTCACGAAGGAGGAAATCCAGTCGGATAAAGATTTAGGAGATAGAAATGCCCTCGGGTTTCATATTCCGGGCATGTGGGACAAGATTTTAGATATTGAGAAGTGCCATTTGCAACGTGATCCATCCAATACCATTCGGAATGCGGTAAAGCGGTTTGCCGTTGAAAATGGAATGCCATTTTTTAATACAAGGCAACAATCTGGATTTTTACGAACACTTATGATTCGTACATCCAGTACTGGAGATGTGATGGTCTTATTGCAGTTTTTTAAAGAAGATGTGCCACAACGGGAGTTGCTTTTGGATTTCTTGACTGAAACATTTCCTGAGATTACATCTCTATTGTATGTGATTAACGGCAAAAGCAATGATACTATTTATGACCAAGAGGTAATTTGCTATCATGGGCAAGATCATATTTTTGAGGAAATGGAAGGGCTACGGTTTAAAATAAACGCAAAGTCCTTTTATCAGACCAATTCCGAACAGGCTTATGAATTGTATAAAATCACGAGGGAGTTTGCAGATTTAAAAGGTAATGAATTGGTTTACGATCTTTATACCGGAACTGGAACTATCGCTCAATTTGTTTCAAAAAAAGCAAAGAAAGTGGTAGGCGTCGAGTCCGTTCCAGATGCCATTTCTGCAGCCAAAGAGAACGCACAATTAAATGGGATTGACAACGTTGAATTTGTGGTTGGGGATATGAAGCAGGTATTTAATGAAGCATTCATTGCTAAATATGGGCAACCGGATGTGGTCATTACAGACCCCCCACGCGACGGGATGCATAAGGATGTTGTTGCTCAGTTGCTTAATATTGGGGCTCAAAAGATTGTGTATGTAAGCTGTAATAGTGCCACACAAGCACGTGATTTGGCATTGATGAAAGATATGTACAATGTTGTGAAAGTACAACCTGTAGATATGTTTCCACAAACCTTTCATGTAGAAAATGTGGTTTTATTGCAAAAACGTTAGAAGGTTTATTTGTTAAACCCTGCACAAAGCACAACTAAACAAATAAACGCATCAACGAATAAACATAATTAATATTGATGAAGAAAATAAGTGTACTGGTTTTAATGCTATTTATAGTGGGCAATTATAGTTGCGAACGCGACGACCTTTGTCCCGATTCCACGGCAACCACTCCTAAATTAATTATTGAAAGTTTTGATATTTCCGATCAAGAGGAAAGTAAGAATATTTTTGATTTGCGTATTGTAGGGCAGGGCAAAGATAACCCACTTTCCATTTTTTTACCTGGAACAGAAAATGAAGTTACTTATGACGGTACGGGAAATGTCTCTACAATATATCTTCCTTTAAGAACAGATGAAAACGAAACCGTCTATACTTTTATTCAGGAGTATGCAGTAGACGACGATGGTAATCAGATCGAAGGTGAGACAGACACCGTGACCATTCGATATGAAACGGAAGAAGTTTACGTGTCTCGGGCCTGTGGCTATAAAACTATTTTTAAAAATGTAACTGTTACGCCAGGTGATGGTTGGGTTACTCAAATTCAAGCAATCAATGCAAACCAATCTGTAGAGGATGAAAATGAAACACACTTTAAGCTTTTGTTTTAGTATCATATTATTTTTTTGGATTGGAACCGATGTTGCCATTGCTCAGGACGATACCGAACAAGAAACATCAAGCGACTCCATTACCGTAAAAGAGAAATATGGATTGCGATTTGGTGTGGACACCAGCAAATTGATCCGAACCTTTTTGGATGATGAATATACTGGATTTGAGGTTGTAGCCGATTACCGCCTCACAAAAAAACTGTACATCGCAGGAGAGTTGGGTAACGAAACCAAAGATAATATCACGGATTTTTTGGATGTGACTACCACCGGAAGCTACCTTAGGGCGGGTATTGATTATAATCTTTACCAAAACTGGCTGGACATGGATAATATGGTCTATTTTGGGTTTAGGGTAGGTGCCAGTACGTTTAACCACACCATAAATTCATTCAATGTGTATAGTACGAATCAATATTGGGAACCTCAATTTACCTCTGAGGGGGAGATCAAAAAAGATGGGCTTTCGGCAATTTGGTCTGAATTGGTCATTGGTATCAAGGCTGAATTGTTCAACAACCTTTATATGGGTCTGAACGTCCAGCTTAAAGCATTGATCTCAGAAACCATCCCCGAGAATTTTGAAAATATCTACATTCCGGGGTATCAAAAGACCTATGACAGCTCTCGATTAGGCTCTGGTTATGCCTATACCTTAACCTATAGGCTTCCTTTGTATAAAAAGGACAAGGTGATTGTACCGATTGAGTAGAGGATTTCTTCATTGCAAGGACGCAGGACGTGGCAATCTAGGGTTCGTCTTTAAAGGATGAGATTACTTCGGTCGTGCCTCCCTCGTAATGACGGTATCCTCGTCATTGCGAGCGTAGTGAAGCAATCTCGGATTTGGCATATCAAGAAAAGGATTACTTCGTCTTTCGTACCTCATTCCTCGTAATGACGTTTGTGGTTTTCATTTTGAGCGCGTCATTGCGATCAAAGCGAAGCAATCTTTAAATTAAAACACGACTAAACCTCAATCAAAATAAAACAACCATCCATCAGATAAGTCATTCCATTCGGGATTGTCTTTATTGATTAAATTCTCTTTTCGTTTACGGTTTCCGGATTTTAATTGCTTCTCTCTGGCTATGGCATCATTGATATCTGAAAATGTTTCAAAATATACCAGTTTATCACAATTGTATTTAGCGGTGAAGCCTTTTAATGCCTTGGTTTTATGTTGATAGATACGCTTTTCTAAATTTGAAGTAACACCAATGTAGATTACCGTATTGTTCTTGTTTGTTAAGAAATAAACGTAGGATTTGTGCATGTTCAAATATAAAATTAATTCGTCGTTGCGAGGGCAAAGGAGGTGGCAATCTTTCTTTACGTCATTACGAGCGAATGCGAAGTAATCTAGGGTGTCGTTTTATGGGATGAGATTACTTCGGTCGTGCCTCCCTTGTAATGACGTGTTAATCGTCATTGCGAACACCGTGAAGCAATCTTTGTAATGTTATACGGAATTTATCGTTTTTATTTGGATGAGATTACTTCGTCGCGCACTCCTCGTAATGACGTTGTGCTCGTCATTGCGAGGAGTGCGCGACGAAGGAATCTAGGTTTAGCTTCAAAAAGAACGAGATAATTTTACTTCGACTAAGCTCTCTACAGACTTGCTTGTACCTAACTTTTACTAATTATGTGATTGTTGATAATTTCTTTTAGTATCGAATTTAATTTCCTACGAATTAAGTTAATTTTGATATTATAACCTATAAAAATGTTAATCAAATTTATCATAGTTGTAATATCCTCTCTTCTTCTTGTCAATGAATCGTTTGGCATTTTGGAAAAATTCAAGAAAAAGAATAAAAAAATTATTTTGATTATTGTTTTGGCCTTGTTGTTTGTCTTTTCCATTATTGATGTGATTAACACGGTTAGAGAAGGAGATGAATTGCTTGAAAAGGCAAATACTATAATTAGGCAGTCTGATACTTTAACTGTTAATACAAGGTTGATTGAAGAGGATTTAAGGAAAAATATTGAATCAGTTAAGGAAACAGGGAAAAGCCTAGCAAAAATCGATAGTGTTTTGAAAGGGGTGAGAGATAGTGTATCTGATCAAGTTGAGATTTTAAAAGGGGCTGTAGAAAAGTCGAAAGAATTAGTTAGATTGGAGGAGGTGAAATTTAGACAGAATGAAGCGAAATTAATAATAAATAGTAAAAAGGCATATCTAATTAGAGATACTATAAATAGCTCAATGTTAGAGTTTAAATATACCTTTGAAAACAAAGGGCAAAGAGATGCCAAAAATATCAAGCCAGTAGTAAAAATATACTATTATAGATCTTCAAAAGACGAACTCAATAGTATAAATATGAAAAGGATAAATGATCAAATTCTACCATTAAAGATGGCAAATAGCGATGGAATTGATCAAAGGTTCTCGTTGAAAATTAACATAAATCCTAATGAATTAGATAAGGTGATATTTGTTTTGGGAATTAATTATACCGATGATTTTTCTTATAGAAGACTAAAAACATGTGCTTACTTAGTTGGGGAGAACTTAACGGAAGATACTATTGATTTGGTTTTATTAAATGATAGATATATGAGCAGATTATTAAATAAAAAACTTTCTGAAGATGCTCTCCATGATTATTTGATAGAACTCAAAAATTTATGAAGTAATATCACCCCATATACTTCCCCTTCTTGCTCCCCTCATACATCACATATTTTACCAAACGGGATTCCAGTTTGGCGTTATAAAGCTGTATTTTTTTGGAGGGGCGCAGGCCTACGTGTTTTAGGGCTTCAAGGTTTGAGGTGATAAACCAGGCTTCGGTGCCGGGATAATTTCGTTTTAGGGTATTGCCTATATTTTGATAGAATTCCTCCATATCCAAATTCAGGCGTTCGCCGTAGGGTGGATTGAACAGTATATGTAGTTTGTCTTGCCCGCCTTTTTGGGTCTTAAAAAAATCCTCGTGCTTTATGGTGATAAAATCCTCGAGATTGGCATGTTTTACATTCTCTTGGGCTTTTCGGATGGCACTTGGGGCTTTGTCGTAGCCTATAATTTGGTGGTGAAAATCCCGTGTTTTTTTCAAAAGGGACTCTTCAATTTTCTCAAATAGATCTACATCCCAGTCCTGCCAACGCTCAAAGGCAAATTCCTTTCGTAGGAGGTTTGGTGGAATGTTGCAGGCGAGCATTGCTGCTTCGATGGCGATGGTGCCCGAACCGCACATGGGGTCCATAAAATCGGATTGGCCGTCCCAACCGGATAACATAATGAGTCCTGCGGCGAGCACTTCGTTAATGGGTGCAATATTGGTGGCCAATTTGTAACCGCGTTTGTGCAGGGATTCGCCTGAGGTGTCTAAAGACACGGTACATTCCTGTCTGGAGATACGCACATTGATTTTTAAATCGGGAAATTTTAAATCCACATTGGGGCGTTGCCCTGTGTTTTCGCGAAAACGGTCTACTATGGCGTCTTTTGTTTTTTGGGCGATAAACAGGGAATGCTTAAACATTTCGGAATGTACCGTGGCATCCACTGCCAAAGAACCGGTGGGTTTTAGATACTGTTCCCATGGCATGTTTTTGATTTGCTCGTACAGGTCATTTTCACTGCGTACTCGAAAGGATTTTATGGGTTTTAAAATTTTTATGGCGGTGCGTAATGCCAAATTGGCTTTGTACATAAAGCCTTTGTCGCCCACAAATTCTACAACACGCACGCCTTTTTTAACGTGCATTGCCCCGAGCTGGGTGAGTTCTTTTTCGAGTATCTCTTCAAAACCAAATAATGTTTTGGCTACCATGTTGAAATTTTCGGCCATAGTTTTCGTCCAATGAATTTAAGTCGGATAAGATTGCAAAAATAGTGTAATTTTGCGGTCAATTAAATGACGACAGCAAATAAGTGGGCTAGGGATTAAACGGCCTGTTTGAGCTCCTCGAAGAGAGCGAGTAGTGAAAGCCCGACCCGACAGGGGAACCCCCAAAATAATTTATGGCGGAAGATACTACAACTTGGTTTAAATCGTGGTTTGATACGCGGTTTTACCATATTTTATACCGGGACAGGGATGCGACCGAGGCGCAGGTGTTTATGGATAACCTGACGCAGTATTTAAACTTGCCCGAGGGTGGGAGCATACTGGATTTGGCCTGTGGCAAAGGGCGGCACTCACGGTATTTGAACAAGATAGGCTATGATGTAACGGGGATTGATTTGAGCGTGAATAGTATTGCGCACGCCAAGCAGTTTGAAAACCACAGGTTGAAATTTGAGGTGCACGATATGTGCAGTCCCTATCCTAAACAGTTTGATGCGGTGTTTAATTTATTTACCAGTTTTGGGTATTTTGATAGGGACGAGGACAATTTGAACACGATTAAGGCCATAAAGGCGGATTTGAACGCCACTGGTTTTGGGGTGATTGATTTTATGAATACGGATTTTGTGCTGGCCAATCTTGTACCGGAGGACACTAAAACTGTGGATGGTATTACCTTTAATTTGAAGCGTTTCCTGAGGGATGGCTATATTATCAAGACGATTGATTTTGAGGCCAACGGACAAGCCTATAGTTTTGAGGAACGGGTAAAAGCGTTTACCTTAGCGGATTTTGAAATGATGTTTGAAGCGGCGGGAGTATATTTGCTGGATGTTTTTGGCGATTATAAATTGCGAAAATTTGATGCGCCCACTTCGGAGCGTTTGGTAATGATTTTTAAATAGGTCGATAATCGACATTTATTTATCTCACTCTTGTGGAGCGAAACCAAAAACTAGATTGAACTAAAATTTTAAATGAATAAATTTCTTTTTCCCATTTACGCTGTTATAGCTGGGGTTATTATTGCGAGGCTTACCAAGCACAAACGCACTTGGAACACCAAGTTATTGCTGTCCTTTAGCGGGGCTTTTTTATTGGCCTTAACACTTTTTGAGCTGTTGCCAGAGGTTTATGACCATTTGGATACCAAGATGACAGGGTTGTTTATTATGAGTGGTATTCTGTTGCAAATTGTTCTGGAACTGTTCTCAAAGGGAGCAGAACATGGACATGTGCACATTCATAAAGATGCAAAGGCATTTCCTTGGTTATTGTTTATTAGCCTGTGTATCCATAGTTTTTTGGAGGGCTTTCCAATTCATGAGGAAAACGATATGGTTTATGGGGTGTTGGTACATAAAATCCCGATTGCGGCACTTGTGAGTATTTATTTGTTTCGATCGGAATACAGTGTTGCCCAAATGGTTATGTTTTTAACCATATTTGCTGCAATGACCCCCTTTGGCACGCTGATTTCCAATACTTCTGATTTCAGTTTGCAATTGTCACATAGCATTAATGCAATAGTTATTGGTATCTTTTTCCATATTTCCACCACTATTTTGTTTGAAAGCGGAGAAGGACATAAGTTTAACCTCGGGAAGTTTGTAGCTATTATTTTAGGTGTTGGGATTGCTTATTTTATATAAAGAGAAGCCTTTCCCTAACCCTTTCCATGGGAAAGGGAACTGTTGCGGAATTGATTCTCGCAAAGGCGCTAAGTCGCAAAGAGAATTTTAAATATTTTTAAAAGTTTGAGTGTTTCTTCCCCTTTGGGGAAGATTAAGAAGGGGCCTCTCTATGTTTAGCAAAGAAGAATCTCGCATATTACGACAAGAATTTTGGACCAGTTTTGGGAAATCTTTTCCCAGAAAATGGATTTTGTACAATACCAAATTAAAAGGCCTTAGCTTCAAGTTTCATTTTGATATCAAGAAAGCATTGGTGGCTTTGGACCTGGAGGATGATTTAGAATTCCGAATCAAATATTGGGAAAAACTAGTGGCATTAAAGTCTATTTTAATGGATGATTATTTGCCCGATGCCATTTTTGAAGAAACCTATTTTTTGAAAAACGGAAAGGAAATCTCTAGAGTTTATGTGCTTTTGGAGCAAAAAGTGTCCATTCATAATAAGAACTCGTGGCGAGAAGTGATGGAATTTTTTAATGAAACCATGAGTTTGTTTGAAGACTTTTTTCTAGAATATAAAGAGGTAATTGAGGGGTGACAACTTCATATGTTGTCATTCAGAAGGAGGAACGACTGATGAATCTCATTCTGGTAGAAAGATTCTTCACTTCGTTCTGAATGACAAGTTTTCTTTTTATCATCAAACCATGTTAAAACACAGGTTTTAATCGTCACAATTCCGTATTTTTGCACGAGCAAAAAATAGGCACTTAAAATGCAAGAGAAACTCGCAAAAATCTTTTTTTCTACCCGACTTACTGCTATTTTATTTATCGTTTTTGCGGCCGCCATGGCCACTGGAACATTTTTGGACGCGGGGCAGGAAACATCACCCACACCTTATACTCGGAATTTAATATACAACGCCTGGTGGTTTGAGGCCATCATGGTATTTTTTGTCATCAACTTTGCCGGGAATATTTTCAGGTTTAGGCTGTACAAAAAAGAAAAGTGGGCTACTTTTATTTTGCACATTTCTTTTCTCTTTATTTTGATAGGTGCGTTCATCACGCGGTATGTGAGTTTTGAGGGGATGATGGCGATTCGTGAAGGGGCTACGGAAAATCAGTTTTTGTCGCAGAAAACCTATATTTCTGGTAATATTTATGGCGATTATGAGGTAAATGGTGTTAACCAAATGCGTGTGGTTGAAGAGGAAGTGGACTTTTCCCCTAAATTGAACAATGACTTTAAGATTAAAACGGAATATAATGAACAGCCCGTTACCATTGAACTGGAAAAATTTATCGGTGGGGCTGAAGAGGATATCATCCCAAATGAAAACGGCGAATCCTATTTGAAAATAGTGGAGGCAGGCTCCAACGGCCCACACAATCACTTTTTAAAACTAGGTGAAGTTGCCAGCATACACAATATTTTATTCGCGCTAAACAAACCAACACAGGGCGCAATCAACATCACTTTTGCTGGAGATTCCTTAACTATAAATTCTCCTTTTGAGGGCCAATATATGACAATGGCTACCCGCGCTCAGGGCAAGCTGGTTAAGGATAGTTTACAATCCCTGCATTTGCGTTCAAGATATGTGATTGGCAATATGCAAATGGTGTTTCCCAAACCTGTGACCAAAGGTGTTTTTGATATCGTTCAAAAATCTAAAATGTTGAAGAATGATGATGACGGTGTGGTGTTGAAAATTTCTACAAACGGTGAAACAAAGCGACTTGGCCTTTTGGGCGGACAGGGCAGAAGTAGCAACTATAAACAAATTGAAGTGGGCGGATTAGAATTCGCATTTCGTTATGGCTCCAAGGTTTTGGAATTGCCATTTTCCTTAAAGTTGAATGATTTTGAAGCCGAACGCTACCCAGGAACCGAAAATGGGTATTCAGCCTATTCTAGTGAAGTCACCGTTTTGGATGAGGAAGCCGGTAGTTACGATTATAAAATCTTCATGAATAATATTCTGGACCATAAGGGCTATCGCTTCTTTCAATCCAGTTTTGACCCTGACGAAAAGGGTACAATTCTCTCGGTTAACCATGATTATTGGGGAACCTTGATTACCTATATTGGTTACATCATGCTCTATTTTGGGTTGATGGCTATTTTATTCAGCAAGGGTTCCCGATTTGGGGATTTGAAAGAACGCTTAAAAACCGTCAAAGCTAAAAAGGCTAAATTTTTGAGCGCCATATCACTGTTAATTGGTTTAAATGGATTTGCTCAAACTGAGGAACAACATTCTCCAGATGACGGACACGATCATGCCCATCAATTCTCAAAGCCGACAAAGGTCCAGATTGATTCGGTTTTAAAGGCCAACATAACTCCAAAAGCGCATGCGGATGAGTTTGGACACTTGGTCATTCAGGATTTAAGTGGGCGAATGATGCCTGTGAATACCTATGCATCGGAGATGTTGCGTAAGCTGAGCAAGAATGACAGCTATGAGAATTTTGATGCCAATCAGGTATTTCTTTCCATGCAGGAAAGTCCGCAATTGTGGTACAATGTGCCTATCATTTATTTGAAATTGAAAAAGGGCGACTCCATAAGGAGTTTGATTGGAACTGAGAAAGGTGAAAAATATGTTACCCTCGGCGATTTCTTCACTAATGAAGGCCGTTATAAGCTGGCTCCGTTTTTGGATGAGGCTTATAAGGCACAAATACCCAATGGTTTTCAAAAGGAATTTAAGGAGACCGACCAACGAGTTAACTTGCTATACAATACGATTCAGGGGCGTTCTTTAAAAATCTTTCCGTTGCCCAATGATGATAACAACAAATGGATATCCAACTTCGATTACCTTATGGACGGTTATAAAGTTGAAGATTCTTTGTATGGCAATTTTATAAAAAATGGGTTTCGGGCGTATTTGTTTAAAGTAAATGAAGGAAAACACTCAGGTGATTTTTCAGAAGCCTCAAAACTATTGGAAGCTTTTAAGAAAACCCAGAAACGCTATGGCTCTGAGGTGATGTTGAGCGATGACAAGATTAAAACCGAAGTATTGTACAATAAATATGATATTTTCAAAAAGCTCTTCAGCTGGTATATGTATGCCGGAACTTTACTTTTCGTCTTGCTAATTGTTCAAATATTTAATGACCGGAGTAAAGGGTTAAATATTGCAGTCAACGTCTTTAAATGGATTATTTTTGGCCTATTTATATTGCATACGACGGGTCTGATTGTACGTTGGTATATTTCGGGTCATGCCCCTTGGAGTGATGCTTATGAGTCCATGATTTATGTGGCATGGGCAACGATGTTCTTCGGGTTGGCGTTTGGACGAAAAAGCGATTTGACCATTGCTTCCACGGCATTTGTTACGGCAATGATTCTAATGATTGCCCACTGGAATTGGATGGATCCTGCCATTGCCAACCTACAACCGGTTCTGAATAGTTATTGGCTAATGATTCACGTGGCGGTAATCGTGGCCAGTTATGGGCCTTTTGCATTAGGTATGATATTGGGTGTAGTCGCATTGCTGTTAATGGTGTTTACCACAGAAAAAAATAAAAAGGTAATGTCCTTGAACATTCAGGAGTTGACCATTATCAATGAAATGGCACTAACCGTTGGATTGGTAATGTTGACCATCGGGAACTTCCTTGGAGGCATGTGGGCCAATGAAAGTTGGGGGCGCTATTGGGGATGGGATCCCAAGGAAACTTGGGCACTTATCAGTATTATGATTTATGCCTTTGTGATTCATATGCGATTGGTACCTGGTCTTCGTGGCCGCTGGTTTTTTAATTTGATGTCGATTGTAGCCTTCTCAAGTATTTTGATGACCTATTTTGGGGTGAATTTCTATTTGGCAGGATTGCATTCATACGCCAGTGGTGACCAAATCGTGAGTTTGAAATTCATAGGTATAGCTTGTGGGTTTGTTGCTGTCCTTGGATTCTTTGCGTATCGGGGTTATGCGAAATATTATAAAAAATAAGTCCCCTCATTCAAATTAACTTTTCTTTGGATTCAATTTAATTGTTGATGTGAATCCCATAATTTTGCACAAAACAAAAAATTATGGCGAAGCAATTATTTAAAGAATTCAAGGAGTTTGCAGTAAAAGGTAATATGATGGATATGGCCATTGGTATTATCATCGGTGCGGCATTTAACAAAGTGATAGACGTATTAGTGAAAAAGGTGATGTTACCCCCTTTATCTTTACTCACCAATGGAGTGAATTTTCAAAACAAAAAAATTATTCTGCAGGAAGCCTCTAATGCTGCAGACGGCAAGGTTATCACTGAGGAAGTGGCTATTGGTTACGGGGCTTTAGGTGAAGCTTTTTTGGATTTTATCATTATCGGTTTCACGGTGTTTATCGTCGTCAAATTTATGAACCGATTGAAAAAGAAAGCGCAAGATACAACTGATGATACCGTGGTGACCCCAAAGGATATCGAACTATTGGACAAGCTTACAAAGTTGATGGAGGAGCAAAATGCATTGTTGAAGTCTAAAAGCTAGTTTTAGAAATCCACCTTTTTTCCATTGAATACACTACTGATTTTATCAAAATAGATATCCTTAAAGTCAGTAATCACTTGATCGGCTTTGGAATAGTCTTGGTTTTTGGAGTGAAAACTATCATAGCCCACACAATAGATGCCTGCAGACTTTGAAGCCTGAATGCCATTTGTGGAGTCTTCGATTACGATACATTCTTCTCTTTTGAAACCTGAAGCTTCTGCTGCTTTTTCAAAAATTTCAGGATGCGGTTTAGATTGTTTTAAGTCACCACCACTCAATTTCGCCTTAAAGTAGGGGTTCAATTCAAAACGTTCAAAAATCATGTTGATACTGGTCATGGCTGCTGAGGAACCTAAAACCAATGTTAGTCCATTTTCATGATAGTTTTTTATTAGATCCAAGACCCCATCGATTAAATCCAAATCTGAATTTTTATCAAAAAACTGCTTGTAATACCTGCGTTTGATGGTCACTAAGGTTTCAGGACTTTCTTTTAAACTGAAATGGTCGCACAGACGTTTGCAAATATTTAAAGTAGATTGGCCAGTAAAGGAATTGTAAAGTTCTCTTGAAACGTCAATTCCTACTTCATCAAACATGTCATTATAGGCTTTATGGTGCATGGGTTCACTGTCGATAATCACCCCATCCATATCAAAAATAACAGCTTTTAGCATCCAAAAAAGTTTTTGCGAAGATAGCCTAACTGTAAAACATCACCTAAAGAATTCATTTTGTAAATAGAAATTAATTCAACATCTTTGTTACATGATTGCATAAGTTGACTTCCAGCTATTTCGAGAATTGCTCTCGAGTACAAAAGACTGAACACTTTCGGTTTGGTTCA
This sequence comes from Hyunsoonleella aquatilis, assembly GCF_014270105.1. Classification (GTDB taxonomy): domain Bacteria; phylum Bacteroidota; class Bacteroidia; order Flavobacteriales; family Flavobacteriaceae; genus Jejuia; species Jejuia aquatilis. Next base: position 374,005 of record NZ_JACNMF010000003.1, read on the forward strand.
ATATATATGTTTTAAACTATTCAAAATGCAATCAAAATCAAATAAAATCACCTTTAAACAATTTCTAAAGTATCTTAAAATCGCCATAACCGGCAAGGAGCAAGAATTTACTTCTGGTAGTATTCGAAGGGCAGTTTTTATGCTGTCCATCCCTATGATTTTGGAAATGCTCATGGAGTCCATTTTTGCTATTGTGGATATCATGTATGTATCCCAAGTTAGCGTTAATGCAGTAGCTACTATAGGTCTCACGGAATCTGTAATTACATTAGTATATGCAGTGGCCATAGGTTTAAGTATGGCGGCCACGGCTATTGTTGCCAGAAGGGTGGGGGAACAGGATATAAAAGGTGCCTCAACTGCAGCCGTTCAGGTTATATTTCTAGGTATAGCGGTGGCAGCAGTTATCAGTGTTATTGGAATAATTTATCCGAAGGAAATTTTGGGGCTAATGGGCGGTGAGCCCGATTTAATTGAAGAAGGTTTTGGTTATACGAAAGTACTTTTAGGTGGTAACGTTACCATCATGCTCCTGTTTTTAATCAATGCTATTTTTAGGGGAGCAGGAGATGCTTCTGTAGCTATGTGGACACTAGTGTTGTCCAACGGGCTAAATATCATTCTCGACCCTATTTTTATTTTTGGCTTTGGCCCAGTACCTGCCTTTGGGGTTGAAGGCGCGGCTATTGCCACAACCATTGGCAGGGGTACTGCAGTGGTATTTCAATTGGCCGTGCTGTTTTTCGGATTTAGTAAAATTAAGGTGGGTATTCCCGATTTAGCATTACAGGTGGGTGTTATGCTGAATCTCATAAAAGTGTCGATTGGCGGTATTGGTCAGTTTTTAATCGGCACGTCCTCCTGGGTATTTTTAATGCGAATTATGAGTGAATTCGGTAGTGAAGTCTTGGCTGGATACACCATAGCTATACGTGTGATGATGTTTACATTGATGCCCGCATGGGGCATGAGTAATGCGGCGGCTACATTGGTGGGACAAAACTTGGGAGCCCAGAAACCCGATCGTGCTGAACAATCCGTTTGGAAAACCGGAAAGTACTGTGCCATTTTTATGGGAGTAGTTTCTATCATCTATTTGGTGTTTTCGCCACAGATTATTGGGTTGTTTAACCAGACGCCAAATGTCGTAAAATATGGAGGCCAGTGTTTGAGAGTGTTGGCCGCAGGTTATATTTTTTATGCTTACGGTATGGTAGTTATCAATGCCTTTAATGGAGCAGGTGATACCAAAACGCCAACGTATATCAACTTTGTCTGCTTCTGGCTGTTGCAATTGCCTTTTGCTTATTTGATGGCACTTACCCTCGATTTTGGACCATCAGGTGTATTTTGGGCAATTACTTTGACGGAAGTATTGATAGCAGTAATTGCGATAGTTTGGTTCAAGAACGGAAATTGGAAACGCGTTCAGGTTTAAATCATGGCGACTGCATTAATTGACCAAATCGGAAGACGACTTTGCCTTTCTGAAACTCCCAAAAGGATTGTGTCTTTGGTCCCAAGCCAAACGGAGTTGTTATGTGATTTGGGTTTGGAAGATAATCTTGTCGGCGTTACAAAGTTCTGTGTTCATCCCAAGCACATAAAATCCAAGGCAAAAGTTATTGGTGGCACAAAACAGGTGAATTTTGAGAAAATCAAAACAGTAAAACCGGATATCATTTTATGCAATAAGGAAGAGAATACAAAAGCAATAGTTGAAGTGTGCGGAACCATTTGCCCTGTTCACGTTTCGGATATTTTTGACTTGGATGATAGCTTAGAACTTGTAAAACAGTACGGACAGTTGTTTATAAAGGAAGATGAAGCAAAAGTCCTGATTGATAAAATTCAGGGAGAAGCGTCGCGTTTTGAAAGTTTTATTGAAAACTATAAATCCCTAAAAACGATTTATTTCATATGGAAAAACCCTTGGATGGTTGCAGGAGGGTCAACGTTTATTGAGTATTTGATGCAATTGAACCGTTTCGAAAATTTTTACGACAGTGAAAACCGCTACCCAGAAATCCAACTAAATATTGAAGAAGAGGTGGATTTGGTATTATTGTCAAGTGAGCCGTTTCCTTTCAAGGAAGTAAATAAAAAAGAACTACAAGAATTCTACCCAAATGCCAAAATTCTATTGGTAGATGGGGAATACTTCTCTTGGTATGGCTCTAGATTGGTGAAAGCTTTCGATTATTTTAAATCGCTTCGTTCCAATCTTTAGAATATTCAACTTTGGTAACATCGTCAACAAAGTTTGCAATTCTTTTTTCTACTTCTTTTAAGCTCACTAGCGGATTAACGATGGCCTTAATTTTGCCAACTCTGCAAAAATGGGGATTCATAATATTCTGTTTTTAAGTAAAGTACGAGAAAAAACGTCTTTTGGACGTGACGGAATTGTTAAGAAAACACTAAAGTTTTAAGAAGCTTGCTGATGTTGTTCCCTGTAAAGATAATTCAGCTTATTGATTTTATCGAGGAGCTTTATCGCCTCGTATTCCGCGAAGTCGCTCAAAGGGGCGTCTGTCTGCCTAAAATTATAAGCACGCTCCATGAGCTTTTTATACTTTTTATTCAGCTTGATTTGGTGACTTTTTATAGCTTCAATTCTGTTCATAACATGCTAAAAACGAGAGTACTTAAAATTACATTTTTTATTGAGAACTCAAAAGAAAATCACCTCAAATTTTGAAAAGTACAACTCCTCTAATCCTGAAGGGCAAACACCTTTTTCAATAAATCCGTAGTTCTTGAGCCTATTTTATTTCTAATTTCCTTTTCTTCGACGGCTATCATGGTAAACACACCGTTCAATGCCTCATTGGTCACATAGTCCGTTAAATCTGGATTCACATCCTTGGTAAAAGGAATATTATTGTATTTGGTAATCAAATTACTCCAGATATCATCGGCACCCACTTTGCTAAACGAATTTTTAATCACGGGATTAAATTTATCATACAGCGCAGTCTGCGTTCTTCCCGTTAAATATTGGGTAGCCGCATCATCATTGCCCAAAAGAATTTGTTTTGCATCGTCAAAAGTGATGTCTTTCACAGCATTTACAAAAATAGGTGTAGCTTCTTTTACTGCGTCCTCGGCGGCACGGTTCAGTACTTTAAGTCCTTCGTCGGCCAATTTGCCCAAGCCGATGTCACGCAACGTTTTGTCTACTTTTTTAAGTTCTTCGGGCAAAAGGATTTTTACCAATTCATTGCGATAGAACCCATCCTTTTGGGTAAGCTTGGTGACCTGTTTGTCGATACCAAAATCCAAGGCTTGTCGCAGGCCAGAGGCAATATCGGCATTGGAAATAGTGCCTTCTTGTGGCAATTGGTTAATAACACCTTGCAGCTCGGCACACGCTGTTATATTGAAAATAAAGCAGACTAAAAAAAGTTTACGTATCATGGTATTGGGTTTTTGGTTTCAAATATAAGATTAAGCAAAGAAATGAAAAGACACCCAAAGTAAAATTTGAGTGTCTTAGCTATATGAATCACATGAATCTAATTAATCCCTCAATTAATTGGATTGCTTTACCAATAAATAAGACACAGCATTTTTTGAAGGGTCACAATTTTTTTAATTTTTTTTTGAAGCCCGTGGAATTTGAAACTATTATTTGAGAAATACTATTTTAGCATAATTGTTGTTATGAAGAGGTTGAGTTTATATTGAACAAAAAAATGAATTTTAGAAAATCGTTTATACGCTTTATTGCATTGTTGATACCAACAGTGATATTTGGCCAGATAAAAATTTCCGAAAATATCCAAACATCCTCAATTGCAAAGAACAATGAAAACGCCTTGTATTTCGTGGATTTTTGGGCCACTTGGTGCGGGCCGTGCATTCATGCATCTAAATATTTAAGTGCGTTACAAATGCAGTATCCTGATAACTTTTATATTCTGTCTTTGAGCCAAGAAAATCCGGATGTGGTCAAACGTTTTATGAAGAAACATCGGATGGGACTTGCAGTGGCGATTGATTTTCAAGGTGAAACCTTTTCAAAATATAATATTTCAAGTTTGCCCTACGGGATTCTCTTTAATGCGAAAGGAGAACGATTGTGGGAAGGGCATCCAGCTGAATTTAAGGATTATCATTTGGATGGCTATTTAAGTATCAACAAACAAAAAATAGCTTTGGACAAGATGTTTTTGTTGCAAAACACTCCAAAAACATTCACCCAAAAAGAAGTTGTTTTCGAGAAGGATTTTGAAATCATAAAAATACCAGACTCACCATATTTTGAAATAAAAAAACATACGGATTTCTTTGAATTAAAAGGCAGTTTACAAGCTATTTTGGCGTATTCGAGCCATACTTATCAAAAACAAATTGATGTACCGTCTAAGTTTAATCATTCCTATCGTGTACGTTTTAAAAATGAAACAGATGTTTCCAGCAATCTATCCGATAGGATTTTAAAAGCCTTAAAGTTGGAGTATTCCAGTGATCTAGCCAACGGAGAGGCATTGGTTTTGAACATTAAAAACGCACGGTTTTGGGATGTCGATCAAATCGATTGGGGTAATGATTCTCCCCACTTTTTAATTGGGGATAGCGATTTAAAAGCGGATAATGTATCCCTGAATCAAGTGGGGTATCAGTTGGCCAATCTTTTGGAGATCCCAGTGCTAATCAAAAATCAATCGGTTGCCAATGCTCTTCACGATTGGGAAATTCACTATAAATATTTCGAGTTAATGGCCTCGGGTTTAAGTGACACGTACGGTATCGAAGCGAAAAAGCAAGTGGCCACTTATCCAAAATATACCATAAAAAAGAAGGCACCTTAAAAAGGTGCCTTACTGTCAACAAACTAAAACTTAATCCTAGGGATTTAGTTTTGGATTACTCTAAATTCGGTTCTTCTGTTTTTTCTGTGCTCACCTTCAGAACAGTCCACGCCGTTGGAACAACGGTTTACCAATCTAGACTCACCATATCCTTTTGCAGATAATCTACTCCTAGAAATACCTTTTGATACTAAGTAATTTACAACGGAATTAGCACGTTGTTGAGATAAAGACATGTTGAAATCATCATTGCCTCTAGAATCTGTATGAGACATTAATTCAATACTAACAGGCTTGCTGTTTAATAATGGTAACAAAGTTTCATCAATAATTTTCTTAGAAGCTGGAGTGATACGAGCACTTCCCAATTCATAGAAAATAGGTAAAACATTAGCATTTAAAAGACCACAATCCACTTCTTCCCAAGTGGTTAATCCACCTTTTTTGGCTAATACAGTTCTGGTAACAGTTTTTGATTGGGCTGGAATGGTCACACTTTTAGTGGTTGCGGGAGTTGCCAATACTTGGCGCGTGATGGTTTTGTACTCAGCGGGAATTTCGATTTCGTCCATTCTTGCAGGTGTTTTAATCACACGCTTTTTGTACGTAGTGCCACGTTCGGGTACAGGTACATTGCTAGTTGAGGCATCGCTAGAAAGTGTCGTAAAACTAACATCTTTAAACTGAGCTGGATACTCCACAAAACAGGCCACCATACAATCTTCCTTATTTGGAGAATCACAGGCAGTTTCCCTGTATTCCCAACCAGAAGTTTTTGGGTAGGTTTCGAAAGTTCTTGAGTCCGAACCGAAAGACGCAGGAATAATATTCAAATCGGTTCTTCCTTCTTTACTTACATAAGGCACTTCAATAGTTTCGTAAGTAGCAGGCACATAAACGAATTTTTTAGAAGCCTCCTTGATTAAAACACGTTCTTCAACGGTACGATAGGTGGCTGGCACCACTTCAAGCTTGGAATATGCTGGATAAACCTCAATAGTTTCTTCAACAGTTTTGAACTCGTCTTTAGTGATACATTTCACATAACACTTTCCGGGATCTGGATTAGCAGGTAAGTTTTGGGCTTGGGTAAGTCCGATGCCCAACATAAAAACTAGGCATAAAATAAAATTTGATTTCATAAAATTTACAAATTAGTTAATGGTAATTTTTTCTTCTGTTTGTGAGACACACAGAAAATTACAAAGTCACGATTAACATTTGGTTATTTTATAAAAAGGAAAATAAATATTTGAATTTCAGGTATTTATGTAAAGATAACCGTCTTGTTATTGTAGACCATTACCTTTCTGTTGGCGTGAAGTTTTACAGCATTGGCCAAAACGATTTTTTCTAAATCACGTCCTTTTGCAATCAAATCTGAAATAGAATGCGCGTGGGTTACCCTTGTAACATCCTGTTCGATAATTGGGCCAGCATCCAGTTCTTCTGTAACATAGTGGCTCGTAGCACCAATGATTTTTACACCGCGTTTATAGGCTGAATGGTAAGGTTTCGCTCCAACGAAAGCCGGTAAAAAGGAGTGGTGGATGTTGATGATTTTATTAGGATATTGATTGATGATTTTTTCTGAAACAATCTGCATATAACGCGCCAGAACAATAAAATCTACTTGATGTTCCTGAAGCAAAGCCGACTGCTGGTCTTCAGCCTCGCTTTTGGTGTCCTTAGTCACAGGAATATGATAAAACGGAATATCAAAGTTATGGGCAATATGCTCTAAATCTTTGTGGTTACTCACAATAAAGGGGATTTCTAAATTCAGCTCACCCGAATTGTAACGTCCTAATAAATCATATAAACAATGGTCATATTTCGAAATGAACAGTGCCATTTTCGGTTTCTTTTCCGAAGAATAAATACGCCATTTCATTCGAAATTTCTCAGCCAAGTCCCTTTTAAAACATTCCTTAAAACTTTCAGTAGAAAACTCGTCGGAATCAAATTCACTTTCCAGACGCATAAAAAAGATATTCTGCTCACGGTCCACGTGCTGGTCTATATAAACAATATTGCCATCCTTTTTAGCAATAAAACTGGTAATATTGGCTATAATTCCCGAGCGGTCCTTACAATGTATTAAAATGGTAATCTTATTCATATGAAATTCAAGTAACTGACCGTCAAAATTAAATTAAAAATATCTTTAGGAAGTGTACCCTTAAATCTTTTAGATAATATTATGTAAACTCAATATTTTTTTGAATTATTCGTAAATTGCAAGCCATAATTTCAATATATTTTCAGAATGACTCAACAATCCTCATATAGCCCAAAGCATCCTATTCGCGTGGTAACCGCCGCATCGCTTTTTGATGGGCACGATGCGTCTATTAATATTATGCGCAGGATTATTCAGGCCACCGGGGTGGAGGTGATTCATTTGGGCCATGACAGAAGTGTTGAGGAAGTTGTAAATACCGCCATTCAAGAAGATGTAAACGCCATTTGCATGACTTCGTATCAAGGCGGACACAATGAGTATTTTAAATATATGTTTGACCTTCTGAATGAACGAGGTGCGGGCCATATCAAAATCTTCGGTGGAGGCGGTGGTGTGATTCTACCATCCGAAATAAAGGATTTAATGGATTATGGAATCGCCAGGATTTATTCCCCTGATGATGGAAGAGCTATGGGGCTTCAGGGAATGATTAATGACTTAGTTGAAAAGTCAGATGTTCCCCTTCCTGAAATTGATAGTAAAAATGATATTCTAGAATCTCTAGGTCAAAAGGATTCCAAAACCATTGCTAGGTTAATTTCACTTGCGGAAAATGACAACAAAGAGTATAAGGATATTTTTAACCGTTTGAGTAAGAATTCCTCCCCTAAGCGGAGTCCTGATAGCTATCGGGAAGGAGGGGCTTCGGTTTTGGGCATTACAGGAACTGGTGGCGCCGGAAAATCCAGTTTGGTGGATGAACTAGTGAGACGTTTTCTGATTGATTTTCCAGAAAAAACCTTAGGTATAATTTCCGTTGATCCTTCAAAACGTAAGACAGGTGGAGCTTTGTTGGGCGATAGAATTCGAATGAATGCTATCAATAATGAAAGGGTGTACATGCGCAGTTTGGCCACGCGCCAATCCAATTTGGCTTTGTCGAAACATGTTGGGGAGGCCATAGAAGTGTTAAAACACGCGGATTTTGATTTGATTATTTTGGAAACATCAGGCATTGGGCAAAGTGATACGGAAATTATTGAGCATTCCGATGTATCGCTTTACGTAATGACACCAGAATTTGGTGCGGCTACCCAATTGGAAAAAATTGACATGTTGGATTTTGCCGATTTAGTAGCTATCAACAAGTTTGATAAACGTGGAGCAAAAGATGCATTGCGAGATGTGAAAAAGCAGTATATGCGAAACAATAACCTGTGGGATACACCGCAGGAGGATTTGCCGGTTTTTGGTACCATCGCATCGCAATTTAATGACCCAGGGATGAATGCGCTTTACAGGGCAGTGATGGATACTTTAGTTGAAAAGGCAAGTGCGTATTTAAAATCCTCGTTTGAGGTTTCCAATGAAATGAGCGAGAAAATTTTCGTGATACCTCCTTCCAGAACACGCTATCTGTCCGAAATCGCTGAAAGTAACAGGGCCTATGATAACAACGTTGCAGAGCAGGTTGAAATCGCCCAAAGGCTTTATGGAATTTTTAAAACTATTGAATCCGTCCTTAATATTAAAGATAATGAAGCGAAGCGATCTTTTCTAGTCAAAAATGGACTAAATGAAAATGAGATTCTTCGCTTTGCTCTGAATGACAAAGGGCATGTCATTCCGACAGAAGGAGGTACGACTGACGAGGAATCTCAGAAACGACTAATAAATCTGTTGTTAAAAGAATTCGACAGGGCAAAAATGAATTTAAGCCCTCACAATTGGGACATGATTTTGGGGTGGGAAGATAAAGTCAATCGTTATAAAAACCTTGAGTACACCTTTAAGGTTCGAGATAAAGAAATTAAAATTGAAACGCATACGGAATCTTTGTCTCATACAAAAATTCCTAAGGTAGCTCTGCCAAAATACCAAGCTTGGGGTGATATTTTAAGATGGAGTTTACAGGAAAATGTACCAGGGGAGTTCCCTTATACTTCTGGATTATATCCATTTAAAAGAACGGGGGAGGATCCTGCTCGAATGTTTGCTGGAGAAGGTGGGCCAGAGCGAACCAATAAGCGTTTTCACTATGTAAGTGCTAGTATGCCGGCCAAACGTTTGTCCACTGCTTTTGATAGCGTAACATTATACGGCCACGACCCAGACAATCGCCCAGATATTTATGGAAAAATTGGTAACGCAGGGGTATCTATTTGTTGTTTGGATGATGCCAAAAAACTGTACTCAGGTTTTAATTTGGCAGATCCGATGACTTCTGTAAGCATGACCATCAATGGGCCCGCACCCATGTTACTCGGGTTTTTTATGAATGCGGCTATCGACCAGCAATGTGAAATTTACATAAAGGAAAAAGGCCTTGAAGAGGAGGTTACTTCTAAAATTGAAAGTATTTACAAAGGCAAGGAACGTCCAAAATACAATGGTGAATTGCCTGAAGGTAATGATGGCTTAGGCTTGATGTTATTGGGTGTAACTGGAGACCAGGTTTTACCTAATGGTGTTTATGAGGACATAAAAAAGAAAACCGTTTCGCAAGTAAGGGGGACGGTCCAGGCTGATATTCTAAAAGAAGACCAAGCTCAAAATACTTGTATTTTTTCTACGGAATTTGCACTTAAATTAATGGGTGATGTTCAGGAGTATTTTATTGACCACAATATTCGAAATTTTTACTCGGTATCTATTTCAGGGTATCATATTGCTGAGGCCGGAGCAAACCCTATAACCCAATTGGCGTTGACCTTGTCCAATGGTTTCACTTACGTAGAATATTATTTGAGTAGGGGGATGGACATCAATCAATTTGGGCCAAACCTATCCTTCTTTTTCTCGAATGGTATTGACCCAGAATATGCCGTAATTGGTAGAGTGGCCCGAAGGATTTGGGCAAAGGCAATGAAAGACAAATATGCATCAAACCCGAGGGCTCAGATGTTGAAGTACCATATTCAAACCTCGGGAAGGAGTTTGCATGCCCAAGAAATTGATTTTAATGACATCCGAACTACGCTTCAGGCGCTGTACGCGATTTATGATAATTGCAATTCCCTTCACACCAATGCCTATGATGAGGCGATCACTACTCCGACCGAGGAATCCGTTCGCCGTGCCATGGCTATTCAATTGATTATTAATAAGGAATTGGGGCTAGCTAAAAATGAGAATCCCATCCAAGGGGCTTTTATCATTGAAGAATTGACGGATTTAGTGGAGGAAGCAGTGTTGGTAGAATTCGATAGAATTACTGAACGCGGAGGTGTTTTAGGTGCAATGGAAACGATGTATCAGCGTTCAAAAATCCAAGAGGAAAGTCTGTATTATGAAACGTTGAAACACAGTGGTAAGTTTCCAATTGTTGGGGTCAATACCTTTTTAAGCAGTAAGGGATCACCAACAGTTTTGCCTGCGGAAGTGATTCGGGCCACCGAGGATGAAAAGCAGCTTCAAATCCAAACTTTGGAACATCTTCGTAAAGCAAATAATACTGAGGAACTGCTCAAAAACCTTCAAAATAAAGCTGTTCAAAATGAAAATATTTTTGAAACACTGATGGAGGTTTGCAAAGTGTGCTCTCTTGGCCAAATCACTAAAGCATTATTCGAGGTTGGAGGGCAGTATCGGAGGAATATGTAAATTCTTGGTTATTCTGGTATTTTGAACGCAACCTTTTCGTAGCTAAGTCATCTTTAAGAAACAAAATAGGTTAAAAATGAAAAGTATTCTGCATTTATTCCTGATCGCGTTATCTATGGCCTGCACCTCAGATGGTGGCCGGCCAAATTCAGATAATGAACTCATTGGAAAATGGAAATTGATAGAGCAATTGGTCGATCCTGGTGATGGGAGCGGTACGTTTCAATCTATTGAAAGTGAAAGAATGATACAGTTTTTTAGTGATGGTACCGTTGAAATTAACGGTGTCCTTTGTTTTATGTCAAGTGAGGTGGGAGATGCTGAAATGGGGACTTATGAAATCACCGGTGATAATACCGCAGATACAACATATGAAGGAGAAATTATTCCAAACACATGCAGTTCACGTTCGGCCAAGGTGTTTTTTAACTTGCCTTTGGATGGTAATTTGATTTTATGGTATTTATGTATTGAACCTTGCGGTCAAAAATTCGAGAAAGTTGACTAGCTTAAAGCGTCAACATCCAGTTGTGCTGTAACTTTTTGAATTTCTTTAATTCTCGTCTTAAAACGGGTAAAAAGTCTTTACCGTTGCTGTTGCTTTTTTCTAGTCGATAAGAATTTTTGTAAAGTGTATTGGTCAGTCGCCTTAAAGAAGCAACATGTCTATGCTTGCGTTCTGAATAGCGTTCACGCTCAGCACTTTCGATTTCAGGTGCCAATGATACAGACTGTTGCACGATGTCTCCAGTAAAATAAATATGTGTGTCTTCTGAACCATCTTCTTTTAAGGAAGATAGGTCCTCATTTAAGTACGAAGAGATGCTTTGAGACAGGGTAAAAATCTCGATAGCTTTTTGATAAATCGGTAATTCCGATAGATTTACTGGGGTTTTATGGCTCATGACACAAAATTTCTTAGCAATTACCCAAAATTAACCACAAGAAATGAGATTCAACTTTAATATTTAAAGTAATTCCTTATTTTTGCTTTAGCTTTTATGTTTTTGGTAGTAAATAATATTAAGATGCACATCGACGAACTTAATTCTAAAATTTTAAAATGTTTGCAGGACAATGCAAGGCAGTCCAATGCCGAAATTGGAAGACAAGTGGGCATTAGTTCGCCAGCCGTATCAGAGCGTATCAAAAAAATGGAGGACTTGGGAATTATAGAGGGCTATAAAGCGTTGGTTTCCCCCTTTGAAATTGGTTATCAACTCAAGGCCATAATCACCTTGCGCGCCTTTATGGGGAAACTAAAACCTTTTTTAGAAAAGGTAAAAACCTTTGATGAAGTAGTAAATTGCTACCGCATAACTGGTGATGAGAATATTGTTATGGAAGTGGTGCTTAAAAATCAAAAGCATTTGGAGGCTTTTATTGATAACCTCATTATTTATGGTGAATCTAAAACGCAGATTGTGCTGTCTCGTGTGGTAAAGCAAAACTCAATAAAGGCTACAAAATAGTTTATAAGCCTTCGAAGTCGTCCTGGTTGAACGGAATATCATCATCGGGGTCCTTATCATCATAGTTTACTCCAGGCGGGTTGAACAATCCCCAGCGGTCAATTATATAATTCCAGCAATCAAAAGTTTTTACCCATTCTGCAAATAGTACTCGAAACTCGTCCACTTCCTGTCGCAACAAATCCAAATATTCAATGTCCTTAAAACCGTGCATTTCTATGCCGCGCGCGTCGGTAATCAATTCACGTGCGGCCTTTCGAATAATGGCCGCATTTTCCATTCTGATATCATAAAGCATATCATCATCGGCCGCACCAGCAATTTTAGCCGGGATGATTAGGGAGTTTTCCCTCATATAGCTCAAATTGTTTTTTAGCATTTCGGCCTCGATATTGTGCTCAAAATCAATATCCGTATTTTCAACACTTTCAATGATATGTTCAACCAATTTTTGCATGGCCCTAGCTTTATTAAATATCGGTAGTTTTTCCAATTTATCCATCATAACATGACTATGTCTTAAATACGCCAAGGTGGATTCCTTCTGTTATCACCGGCGAAATATAATATAATGTGGTTCCCATCAGGGTCATTCAAACTGGCTTCCCGCCAAAGCCAAAGTTGATCTTCGGGCAGACTTTCAAAAGCAATGCCTTTTTCCTGAAGTTGAGCCACCAATTCATCTAAATCCTCATCTTCAAAGTAGATAGAAACACCAGTTCCTTTTGGCAGTTCCTCTACCAAATGAATAGAAAACGTTGCACTGCCATTGGGGCATTCAAAACGAGCGTACTTTGGTAGGGCTTCAACAATTAATTTTAAGCCTAAGGTTTTATAAAAACGAATGGCTTTTTCAACATTTAAAGACGGAACGGAAATTTGATTTAGATTCATAACTCAACTAACAAATGTTGATTCAATGTGCTCAGTAATTTGTTTAGCATGGATTCGGCTATTTTCAATAAACCATTTATGGGTTTCCATGCCACCGCAAATCACACCAGCCAAATACACGCCCTCAATATTACTTTCCATAGTCTCTTTGTTGTATTCTGGAAGCTTCTTTTCATCAGAAGACAAAGTGATTCCTATTTGGTTTAGCAGTTCAAAATTCGGTTTGTATCCCGTCAGTGCCACAACATAATCGTTGGGGATGGCCTTTAAACCTTCGGGCATTCTAAATGTGAGCTCGTCCTCCTTTATTTCTGTGATTTGAGCATTAAAAAATGCCTTAATACTGCCTTCTTCAATGCGGTTGATGATATCCGGGCGTACCCAATATTTAACGCGTTCGCCAATTGCTTCACCCCGAATAATCATAGTAACATTCCCGCCTTTGCGCCAAATTTCCAAAGCGGCATCAACGGAGGAATTGCTTGCTCCGACAACAACGATATTCTGCATGGCATAAGGATGGGCCTCTTTATAATAATGGGTGACCTTTGGTAAATCTTCACCAGGAACGTTCAATAAATTCGGGATATCATAAAAGCCAGTAGCCAAAATGAGCTTCTTCCCTTTATATGAAGATTTATCGGTAGTTACGACAATATAATCCGCTTTCTTTTCAAGGGATAAAACCGTTTCATATAAATTGATGTTGATGCTATTTGAAGTGGCAACCCGTCGATAATATTCCAAAGCTTCATCACGATTGGGTTTCGGATTTTTGCTAATAAATGGGATGCCATCAATTTCCAGCTTTTCAGAAGTGGAAAAGAAGGTCATGTTCTTCGGATAGTTGAAAAGAGAGTTGGTCAACGCTCCCTTTTCAATTATCAGATACTCCCAGTTTCTTTTTTTACATTCAAGCGCGCAAGCAATCCCAATGGGCCCTCCGCCAATAATTATGACATCTTTCATTTCAACAATTTCTTTTCACTTCTTAAGTGGTTCTTCAAAAAGAACAATAAAAATACACAAATAGCACCTATTGCGGTAATGATGTACCAAGTATTGTCATAGTCCAGGTCCGCCACCATTTCCATTCCTATTTTATGACTAAAAATGTGGGATAGCGAAAATGAAATGGTGTACAATGCCATATATTCGCCTTGATTACCTTTACTTGCCCGCTCATAAGCAAAAGCATTTGAAAATGGAAAAGCTATCATTTCTCCTATGGTCATTAGCGCCATTCCGATAATCAAAATACCAGTCCAATGCGTAAAATTAAGTACCAAAAAGCTTAATGCAGTTAAAAAAGTTCCCATTAAAATCAATGTGATTTTCGACCATCCAGTTTTTTCTAGCCAACTGATGAGAGGCATTTCTAAAAGGAAAATTACAAATCCGTTCATCCCCATAAGCAGTCCTATTTCAATCTCGCTCAATACATGCCTGTCCCTGTAATACAAAGGCATTGTTGAGAAATACTGCAAAAAGATAAAGCCGAACAAAAACATGGAAACCAGAAATATCATAAAGGATTTATCTGCATATGCCGATTGGGGATGCTCAACTTTAATGGCATCCTGAACTTTTGATTTTCGCGGATTTAAAACCATCACAAGCAAAATGGTAGCCAAAATACAAGTAATACCATCCACCCAAAACAGTCCACCGTAGCCAATGGAGGCAATAATGAGACCACCTACGGCAGGCCCTGCAGAGAACCCTAAATTAATGGCCAATCGGATGAGCGTAACACTTCGTGTTTTATTCTCCGGTTTGCTATAGGCACTCATGGCCACGAACATTGCCGGGCGGAACATATCGGCAACTACCATCACCAAAAAAATCCCAAGGCACAGCGCATAAAACGTATGCAGAAACTGCAAAGCGATAAATAAGATACCCGTACTAATCAAACTTCTCACCATCACTTTGTAGTAACCGATAACATCCGTTAGCTTACCGCCCAACCATGAACCGACAACCGAACCCAACCCAAAACAGGCCATAACCGTTCCCACATTACTTAGCGTAAAATCCAAGTCTTCGGTTAAATACAAAGACAAAAAGGGAATAACCATGGTTCCGGCCCGATTAATCAATGTGATTAAGGCCAGCCACCAAACTTCCCGCGAAAGGCCGTTAAATGTGTTTAGGTAATTGTTAAAAAGTTTTCCCATGGGTTCTAATAGTTACGTCATTCCTACGTGTCACACTGAGCGCAGTCGAAGTGCAGGCAGGAACTTTGTTGGTTAATTTTTTATGTCATATTTTGTTTTTGTTAATTACACACCCTTAATCCCCTCTTTTTATAGGGGAAACTGTGGCGCAAAAAAAAGTCCGACGGCGAAGTCGGACTTTAATATATCTGTAAACGTTTTTGCTACAACATCACAATACATCACAAGTCCAACTCCCTTCCATTAAAGAAGCGGTCCATTGTTTTTTACAAATTGTGACGTAATGACGCATGTTTTCTATTTTGAATAGCTCAAAGCTAGGGAAATTTTGCTGAAGTTGTATTTTTACCCTGATAATTTTTTACTATGCTACTATCAAGCTTTAAATATTTTGGGCGTTACCACGCTAAGGCGTGGTCGGGCTTTCCGTTATATCTTTTTAAAACAGCACGCCCCCAACGTCATTGCGAACATAGTGAAGCAATCTCCTTAACCAAAGCAGATTACTTCGTCGTTCCTCCTCGTAATGACGGTAAATTTGCCAAAGTTTTAAAAAGGATGCCACTGCAATCCCTAACGCGGGCCTACCAGCCAACCAAGTTCAAACACCTCATTTCAGTACTACTTGTGGTGGTGTTGTCATCCACAAGCTGTGCCCAAAAGAAACGCCCCATAAAAGGTGAAACCGAATTTCAGCGCGAATTGAATGCCTCTTATAAAGATGCCTCAACCTCCCCTTTAAAAAAGAAAGACCTTAAAAACTTTGATGGATTGGACTTCTTCAAGTTCGATTCCACTTATGTGGTAACCGCCAATTTTAAACGAACCCCAAATGAGAAACCGTTTAAAATGAAAACCACCACGGACAGGCTGCCCGAGTACGTAAAATATGGCGAACTCACTTTCGATTTAAAAGGTGAAACCTTTACTCTAAATATCTATCAAAACCAAGGGTTGATTAAAACAGAAGGCTATGAAAACTACCTGTTTTTGCCATTTTTGGACGAAACCAACGGCTTGGAAAGTTATGGAGGTGGGCGCTATATTGATGTGAGAATTCCGGAAAGTGATATGATGGTAATTGATTTTAATTCGGCCTATAACCCGTATTGTGCTTACAATGATAAATATTCTTGCCCCATTGTACCTCGCATGAATTATTTAAAGACTCGGGTAGAGGCGGGGGTGAAGTTTTTTGGGAAGCATTGATTTAATGATTTCGTTTAACGTCTTCGTGTATGGTTAGTTTCGTAAAAGAACGTGCGTTTTTTTCCGCTGTATTGTTTTTTCTTAAAGGCAGGAATTTTTCTTTTGCTTAACCAACTGAGCCATTAACTATACACTTTGTAGGCAATAGTTTTACTTTTCTTAAATGGATTTGGGTTTAATATTTTGATTATTACTAAAAAAATTATTTGGGTCGTATTTTCTTTTTACTTTTTGTAGGCGTTCATAATTTGAACCAAATGATGTCTTAACTTTATTGTCATCGTCTATATCCAAAAAATTGCTATAAGTGTCCCCAGATGCAAAAGGTTTCATTTTTTCATAAAGTTCACGTATCCAATTGATATTGTTTTTATCATTATCTTTTTCAATCCAACCTCCCCAAATTCCTAAAATATAAGATGCAGAGCGTTGTGGGAATGCGGTTTCATTTTTTTTAATTCTATTTATAGCACCTCCAAATGGGTCAAAACCAGCTATAGTAAAAACTCCTGGTACATTTTTTGTGTGATTTACAAAAACATCTATAGCATCATCTGAGAGTGTTTCAAAAAAATGAGATTTCCAATAATATCGCATTCCAGTTGGCATACCATCATCAAAGGTCGTTTGAACTTCTAAAAAAGGTGTAGGTGCAATTACTCGAAGCATTGGGTTACCATAGTTTTCCAACCCTTCCATAGCTTTTTTACCAGATTCAATATCTTTTGAATAAACAGCCAATATAAAAACAGATAATTTTCCTTGAATTTCTTCAGGAAAAGGTTCTATTGGTGGTATTCTAACAACCATTGCCGAAGTCGCCAATTCATCAGGTGCATTTTTTGAAAATGAGGTGTAAAATCTCAATACATCTTTTGCATCTTCAATAGGATAAAATATTTTTGCCACCATAATTTCAGGACCAACTTCATAACATTTAAATTTAAACGATGTTATAATACCAAAATTTCCTCCTCCTCCTCGTAATGCCCAAAACAAATCTGAATTTTCAGAATCACTTGCCTTAATTAATTCTCCATTGACAGTAACAAGTTCAACTGAAATTAAATTATCTGAAGTTAGTCCATACGTACGACCCAAATAACCATATCCTCCACCGAGTGTTAAACCTGCAATTCCAGTTTTTGAAACAATGCCAACTGGTGTAGCAAGACCAAATTTTTGAGTTTCTTTGTCTAAATCGCCAATAGTCGCGCCTGATTGAATAGTGACTGTTTTATCTTTTGGATTGACTTCAACAGAGTTCATTTGTGAAAGATTAATCATTAGTCCATTATCGCATACTGATTTTCCAGCAACACTATGTCCTCCGCCTTTAACAGTAATTTCAATCTTTTGATGATGAGCGAATTTTATACAATTAATAATATCATTTGCATTATTACACATTGCTATCATAGCCGGTTTTTTGTTTATCATGCCATTCCAAACAGAACGAACAGTATCATATTGAGGGTTGGAAGGAAGAACAAGGTCTTGACTTAAGGTTTGCGAAAATTCTTGAATTGTTGTTGAACTTATCATGATTTTTACATTTAGTTTTCCAAGTTAGAATTTTGGTCGGTTGAAGATAGTTCTTCAACGGTTTGATATATTTCATTTGGCTTTTTTGAGTTTTCAAGAAATAAACCAAATTCTTTTGAGAATGATTGTTTTCTAAAACTCCACCATTCTTTAATCCCTTGTTTATGAAAGTATGAAATCATTGTGTTTTTATGACTTTCCCAAAGCCAACCCTCAAAAACTTTCATTTTATTTTGATAGAACATATTTTCCCAATGTCTATATAATTGAATAAATAAAAAATTTGCTGTTCGCTTATCGTCATTATTCATTGAATTCCAAGATTCTGCTCCAAGTTCTAAAAGTTTACCTAAACGCTCATGTTCTACAAGTTGCTTAAGAAATTCAATATTAGAGTTATTTAAAGAGTCATAAAAATTTGCCTTGACTGCATCTGTGTTTTTTTTAATTTGAAAGGCAAGAAACACTACAGAAAGTACAACGGCAATAGCACTAACTAAATTAATTATGATTTCGACTGTATTCATTTTTCCTAAATTATTGTCAATGTAACCACGGATATGCGTCGTTCTTTAATGGCTTATATCCGACATTAAACGAAGTTAGATGTTTTTCTGGCAAAGTCAAGGATTACCTCACCAAAAACATCCCCGCAAAAACCGCCAAAAACCCAATTACAAAACTAGCTATAGTGTACAACGCAAAACTGGTAAAATCGCCGGCTTTTAAAAACACATGGTTTTCATAAGCAAAGGTAGAAAAGGTAGTAAAGCCACCGCAAAAGCCTGTGGTCAATAATAGGGTTTGGCTTTGGGTCAGCGTATCATTTTTAGAGGCTAAGCCTAGGATAACTCCAATCAATAAACTCCCTAAAATATTGGCTAAAAATGTCCCGTACGGAATGCCACTTTCGGCACTGTTTAAATATTTACCAATGATATAGCGCAATACACTGCCAACACCACCGCCTAAAAACACCAGTAAAAACTGCTTCATTTATTTTACGGCCATATAAATTTCAGTGACCCACTCCGCTGGGTTGGGCTGGGACATAGGGTCCGTAAGATACACTTCTAGCATTGGGCCATCAGCAGTAAATTCCATCCCATTATCCTGAACATATTTCATTCCGGTTTCCCAAGCTTCCTTTAAGTTATCGTAATTGCCTTTGAGGGTAGTCTTAACAGCTTTAAAAGGTTTTAATTGTCCGGTTAAAATATCGGCTTCTGAGGTTATTACTTTTTCCGTAGTAGGCACGCAACAGGAAAACATAGTTGAATTGTTTTTTTCATCCCATTTGTGATAATATGTAAACGGAGCACCCGCCATTTTGATGTTGTTTTCCATCGCGTACTGGCCTACTTTTGGCATCATTTCCTGCATTTTGTTGGACAATTCACTAATCTTGCAAGAAGTTGTATTATAGAGATAATATCCGCCTCCGTGTTGTGCCACACCATCCACATTTACAGTATATTTTTTCATATCGGCAACCACCACGCTATCCAGTTTAAACAAACCTCTTTCAAAATCGGGACCCGTCATATCCTCAATAGACCCCGCAAACGTAGTAAACATTTTCGTCATAAAATCCTGCTCGCCCTTCATGTTCCAAGTTACTTTTGTGCCTTCATCGGTATCCTCGAAGGTCCAGTTGATATCAGATTCGGATTCAAAAGGTTTTATAAACTGTATGTGCTGCTCGATAGCTTCGCCTTCTCTAACCCCTTTTGTCGTCATACTGCCTTCACCAAGTATCTCGCCATTCCAGCCATAATTACCATCAACTCCAGAAGTTTTATCGCCATACGTCAAGGTTGCGGAAGGTTCTTGCTCAATCCAAGGCGAAAAACTCGGCCAGTTTTTAAAATCATTTACCTTGTTAAAAACCAAAGATTTAGGCGCTTTAATCACTCTGCTTCTTGAAAAATCAAATTCATTCGGTTGCACTGCAATATAAATAGCCAAACCGATCACAACGATCAGTAATAGGAATAGAATATACTTTAAGACTTTCATGTTTTTTGATTTTGAAAATTAGATGAATCAAATATAATGATTTTTCAATTTCGCTTAATAAATTATTACATTTGTTGGTCTAAAATCAAATTTTTGATAGCTAAATGTTACTTATTCTTAAAAATTAATAGTTTTTAGATGTCAGAATTCGGTTTTAGGTTATAATTAAAAAGAAAACTATACACAGATGAAACTAAAATCACTACTGGGCATGCTATTGCTTGGCGTTATACTGATGTCATGTGGCAATGAACCCTCAAAAACGAAGACGGATGACATGGCTACGAAAACATCCGAAACGTTTGATTACAATGTCGAGCAATTTGCTGACCTCAAAATTTTAAGGTATCAAATCCCGGGTTGGGACCAACTTTCGTTGAACGAACAAAAACTGGTGTATTATCTGGTACAGGCTGGTTTGGAGGGGCGTGATATCATTTGGGACCAAAATTATCGCCACAATTTGAAGATTAGAAATGCACTAGAAAATGTATATACAAACTACGACGGAGATAAGACTTCCGGAGATTGGAAAGCTTTCGAGGTGTATTTAAAGCGGGTTTGGTTTAGCAACGGGATTCACCACCATTATTCCAATGATAAATTGAAACCTGGATTTTCTTCAGATTATCTAAAAACTTTGCTGACTGAAACGAATACTACCCTAGAAGGTGAACCTTTTGATGTTATTTTCAATGATAAGGATTCTAAAAAAGTGAATCAGGCCAAAGGTGTGGATAATGTGGCGTTGTCAGCCGTTAACTTTTATGGCCCAAACGTGACCAACTCTGATGTAGCCAGTTTTTACAAACAAAAGAAATCTCCTAACCCTGAGAAGCCGTTGGCTTTTGGTTTAAATTCCCAATTGGTTAAGGAAAATGGTGTTTTAAAAGAGCGTGTTTATAAATCAGGTGGTTTGTACGGGCAGGCTATTGATAAAATTGTGAAGTGGTTGGAGTTGGCAAAAGGCGTTGCCGAAAATGATGAGCAGGGTAATGCGCTAGGCTTATTGATTGAGTACTATAAAACTGGTGATTTACAAACTTGGGACGATTATAATGTAGCGTGGACCAAGGCAACCGAAGGAAATATTGATTATATCAACAGTTTTATTGAAGTGTATAACGACCCATTAGGGTATCGAGGCTCTTATGAGAATATTGTGCAAATCAAGGATTTTGACATGTCTCAAAAAATGAAAGTACTATCCGATAATGCCCAGTGGTTTGAGGATAATTCTCCATTAATGGACGAACATAAAAAGAAAAATGTGGTAGGTGTTACTTATAAGGTGGTGACCGTGGCCGGTGAAGCAGGTGATTCGTCCCCAAGTACCCCAATAGGTGTTAATTTACCAAATGCAAATTGGATTCGTAAAGCAGTAGGTAGTAAATCGGTATCCCTTGGAAATATCATACATGCATACAACAATGCTGGAAGCACAGGAAGATTGAAGGAATTTGTTCATGATGAAGAAGAATTGAAGAATCATGAAAAGTATGGCGAATTGGCCGATAAATTGGATACGGCATTGCACGAAGTGATTGGCCATGCTTCAGGACAATTAAATCCAGGTGTTGGCGAAACTAAGGAAACCCTGAAAAATTACGCATCAACTTTAGAAGAGGGAAGAGCCGATTTGGTAGCACAGTATTATATGTACCACCCGAAACTACAAGAACTTGGATTGACCGACGATTGGGAAGCCTTAGGACGTGCTTCTTATGATTCCTATATCCGGAATGGTTTGATGACACAATTGATTCGTTTAAATTTAGGTGACGATGTAGAAGAAGCTCACATGAGAAACCGACAATGGATTTCGGCCTGGGTATTCGAAAAAGGTCAAAAGGATAATGTGATAGAAAAGGTAACCAGAGATGGTAAAACCTATTTTGATATTAAGGATTACGCTAAACTTAGAGAACTTTTTGGACAGTTGTTACGAGAAACCCAGCGCATCAAATCTGAAGGTGATTATAATGCGGTGGAGACTTTAGTGGAAACCTATGGGGTTAAAGTTGACCAAGACATTCATGCAGAAGTATTGGAGCGCAACAAACAGTTTAAGTCTGCACCATACAACGGTTTTGTTAACCCAGTATTGGTTGCCGATAAAAATGATGCAGGTGAGATTACAAGTATAAAAGTAACCCAACCCAAAACCTTTGCCGGGCAAATGTTGGATTATGCAAAGCGTTACGGCAATCTTCCCGAAGAAAATTAGGAAAATCACATAACAAATTTTTAAGGCAGAATCTTAAAACTAAGGTTCTGTCTTTTTATTGACACTAAAATATAACAGAAGTAGGTTAATTAGAATTAAGAGCGAAATAATTAGGATGAGTTCCATGATGTCTTAATTGTATTTTAAAATACATCGCAAAAACATCAATATGTCATCAAACTAGTTATTCATGGCTCCGTTTTGTTGTTTACACTAAAAACTAACAATAAAATGTTTATGATAATTAGAACACTGATTATCAATAGAATTTTCATATTGGTGTAGTTTAGTTATTTATTAGATGCACCACTTTTAAAATGGTTGCGTGAAATAGTTTACTTTTTTATAAAACAGTTACTATTTATTTTTTCCCAGTTTGTTTTTTGGCTTTTTTTTCACTGGGATGCTTCAAATTATAAAGGATGGCGAATTGAATGAGCTTGCCCTTACCGACTAGTTTTAGTTTCTTCCGAATATTTTTACGATGGGTTTCCACGGTTGAAGTGCTTAGCTCCAATTTCTTTGCAATATCCAATGAGGATGCACCATTGCCTATTAGTTTTAAAACCTGTTCTTCCCGCTTTGTAAGGTTGTCAATATCATAGGTTGAATCCAAAGTGCTCAAAAAGACAATGAGTGAATTTACAGTGTCTTTATGGGGTGTTATGGATTTTGTAGCTTTTAAGATCATAATGATATCCTTTTTTGAAAGAGAATAACCGTTTTTTTTTAAATCGTTTATGGTGCGGATAATCTCTTTGTATGCAGTCATCTAGAACATGAATATGATAACATAAATGTAAGTTGTTTCTGGGTATGAAAAAATCCCCAATACAGGGGATTTTTTAGGTTTTTGGTCAATATTTATTAGACCAAAGATGACTAATTAAAACTTCACAATTCGCTTCAATACACTGGTATCTTTTGTTTCAAATTTTAAGAAATAAACACCTGCGCTCAGAGCATTCAAGTTTATTCTATTTTCAGGTTTGTTTATTTCTCTAATTTTCTTACCATTAATGTTGTAAATGGTCAGTGCATCTAAGATCACCGGAGAGGAAATCGTCAGATAGTCCGTTACCGGGTTTGAATAGAGTTAATTTTCAGTAAAGAAGGCATTATTTCCTGGGATAATGCCTTCAAGACAATAAAAATTAATAACCGATTATTGTTTGATAATACGTTTGGTTAGTATGCCTTCAGTTGTTTTCAATTGAAGGAGGTATATACCTGAATTTAAACTGCTGATATCCAAAATGGTATTTTCCGTTTTTAAAGGATGTTCTTGTATTTTTCGTCCATTGATGTCAAACATGGTAACCACTGCTTCTTTGTCAATATTATTTAATCTTACATTAATAAAATTTAATGACGGATTGGGGTAAACGGCAAACCGTACTTTGTCGTTTTCATCTATAGATAAGCTGGCATCAACAAGTAAAGTGATGTTTGCCCTATTGATCACCAAATCAGGAACTAGTGTATTTGTAATCTGGCAGTAGTACACCCCGCTATCTGATGCTTGCGCATTAGTAATAGTATAACTGCTAGCGTTTGCGCCATTAATCGCTACGTTATCCTTAAACCATTGGTATACATCTCCAGCACCTTTGGAGTTTTTAAATTTGTTGTGGCGTGTGTCATCAATAGTAAACGTGATATCATTACCTGGAAGAAACTCCAAATCTTGCTCCACATCTTTTGTGCGCTGGGGGTTGTAAAAAAAGTTTTGGTAGCTGTGGTTTAGAACCATTGGTTCCAGGTCATTAAAATCAAAATAGTTCCCAGTTATACTTAGCGTTTGATTTCCTGTAGCATCTATAAACTCTTGGGGAATAGTCCCTTCAAATTCATTGTCAGCGGCCAAAACATCACTTATTGAAGCAAGTTCTTTTGGAATTGTTCCTGTAAGACCACAACCCACAATACGAAGCCGTTGAAGGTTGGGCAGATTAAACAATTCAGGTTGAAGAGGTTGGGTAAGCGGTATTTGTGTAAGGTTTAACCACTCCAAATCTTGAAGATTAGCAATTTGAGGTGGAATACCATTTGGTAATCTTAAAAGGTTTGATTCCTGGGCACCTAAAAAGAGAGTTTTTAACTTTGCTAAGTTCCAGAGTTCAATAGGTATATCACCAGAAAGGTCTTCAAGAAAAAAATCTAGTGATGTCAATTCTGTCAAATCGCCTATTTCTGGAGGTATGACTCCAGTTATAGGGTTATTGCCAGTAATTCTTAATTCGGTAACTCGATCCGAAACAGGATCAAAAGTAAGGTCATTGTTGGGAGACCAACTATATATTGGCTTTGTAGTATCCCAATTAATACCACTAAGGGCATTGTAAACAGCTAATAGGGCATCATAGTCGGGATGATTTGACGGGAGGTTTCCTAGCTTGAAAAATTCACTTCTCAAAGTTAGTCCGGGGATTAGACTGCTTGTGGCATCGTAATAGTAAAACCATTTGAAGTCGTCTACCGTATTGACCGTAACGTTAATACTCATGCCGCTTCCAATATAACCGCCGTCACTTCCGTCTGCGTTAATTCTATACCAGTCGTAAGTATTTTGAGAACCACTTACATTCGTGTTAAACGTCCTGGAACTTCCCACCGCTACGGCCTCATCATAGCGTTCGCCTATATTGTTTTGGGGGGAATAGACAAAATCAAGACCGGAGGTTCCTGTATACGTACTAAAGTTAGGTTCTAAGTCGCCAAATTGAAAATTGTTATTATCAATCCAAAAATAGTTCAAAAGGAGTAGGGTGGTGAAATTTGGAATAGGTCCACTAAATTGGTTTCCAGATAAAACGAGGACATTCAAGCTAGCAAGATTGGTTAGTTCTTGTGGAATGCTTCCTGAAAAACTATTAAAACGTAAATCGAGCCATAAAAGGTTGGACAGATTGCCTAATTCCTTTGGAATTTCACCCGATAACCCCCAACTGCGCAAATCGAGGTACTCTAGTTTGCTGAGGTTCCCAATTTCGTCAGGGATAGTGGATGTTGAACTAAAGAAGCTAACTTCGTCAGGAATATTCAAAGTGACCAACTCTTGTAAATTTCCTATTTCTGGGGGTAAATTAGGCCAAATATTGTTGTTGCTTAAATTGATTTGTGTTACATGGTTGTTCTCCACAGTAATGCCAAACCAGGTTGAAACAGGATTAGAGGTGTTCCAATTAGTATTATTAGTCCAATTAGCACCAAAGGTTGCATTGTAAAAAGCAACCAAGGCATCGCGCTCAATTTGTGGCACTTGTGCATTTAGGCTAGAGTTTAGAAAAAAGATAAGGGATGGGAGGAGTAATAATCGCTTCATAACCAGAGGGATTTTAAGAATTATTGTTAATAGCTTCTCAAACCTAGTTAAATATGCGACAAAAAAAAATACCCATTTCTGGGTATTTTTATGTTTTTCGTCGAAAAGTTTGTCGATGAATGGTAAAACGCCGATGTGCAAAATTGTAATCGGCCTTTTTAAATTACTGAGTGACTATTCCAAATAATTATAAATCTTAGATTTATTGATAAAGTGGTATTTTCAATCCGAAGAAAACATCTGTGGTTTGTGCTGTGTCCGAAATCAAATTGGTGAAAACTGAGCCTGACCCCACCATTAATGGGCCTAAGCGAAGGCCTGCACCCCAAGCCAGATCGCCATATTCCCTAAAGCTTACTGGGGAGAAAATACTAAACCATTTGGTTTCCAATCTTGGTGAAATGGTCACCGTATTGATGATACTGTTTGTACCCACGGCATTTTTGTCAGTTAATGATAAGTTACCTTGAACGCTTAAGTACAATTTGTTCTTGATTTGGTAATCCATCAAAAGTCGTAAAGCCGTTGGTAGCTTGATTTTTTGCGAAGCCATACTTTCGGTAAAGGTATAGTTGTCATCCAAAAATTGCTCAACGTCCTCGTCTTCATTAAAAGTTGATGCATCCGCAGTGGCATTTAAATCATACGCAGTAATGGTACTTTCTTTATAGTCTATAGATCCTATATCCGTTATTGCCGCCCCAAATTTGAATTTATACTTATTTTGGCTTCTTTGGGTCAGTGAGTCTCTCATTTTATGAGGACGAAATTCATAAGTGAATCCAACATCTGCTCCAAAACCAGAAGTCAAATTGTCAAACTCAATATCGTCATTATCAAAATCCTGGCTTGTACCATAGGATAGTGTACCAGTAGTAGCCAAGGTCTCGTTTGTAGCGTTGTAATCTCCAGTAAAACTAGGGCTGTTGACGAAAACCCCACCAGCTCCTTGCAAGTATTTGAGGGATGCTCCTCCTTTAAGGAAATGTTTTTCAGTATCCATTAAAATACGTCCGTACACCAAACTGATTTCAGCCCAAGCATGAATAGTACCGGTTAAATCCTTGGAATCAAAACTGAAATCTTCATTGGTGTCAAAACTATCGGAAAGGTTTTCGTATAACTCTCCACTAATATTGTGAATGTTGAACACGGCCCTTACGCGACTCACTATACCAATACTACTTTTAGGAGAAATGTTGAACATAAACGAAGGTCCCAAAACATCTGCGTTTACAAAGAAGTTATTAGCATTTGTTGGCATTTTTTCTACATCGGTTTCAAAGTCAAAACCATCATCCGCTTTGATAATATCATTTAGATTAATACCAAAATAATCACTACCGCCAAACGCACTTACGGATATTAGATTGACATCCACTTTATATCGAGAATCCACAACATTGGATGGGTTAAACGTTAGGCCGTGAACACCGGCATAATTATCGGCTGTTAAACCTACATAACTTTGAGAATAAGCTATGGAGGTTACAATAGTCAAAAGAGACGAAATCAAAAATTGTTGGGTGAAATTTTTCATAGAATGAGAATTTATGTTGTAATAGCCGTCAAATATATGAATAGCTGTGGCACAAATGGAATACCTATTATTGGGTATTTTTAGTGCGTTGGTCGAAAAGTTTATCGATGAATGGTTGAAATACTTAAAACGGATGCCAAAACTAAAGCACTCCAATTTTAAGGCAAAACTCAATAAGTTCTTTGGAGTTATGACAATTACTTTTTTTAAGAATATTTTTTCTGTGTGAATATACCGTGTGCGTGCTAATAAAAAGTTGTTTTGCCATGGATTTTGTGTTAAATCCATCAGCAATTAATTTGATAATTTCGATCTCCCGGTTAGTAAAAAATCCTAAATATTCATTGTAGATTTCCTTTTTAAAATCTGCGGGGTTCATTCCTGGAATATCCAATTCCCATTTGATGCTATCCGATTTATCAAAAAAAGAAATATCCGTTAGAATGGACAGGTTGCTTTTCATCTGGCCAAGTTCGGTCCTTTCAAATATTGATGACTGCCGTAGTATTTTTACGTATGTATTGTCCTTTTTCCTAAACCTATAGGTAATATTGAAGGTGCTGCATTGCAAGTCTAGGTGGGTACTTTTGGTGAGATGATTTACCACAGCTTGGGTAATCCGCCTTATATGCTCCAAGTCCTCGGGGTGGGCAATATTTAACAGGGTTTCTAAATTGAATTCCTTATTGTTATAGCCCAAAACCCTCTTTGTGTTTTTGCAAAATGATATCTTCCCATCTTGCCAATCCACTACATAGAGGCATTGCTTCAAATTAAGGGGGAAATTATTGATGCTTGAAAAGTCTGTTGGAGGATGAGGCGCACCGTTCAGTTCTGAATTGGTTTCCTTAATGAAGTCCTTGTTAGGCTTTGCCATACTTTATAAAGTAATTTAAAACTTATACTTTCTGTCCAAAGCATAGCGCAACAATTCGCCCTTTCCCTGTAAACCCAATATTCTAGCCATATTTTTACGGTGTGTATCTACAGTGTGAATTCCTATAAAAAGCGTATCTGCAATTTGCCTGGAGGTTTTGCCTTGGGCAATCAATTCTAAAATCTCAATTTGCCTTTTGGTCAGGGTACCCTTGGTTTTGTTGTTAGAAGAGGTTTCTAAATTATTGGTGTTGATATTGGCATCAAAATAAGTGTCGCCACTGTGTACTGCAATAATTGCTTTATGCACTTCCTCAAGTGATGAATTTTTCAGGATATAACCAGAAGCTCCGGCTTCCAACATTTGCTGAATGGCCTCGGTTTGGTCAAACATGGTAAAAGCCAGAATCTTGATGTTTGGGTGCGCTTTCTTTATCCGTTTGGTAGCTTCGATGCCATCCAGTTTTGGCATTCTTATATCCATTAGTACCAAATTGGGTTGTTTTTTTTCTACGATCTCCATTAGGGCTTCCCCGTCATTGGAAGTACCCACAATGGAAATTCCGTCCTCATAGTCCAACAATAATTTAATGCCATCAATTAGGGATTGGTGGTCTTCTGCAATAGCTAATCGTATCATATAGGGATGTCAATTATAATAGTTGTGCCCGTCCCGGGATCAGATTCTATGGTCATGGAACCATTAAGGTGTTCAATACGTTTATCTATACTGCTGATGCCCATACCTTTATTTTTGGTAGTGACTTGACTGGGGTTAAAACCCTTACCATTGTCTTCTACCATGATATTCAAAGTTTCATCGTGATTAGTCAGGTGTATTGTGGACTCTGTGGCTTCAGCATGTTTTATCACATTGGTAATAAGCTCCTGTATGACTCTAAAAATGGTCAACTCCAAGCTGTTCTCCAGACGTTGGTCCAGGCCATGATCAATTACTTTAACGGTGATTTTGTTTGAGGCAGAAATTTTATCCGCCATATTTTGAACGGCAATCAATAGTCCTTGTTTGGCGATTACACCAGAGTTCTTAGCATGCGCAATGGATCTTATTTTTTGATAGGCATCGTCCAAAAGAGTAGTGGTCCTATCAAATAATTCAGGCGTCTGTTTATCTTTTAATGCATTAAAGTGAAGTTTAACAGTGGCCATTAAGCCGCCCAGGTCGTCATGTAAATCATCGGCGATGCGTTGACGTTCTTTTTCTTGGCCCTCGATCATGGCATCAATACTTACCAGTTCCTGTTCTTTAAGTACTGTGGCTAATTTTTGGCTTTCTAGAGATTTTTCCTGTTCGGCCAGTTTTTGTTTTTTGCGGGTGTTTTTTTGGAGGAGGAAGGCGGTGATACTTCCGAAAAGGATGAATGCTATTGCTCCTATTAATAGGTTTCTGTTTTGTTTGCGTTTTTGTTGTTCAATTAGCAACTGCTTTTCTTTTTCAGCCGTCTGGTATTTTTCTTGAATATCTCGAACCGCAGACAAGTAATTAGTTTGATTTAGTGAAAAATGGTTCAATCTGCTTTTGTTTAAATAGATATAAGCACTGTCAAACTTTTTTTTCTTAAAGTAAATCCTGGATAGCCAAAAATCCGTTCGGATTTTATAACTGAAAATAGGTTTTCCATCATATGCAATACTATCTTTAAGAATTTTAAAAGCACTATCATAGTTTTGACTTTTATATTCCAGAACACCTAAATTCAATTTTGCTCTTAAGTAAGAAATTATTTGATGACCAGAATTCAAATCCTCATTGTTTTGAATGGCAGAGGCATAAAAATGTTTAGCTTTTGACAAAAAACCATTATTTTCAAGGTAGATGCCTTTCAAAATATTTATGTCATTTGTATAAGAAGTGTTTTTGAGTTTTGCTCCAACTTCTATCAATTGTGCATATTCATCACTAGAAATTTCATATTCAGAAATGCCAATAGGGATAGATAGGTCGTAGTAATCTGCAATAGCCAAGTCGATAGAGTCAAAAGAATTAGATTTGTACTCAGACGTAAATGTTTTAAAGGATTTAAACTCCTTTTTAATAATAGAGGAATAATACTCTAGTATATTGCAATATATAATACTAGTAAGAGGGGTAGGTCCATCTGATTTAGCCAGTTCTAGAGCCTGCAAGTAATTAGTCATAACCTTAGAATCTGAATTATTTTCATAATAAAACTGATATAAGCCAGCATTTAAATAAGAAATAGACTTATAAAATACTGGCATGTTCTTTTTATTAAACTCCTTTGGTTTAACCTTTTCTAGTGTTTCATTGTAAATTCCTTTTGATTTAGATACTTTTAAAAAATAGGCCAAACAGTTCAGTAATAATGTATCTTTTGTTTGAGTATTTTTTAATACATCATTAGCCCTGTCAAAATCGCTATTACGAATTAACAATAAAAAATTCTCAATAGACTTATTCTGGGATGATATCGAAATGGATATGAACAGTAGCCATATCAGCAACCCCTGTTTTTTCATTCTAATAACTTAACGTAAACACCTCTGCATCCAGCACTAATTATATATTTCACGATTTTTTTTACTCCATCAACCTCCACCTCTTCTTCCACAATTTTGGACGCTAGGTGATCTATGATTTTTAGCCCTAATATAGATTCATATTTTTTCCTAAAAATTTGCTCTCCATCACGAATATATCTTACGTTATCAATAAAAGTAAGTTCATTAGTTGATTCAATACTTGTCAAGTCGTCGTTTTCATGTATATCGGCGTATTCTATATCAACAAATAACAAGTTCTTCGAGTTAAGCTGATTTATTGGGGTTTGAGTTGTATCATACCAAAAATCAGTTTTATTTTCGAGAGTAATACTTTGACTGATATAACTGTTCGCTAATAATGGCCGAAGTTTAATTTTTAAATAGCAGACATATTGCTTGACAATTTTATCATAAATGATTTCAATAGTATCCTGTATACTTACCAAACCTATAGTTATGTTGCCTTGGAAGTTTTGAAGTCGAATTTCACATTTTTTAGGAGTAAAGGAGTTTTCTTCAAATTCAAATTTTGCGTAAATACTATAAAAAGTTCCATACGCAAAGTCTGAAGTAATACATTGCCATTCGGGGTTTTCTTTAACTAATTTGAAAGATGTTCTAAGCTGTTCGTGCATAATTTATTGATTTATAAGTTGCTGTAAAACTCATTAAAAAATAAGCTTAAAAAAATACCCGCTACTGGGTATATTTCCTCTTTCAAAGTAAAAAGAAATTAAATCGCAATTATAATTTATAGACCAATGGCAAAAAAAACCGAAGTAAAGTTGTATTATGAGATTATAAAATCCCAGTACATAGTGCGGAACTTCGGAAGGAATACCTTCCATTTGTTGAAGTAGGGAATAAAAAAATCCCCATTTTTTGAGGATTTTTTTATTTTCAAAATAAGATATGTTTTATTTTCTTCTTAAGGTGTAAACGTCAGTATAAGTTTGGCTCCCATCTGAATATGTTTCTGTAATTATCAAATTGCCATTGACAAAAGATACCGCAGCTTTTTCCAAAATTAACTCACCATTGGGTTCGTCATAACTGTCAGCAGGCGTAATTAAATCCTCATATTTAAATAAGACAAGGGTTAAAGTGTTGTCAGACTCATTAAAAGACCATTTCCCACTTTCCTTGATACTATAATTAAAAACTTCATCATTATAGGTGGGGCTACAATTATCGCTCGTTGCTTGGTAGTCTAGAAATTTGAATTCTTCGTTATCTGAGTATATATAATCGCCATCGCTTTCTATTTTTAATGAATTGCTTTCTGAAATAGTTTGATAATAAAACACTTCAACGTTTTCGCCATTATTACAATTGATTGTTTCCAACTCATCATCATCTGTACTGTCTATAATTTCCCATTCACCCACTAGGGATGCATTACCTCCCCAAGCTTCAACTTCAACACAAACAGTAACAATTTGGCTTATTTGTTCTTGGCTGTTGTAAATGCATAAATCTGCGCAAAACTGCCCTGCAGGGATATCATCACCAAAATCAACATCAATTTCATAGTCCCCATCTTCTAAACTACTTCCTTTTGAGAACAAACCACCCTTTGAAGTAGCACTTCCTTTGATATTGGCCTTTTTATCAGCAACAAAGTTTGAAGAGGCCACATCAAAATAATTACCTGCCGCGTTGCCGTCTAAGTCCTTAAATTGAAGATAAGCACCAGCCACATCGCTTTCGGTAGTCGAAAATTTCAAGTTGAATCCAGATTTCTGTTGTGCTTCTGCCACATTTGAATCCAAAGTAAGGTTTAAATTGCTATTTGGAGAAGGTGGGACACCATTATTTTTGGTAGCACCTTGGATATCAACTCCAGTTTCAAGTGCTGATGTTGAAACTGGGGTTTCTTCAGTTTGATTTTGCTGATTGGCCAATTCTTCATCACCGGAACCGCCTCCAGAATCAGAATCTGAAGAACATGAGTAAGTCATAATAGACAAAGCCATGATCGCATACACGTATAATTTTAGGGTTTTCATAAGTAAAATAATTAAGGTTAATAGTATATTTTACCGACAAATAAAGTAAAATAAACGACAAAATGCAATAAATCGGTAAGATATTACTGTAAAAAGAATTTTATAGCACTAATCATTAGAATAAACCCGATAAAGGCTAAAAGCATCCAAATACTGCCTTTGTAAAACTTCTTATGTAGTTTTAAGTCTTTACGATATGTATAGCCAATAACTATTGCAAAGGCAATAAAAAAGATAATTCCAAAAATGATTTGACCTTTGCTGAACATATAGTTATTTTTATGCGAATTTAATAATAAAGATGAGATCCTGAAACAATCCCGATAGGTATCGGGACAGGATGACAAATTGGAAATTTATGAAGAATAAAATTGATGCAGTAAAGGCATTTCATACCGCGTTTAAAATAGGGCATAGGGAAACGCCAAAAGCAGACTTGGGTCTGGCTAAAAATCAGTTGCGTTACAAGTTAATGCGCGAAGAAAATGAGGAGTATTTGGACGCGGCCAATAACAATGATTTAGTTGAAGTGGCAGATGCTTTGGGAGATATGCTATATATTTTATGTGGCACAATTATTGAACATGGGCTACAGCATAAAATAGAAGAGGTGTTTGATGAAATCCAGCGTTCCAATATGAGCAAGCTAGGGGAGGACGGTCAACCAATTTACCGAGAGGATGGGAAAGTGCTGAAAGGACCAAATTATTTTAAGCCCAATATTGAGGTGATTTTGAGCGAATGATATGGGACACGAATTTCACTAATTTTCACAAATTATTAAATTGAAAGTAAAGATTAGTGCTAATTCGTGAAATTCGTGTCTTTGTTATATTACTTTAAACCGCCATCCAAAGGGGTCTTCAGCTTTATTCGTTTGAATATCCGTAATACGTTTTTTGAGGTAATCAGCATATGGATTGTCAATTTTCGGCAAATCATAATCTATACCCTTATAACCAAAAGCGGCTATTGGAGAAACTACGGCCGCAGTTCCGGCTCCAAACATCTCCTTTAACGTACCATTCTTGGCAGCTTCTACCACTTCCGTAACAGTTAGTTTTCTAACTTCAACAGTAATGTTTTCGCTTTCCGCTAATTGAATGATGCTTTTTCTCGTTATACCGTCCAAAATTCTATCACTTGTTGGCCCCGTAATCAATGTGTCATTGATCCGTACAAAAATATTCATCGCACCAGCTTCTTCTATGTACTCATGTTCATGGTCGTCCGTCCAAATCACTTGCTGATAGCCCTTCTTCTTGGCCAACTGAGTTGGATAAAACTGTCCTGCATAATTACCACCTGCTTTTGCAAAACCAACACCGCCATCCGCTGAACGCGAATAGGTCTCTTCAATCAAAACTTTTACTTCACCTGAAAAGTAGGAGCCTGAAGGTGCCGTGCAAATAATGAATTTATATTCGTCAGCAGGCGAGGCATGGAATCCATTACCCGAGGCAAAAATAAATGGTCGGATATACAAAGAGCTTCCATCCTTTTGCGGGATCCAATCTTTATCCAGTTCCAACAAAGCTTTTAGCCCGTCCATAAAATACCCTTCTGGTAATTCTGGAATGGCCAATCGTTCGGCAGAAATATTCAGTCGCCTAGCATTATCCTCAGGTCTAAATAACCAGACAGAACCATTATCATCTTTATAGGCTTTCATCCCTTCAAAAACGGACTGCCCATAGTGGAAAATTTTGGCTGATGGATCTAAAGTCAAGGGCTGATAAGGCATAATTTTAGGCGCGTGCCACTTCCCATCCTTATAATCGCACACCAGCATATGATCTGAAAATACGCTTCCGAATTTCAAATCGTCAAAATCTACATCATGTATTTTTGTGGATTTTGTTTTTATAACCTCGATATCCTTGATTATAGTACTCATATCTCGTTAATTTAGCCTA
Source organism: Hyunsoonleella aquatilis (assembly GCF_014270105.1). Classification (GTDB taxonomy): domain Bacteria; phylum Bacteroidota; class Bacteroidia; order Flavobacteriales; family Flavobacteriaceae; genus Jejuia; species Jejuia aquatilis. The sequence continues at coordinate 408,348 of NZ_JACNMF010000003.1, forward strand.
CAAATTTATAAAATTCATTTTCAAAAAATGAGGTATCTTTACATAAATACTTTAAAATTCTGGCAATTGACTTATGAGAGGATTCCTTTTGACAATTATAGCTTTTTCAGCTTTGGTGTCTTGTAAAAAACATAAAAGTACCGAAGCTTCTGAGGCAATGACTAAAGAAGTTACATATGCTTCATTTGGAAAGACCATTAAGGACAGTGATGCCATTGATTCAAATTCAATGTATCCACATTATGTGATTATGAAAGTTGGGGATAGTGTGCCTTCAAAGGTGAAAGCCAAAGTTAAGGATGTCTGCCAAGCAAAAGGCTGTTGGATGACCTTAGAGTTACCCAATGATACGGAAATGATGGTAAAGTTTAAGGACTATGGTTTTTTTGTTCCGAAAGATATCGCCGGCAAGGAAGTTATTGTGAATGGTTTGGCCTATGTTACCGAGGTTTCAGTTGATGAACAAAGGCACTACGCAGAAGACGCTGGAAAATCTTCTGAGGATATCTCGTTGATTAAAGAGTCGAAACGCACGTATTCATTTGAAGCCGATGGTGTTCTAATTGCCCAGTAATTTTGAAGCGTAAAATTATTAAAACTGCGGATGGTTCCACCACCATCCATTTACCAGATTGGGATGAAAGCTATCATTCCAAACATGGAGCCATTCAAGAGGCGTATCACGTTTTTATAAAACATGGGTTACATCATCTTTGTCATTCTGTCCCGAAAGCTCCCGATAGCCATCGGGACGGGATCATTTCTGATTCTGGCAATAAAATTTCAATTCTCGAAATAGGTTTCGGTACCGGTTTGAATGCCTTTATTACCTTATTGGAGGCAGAAAAACTAAATCTCAATATTGATTATGTAGGGGTTGAGGGCTACCCAGTTGCATTGGACGAAATCAGACTTTTAAATTATCCTTCAGAATTGAATATCGAGGATAGAAGTACTCTCTTTGAAGAAATGCACCAAATATCATGGGAATCTCAGCATCAATTGGGCAGTCATTTTAAAATTGAAAAGCAACATAAAATGTTTGATGCGATTGCCGATTTTGATAAGTTTCACCTTATTTATTTTGATGCTTTCGGTGCAAGAGTGCAACCTGAGCTATGGACGGAATCTATTTTCAAAAAAATGTACGATGCGCTTCAAAAGGGCGGTGTTTTGGTTACGTATGCTGCCAAAGGGAGCGTGAGGCGTGCCATGCAGTCTGTTGGTTTTCAGGTTGAAAAACTGCCTGGCCCTCCTGGGAAACGCGAAATGTTGAGGAGCGGTAAGTAGTGCTAAGTATTCATTAGGCAGTAAGTTGCGGGTGGATTTATGTTACGGTTTTCGCTCATTGGTCCTCTGTCAAGCATCAATATTCTGTTAAATCAAGCTTAAATCCTTAGCTATACGATTAAGCTTTTCGTATTTTTAATAAAAAAGAATATGCGGATATTAATTACAGGAGCAACTGGAATGATTGGCCAAGAGATTGTGAAACTTTGCCACTCCAAAGGTTATCAAATCAACTATTTAACCACCAGAAAATCTAAGGTTTCTGATAATGAAAACTATCGTGGATTTTATTGGAACCCAAACTCAGGGGAGCTTGACACTGCATGTTTTGGTGGTGTTGATGCAATCATTCATTTAGCAGGTGCGACAATTTCCAAGCGGTGGACATCCAGTTACAAAAAAAAGGTTTTAGATAGTCGAGTGGATAGTACCCAACTACTGATTAATGCTCTAAAAGGGGAATCTCATCAGATTAAACAGATTGTTTCTGCTAGTGCTATCGGTATATACCCGTCTTCAATGACGAATTATTACGATCAGACACACAAAGAAATAAGCGACTCATTTTTGGGACAGGTTACAAATGCTTGGGAGAAGGCAGTTGATGGGTTTTCCCAATTGAATATTGGCATTTCAAAAGTGAGAATCGGATTGGTGCTTTCCGAAAAAGGAGGCGCATTAAAAGAGATGGCAAAACCTATCAAATATGGAGTTGGTGCGGCTTTTGGAAATGGTAAGCAGTGGCAATCCTGGATACATATTGAAGATTTGTCCAGGCTATTTGTTTTCCTGTTGGAGGAAAAACTTTCAGGTATTTACAATGGCGTTGGGCCAAATCCAGTGTCCAATAGTGAAATGACCAAAACTATAGCTAATGTCCTTAACCGACCATTATTTTTGCCAAACATCCCAAAATTTTTTATGAAATTGGTTTTGGGCGAAATGCATATTATCCTATTTGAAAGTCAGCGGGTCAGCTCAAAAAAAATCGAAAGTAGGGGCTTTGTATTTAAGTTTCATCACCTGAAGCCTGCTTTGGAGGATTTGCTGGTTTAGCACTCCATGGGGTTTAAACCTTTTAAAATAAATTACTCCAAGCCCATTTCTTCTATCATTAAATTGAAATCATACCTTAAATCCTCATGTAGTTTTTCAATGCCCTTTTTGGCCAGCTGCAATTGACGTTGATACATGTTTTGCAATTGTGTGCTTCGTTTTATGCTTGGCTTAAATTCTTTTAACTTCTCGCAGAAATAGAGTAGAAGCTCCACTTCGGTTTCTTTTTTTTGAGAATATCTAACAAACTTTTTTACATTCCGTAAAATCTTTCGGACGCTTTTTCGGATGTAATAAAAGCTATCTGTGTTAATTGTTTCAAATTCTTCATCTATAAATGTTTTAACGCTTTCAGCATATCCGCTTTCGTCATGGCTTTCAAATAATAAATAGGTGAGTAATTCCTTGTTTTCTTTTTTGAACCTTGCCAACCGTAGGCAAAGTGCTTCCAGTTCGGCTGATGAAAGTTGCTTAAGTTCTTTTTTTATTTCGACGAGGTTTACAGCTTTCATTTTTGCTTTTTCTAAAAACAAAAACCACAACTTCAGTTATGGTTTTTGATATATTGTTGTTTTTAATAAATTTATCTCAATCTAGGAAAATCGGTAGGGTTTAATTCGTGCATCACTTCATAAATAGCTTCGAAAATATCTTCTGCCGAGGGTTTAGAAAAGTAGTCCCCGTCATTTCCGTAAGCCGGCCTATGCGCTTTTGCTGTTAACGTTTTTGGTGCACTATCCAGATATTGGAATGCGTTTTGTTCATTTAAAATATGATCCATAATATAGGCGGATGCACCTCCCGGAACATCCTCGTCTATGACCATTACCCGATTGGTTTTTGCAATACTTTTTACAATATCATGATGGATGTCTAACGGCACCAAGGATTGGATGTCAATAATTTCGGTATCTATCCCAACAGCTAAAAGTTCTTTTGACGCCTGTTCCACTAGACGCAGCGTAGAGCCATAGGAAACCAACGTAATGTCAGAGCCCTCCTTAACGGTTTCGACAACACCCACTGGGGTTTTAAAATTCCCCATATTCATTGGTCGGCGCTCTTTCAATCGATAACCATTTAAGCACTCCACAATTAGTGCTGGTTCGTCACTCAGCAATAGCGTATTGTAAAAGCCTGCAGCCTTGGTCATGTTTCTTGGCACCAAAACATAAACGCCTCTGATTAAATTTAAGAGTCCCCCCATCTGTGATCCTGAATGCCAGATACCTTCCAACCGGTGCCCACGTGTCCTAATTATCAAAGGTGCTTTTTGCATGCCTTTAGTGCGATAATGCAAGGATGCTAAGTCGTCGCTAATAACATTTAGCGCATACAATGTGTAATCCAAATATTGAATTTCGGCAATTGGGCGTAAACCTCTAAGGGCTAAACCTATGCCTTGGCCAATAATCGTTGCCTCTCGAATGCCTGCATCCGCAATTCTGGTTTCTCCGTACTTAGCTTGCAGTCCTTCCAAACCTTGGTTAACGTCGCCAATATTCCCAGTATCTTCACCAAAAACCATCAGTTCGGGATGTTTTTGAAAAAGGGCGTCGAAATTATCCCTAATGATAATTCTGCCATCTACTAATTCTGCATTGTCGTCGTAAACAGGTTGCACTTCAGTGACATGTCTTGCTGATTTATCCGTTTCGCAATATAAGTGCGAACTAAATTTCGGCTGTACCTCTTTGAAATAGTTGTCAATCCAATTTCGGAGTTTGATACTTTCATTGGATGCATCTCCTATAACATATCTTAAAACCTTTCTGGCATGTGTTAAAATATCCTTGTGCGTTGGCTCGTTTATGGATTCCAATGCATCTTTAAGTTTAGATATGAAAACCCCATTTGAACTTTTAGAAGATAGGTCAATCAATAACGAAACCAATTCGTTTCGGTTCTTTTTTATAGGTGCCAAAAATGTATTCCAAGCTTTTGTTTTGCTCTGTTTAACTTCTCTTTTGATGGTGCGTTCGATATTGGTCAGGGTTTCATTGGTAGCTATCCCACTTTCTATTATCCACTCCCGCATTTTCTTGTTACAATCAAATTCTGATTCCCATAGCAAACGCTCTCCACTTTTATAGCGCTCATGCGACCCAGAAGTAGAATGGCCTTGTGGCTGTGTTAGTTCCGTAACATGGATTAAAATAGGCACGTGTTCCTCACGGGCAATGGCTCCAGCTTCCAGATAGGTTTCCATAATATTTGGATAATCCCAACCTTTTACGCGCAATATTTCAAAGCCTTTATTATCCTTATCCCTTTGAAAACCTTTAAGTATTTCGGAAATGTTCTCCTTTGTAGTTTGGTACTTTGCATGTACCGAAATTCCGTATTCATCGTCCCAAATACTAATCACCAAGGGGATTTGAAGTACCCCTGCTGCATTAATGGTTTCCAAAAACAAACCTTCACTTGTACTCGCATTTCCGATAGTTCCCCAAGCCACTTCATTGCCATTTACAGAAAACTTACTGGCATTGACGTTTTTGAGTTCCTTATAAACTTTGGAAGCCTGAGCCAATCCCAAAAGTCGTGGCATTTGCCCAGCAGTAGGCGAAATATCAGAGCTGGAATTGTATTGCTTGGTAAGGTCCTTCCAATTACCGTTTTCGTCAATACTATGGGTTACAAAATGCCCACCCATTTGACGGCCTGCGGACATAGGCTCCAATTTTAAATCGGTATTGGCGTAAAGGCCGGCAAAAAACTGTTCCACAGTAAGCTCCCCAATGGCCATCATAAAGGTTTGGTCTCGATAGTAGCCCGATCGCCAATCGCCCTTCTTGAAAGCTTTGGCCATTGCCAACTGTGGTACTTCCTTGCCATCACCAAAGATGCCAAACTTGGCTTTTCCAGTTAAAACCTCCCTTCGGCCCAGCAAACTACATTCACGACTTTGCACAGCGATTTTATAATCGTTTAATACTTCTGCTTTAAAATCGTCGAATGAAATTTTGTTTTTTAAGTCCGAGGTAGGTTCCATGTTAGGTGGTTGAAAATGCATGCAAATTTAAGGCTTTTTCAACTTTATTGCAAAATTCTGAAGTGATTTAAAACCCTGCGATTTTAAAATAACTTAGGTTTTGTTTTGAAAATATTATGGAAAATTCAAAAAAAACAGGATAAAACATATAATAATTTAAAACCAACGTCTTCTGAATAGTCCAAGAAGTACCTCGGGGTCCACAGTGAATTTAAATCTGATTTTTTGGTCATACCCAGGTTGGGCAATTTCCCAACCTAAGTTGGAATATATTGGAAAATACACTTCAAAATAGTCCGTAACCAAATCAATTCGGATACCCGAGTCGTAAACAAACTTTGGTGCTTTAAACTTATTTTTCACCAGGCCAAAATCCCCGTAGGCCAATATATATCGCCAAATACTTGTGCTAACATTGGCCGTGGTCATCCATTGATTGGCGAAAGGCACTTCCAATTTCGATTTAAACCCTCCTTCCGCATCGATATACTGCTGGCTAAAAATACCAGTGTCTTCCGATCTTCCAAGGTAATTGTAATCGAATAAGTAATCCGTTGGGCGATCTAATGCAAAACTGAAATAATCCGAATCGGTTTCTGTATTGTTTTCGATAAACAGTCCAGCGAAGAATCTTAAATTCAATTGACGATTACTTTGGAACAACTTCCGAAATTCATAATTAAAGGCAACCTTGCTAAAGTTTTTGGCTAATTGAAAATCCGCATACCACTTGCTAAATACCAATAAATTATCATTTGAATTGATATAACGAGCATTAAACACACTATAATTGGGTTCGTTGTTATCAGAAATATTTAGAAGGTCTTCATCCCGGTGGATGTCTAAAAATCTAAACCTTAAGGCCTTTCTAATATTAGAGCGAAAGTCATTGTCGTCACGAAATAAAAAGGTCAGGCTGGGTGAGATTCTTCTAAAAAACAAATCTTGGGCATAGGACCTATACGAGAGTCCAATGCCGTAGTTGAGGGCATAAAGGTTCCTGTTTTCAAAATTATGGGTCATCGATAAAGAAGTGGAGCCAGTAAGTTGCTTAGAATTGAGCGAGTATTGCGGTTGAATTTTATATTTAAAATTTCGGCGTAAAAGTGTGCCGTTATATAGTTTAATCCCCAAATTCAAACCATCATAAATATTATTGAATTCTACAATTGGCATCAAAAACACTTGGTTGTAGTTGGGGTCTTCAATGTCCTTTAAAAGTCTGAATTGAAAGGGTTTATTGTTGAAAAAGAAGCCTTTGTCGGATTTATAATTGTCCCTTAAATTAAACTCAGGGGCGGCATTGTTGTAGTTTAAAATAAACTTATCGGCCCCATTATTTGGAATTGCAACTCTTTTTTCGTCTTGAATGTCCTCAACCCAATACTTTGAGAGAATGCTGTCGTTCTTCAGCGTATATAAGGAAACGGGCATACTATTGTCTCGCTTATTTTTGATAATCAGCGCAATGGAATCATTGGTTTTTGAGACTTCTTTTATTTTAAAGTCTATCTTTTTTCGAGTTTGAAGATAATCCGTAAAAAACCAGTTAATATCCTTTTCGGTTCTTGATTTTAATAAAGTTTCAAAGTCTTCGGTGGTTACGGCTTTAAGCTTGTATGCCCTTAAGAAATCCTTCAAGGTCGTTTCTAGGATATCCTTATTAATGAAATCGTCTAAGTATCTCAACCCAACCCCGGCCTTATATTTACTCGCAATATTACTGTTGAATTTCATCAAGGAATCCTTAGCCATTGCGACGGGCTGGTCCCTATTGGCACGTGCCATTAGCATATAAGCTAAAGTGTATTTGTCGTTGTAGTGGAGATCGGCCGCATGAAAAGCACGTAGGCCCCAAATGTTGGATAGCACCCCAAAAAATTTCATATCTGGGTAGTTCATTTCAACATATTTCATCAAGAAATAAATTTGAATACTATCCAAAATCCAATGGTCCTTTCTGGGATTTACAATAAGAATGTTTTTGAGATAGTTGTGCAACGCTACCTTCAGAAGCATCATTTCGTATTCAAAACTATCAGGATAGGGTTGCAAAAAGTTTGGTAAAAAGTTTAAACCATAAACGGGATCTTTGTCATTGTCAATTTTCGTCAACAAAAGTTTTTCATGAGGGTACTCACCAAGATTTTCATACATAAAATTGATGACCCTATCCGTGATTAAAACCTTTTCAACAAGTTTAAGGTCGAAATCCTTCATGTTGGTCACCAACTCAATCTTTTCACTTTTAATAGATTTGAATTCAGGCGTTTTGTTCAAAAATAGTTTGTTGTTGTTTCGGTCTTTGCCTTCAAAAACTTTTACGATTCTTTCTCCAAAATCTACCGATTTCACTTCATTTAATTCCAATGTAACATGATAGTTTTTTGGATACGAAATCTCTAGATTGACGTCTGCTCTCGGTATAAATAAATCATTTAAATTTTTATTGCTATAGTATTGCCATTCAGTATTGTATACTGCTGGCGTAATATACCAATACTTCAAATTCAAATCCCCATCTTTTGTAAAGCCGTAGCTGGTAAATTGATCACTGGGAAGTTTCACAGTATATTTTAAATCTATGGCGTATGAACTGCCCGGAGATAAAGGTGTTTTAAGATGGACTTCAATAACATCCACTTGTTTTGGAAGTCTGCTAAAGTGTAAACTGTCTCCGTCTTGTTTGATGTATCCTATTTCCGTATAGCCTCTATCTTCATCTTTTGCCAAATGGAACTTATTGACGTATTCGTCGGCTAAACGTTTTGCCAGAGGGGTATTTTTATTAGAAAAACTATTGCTCCAATCGTTCAAGTAAATAGTGGATAGCGTATCGTCTGAAGTATTGTAATATTCAATGGTTTGCGAAATTGCGATGAGCTTCTTTTCGATATTGAAATACGCACTCACGTCCGTTCGATTTTGACCAAAACCAATGAGCAGATTGAGAAGTGTTAATATTGTAACTAAATAGCGAAGCTTCAAATTTGTTACTATTTACTTGGGTTCATATTCGTTTAAGGCGACGCAATATACTGAAATATAGCGTCCGTTTTAATAAAACGTGTTTAACAGACAGATAATTGCGGTATTTCAAATTAGAAATTTGGGCTCAATGCCGAACCATTGTAGAATGCGTCTAGAATCTCAATCACTTCATCTTCAGTGTCCACCAAATGAATGAGATCCAAATCTTTCGGACTAATATTTTGATATTGTTCCAAAAGGGTAGATTTTATCCACCCCATTAGGCCTTCCCAGAATTGCTTTCCTACAAGAATGATTGGGAATTGTTCAATTTTATGGGTTTGAATAAGTGTCATCGCCTCAAATAACTCATCCAAGGTACCAAAACCACCGGGCATCACCACAAAACCTTGGGAATACTTGACGAACATTACTTTCCTAACAAAGAAATAGTCAAAATCCAGATTCTTGTCTGAGTCTATATACGGATTATCGTGTTGTTCAAAGGGCAAGTCGATATTAAGACCAACCGATGTGCCACCACCTAAATGTGCACCTTTATTGCCAGCTTCCATAATACCGGGGCCTCCACCGGTAATGACACCGTACCCAGCTTCAACGATTTTTTTGGCTACTCTTTCTGTTAACTGATAATATTTATGACCTGGTTTAGTGCGAGCAGAGCCAAAAATGGAAACACATGGCCCAATTTTGCTCATTCTTTCGAATCCCGTAACGAATTCTCCCATAATCTTAAAAATGGCCCAAGAATCGTTGGTTTTAATCTCGTTCCAACTCTTATGGCGTTGTTCTTTTCTCATCTCAATTCAATTTTTACTAATGTAATTCTTTTTTCAAAAACTTAGCGGTGTAACTTTTTTTGTGTTTTATTAGTTCTTCAGGTGTGCCTTCAGCAACAATTTCTCCACCTCCTTTACCACCTTCATAGCCAATATCAATAATATGGTCTACGGTCTTTATGACGTCCAGATTATGTTCGATTATAAGTACCGTATTACCTTTGTTTACTAATTTATTTAGCACCAACATCAAGACACGGATATCCTCAAAATGTAACCCCGTAGTGGGCTCGTCCAAAATATAAAGGGTATTTCCCGTATCACGTTTGCTCAATTCTGTGGCCAGTTTGATGCGTTGCGCCTCACCGCCTGAAAGCGTTGTGCTTTGTTGCCCTAAAGTAATATAGCCGAGTCCTACATCTTGAATGGTTTTCAGCTTTTTGTAAATCTTTGGGATGTGTTCAAAAAATTCAACGGCCTCGTTGATGGTCATATTCAAAACATCGCTGATATTTTTGCCTTTGTAACGGATTTCTAAAGTTTCCCTGTTGAAACGTTTGCCCTGACAAGTTTCGCATTCGACATACACATCAGGTAAAAAATTCATTTCAATTACACGCAAGCCACCGCCTTTGCAGGTTTCACAACGTCCGCCGGCAACATTAAAGCTGAATCGGCCCGCCTTATAACCTCGAATCATAGCCTCGGGAATTTTGGCAAAAAGAGCTCGTATTTCACTAAAAGTACCCGTATAAGTCACTGGGTTGCTTCGTGGCGTGCGTCCTATTGGGGATTGGTTAATATCGATGACTTTATCGATGTGATCCAGGCCTTTAATGCTTTTGTAAGGCATTGGCTTTTTAACGCCATTAAAGTAGTGCGCATTCAGTATAGGGTAGAGCGTCTCGTTGATTAAAGTGGATTTACCGCTTCCCGAAACGCCTGTAACCCCTATCATTTTGCCCAATGGAAATTTAACGGAGACATTTTTAAGGTTGTTTCCTGTACAGCCTTTGAGTTCTAAACACTTACCATTGCCTTCCCTGCGTGTTTTAGGAATTTCAATTTCCTTAGTGCCATTTAGATAATCCGCCGTTAGGGTATGATGTGTTTTTAGTTCATCTGGATTCCCGATGCTAATTATTTCACCTCCATGTTTTCCCGCTTTTGGTCCAATATCCACAACGTAATCGGCACGCTCAATCATATCTTTATCATGCTCCACTACAATTACCGAATTGCCAATATCCCGCAAGGACACCAAAGAATTGATTAGCTTTTCATTGTCGCGCTGATGCAGGCCAATACTGGGTTCGTCTAAAATATATAGCACACCAACCAGCTGGGAGCCAATTTGCGTTGCCAAGCGAATACGTTGTGCCTCGCCTCCAGAAAGTGATTTTGAACTTCGATCAAGGGTTAAATAATCCAAGCCAACATCCAGCAAAAATTGCAAGCGGGCTTTGATTTCCTTTAGGATTTCTTCGGCAATTTTAAATTGTGTTTCCGAAAGATGGTTGTGCAGATCGTTAAACCATTCGGCCAACTCAACGATATCAGTATGCGCTAGTTCCGCAATATTTTTGTTGTTAATTTTGAAGTAGAGGGATTCTTTCTTTAAACGCGAGCCTTCGCAAACTGGGCAATCAATTTTATCCATATATGTCTTTGCCCAGCGTTTTAAAGACGTGGAATCGGCAGTTTTATATTGATTTTCAATAAAATTCGCTACGCCTTCAAAGTCGATATTATAATTGCGGGTGACGCCCAAAGTTTTACTTTCGACTGAAAATTTTTCTTTACCACCGAAAAGAATCATCTCTTTAGCTTCCTCTGGAATAGATTTGTAGGGGTCGGTCAATTTAAAATCGAAACGTTGCGCTATGGTTTCAAACTGTTTAAAAATCCAACTTTTCTTTTCAGGTCCATGTGGGGCCAAGGCACCATTGGATATGGACAAAGACTCGTCAGGTACAATTTTATTTACGTTAACTTGATGCAGTTGTCCTATGCCATTGCAATTGGGGCAAGCTCCCTTAGGGGAGTTGAATGAAAAGTTGTTCGGCTCAGGGTTTGGATAGGAAATCCCGGAAGAAGGACACATCAAATTTCTACTAAAATACCGTGCTTTATTGGTATCCTGATCAATCACCATCAACACATCATCGCCATGATACATGGCTGTTTTGATGGTTTCCGTTAGTCTTTTATCGGTATCGGGAGTATCGTTAACCACCAAACGATCGATCACAATTTCAATATCATGGGTTTTATAGCGATCGAGCTTCATGCCTTTGACCAAATCCCTAATTTCCCCATCAGTACGGGCTTTTACAAAGCCCTGCTTGGCTATCTGTTCAAAAAGTTCTCTGTAATGTCCTTTTCTGGAGCGTATAATTGGTGCTAGAACATTAATACGCTTCCCCCTAAAATCAGCTGTAATTAAATCCTTTATTTGTTCATCGCTGTAACTCACCATTTTGTCACCCGTATTGTAACTGTAAGCATCACTGGCTCTTGCAAACAATAAGCGCATAAAATCATAAATTTCAGTGATGGTACCTACTGTGGAGCGGGGGGATTTGCTCGTAGTTTTTTGCTCAATGGCGATAACAGGAGACAGACCATCAATCTTGTCCACATCAGGGCGTTCCAATCCACCTAAAAACTGTCTGGCATAAGCTGAAAAGGTCTCAATGTATCGACGTTGACCTTCGGCATAAATGGTATCAAAAGCCAAAGAAGATTTGCCACTGCCGGAAAGCCCAGTAATCACTACCAATTTTTCCCTTGGAATGGAAACGTCAATATTCTTTAGGTTATGGACTCTAGCACCTTTAACCTCGATTCGTTCTTCGAAATGGCTCATAGCAATATGAATCTGACCGTTTGAGTCAGGCAAAGTTGCGAAGTTACGTCTTTTGGACTTAAAAAGGAAGTGGGGTTGGTGTTATAAAAGCGTTAAAAAGAGTAAATCAATTGTGCTTCTTTATACTAGTACGTCTTAATATCTGAAATCTCCATCCCGAAAAAAATGAATTTGTGGAAGGTGGGTAGTTTCACTCCTGTTTCGGCGATTTGCCAGTCGCTCCATGATACTTCAAGGCCGTCAATTGGGGTTTTGGAATCCCACATGTAGAAGCTTTTTGGCTTACCACTAGTGTCAAAAGTCCAAACATAGGTGTCCTCTGGATTGTAATTTACTAGAAGTCCTTTTTCTCCATTCTCTAAGGTAGCCAACTGTCGTTCTACACCCTGATCAAATACTTTAAAAGGTGCTATCAGCCAAAAAACATCGGTTTCAAAATAGCATTTGGCCTGTTCCACCAAATCATCGCCCATTTCGCCTTCAATGGTAAATCCATGCACATAGGCCTTGCTATCTGCGTGGCTCTTTAGGTTTAACTTGATTTTGTATTCCTTCCAAAGTACATCACAAGTACCTTTTGTTCTTTCCCATTTATAATGACGTTTATTCTTGAAGGTCCATTCTATACAGTCTGTGCTAGTGAATGCCTCATAATTCAGGGCCACCAACATTTTTGTGGCCAAATTATCAGCTTCTTCACCGGCAATCCCTGAAGGTAATGGTTGATGGTGTTTAAAATAGAGGAAACCAAAAAGCAACAAGCTAGGAAGCGTAACGAATACCGCTACACCAAGAAGTAGTTTTATGGGCTTTTTCAGCTTCATTGTTTATGTAGATTGAGGGGGTCTGTCGGCTAAAGTATTAAATAACATTGGTTTGGTGAAAAAAAGCCGTTAAAAACCGATAGCCGTATCGTCACCTCGACGATCAGCCCCTCCTTCGTAAGATTTGTCACTCAAAACAAGGATACCGTCCACTTTTCCCAAAATAATAGATTCACCCTCTCTAATCTGGTAACCAAGTATTTTGAGTTGCTCAATTAAGGATTTATCAAATGAATTGGGCTCCATAACGATTTCATCAGGCAACCACTGGTGATGAAAACGTGGTGCGTCCACAGCCTCCTGCATGGTCATACCAAATTCGTGGACATTTAAAATAGTTTGCAACACGGAGGTAATAATAGTAGCACCTCCGGGAGTGCCCAAGGTCATGTAGAATTCTCCATTTTTTTCCACAATGGTAGGGGTCATGGAACTCAACATGCGTTTTTCTGGCGCTATACTATTGGCCTCAGCACCAACCAATCCGAACATGTTTGGTACACCAGGCTTGCTACTAAAATCATCCATTTCGTTGTTTAGGAAGAATCCCAATTCAGGGCAGTACAATTTTGAGCCGTAGGCACCATTTAGTGTAGTGGTTACGGCAATAGCATTGCCAAATTGGTCTACGAGGGAATAATGTGTGGTTTCATAACTTTCAATGACTTCAATGTTGCCATGTGAAAGTTGGCTAGAAGGTGTTGCCCTTTCAAAAGAAAAATTGTCCATTCTGCCCGTTAAATAAGCATCACTTATTAAAGTTTGAATAGGTATTTTTACAAAATCCGAATCGCCTAAATAAAAACTTCTATCCGCATAAGCACGGCGTTCGGCTTCAGTAATGGTTTGTATTGTTTTTAGGGAATTATGACCATATTCATCGAGGTGAAACGGTTCGACCATTTTTAGAATTTGAGCCATGCAAATACCTCCGGACGAAGGAGGACCCATGGAAATAATGTTTAAATCGTCATAAGTGAAAGTGATCGGTTTTCGCCATTTGGCTTCGTATTTTTCCAGATCTTCTAAAGTGAGGATACCTCCATTATCCTGAATAAACTGCACTAATTTTTTGGCTGTTTCACCTTTATAAAACTCGTTTTTACCGAATAATAAAATCCGTTCTAAAGTTGAAGCCAGAGCAGGATATTTGATGGTATCGCCAACTTTCCAGTTTTTATCAAACGGGATGGAGTCTTTGTTAACATCGCGAAATAATGGCTGGTATTCCTTTATGGTATTGACCTGTTTTTCAGTAACCACAACACCCTTATTGGCTAAATTGAGGATAGGCTCAAAAATAGTTTCCAGGGGTAACGAGCCCAATTTTTCGTGCACCTCAAAAATGCCCGCGACTGAACCCGGTACACCCGCGGCCAATGCGCCCAACCAACTTTTGTTTGGAATTACCTCACCATTGTCATCCAAATACATATCCCTTGTGGCCCCGAGTGGTGCCTTTTCCCTAAAATCCAACGAACCGATTTCCCCATCGGCCTTTCGATACACCATAAAACCACCGCCGCCCAAATTACCTGCATAGGGGTAGGCCACAGCAAGTGCCAAATGTGTTGCTACCATGGCATCAAAGGCATTGCCTCCCTGTTTTAACATATCCACGCCAATTTGTGAAGCTTCTTTTCTGGCAGAAACTACCATAGCATTTTTTGCTATCAGGCCATACTTTGGTTCTTGATTTTGAGATTTGGACTTATTTTTGCACGATGAAAATAGTCCAATGAAGGCTATAAAATAAATCAAGTATGTCTTCATAAATTTCCGTGAAGTTCCAACAATTTATCTTTTGAAAATTGAATCAGTTCGTCAAAAAAAGAGGTGAATTCTGTTTCAAATTCGGTGTAAAAGAATTCCAAATCGTCAATTGCCCTATTCATACCAGAGCGGTGTTTGGTGCGTCTATTCATGCCCTCTAATACACGAGCAATACCATCAAGGGAGGCATAGCTCAACAGCCAATTATCTGTCATCATATATGGCATCATTTTCTGAATTCTTAACGGTAGGATTTCAAAATGCTCTGTTACGGAAGCGTAAAAATCTTCAGTGTAATCTTCGAGGGATAAATCGCAATAGTCACCCCAATTTTTTGCTAAAAAGTGGTCGTAGAGAATATCCACAATCACGCTGGAGTAGTGGCTGTATTTTTCATGCAGGCGCTTAGTGCTCTGTCGCACTGTAGGGTGAGCATCGGTGAAAGTATCGATATTTCTATGTAATAGAATGCCAATTTGTACGTCCTTTTCATAATTCTTATAATTTTTCCCTTTGATGCTATCCGCCATAAAATTGCCAATCTTCACCAAATCATTATTCCCGGACAAATAAATATGCGCTAAGTAATTCATTGTTGAAATTTACGAAATCCACTTCAAGAAATCCGATTTTCTAGTTGTATATTTGGGCATCAATTTGAAAAATACAATTATGACACTTATAAAATCCATATCAGGAATTCGAGGTACTATTGGCGGCAAAGTTGGGGAGAACCTTACCCCGATTGATGCGGTAAAATTTGCGGCGGCCTATGGGGCTTGGTTAAAACAGAACCGCGTAAAGGAAAACTACAAAGTTGTTGTTGGGCGCGACGCACGTATTTCTGGAAAGATGATTCAAAGTTTGGTGATGAATACCCTTGTCGGGCAGGGAATTCATGTTGTTGATTTAGGGCTTTCAACAACACCCACCGTTGAAGTAGCAGTGCCGATGGAACATGCCGACGGAGGAATTATTTTAACAGCAAGTCATAACCCTAAACAATGGAACGCCCTAAAATTATTGAATGAAAAAGGAGAGTTTTTAGATGCAGAAGAAGGTGCCAAAATCTTAGAATTAGCCGAAGGAAATACTATCGAATTTGCCGATGTGGATAGCTTGGGAAAAATCACGAAAAACAAAGCCTATTTTGATTTGCATATTATTGAAGTACTGGATTTGCCTTTGGTGAATGTAAAAGCTATTGAAGCCGAACGTTTTAAAGTAGTTGTTGATGGGGTAAATTCCACAGGAGGCATTGTTATTCCGTTGTTGCTGGAACGTTTGGGTGTAGATGTGATTAAATTGTACTGTGAGCCGAATGGGCATTTCCCACATAACCCGGAACCTTTAAAAGAACATTTAACCGACCTTTCTGATGCCGTTAAAAAGCATAAAGCGGATTTCGGTATTGTAGTCGATCCCGATGTGGACCGTTTGGCTTTTATGGACGAAAACGGGGAAATGTTTGGCGAGGAATATACTTTGGTGGCCTGTGCCGATTATGTGTTGAGCAGAACTCCCGGAAATACCGTAAGCAATATGAGTTCTACACGTGCGCTAAGGGATGTTACCGAAAAACATGGAGGCATGTACGAAGCTTCAGCCGTAGGCGAAGTAAACGTGGTAAAATTGATGAAAAAGAATAAGGTGGTTATTGGTGGTGAAGGCAACGGCGGTATCATTTATCCCGAATTACATTATGGCCGAGATGCTTTAGTGGGAATTGCCTTGTTTTTAAGTTTGTTGGCCGACAAGGGCATGAAAGTAAGCGAACTGCGCAAAACCTACCCCAACTATTTTATGAGCAAAAAGAAAATAGAGTTGACGCCGGATTTGGATGTGGATAGTATTTTAAAAACTATGGAAGAACGTTACCAAAACGAACAATTGACAACCATTGACGGGGTAAAAATTGATTTTTCTGAAAGCTGGGTGCATCTTCGTAAAAGTAATACCGAACCTATCATTAGAATTTACACTGAGGCTAAATCACAGGATGAGGCGGATGCCTTAGCGGATCAATTTATTGCTGAGATTGGGGAGGTTGCCGGGAATTAGGCTGTCTTCTTCTGTCTGAATGGATAATTAGTTAAATATTGGCTAGGAAAACAAATAATATAAATACTAGCCAACCGATTTTGGCTCTTGACCTCGGTGCTTCCATCGCTTATGGGTCCATAGGTAGTATTCTGGAGCTTCATGAAGTTGTTCTTCCACTCGTTTCAGGGCAATATCGGTGATTTCAAAATCCTTGAATTCTTTTGGGTTTTTGGTGATTATGGAAAAGGTGGATTCATAATATCCTCTTTTTACTTTTTTCACTTTTAAGAATAAAGTGGCCATATCCAGACGTTTAGCCAAAACCTCTGCCCCCACATGAACAGGTACCCTTATCCCCATAAACTCTTGCCAATGTATGGCTTTGTGCAATTTTGGGGATTGATCAAACACAAATCCATTAAATGTCAGCTCATTATTTCTCTTGGCCTTAATTAATGTTGGAAAGGTTTCTTTTGTAGTAATTAAATGGCTGTCATATTTTGCTCTGATGCGTTTTACAAGTCTATCAAAATATTTGTTGCTCAGTTGCTTATACACGGCATAGCCTTTGTAATTAACATGTGTCTGCAGAATAAAAATCCATTCCCAACTGCCATAATGCCCCATAAATAGTACGATGCTTCTATTCTCTTTTTCCAACTGATGCACTAAATCCAAGTTGGTAAACTTATAACGTTTTTGCATTTCGGTTTTAGAAATCGTGATGGATTTGATGGATTCCATCATCATATCACATAAGTGATGGTAGAATTTTTTCCGTATACCATAAATTTCCGATTCTGTCTTATTGGGAAATGCAAGTCTTAAATTTTCAGAAACTACCTTCTTTCTGTACCCTATAACATAATATAGTAGGACATATACAACGTCTGAAACCGCATACAGTAATCTAAAGGGCAGAATAGAAATAACATATAAAATGGGATAAACAAGAATATACGCGAGAAATTGCATTTATAAGTTTTAGATTTGTAGGCGCAAAGATATATTAATTTGATTTTAGAAGTTTTAAACCTATGGGTAAATTAGATATCATCACTGTTGTCATAATTGCGGCTAATGTAATCATATCTTACAAGGGCTTCGGCGATTTTGGTTTTTTTGAAAAGTATAAGTTCAATATCGGTGCCATTCGGCGGGGGGAACAGATTCGAATGTTCAGTTCTGGGTTTTTGCACGCCGATACCACGCATCTCTTTTTTAATATGTTTGCGCTTTATCTCTTTGCCGACCAGGTGCTTTATGAAGTGGGGCAGTATTCTTTTTTCATAATTTATATAGGAAGTTTGTTGGCAGGAAATATGTTGTCTCTATATTTTCATAAAAATGAATATCATTACAGCGCAGTCGGGGCGAGTGGTGCTGTTACAGGAGTACTTTACTCCGCAATTCTGCTAAATCCGCAGCAACCCTATTATTTCTTGTTTTTACCACCTCGCATTGGGGATATCGACTTGGGTATTCCCGGCTTTGTCTTGGGTATTGCCTATTTGTTGTACTCTATTTATGGAATGAAAAGGCGTATTGGTAACATTGGCCATGATGCGCATTTTGGGGGTGCTATTGGAGGGTACATCATTACTTTGATTTTGGTGCCTACACTTTTTCAAACCGATATTTTGATGGTTGGGGTTTTGGCACTACCTATTGTATTGCTGTTTGTTTTGAGGCGGCTGGGGAAGATTTAATCATTCTTATCCTAACTGTTGTACAGTTGACCAAAAATAATGAATAGAACTGATTTTATCATTGGTTCTTTTAATTTAACCTTTTTAAATTTATGATTAGATTTTTTAAAATTTTGTTTATTGTCTTTTTGACTTTCAGTTGCTCATCAGATGATAATAATGACAAACCATTATGTTCCGAAATAAACATACAAAACCCTAATGACGATCTTATTCCATGTGATGACCCAGAATCTATTTGTAGATGTGGATAGTTAGTAATTTCTTATTACACGAAAATCATAACTCTGATTTTAATAATTTAAAGTTTTATGGGTAAGGACAAAACTCAGAATTTGATAAAGAAAAAGTTTCTGAATCTGATATTGAAAACTTAAAAAATGAAAATAGCACCACAACATTGTATCCTATGAAAAATTACTGTTTTGTGCTTAACCAATGTGAGTTGCTTTGTTTGCTTGCATTCTATTTTCCTTCGGAAAATCCTTGCGTACAAACACGCAACATTTCATATACTTAACCGTTTAAAGTCATTGGCACAACTATTGAAATTAATACTTTAGTTGAGCGTCTAATAAACAGTCAAGTATTTGATAATTAGCTGTTTGAAATTTTTATTAATGAACTTATAAAAAGGTTTAAACTGTTTAAATGACAGAATGACCTGAATACAGATATGAAAAAATCCAATTTTACCACATTTGACAGTTTGTCATTGCAGGAATTTGATGAAAATTCAGAATTAATTCCATTGATGACTCCTGAGGATGAGGAAGAGATGAATAATGAGGAATTGCCCGAGACCCTTCCGATTTTATCTTTGCGGAATACAGTTTTGTTCCCGGGGGTAGTAATTCCAATTACTGCTGGGAGGGATAAATCCGTAAAACTGATAAAGGAGGCCAACAAAGGGAGCAAGGTCATTGGAGTTGTGGCACAGAAAGATGGTTCGGTTGAGGATCCTTCAGTTAAGGATATTTACACAACTGGAACTGTGGCCCGAATTCTTCGGGTGTTGAAAATGCCCGATGGTAATGTTACAGTAATCATTCAGGGGAAAAAGCGTTTTCAGGTAACAGAAGTTATCACCGAATCCCCTTATATGAATGCTACCATTCGAGATTTAGCTGAGACCAGACCTGAACCAAACGACAAGGAATTCAGTGCTATTATTGACTCTATCAAGGATTTGTCTCTTGAGATTATTAAAGAGAACCCAAATATTCCAAGCGAGGCGTCCTTTGCCATAAAGAACATAGAGAGCAATTCATTTTTAGTGAATTTTGTGTCCTCAAACATGAATCTTTCCGTAGCGGATAAGCAAGGGCTTTTAGAAAACCACGATTTGCAAAGTCGCGCCTTGGCCACATTAAAACACATGAATGTGGAGTTTCAAAAGTTGGAACTTAAGAATGATATCCAAACGAAAGTGCAAATGGATATGAGCCAACAACAACGCGAGTATTTCTTGCATCAGCAAATGAAGACCATTCAAGAGGAATTGGGCGGTGTGAGCCATGATGCAGAAATTGAAGAGATGAAGGCTAAAGCCGAAGAAAAGCTGTGGGATGAGAAGGTTGCCAAGCATTTTGAAAAGGAAATCGGAAAGCTGCAACGTATGAATCCACAGGTTTCGGAGTATTCCATTCAGCGCAATTATTTAGAATTGATTTTGGATTTGCCGTGGAACGAATACAGCACTGATCTTTTCGATTTAAAAAGAGCCAAGAAAATTTTGGACAGAGACCATTACGGTCTGGATGATGTCAAACGAAGAATCATAGAATATTTGGCCGTTCTGAAATTACGCAATGATATGAAATCCCCAATTTTATGTTTGTACGGCCCTCCAGGTGTTGGTAAAACGTCTTTGGGAAAATCAATTGCTGAGGCACTTGGAAGGGAGTATGTGCGTATGTCCTTGGGCGGTTTGAGGGATGAAGCCGAGATTCGCGGACATAGAAAAACTTATATAGGAGCCATGCCGGGAAGGATTATTCAAAGTTTGAAAAAAGCTGGGACTTCCAATCCTGTTTTCGTTTTGGATGAAATTGATAAGTTGTCTAATTCCCATCAGGGAGACCCATCTTCAGCGATGCTTGAAGTCTTGGACCCTGAACAAAACAATGAGTTTTACGACAACTTTTTGGAAATGGGCTACGACCTTTCAAAAGTGATGTTTATTGCTACATCCAACAGCTTGGCTACCATTCAGCCAGCCTTACGCGATCGTATGGAGATCATCAACGTAACGGGTTATACTATTGAAGAAAAAGTGGAGATAGCCAAACGACATTTATTGCCTAAGCAGTTAAAAGAACATGGATTGGATGCGTCGCACCTTAAAATTGGCAAGCCCCAATTGGAAAAAATTGTGGAGGGCTACACACGCGAATCCGGTGTTCGGGGATTGGAGAAACAAATCGCAAAAATGGTACGCTATGCGGCCAAAAATATTGCGATGGAAGAGGGCTACAATATAAAAGTGACCAATGAAAATATTGTTGAGGTGCTAGGCGGCCCAAAATTGGAGCGCGACAAATACGAAAATAATAATGTTGCCGGCGTGGTTACAGGCTTGGCTTGGACCAGCGTTGGCGGGGATATTTTGTTTATAGAATCCATATTGTCCAAAGGAAAAGGCAACCTTTCCATCACTGGAAATTTAGGGAAAGTGATGAAGGAATCTGCTACCATTGCGATGGAATTTATCAAATCGAATGCGGATAATTTTGGAATCGACCCAGAGGCCTTTGATAAATACAATGTGCATATTCACGTTCCGGAGGGTGCTACACCAAAGGATGGGCCGAGTGCCGGAGTGACGATGTTGACATCATTGGTATCGTTGTTTACACAACGAAAAGTGAAGAAGAGCTTGGCCATGACAGGGGAGATCACCCTTAGGGGAAAAGTACTTCCTGTAGGTGGCATCAAGGAAAAGATTTTGGCGGCCAAGCGTGCCCGCATTAAAGAAATTCTTCTTTGTGAGGATAACCGTCGTGATATTGAGGAAATAAAGCCTGAGTATTTAAAAGGGCTGACGTTCCATTATGTTACGGATATGAGCGAAGTAATTGACATCGCCGTTACAAAGCAAAAAGTAAAAAACCCGAAAAAAATATAACTATAGATAGCACTAGTAAACCTCGGCTTTTGTCGAGGTTTTTTCATGCTATAAAATAAACGAAACATGTATTCGTTTTAAGATAGATTAGTTCGAAGAATTACGCCTTGAAGTAAACTTCAAGGTTTCAATTGAAGTTGTCATTCCCGCGAATCCCGATAGATATCGGGAGGGAATCTTAATGAAAAATTAATTTAAGTTGGTGTGAACCAAAAATAAATTTTTCATTTACTTTGCGCCGTAAATATGCTAAGGAAAATTATCACTGGTTTTTTTATGTTGATTGGTGTGCTTGCTAATGCGCAAGTGGGAGGGGAGTCTACATACCAGTTTCTTAATTTAGTGTCCTCACCGAGACAGGCTGCTTTAGGAGGAAAGGTCTTTACCAATGTTGATTATGATGTTACCCAAGCCCTATTCAACCCCGCTACAATAAATGTTGAAATGGACAACCAACTAGCCCTGAATTATTCAAGTTATCTAGGAGGCATAAGTTATGGTACGGCATCCTTTGCGCACACTGTGGATAGGCGCACCCAAACCTTTCATGCTGGGGTTACTTACATCAACTATGGTTCTTTTGACGGTTATGACGAAAATGGTATCTCCACAGGTACATTTACTGGTAGTGAAACGGCTTTATCTGTGGGCTACGCGCTTCAAATTGGTTATTCGGATTTTTATTTCGGAGGAAACTTAAAGTTGATTACTTCAAAATTAGAGCAATACAATTCCTTTGGTGCTGCTGTGGATTTGGGGTTATTGTATATTGATGAAGATATTGATTTTAAGGCCGCCTTGGTAGTTAGAAATGCTGGCACGCAGATTACAACTTATGCGGGAACCCACGAACCCTTACCATTTGAAGTGGCTTTCGGAATGTCCCAAACCTTGGAGCATGTGCCTTTAAGGTGGCATCTTACCTTTGAGAATCTTCAGGAATGGCCCATCGCCAGACCAAACCCTGCCAGAACTACAAGCGATTTATCCGGTAATCAAAGTGAAGAAAAAATTGGATTTTTAGGACAGGTAATCCGCCATACGATAATAGCTGCCGAGCTATTTCCGGAAAGCGGCTTTAATATCCGAATAGGTTACAATTTTAGACGGGCAGAGGAGTTGAGGATTATTGACCAACGTAATTTTTCGGGACTTTCAGCAGGGTTTTCTCTTAAATTAAACAGAATGCGTTTCAGCTACACTCACGCTAAATATACGAGTGCGGCCAATTCCAATTTTTTTGGTCTGCAAATTGATTTGCAATAATATTAGTGATCAGTAATCCATCGTAGTTTTCAGTTATATTAAAATTAAAACATTCTAGAGGTAATTAAATTGTCTTGAGTTTTTCACTTTAGCGCACTTTAAGTACTTTAGGCACTTCAAATTGAATGATGAACAAGATCACCATAGCCATAGACGGGTATTCCTCAACAGGAAAAAGTACGGTTGCCAAACAAATAGCGAAACACCTAGGATATGTATATGTAGATTCTGGTGCGATGTACCGGGCCATAACGCTTTATGCGATAGAAGAGGGGCTGATTTCAAAAGAAGACTTCAATAAAGAAGCCCTTATTTATCGATTGGATCAGATTGATATAAGTTTTAAATTTAATGAAGCCCTTGGCTTTGCCGAAACCTATCTTAACGGAAAGAATGTCGAAAAACAGATTCGAACGTTAGAGGTTTCTAGTTTTGTGAGCAAAATTGCTGAGGTATCCAAAGTACGAGAAAAGCTGGTCAAAATTCAAAAGCAATTGGGTAAGGACAAAGGCGTAGTGATGGACGGCCGAGATATTGGCACAGTGGTGTTTCCCAATGCTGAACTTAAAATATTTATGATCGCTTCTGCTGCAAAAAGGGCTAAAAGACGTTATAAAGAACTTATGGAAAGGGGTGATAATATCACTTATGAGTCAGTACTTAAAAATGTTACGGAAAGGGATTATATCGACACGCATCGGGAGGACTCTCCTTTGGTAAAAGCCAAAGATGCCATTGAAATTGACAATTCTGACTTAACCTTGGAAGAGCAGTATTCCAAAATTTTAAGTTTGGTAAACATGACTTTGGAAGGAATAGAATAAAAAAGGCTACCAAATTGGTAGCCTTAACTTTTATTGGCCTTCGCACTACGGATTTGGAATAATCAATTCCTGATCTGGATAAATCAAGTCCGGATTTTTTAAAATATCTGAATTGGCCTTAAAAATATCTTGGTACTTCGATGCTTTGCCATAATACTGCTTGGCAATTTTCCCAAGAGTTTCACCGCTTTGCACCGTGTGTCTATGGTACACACTGGTGTCAGCTACTTGAATATTGGCCATGATGTCCGAAGGATTTTCACCACCTATTTCTTTGATTTTGTCCCAAAGCAGGTCTTTTTCGTATTGTGTGTTTGCGGTACCTTTTACCTTAAGTGTTCCGTTTTCTTCACTAACGTCTCCGTTTTGGATGTTCAATTTTTGACCTAAATCCAAAACTGCTTGATATTTAGCTTTTACCATGATGTTGTTAAGTTTTAATTTAAAGTTAATAACGAAAGGACAATATAACAAATAAATCCGTCCGTTGGGTTAATGTTTTACTAAAGATGTTTTCTTTTGAAGTTAGGACACTTAGCATCTTAAAAAGTCACTATTATAATTTTCGCGCAAAGGCGCTAAGTCCCAAAGCACTTTGATGAAATGGTTTTGCAAATGGAAAAAAATTTACGGTAATGCACTGGCTTTTGCGGGTTGGCCCGCGTTAGGGATTGAACGGCATGTTTGAAATCCTTTTTTAAAACTATTAGGACTAAAGTTTATGATGAAATAGAATTTAGGAGATTGCCACAGTCGTACCTCCTTCGCAATGACGTTTTAAAAAAGATTGAGTAGTGAAAGCCCGACCCGTAGGGTAACGCCCAAAAAAATATCCAGAATTAGGCTAATTACTTGAAAATGTATATTTTTGCACTCCTTTTTAGCGCAGTATCGAAAGGATAAAGAGGGATTAGAAAACTATTTTTATAACACTTCTGTGTGTTAAGCGGTTGACTTTTCGAGACATACGGAATACAAATTTTTATCAGCACATGGCTGAAAACGAAAAACAAGCTGAAGACCAAGTAGCGGTTGAGGCTACTTCTGTTGAAGCTCCAGAGGTTTCTGAAGCTCAAAAAAATCCTGAAAAATTCCTGAAAGAGTTCAACTGGCACAATTACCAAGAGGGTATTGACGAGGTGGACGACAAACAACTACAGGAATTTGAAAAATTAGTAGCGGAGAATTTTGTTGACACTTTAGATGATGAAGTTGTTGAGGGTACTGTAATCCACATCACCGACAGGGATGCGATTATTGACATCAATGCTAAATCTGAGGGTGTTATTTCCCTTAATGAATTCCGTTATAATCCAGACTTAAAGGTTGGTGACAAAGTTGAGGTATTGATTGACGTACGCGAAGATGCTACGGGTCAATTGGTATTATCTCACAGAAAAGCCCGTGTGATCAAGGCATGGGATAGAGTTAATAAAGCTCACGAAACTGGTGAAATCGTTAATGGTTTCGTTAAGTGCAGAACTAAAGGTGGTATGATTGTGGACGTATTCGGTATCGAGGCGTTCTTGCCAGGTTCTCAAATTGACGTTAAGCCTATTAGGGATTACGACCAGTACGTAAATAAAACTATGGAATTCAAGGTGGTGAAAATCAACCATGAATTTAAAAACGTAGTAGTTTCTCATAAAGCGCTTATCGAGGCGGATATTGAGGAACAAAAGAAAGAAATTATCAGTCAGCTTGAAAAAGGTCAGGTATTGGAAGGTGTGGTTAAAAACATCACGTCTTACGGTGTATTTATTGACCTTGGAGGTGTTGACGGATTGGTTCACATTACGGATTTGTCTTGGTCTAGAATCAACCATCCAAACGAGATTGTTGAGTTAGATCAAAAATTAAATGTGGTAATCCTTGACTTTGATGAGGATAAATCTAGAATCCAATTGGGTCTTAAGCAATTGAGTAAGCACCCATGGGAGGCTCTTGGAGAAGAGGTGAAGATTGGTGATAAGGTGAAAGGTAAAGTTGTTGTAATCGCTGATTACGGTGCGTTTATTGAAGTAGCCGAAGGTGTTGAAGGTTTGATCCACGTTTCTGAAATGTCTTGGTCAACCCACTTGCGTTCTGCCCAGGATTTTGTTTCCGTTGGAGACGAGATCGAAGCTCAAATCCTAACGCTGGACAGAGAGGACAGAAAAATGTCTTTGGGTATCAAGCAATTGACTCCAGACCCATGGACGGACATCACTGCTAAGTACCCATTAGGGTCTAAGCACACTGGTATTGTGCGTAACTTTACCAACTTTGGTGTGTTCGTAGAATTGGAAGAAGGTATTGACGGATTGATTTACATTTCTGATTTGTCTTGGACCAAGAAAATCAAGCACCCATCAGAGTTCTGTGCCGTAGGTGATAAATTGGACGTTATCGTTCTTGAATTGGATGTTGAAGGTCGTAAGTTGAGCTTAGGGCACAAACAAACCACTGACAACCCTTGGGACAAGTACGAAACCGAATTCGCATTGAACACCACGCATACTGCTCCTGTAACTGAAATAGTCGACAAAGGTGCTACTGTGAAGTTTAATGAGGATATCACTGCCTTTATTCCAACCCGTCACCTTGAGAAAGAGGATGGAAGCAAGTTGAAAAAAGGTGAAGAAGCAGAATTCAAGATTATTGAGTTCAATAAAGAGTTTAAGCGCGTTGTAGCGTCTCACGCTGCAATCCACAAAGCTGAAGAAGCAGCTAACGTAAAAGCGGCAGCTAAAAAGGCGGCTAGCGCGGCTGCAGAGGCAAAACCAACTTTAGGCGATGCCAATGATGCCTTACAAGCTCTTAAGGATAAAATGGACGGAAAGAAAGCTAAGAAGTAATTTCTTTTTACCATTATTGATATTGAAAAAGCGGCCTTTGGGTCGCTTTTTTTATGCGTCATTGCGAGGACGAAGGACGTGGCAATCTTACTAAGATTAATGAAGGATTGTTCTTTTGAATTCAAAATTATATCGAGAAGTTGGGCGTTACCCACTCCCGATAGCTATCGGGAGGGTCGGGCTTTCACTACTCAATCCCTCTCCCGATAGCTATCGGGATCGGGGATTTCAAACATGCCGTTCTATCCCTAACGCACTTTCCTGCTAAGGTAATTGCCAAATCCGTAGTGCTGTCATTCCTGTCAGTTAGATTGAGTAATCGTCTAAAACATCAATTTTGTCAACCAGAACTGTCACACTGAGCGCAGTCGAAGTGTTGTTTCAGGTTTTCAACTGTAATAGTATTGGGATTCTGAAATAATCCCGTCCCGATGGCTATCGGGAGTTATAGTGAGCCTTTGGGACAGGTTAACAAAAACTGACATTTTTTAGAGCGCCTTTGTCATTTCGAACGAAGTGAGAAATCTCATTATAAATTCAACACGATGAGATTCTTCGTCGCTGTGCTCTGTCGACATTACATAACGCAATTAGTAGGGGACTTTCCGCTTATTTTGTTATTGAGTTTTTGTATCCAATCGTATTGTTTATTCCAGAGAAATAAATTCCAAATTTCTAAATTTTAGACTTACTTTCGTGCTCAAAACCGACACCCCCTTGAAAAAGCAATTGGAACTCATCAAACCCAAAACATTTCCGTTTTTTTACGGCTATGTTATTTTGCTGTTTGGAAGCATCGGTGTGCTGTTCAGTATTCCGGGGCAAACCGTAGGCGTTTCCTTGTTTACCGATCCCGTGAAGGATGCACTGCACCTTAGCCGCAATGAATTTAGCAACGCCTATATGCTGGGCACCTTGCTCAGCGCCTTTTTTGTTACCAAGGCAGGAATATTGTTCGATAGGTTAGGGGCGAGGGCTGTAGGGTTTTTGGCTGCCATTTGTTTGGGGGGCACCTTGTTGTTGCTGTCCCAATCCAAAGGCATTGTAGAAGGTATCCAATCGCTGTTGAATACAGATACCAGCCTTGTGGCGGTTGCGGTGCTTACATTGCTGTTCTTCATGCTACGGTTTAGTGGCCAAGGGGTATTGACGATGACCTCCCGAAATATGGTGATGCTCTGGTTCGATAAAAACCGTGGGAAGATCAATTCCATTAGCAGTATTACGGTATCCTTGGGTTTTTCCAGTTCGCCCTTGCTGATGGACTATTTAATTGACAATCACGGCTGGCAGGGGAGTTGGCAGATTTTGGCGCTAAGCCTCTTTTGTTTTTGCCTATTGGTCCTTCTGTTTTTTAAAAATGCACCGGAAGCCTACGGCCTTATTCCCGATGGCAAAAACATCATTCCAAAAAAGGTTAATACCTCACCAGAAGGACTCTCAAAAGCCTATACCTTAACCGAAGCCAAACAAACCCGTGCCTTTTGGATTATTGGTCTGGCATTAGCATTTAACAGCTTTTTTATCACGGGTGTTACCTTTCATGTCGTGTCCATCTTCGAAAGCCAAGGCTATACCAAGGCCGAGGCCATTGCCATTTTTATCCCCATTTCCATTATTGGTATTACCATATCTACGGTGGCCAATATTTTAAGCGATTATGTGGCCCATAAAATTTTTATATACCTGATGCTCTGCGGTGGCCTTTTGGCCGTATCGGGCCTTTGGTTTTTGGGAGACACTGTCGGGGTGTATGCCCTGATTGGGGGACTTGGGATTATGAGTGGCCTCTTTGCCGTGCTCAATGCGGTGACTTGGCCCAAATACTACGGTAGGGTCCATTTAGGGGCCATAACTGGCAAGGCCATGAGTTTTTTGGTGATTGCCAGTGCCATTGCCCCAAGTATGTTTAGTGCCTCTTTTACCTATTTTGGAGATTATAAATATGTAGCCCTTTTGGCTTTTGTGTTTTTAGTGGGTTTGATAGTTGCTGGGCTTGGGGTGAAAAGGCCGGAGTAGTGTTTTAGGGTTACTTTTAATGGTGCGCCTTTGATTCGACCCTCAGGTAGCAAAGTAAGGTGAATAGGATAAGATTTATAACTACCTTTAGAATTCCAAAAGATCACTTTTTCTTTAACCCGGCAAAATACCAAACCAGATGTTACAACATGTTTTAATAGAACGCCAAATATATGCATCCGAAGAACATAAGATGATGCAACAGATGATACGGGATTTTATTAAAAATGAAATTCTGGACCACATTGAAACATGGGAAAACGATGGGATGGTAAGTCGAGACATTTGGGAACGTGCCGGAGAATTAGGCCTCTTGTGTATCGATATGCCCGAGCAGTATGGCGGTAGCGGTTTGGATTTTAGTTTTAGTGCGCTGTTTATTGAAGAATTGGGAAGGGCAGGGGTTAGCGGCCCAGGGTTTTCCCTGCATTCGGATATTGTTGCGCCATATTTGTTGAAATATGGTACCGAAGCACAAAAGCAAAAGTACCTGCCTGAAATGGCTACTGGAAAACTCATTACTTCCCTCGGGATGACCGAACCCAACTGCGGTAGCGACCTAAAAGCGATTAAAACCACCGCAGTAGATAAAGGCGACCATTATGTGGTAAACGGACAAAAAACCTTTATCACTAATGGCTATATGAGCAATATGTCCATTGTAGCTGTAAAAACCACTCCCGGAACAAAAAACGAAGGCGTGTCCTTATTGATTATGGAAAGCGCTGCTGAAGGTTTTGAAAAAGGCATCCCATTCAAAAAAATAGGAATGAAAGCCCAAGATACCTGCGAATTGTTTTTTGACAATGTAAAAGTGCCAAAGGAAAATTTGCTAGGGGAAGAAGGCTTAGGCTTCAAAATTATGATGACCGAATTGGCCAGAGAGCGACTAACCGTAGCCCTCAACGCGATTGGTGGGGCAGAAGGTGCCATTGAACAAACCATTGCATACACTTCTACAAGAACCGCGTTTAAGCAACCCATTGCCAATTTCCAAAATACACAATTTAAATTGGCCGAATGTGCCACACAATTACAGATACACCAAGCCTTTTTAGACCGCTGTACGCAACTAATGTCAACCCACAAATTGACTGCCGAAAGTGCCTCCATAGCAAAATACAGCGCAACAGAAATGCACAACGCAGTAGTAGATGAATGTCTGCAATTATTTGGAGGCTACGGCTATATGTGGGATTACCCCATTGCCCGTATGTATGCTGATAACAGGGTAGCCAGAATTTATGCCGGCACTAATGAGATTATGAAACTGTTGATAGCCCGTGGGTTGTTTAAGGAATTATTCAAGAAATGAAGATGAATCGTAAAGCTCCATAGGAGGTAAGCCTAAGATACCATGGGCAGTATTTAATTGATTTTGAATTATTTACAACATTTTCGTAAACCTATCTAAATTTAAACTACCTTTGCGTATTGAACATTTAGACTGCCTTTCTTTTTTTTAGTTTTTCCCAACTTTAATTAATCTTTAGCTTTCTTTAACCGTTGTAATTCAGCCTTAATAATGTGGCTTCATATACAATAGCTTCAATACGTTATCATTTAGGTTAAAACTATAAACAGCTCTTTTAATTGATATGGTATATTTTTTTACAATAACAATTTCAAAAGCATGTTTAGTAGTATCGAAAACCCTAAATTTCAAAGAACAAAGAATAACGACTTCGCGAAGACCTTAAGAAGCCGAGTGAACCTGCATTTTAAAATCAGCAACACGACTAGAAATGCCGACAGCACCATGGTTGTTAAGACCATCATTATGCTTACTTTATTTTTTGCCCCGTTAATACTATTAGCAACTGGTTTGGTTGCTTCGGTATGGCTACTTTTTTTGTTATATATCATTAGCGGATTAGGAATGGCGGGCATAGGCATGGGAGTGATGCACGACGCAATTCATGGTTCGTATTCAAAACATAGAAAAATCAATACCCTTTTAAGTTATACATTCAACCTTATTGGTGCCAATGCTACTGTTTGGAAGATACAGCACAACATTTTACATCATACCTATACTAATATCGATCATGCCGATGACGATTTGAATGCACCGTTTTTTTTAAGGTTTTCACCAAACGCAAAGCATTATTGGGTGCATCAATTTCAGCATATTTATATATGGTTTTTTTATGCCATATCCACGTTGTCTTGGATAACCACTAAAGATTTTGTGCGTTTAAACCGCTATAGAAACATGGGGTTTTTAGACAAAAAAAATGAATATAAAAAAGAACTTGCAAGCATGGTGGTCTGGAAAGCGTTATACTATGGTTACGCACTGCTATTGCCCATGATTATGGTGCCACAATCCTGGGCAATCATCTTATTGGCGTTTTTATGCATGCATTTTGTTACTGGGTTTTTAGTAAGCATTGTTTTTCAGATTGCACACATCATGCCTATGAATGAATTCCCATTGCCCAATGAAAAAGGCATGATGAAAGATGATTGGTATGGGCATCAATTTGCAACAACAACCAATTTTTCACCAAATAGCAAGCTTATATTTTGGCTTGTAGGGGGGTTAAATTATCAAGTAGAACATCATGTGCTTCCAGATGTTTGCCATGTACATTATAAAAAGATAACCAAAATTGTAGCAGATACGGCCCGGGAATTTGGTTTGCCATATCATGTGAAAAAAACGCTTCTACACGCCGTAAAAGATCATATCAAGATGCTACGTTGGTTGGGTAAAAAGCAAACTGGTGCCAACATAAACACGATGGTCACCTAATTATTAATTAAAAAAACAGACCTGATGATAAAAGAATTTATAAATAGAATATTTAATACAAATACAACAAACAAAATGAAAGAAGGAACCGTAAAATTTTTCAATAATGCCAAAGGATTTGGCTTTATTATAGTTAAAGACTCTGGAGAGGAAGTCTTTGTGCACAAAACGAATCTTATAGATCAAATCAAAGAAGACGATAAAGTAACATTTGAGATTGAAAAAGATGCCAAAGGGCTAAGCGCCATAAAAGTAAGTTTGGCCTAAAAGCATTAATTTATTCAATGTAGTTTTAGCTGAAAGGAATCGAATATCAAACATGGCGATTTCTTTCAGCTTTTTCAATATGTGCATAAATGGCGCGATGCGCAAACACTTTTTACATGAGGCGCCTGTATTGAGCGAAGTCGAAGTATAGGAGGGAAGCATAACGTGTGCGGCATGGCTTCTGAACTATATATCCTATTAAGCACACAAAAATCAATTCATCTTCAATATCTTACGGTTCAGTAATTCACAATTTAATTATAGTCGAATCCAAAATATATTTGTGCCATAATTTAAGAACACCAGCATAGTTATGGAAAGTACCAAACCAAAAACCAGTAAAGGGAAGCAAATTTTTAGAATCATATTATTTGCAGGAACTTTCATTTCCTTATGGTTTGTACCTTGGATTTTGGTAAAAGCATGGATATTACCTCTACCAGATTCGGTTCAGGAGCAAGTTGACCAAACATTAAGTTATGGTTTTGATGGTGTCATTGTATATGTAGATGAAGCCGGCAAACCACCAGCATTCTATACTGCAGGTTATCATAATAAAGAAGAAAAAATACCAGCCAAACCAAACGCTTTATTCAAAATTGCAAGTATCGACAAGTTATATGTCGCAGTTGCTATCACTAAGTTAGCGCATAACAATCGTTTGTCTTTAGATAAAGCACTAGCTGATTACTTTCCAGAACTTATAGGAAGAATTGAAAATGCTAATAAAATCACTTTGCGAATGATGGTGCAACACCGAAGTGGCATTCCTAATTTCACGGATAATCCAGATTTTTGGAAAAATCAACCAAACACCAATATAGATGTACTAGAATATGCACTTGATTTACCGGCAGACTTCCAGCCAAACAAAAATTATGGGTATTCAAATACGAATTATTTATTGCTTTCAAGAGTCATTGAACAAGTTACAGGAGGTCCTCGTCAAGACTATTTCAAGACCGAAATTTTAGTGCCTCTTGGACTGAAAAATACTTTTGGATCACTGGATGAGGTCAATCTAGACGATGTTATGAGCGGTTATTATGTTGGCATTGAAAAGGACTTCAAAAACCAGAACGAAGGAATGATGATAGCTACAGCAGAAGATGTTGGCATCTTTTTAAGGGCCTTAAATGATGGGGCATTACTTAATGAAGACGAAATGGAAATCTATGCCTCTATTTATGAATTTAATCATGGCGGATTGGCTCCAGGTTACCAATGTATGGCAGAATACCATAAAGATATTGATGCTATTGTTATTCAATTTATGAATACCACCGATTTTGAAGGTTATCAATGGAATTTGTTACAAATAACACATAGTCGCGTTGTTAAAATCTTGCGTAACGCAAAAGGTTTATAATTTAAGAACTGTAACAAATAGACAGGTTATCAATTGATGAAAAGGCCTAGTAGACCATTTTTGCGAATGAGCCAGCTGGCGCTTTGACTCACTACAATTTCTTGAAAAAATTTATTCTTAAAAGTTTCTTTACGATGTTAATGGAACAAATATTATGCGACGAAGTAGGAGGGAAGCGTAATGTGTATGGAATGGTATTTGGGATATTTTTCTTATATTTAACTCAATCACATGATTTTTAGTGATTATTTCTCCCAGTTAGCAATTACATTAAAGCAACATTAGTTGATTACCCAATATTGGGTATGCTTTGGTTTTAATATAAACCATAATCTTGTTTGAGTATAACCAAACCAAATAAAAATGAAAAACTATTATGCAGTATTTCTTTTCTTTTTAGTTATTTGTTGTAAAAAATCAGAAAAGAAAATTAGTGAAAAATATCAAGAGAATTTTATCAGTTTTGAAAATTTAGATACTTTAAAAATTGAAGATCAAGCATTTAATGAAGAAAAAATAGATTCATTAAAATCTAATGACTTCAATGTTAGCAGTCATAACATAATAGAAATTGATTCAGTAACTTATTATGTAGTTGAAGGGGATTTATTGTACAATGAAAATGAATATTATCGGTATAGATTACTAACAGAAATGCAAAAGGATTCAACATGGCAATATCAAGCTGGTTTGGTAGGAGAGAGACGAGGAGATACTATTGTAAAATGGCCTGAAAATTATATAATTAAATATTGTGTTGTTAAAAATTCTTTTGAAAGTGAAAGCCAATATAATGAAGTCAAAAAGAATATCTCTCAGGCTTGTTCTGAATGGTCAAAGACTTGCAATGTTAAATTTTATCATGATCAATCTAAAGATGTATTAAATTTAATTTCACCGACAAATGAATTGACCTTCGTTGTTGCAGGTTTTAATTCTTATGGAAGATTTATTGCTTCAGCCTTTTTTCCATATTATCCAGAAAAACGTAGAAGAGTGTTAATCGATCCAACATATTTTAAAACCAAATTTGATAAAGTAGGGGTTTTAAGACATGAGTTAGGGCACGTTATTGGTTTTAGACATGAGCATATTAGAAGTCAAGCACCTAAAG
This sequence comes from Hyunsoonleella aquatilis, assembly GCF_014270105.1. Lineage (GTDB taxonomy): Bacteria > Bacteroidota > Bacteroidia > Flavobacteriales > Flavobacteriaceae > Jejuia > Jejuia aquatilis. Next base: position 442,258 of record NZ_JACNMF010000003.1, read on the forward strand.
TATGTCCAAATGAAGATATTGGAGGAACGTTTAATATTACCAACTATGACCCTCAATCTGTTATGCATTATTTCTGTGGAGGAATGGGAGACATTAAGTTAAATATAACGGAAACAGACAGAATTGGTGCTAAATCGATTTATGGACCTTCTCAAAGCAAATAGACATTATGCGAAAAATAATTTTAGTTTTATTTATTTTATCTTCTATGTGTAGTTTGTCTCAAGAAGAATTAAAATTCACTTATGATTCTATAACTAAGAAATTAGAAACTCCTAAGATAGAATTAAAACATAATTCAGAATATAAGGTTTTGATTAGTGGTTTAAATTCTGCGATATATAAATCAGATATTAAAATAAAGTCATTTATAATAAATTCAAAAACTCCTGAAACTGTTAAAATCATATTCCCAGGCATTAGTGAGAATTCAGATGTAATTGGTTTTTCACAGCTTCAGTTCGATGAAAGTTTATTTGTTGGTTTAGATTCTCTAAAACTAGCAGAATTAGAATTAATTTATAATAAATTAAATAGGTTGTTTTCCGAAGCAGAAAGAAAATTTATTGCACTAAACAATATTAAGATTCAATCTGATAAGCTTTATAAAGCTACCTTAAATCAAAGTAATTCAGAGGCTTCTATAGATGCTCTCGATGATGTGAAAAGTCAATTTGGAATACCAAGTACAGATCCTACAACTAATTTGAAAAGCGAAATTTTATTGTATAAAAGTTATATTGGTAAAACAGAAGAAATTTTTAAAATTTGGTTAGAAAAATTGTATGTAATAGATGAAAGAATAGCAGAAAGGTATGCTAAATTATCTTCATGGAAAGCTCTTTCAGAAAACGAAAATTATAATAAGTATTTGAGTTTTATTGACAAATCAATAAAAGCAATGGATAATTTAGAACCGAAGACATTTAAATCTAAAAGAGATGGAGTGGATATAAATATAAAATTAATTAACTCCTATACTAATGACACAGTTTACACAAAGGTTTTTGACTATTATTCAAAAGGAAAATTGAGTTTCGATTTTTCATCTGGTTTTTTCTATTCAAATGAAGTAGAGCAATCATATTATCTAGAGAAAAGAGATTCATTAAAAAATGACATATTGAATGAACCTAAAAGGGATTTTGACATTTCTTTTGGTGCACTTGGGCATTTATCCTATAAGTTTTCTAGTGATTTTAAGGCAGGTATTAGTATGGGGGCTTCATTATCTCCTCTAGATGGTAAAACTAGGTACCTATTAGGTTTAAGCGCAATTTTTGGCAAAAGAAATCAATTAGCTATTAATAGCGGTGTAAGTTTTGTTAAATTGAAAATATTATCGGATTCTGTTAGTAATGATGAAGTAGGGAATTACGTTGATTCTTCTGTTACTGCAGTTCCAACTTATGAAAAGGTTAAGAGTGGCTTTTTTATTGGTATCTCTTATAATTTAACAGCCAAAAAAAAGTATGATTAATAGATGATGATATGAGTAGCTACACTTAATCATACTTTTTATATATTATGTTTTTAAAAATAGTTTAATTCATTGATTAATAAACTCTTACCATGAAAATTAAATATTTCATCTGCTTTCTTATAATTATACCAATCTTTGCTTATACGCAAGACGACTTAAAAGATTTGGAAATATTTCCTGAAGATATTCAAGAAGCCATTTATAAAAGAGAGAAAACTTTTGAAACAGAATTACCACCAGAAATTGAAAAATTAGTTTCTCAAAGTTTAATTCTCGAAAAAACTGATATTTGGAATGAAGGTGTACTAAAAGTTAGCTTCAAAGGAGGAGATGTCACTCTTCATAGAAAAATTGCAGAAACTGCAAATATTTGGACAAATTATGGAGACATTACTTTTGATTTTGGATATAATCCAATCAAGAATACTTTTAGACAATGGAAACAGAACGATTCAAGTCACATTCGAGTTGGATTTGATCTTGTTGGCACAGGTAATTGGTCGTTAATTGGTAGTATCAGTGTCGATTGGACATTGATTCCGCGTGGATTTGTTTCACTTCACTTAGAAGGATTTGATAATGGACGCCTTCCGTCTGATTGGAAAACAACAGTATTGCATGAATTTGGACATGCACTCGGATTTCGTCATGAGCACCAACGATCAGATATAGAATGTGATTTTAATTGGCCAAGAATATATACTGTGCTATGGAATCAAAAGCGTAAGGATAAAAAATGGGTAGATCGTAATTTTAGAAAATTTAATAAAAGGGAATATAAAACGACAAAATATGATAAAAAATCGATAATGCATTATAGTTTGCCTCGCTGGATGTTTAAATCAAAAGAAAATCCCGAATGTTTCATTGAAAAAAATGTTCAATTATCTGCTTTAGATAAGAAAATGATGAATGATACTTATCCATCAAACAGATCTGACTTTTTATCTAGTAGGAAATCCATTGCTGTAACTTATGAGGAAATTGCTATAGCATATGAAAAAGCTGATTCAGCTGTAGTTGCTTCCAATACAGTATCTTACGAAATTTTTAGTAAAAAAGCAGATTATTTTTCAAAAGAAAGAATTGAAAATAGTAAGTATATAGTAGGAATTCAAGGGCTAAATGTTGATAAGAAAGAATATTCAATATTTGCTCAATATGTCAAAAATAGAGGATACACTATAAACCTAAACAGTAACTACAAGGAAAATAAACCTTGGCTAGCAAATGTATCAATTGTTTTATACTATTCTAAAAAGAATAAGGAAAAAGCAAAGGGAATAGCTTTAGAATTATCAAAAGTTACTGGTCAAAAGTTTGTAACCGGAATAGGTAATGGATTGGCTGTATTCGACCCAGATAAGCAATTTTATGTTCATTGGATACCAAAACCCCAATGATAAATTATTATGATAACTTTCACTTAGCCTCATAAAATTTTGGCTTAAACAATAGGAGAGTAGTGTAATGTGAGTGGAGTGTTTTTAAAATGTTTTCCCTATTTTTATTGACTATTTTGCCCCAGAACAACTTAATGATATGCTGAAGGCATATGAGTTTTATTATTAATTAAATCCTTACTCATGAAAAATTCCCTATTGATTATTTTAATAATAGCCTTTTTAGGATGTAAAAAGCACGAAAAAGCACCAATGGAAAAGCCATTAGAATCATATGTTAGTTTTGAAATACTTGACACTATTTCAACAGATTCTCCAATTTTTGATTTGGGTGATATCCAAGCCGTACAAGAAGAAAAAAATACAGATTCAATAATGCATGAGACAATCGAGATAGATTCTGAAAATTACTATATTGTTGAAGGTGACTTGCTTTATAATGAATTTGAATATTATCAATATCGTATAAATCTAAGTATGCAAGGTGACTCAATAAGTTCTTATAAAGAAGGTTTAGTTGGAGAAAAGCGGAATAATGAAATTGTAAAATGGCCTGAAAATTTTATTATTAAATATAGTATTATGAAAAACTCATTTGCTAGCGATGCTCATTATAATCAAGTAAAAACCAACATGAAATTGGCAACTGCTGATTGGACTAAAGCTTGCAATGTAGAATTTACTCATGACGAATCAAAAGACAACTTGAATTTAATTTCACCTAATGATGATTTGACCTTTATTATTTTAGGATTCAATACTTCTGGTCAATTTATAGCTTCTGCTTTTTTTCCATATTACCCCAAAAGTCGAAGACGAGTTTTAATTGACCCAAGTTATTTTGAAACGAGATTTAATCGTGTTGGCGTTTTGAGACATGAGTTAGGACATGTTCTTGGTTTTAGGCATGAACATATACGAAGTGGAGCACCAAGACTTTGTCCAAATGAAGATTTAAGAGGTACTTTTAATATTACTAATTATGATCCAAAGTCTGTAATGCATTATTTTTGTGGAGGTATGGGAAGTATTGAATTGGAAATAACTAATACTGATAGAATAGGAGCAAGTTCAATTTATGGTGCTTCTAAAAATTAAATTAAAGGCAACAGTAGTCAAATAAAGTAATTTAATTACAGTTGTTGTTATAAAAATTACAAGCTCTATCTGAAATTCCACATGCTTTTTCAAAATAAAAACATGCTTCGGTATCTGATCCTACTGCCATATATGCTTTTCCTAATCTATTGTAAGCATTAGACTTATGCCAAATATATTCCTTTGAATCTTCATCTAGGTAATCACAGTAGTCTATTTCTTTTCTTGCAAGTTCCATTGCAGTACGATAATTTTCATTTTCATAATTTTTAAGTCCTAGATAGAAAGTAGATAATAATAACAACTGAACAGGGTTCTCTATATAAAAATCTGTACTCGATCTCAAAACCATATCACTATCCATTGTCTCTATTACTTCAACTAGACGTTCCACCAAAAGGTCATAGAACTTACTAGCATTTTCAAATTCATTTAGATTAGCATAGCTACGGCTCAATAGATTATATGCCAGAATTGAATTTGCTTCGTTGGATCTATTTACTTCGATTGTATTTAATGAATTTTCAATAATTTTTTGGTCGTTATTAGTATCCAAATAGAAGATGGCATATAATAAATATGGAGTTGGAGAATTAGGATAAAGTTCCTGTAGCTTATCTATAGTTTCAAAACTTTGACTAACATTCCCTTGTTTTCGGTAGAATTTGGCTTTTTGAACAAAATAATCTTGGTTATTTCTTTTTATTTCATTAATTAAGTCCAATTCTTCAAATGCAGAATTAATATCATTTTTCGTGTAAGCGAAATTCTTGGCTCTTTCAATGTGATACCTAATAGCGTTGTTTTGAGATAATCCATGGTTAATGCTTGCTCGTTTATATCCTTTTTCTACTGCCTCTAACCTTTTCGATAAAGACGGATGCGTGGAGCAATTATCCTCATTTTCCTCATCATTATTTAACTTTATAAACGTTTGCTTTACATCTTTGAGCTCTGCGCCAAATTTTTTCATTATAAACCCAGCGAATGCATCTGCTTCTAGTTCTTGCTTTTGTTTGTTTTCTAAAGCTCTAATACAATCTGATGATTGATTTATGCAAGTTGTAAGTCTACAATATTTTCGCACATAATTTTTTGATATAACATGACCAGATAGATGATGTCCAATTTCATGTGCTAGGACTGTTATACTGGCAATATTATTTCCCTCACTATTTAAAGATTCTAGAAAATCATTGCCGTAGAAGATATATTGAACTCCGTCAAAATTATAGGCAAATGCATTCTTAATTCCTGAACATTCTGAAATAATGAAGTTCATCGGTAATCCAGTAAGAGCCATTAATTGCTTTACATAATTTGTGGCTTCATCATTATCTTTAAATTCAAAATAGCCATGTTTCCCTTTATAATCTAGACAAATATCCTTTGACCAATCTTTATCAAATTCTGCAATAGGACAATACTCACTAATTTGACCGAGTGCACTAAACTGGACTACAAAAATTATGTATATGTATAGCAGTCTTTTATAAAAATCAAATTTCATAAGATTAGTTCTTTGATTAATAGGCTGAATAAGATACAAAAATCTAATCAGTATTGAGATGTTAATATCGCACATTACTCATTTAATAGAAAGCATTTATTGCTAACTTTCCATCGTTCTTATAATATCACTTCATCCCCTGGATAAACTAATATTCTAAAATGCCCTATAACTTACATTATGTAAAATAGAATTTTAACCCATACCCCTTCTTACATTTATTCTTTTTACATCTAGAAATTTACAATGATGACATATTGCAGTAATCGCGATGTGTATTAAAACATAAAACCCTTTAATACATTTTGATTATGAAAAAATTATGCCTTTGTCTTGTAGTTTTAACCTTGGCTACATCATGTTCCTCAAATGATGCAAACGACACGCCAAAAATGCCAGTTGGAAATGGTCATTATTCCCTAGTACTTAATGGTGCCGGCTATAGCGAACAACGTGTTGAACTGAAAAAAGATACTGTAAATTTCATTGGTATTGGTACTATCTTTAACGGAAGTGACGATTTCAATAATTATTTTGCCGTTGTTGTTGCCGATTCAGGAATTAGGTCAACCACAATCGAAACATTAACTACACCATCAGAGCATTACACGGGTTTAAAACCTAATGTTTCAGTGTTTGGAATTGGTGATAATCGCTATTTATCAAAAAACGGGACGTTTTCGGTATTAACAAATGATGCAGATAAGCCTTGCGCTTATTGGAGCGGTACCCTTGATATTAACTATGCACTTGAAGGTAGTGATGATATATTAAATGTTAAAGGCACGTTTGAAATCCCCGCTTTTACTTGTTATTCAAGTAATTAATTCTGTATAGCTTCTTAAGATATTTAGCTCTAAACGCTCGAAAGAATATAAACCCATCTGTTTAAACAGATGGGTTTTTTATATATAGAATTTCAATACATTTGTTATCAACAAACATGGAAGATTTTTTAATTGGAATTATAAGGTTTATCGGTAACTTTTGTTTGGATATCATCGAGTCATTTAAAGCCAAATACGCCATTATAGTTGGATTTTGTATTCTAATTATCGTTTTTTTCATCGTTTATATTTTGACATAAAACAATTAAAAATGAAACACACCGCCTTATCAAAAACTCACGAAGCGCTTGGTGCTAAAATGGTGCCTTTTGCCGGATATAATATGCCCGTACAATACGAAGGTGTTACTATTGAACATGAAACGGTACGTAATGCTGTTGGTGTGTTTGATGTGTCACATATGGGTGAATTTTTGGTTGAAGGGCCAAATGCACTTGCATTGATTCAAAAAGTATCCAGTAACGATGCCTCAAAATTGACCATTGGCAAAGCACAATACAGTTGTTTGCCAAATGATACTGGCGGTATTGTGGACGATTTAATTATTTATCGCATAAAGGAAGATACCTATCTGCTGGTGGTCAATGCCAGCAATATTGAAAAGGATTGGAACTGGATTCAGTCCAAAAATGATGTGGGTGCTACGATGCGTAATTTAAGTGATGACTATGCCCTACTCGCCATTCAGGGGCCAAAAGCTGTTGAAGCCATGCAGTCCTTAACCAGTGAAGATTTATCGGCTATCAATTTTTACAATTTTGTGGTGGGCGATTTTGCAGATATTGATTATGTGATTATTTCGGCCACGGGCTATACCGGTAGTGGTGGTTTTGAAATTTATTGTAAGAATTCCGAAGTAAAACAAATTTGGGACAAAGTGTTGGAAGCTGGTGCCGATTTTGGCATCAAACCTATTGGATTGGCCGCACGGGATACCCTGCGTTTGGAAATGGGCTATTGTTTGTACGGCAATGATATTGACGACAGCACCTCTCCCATTGAAGCTGGTTTGGGCTGGATTACCAAATTCACTAAAGACTTCACTAATTCCGAAGCTTTAAAAGCCGAAAAAGAACGTGGTCCGGAGCGTAAATTAGTCGGTTTTGAATTGGACGAACGTGGTATTCCCCGACAGGGTTATGATATTGTGGACGGCAACGGCAATACCATTGGCAATGTAACTTCCGGTACCATGGCGCCCTCATTGGGCAAAGGTATTGGTTTGGGCTACGTCCCTTCTATTTTTGCCGAGCCTGATAGTAAAATCAATATTCAAATTCGAAAAAAAGCCATTCCTGCAACGGTTGTAAAATTGCCATTTTATAAGTAATGACAGATTACCAATCTATTTTAAATGAAATTTACCGACAAGTGATGCTAGTGAAAGATCGTGGCACGGTGGCATCCTACATCCCTGAATTGCAAAAGGTTAACGCAAACCACTTCGGATTTCACTTAAAGCTTAAATCTGGCGAAAGTTATGGTGTGGGCGATTATGATGTGCCGTTTTCGGTGCAAAGTATTTCGAAAGTGCTGTCTTTGGCATTGGCCGCCTCCTTCAAAAATAATAATATTTTAAGAAGGCTGGATGTAGAACCTTCGGGACACCCTTTTAATCAATTGGCTTTATTGGAGGTGGAACACGGGATTCCTAGAAATCCATTTATCAATTCAGGTGCTATTGTCATCGCTGATATTTTGGTGTCTAAACTTGACAACCCCAAGGCCGATTTTTTGAATTATGTGCGGGATATCACTGGAGATGCATCTATCGACTACGACCCCATTGTCGCCCAATCAGAAAAAACTACGGGGCATAGAAATATGGCAGCAGCTCACTTATTAAAAACCTTTGGAAACCTCAATAACGATGTGGATGAAGTGCTGGATTTCTATTTTCACCAATGCGCTTTGAGCATGACTTGCGCTCAGGTATCCAATGCGTTTTTTATGTTTGCCAACCGTGGCAAATGCCTCTTTAAAAAGTCACGATTGACCGAACAGAAAGTAAAACGTATCAACGCCATTATGCTCACTTGTGGATTTTATGACGAGGCCGGGGAATTTGCCTTTGAAGTGGGTTTGCCGGGCAAAAGTGGCGTAGGCGGTGGTATTGTGGCACTCCTCCCCGACCATTTTGTCGTTTCGGTGTGGTCACCAGGTTTGAACAAAAGAGGCAACTCCAAATTAGGCATGCAGGCACTGGAACAATTTACGACCAAAACACAACTTTCCATATTTTAGTTTCTTTTTTGAGGTTAGAACGATGATGCAGAACAAAAGCAAACATAAAATACTAATTTTAGGAGGCAGCGGTTTTTTAGGCGGTGCCATCTATAAGGAACTCTGCTCCTATTTCAGGACTTTCGGTACATATCGCACCTCAAACTCCCAACTGGAAAAGAACCACCACTATTTTCAATACGATATTGAGGAAGACGATATCTATGAAATTTTGGATATCGTCAAACCTACGGTGATTATTTCTGCCTTGCGTGGTGATTTTTCAAAACAATGGCTATTGCACGAGCACCTTTCGGAATATGTGTTCAATCATAAAATCCGGTTGATTTTCCTCTCCTCTGCCAATGTGTTTGATGCCTATTCCAAATTTCCAAGTTACGAGGATGATAAAACCTATAGCAATAGTATTTACGGACATTTTAAAATAAAGATTGAGAACATGCTGTTGCGCTTGCCAAAACGCCAAGTTGCCATTCTAAGGTTGCCTATGGTATTCGGTAGTCAATCGCCACGGATTACGGAAATCACCCAATTGATAAAGGACAAGGAGCCTGTTGAAATATTTCCGAATTTGATTATGAACGTCACCACGGATTCAAAAGTGACACAACAAATCCATTACATTATCAATCGCAATAAATGGGGTGTGTTCCATTTGGGTAGTACGGATTTAGTACATCATGATGAGTTTATTGAGGACATCATCAATTCATTGGATTTGCCGTGGAAAGCCACCTATAAACGCGTTTATACCACAAATGACGACAGGTATTTGGCGGTATTGCCAAAACTCAACAAGCTACCAAAGCATTTGCAGTTGCAAAGCCAGGATTTATTGAAGGAATTGAAATTATAATTTTGAGCGGTGTTCTAAATTGGTTAATTTAGAATCATTGCTAATTGAAATATTTTAGAAAATGAGTAAACTTTCAGAACAAGAAATAGAAGCGAAGCTATTGCGCTTTCCCGATTGGGAATATTTTGACAATGCCATTCATGCCGAATTTGAATTCGACAACTTTAAGGACTGCTTTAGTGCCATGAGCCGCATTGCCTTTGAATGTGAAGCCCAAAACCACCACCCGAATTGGAGCAACGTGTATAACGTGCTTTCCATTTCGTTGTCAACACATGACGCCGGAGGTGTAACCAACAAAGATTTCAAATTGGCAGAAGCCATTGAAATGATTGTAGAACCTGTGGAGGAGTAAATCAGTATTCAGCCCCGATAACTATCGGGAGCAGTTTCAGTGAACAGTAATCAAACTATTTTTTTAAATTTGCCTGCCTCGGTTGAAAAACTTTAGGCACTTTAAATACTCACAACTTTTAACTTATTAATTATGGGAAGAGCTTTTGAATTTAGGAAAGCACGAAAAATGAAACGTTGGTCGGCCATGAGCAAAGCCTTTACGCGTATTGGCAAGGATATCGTAATGGCAGTAAAAGAAGGTGGCCCTGACCCGGATAGCAATTCCCGATTGCGGGCTGTGATACAGAATGCGAAGTCTGTAAACATGCCCAAGGACAATATTGAGCGCGCCATCAAACGGGCCAGTGATAAAAATCAAGGCGATTATAAAGAAGTCATTTTTGAAGGTTACGCCCCGCATGGCATCGCCGTTTTAGTAGAAACTGCTACGGATAACAATACGAGAACCGTGGCCAATGTCCGCAGTTATTTTAACAAATGTGATGGCAGTTTGGGCACTTCGGGCTCCGTAGTTTTTATGTTTGACCACACTTGTAACTTTAAAATTATAGGCGAAGGTCTGGATTTAGAGGAATTGGAATTAGAGCTTATTGATTTTGGCGTTGAAGAAATTTTTGAAGACACCGATGAAGATGCCGATGGAAATGAAATCAATAGCGTAATGATTTATGCGCCTTTTGAAAGTTTTGGTAAAATTCAAAGTTATTTAGAAGAGAACAATATCGAGATTTTGTCTTCAGGATTTGAGCGCATTCCGCAGGTGACCAAACCTTTAAATGCGGAGCAAATGGCCGATGTAGAAAAGCTTTTGGAAAAATTGGAAGAGGATGATGATGTACAGAATGTGTACCACACTATGGAGGAAACTGCAGAGTGATTAATGTTTTAAACCTTTGCTGTCATTACGAGGAGTGGGGCACGAATGACGAAGTAATCTCATTTTTTTTGAAGACTTAATACTAGATTGCTTCACTGCATTCGCAATGACGAGTATGATAACTGGTTAGCCTAAAATATCTTTTATGGTATTCGCCCGATGGATTTTCCCGGAAGCCGTCTCCTTAAATTTTCTGGTAAATAAAATGTCTTTGGGTTTCTCATATTTTTCCAAATCGTCAAACAGGGTGTCGTCCAAATCACCTTCCTGCCCCTGTACAACCATCACCACTTTATAACCCAAAGTGTCATCCTCAATACCGTGAATAAAAAATTGTCGGCCTTGCATTTTGTCCTGTAGCTTCTCCTCTATTTGCTCTGGGAATACTTTGATACCTCCAGTGTTAATCACATTGTCGATTCTACCAATCCATTCAAATTGGTTCTCGGAATGAATTTCCACTAAATCATTCGTGATAATTTTATCATCAGCCAAATTGGGCGCCTCAATCACTAAACACCCTCTGTCGTCCTGCGAAATACTAATATTTGGTAAGGTGGTGAAATACCGATCCGTGTCATCACCTTTTAAATGATTCAGTTTTTTTACGGCAATATGGGAAACGGTTTCCGTCATGCCATAAGTTTCATATACCTGTGGCTTCTTGTCCCTTATCAACTCTTTAATATGATTGGATACACGACCACCACCAACAATAGCCGTTTTGATGGATTTTAAATATTTTGCAAAATTCTTTAACTGCATTGGCGTGAAAGCGCAAAAATCATAATCCTTTTCGTAGTCGATTCTGGGAAGTGCAGATGGCACCACCATATCAACTTCCAAACCAAGGATGATTGCCCTGACCATCATCATTTTTCCAGCGATAAAATTGGAAGGCAAACAGTTCAACACCTTTTTGCCTGGGGATAGGTTGAAAAAATCACCGGTCATAATGGCTGAATTGACCATAGCCTGTTTTTTAATCTTTAAGGTTTTTGGTCTTCCTGTAGAACCAGACGTTTTTACTTTTATATAATCCTTTTTGTCTAGCCAATCCAAAAGGAAAAGTCCGAGCTGCTGCTGATAGGGATAGCCTTCCTTAACGAAACTATAGGCTACCTCCATTAAATCTTCATAGTTGTAATGGTGACCTTCTAACTTAAATCTGTTGTGTACCTTGGTATAATCTGGAATCATATTTATTCTTCTCCAATAATTTTGTAATCTTCATTTGGTGGTTCGACCACTGGTCCAAACAATTTGTCCTTCCAGTTGGTCCACCCATATTTCTTGGACAAAATAAATAAAAGTATTGGAAAGATGATGAACACAGGAACAAATATTTCGGTAAGTGCCATTTCCGCGGGATCACTTATGTCTTTAAGTATACTGTGGGTTTGCAGGGCTGTCCAATCCGCAGTCACCAGTAGCGCGGTAAATAAATTGTTGGCCGCATGGAAACCAAGCGCCAATTCCAGCCCATCGTCCATTAAAGTGATGATGCCCAAGAACAATCCGGTGCCAATATAATAGACCATAATAACGTAACCCAGTTGCTTTACTTCTGGATTAAAAATATGCAATCCTCCAAAAGCTAAGGATGTAAGCAAAAGTGGTAACCATCTATTTTTAAACAATGTACCCAAAAAGTGCATCCCATATCCTCTAAAGGCATACTCCTCAAAACTGGTCTGCAACGGCAATAAACAGACGCCAATGGCCAAGAGAATCAAAAAAGGTTTCATCTCAAAATTCCAAACATAATCTTCCGGGGTAATAAAATAAAAGTCTATCAGAACAAAACTGCTGGACACCATGCCCCATAAAATAAAGATGAACCAAAACCGCTTCCAATCGATTTTTGGCCTTGTCGTGGTCAAGTCCTTAATGGACAATTTGTGCAACAATTTTGAACTGACAAATACCCCGACCAAACCCACGGCAAAGGAAATCAACATCAAAAATAAAAACAGGTTTTCGCCCAGAAGTGATACCATTCCGGGAATATCCGCTGCTATTTTACCGCCTTCAGCCACTTTTATGAAAATGGCGATACCTAAGGGAATCATCCCGATAACCTGCCATGCCACAAATATAATCGCGCCTCCAATAATGTAGCGCCATGCATCCGTTAAGCCTTTGTATGCCTGTTCTATATACATAATCTATAAGTTAAATTTCCACTGTTTTGTTGAATCATAACACAAATTTCCTTGCTGTACTACCAACGGCGAATCAAAATTATTGGTAAATAAACCGCCCGTTCCCAGTCCTTGAGGTAAAGGATTTTGCTTTTTATAAGTGTACTGTGCAATAGCATTTAAGCCCACATTGCTTTCCAAAGCACTGGTGATCCACCAGCCAATTTTATGTTGTTCCGCAATTGAAATCCATTCGTCACTGCCTTTAAATCCGCCTACCAAGGTTGGCTTTAAAATAATGTACTGCGGTCGGATAGTTTGTAGCAACTCCTGTTTTTTTGTTACATCAAAAACGCCGATTAATTCTTCATCCAAAGCAATGGGCAAAGGGGTTTCAGAACATAATTTAGCCATTTCATCGGTTTGCCCTTGTTTTATGGGCTGTTCGATGGAATGCAAATCGAGTTCGGACAGAATTTTTAATTTTTCCAATGCCTCTTGCGGAGAAAAGGCTCCATTAGCATCAACTCGTAATTCAATGTCGTTTGAAGTGAATTCTTTTCTAATGGATTTCAAAAGATTTATTTCCGTTTGAAAATCGATGGCTCCAATTTTCATTTTGATGCATGTGAAACCTGCTTCGATTTTGTCTTTAATTTGCCTTTTCATAAAGGATTCGCTTCCCATCCAAATCAAGCCATTGATTGGAATAGCTTCTTTTCCCGTTGTAAATTCCGAATGAAATAGGTCAAACCCGTTTGGACTCTCCAATGATTTAAATGCCATTTCCAAACCAAATTGAATGCTTGGCAGTTCGACAAGCTCACTGACCAAAATATCGAGCCCTAAGTTTATGTTTTCACAAACCCATTGCAGTTTTTCCTCAAAATCGGGTCTGTCATCCACTGAAAGCCCCCGAAACATACCGCACTCCCCTATTCCTTTTTCACCTTCACTTTCCAAGACTAAAAACCACGTGTCTTTTGTCCTTAAAACACCTCTGGAAGTACCACTGGCTTGTTTAAACTGTAAAGTGTAAGGATGGAACGAGGCTTTCATCATTTGAACTAAAAACTATGGTGAAAACTCAATTGCAATTGCCCTTTTCCCCAATTCACGGTTTTCTGGTTCATCCAGCCCAATTGAAATTTCATACTAGGCTTTAGTACATAACCTAAACCTAAATACGTACGGTTTCTATCAAATAACTGTACCGGTGTACCCGTGCCGATATCCGTTTGTCCGTTGATAAACAATTCATTATAAAGTGCTATGTAAATTGCTTTTGCATCCAAAGTGTTTTGATTTATGGGAATATTCAAAAACAAATTATACCGATATCGGGTTCTAAAATCCTGATTTTCCACAAAACGTTGCTCATAGCGAAACCGATGTACTGTATAAAACCTCCCGCCTATCTTTCGGGAAAACAAGGCTTCTTGATAAATCCTACTTTCCGAAACTGTGGCGTTGCTGTCCCCAAATTGTCCAGTAGTAATATTTCCGTATCCCAAAGTGAATAATATATCTGCATTTTTAGGGGTAAACGTCAATCCCGAGCGAATTAATAATTGTTCCAAATCGCCAATAATATCCCAATTGCGGTATTGCAAATCACCTTGAATTCCAAACTGGCTATTTTTGAATTGGTGCTTATAAAAATACATATACCAAGCGCCCATTTGTGACTGGTCTTGGGCATTTATCGTACTGGACATTAAAATAATGCCTAGGCTTAAAAGTAGTTTTCGCATAAACTGTAGTAAGATGGAACTATTAAACAGATAGGGATTCCCCTATTTTTAGGAGTTTTAAAGTTTTTAAATCGGCATCAAATTTAGCTTTTGCATTTACCTCGTCAATTTCGATATAACCGAAAGTGTCGTAATGATAGCCCAAAATAGAATCACATTTAAGAAAATCAGAAGCAATTAGCGCATCGTCCATGCCCATGGTGAAATTGTCACCAATAGGCAATACGGCCAAATCCAGTTCGTGATTTTTACCGATTAATTTCATATCATAAGTCAACGCAGTATCTCCTGCTATATAAATACATTTTTCCTTAGTAGTAATAATAAATCCGCCAGGTTGCCCGCCATAGCTTCCATCAGGGAAGGACGACGTATGTATGGCATTGACATACTTTACTGTCCCGAAGTCAAACTTCCATTGACCACCATGGTTCATCGGATGTCCCTTAAGCCCCTTGCCATCATAATGCATCACGATTTCATAGTTTGAAACTATAGTGGCACCGGTCCTTTTGGCAATGGCCTCAACATCTAACGTATGGTCTTGATGAGCATGGGTTACCAAAATATAATCCGCTTTAAGTGCATTGATATCAATATTTGAAGCCTTTTCGTTTCCCGAAATAAATGGATCTACAATAAGATGAATATCGTCAATCTGAATACCTAAACTGGCGTGGCCATAAAATGTAATTTTCATGTGAATTAAATTTTACACTAAAAATAATGAATTTTTAGCATTCCAAGGGCTATTACAACAAATGTCCAATGGCCATCAAAACGGACAGAAAGAAGGTTGATAAAGCCACTTTTTTCAACTCGGGGTCGAGT
Organism: Hyunsoonleella aquatilis; assembly: GCF_014270105.1. Classification (GTDB taxonomy): domain Bacteria; phylum Bacteroidota; class Bacteroidia; order Flavobacteriales; family Flavobacteriaceae; genus Jejuia; species Jejuia aquatilis. Next base: position 457,663 of record NZ_JACNMF010000003.1, read on the forward strand.
AATTTTGGGTCTTTGTTTTCCTTAACCGTTTTCAAATGAAGGATTAACGGAATATAGACAATAACATAAATCAAGTTGAATATTGAAGTGAAGTACAAAATCCCAAAAAGCCCAGATATGATGATGGCCGTTATGACCAAGAAAAAATGGTATTTTTTGGCCTTCTCTTTCCCTAACCGCAATGCTAAAGTCATTTTACTAGCCGATCTATCCGAATCTATGTCCCTCATGTTGTTTAAATTAAGAACCGCTGCACTTAGTAAGCCGATGGTAATTGCAGGCAAAAACACCACATGGTCGATTGTTTTGGCATAAAGAACATAACAGCCTATGACGCTGACCAATCCAAAAAACATAAACACAAAAACATCCCCCAGGCCTCTATAGCCATAAGCATTACCACCAATGGTATAGCGCATAGCAGCTACAATAGATAAAATTCCCAAGGCAAAAAACAATAATGTTAACAAAAAATGTTGTGCACCGAATGAAGAAAAAATAAGTAGAAATGCCAAAATGATAGTCACTAAAATATTAATTTTTATGGCCTCGAACATGGCATCCGGCGAAATCAATCCGCTTTGAATAGCGCGTTTTGGCCCAATCCTTTCTTCATTATCGGTACCTTTTACCCCGTCCCCGTAGTCATTGGCCAAATTGGATAAAATCTGAAGACTCAAGGTAGTCAACAGCGCTAAAAGAAAAACCACCCAATTAAAATACCCGTTATAATGGGCAAAACTGGAAGCTAAAATAATACCCGAAACTGAAAGCGGCAGTGTCCGCAAGCGCATGGCAGACACCCAAACAGAAACTTGTTTCATTACGGTATCCATTTTTTATCAAAGTTTGGCTTTCGTTTTTCCAAAAAGGCATTCCTGCCTTCCTTTGCTTCATCTGTCATGTAGGCTAATCGGGTTGCTTCACCGGCAAACACTTGTTGCCCCACCATGCCGTCATCGGTAAGATTCATGGCAAATTTCAGCATTTTTATAGAGGTTGGTGACTTTGCCAATATTTCCTGAGCCCATTCATAAGCTGTTTGTTCCAGTTCGCCATGAGGAACCACGGCATTTACCATACCCATTTCAAAGGCCTCCTGCGCTGAATAATTGCGTCCTAGGAAAAATATTTCACGTGCTTTTTTTTGCCCTACCATTTTAGCAAGGTAGGCTGAGCCGTATCCTCCGTCAAAACTGGTAACATCGGCATCGGTCTGCTTAAAAATGGCATGTTCCTTACTGGCCAAAGTTAAATCACAAACAACATGCAAGCTGTGGCCACCGCCAACTGCCCAGCCTGGCACTACAGCAATAACAGCCTTAGGCATAAACCTGATGAGGCGTTGCACCTCCAAAATATTTAAGCGATGGTAACCATCCTCACCAACATAACCTTGGTGTCCCCTAGCCTTTTGATCGCCACCACTGCAAAAGGAATAAACACCATCTTTGGTTGATGGGCCCTCTGCTGATAAAAGTACAGCACCAATGCTTGTATCTTCATTGGCATCATAGAAGGCATCATATAGCTCACTGGTAGTTTTTGGCCTAAAAGCATTTCTAACATTTGGCCTATTAAAAGCAATACGCGCTACACCATTATATTTATAGTAGGTGATATCTTCGTACTCCTTTGCGATCTCCCATTTAGGTTCATCCATCGTTTGAATATTTTGACCAAAAATAATTGTTTTATTTGATACAGCTACTAGAAGGATTTAAAAATGAAACTGATTTTAATTTATTACGTACATGTACGTATTGTGGTTATGGATATTTTTTATAGATTTGTGAAGAATTTAACAGTTTAATCGATAAAATTTGTATTTCATCGTAAATTTACATACTTTTATCGACCAAACAATGAACTAAGCCTATGTTATTGAACATTACTTTGCTAATTTTGTCCCTAATAGCCCTTAATGTCCTGTTCTTCAGTTTTTCGTATTTTAAGTCTGCCAAAAAGCGTGTACTTAAAGAGTTGAATGCTCCAACTGAAGCTCCAATTAAGCTAAACACCAAGTTAGAAGTAGAATCGGAAAGCCAGGATTTAGCACCTACCGGAAGCTAAAACACTTACCAATTTATAGCTTTTTGGTTGTACGACTTGAGTAAGGTATTAACTTTGGAAAAATGTTTATTGCCGAACCAGTAGCCCCTATTGGCACTCAATGGTGACGGATGTCCTGATGTAAGTATTCTATGTTTATGAGGGTCAATCAGTTTTAATTTTTGTTTGGCATAGCCTCCCCAAAGTAAAAAAATCACATCTTCCTTTTCTTCAGAAATACATCTGATAACGTTATCCGTAAAAGTTTCCCACCCTTTTTTTTGATGGCTTCCAGCTTGATGGGCCCGAACGGTCAATGTCGCATTTAAAAGGAGGACTCCCTGTTTTGCCCATCGGGACAAATCCCCACTTTTTGGATACGGAACTCCCAAATCATTTTCAATTTCTTTAAAAATATTAATGAGTGAAGGCGGATGAGTAATACCATCCTGAACAGAAAAACACAACCCATTGGCCTGCCCGGGACCATGATAAGGATCCTGTCCGATAATCACAACCTTGACATCTTCAAAATGGCAATGGTTAAATGCGTTAAATATTTCCTTTCCAGGTGGGAAACACTGGCGGGAAGCGTACTCCTGTTTTACAAATGCAACCAAATCTGAAAAATACGGTTTTTCAAACTCCTCCCGCAAATACCCTTTCCAACTCTCGTGTATGGCTACATCCATCAGTTTAAAATCCTAACCAATAATTCCTTTAATAAATCTCCTTGGGGAACAGCATTTGCCCCCACACCCTTGCTTTTAACATCGAATTCCCTTAAAGTAGAGACAACTGCGCTCACTTTTCGCATGGGGTAGTTTCTCGCGGCAGTAACATATTCATTGACAAAATAGGGATTAATCCTTAAGGCTGAAGCCACACTCCTTGGTGATTTATCCTTTAATCCATGAAAATGCAACAATTGGGAAAAGAAATTAAACAATAAAGAAACCGTGACAACCATGGGGTTGTCCTTCGGGTTTTCGGCAAAATAATTTACAATTTGATATGCCTTAACAGCATTTCTGTCCCCTATTGCTTTCCTGAGCTCAAAATTATTGTAGTCTTTACTGATGCCTATGTTTTCTTCCACATCCTCCGGTGTAATCTGATGGCCCTTCGGAAATATGATCTGAAGCTTTTCAAGTTCATTATTGATTTTACTTAAATCCGTACCCAAGAATTCCACCAACATTTGGGCTGCCTTTGGGGTAATGGTATATCCCTTTGGTGACAAAACCCGTCTAATCCAATCGGCTACCTGGTTTTCGTATAGTTTTTTACTTTCATAAACCACACTTGTCTTTTTAAGTGCTTTATAAAGTGCTTTGCGCTTATCAATTTTTTTGTATTTATAGTTCACAACCAAAATCGTAGTTGGCTGAGGATTTTCAGCATAATGGGCTAATTTTTCAATGGTTCGGGATAAATCCTGTGCTTCCTTAACAATTACCACCTGATATTCGGCCATCATCGGATAGCGCTTAGCATTGCTTATGATATCCTCTACCGAAATATCGCGTCCGTAAAGCACCATTTGGTTAAAACCTCTTTCGGCCTCGGTCAGCATAGTGTCCTCAATAAAATCCGAAATCTTATCAATATAATAGGGCTCCTCTCCCATCAGGAAATAAATGGGCTTAAGTTGTCGGTTTTTTATATCGGTCACCAATTGTTTAACCTCGTCCAAACTCTATAAATTTTTTTGTGAAAAGCAATAAAATGGCATTATAATGATACATTTGTTGGATGCACAAATTGAATTTCCCCACATACCAGTTTCGATTCAAAAATAGCGAAAATAAAGTTCTCATTTTTGATATCATTCGCAAAAAATTTGTGGTTTTGCAACCTGAAGAATGGGTGCGCCAAAACTGTGTACATTTTTTAATTGAAGACAAAAACTATCCCAAATCCTTGATTAATGTTGAAAAGGAATTGAAGGTAAACGGTTTAAAAAAGCGGTATGATATCGTGGTGTTCAAACCTAGTGGGGAGATTGAAATTGTTGTAGAATGTAAAGCCCCAAATATTGAAATAGACCAAAACGTTTTTGACCAAATTGCCCGTTATAACTTAGAACTCAGAGCAGATGTTTTGATGGTCACTAACGGATTAAATCATTATTATTGCGAAATGGACTTTGAAAACGAAAGGTATCTTTTTTTAAAGGATATCCCCGAGTACGAAATATGAAAATAGCAGTCGTCATATTAAATTGGAATGGAAAGAAACTGTTGGAGCAGTTTTTGCCATCAGTGGTACACCACTCAGTAGGCGCAGATATTTATGTGGCTGATAATGCGTCAACTGATGATTCCATTGTTTTTGTTGAGAAGAACTTTCCATCGGTCAGAATAATTCAAAACAAAGCCAATGGTGGGTTTTCAAAAGGCTATAATGATGCCCTCAGGCATTTAAAAGCAGATGTGTTCTGTTTGTTGAATAGTGATGTTGAAGTGACTGAAAACTGGCTTTCCCCCATTGAAGACTCCTTTAGAAGCAGTCAGAATGTTGCCATAATTCAACCCAAAATATTAGATTTCAACCGGAAAGATCATTTTGAATATGCCGGTGCAGGAGGTGGCTTTATAGATAAATTTGGATATCCGTACTGTAGGGGTAGAATTTTTAATACTGTTGAAAGGGACTCAGGTCAATACAATGATACAATCCCCATCTTTTGGGCTTCAGGCGCATGTTTGTTTATACGAAGGTCAGTTTATGAAGAACTAAAAGGTTTAGATGAAACCTTTTTTGCCCATATGGAAGAAATCGATTTATGCTGGCGTGCACGGAATAGAGGATATGATATTCAGTACGTTGGCAATTCAACGGTGTATCATATTGGAGGGGCTACGCTTAACAACCTTAATCCAAAAAAGACGTACCTTAATTTTCGAAATAGCCTTTATACCTTGGTCAAAAATGCAAAAGGAAATGTTTTTATGCTTGTGCTTATAAGGTTACTGTTGGATGGTGTTGCTGGCATGAAGTTTCTTTTGGAGTTTAAGTTTGCCCATATAATCGCCATTATAAAGGCTCACTTAATGTTTTACGGTCATCTTCCGCTTCTTCTAAAACAGAGAAAAGCTGTTCCCAAGAAAATAAAATATTACCAATGCACATCCATTGTGTGGGATTATTTCGTAAATAGAAAAAGGGTTTACAAAAGTTTATAACTCGGTTAGTAAAAGTTTTGTTAAGCCTTTTAAATTCAACTGTTTTTTATATACTTTTGCCGAAATAATTTGCAAATTTTTAATCCAGAAATAACCATTACATTATGAAAAAAGTATTATTACTTAGTTTTTCTACATTACTGCTTTTGAGTTCCTGTGTATCCAAAAAAGAGTTTCTAGCTCTTGAGGAAAAACAAAAGGAAACTCAGGATTTATTGAATTCTGCTACTGTAAAATTAAACTCCTGCTTAGAGGAAAGAGCCTCTGCCACTGCAAGAGCTACGGCACTTGAAGAGCAGGTAGCCGATTTGCGCAAGAGTAATGATAACTTACAGATTTTGTCTGCCAAAGGTGCAAGCAATGTGGAAAAAACTTTAGAGAGCATAAAAGAGAAAGATTTAAAAATCACGCGTTTACAAGATGCCTTAACCAAGAAAGATAGTGTAACCTTGGCATTGGTAACAAGCTTTAAGCGCGAGGTTGGAATTAACGATCCAGATATTGAAGTAAATGTTGAAAAAGGCGTTGTATTCATCTCTATATCAGATAAATTACTGTTTAAGAGCGGGAGTTACAATGTAACCACTAGAGCCAAGGAGGTGTTGGCAAAAGTAGCGAAAGTTGTTAACGCAAAACCAGATTTTGAGTGTATGGTTGAAGGACATACAGACAGCAGATCTTACCAAAGCGGTGTGTTACTTGACAACTGGGATTTGAGCGTAAAACGTGCTACTTCTGTTGTTCGTGTTTTAGAGGAACTTGAAGTAAACCCAGGGAGGTTAATAGCTGCTGGACGCAGTTCCTATGTACCTCTTGTTGACAATGATACTGCTGAAAACAGAGCCACCAACAGACGCACGCGAATTGTAGTGCTTCCAAAATTGGATCAGTTTTATGAATTGGTTGAAAAGGAAATGAAAAACCTCGAAGCTGTTAGTAACTAAATTATAAAATAAAGAATTGTTCAAAGCCCAATCGTTTCGGTTGGGCTTTTTTGTTCTATAGTTTTAAAAAATCTCCAAGCTACCCTTCCCTTCCCTAAGAACAACCGGCTCGTCCTCGGATAAATCAATAACCGTGGAGGGTTCATTGCCTCCGTAGCCACCGTCAATCACCAAATCCACAAGGTTGTCCCATTTTTCCAAAATCAATTCTGGGTCAGTAGTATATTCTAAAATTTCATCTTCATCATGAATGGAAGTAGATATGATTGGGTTACCAAGTTGTTTTACGATATCTAAGGCAATATTGTTATTTGGCACCCGAATACCTACTGTCTTTCGCTTCTTGAAAGGATTAGGCAATGATTTAGAACCTGGAAGGATAAACGTGTATGGCCCCGGCAATGCCCTTTTCAAAATTTTAAACACCGAAGTATCTATTTGCTTTACATAATCGCTGAGATTGCTTAAATCGTGGCACACAAACGAAAAGTTAGCCTTCTCAAACCTTACGCCTTTAATCCTTGCCACTTTTTCCAGAGCCTTGATATTAGTAATATCACAGCCCAACCCATAAACCGTGTCCGTTGGGTATATAATGACACCGCCTTTTTTTAACACCTGAGCAACGCGATCTATCTCCCGTGGATTTGGGTTTTCCTCATATATCCTAACAAATTCGGCCATAATATGTATATTGCTCCTGTGTTTACAAATTAAGTATTTATTTTAATGCCTTGGTCATAAATTTTTGAACTTATGGATTTTTTAAAGCGTTTTATACTAAGTTTTATCTTTTTAGTTGTTTTTGTTGGGTGTAACGAAGACAATTTTGTTGATACGGTCATTGACACACCAATAGAGGTACTGGACGCCTCGGTGCCTTACGAAGCAAATGACGTTTCTTATGGTGATCATGAACGCCAGAAATTTGATTTGTATTTGCCTGCAAATAGAAATACAGGCACCAAGACCATGATTCTGATTCATGGTGGTGGCTGGACCTCGGGGGACAAAAGCGACATGAATGTCATAAAGGAGTTATTTAAACAAAACATTCCTAATCTTGCACTTGTAAATATGAACTATCGATTGGCAGACGAAAACAACAAACCCTACCCGATGCAAATTGAAGACATTACCAGTTTGGTCAACTTCTTAAAAGAAAGTAAGGTCAACTACACGATTTCAGAAGACATTGGTTTTACAGGAACAAGTGCTGGGGCGCATTTATCATTGCTATGGAGTTATGCCTTTGACTCCAATAGCAAAGTGGACATGGTCTGCAGTATCGTAGGCCCAACAAATCTTAAAGACCCTGCATATTTGAGCAACTCCGACCCGGCGCTTGAGGAATTGTTGGATTTGTATCTTGCGGATACCTCTCTTGAGTTTTTAGAAGAAGTCAGTCCCTTGCATCAAGCTACGGCAACAGCGCCGCCAACGATTTTGTTTTATGGAGGCCAGGATCCTTTAATCCCAACAACTCAGGGTACGGATTTACGAGACAAACTGCAATTGCTGGGGGTGACGAATGAATTTACCCTCTATCCAAATGCCGGACATGGTTGGACCGATGCGGTTTTGCTTTTGGACACCTGGACAAAACTAAAAGCCTTTACTGAAACATATTTGTAAAAGTTTGTAACATTTTAAAGCTCAGGTAGTCTATAATATATGAGACTGCCAATTTTAACCCTAACCCTTTTCTTTATTTGCGTTTGCAATACTTTTGCCAATGGGGGCTACAACCCTCCGGTCCTATTTACAAAGGCTGAAATCCTGAATGAAAACACCACAAGGATTCCGTTTAAATTGGTAGATCATTTAATGGTTGTGGAAGCCGAACTATTGGATAAAAAAGGCAATTTTATTATCGATACGGGCTCAGAAGCCATGATTTTGAATAAAGTCCATTTTGGGAAACTTTATGATTTCCAAAGGAATTCCAATGAAACTTCCGGCGTAAACCAAATCTTAGACCATTCCTATAGAAGATATATTAGGGAATTTGATCTGAACGGTTTTGTGTATCATAACAAGGTATCTGACGTTATCGATTTATCACATATCGAGTCGAGCAAAAAAATAAGGGTATTGGGCATTATCGGTTACAATATTTTGAAGGATTATGAAATCTTCATCGACCTGTACTTGAACCAAATCACATTGACCAAAGTTGACAAAAACGGCAACAAACTGAACGACAAGGTATATTTGGAAAAAATCGTGGACAGCATCGATTTCAACTTAAAAAAGCATACTATCGTGGTGGACGGCTTTATCAATAACCAGAAGGTGAAATTGGGCATTGATACCGCGGCCGAATTCAATCAAATTAACAAAAGTATCAACAGAAAAGCGCGCCGGTACTTTATTCCAAAGAAAAGGTTAAAACTTCAAGGCGCAACCAATAAAAGTATTCATGTTTTGGCAGGGAAATTGCATCGTGTTAAATTAAATGATAGTATTTATTTTGGACCGATGTATACTGTACTTACCAATCTGAACCAATTGAACGAAGCATTTGGCACGCAACTGGATGGTATTTTAGGCTATGAATTTTTTGCACAGAAAAGGACCATTATCAATTATCAAAAAGAAAAATTGTATTTTATCGCCTATCCGTTACGCACGCAATGAACAGACTATCTGCATATTTCTTGTTAGCACTCTCTTTTATTAACTTCAATATTCAGGCACAAACCAAGGATTTTAAAGGGTATAAGATTGAAAACGATACCGTGATTTTTAGGTTTGATGTCAGGGATTATTCAAAATTCACCAAGGAGCATACTGGCCAAACCATGGAATTTGCCGATTTTGATATCGAAAAGGTAGCGGTTTCCGGTGACTTCAATTTATGGTCCCGAGACCATTGGCAAATGCAAAAGATTTCAGACTCTGTTTACGAACTGAAAAAGAGCATCCATGATTTTAACGATGAATTTTCGTGGGAATTTAAATATGTGATTAATAACGCCTATTGGGCGGAACCTTCCAAGTACGACCCCAATTCTTCCAAAGCCTTAAAAAACGGAAAGCGGTTGCGTGGTGTTTATAATCTTAAAATGTACACGGCCTATCCAGATGAGGATGGAAACGCCACTTTTAAATTAAAAGGCTATAAAGATGCCAAAAAAGTGATTGTTGCTGGTTCATTTAACAAATGGAACGAACATTTATTTAAAATGAATAAAACGGACGACGGCTGGGAATTGACCCTTCAAATGAAACCCGACAGGTATCAATACCGTTTTATAGTGGACGGGCATTGGATGGAAGACCCTCATAATCCAAATAAAACTAGGAATGAATTCCACGAGTATAATTCTGTTTTAGACATAAAGGCATACACTACCTTTAAATTGAAAGGCTACACAAACGCTGAAAAAGTAATACTGGCAGGCTCGTTTAATGGATGGAACGAGCACCAACTGGAAATGGAAAGAAAAGAATACGGTTGGAAATACACGCTTCCCCTTTCAGGAGGCAAACACCACTATAAGTTTATTGTTGATGGCAATTGGATTGTTGACCCCGACAATCCCGTAAAGGAATATGATGGTAATGGGCATGTTAATTCAGTTAGGATGGTAAAATGATTTCCTTTTCTTATCGCATTCTGTTTCCCTGTCGATTACCAAATTGACCACCTCCGCCTCTGTTTGGCCCTCCTTGAGACAAATTATTCGAGGGTATTCTTGGGTTCAAAGCTTCCTTAATATGCTTTTGATATTTTAGCCATCTGGCATATTGTTTTTCACTGAGTATTCCAGACAATTGATCATTTAATGCTTCCTCTTCGCGTATTACCTGCTTTCGGACTGGCCTGATTTTTTTACGGCTTTCTAACATGGCAGTTCGCATAGGATTGTCTTCATTACGCTGAGACATTCCACCTTGACCACCATCCATCATATTTTGAATGCGCAGGGCCATGGCTATGTTCTTTGCAGTATTCATATAAATATTCAAAGTATCGAAGTTGTAGGTGTTGGCAAATCTGATTTCCTCTATTTTGGAATTATAATTAATGATCGCCTTTTTTACCTTGATTTCTAAGTTTTTATCCTTTTTAATTTTAATCTTCTTCACAACCTCGGCTTCATCATAATAAAAAATCCCAGCCTGTTTATAAGCATCAAAATCAGGGGTTTGACGCTCCTGAAAACCCTGGCCTCCTCTTTGTCCACCACCTTGGCCTCGACTTCCCTGCATCCCGTTACTTGGAGGTTGGGCGTACAAAACCGTTGACAAAAACACAAAGATGAGTAGCGTAAAAGATTTCATAAGCTATTCCTTAAAAATGATATGATGAAAAGGTTTTGGCCGTTATTGAAATTAAAGGTTTAATGTATTTGATGCTTATTTTATAAAAAACTGGCGGTTATGAGCAGAAAAAGCAATCGTTTGTCCGAAAACGGATTTATCCAATCACCTCCAATTTAGCAAACCGCAACAGTAATTTTTTATTCCCTCCTGTTTCAAACTCTATTTCGGCTTTGGTATCAGCTCCGGCTCCTTCTATTTTGAGGACTTCGCCTTTCCCAAATCGTATATGTTTCACAATGTTACCCACGGCCAATTTGCTATCAAAAAGATTGGCCGTCCCATTACTGCTCTTTGAAACGGGCTTTAAATTTTTGGGCGTGGTGGCTTGAAATTTTTCCGGTGTTTTTTTGGGAGCTCCTTTTTTAGGCTGAAATTGTTTAGCAGGTTTATAGCGAATTTTATTCAGTGATACAGTTTTGTTTGGTTCAATATCACCAAAAATGCTGGCATCCAGCATGGGATTGTAGCGGCGTTCTTCAATCGGAGTGACGATATCCAAATATTGCTCATCAATTTCCTCAATAAAACGGCTCGGCTCGGCATCAATTAATTTCCCCCAACGGTAGCGTGACAAAGCATAAGTTAAATAAGCCTGTTTCTCGGCTCGGGTCAAGGCTACATAAAATAAACGACGTTCCTCCTCCAATTCGCTTCGCGTATTCATGCTCATCGCACTTGGGAACAAATCTTCCTCCAATCCAACGATAAACACATATGGAAATTCCAAACCTTTGGCCAAATGGATAGTCATCAACGCAACATGGTCGCTATCCCCCTTTTCATTGTCCAAATCCGTAGCCAATGCGACATCTTCAAGGAATTCTGCTAAAGAACCTGTAGCATCTGCAATCTCCTTTTGCCCTTCCACAAAATCCTTCATTCCATTGAGCAGTTCTTCGATATTTTCCATCCGGGCCACACCTTCTGGAGTACCATCTTTATTGAATTCCCGAATTAAACCACTGCTTTTGGTCACATGCTCAGCCAATTCAAACACATCCGTATTTTGGTTCATCACCTGATAGCTTTCAATCAATGTGGCGAAGTTTTCGAGCTTGGCTTTGGTGCCGGAATTGATTTTAATATCCACCTTATCGATGTGTTTTATCACATCAAATATACTTTTATCATATCCGTTGGCCGCCACAACCAATTTGTCAACTGTAGTTTGCCCAATGCCACGTGGCGGAAAGTTAATGACTCGTTTTAAAGCTTCTTCATCAGCAGGATTGATAACCAAACGCAAATAGGATAACACATCCTTGATTTCCTTTCGTTGATAAAAGGACAGGCCTCCATAAATACGGTATTTGATGTCACGCTTTCTTAAGGCGTCCTCGATGGCACGGGATTGTGCATTGGTGCGGTACAATACGGCAAAATCGCTATTGGGTACATGCTCCTGCATTTTAGTTTCAAAAATGGTACTAGCCACATAACGCCCTTCATCCCCATCAGTTAAAGAACGGTTTACTTTGATTTTTGCGCCCTCGTCATTGGCTGTCCAAACAATTTTATCTAGTTTGGTCTGATTCTTATCAATAATGGAATTGGCCGCATTCACGATATTTTTGGTGGAACGGTAATTCTGTTCCAAACGGAATACTTTTACATCGTCATAATCCTTTTGAAAATTCAAAATATTATTGATGTTAGCTCCACGAAACGCATAGATACTCTGGGCATCATCACCTACTACGCAGATATTCTGAAACTTATCGGACAGCGCCCGTACAATCAAATATTGTGAATGGTTGGTATCTTGATACTCATCCACCAAAATATACTTAAACCGGTTTTGATATTTTGCCAAGGCATCCGGAAAACGGGTCAGCAATTCATTTGTTTTTAGCAACAAATCATCAAAGTCCATTGCGCCGGCCTTAAAACAACGGTCCACGTAAGCCTTGTAAATATCTCCCATCCGTGGTCTTCTCGCCATAGTATCTGCTTCAATCAATTCTGGGTTTTGAAAATAGGCACGCACGGTAATCAAACTGTTTTTATAGGATGAAATCCGGGAACGGATCTGTTTGTATTTATAAACATCCTTATCCAGATTCATTTCCTTGATGATGGATGCAATCAACCTATCGGAATCCTGGGTGTCATAAATGGTGAAATTACTCGGGTAGCCCAATCTATCCGCTTCAATCCGAAGAATTTTAGCAAAAACAGAGTGAAACGTTCCCATCCAAAGGTTTTTGGCCTCACTATCGCCCACTATGGCAGCAATACGCGATTTCATTTCACGGGCCGCCTTATTCGTAAATGTGAGTGCCAAAATGTTGAACGGGTCAATCCCCTTGCTCATCATATAGGCTATGCGATAAGTCAACACGCGTGTTTTACCCGAACCCGCCCCTGCTATAACTATCATGGGGCCATCAATCTGAATGGTGGGTTCTAATTGCGCGCTGTTTAATTGGTCTAAATATGCTTCCAAACTACAATCTTTTTCCATAGGTGAAAATAACCAATGTTGGCGGTTTATTAGGCTTGAATTATCAATAATTATAAACAATTGGCATTATATTTTTTTAAATATATTTATGCATAAATTAAATGGATAGCATGGATATTATTTTGGATTTCCTTTCGAGTATCCCTTGGTGGGGATGGGTTTTAGTCGTTTTAGCTTTGGTTGCCATTCGTGATATTTTTTTCCAAAAAGCGCATACCATTAGCCATAATTTCCCCATTGTGGGCCACTTAAGGTATTGGCTGGAAGGGATTGGTCCAGAGTTACGACAGTATTTGGTGGCCAACAATAGAGAGGAATTACCCTTTAATCGCATCGAACGCGGTTGGGTGTATGCTTCTTCAAAAAATGAAAACAATTACGAAGGCTTTGGTACCGATAGGGATATTTATGCCCACCATCACATTTTTGTGAACAATGCCATGATGCCTTTTAAATTGCCTGAAAACCATCCTAATAAAGCAGACAAAACCTTTTTGCCCTGTGCGAAAGTGATGGGCGAATTCCATAAACGGAAAAAGCCCTATCGCCCAGCATCTGTTATTAATGTTTCGGCCATGAGCTTTGGGTCGCTATCGGCAAAGGCCATAGAATCCTTGAATAAAGGTGTGGCCATGGCAGATGCCTATCACAATACAGGTGAAGGTGGTTTATCCCCATATCATAGTAATGGTGGCGATGTGGTGTTTCATTTTGGCACGGGGTATTTTGGTGTTCGCAGTGAGGATGGTGGGTTTTCAATGGAAAAAATGGTAAAGTTGGTCAACGACAATCCCTTTATCCGAGCCATTGAAATAAAATTGTCCCAAGGGGCAAAACCTGGAAAAGGTGGCGTATTACCTGGGAAGAAAATCACCAAGGAAATTGCAAAAATAAGGGGTGTTGAAATTGGAAAAGATGTGCTGTCACCACCAAACCACAAGGCATTTTCGAATGTTCCTGAGATGGTGGATTTTATTGAGTCGATTGCTGAAAATACCGGGTTGCCCGTGGGCATTAAAGCCGCCATAGGCAAATTGGACCAATGGGAGGAATTGGCAGACATCATGCGAAAAACGGGTAAAGGCCCCGATTTTATTGCGGTTGATGGTGGCGAAGGCGGCACGGGTGCGGCTCCCCCTAGTTTTGCTGACCATGTATCCTTGCCCTGGGTTTACGGGTTTAGTGATGTTTATAAATTATTCAAGGCAAAAGGATTAACTGAAGGGATTGTTTTTATTGGTAGCGGCAAATTGGGCTTTCCTGCCAAAGCAGCCATGGCTTTTGCAATGGGTGCGGATTGTATTAATGTGGCTCGCGAGGCTATGATGAGTATTGGGTGCATTCAGGCGCAGGTCTGTCATAACAACACTTGCCCCAGCGGTGTTGCTACTCAAAATAAATGGCTTCAAAATGGCATCAATGTGCCCCTAAAATCTGCTCGTTTGGCCCAATATTTTAAAACTTTTAGAAAAGAATTAATTGAAATTACCCATGCGGCCGGCTACGAACACCCCTGTCAATTTAAAATGAGTGACATAGAAATTAATTTGGACGACCACAACCTTTCCGAGCAATTGGACAAAACCTATTTGTATAATAAAGTTGAAGTGCCATTTCACGGAATGCAAAACCTGAAAGATTGTGTATATTTGGGAGGGATGCGTAACACTCAAAAAAAATAGACCTATGGAGCCAAGCAGAATCATCGAAATATTTTTATACACCCTTCCTGCTTTAATTACAGGTGTGGTGGCCTACCATTTTTTTAGAATACATACCCAAAACGAAGATGGTCGCCGACGATTTTTATTGCAAAAGGATATGCAGGCTACGTCACTCCCGCTTCGACTTCAGGCATACGAACGGCTGACACTCTTTTTAGAGCGTATTTCACCAAACAAACTATTGATTCGTGTTACTCCAACATCTTCGGATAAAGATAGTTATGAGGCTTTATTGATACAAAGCATTCAGCAGGAAATGGAACATAATTTAACCCAACAAATTTATGTTTCAGAAAAATGTTGGAGCGTAATTAGCACGGCTAAAAGTGCCACAGTACAGCTGATTAGAAAGGCCAATCTTTCGGAAAAAACAGATTCGGCAGACAAACTTCGTGAAGTACTTTTAACCGAAATGATGGAACGCCCTTCGCCTAGCGATGCCGCACTTTCTATTTTAAAGGAAGAGGTTCGGGAATTGTGGGGATAGGAAGTTGATAGGTTCAAGGTTTGTGGTTTCAAGTTAGCCTTACAACGACAAACTATAAACCCTAAACCTGAAGCTATTTATCCAATCTCAACTCATTGGAATCGGCTTGTTCGCACTTATTCTTGGCATAATCCCAGCCTTGTTGCCACCAAGACCTCATGAGTTTTTTATTGAAAATCAATGAGTTTTCTGTAAGTTTGGATGGGGTGTAATATAGGTTTAATTGGACATTTCTGTTTTTAGCGGCAAGTTTTCCAATAGTGACATCGTTACGTTCTAGCTGGTCCGATAGATGTCCGAAAAGGTTAATCATCAGCGAAAACGGATTTTTCCCCAAGACCTTATTGTATTCCATGGTTTCAGCCTCTAAAACAATGGCGTCTACTTCCGTTGCGCCTCTTAAAATCGCCTCCCGAATAGGAACTACGCAACCTAAACCACCATCGGCATATTCAAAACCATCTCGTTTCGCCAAGGACATAAAGGGAATATAATTGCACGAAATCCAAATCCAATCGCAGAATTCCTCGTAAGTGTAATCTTTGATAGACTTATACTCTACCCTATTTTTCGAAAGGTTGGATACCGTAACCACAACATCGTCTTTGGTCGTTCTTATAAAATCGTATTCCTTGTGGGTAAAATATTTTTTAATATGCTTTTTCAGCGCTTTACTTTCACCAAAAGTCCTTTTAAACTTAATAAACTGCCAAAGTACATTCAAGAAATCGATGGAAACAAACTCCCGCTTTCCTTTTTTCCGTAAAACGAAAGGGTTAACACTAAAAATATCGTGCTGTTGCACATTAGTATAGGCGTGGTAAATCTTATCAATTTCGCCTGCAGCAAGATGTGGCACCAACAAACTTCCGGTGGAAGTACCCAAAAAAATGTCGTAATCACGCCCCTCAACTTCCATCAAGTATTGGGCAACCCCTCCTGCGTAGGCACCTTTACTTCCTCCTCCTGATATGACTAGGGCTTTCATAATTCTATTTAGTTCATAAATATAACAATTATGGGTTTACCTATGAATGATAAACATCATTTTGAAATCTATACCCAATACTAGGTATTTTACAGAAAAAATACACATTACCACGAAATTTAGTTCAATAGCTTATAAAGAATACATATTTTAGTTGCAGCTATTAACCTAACCCTCACTATGTCAAAAAAAACATTTCTGACTGCATTATTTTCCTCAGTTATAATTGCATCGTTTTTTGCCGTAAATCTTATTGAGCACAATTTTGTCAATACTTTTGGAAATCAAATTAGCTCAAGCTACAAGAGTAATATAAAGTTATTATTGCCACCAACAGCATCCATTTCGGGTACCACAGGAGTTTGCATCAATAGCACACCCGACCCCGAAATTACTTTTACAGGAAGTGGCGGAACGGCTCCTTACACATTTACATACACGGTAAATGGTGGTGCGCCACAAACCATTTCAACAACGGGTAATAATAATGCTGTAAATTTGTCCGTTAGTTCGGCTACTGCTGGAACTTTCACCCATGAATTGGTTTCTGTAGAGGATAGTACATCAGAAACCGCGAACGTATCTGGAACAGCAACCGTAACCGTTCACGATTTGCCAACTGTAGATTTTACTTTTAATAATGACAATGCCTGTTCCGGAACACCTGTAAACTTTACAACTAATGTTACAGGAGCCAGTCCTTTTACTTATAGTTGGAATTTCGGTGACGGCAATTCATCAAACAATAATAACCCTACTCATGTTTTTGACGCATTAGGCTGTGCCTCTCAAACCTTTAACGTAACACTTACGGTTACTGATACTAACGGATGTGTATCGGCGATTACCAAAACGATTGATGTAAGGCAAAAACCAAGGCTGGAGTTTTTTGATGCTGATAACCAGTTTGATCCATTTAATAATTGTGGTAACAACACTCTGGATCCATCTTATACCATTAATGTTCGTATGGGAAGTAATACATCTTCATGTATCAACTCCTATGATATCGACTGGGGTGATGGTAGCCCGATTGAAACGGGAGTCACTTTCCCTGCATCGCACACTTATACGCAACTTGGTTCTTTCAATATGGATATAACCGGAAGGGGAACCAATTGCGACAACACCATGCGATATCTCATCAAAAACTCAAGTAACCCAACGGGGGCCATAGTAAACCCTGGAAATACCGTTAATCTATGTCTTCCGGTTAATGCTATTGAATTTGCCATAGGGTCTTGGGCTACCAATCCTCCAGACACCGTCTACTTTATAGATTATGGTGATGGCACGACAGAAACTTATACTCAGGGAGAATTGGAATCCTCAACATATTTTGACCCTGCTGACCCTATGAATTCCGAAGATTTCCCAATACCTCATACCTATACAGAAACGAGTTGCCCCAATAGTTATACTGTTTTTTTGAACATACTCACCTCCTGTGGGCAAACGAATTTAACGGCAGGCCCTATCATTATTCTGAGAAAACCGCAAGTAGCTTTTGAAGACCCACCTAATAGCTGTGTCAATGCGCCAGTTCAATTTAATAATACATCGCTTGATGGATATTCTAACAATTGCTCCGTGAATGATGGCTATTTTTGGGATTTTGGGGATGGCAATACCTCCACCCAAAGAAACCCAATACATACTTACGCTTCTACAGGGAATTTTGATGTAGAATTATATGCTGCAAATTCTTGTGGTGAAACAGAGCGAATTATTAAAACCATCTGTATAGAACCGGAATTGGTGGCCGATTTCACTTTAAGTTCTGATAACGGCTGTACTCCACTAGGTATTGATGCAACAAATGCCACCGATTTAACGGATAGCTGTGGTGACGTAACCTATCTATGGGAGGTAGCTTATACTTCGGGCTTTTGCGGGACAACTTTTGGGCAATGGAACTTTACCAACGGTACGGATGAAAACTCAGCTTCGCCTTCTTTTGAATTTATAAGCGCAGGAACATTTACTGTTACTCTTACCACGACTAATACTTGTGGGACTGATTCCAAGTCAGAAACGGTAGAAGTAAAACGCCCTCCCACAGTTGCGATAAATCCAATTGCAGATTTTTGTGGCTCAGCTTCAATTGATCCAGTTGCCAATGTTGATACTTGTGCACCTGCATCTGAAACCGTTACATATGAATGGCTTTTCCCCGGAGGCACGCCTTCATCAGCAAACACCTTAAACCCTGGAACAATTACCTACAGTACTCCGGGAAATTACACGGTGACCCTAAACGTCATGACGAGTTGTGGAACAACGACAGATACGGAGGATTTTACAATAAACGAAATTCCATCAATCACCAATACGGACTTGACCCAAACCATTTGCTCTGGGACGTCTACTGTTGAAACGGCCCTAAATTCAACCATAAGTGGCACAACCTATGTTTGGACAGCAACTGCACCAGCGGGAGTTTCGGGTTATATTGCAAACGGAACGACAAGCTCGATTCCGGCACAAACCATATTTAATTCAAATACAACTTCCGAGGATGTTACCTATACCATCACACCATTTAACGGCACTTGTGCTGGCGCACCTGTTAATTTAGTAATTACTGTTGATCCTGCACCAGAATTTACAAGTCAGCCTCAATCCGAGATCATTTGTGAAAATGGCCCGATCAATGATTTATCGGTCACCGTAAACGGACCGGGGGCACCGACCTATCAATGGTATAGTAATACGGTGAATAATACAACATCAGGAACCGCTATTGGTGGTGAAACAAATGCAACGTATTCTCCTCCAAATACTCCCGTTGGAGTGACTTATTATTATGTGATTGCGAGGTTTACCTCCGGAGCGGGCTGTGATGAAATTATTTCGAATGTTGCCCGTATTGAAATAGTGGACGGTATTCAAATCGATAGCCAACCTCTTCCTACTCAAAGTATTTGCGTTGGTGGAGATATCAATAATGATTTAACCGTGACACATTCTGGAGGAACGGGGACAGTGTCCTATCAATGGTATTCGAATACTACCAATACGAACACGGGAGGTACTTCAATTCCTGGAGCCACTAATATCAACTATATGCCTCCAACCTTTACAGTTGCTGGAAGCTATTACTACTATGTTGAAGTTTCAATCAGTGGAAGCGGTTGTAATCCTGTTACCAGTGAAGTTGCTGAAGTTATTGTTGTGGATGATCCAATTATTATAGCACAACCTTTGACTACCCAAACCATCTGCCAAGGTACAACGCCTCAGGATTTGGAAGTAACGGTTTCTGGAGGTATTGGGAGCACCTATGACTATCAATGGTACAGCAATACAACCAATAACAATACCGGGGGCACTGCGATTTCAGGTGCCACAAATGCAATTTATACACCTTCAACGGGAACCGTTGGCACTCAGTACTATTATGTTGTCATCTCGCAAGCGGATCCAGGTTGTGGTGTCACTAGTGCTGTTTCGGAAGTAATTGTCAACCCCGCTCCTACGATTACCAATCAACCTATTTCAGAAACAATTTGTTTTGGTGAAAGCTTCAATACACTGTCTATTTCAACAGCTAATGGCGTAGGTACCCCATCATATCAGTGGTATAGCAACACTGTGAATAACACCTCTTCTGGCACAATAATTAGTGGTGAAACGGGAACGAGTTACACCCCGCCTTCTGGTACTATAGGAACGGTTTATTACTATGTAATTATCACTTATTCCTCTGGAGGATGTACCCAAATTATTTCAGAAGTAGCTGAAAACACTGTAAATGAAACGCCAAATATCAGCAATAAAACAGATGTAATTTGTAGTGGCACTTCTTTTGATATTAGCCCAAACAGTTCAGGTGGGGACATTGCTCCGGCAGGTACAACCTACACTTGGACAGCTCCCAATATAAATCCTGCAGGAGCCGTTACCGGCGCATCACAAGAAAACACACCTCAAACTTCAATATCCCAAACATTGGTAAACAATACCACTAATCCAGCAACTGTATCTTATACGGTTACACCTACTTTAGGGACCTGTGTAGGAGCTACTTTTGAAGTCGAAATCACGGTAAACCCATCAATCAGCATTACTTCAATCCAAAACAATAGTTTGTGTTATTCAGATAATGGAGGTTCATTAGAAATCACCATATCGGGAGGTGTTCCGTTTTCAACCGGAAACCCTTATCAAATCAATTGGACTGGTCCTGCGGGCTATACCAGTACTAACGAGGATATTTTCAATTTGGCACCCGGTGATTATACCGTCTCGATTTTGGATGATGGTGGCTGTCCATTTTCAGAAACGTTTACAATCACGGAACCGGACGAGCTTATTTTTAGTTCAATCGATTTTGATACCGAAACCATTTCCTGTTTTGGTGAGAATGATGGCGCAATTAGTATTGAAGTTTCGGGAGGCACGACACCCTACACCTATAATTGGACAAGAAACGGAACGGCCTACAGTAGTGATGAAGACCTGACCAATCTAGGGCCCGGTTTATATGAAATCACAGTGGTAGATGCTAATAATTGTACTCCAATTACGCAAAGTTTTGATGTAGTTGAACCTCCCGAATTACAAGTTAGCCTTGACAGCAAGGTTGATGTGATTTGTTTTGGGGAAGCCACCGGCGAAATAAATATTAATGTCACAGGAGGAAGACCTTTTGAAATTTCCTCTGGCATTTTTGAATATACCTATAATTGGACGGGACCAAATAGTTTTACGAGTTCAACTCAAAACTTAACAGGACTGATTGCAGGTACATATAATGTTACCGTCACCGATAGATCAAACTGTATGACAACTTTTGATGTTGTCATTGATCAGACCGATGAAATTATTATTGATACTTCAGCTACGGAAATTGAATGCTATGGGGATAACGACGCCTCAATTACAATTAACTCAATTACAGGCGGAAATGCCCCATACGATGTGGCTTGGAGCAATTTGGGCTCGGGGTTATCTCAGACCAATTTGTCACCCGGAACATATGTTATTACCGTAACTGATGCCACCAACTGCGTAAAAGAAGCCACCGTGATAATTGCTGAGCCTCCAATTTTCAGAATAACACCACAGGTTGAAAATATATCCTGTTTTGGTGCAAATGACGGTCGAATCATCTTGAATTTAGAAGGTGGCATCGATCCTGTGGATTTAAATTGGGATGACGACCCAACAGCTGGGGTAGAGCGCAACAACATTGGCCCGGGAACTTACACGGTTACTATTATTGACGGAAAGCCCTGTACAATAACCGAAACATTTGTCATAACGGAACCCGCGCCTTTGGATATTTCGGGGACAAAAACTGATGCTTTAGATTGTGATGATGCCAATACCGGTAGTATTAATGCTATAGTCACTGGAGGCACTTTGCCCCTAACCTATCAATGGACCAACGGGGCGACAACAGAAGATTTGAGCAACATTCCTCCCGGGGATTATACGCTCAATGTTACTGACGCCAATAACTGTACTATTTCAAAAAACTTTACCATCAATAGGTTTGAACCTCTGGAAATTGAAATCGATATTATTACCGATGTGGACTGTGCCGCCAAAACGGTTGACCAATCCTTTGTGGCCAATCCCAGTGGTGGCGTACCCCCGTATCAAATCAATTGGTCCAGTGGCAATGTGAGTGGCCCCAATAACGAAAATATGCAGACGGATGTTAACGGTCTGGTCATCATAGATGTTACGGATAGTTTAGGTTGCACTACTTCATTGTCTTACAATGTCGATATTCCAGAGCTGGGCGATCCTGATTTTATAGTTAGTTCGTTTGCATTTACCAATTTTGGATTTTATTCTATTGAGGACCCGATTCAATTCACGAATACAAGCAATGGGGACTTTGTTGGGGTATCTTGGGATTTTGGGGATGGCAGTATTGCAAATGATGAAAACCCAACGCATACCTATCAAACTGAGGGAACATATAACGTTACACAAACTGTAGTTTATCCTTTTGATTGCGTATATACCAAAACCATAACGCTGGTGGTACAAAAAGGCTACAACCTGGTTGTTCCAAATGCCTTTACACCCAATAGCGACAGCTTAAACGAACGATTCGCACCCGCCCAAATAGCCCTTTCCAATATGAGATTTGAAATTTATGATACTTGGGGCAGTATGATTTATTCAGAGGAAGGCAATAGTTTAAGAGGTTGGGACGGCAAGATTAAAGACTCGGAGGCCGAAAACGGCAATTATTATTACACCTTCTCGGGCGAGACGTTTTATGGCAGGACCATTACCAGCAAAGGTGTCGTTACACTTATTAAATAATTGAAATGAAAGCAAGATTATATCTCATCACACTCATGATTTGCTTTTGTTTCAAAGCAAAAGCGCAAGACCCAATTTTCACCCAATATTTTATGGTGCCAGAAACTTTGAATCCTGGATTTTCCGGGTTTGAGCAAGCTACCTACTTTGGAGTGATGCACCGTACCCAATGGCCACATTTGGATTTGCAGGTGGATACCCAATACGCCTTTTTAAACACATGGTTAGAATCGTCCAGAGACGGCATGGGCATTGGTTTTAGTATTTTAAATCAGCATGAAACCAGTACCAATTACAACCATTTTCAGTTTAACGGAAACTTTGCCTATATCGTTTCCCTAGCCAACGATTGGTACTTCCGGCCAGCCATTGAAGTGGGTTATGGCATGAAATCCTTTAACTTTAGAAATCTGTTGCTGTCGGATCAAATTAATATCAATGCCGGTACCATAAGTGCCACTTCTGTCGATCCTTTTGCCAACAATGCCAATTCCAGAATCGGGTTTTTCGATTTTACGGCCGGAATTGTTTTCGATAAGCAAAATAGGAGAAACAACACAGATTTATGGTTGGGTGCAGCGGTGAAGCATTTAAATCAGCCGAATATTTCATTTATAGACAATGCCAACGTACCGCTTGACATTCTTTATACTGTGCATGGTAATTATAGATTTGAATATTACGACCATAACGATATGATATTGTCCCTAAACTATATGCAACAAGGGCAATTCAACCGTTTGGATTTGGCTGCTACTATAAAGCTTCACAAGTTGTTTTTGGGAGCTATGGCCGTTACCAATCCTGCAAAAAACAGTGGCAACAGCCATTTGCTAACATCTGTAAATGCATTAGTTGGTTTGGAATTTGAACGGCTTCGCTTTGGGTTTTCCTATGATTTTAATACTTCAAACATTGGGCGAACGGATGGGGTTTATGAACTGTCCATCACCTATTTGGCGGATTGTTTGATATGCCGAAGCCCTACGAATAATGAGCGACGTAAATAGACGCAAATTTCACGAATTAGCACAAATCACTTAGGATATGAGATTCCTCCCCTCTTTTAGGGGAGGTGCCGAAGGCGGAGGGGTAAAATACTAGTCTGCCTCCAAAAGGGACCTAGCAAACTTCTTAAACCGCCAATTATGATGGGCTGTAGCCTGCTTTAAATTGTTTTTGCATGCCTCATTGCAAGCCTTAATTTGATACAAATATTGAAATGCATTTTGGCGAACCTCAAAACCATACTTCGGACTGGTATAACCCGTCAATTCTTGAAAGTACTTTGCTTTGTTTTCAGGTTCGTAATCTTCAGTAATTAAAGCTAAAGTCAACCACAGTAACCTAACATTTTTATCATTAAAACCTATGATGTCTTTGGTTTGGTTTAAATATTTAATTCTATCCTCGGGAAAGTTTTTCCATAGATTGAACAATGTGGTTTCGACGGTGATATAGGATTTGTCGTTTAGGAGGGATTCGTAGTCTTTTTTTAATTCTTGTGGGATATCTGTCAAATTTTTAGCTACAGCCTGACGCGTTTTCAATGTTGAATTAAGTGCTTTTTTATAAGTACTTAAAGATGAAGAATCCACTTCTTGCAACAGAGAAATAACCTTATAGTTATAATAGCCAATTAAATCACCGTTATCTATGACTGAGAATGTTTCTGGAGCAGTTTCTATTAAATGGCTGTCAATCATTATGGTTGTTGAAGTATAATCATTATTAATGCCTTCGACAATTGCATCCTTCGGAAAATGTGAAATATCGAACCATGCTTTAAAAAATTCACTCAAATCCTTACCACTAGCTTTTTCAACCTCCCCTATAAAATCGTCCGTATCCACATTTTTAAACTGATGCTTTAAAAGATAGTTTTTAACCCCAGTTTTAAAAGCCTCATCGCCCACTTTTTTGCGAAGCATATGCAATACCCAACAGCCTTTTTTATAAAACGTAGTGCTGCTGGATTTTGGGTTGAGTAAAGAAGTGCTTTGGCCAGCCTTGTCCTGCGCCAATAATTCTTGTGCATATTCGTAAAGACGCCAATAGTAATAATCCTCGCCAAAAATGTCTTTTTCAGCTAAAAGAGCATAGTAAGTCGCAAATCCTTCCTGAAGCCAATGATGGGTTCCAGAAGTAGCCGTTACCAAATTCCCAAACCACTGATGCGCCAATTCATGGGCATTGATATTGACAAAATTGCGATCCTCAAATCCAATGGAATCCACCACAAAACTATCGGAATAGATGTTTAATGTAGTGTTTTCCATGCCAGCATATAAAAAGTCTTTCACCGGCACCATCTTATAATTTTGCCATGGATAAGGCACCCCGATTTCTTCTTCCAGAAAATCAAACATCTGCTTGGTATAGCGATAAGTAGGTTCAAACTTTGATGAATCTTGTGGATAATAATACATTTCCAAAGGAATACCACTTTTGGAATATTCAACCTTCTTTTTGTATTTCCCAATAGCTAGCGCCACCAAATAACTGGGCATGGGCTGTTTCATATCGTAATGCCAAGTGATGGTGGAATCGTTGATTTGTTTATTTGTTAGGTTACCATTAGAAACTACCTCGTAATTCTTGTCAAAAGTAATGGACAAATCGAACTCGATTTTTTCATTCATATCGTCTATCGATGGCAACCAATTGCTGGTGTATTTCCCTTGGCCTTGGGTCCAGACTTGTTGATTGCCATTTTCATAATCCCAATCTATGAAGTAGAGGGCTTTTTTGGGTTGCGTCACAAAACCAATATCCAGTTGATGTATCTCGCCTTTTTTGAATGGATAGCGAATGATTAGATGCTTCCCATCATAATCGTGAATTATTTTGTCGCCCAATAAGGCTTCAATATGACTGAAGTTTTGTACATCCAAATAGATCGAGTCAGTATTTTTTAAAATCTCAAAAGTGTAGCTGATATGACCACCAACACCTTTTTCATTGGGGTTGATGTTAATTTTTGCCTTGGCTGTTTTAAAATCAACCGTTTCAGTTTGTTGGGATATACCCGAAAAAGCAATAAAAAAGAGAAACAGCGATACAAATGTTTTCATAACCAAATCAACACAACTATCAGACCAAAATAGCACTTTTAATCTTAATTGAAATACCCTAAATTCGCCTTTATGAGCATCAACCTCCAAACCCCAATTGATTATTTAAAAGGTGTCGGTCCCAACCGGGCGGATTTGTTGCGGAAGGAGCTCAATATCTATACTTATCAGGATGTTCTAAATTTATTTCCTAATCGATATATTGACAGAACTCGGTTTTACAAAATCAATCAGCTCCAACAAAATACCGCCGAGGTACAAATCATTGGAAAAATTACGGGTTTTAAGGAAGTGGCGCAAAAGCGGGGGAAACGCCTTGTGGCTACTTTTCAAGATGAAACAGGGACTATGGAATTGGTTTGGTTCAGGGGCCAGAAATGGATTCGGGAGCGCTTAAAATTGAACACGCCTTATGTGGTTTTCGGAAAGACTCAGCTATTTGGAGGTAAATTTAGCATGCCCCATCCTGATATAGAAACGGTAGATGAACATAAAAAAGGGCTCAGTTCAGGGATACAACCCCTCTACCCTTCTACAGAAAAATTAAGCAACAAAGGGATTAGCAATCGCGTCGTTAGTAAAATTGTCCAGCAATTGTTTTTAGAAACCAAAGGCAAGTTTGTTGAAACCCTATCCGATCCTTTACTTTCAGAATTGAAATTGATTTCTAAAAGTGAAGCACTGCTCAATATTCATTTTCCAAAAAGCCTGGAATTGTTGGCCAAGGCCCAATTTCGATTAAAATTTGAGGAGCTTTTCTATATCCAATTGCAATTGATCCTCAAAAACCTAATCCATAAATCAAAGATAAAAGGGTTTCAATTTGAAACCGTCGGGGAATATTTCAACACCTTTTTTAACGACCATTTACCCTTCGATTTGACCAATGCTCAAAAACGGGTTTTAAAAGAAATCCGTGCCGATTTGGGGAGCAATGCCCAAATGAACCGTTTATTGCAGGGCGATGTGGGATCCGGAAAGACCATTGTGGCCTTCATGTCAATGCTCATGGCACTTGACAATGGTTTTCAGGCTTGTTTAATGGTGCCGACTGAAATTTTGTCAGTTCAACACTATAATGGATTATATGAATGGTGTAATAAAATGAAAATCAGCATCTCAATATTAACTGGTTCAACTAAAACTTCAGAAAGAAACCAAATTCATGAGTCACTTGAAAATGGGCAATTAAACATCTTGGTTGGCACCCATGCCCTCATCGAAGACAAGGTGAAATTTAAAAATTTGGGACTTGCCATAATTGACGAACAACATCGTTTTGGAGTCAAACAGCGAAGCAAATTATGGAAAAAAAATACTTTGCCTCCGAATATACTAGTTATGACAGCAACCCCAATTCCTCGAACCTTGGCCATGTCCGTTTACGGCGATTTAGATATTTCTGTAATTGATGAATTACCACCTGGGCGAAAATCCATTAAAACGGTGCATCGTTATGATTCAAATCGCTTAAAAGTCTTTCGATTTATTAAAGATGAAATCAAAAAAGGACGGCAGGTCTATATCGTTTATCCGCTAATTCAGGAAAGTGAGGCATTGGACTATAAGGATTTAATGGACGGTTACGCCAGTATTGAACGTGATTTTCCAAAACCGGATTATCAAATTTCCATAGTCCACGGTAAGATGAAGCCCGCTGACAAGGATTTTGAAATGCAACGCTTTATCAAAGGTGAAACACAAATTATGGTAGCTACTACGGTGATTGAAGTGGGCGTAAACGTTCCGAATGCCTCCGTAATTATTATTGAAAGCGCAGAGCGTTTTGGTTTATCCCAGTTACACCAGTTGCGCGGTCGCGTAGGACGTGGTGCAGAGCAGAGCTATTGCATTTTGATGACCAGCCATAAATTGAGCAACGACAGCAAAACCCGGCTAGAAACCATGGTGAGCACCAATGATGGTTTTGAAATAGCCGAGGTAGATTTAAAACTCCGTGGCCCCGGGGATATTATGGGCACTCAACAAAGTGGCATTTTAAATTTAAGGATTGCGGATATTGTTAAAGACAAGGCTGTTTTACAACAAGCACGACACCATGCTAAATCCATTTTGCTGAAGGATCCTTCACTGTCGCATCCAGAAAATTCATCCATTCTCAACACCTATAGGCAATTGAGTAAGTATAAGAATATTTGGAATTATATTTCGTAAACATTATGTCATTCCTAAACCCGCGTTAGGGATAGAAGTGGCATCCTTTTGCTTTGATTGGGTTTGGTAGAAATTTTGAAAGGAATGCCATTGTCTGAATTGGATTCCTGCCTTCGCAGGAGTTACAGAAAGCAAAAGATATAACGGATAGCCCCGCCCCGCCAGTGGCGGGGCAACGCCCAAATTCTTAATGTTATTCCCGATATACTTCCGGAATCACTTAAAACTTTAAGGTCTATTGACTAATCGCCTTTAAATGTGCATACACAGGATTGCCCTGAACCCGCATTTCTACCTTTCTATCAAAAATCTTGATGCCTTTTACGGCATTCAGTTTTCCGTCGGGAGCAAAGGCTTTCACAGCGTATAAATCGCCATTTTCATTGATGGCCTTGACGTTTACAATATTCCCTGAACGGCTTGTACCTCTTACATCTAGTTTGACGTTGTCGGCTGTAATGGCTTTTAGGTCGTAAATCGTGCCATCCCCGCCAATGGCTTTGATGGGTGCATATTCGTCTTCACTATCCATGATTTTGACCGGGATATCTACATCCCCAACAAATGCCCTAACATTCATAAAGCTATGTTGTTTGGAGTCTTGAACAGCTTTGACATCAAAGGCGTTGCCTTGTTCGTCAAACGCTTTTACGTCCAGGTTTTTGCCATCAGGCGTTACTGCTTTAATATTCCAAATAACGTCTTTAAAATTATTCTGATAGACACCCTTTTTAACCTTATTTTGCTTTGGCATCTTAAAGTTATCCTCATTATCGGAAGGGTGCATGGCTTTTACATGAGCGTAGATGTCATGGCCCCTTAGCCCCATTTCCCTATCCTGAAAATTGATTTTTATGCCTTTGATATCGTTAAGCTCCCCAGTTGGTGAAATGGCTTTTACGCCGTAGAACTTGCCCTTTTGTGTAATGGCTTTCATGATGACCACATTTCCAAATCTAACGACGCCTATCACTTCGTGCCTTGTTCCATCAAGGTCCACAGCCTCAAGTTTATATGCGCTACCGGCATTACTAATGGCCACCACTGGGGCAAACTGCGTGCTACTGACTAATATTTTTACAGGCAATATCTCGTCACCAACAAAAGCTTTTACATCCATTAGGTTATCTTGATCAGAATCTTGAATGGCTTTTATATCGAAAGGATCTCCTGCATTATCAAAGACTTTAATATCAATGCTTTTCCCGTCTGGACGGATGGCTTTAACATTCCAAAAAATATCTTTAAAGGTTTCTGTTGTGGCTTTTTCAGCATTATTCTTATTCTCTTTTGAAGCGCTATTGTTACAGCCCGATGACAAGGCTAAAAATCCTAAAAGAAATAAAAGATAGCGGGTGGTTTTTACGAATGAATGGTGTGAAGTTTTCATGATGACTTTAGTTTAGAATGGTTTAAAATTACTAAGTCATAATGTAATTTTCTATGATATTGGTCATGTAAGCAAAGGCATATTAATCTTGTATAAATTGAAAGAAAAAGAGAGCTATTTCAACGTCATGTATGAAGATTATTAGTAAATTGATGCCAACATTCTTTTTGCATTTTATATGAACGGTAACGCTCCCAAACAGCTAAAAAAATTTGGCACTTTTGGTGGTGTTTTTACACCCACGCTCCTTACCATTTTAGGTGTAATCATGTATTTACGCCTGGGCTGGGTGGTTGGCAACGCGGGATTATTAGGGGCTTGGCTTATCATTCTGATTTCCTTTTTAATTACATTGTGCACGGCTTTATCCATGTCGGCCATTACCACCAATATCCGTATTGGTGCCGGAGGTGCTTATGCCATCGTCTCCCAGGCATTGGGGCTGGAGGTTGGGGGCAGTTTGGGGATTCCTCGATACATTTCTCAAGGATTAGCAGTAACCATGTACATCTTTGGGTTTCGGGAAGGCTGGTTGGCCATTTTTCCCGGGCATAATGCCTTTTTGGTGGATATTATCGTCTTTGCTTCATTGTTCACCATTGCCTATATCAGCGCCAATCTGGCCATCAAGACACAGTTTATCATTATGGGGATTATTTTATTGTCCTTTATTTCCATAATTATTGCCGCCTATAATGGCTCAATGGAACTCCCATTGAGTGACTCGTTAAGCTGGGGGACATATAAAGGTTCAATAGAAAATGAATTTAGCGGTAGTAATTTCTGGGTGGTATTTGCAGTATTTTTTCCTGCGGCTACTGGTATTATGGCCGGGGCCAATATGTCTGGGGAATTGAAAAATCCAAAGAAAAGTATCCCGACCGGAACACTGTGGGCCATTGGAGTCAGTTTTGTGATTTATATGCTCCTCGCCTTTTGGATTTCCCGAAGTGCTTCTGAGGAAGAATTGCTCACCAATTACTATGTGATGGTGGATAAGGCCTATTTCGGGCCATTGATTATTGCTGGTGTTTTGGGGGCGACCTTCTCCTCTGCCCTAGCCTCTATAGTGGGTTCGTCACGGATTTTATTTGCAATGGGCGAACACAAGGTATTGCCCTACTCTACTCTATTGTCAGGAACGAGCGCGACAGGGCAACCCCGGAATGCCATGATGGTTACAGGCATATTGATTTTCCTCACTTTGTTGCTACGCAATATCAACGCCGTGGCACCATTGGTGACCCTCTTTTTCCTCATCACCTATGCTATGATTAACATTGTAGTGATTATTGAACAGCGTTTAGGGCTTATCAGTTACCGACCCGTATTCAAAATTCATAAATGGGTGCCGTGGTTGGGACTCATTTCCTCCATTTTTGCCATGTTTATTATTAATCCTTCGGTAAGTTTAATTTCCATAGCCATAGTATTCGTGGTCTATTGGTACCTCTCCCGCCAAAATCTTGAAACCCCTTTTGAAGATGTACGATCTGGATTGTTTGTGTCCTTTGCGGAATGGGCGGCAAAACACACCTGGGGTATGAAACACTTGCAACAACGGGCTTGGAAAGCCAATTTGATGGTACCCGTACGCGATGTAAACGGTCTAAAAGGCAACTTTGAATTTCTTCGAAATATTGCCCGACCTAAAGGGTCCATCAAATTATTGGGCATTGAACCGTTTAACGAGCATAATAAATTAGCCCTAGAATTGGAGCGTATTTCTGCCTCCTTTCGGGAAAAAGGAGTGTTTTCTTCATCTACAGTCATTCATACCGAGCAATTTGCCAATGGTATCAATTATGGCAGTCAGGCCTTGCAAGGGGCATTCTTTAAACCCAATATCATGTTTTTGAATTTGCAAAGCCATGACGATTATAATAATGAGATCAAGCCCGTAATGAAGGAATCCATGCGACTGGAAATTGGGATTTTATTGTTTAACCTTCATGCCACCGCACTGTTGGGACAACGCAACACAATTAACGTTTGGGTAAGCAACCGGCAAGGCAATTGGGAACTGGGCGGTTGGGACATAGGGAATCTGGACCTTTCTATTTTGGTAGCCTATAAATTAAAAATGAACTGGAAGGCACGTATTCGATTAATCATGGTAGTGGATGATCGTGCTGAAGAAGAAAACGCCAAAAATTTCTTGGAGTCACTTAAGAGTTTGGCGAGGTTACCGGAAACCCTAACAGAGGTTTACATTGGTGAATTTAACGACTTTTTGACCAAGGCGCCATCGGCCGATTTGAATATCTTCGGGATGCAAGATACACTGCCCTTTAATTTTATTAGCAATATGACCGAAAAGACCAATAGCAGTTGCCTTTTTGTGAAGGACTCCGGGCATGAGAGCATTTTGGCTTAAAGGACTATAAGTTTAGCCCATTCCTAACTTCATGTTTTGCGCTTTAAATTGAACTTCCTTTAGACTTTCAAAAGTCTCGTTATCCATGGCCAACCATTTTTTAAAAAATCCCTGGAATACCAGGAAGCTGTCCAACCAAGGCAAGTGCTACAACGCATACTAAAAACATCACCCCAGGAATAATCAATCGTTCTTTCAGGGTTAATTTTTGAGCTCTTTCTCTATCACCAATCAACCCTAAATTATCCAGCAACATAGTTAGAGCCCAGCCAAATACTGGGTTAACAAAAGCACAAGCAAAAATACAGGTGCCAGCACTAAGTGCATCATTTTGCTCTTTCACCATTTGCATTCCGGCTTCAAGTAATGGTAAAAACACCCCCACTATTAGGGCTACCCTTAAAACAGGCTCCCACATGGCTAAATCCATCGGATAACCAAACACAGAAGCTAAAATACAGAGCATGGCAGTTAACCAAGCGCCACCCGGTATAGGTCTTTTTGCTATAGCCGCAGGAATCATATAAGTTCCCCACGATGATGCTATATTACCACCTCCCAAGAAAGCACCAACCATTTGTCTAATCGAAGATACCGTCATTGTATCATCTACGTCCATTAACACATCCTTTGCCTTTTTAGGATAATTCATTTCTTGAAAAACACGATGCCCTAAATAATCAGGGGACCACATGGCCACCGCCAAAATAGCAAATGGAATAACCGCAACATAGTGCCCAAAATCGGGCCAGCCTAATTGCCATCCCGTATCTTCTCCCCACCACCAAAGCGGATTAAAATGAGGAAGCCCAGGCGCTGTTGTAAACTCAAAACCAACCCCCATGACATAGGCAGTGATTCCCGCAATTGCAGAACATAATGGAATGGCGAGCCATCTTTTTTTAACCCTTGCCAAATAGGCATAAACAAAAACGGTAATTCCAATAACCACAAAAGAAACGGTACTTGCTTTTTCATTGGATGCCCATAATTCAAACTTAGATATTTGCCCAATTAAACCAACGGCGCCAAGGTATATGAGAAGCCCGCCTCTTACGCCTACCCCGGTTAGCTCCATCAGCTTTGAACCTCCTTTTGTAACACTTAAAAAGAGTCCAAAAACACCGATCAGTATCCCCAAGGCTAATGGATGCCCTCCTGCAGCAGCTATAATAGGTATTAACGGTATCATGGGACCGTGGGTACCGGCCAAATTTGCCCTGGGGTTTAGAATTGCCGAAAAAATGAGGACAAAAATACCACCGGCAATTAATAATTCATATCTAACATTTTCTGCAACAAATTCTGGAGAGAGGCCAAACTGAACAGCAAATGCCGCCACCATAGCAGTTACCATAACCACTTTTCCTATGGTTGCCGCTAAAGCTGGAACTAGATCTTCAAATTCAATGTGGAAATCCCTAAACGGTAAGTGAATTCTCCATCGTTTAAACTTCATGCTTAGTAACTCATGTTCTAGGTAGTCTTCTCTTTTGTCAAATTCGCTTGATTTTTTTCGGTTTTTATTGTACGAATTCTGATTATCGTTTTCCATATTTAAAAAATCTAGTTTTCCGTTTAGTTGGCAAATTTACTTTCAAAAAAGGCTTCCAAACATGAGATTTGTCAGGGTAGGATAAATATATCTTGTTATGGGCCTAACATTAGAAGTGCAGATGCGCCACTTTCAATACATTAGTAAAAAGAATTTGTATTAATCCAAAGTAAAACTACAACAAGCGCTAAAACGGTTGGGAATTATTAAATGAACCGAGAAGGTTATTGACTTAAGCTGAAGCCTTGGACGGTTTTAGTTAAACAGACTTGGGTTTATGCGTAGAGCCGGGAATACATTATCCGTCATTTCCAAACTCAATGCAATACAGTTGTCTGTTCGTAAAGTATGCAGGACATGAGAGTCTTTTGGCGTAAACTGCATTATTCCATGGCAATAAACCTTTTATAATGACGATAGCGCTCAAAGATTTGAGTCACATAATTTACTGGTTCAGAGCCTCTTACATAGCCATACTTTATCATAGACTTATTGTAGTTCTTAGGTTTGCTTAAGGCCAGAAGCATTGATGCCACATTTGCGTCCCAAATATTGGGGTTCAAACCATTGACTTTGGTCAAACGTTGAGCATCAAGTACGTGGCCTAGTCCACAATTATAGGAAGCCAAAGCAAATTTGATTCTTTCGGTGTTATCCGAAATATGGGCAAACTGCTCGTACATTTGTGCCAAGTATTTGGTGCCACCTTTTATGCTTTCATTTGGGTCAGAAGGATTGGTTATCCCCAATGACTTTGCCGTGGCAGGCATAATCTGCATCAGTCCCATTGCGCCTGCCCATGATGTTGATCCAGTCTCAAACTTCGATTCCTGATAAATTTGAGAAGCCAGCAAACGCCAGTCCCAACCTATGTTTTGTGCATAAGTTTTAATAAGCCCATCGTACTTGCTTATTTGATTGTTGCTCAAACTGTAATAATCGCTTTTTATGCGTCGTTTAAAGGCCCTTTTATTCTTGAAATACTTGTTGAATATCACCTGAAAACGAGTGGTTTTTCGTTTTTCCCGTATCCAATCGTTCACTAGGTTTCGGAAATCCCTTGATTTCTTGCGGGTGACCCACGCGATGCGTTGGGACAAGGAAATAGGCACCTCAATATTAAGAATAGGCTTATCAGAGGCATTGATTTTCGCAAGGTTCTCGTCGGCAATGGTATATTTTATTTTACCATTAGCCACCAAATCTATAATTTCTCCCGTGCTTAATCTGGAATCCAAGGTATCAATATTAATATGCCCGCCAATTTCGTTGGACAAGCTCTGTAATCGTTCATAATATGCAGAATTTCTTCGAATTGATATTGTATCTCCAATCAATTCGATCGGGTCTTGAATGAGTGCTTTGTCAATATTTTTCCATGACAGCTTTCTGTAATTATCGGGCTTCTTTTGTACCAAAACCTGTCTAGTCAGGAATAAATATTCTGTAAAGTCCACTTCCCATTTGCGCTGATTGGTCACCGTCATCCCGTGTGCAATCAAATCGACGTCACCTCTATTTAATACTTCAAATTCAGCATCCAAATCCTTGGACACCACAACTTCCAGTTCAAGATCGAGGTCTTTTGCAAGCCATTGCAGCAGTTCGTATTCAAAACCCATAGCCTGCCCTTTGTAAAGAAAATAGCTCGTGCTGCTATAAACTACGAGCGCCTTTAGAATGCCTTCTTCTTTGATATCCGCCAAATCCCTTTCCACAGAATTCGCAACGATTGGATTGTAGTCCGAATCATTAATGTTCAATTGGCGCTTGCTTTGGTCTTTGCAACCAAAGGCATACAATAGAAAAACAATCAGGAATAGTTGGTTGATCCGTTTCATCGCTTACTCTCAAATATACGGATATTTGTACTGAATTCCAGAAGCTTAGTCTGCTTTGCCACTTTAGCACAACTAAATTTTCAATAAAAACGTGGTCATTTTAAATACTCTTGAATAATTCAAACGAATCATTTAAGTTTTATTAATTCTTCACAACATTCATTAAATCATATCGTTGTAATGCTTAAATTTGCCGTTGTCCAACCAAAATTAAGGCTTTAATCCCTCATGAGAGTATTATTTTGTACCGTATTGATTTTATTGAGTTTTCAATCAAACGCACAAAAATCAAATTTACTTTTGCCTGAAAAGTTTTTTACTCTGGTGGATTCAAACACTGTTGAAAAAGCAAACAGTCCAGCCCTTCCAGATATCACTGCAGAATATTGGGACAGCACGGTTTATAACCCCTATAAATACGCTCCAGAATTAGAATTCCCATTGAAATTAATATTTAAGGATTCTACTTATTTTTCGCCTATCGGAAAAGCAAAAGTGGTTACCTCTCGTTATGGTTGGCGGCGTGGAAGAGCACATAAAGGCATCGACATTGATTTAGTAACTGGGGATAGCATTTTTGCCATGTTTGATGGTGTTGTGCGGATGTCGAGATATACGCGTGGACATGGTCGCACTGTGGTGGTAAGGCATTTTAATGGATTGGAAACCGTGTACGCACATCTGTCCAAATATGGTGTAAAAGAAAATGACACTGTTTCAAAAGGCGCGTATTTGGGCAAAGGAGGCGTTTCAGGAAATGCTCGCGGTAGCCACTTACACTTAGTTATCAATTACAAAGGGGTTTCTATTAACCCTGAATATATTTTCAAATTTAATGCTGAAAATTCAATTCGGGGTAAAGAGCTTTGGGTGACAAAGAAATGGACCCAACCTATCTTGCACAATTCAAAAAAGCAAAGTAAAATAAAATGTTTGCATACTGAAGAAGAAGCCTTGGCAAGCTTGATTAAAACACGTTCGGTATATATTGTGAGACCTGGTGATACCTTATCTAGGATTTCAAGAAATAACGATGTAGCCATTGCTTCTTTATGCAAAGTAAATACCATTGGCAGAAATTCTGTACTAAGAATTGGCCAAAAGTTGGTAATTGAGAAGTAATTATTGTCTTTGGACTAAAAAGAAAAATGCCAAATCTTTTATCAGATTTGGCATTTTTTAATAACAACTAAAAACTAAACTATCTAAAAGTCTTATATATTTTTTTGGGTTTTGGGATAAAACGATATCACGCTTTCCTATTAACATCCCATCCTTTTCTTCTAATTTCAAAATATTATTCAAGCCTTTTTTCTCAATCTTTTTTCTACAAGAATCTCTCAAATGCGGATCATTATCAAAAATAAAATGCTCGATTGCATATTCTTCGGAAGTATTCGGCTCTTTGATTACACCGTGAATTTCCATTAAAGCTTTTGTCGGCCAATATGTACCTGGTACAAATGTGTAAAAGGTATATTTTCCATCAGCGTCGGTCTTAATCCACCCCTTATGTTTAAGGACACGCTTTCCGTTTACTTTCTTAGAATGGTAATTACCATAATCATCTGATTGACATATATATAATATCACACCAGAAGCAGGAGTAACACCATCGCTTTTGTAAATGGTTCCAGAAATTTTCAATTTATCCGAAATGGTTCCAAAACCGGGAATCGTATCGGTATTGTTAAGATTGGCTTCAGAGTAATCATAAATAGCATGACGCTTTTTATAATTGTCTGCAATATCTTTTTTTGAAGCAACAGATTGCGCATTCAATGCCATAAAACTTGAAGTAACACAAATGCAAACTAGGAATATAAATACTTTTTTCATGGGGCTTGATTTATAATTACCTCAAAACTAAATTGATAACAAGCTCCGCAATAAAAAATCTTATGAATGCGCCGATTTTTACGATAAGCGGATTAGACAAAATGCAAACGGTAAATTTTACCGATGAAATGCTTGATTTATAACTTAGTGCAATTCTTAATCTATAGTCTACTTAGTATTATTGGAGATAAAAGAGTGCTAAGTAGGATAAAAAAGTAAAGGTAAATTATATAAATGCCCTTAATTTCATAACTATTGCTTGCCGATAATTGAAATTTATATGATTGGGAAATCGGATCCAATGCAGTGAGATAGGCACAAGACATAATATACAGAAAGCTTAAAGACAGACTACCTTTGGTTAATATCAATATACCTATATGTAAGGTGAGTCCGAGGCCAACGGCCAAATTGGTTTTCTTCGGAAACAAGAAAAGAATGGCTAAAAATAGTTCCATCCCTATCGTAAAGACGCCTAAAGCCTGAGCTAAAACTAAATCTCCAAAATATGGAGCCAACATATTATATAAAGGCATCGGGTGTCTTACAGTAGCTAGGGTATCAAAAAAATGCCCGTTCCACCAATCGGTATCAAACAATTTATTAATAGACGCGCCAAAATAAAGAAGGGCTATTTGAATATTAAAGACATAGGGCCGGGCCGGGAACAAACCACCTAACAAAACAATAATACCTGCGAATAAAAGGGAATTAGAAAAAATAGGCATACTTGATATGATGGAAAAAATCAAGATGCCCCCAAAAAGAATCAGTCCCGTTCTGAATTTAAAGCCTAACAAGACAAATGCACCCCCTATCAAAAACGAAGGCAATAAAAGGTGGCTATACACCCAACCTGGGATGGCATCCATAAAAGGAAGGAAAGGCAAATAAGGTAAATTAAAAAGAGCCTCCCGCCATAAAAAACTGGACATCAAAAGAATATATAGTACCAGTGCCTTCTCCCCTATTCTAAGATTATCCCTAATCATCCGAAGCTCTTGTGTTTGTTCTTGGCCAGTTCCAAATTTGACTTTCACCTTTATTGGTCTGGTATTCCAATTTTACTTCTGCCCTATCTTCTATGCCATGCGTCTTTTCGTAACGCTCAATAATGGTCTTAAGATTGTTGATGTTTCTGTTTTCAAAACTAGAGGCTGGTTTGTGATAACGCTCTTCAATAGCATCTCTACTTAGTTGAACTCCATTTACTTTAACGGAAATGGAGTATTTCGAGATCTGGTCATAAGGAGCCCAACAGAAATATTTGACATCAGTAAACCTTCCAATGATAATGCCCACAATTTGGATTCCGAAGAAAGCGCACAAAAATATTTTAGAACTTGTTTTCATTTTCAAAACGCTGTTGCTCTAGACAAATGTAGCCTTTAAAATTGAACTGAAAAGCCCTATTCAGAAGACAATCATGCCAATTATCCATAAAATCTGCGGATAAACTATTAATCGAAAATCTATGGGAATACAACTATTTTTTTAGCCTAACCTATTGATAACCATATATCTTTAAAAGCCTGAAATTTTTATTTCAGTTTTAATAACCTTAAAATTTACCCAAATGAGAAATGCAATGCGTGTTGTTACAACGAAACAATCCGGACTAATCCAAGGTGTGAACCTACATGATACCATGCTAGTAGATTTAAAAGAAAATGTTGACTATAGAGGTTCCTTTACCGAAATCTTTCAGGAATATTGGGGCTCTGCCATAAGCCCGGTACAATGGAGTATGGTACGCTCAAACAAAGGTGTTTTTAGAGGCATGCATTACCACAGGCGACATGATGAATATTTTAGCATCATGAACGGTAGTTGCTATTTGGGCCTTAAAGACTTTCGGGTCCATTCGCCCACTTATATGAAAACAGCCTTGTATTATTTGTGCGGTGAGGATTTAAAAGCCTTAATTTTTCCCGTTGGAATCCTACACGGGTGGTATTATTTAGAGCCATCTTTGCATATCCAAGCGGTTTCAGAATCCTACGCCGATTATGGTGATTCGGATAATTATGGCTGCCGATGGGACGACCCAGATTTAGGTATTGATTGGCCTTTTAAGGAAGCCATTCTTTCCGATAGAGCACAAACTTTTGGGGATTTAAAGGATTTACCGCCTTTTGATAAAAAATTGTCTTAATGACTTAGAAATTCTTTTTGAAAGCATCGAAAGTGGTGCACCACGAACTAAAAGAGGGCTTAATAACAAGTCCTCTTTTTCATTTAAGGAATTGAACAGCGCTTCCCGCTTTAGGGATTCGTACTCATGCAAACGTTTAGAATATTTCTTTAATTCCTCCGCACGCTTTTCGGCCGGCCATCCTGGATAATTGCCTCTTTTAAAATAAAGAATCGTAAAATCGAAAGTGGAGGAGAATTTCAGGTTTGGATGATCAAAAAACTGTAGCCACATGTAAATATCCGTAGGGTGTGTGGAGGGTGTTGTCCTCCATCCCTCAGGCAACTGTTTGTAAAATTCTAAGGTATGTCCAACTTGAGAAAATAGGAACCCACCGGTTTTAACCTTCTTATAATTTTCAGAATTATCATTAATGCATTCCCCAAAAAAACGTTTTCTAACAAAAGAAAGCCATCCATCCTCGCGAACAAAAATGCTGGTATTCACACAGAAATTATTTTGCTGTAAGTGATTTAGCATACATTCAATATGATGGGGCAACATTAAATCCCTGTCCAGCAAATAGCATACGATCTCACCTTTGGCATGATTCATCAATGCTTGATGGCGATAGGTTTCCCCTCTCCTTTCATGCTTAGGATGGTCAAAAAATTTTATGCGGTTATCTTTTGCTTTTAGAGCATTTATAACCTGCCGAGTATCCTCATCAACCCCATCACCAATCACAAAAATTTCTATTTCCTTCACTGTTTGGTTTTGGATACTCCCAATGGAATAGGGTAATAACACTCCCCTGTTTTTTGTGGTGGGTACTAAAACTGTAGCTTTAACTGTCATCAGGCCTCTAATAGATTTTCAATTTGAACCAAATGCTGTATAAGGCGAATGCCTTCTTCCAAATCGGTAGGTGGAGCAACACCTCCACGCAAATAATTAACAAATACCTGTAATTCCAATCGCAGAGGCGGAGTTTTGTCAAAATGGATGCGTTTCGTTATTATTTCAGAAGGTTCACTCAAATGACTTCCTAAATACACATCCACATAATCTACTTTTTCATCCTTCAAGACAGCTACACCTTCAGAGCCAAAAACCCTAATTTCCCGTTGCTTGTCCGGATATCTATTAGACACTTCAAAATGGTAATTCGGGGTATCCCCCAACAAAGCCGTAACTCCCCGTAAAGTGCCATCATGCCTTTCACCTATAGCTTGCTTTTTTTCGGGAATTGCCCCCAAAATCAGTTCGCAAATGGAAAGATCGTGAATGGCCAAATTCCAAAGACTGTCTGTGTCCTTCCTCGGGCTTGTCCAGTTGGCCCTTATAGATTTAGCACCCTTAATGTCGCCTAAAGTACCATCAGAAGCCAATTTTGCCAACAGTTGCACTCCAGGATGGTATTTCCAAATGTGCATTACAAAAACATTGGAGAGCTTCAAAGCTTGAATAGTGTGTAAATCAGCGCCTTTATTTGTCAATGGTTTTTCTATAAAAATAGGAATATTGCTATTGGCGAATGCTTTAAGCAAAGCCAAATGCGAACTGGTTGAAGAAGCAATGATTAATCCATCTAAATCTTTCCTTTTAAAACTATCGATATTGGTTTCAAAAGTAGTCGCTCCATTTTTCAAAGCCTCATTTTTATAACCCTTTTCCAATTCCAATACATGAACTTCCGAATTAAGGCAAAGCAATTCCTGCAGTATTTTGTTGCCCCAAATACCGTAACCAATCAATCCAATAGATAACTTGTTCAAAATATGTCAGCTTATATTCCAATAGATTTTCAAAAGTACAGTTTTCATTCAACTATTAAAACATCAATATAGATACAGACATAGATCTAAGTGTTTACTCCTGTGTTTCTTCCACAATTTCTCCAGAATAACCAATGGAAAATCGTCCCGTACTATTAACTCTTATATTACTTTTTAAATTGGGAAAGAGGGTGATAAATACACGAAAGCGTTCATTATTTACAGCACTGTTCGCACTAAAGGAGATATTATAACTATTGTTTTTACCTTCAATAATTTCATAGTTTTCCATTATCCCATTGAGCTGGATGGCAGTGTCTTGACCATTGTAAGCAATTTGCATCTGGCGTTCCCCAAAGTAAGGCAAAAACGAAGTGATGCTATCTCCGGAAATTTTCAAGAAATTCGGGTTTCCAATTAAGTTAATAGCGCTGCCTCCATTGTTAGGAAACAAAAGTCCTGAATTAAGTACCTGTTGCATAGCATAGGTGGTTTGCGGATAGGCCCAGTTTGATTCAATATTAAAATCCTTGGATTGTACAAGCAAACTCAAAGCCTCAATCTCAGCGGGATTGGCTGTAGATTTTGATGATTTGCAAGAAACGCACAGCATAGTTCCCATTAAAATAAGGCCCGCAAGATACTTTGACATAATCATGTTTTTTCGTTAAAAATTACAAAATATTGCAAAAATGATCTGCCAATAAAGCGTTAAAATTTAGTGGTTTGTAAAAAAAACGCGACGAAATTTTATGAAAACAATAATTTTTCAAATAATCCCATTCATTTCATTTTTGAACTATGGAATTAACTACATTTGTCCTGAACAAAACGAGGATATGTTCAACAGAATATTTCGTTTCTAAACGATTATTTTTGCTATTAATACCCGATTTGTAAACTTTTGATAAACATCGATTTGTTGCTATATTACATAACCCATCTTTACCA
This sequence comes from Hyunsoonleella aquatilis, assembly GCF_014270105.1. GTDB lineage: Bacteria > Bacteroidota > Bacteroidia > Flavobacteriales > Flavobacteriaceae > Jejuia > Jejuia aquatilis. The sequence goes on from NZ_JACNMF010000003.1 coordinate 499,244, forward strand.
AGATTATTGACCAAACCAATACTTAGTAAATCATTCGTTTTGTATTTAGACCCATCAAATTGCGACAACCATTTTCCCTAAGACAATCGCATTTTGAACCATGAGAGAGCCACTATTAAAAGAGGTATTTGAGGATACCAGAATTAAATACATTTTCACCGATTTTTTCGACACCATTGTGCATCGCACAGTGCACCCAAATTATGTGCTTCGGCTTTGGGCCAAATATATGATTAGGGAATTGGGACTGTCCTTGTCAATTGATCATTTGTATTTTACCCGCTATGAGGCTACCCATTATTTGGTGAAACAACGTAAAGTAAATGCTGGCGAAATCCCATATCGTCATTTGATTAGGGAAATTTACAGGCGCTTAAAAAATCAGCTGAAGAACAACTTAACTGGGACGTCGGATGATTTCTTGGAGATTAGCGAAGCTTGCGAGTTCAGGGCGGAAAGTAATGTTCAGTTTTTGAATAATGAAACAGTTGAAACTTTGCGCCACTTTAAAAGCAAAGGGCTCAGCGTGTATTGCGTATCCGATTTTTATACCTCTGAGCAATTGATAAAAAGGTTAATTTCCCATCATGATTTGGAAGATATATTTGACGGTGTTTTTATTTCATCCGAACATGGTTGCAGTAAGCACGAGGCCACATTTTATAACTATCTCATCAATAAATTGAGTATTAACGCGGAAGAAGTTATGATGATTGGTGATAACCACCGAAGCGATGTGTCCAATGCCAAAAAATCAGGTTTGAAGGCCTTTCACATACCGAATGCCGATCAAATAAAGAAGCAGAAAAAACTGCGTTTTGGCAATGATTTTAAGGACTACAAAAGTATCATTAGACACTTGTACAAAAGAGGCAATTCTAAAAAGGTATCGCCTTATAGCGATTATGTCATTTTCTTTAGCCTTTTTATTGAAAAATTATACTCAGAGTGCCGTAAAAACAATATCCAAAATTTGTTTTTCTTGGCACGCGAAGGATTGTTTTTTAAAAAGCTCTTTGATTATTACCAAGATCTCAATGCCTTGGAAGGTGGACAATTTGTTGATACGCATTATCTCAAAATGTCCCGTCAGTCGTCTTTACAAATTAGTTTAAAGCCCCTTGAAGAGGAGACATTTAGTTATTTGAAAGCGAATTATGCTAATATGTCAATTAAAAATTTTATAGAAAATTTTACATTTAGTGACAAAGACAAACACGATATTCTGCATAGTTTAGATTCGGATACAGAGTCCAAAATTGAAGGCTTTTTTGCTTCGAAGGCTTTTGACGAACTACTGTCCAATACTAAGTTCAAAGCCGTATACAAAAAACATCAGATTGAACAAAAAACTGCTTTTTCCAATTATCTAAAATCGTTTGAGGTAGCCTTTGAAAAAGAAGGTGTTTATTTGGTGGACATTGGCTGGGGAGGCACCATGCAGGACGAATTATATAAGTTTTTTGATAAAACCATACCCGTAAAGGGGTACTATTTAGGACTAAAGGAATTCCGCTCATCCATCAATGCCGATACCGCTCGTTGGGGTCTTAATTTTGAAATCAGCCCATATTTAAACTATGCTGATCAAATTATGATGGCCAACACCGAATTGTACGAACAATTAGCCCAAGCCCCACATGGCAGTACCCTGGGCTATCAAGACGATGCCAGCCAATATACCATTGAATACCACGAACCGCATGAAAAGGCAGTTTACGACAAATATATAGCGCAAAGCCAGGATGTTATGTTCGCTTTATTTCAAGAATATTGTAAACGCACTAACACCATTTGCTACGAGCCGGAAATGGCTCAGAGCATCGTAACAAAGTATGCGTTAAAAATTGGCACCCACATTCCCAAACGCAAATTGAAATGGGTTCAGTCTATTTCCGAAGGCTTTTATTCCAATATTGGGAACAATGCTGTTGGGGAGGATTCTTATAAGATGAGTATTCTTCAGGGACTTAAAAATAATCTGCCCACAATTAAAAAGTATTTGATTTCCCCTGAGGAGATGGTGAAATACATCATGCGTTCCAAATTATCGCTGTACAAAAAGAACAGGCTGTTGTATATCCCCACCTCACCGATTTACTACTATATTTTGCTCAATAGAAGATTAAAAAAAATTATTGGCAAAAAAGTGTATTTAAAATATTCGCATTTTAGGTAGAAACAAGATTTTTAAGTGTCAAGACCCATTTCGTAATACCTCAAAAACGCCTTTAAATCTTATCTTTTGTAGGTAACAAAAAAAGAGGCACAGTGTGCCCCTTTTTCTAAAAACATTTAAAACTAATAATTAAGAAATTTCTATTGTTCTCGAAGGCTTTGGTTTAGCCTCTTCCCTTTTTGGAAGTTTCACGGTCAAAATGCCTTCTTCGTAAGTCGCTTTAATTTTACTTTCGTCAATGTACTCGGGCAAGGAAAATGTTCTCTTGAAAGAGGAATAACCAAACTCTTTGCGGGTATAGTTGCCCTCAGAAGTTTCTGTTTCTTCTTTATGCTCCGTCGAAATTGATAATACTTCGTTGTCCAAATCGATATTAAAATCGTCTTTTTTAAATCCTGGTACCGCCAACTCTATAAAGTAATCATCATTGGTCTCCATGATATTCACTTTTGGCATGGAAAAACCAGTACTGAACTCGTTAGCGAATACAGATGGGATGGCTTCTGTATTAAATAAATCGTCTATCCAGTTTGACCATCCTCTATGAGTTAAACCAGAATTTTTATGCGCCTGTCCGTTTCTAGGAATATTCATTAGTGCACTCATTGTATTTTAAATTTTAGATTAAACTTTAATATTTTAATTTTCACTTTCGTAATGGACAAATGAAATGCCAAACGAATTTTTCGGGAATTTTGGCGCAAAAATGGCCTTCAAATCCCAAACACCTTAAATAAAGTGACATAATGTCTTTTGTGAATTCGAAAACCATGTCAATGTGACATCAATTAATAGGCTCAAAAGCGCTTGTTAATACCGCTGTTTCATATTTCCAAACAAAAACTATAAGCTTATATTTGTTCTATATAATAAGAACACTAATGCTTCGACCTTATTTACGATTCATTTCCATCATTGCTTTGATATTTCAATTTGGCGTTTTGAGTGCTCAAAACAGAGATATCAAGATAGTCGGGAAAGTGGTTGAAGCTAATAGCAATCAACCGATTGCATACGCAACAATTTCGATATTAAGTAAATCTGAAAATCAACCTATTACGGGAGGCATCACCAGGGAAGACGGTTCTTTTTCAATTAGCACCAATGCTTCAGATTTTTACATTGAAATTAGTTTTATGGGATATGCAACCCAAACTTTTTCAAATTTTAATTTGGAAAATCAAACTATTGACCTAAAGACCTTAGTGCTTGAAGAGAACCAAGAAACTTTGAATGAAGTTTTTATTCGTGCGGAAAAATCACAAACGGAATTTAAGCTAGATAAACGGGTCTTTAATGTTGGCAGGGATTTGAGCACCACGGGAGCGAGCGTATTTGAAGTATTGAATAATGTGCCCTCAGTAAATGTAAATATTGAAGGCGAAATCAGTTTGCGCGGCAATCAGGGCGTTCAGGTTTTGATTGATGGCAAACCCTCGGTAATTGCAGGCAACGATGGCAATGCCTTAGGGACGATTACTGCCGATATGATTGAAAAAATTGAGGTCATCACCAATCCGTCTGCAAAATATGATGCTCAGGGCACCTCGGGGATTATCAATATTGTCATAAAAAAATCCGACAAAAAAGGTTTAAACGGTTCAGCTACATTGAATATGGGGGTTCCCAACAGCAACAGTTTTGGACTAAGTCTTAACCGGCGAACGGAAAAGTTTAATTTTTTCAGTCAAATGGGCATTGGGCTAAGGACCTTTCCCAACGAAAGAGAGTCCATTAATAGAAACTTAACCACTGGCACATCGATATCGAGCAATGGGGAAAGCGCGTTTGATGAAAAGTTCAATAATATTTTGATTGGGGCTGATTATTATATTAACAGCAGAAATGTTATTACTCTTTCCGGTTCTTATGCTTTTGAAAAAGAGGACCAAGGTGTCACTTCCTTTTTTACCGAGGAAACCCAAGCAGATACAGATATTTGGAGGCGGAACGAAACTACCGAGGCTACTAATCCAAAAATACGCTATGAGCTACAGTACAAAAAAGATTTTAAACGGCACAAGGATCAGACCTTGTTGTTTAGCGCACTGGGAAGCTCCTTTAGAAAAGACCAATCTTCAGAATTTCAAAATACTACTTTAGCTGGAGATAGTAACGACTTGAGGCAACGCTCCAGAACAGACTACAAATTGGAGGAATTCACTTTTAAGTTGGATTACACACACCCGTTTTTGGAAAAATATACTCTTGAAACCGGAGCACAGTATGTGATAAATATTGTTGGGAATGATTTTGAAGTCAGCGATTTTGAAAATGATGTTTGGGTAAGTATTACAGACTTTACCAACCTTTTTGATTTCTCTCAGAAGGTGCTGGGGCTTTATGCCACAACGGCCTATGAGGGTGATGTTTGGGGTTTAAAAATAGGCTTGCGCATGGAGCAAACCGATATCGATACTTTGCTGGAAAGGACCAATGAGGAAAATGACCAAGATTATGTCAATTTATTTCCAAGCGCCCACACTTCCTATAATCTCACGGATAATTTTTCATTGCAATTGGGCTATTCCAGGCGGATTAATCGACCAAGATTAAGAAGCTTAAATCCGTTTTCCAGTATTCGTAATAATTTTAGTATTTCTACCGGAAATCCAAAACTGCAACCAGAATTTACAAATTCCTATGAGTTGACAGGTATCCAAAAATTGGATAAAGCTTCTTTGAGCTTTAGCGTTTACAACCGATATACCAAAGATGTAATTGAACGTATCATAAGGGTTGATGAGGACAACGTCAGTATTTCGCTACCGGAAAACGTAGGCACCAATAACACAACAGGTTTTGAAGTAAATGGGAAGTACTCCCCTTCCAACTGGTTTACAATTAACGGCGATTTTAACATCAATTTTTTTAACAGAAAAGGTACTTTTGAAAGCAGGTCGTTTGATTTTAATGGCAACCGTTGGTCAACGAGGGTAACCTCAAAATTTAAGCTTCCAGCTGAGATTGAAATGGAATTCACCGGGGATTACCGATCTCGATTTGAAACCTTACTGCAGGAGATTGCCGAAAACGTATTTATGGACTTTGGTTTAAGAAAGAAGCTATTAAAAGGCCGACTCATCTTAAATTTAAGTATTCGAGACGTGTTCGCCTCAAGGATAAACAAGAGCATTACCTTCCTGCCTAATTCTTATTTAGTGAACAGCAGCCAGCGCGGACGCTTTGTATCCTTCGGAATTAGTTATGGTTTTGGCAAGGGCGAGGCCATGGAGTTTTCTGGTAGGCGCTGATAACAACACTTGTTATTCAGAAAGCATCCTTTTAATTTCCGCAATCCAATCCTCCATTGAGGTTTCTCTGGTATCCAAAGCGATGCTGTTATTTCCGTAGGGTGCATAAATATCCAAATCCGTGGTTTTAAAAAATCCAAGGACAGGCGTTTGTGAAGCACTGGCAAGGTGCATTACACCGTTGTCCGCAGTAATGAATATTGATGTATTGGCTATAACTCCCCCCATTTCGTGAATATCTTTGCTGTAAAAATGTGGGGCTTTAAAATTGATTCTTGAAATATTTTCTACAGGTAGCATTTCAATGATACTGTACTTATTACTGTATACCTTTAAAAGCTCCTGGTATAATGATTCCCACCAAGCTTCCGAATAACATTTGTTACCCGTAGCGTTGGTATAAATACAAATCGTCTTTTTATTGTTTTTGACCAAATCCTTTAAAATCGTTTGGCCATTTTGTAAATCCGCTTTGCTAAGCTTTATACTTAAAGTAGGTATATCCGGCATACAATCCTTATGACCAATTCGACTTAAAAACCATCTGGTGTTGTAAATCGGGTATTTTGAAATATGAGTATAATCCGAATATCGAGTTTGCACCTCCTCTGGAACATCCCCAAAAATCTTAAACCTTCCTCTTGAAAACTTCGTCAACAGTCTTCCAGATGAAGAATTCTTGTCGCCATTGATAACCAAATTGTAACGTTTTCCCTTTATGGAAAACCAGCACCAAGCGTATCTTAGAAGATGATTGAATGGCTTTCTTGGCAATTGGTATATTTTTTTTACAGAAGAGTAATTTTTGAATACAATGTTTGCCACTGTCCCTTTTGCAAAAATATCAATCTGACTATGCGGAAAGATATTTTCAAGTTCTTGAACCAAGGGGGTCAACAACAATTGGTTGCCAAGCTTATGATTCGGCCTAATAACTAGGATTTTCTCAATTTTGGGTATCTCCCCGCCTTCAAATTTTGGTTGGTACTTTGATGCGCCAATACCTCTGGTGATTGAAGTCATCACCGTATGGCGGATGTCGTTAATTATATTCAAAAAGCCCATTGGACAAATATAGCCAATGCTGTATTTACATACCTTTCAATTCGCTTACCAATTCCGTTAAGGCAGCTTTGGCATCCCCAAAAAGCATTGATGTTTTCGAATTGAAAAACAGTTCATTTTGAATTCCGGCGTAACCTGCATTCATACTTCGTTTGTTGACCACGATGTGCTTTGCATTTTCAACATCCAAAATTGGCATGCCATAAATAGGGCTTGAAGGGTCATTATGCGCTGCTGGATTTACAACATCATTGGCACCAACCACCAGCACAACATCAGCGTTTATAAATTGGGGATTGATGTCGTCCATATCCACTAAAAGAGCATAATCCACATTAGATTCAGCCAATAGGACATTCATGTGTCCGGGCATTCTTCCGGCAACAGGGTGTACCGCATATTTAACGTTTACCCCTTTTTTTGTGAGCAATTCTTCCAACTCATGAATAACATGTTGCGCTTGTGCTACGGCCAATCCATAACCAGGAACGATAATGACGTTATCTGCATAATTCATCATAATAGCAGCATCACTGGCCGTGGTTTTTTTGATAGAGCCTTGTTCCTTGCTTCCACCTTCAACGGCATCGGTACTTCCAAATGCTCCAAATATTACAGAGGCTAATGTGCGGTTCATGGCCTTGCACATGGCCACGGTTAAAATAATACCCGCAGAACCGACTAAAATGCCGCCAACCAGCATTACCATATTGTTATATAAAATACCTGTAATAGCAGCCGCAATACCCGTTAAAGAGTTCAATAACGAAATTACAACAGGCATATCCGCACCTCCAATAGGCAGAACAAATAGGATGCCATATAACAAGCCACCCAAAAGCAATCCATAAGTGAATAGTGTATTGTGATTACCAGTTGCAATCATAAAGACCGCAAAGGCAATAACCCCTAAGAAGAATAGGTTGTTGATCAAATTGTATTGAGGCAGTTTCACCACACTTTTAAAAGTGCCATTTAACTTCCCCCAGGCTACCAAACTCCCTGAAAAGGTAATGGCTCCAATAATAATTCCTGAAACAATAGTTATCGCCTGAAGTGAATCATCAACCTGTTTGCTAAACTCCACAAGCCCAATCAAGGCGGCACTTGCACCACCAAAACCGTTGAACAGTGATACCAGTTCTGGCATTTTAGTCATTTCAACTTTAATGGCGATTAAATAGCCAATAATGGCCCCAACTACAATTGCAGAGCCTATCAAAATATAGATGATTGGTGCAACTTCAAGATCGTGAATAAAAATCGTGCCTGCGATGGCCAGCCCCATTCCGATGGCTGCAATCATGTTGCCACTTTTAGCGGTATCGGGATGCCCCAATCGTTTTAGGCCAACAATAAACGTTACAGTTGCAATCAGATAAATAACACTTAATAGTACGCTCATTACTTTTTCTTTTTAAACATTTGCAACATTCTGTTGGTGACAGCAAATCCCCCAACAACATTCAATATTCCCAGTACAACCGCGATAAATCCTAGAGCCAAAGCCAAATAATCATCCGGACTTGAGTGTAACAGCACCAAAATAGCCCCTACAATCACCACACCACTAAGGGCGTTGGCCCCAGACATTAAAGGCGTATGCAATACCGCCGGAATGCTTTTTATGACTTCTATTCCCACAAAAATGGCTAAAATTAAGATATAGACCATTTGTAGATTGTCGCTTATAAATTGAATAATACTGTCCATAAATGCTATGATTTTCGGATGGTCCCGTTTTTAACAATTAAAGTTTCATCTGTGATTTCTTCTTCCAGATCCCATTTGAATTTGGCCTCATCATTCGTCAGATGAACCAAGAAATTAAATATGTTTTTGGCGTAGAGCTCGCTAGCGTTAGTAGCAACACTTTCAGGGGCGATGTTGGTACCTATGACTTTTACCCCATTTACGATTACTTTTTCATTAAGTTTGCTCAATTCACAATTACCGCCTTGCGCTGCCGCTAAATCAATAATAACGGCTCCATTCTTCATTTGAGCCACTTGTTCTTTAGTAATCAAAATTGGTGCTTTTCTGCCGGGAACATTGGCTGTTGTAATCACCAGATCCGCCTGAAATAGGGATTTGTTCACGGCTTCCTGCTGTTTCTTTTTATAGTCTTCAGAAGCTTCCTTCGCATAACCCCCCGCGGACTCCTCACCTTCATTGTCCACCGAAATGAATTTTGCACCTAAGGATTCGGCCTGTTCCTTGGTTTCGCTACGAATATCCGTAGCTTCAACAACCGCACCCAGGCGTTTTGCTGTAGCGATAGCCTGTAATCCAGCAACTCCAACTCCGTAAATCAGAACTTTTGATGGTGTGATTGTACCTGCGGCAGTCATCATCAAAGGAAAGATTTTTGTCATTTCGTAAGCTCCCAGAATAACAGACTTATAGCCCGCCAAATTATTTTGGGAACTCAACACGTCCATATCCTGTGCCCGAGAAATCCGTGGGATGGCGTCCATGGAAAATGCCGTTGCTCCCTTTTTGGAGATAGCCTCAATCAACTTTGGATTGGATTTGTGATAGAGTTGGCTGATTAAAATTTGACCTGCATCTACCAATTTCAAATCCTCATCATCAAAGGGGTTTATTTTGATAAGTATCTCTGCTTCTTTATATACCACACCCCTTTTTTCAATTTGTGCGCCGGCATTTTCAAAATCAGTATCAAGATAGGAGGAATTTGCTCCTGCCTCCTCTTCTATAATGACTTCAAATCCTTTGGAAATTAATTGTTTTGTAATGTTTGGTGATAATGAAACCCGCTTTTCCCCTTTTTGGGTTTCCTTTAGAATACCAATTTTCATTTGATTGGTTGTTGGTTTAAAATTTAATATTTCTATTCTTAAGAAAACAAATACCTTCTTCGAATAGATGAACTCCGTTCATAATCCTAAAAAGAATAGAAAAACAAACGGTAAATATAAAGCAAAATGCCACGCCCTTTTTAAATGGAATTAACTTTTACAAATAGTCTAGCAATACTCAAAAATCAATAAAATAATTGCAATAAAATGAATTGAATTCCAATCTTTTTTAAAGAAATAAGGTTCAAAAAGGGGAACTAACCACAAAATTCAAAAACTATTCCTTTGGTGCAAAGCCGTGAATCTCTTCAAAAACTTCATCAAAATTCACACGTAAATAAGAATTTAATTTTTTACGATATTCTCCCCTTAACCACTCCACAAAGTTGTGCGTACTTTTGCTGATACATTTGGTATAACGCTGAATCCTGAAGTCGATATCATCTCCCAATCGTTTTGCCAAGGCCAGTGCATCGTAAACATCCTCACTATTTTCAATACAAATTTTTGCATGTTGCGCAATGGAACGTTCCAACACCACTTTGGTGGACTCCCCTGCCCTAATGGCATCCACATAGGTTTTTTGGATATCAAAATGGACATCCTCGGAGTTTTTGAATTCGGCACGTAAGTCATCTGGCATTTCGTACCTGAAATTGCTCTCCAATTCCTCATCGCTCAACAAAGTATCCAAATAATAATTTGGTGATTTGAAAATACGTTGCCAATCCAAATTATCTCCCCAAGGCCCAAATCTGTGGAAATTATTTCCAAGATCTATTACCGAGAATGTATCCTTATTTTCCAAAACACGAGAGCCACGCCCTATCATCTGATAATAAAGCGTTAACGATTTTGTAGCTCGATTTAAAATAATACTTTCCACCGTGGGCTCATCGAAACCTGTGGTCAAAATACTTACCGATGTCAAAATAGCATCTGGTGTCTTTTTAAACCATTTTAAAATCATTGCCCGCTCTTTCTTCGTATTCGTATTGTCCAAATGTGCTATGGGGTAACCCGCTCTTCTGAAGGTATCGTATACATGTAAGGAGGTATTGATACCGTTGTTGAAAATCAGTGTTTTTTTGCCTTTGCATCGTTCTTCATAGGATCGCAAAAGCTTGCCCAACATATTGTCGTCCGTATATAAATCTTCGGAAGATTTTACAGTGTAATCACCATTTGCACCAACTACCAATGAAGTCAAACCAACATTATAGCTGAACATTTCGGCACGGGCCAAAAACCCATGTTCTATTAAAGATTCAATGGATTCACCAACGATAAGTTCATCGTAATTATCCGTCATCGGCAATTCCATACTGGAACTCAATGGCGTTGCAGTTACACCAAGAATGAACGATTGGCTAAAGAATTTGAATAATTTTGTGAAGGAATTATAATGTGCCTCATCAATTATCACTAAGCCAATATCTGAGATATCCAATTTATCGTCGTTCAGCCTGTTGTTCAAGGTTTCCACCATGGCCACAAAGCAACTATATTCAGCTTGGTCACTCAAATCAGCCTTGCTATCCACTACTTTGTTTATAACTCCAAACTCGGTCAACATATTTGAGGTCTGCTTGCACAGCTCAATCCTATGCGTCATCACCAGTACTTTTCTCTTTTTAGTCTTTAAGTACTGTCTTACGATTTCAGAAAAGATGACCGTTTTCCCTCCACCGGTAGGCAATTGATACAGCAAATGATAATCTGTTGGCGATTCTTCAAAACTTTTAAAAATCTTGTTTATGGCACTTTTTTGGTAATTGTAGAGATCCTTGCCGGTTTTTCGTTCCCTAAGTTCGCTTTTAGAAATTGACATAAATGGCTTTTAATAAGTTGCAAAAATAACACCTTTATCGCGTTTTGTGCTTTATTTAAGGTGAAAGTTATTAAGGAGGATATTAACTTTTTTTTGGATGGATTAAACCTTTAGCCGCAAGTTTTATCCAATATGTGCATCTAAATTCATTCACATTAATCTTAAAATTATGAAATGGTTAGTTTTTGCCTTTGCCTTTATTGGATTGTTTTCCTGTAGTTCCAATTCTGAAATCGATACGAATAGCGAAGAGGACACTATGGAAATGGAAAATCAGGCAGACAAACTTCCCAATATTTTACTCGTCATTGCAGACGACATGGGCCTTGATGCCACACCAGGATACAACATCGGCACTGAAAAACCAAACATGCCCCATCTTCAAAAATTGATGGATACTGGCATTCGATTCAATAACCTTTGGTCAAATCCAACATGCACTCCAACGAGAGGAACAATTCTTACTGGCAAATATGGGTTTAGGACCAATGTTTTGGCTGTTGATGATCCTTTATCTACGTCGGAAACATCACTTCAAAAGTATTTAGATTTGAACACAGACAATGCTTATGCCCATGCCGTAATTGGCAAATGGCACTTGTCCCGAAGCGCTAGTCACCCCAATGATATGGGTGTGGGGTATTATGCCGGCTTTACCGGTGGTGGAGTGTCGTCATATTCGGATTGGATGCTCAATGTAAATGGAACAAGAACAACTTCGACGGAATATACCACTTCTAAATTCACGGATTTAGCCATTGATTGGGTAGACCAACAATCAAAGCCCTGGTTTTTATGGCTAGCCTACAATGCTCCTCACACGCCTTTTCACTTGCCCCCAAATAATTTGCACAGTAAAGGTGCTTTACCTGCGGACGAAACAAGCATCAATACCAACCCACTACCCTACTACCTCGCCATGCTTGAGGCTTTGGATACCGAAATGGGGCGTTTGATAAACTCGCTTTCCGAGGAGGAAAAAGAAAATACCATTATCATTTTTATTGGTGATAACGGCACACCAGGCCAAGTGGCTCAGGAATATAATTCAAGACGCGTAAAAGGCAGTGTGTATCAAGGCGGCGTGAATGTGCCCATGATAGTTTCGGGCAAAGGGGTTGAACGAATAAATGCCATAGAAAATGCATTGATTAATACTACGGACCTATTTGCAACCATTGCCGATATTGCCGGAACAGGAATAACCGAAGTACATGACAGCAAAAGCTTTAAAACTTTATTTAGCAATACTTTGTTGAATTTCCGAGACTATACTTATGCTGAAACAGAGGATTTAACCATACGTAATAATACCCACAAATACATAGTTTTTGATAATGGTGCTGAGGCCCTTTATAATCTTGGTAGCAATCCACTTGAAAATCCGAATTTACTAAACCCGAATCAATTGCCTTTAAATGATACCGATGAAAGCATTAAAAATGAATTGTCTTCAAAACTTACTGAAATAAGAAACTAGCCATTTTTAAAATTAGCTTCGGTTCCCAAAGTATTTTTACATTTGCATGAAACAACTGAAACACCATGCATATCAACGACAAATCCGGAATCGAATCTTATAAGGCATCTGCCGAGCGCTATAACTCCATGACTTACAAAAGAACAGGCAAAAGCGGTGTGCTATTGCCTGCAATTTCGTTAGGTTTATGGCACAATTTTGGTTTTGTGGACAGTATTCAAAATGCGAGGGAAGTGTTGCGATGTGCTTTTGATTTGGGGATTACCCATTTTGATTTGGCCAATAACTATGGCCCTCCGTATGGTTCGGCAGAGGAAAATTTTGGTACTATTTTAAAAGCCGATTTTAAATCCTATCGCGATGAACTATTTGTTGCCACAAAAGCAGGTTTTGATATGTGGCCTGGACCCTACGGAAACTGGGGCTCCCGTAAATATTTGATATCTAGTTTGGACCAAAGTTTAAAACGTATGGGGCTGGACTACGTGGATGTATTTTATCACCATCGCCCAGATCCTGATACGCCTTTGGAAGAAACCATGGGCGCCTTGGCAGATATTGTGCGGCAAGGAAAAGCATTGTACGTTGGCATTTCGAATTACAAGCCCAAAGAAACCCAAAAAGCTGCTGAAATTCTGAAGGCCCTGAATACCCCGTTCATTCTGCACCAAGCAAGATATTCGATGTTTGATCGCTGGGTAGAAGACGGCTTATTGGAAACGCTGGAAAACAACGGGGTGGGATGTATCACGTTTTCACCATTGGCCCAGGGCATGCTTACCGATAAATATTTGAATGGGATTCCCGAGGGCTCCAGGGCGGCCAAAAACATGACCTATTTGGATAAGAATACGGTAGAAAGCAATATCAAAAAAATTCAAAGTCTGAATGATATAGCCCAAAAACGCGGGCAAAAATTATCCCAAATGGCCATTGCTTGGATTTTAAGGCAACCACAAGTGGCTTCGGTGTTAATTGGTGCTAGTTCTTCAAAACAATTAAAGGAAAATGTAAAGGCTTTGGATAATTTAAGTTTTACAGTTGATGAGTTGCAGTTGATTGATGAAATTGTCGGTTAAACTTTCAGTATTTCACAAATTTCTTAGTTGTAACATTACCCAAAACATCCTTAATCTTTAGAAAGTAAATGCCTTTGGAAAGGCTTTGTAAATTCAATGAATTATCAGTACTCAGCTCTATCGATATTTGTGTTTTGCCCTGAATGTCAAATATTTGAACTATTGAATTTTCTAAATTTGAATTAGCCGTTATATAAAGGTTATCCTTAACAGGATTGGGGTAAATCGACAATGATAATTTTGTGTCGAATTCCGCAGAGGATAATATATTGAAATGATAAACGGCAAAGTCACCATTTGCAGACCTGATTATCAAGGTTTTTGGATCTTCCGTAGTTTCCTCATGAATTTCATAATTGAAAACTACTGACCCGCTAATTATGCCAAAAAATTGCAAGAACTTACCTTCTGTATCTTGAGCTTCACCTGCGTGGGTATTCGGATAAAAATTACACCCTCCTAATGTCCAACCCGTTAGAAATGAGGTAAAGGAAGAACTTTCAGAATTATATATTATTTGTATTCCTCCACCATCACAAATCCAAGTAATAAAATGCTGCATATTACTATTTACTGATCCAAAATTGCTTGTAACAGGCGAACCAGTTGAATTCACTGGATTAAGATTATCTGCTGAGTTGATATTCAGATTATACAAAATCCACTCGCCCTCATCTATTCTCTCAATTTGGGAATAAGAGGAAAGAGAAAAGAGAAAAGAGAAAAGATACAAACTATTAAAACTGCAAACCGCTTCATTAAAGATTATTTCTGAAACTAATATACTAAAAATCCTACTTTAAGACTAACCTATTGTCATAAATTTTTAAATAACTTGAAATTTACAGGTGAGGAATTGCAGTTGATTGATAAAATTGTGGGGCAGATTATTCCTTCAAAATTATAATCGTCACCTTAATGCCCTTTTCAAGAGCCCAGACTTTTCTTGAGATCACTTTGAGTTTGTCATCTACAATCTTATATTCTGCAGTATTTGGACCCGAGGCCCCTGTATTTACAGCAATAAAGTCAATTCTATTAAGCCCTTCCACCAAATCCAACTTCAATCCCTTGTAGCCACTTTGTAAATAAATATTGGATGCAATAATATCATCGTTTACCATAATGTGCAATAAATCCCCGTCAATTGCAGAATAATCCCGAACTAATATATTTATATAATCAGCTGTAGTTTTGTAATCTCCCCAAAAGGCATCTTCCTTTAGTCCAGCAGTTTCACCATAATATTCGGGCAACACTTCTTTGTTCAATTTCTTCAATTTTTTTTCGTGTAGTTCGCCTGGGTTGCCAAATTCCTCGTCCGGAAACATAGAAAACTCTTTTTCGGGAAACTCTAATTTTGAAACCACTTTGGGGGCGTTAAGTTCCTTAAAATCATCGTTTTCCTCTGGCTTCACAGGAACTATTTTTTTTGTATCGATAGAGTCCTTCGGGGAAATTATGGCAGGAATAGAACGATTCGATTCCTTTTTGGTATCAATCTGCGCATTAGCCTTTGAGGCAAAGGCAAATAAAACGATACATATCAATATTAATCTCATAAGTCCTTTAGTATTAGATTGAAAAGGGACGTTACAATGGGTCAAAGATATTTCTTTTCTTTCAAGATTTCTTATTCCATGGCTTATTTTGTATTTGTTTAACAATAACCGTTCCTATTTGATTCCAATAGTGATACTCCCTGCTTCTATTCCTCTTAAAAATGTTAAAATTTGTTAATTTACTATTATGTTATGCATAGTACTGTAACAAAATTGAAACGTCATCGTCTATTTAGTATAATCAATTAAAAAACAACAATTATGAGAACTTTAAACACCAATCAATTATCAAACACTTTAGAAGGTACTAAAACCAATCAGTGGAATAGCAAAAGACGTTACAGATAATAATGTCTTAAAAAAAAAATCATCTTTCATCAATCAAAAAACAACAATCATGAGAACATTAAACAGCAACCAATTAACAGACACTTTAAACGGAACTAAATCCAATCAATGGAACAATAAAAGGCGCTACAGATAGTAGCGTCTTTCAAAAAAATCTTTCATCAACCAAAAAATGAGAACAATTACTAAAATATCAAAACACTTAAAAGGGCTAACAGAAGAAAATCTTTTAATGAACAAACGGATTATGGCCATGGCGCCTCACCAACCGGTTCTTAAGGGGATTCATCATCATATGAGGTAAAACGACTCGTCATCTATGGTATTGTTTTTGTGTTTTTCATAGCATTAACATTTAACTATAATATATTATGATACGAACAACATCAAGCCCAGAAGTAAATGCGGGGTCTATGGCAGACATCGCATTTTTATTATTGATCTTTTTTCTAGTTACGGCAACAATCCCCAAGGACCAGGGTATTTACCGAAGATTACCGGATGTGTGCCCTCCGGGAATAGATTGCACAACCCCGATTCCCGAAAGAAACATTTTGAAAATCGCCATCAATTCCAAAAATGAAATTATGATGGATAATGCTATCGTAAGCATTGATGAAGTAAAGGATTTAGCTATGGCCTTTATTGACAACAACGGTGACGATAGTTGCAACTATTGTAATGGCGCTAAAACTGAAACATCTTCGGATAATCCCTCGAAAGCTGTCATTTCCTTGCAAACCGATAGAAATGCAAACTACAATCAGTTTATCCAAGTACAGGACGAACTCACCAAAGCTTATTTTGAGTTGCGAAAAACCTATTGCGAAACTGTTTTGAAAAAATCAATCGATGTCCTGAGCAAAGCAGAGTTGCAACAAGTGAAAAGCGCTTATCCATTTATACTTTCAGAAGCGTCAACGAAGTAGTATGAATGTGTAGTCGTTTAATCGTGGAGTTGTTTAGAACGGTGCGTCTTTTCTCGACTAAACAACTTCGCAATTAAACAACAAACAACTTTTTCAATTTTTTGGAATCCCATATTCAATACTTACCTTTTTTCTGCCCCATTGCCTAGCCACCTTTACGTCCTCCCCCATATAAATATCGATTCGATTTTTCCATCGGGAATGCATTTTATCTTTTACAAAATAAATGCCTTCGAGGCCATTAATTTTTACTGGGGTATTATGCTTTAGACCCAGCTTCAACAAATCCCGGGACACAGCGATACATTTATCTCCTGGATTCAGGCGATCTCCAAAGGCCGTGATATTTGGGTCCGAGTCTGTTTGACTAGACAGTGAGTTGTAAGCCGTAGCCGTTACCTCTTTGGACTGCCAAGTGTATTTGTCCTCAAAAGCAGGTTCTGGTTTTTTACAACCAATCACAATAAGCATAAAAACAAAATAAAAATAGCGCACGACAAAAACGTATTCTTTCTAAATATACGCATAAAATTAGTAGTTATGCAATGCCACTAGAGCTTCCTCAAATCTGTGTCTGGGTAAATACTGTTGCTCCAATTGGCTGGCAAAGGGAATCGGCGTTTCTAGGCTAGCCACCCGTTTTACGGGAGCATCCAGATATTCAAAACACGTTTCCATAATCATTGCCGAAACATCACTGGCAATACCCCCAAAAAGAGAATCTTCATGAAGAATGATCACTTTCCCCGTTTTTTTAACCGAATTAAAAATTGATTCCGAATCCAACGGTTGCAAGGTTCGCAAATCAATCAAGTCCGCTGAAATATTTAAGTGCTTTTCTAACGTTTCCAAAGCCCAATGTACCGCGGCTCCGTAGCTAATTATGGTGATGTCAACTCCCGTTTTTAATATAGAAGCTCTACCCAAAGGCAATGTATAATAATCCATTGGCACTTCTTGCCGGATACTGCGATATAACCCCTTATGCTCAAAAACCAACACTGGATTTGGATCGTTTATCGCTGTGGCCAATAAACCCTTAGCATCAAAAGGAAATGCTGGATAAACCACCTTTAACCCTGGGGTTTTCGTGAACCACGCCTCATTGGTTTGGGAATGAAAGGGGCCCGCTCCAACGCCCCCACCGCATGGCATTCTTATCACTACGTCTGCTTCTTGCCCCCAACGGTAATGCGACTTTGCTAAATAATTGACGATGGGATTAAAACCAGAAGACACAAAATCTGCAAACTGCATTTCCACCACACTTTTCATCCCGGCTATAGACAATCCCATAGCTGTTTCAACAATGGCCGATTCACAAATCGGGGTATTTCTTACTCTCTCATTCCCAAACTGCTCCACAAAGCCTTCAGTAATTTTAAAAACGCCTCCGTATTCGGCAATGTCTTGGCCCATGATGACCAAATCGTCATGGCGTTCCATGCTTTGTTTTAACCCTTCGGAAATGGCATCAATAAACCGTAGTTCTTTCGAGTTTGGATTTGAATTAACCTCTTTAAAATCAAATGGTTTAAAAACATCATTTAATTCATCTGTTTCATTTGAAACAATATCATCTTCTGAAAAAGCTTTGTCTAAATGCACATTGATTTCATCTGAAATATTTGAAATGATTTCGTCCTTTTCAGTCTCATCCAAAATCCCTTCCTGCATCAAAAATGATTCAAAATTCAAAATCGGATCTTTAGCCTCCCATGCATCCATCAATTCCTTTGGAACATATTTTGTACCACTGGCTTCTTCGTGCCCACGCATTCTAAATGTTTTGAATTCAATCAAGACCGGCCGTGGGTTTTGACGAATGCTTTTAGCAATTGCACCGACTTTAGAAAATACTTCAACAATATTGTTGCCATCAATTATATGCGATTCCATACCGTATCCCAGCCCTCTATCCGCTAGATTTTCACAATTATACTGCTCATTTGTTGGAGTAGATAAGCCATAGCCATTATTTTCAATACAGAATAAAACTGGCAACTGCCATACCGAAGCCACATTCAGTGCCTCATGAAAATCACCCTCGCTTGTACCGCCTTCACCTGTAAAAACAGCCGTTACATGGTTTTTCGATTTCAACCTTGAAGCCAGTGCAATGCCATCCGCCACTCCCAGTTGCGGCCCCAAATGCGAAATCATCCCAACAATTTTATATTCCTGTGTGCCAAAATGAAACGAACGGTCACGTCCTTTGGTAAACCCCGAAGCTTTGCCTTGCCATTGGGCAAAAAGTCTATAAAGTGGAATTTGTCGCGTTGTAAACACCCCTAGATTTCGGTGCATCGGTAAAATATATTCCTTAGAATCCATAGCCATCGTTACACCAACAGCAATGGCCTCCTGCCCAATACCAGAAAACCACTTGCTAATCTTTCCTTGTCGCAGCAACACCAACATTTTTTCCTCAATCATTCTGGGCAGCAGCATATTTTGATACATTTCCAAAAGGATATCGTTGTTTAGCCCATCGTTATCAAAACTAATGTTAAGCGGTATTTTTGAGGTTTTCATAAAAAAGTACTTAATTCATTATCAAATATACTGTAAATTACTTTTATTAATAAATAAATTGCATATAATTCAATAATTATAAATTGAATGTTTTTGTATTTTTACCCACTAACACCTGTACTGAATTCTATATGAAAAGTATACCCAGCGTAGATTTAAGAGATTTTATTTCAGAAGATGCGGAACGGAAACAAAAATTTGTAGACGCTATCGGCACAGCCTATGAGGAGATTGGGTTTGTAGCTTTAAAGGGGCATTTTTTGAACGATGCTTTGGTCGAAAAATTATACCAGGAAGTAAAGCGATTTTTCGATTTGCCCGTTGATGTGAAGCAAAAATATGAAATCCCCGAAATTGCTGGTCAGCGAGGCTATGTCTCCTTTGGGAAGGAAAGTGCCAAAGGCAAAAAAGAAGGGGATTTAAAGGAGTTTTGGCATTTTGGTCAATATGTGGAGGATAATGAAAAGCTAAAATCGGAATACCCTGAAAACGTGGAGGTTGAAGAGCTTCCTGAGTTTAACGAAGTAGGAAAGCAAACGTATCGCATGCTTGAAAAAACTGCTAAATATGTACTAAGGGCTCTAGCTTTACATTTAGGTTTGGAAGAAACTTATTTTGACAAATACATTCATAACGGCAACTCTATTTTGCGCCCTATACACTACCCTCCCATTACGGAAGAGCCCAAAGAAGCGGTTCGAGCGGCCGCCCACGGTGATATCAATTTGATTACATTGCTTATGGGTGCGCAAGGCCGAGGTCTGCAGGTACAAAATCACAAGGGCGAATGGATTGATGCCGTAGCTCAACCCGATGAGTTGATGATCAATGTAGGCGACATGTTATCCCGCCACACTAATAATAAATTGAAATCCACCATCCATCGTGTTGTGAATCCTCCAAAGGAACTTTGGGGCACTTCAAGGTACTCTATTCCATTTTTTATGCATCCAGTAAGTGATATGAAGCTTGACGTTTTGGATAATTGTATTGACGATAAAAACCCAAAACAATTTGAGGATATTACCGCGGGGAAGTTTTTAAATGAACGTTTAATTGAATTAGGGCTTATTAAAAAGTAGACAGTTGGCAGTGTTCAGTAGGCAGTCAAGCCTAATACTGATTACTGCATACTGAACACTGAAGACTGATAAATATGGATTTACAAGACCAATTAAAGAACTTATTTCCAGACCATGTATCTGAGGAAACCACTGATAATCCTATGGGAACACCAGATATTTGGATGCAGGACGACCCCATCATATGTAAATATGAAAAACGAAAAGGAAAACCTACTACGGTTTTGGAAGGCTACACGGGAGCAACTGAGGATTTTAAAAAATTAGCAAAAGACATTAAAACTACCTTAAGCGTTGGCGGGAGTTTTAAAGGCGACAAAATAATTATACAAGGCGACTATCGAGATAAAATCATGCAGATCCTGAAGGACAAGGGGTTTAAAGTAAAACGTGTTGGAGGATAAATAATGAAGAAGCAAATTTTACATATCACTAACGGCGGTAGTCTTACGGGCTATCTGAAAGAACTAGAAATTGAGGGCGAACTCCTTACATGGCAAGAAATGCTCTGCGAAGGCCCCACCCAGGAAGCAGTGCATACTCAGGAATTTATTGAGTTGCGTATTGCATTTCTTCAAGAGTTTTATAATGTAGAGCTGGATTTAACTAAAGTTGAGTTTGCCTTGCACCAAATGGACAATGCTAACGAAAGGTACTCCGAAATTGTACTATGGTTTGAATACGATTTGTTTTGCCATATCAACATGCTGGCAGTGTTGAACTTATTGCACGAGAAAAAAATCAACCTTCCTATTTCTTTGGTGTGTAGCGGGATGATTCCGGGTAGCACCACTTTAAAAGGGTTGACGGAATTGAATTCCGGACAATTACTTAAGCACTATAAAAACAAAGTAAAACTTACCAAAGAAGACATGAGTTTGGCCATCACCCTTTGGCAAATTTACTGTGGTAAAGACCACAATTTATTCAAACCTTACATCATACAGCCCTCTTCCTTTAAATATATGAGCAACTGTTTAAAGGCGCACTTAGAGCGTTTTCCGGATTCCATCACTGGTTTGAATATTTTGGAAACTAATATTTTAAAACTCATTAAGGAAAACGATATTAAATCCAAACATCATTTATTGGGTTATGCCCTTAACTATCAGGGATATTATGGCTATGGGGACTTACAGTTAGAACGTATGATTAACGATTTGAGTCCCTTTTATACCATTTCCGATGAAGAAATCCGACTCAATAGAACAGGACATGAAGCCTTGCTTGGACAGCATAATTTTGCCAGAGAATTCAAAAATGACATGGTTTACGGTGGCGTTAAGAAATTGGATTTTCAATTCAGTAAATCGGAAAACAGATTGATTAAATCCGCTTTCAATGCCAATTAAACCCTCCGAGCTTATTTTAAATCCCGATGGCAGTATTTATCATCTCAATTTAAAGCCAAAGGATATTGCCGACACCATCATTTTTGTGGGTGACCAGGATAGGGTTTCTCAGGTTACCAAACATTTTGATAGTATATATTTTGAAACCCAAAAACGGGAGTTCAAAACGCAAACTGGCCTTTTTAAGGGCAAATGTATCACAGTAATTTCGACAGGTATTGGCACCGATAATATAGACATTGTTTTAAATGAATTGGACGCTTTGGTGAATATTGATTTTGGAACCAGAACTATAAAAAAGCAACTCAAATCCCTCAACATCGTTAGGATTGGAACAACTGGTGCTGTACAAAAGGATATTCCCTTGGATTCATTTTTGATAAGTACCCACGCGTTGGATTTGGTCGGAATGCTCCACGCCTATCAAATTGAAACCATTTCCAACTCATCTTTGGAAGACGCTTTCATAGCACATACGAATTGGGGCAAAAACCGTGCAAGACCTATTGTTGTTGAAGGCTCTAAAACCTTAATCGATAAATTTAAGAGCGATCAAACTCATGAAGGCTTAACGGTAACGGCCTCTGGTTTTTACGGTCCACAGGGACGTATATTGCGATTGCCGATTAGCAACGAAAGTTTAAATAAAAACATGGAAAGTTTTAGCTTCGGCAATACCAAAATTACCAATTTGGAAATGGAAACTTCGGGTATTTATGGTCTGGCAAAATTATTGGGACATCGCGCCATATCCTTAAATGCAATAATTGCCAATCGCCCTAACGGAACATTCAGTTCAAACCCTAAAGCAACCATTGAAAAATTGATTACACATACCCTAGAAAGAATTTAATGATGAAAGTAAATATTGGTGGTGTGCCAGAACACTTTAATTTGGCTTGGTATCTCACTTTGAAAAATGGCGAATACAAAGAAAAGGGCATCAACCTCCGATGGCAAGATTATCCCGGGGGCACTGGTGCAATGTGCCAAGGCTTGAGGAATCAGGAAATCGATATCGCAGTTATTCTCACGGAAGGCATCATAAAGGATATCATAGCTGGCAACCCGAGTAAAATTGTCCAAACTTTTGTGCAAACGCCTCTCGTTTGGGGAGTACATGTTGCGCATCATTCAAAATATAAAAAAAATAGTGACCTCAAAGGCACAAAAGCCGCTATCAGCCGTTATGGTTCAGGTTCTCACTTAATGGCCTATATCAATGCTCAAAATAATGGTTGGGATATGGATAGAGATCTTGATTTTGAAGTGATAAAAAACCTGGAGGGCGCCGTGGAAGGTTTGACCAGCAGCCAAGCAGACTATTTTCTTTGGGAAAAATATACCACCAAGCCTTTGGTAGATGAAGGTGTGTTTCGACGTATAGATGATTGTCCATCACCCTGGCCCTGCTTTGTGATTGCCGTTCGGGAAGATTTTATCGAGAATCATTGTGCCGAACTCCAAACGATTTTGGAAATTATAAATACGACCACTTCGGAGTTTAAGTATATTCCAAGTATTGATAGGATGATCGCCAATCGTTACAAACAGCAACTTGAAGATGTGCAAGACTGGTTGACTATTACTGAATGGTCTCAAGAATTGATAGACGAGCCCACAATCATGAACGTACAAAAGCAACTAAAGGCCCTGGACATCATACCAAAAATTACGGACTATTCAGAACTCACCTTCAAATTGTAGTAGTACCCTACGAACATAAACTATTGTTAATTAGTTTCAGACTAATTGCCGTTTATATACTTTTGCAAAAATTAAAAATTTCAACATGAAAAGAATTTTACTGCCCCTAATATTAGTAACAATTTTTGCGTGCGATAAAAAAGAAACCAAAGGTGCTATGGACTACGCCCTTATTTCGGGGAAAATCGAGAACAAGAACGGTGTAATAACCGTCAATAGCATGGACAGAACGTTTAGCGAACCTTTGAATTTTAATGCTGATGGTACCTTTGCGGATACGTTGAATGCCGACAGAAATTCATATGTTATTTTCGATGGTAAAAACCCTGTATTTATTCATGTAGAACCCGGTTTCGATTTAAATATTTCGTATGATGCGAACGATTATAACAATTCGATTAAAGTTACCGGAAAAGGTGCCGAAATCAACAGATATGTTATAGCCAAAAGGAAAAATGAGAGAGATATTTTTGGTGACCCAAAGCAAACTTTCACTTTGAGCGAAGAGGATTTTAAGAATAAATTCCGTGGCATAAGGGATTCTCAAGATTCGTTATTGACTTCCATGGATGGCATTCCAAAGGACTTTATCGAAAAGGAAAAAAGAAGTTTGCATTACTCCTATTTAGGCTACCTCTTCAATTATGAAAATGCCTATAAATACTTTACAAAAGACGAAAGTTTTAAGGTTTCTGAAGATTTTCTTTCCGAAATGGATGATGTGGATTATGGTAATGAAGAGGATTTTGCGTTTTCGCAGGATTACAAGAATTTAGTATCCAACCATTACAGCAAAAAGGCCAAGAAAAAATCAGAAGACGAGACCATTGCTTATGATATTGCCTATTTAAAAACGTTGAGCGGTATCGAAAATGAAACCATTAAAAATGGATTGTTATTCAGTTTTGCGGAAAGTAGCATGGGATACTCTAAGGATGTGGAGGAGTTTTACCGATTATACATGGACAATTCTACAAACGCTGAAAACAATGAAGCAATTGAAAAAGTTTACAAGAAATTAACTGGATTGGCAATTGGCAAACCTTCCCCGAAATTTACGGATTACAAAAATTTTGATGGTAGTACTACGTCGTTAGAAGATTTCAAAGGTAAATACGTTTATATTGATGTTTGGGCAACATGGTGCGGGCCATGTGTTAGGGAGATTCCATCGCTTAAAAAAGTGGAAAAGCAGTTCCATGATAAAAACATCGAATTTGTAAGTATTTCAATCGACAAAGAAAAGGATTTTGAAAAATGGAAAACCATGGTACAGGACAGGGAATTGGGTGGCACACAACTTTTTGCGGATAGCGACTGGAAATCCCAATTTGTTCAGGAATACGAAATTAAAGGTATCCCCAGGTTTATTTTAATCGATCCGCAAGGGAATATCTTGGATGCCAATGCGCCGAGACCTTCTGATCCTAAATTGGTGGAGGTTTTTAATGGATTGAGTATCTAAACCTCCCATTACAAAAGATTTAAAGCCACTATTCAGTGGCTTTTTTTGTGTCTTCCTCCTCAGGTTGAGGCTGTTCGGGCTGTTTGAACAAGTCAATAAACGCTTCCCCCAAATACTCCACAATATGGCTGGCAATCAAGCTTTGATAGCCAAAATCCTCAACGGCAATATCAGCTGATCTACCGTGCAGATACACTCCAAAAATAGCACCCACCGAAGGATGGTAGCCCTGGGCAATCAATCCGGTTATAATTCCAGTGAGGACATCACCGCTACCAGCGGTGGCCATTCCTGGGTTGCCTGTCGTATTGATGTACAGTTTATCATTAAAAACCGTAATGGTGTTGGCACCCTTAACTACCACGATAAGATTGTGCTTTTTTGAAAAGACCTTGACTTTAGCCAGTTTTTCAAAATCATCATTCCACGCTCCAACTAAACGTTCTAATTCCTTAGGATGTGGAGTCAAAATGGATAATTCTGGCAACAATTTTAAAAGCGATTTCTTTTTAGCCAACATGTTCAATCCATCGGCATCAATCACTAAAGGTGCTTTATTTACTTTCAAAAATTGCTCAAAAGCTGAAATAGTTTTGGCATCTGTGCCCGCTCCAATCCCAAAGCCAACCACAGTAGGCTCTATATCATATTTAATGGAAGTAATACTGTTCTCATCAGCATCCGTGATGACCATGGCTTCCGGAAATCCAGCTTGAAGTGCCAGATATCCACATTTGGGTACATAGGCCGTCACCAATCCTGAACCCGCTGAAAGCGCTCCACGACAAGCCAATGTTACCGCTCCAATCTTCCCATAACTACCGCCTATAATCAAGGTATGGCCAAATTGCCCTTTATGAGAATATTTATCCCTTGGGATATAGTTGGGCAACACTTCATATTTACTAATTAATTGTGCCTCGGTTTCTGTGGTATTTAAATACTCTGGATTCAAACCAATATCCAAAACTTCCCACTGAACGGTATACTTTGCGGTTTCTGGTAGAAAAAACACCAATTTAGCCGAAGCAAAACTTAAGGTGAATCCAGCCCAAACTACAGCGTTTTCATCCGGGACGGGCTTATCCACAAACAACCCAGAAGGTATATCTATGGATAAAGTAAATGCCTTGCTTTTTCTAAAATGGATAAAAAGTCCCTTTACCCAATCATCAACGGGTCTATTCAATCCTATGCCAAAAACGGCATCAACAATAATATCATTGGGGTGAATCTCAGGAAAATCTTCACTGCAACCCAATAGCGTCGGCCATTTTTTGGTGACATTCTTTATGCGGTCGTAATTCACCAAAAAATCTTTTGACCTTTTATCACTGCAGTTCACCACATAGACGTTCACTTTATAGCCATCCAGAATCAAATGCCGACCCAAAACCAATCCATCACCACCATTATTGCCAATGCCACAAAAAATATGAATGGGCACCTGTGCACCCTGCATGCGCCGGTGCATCCAATTAAAAATCTGTGTGCCCGCACGCTCCATCAAATCCGTAGAACTAATATTTTGCCTCTCGGCAGTCAATTTATCCCCTTTGTATATCTGTTCCTTAGAAAATATCTTCATTATTAAATTTTTAATGCCTTTTCAAAATCATTTGTTTTATCAAAAGAAAAACGCCTCCTTGTGAGAATTCAGCAAAAAATAAATTTTAGTTTTTTTATTAGGCTAAATGTAATACTTTTGGGCTTTATTATTCAACATTATGCATTCAATGTGTCAAAATACGGGTGTTTTTGCGTCTTCTATTCTTGGAGGAACTACTCTTATTTTTGGGTGCACCACAAATATTACAACCCCTTGGGGTTGCTAATTACATTAACTTCGGTCTGTCGTTGTAATTTCAAAAATTACAAGTTTTTAAGTATTTACTATTTCAATCAATTGATTAAAACATGAAGGTTTTAAAATTCGGAGGGACTTCTGTAGGTTCTTCAAAAAATATAAATAAAGTCATCGATATTTTAGATGATTATTCAAAAAGCAGTAAAGTTATTTGCGTGGTATCCGCGGTTGGAGGTATTACCGACAAACTGCTTTTAGCCGGAAAACAGGCACAAAACAAGGACAAGGAATATCTTGAAACATTCAATATTATAAGGGACATACATTTCAGTATCGTCAACGAGCTTAATCCTAATGGTAACAAAGCGATTGTTAATTATGTTGAGGATAAATTGGAGGCACTAAAAAGCCTTTTGGAAGGTATATTCCTCATCAATGAACTTTCTCCTAAAACTTCGGATAAGTTAGTAAGTTTTGGGGAAGCTTTGTCATCTTTCATAATAGCCGAAACAATGAAAGTTAGAGGGCTTTCCACAAAGCGGAAAAACTCCAGAAAACTGGTAATCACCAATTCTAATTTCACTAAAGCTGAAGTAGATTTTGAAGTGACGAACACAAATATTACCGAATATTTTGAAACTGCAGAAGAGCAGATTACCATACTCCCTGGGTTTATTTCAAGTTCTGCCAGTGGCGAGCAAACTACTTTGGGTCGCGGTGGCTCGGATTTTACTGCAGCTATCGTTGCGGCAGCTTTAAAAGTGGAGCAATTGGAAATTTGGACAGATGTGAGCGGGATGTTTACAACCAACCCAAAATTGGTAAAACAGGCTTACCCTATTAAAACCATTTCCTATCAGGAAGCCATGGAACTCTCCCACTTTGGAGCTAAAGTATTGTACCCCCCAACGGTGCAACCCGTATTGGATTTGGAAATTCCGATTCATATTAAGAACACTATGGAGCCTGAAGATATGGGTACTATAGTTTCAAAAAATGCAAACGGTTCAGCATCACCAGTAAAGGGTATCAGCAACATTTCCAATATCGCATTGTTGACGCTTCAAGGCAGTGGCATGGTGGGTATTCCGGGGTTTTCTAAACGTTTGTTTGAAACCCTTTCAAATGAAAAAATCAATGTTATTTTAATCACTCAGGCATCTTCGGAACACTCTATATGTTTGGGTATTGAGAAAAAGGATGTTGAAATCGCCAAAACGGCTATCGATATCACCTTTGAAAATGAAATCGCATTGCATAAAATTGACCCATTAATAGTTGAAACTGACTTGGCAATCGTGGCTTTGGTGGGCGACAATATGAAAAACCATCAAGGCATCAGCGGTAAAATGTTCAGTGCATTGGGCAAGAATAATGTTAATGTGAGGGCCATTGCACAAGGTGCTTCTGAAAAAAATATTTCTATTGTTATTGAGGAAAGTGACGTAAAGAAAGCTTTGAATACCTTACATGAAGCCTTTTTCGAAACTATTACAAAGCAATTGAATGTTTTTATTACCGGTGTTGGAAATGTAGGCGAACGCTTAGTAGAACAAATCAAACAACAGAAAAAATACCTGAAGGAAAACTTGAAAATCAACTTGCGGGTGGCGGGTCTTTCCAACTCAAGGAAAATGCTATTTGATGACGGAGGCATTGATTTGAAAAATTGGAAAGAGCAATTGGCCAATGGCGAAGAAGCCTCTTTGTTTGGCTTTTTTGAAAAGGCAAAATCCATGAATTTGCGAAATAGCATTTTTGTGGATGTTACTGCAAACGCTGACGTTGCCGATTTATATGAGAAGTATTTAAGAGAAAGTATTGCGGTAGTAGCTTGTAATAAAATTGCTTGTTCCAGTGACTTTGAAAAGTACAAGGACTTGAAAAGACTGTCTTTAAAGTACAATGCGCCTTTCTTGTTTGAAACCAATGTAGGTGCAGGTTTGCCGATTATTGACACATTAGGGAATTTGATGGCTTCGGGCGATAAAGTCAATTCCATTCAGGCCGTTTTATCTGGAAGTTTAAATTTCGTCTTCAACAACTTCAACGATACCAATAAGTTTTATGATGTGGTGAAGCAAGCTGGTGCTGAAGGTTATACCGAACCCGACCCGAGGATTGATTTAAGCGGTGTGGACGTAGCCCGGAAAATATTGATTTTAGCTAGGGAAAGTGGCGTTGAAATGAACTTGGAAGATATTGACAATCAATCCTTTCTTTCGCCTGCTGGATTAAAAAGTGGTTCAGTGGATGAGTTTTATGATACGTTGATTGCTGATGAAGACCATTATCAGTCTTTATATGCTTCCGCGAAAGCGAATAATTGCCAATTGAAGTATGTGGCAAAATTTGATAATGGCAAGGCAAGTGTGGGATTACAGGAAATTCCTGAAGGACATCCATTTTACAACTTGGAAGGTAGCGATAATATTGTCATGTTTTACACAGAGCGTTACCCAAAACAGCCGATGATTATTAAAGGAGCCGGAGCCGGAGCTGATGTTACGGCTTCCGGATTGTTTGCCGATATTATAAGGTTAGCTAACGACTAATTTCTACTTAAAAGATGAAATTGCATAAAAGAAGTTCCAGCTATTGTTCCAGTGCGGCCGAGAACTATTTAATAGATAAAATGAACGAAATAAAGATATTTTCACCTGCAACCGTAGCCAACGTTTCCTGTGGCTTTGATGTTTTGGGCTTTTGCTTGGACAGTGTTGGGGACGAAATGGTGATTCGAAAAATTGAAAAAAAAGGTATCTATATATCGCATGTTGAAGGGTTTGATTTACCTTATGAAGCTGAGAAAAATGTTGCGGGAGTGTCTGCTTTGGCCATGTATGAGGCGATTGATGTAGATTTTGGATTCGAGATTGAAATCTATAAAAACATAAAGCCTGGCAGTGGTATTGGAAGTAGTGCTGCAAGTGCCGTGGGGAGTGTTTTTGGTATGAACGAATTAATCGGACGCCCATTTAATAATACACAATTAACAGAGTTTGCCATCAAAGGTGAAGCTTTGGCCAGTAAATGTGAACATGCAGATAACCTTGCCCCTGCTCTTTTTGGTGGTTTTACGTTGGTAAAAAGTGTAGCGCCTCTAAAGATACTGGAATTGCCAACCCCCAGTGATTTATGTGCAACAATCATTCATCCTCAAATTGAAATCAAAACTTCAGAATCCCGAGGTTTGCTGCCGAATGAAGTCCCGTTGAACGATGCCATTACCCAATGGGCAAATCTCGGAAGCCTAGTTCATGCCTTGCATACTAGCGATTTCGATTTGATGAAAAGCGCATTGACAGATGTAGTTGTGGAACCTCACAGAAGCAAGCTCATCCCATTATTTAACGAAGTAAAAGAAGCGTCTTTGAATGCAGGTGCTTTAGGTGCTGGAATTTCAGGGTCAGGACCATCAATTTTTACCTTAAGTAAAGGTTTAGAGCAGGCAAATATCGTTAAAGAAGCAATGCAAAGTATTTATGCTGATTCTGATATAGATTTTGATATCCACGTTTCAAAAATAAATACCAAAGGCATAAAAATCATAAATTAATTAGACGATGTCATTTCGGCCCCAAGGTTTCGGGGGAGAAATTTCACCAAGTAAATAAAAACCCGGTTTCAGCTTCGGTCTTCCGTCTTCTGTCATCGGTCCATTAAAAAATGAATTACTATTCACTCAACCATAAAGCACCAGATTCAACCTTCAAAAATGCGGTAATCAAAGGTTTGGCACCAGATAAAGGGTTGTATTTTCCCGAAAGCATTACTCCATTACCAAAATCGTTTTGGGATAACTTCGATAGTTTATCTTATGATGAAATAGCTTTTGAAGCCATCAAGCAATTTGTGTTGCCTGAAATCCCTGAAGATGTTTTAAGAAACATTGTGGAAGAAACATTGTCGTTTGACTTTCCAGTGGTGAAGTTGAATGAGGATATATCTACATTAGAATTGTTCCATGGCCCTACTATGGCGTTTAAAGATGTTGGCGCCCGATTTATGGCGCGTTGTCTTGGATATTTTAATTGCGATAATGACAGGGAAGTTACTGTTTTGGTAGCCACTTCTGGCGATACCGGTGGCGCTGTTGCCAATGGATTTTTAGGTGTGAAAGGAGTGAACGTGGTGATACTTTATCCTAACGGAAAGGTAAGCGATATCCAGGAAAAACAATTGACTACCCTTGGCCAAAATATTAAGGCATTAGAAGTTAACGGTACGTTTGATGATTGTCAAGCCATGGTAAAACGGGCATTTTTGGACGAAAGCCTGACCAGCAAAATGCAATTAACTTCGGCTAATTCTATAAATGTCGCACGTTGGTTACCTCAGTTGTTCTATTTTATGTTTGCTTATAAGCAATTGCATAAGGAACATGAAGATATTGTATTTTCGATCCCTAGTGGCAATTTTGGCAATATTTGCGCGGGTATGATGGCTCAACAATTAGGTTTGCCTATAAAACATTTTATCGCTTCAAACAATATGAACAATGTTGTTACAAGATATCTACAATCACAATTATACGAACCCCGTCCGTCAATACAAACTATCAGTAATGCCATGGATGTTGGGGCTCCGAGTAACTTTATTCGCATTCTGGAAATTTATAAAAACACGTTTGAAACCCTAAAGGACAACGTTTCTTCCTATAGCTTTACGGATGAAGAAACCAAGGAGGCAATGTTGGAAATCTATACCAACTATAACTATGTAGCTGATCCTCATGGCGCTGTGGGATACCTGGGTTGCAAATCTTACCAAAAGAAAAACCCCAATGCCCATTGCGTGTTTTTGGAAACCGCTCACCCGACAAAGTTTTTGGATGTAGTTGAAGAAGTTATTAGGCAAGAACAATCGCTGCCCGAACAAATTCAATCTGTTATGGGCAAGGAAAAAGAATCAACTATAATTTCTGCCTATGAGGAGCTAAAACATTTTCTGCTTTCAAATAAGAGTGAGTAATACAGGATACCTCATGATGGTTTTGGTTGTTATTTTTTCGAAATTGCAGACAAAACAGCATGCTATGAAAAAAACTACACTTAAATACACTATAGTTTGTCTTACCCTAATTTTAGGCCTAAGCCTTTTCTCCCAAACGGTACCCTGTGACGGCACTGTGCCTTTTGAGGAGCAAAACGGATTATTAACCATTGAAATGGAATCAGGTATTTTACCAGCAAATTCAGATTGGAAAGAGGAAAGTGAACCGGATCCAAATTTACCAGGTTCTACTATCAATTATATTTATTGGGATGGGGCAGATTCTTTTAGTGCTTTACCTGGTGCAGCCATCACCTATAACATAAAAATAAATAACACAGGCACCTACAGATTCTTCTGGCGCGGACGTATTGGTGCTGGCAATTCTGGTGGTGAACATAACGATGCATGGTTAAAAATTGTGGCTGATGATTTTTATGCTACCAAACAAAGTAGCCACACTGCTACTGGGGCGTTAGAGCCAAAACCTGATTGTAATAGTAACCCAGATAGAACTTGTCCTGCAGGATCTAGCGTTGGTGGCTTTTTTAAGGCTTTTATGAATAGGCATCCTGGAGGCAATATCGAAGACAGATGGGGTTTTGTTACCAATACAAACGATCACGATTCCTTTAGATTTATATGGGCAACTTTTAATACTCCAGGAAACTATTCTGTAATTGTCGATGCAAGATCTAACTCCTTTTTTATTGATAAAATGGTACTCTATAGAACGGATGTTAGTAAAAACACCGCGGAGGACCTAAACAACAGTGAATCGACTTGTACTACGCTTTCTGTAGATGATATTTCCAAAGTGTGGGATGTTAAAATATACCCCAATCCTTCAGCCGAGTATGTTACAATCTCAAATTTACCCAACAATGGTACTCTTTTGCTGAAAAATATCCACGGTGTCACCGTTAAAAGAATGGATTATAAATCCTCTAATACGACATTAGATTTAACAGCATTACAATCGGGTGTCTATTTCATTTCAAACTTAGATAGAGGAAATTATTTTGTTAAAAAATTAATTAAAATCTAAGTGTCTAATTGAATTTAAAGCAAATCCCATATTCCGAAATATAAACGTTAAATAATCCCTAATTAACTTCATTGGGGCTTCGAATTAATGTTTTGTATTTACTTTTGTAATTCTAAATTTTGCTATGAAACCGAAATCAAAGTTGAGGAGCGGCAAGTCGCGCTTACAGTTACTTCATCAATATTATTCCTATACTGGTTTTTACGCTTTTGTATGGAAGGCCGTTAAAAAAGCACTACCTTATATTGGTGCAGTAGTAATCGCAATTTATGCAATTAATCATTTTTTTGATATCAACGGCGCCCTAACCAGGCTAACCGAAATATGGCCTTCATATGGTGTATTAAGTTTCTTTTTTGTTTCCGAAACTTTATTGGGACTTATACCTCCTGAAATTTTTATCGCCTGGGCAGGCAAAATGAATAGCCCATGGTTT
The DNA here is from genome assembly GCF_014270105.1 of Hyunsoonleella aquatilis. Taxonomy (GTDB): domain Bacteria; phylum Bacteroidota; class Bacteroidia; order Flavobacteriales; family Flavobacteriaceae; genus Jejuia; species Jejuia aquatilis. The sequence continues at coordinate 532,220 of NZ_JACNMF010000003.1, forward strand.
TATCTAAGTTTATTGGCTATACTGTCCTATGGTGGTGGATTGTTATCTTATTGGATGGGGCGTTCCATCACTAAGATGCCATCGGTACATAATTATTTGGAAGCGAAAATGGAGAAACAATTGAAAAACTCCAGAAAATGGGGCGGTTTTTTGATTATGGCCGGCGCATTGTTACCCCTGCCTTTTTCTATTTCATGTATCGCCGCTGGTATTATTAGTTTCCCTTTTAAAAATGTGGCACTCTACGGTTCCCTGCGCTTGCTGCGCTTTGTGGGCTATGGACTTATCATCTTTAACGTGTTATAAAAAAGTCTTAAATCCTGCGGTTTTATTGTGGCTGTGTTCTACTTTTGCACAAAATAAAATCGTATGTTTTCCTTTGTGAATATTTTTAGGGTTGTGGCGCTTTTAGAAGGCGTCTCTTATATTTTGCTTTTATTTATTGCAACACCTATAAAATACTTAGCTGGTGACCCTCAATATGTGAAACTATTAGGGATGCCGCACGGCATTTTGTTTATTCTTTATATCGTTATGGCCTTTATGCTGAAGTCTGAAATGAAATGGAACAATAAACAATTTATGGCAGTATTGCTGGCCGCCATCATTCCTTTCGGCACCTTTTATATTGATAGAAAATATTTAAAAACTGCATAATGGTTCAAAGTGAAACTATTTCTGAAACTACTGTCGACCAAGTATCCAATTTAAAACATTGGATTTATGATTATTTGTTGGACCTGGGCGTTACAGAATCCTCTGCAGCCTACCTAAATATGTTGGTTTTATTAATAGGGCTAATAATTGTTATCGGTATTATCGATGTCATTATCCGAAGGATATTGATTGGAGCATTTACCCAATTCGCAAAACGTTCCAAAACCAATTTTGACGACCTTTTGATTTCTAATAAAGTACCCCGAAACATAGCGCACATCATTCCATTATTGATTGCCTTGGAATTTGTGCCTGATGTTTTTGCAGATTTTTACAATTTCGAAATCCTAATTGAAAAAGGCCTAAAAGTATTCGCCATTGTTCTCACCCTATGGATTGCAAGGAGCCTGCTCAACACCATAAAGGACTTTCTAAAAACCTTACCGCGCTTCAGGGATAAGCCTATCGACAGCTACATTCAGGTATTTATGATTTTTGCTTGGTTTGGCGGTATCATGTCTGCAATTGCCATAATTACCAACATTCCCTTTTTGAAATTCCTAACGGGGATGGGTGCCATTTCCGCGGTTATTATTTTGGTCTTTAAGGATACTATTCTTGGGTTCGTGGCCAGTATACAGGTGTCCATAAATGATATGGTGAGGATTGGGGATTGGATTACCTTTGAAAAATACGGCGCCGATGGAGATGTGATTGAAATCAATTTGGCCACCGTAAAAGTTCAAAATTGGGACAAGACCATCACCACCATTCCCACGTATGCGTTGATTTCGGACTCCTTCAAAAACTGGAGGGGTATGATGGATGCAGATGGCAGACGCATTAAGCGTGCCCTAAACATCAAACAGGACAGCATCAAATGTTTGACAGATGCCGATGTCGAAAGGCTAAAAAAAATACAGTTGATAGCCCCTTATTTGGATAAGAGACAAAGTGACATCGAAAAATACAACACTACCAATAATGCTGACAAGACACTTCTGTTAAACGGAAGAAACCTTACCAATGTTGGGGTATTTAGAAAATATGTACAAACCTATATAGAAAAACATTCGGGGATTAATAAGGACATGACCATTATGGTTCGCCAATTGGCACCAACTTCAGAAGGTTTGCCAATTGAAATCTATGCGTTCAGCAGCGATAAAAGATGGGTAAATTACGAATATATTATGGCAGATATTTTTGACCATGTACTATCGGCAGTCCCCTATTTCGATTTGGAAATATTTGAACTGCCGACAAGCCATGTCATTGTACCAAAAAATTAGTTACCTACTCAACCACTAACTTGGCCACTTCCTTCTGATTTACTGTTAAAAGATAGGTGCCAATCGCGATTGTTTTCAAGTCCAATTCCACTTTGGATAATCCATTAAAACTATTATTCAAAACCTGTTTTCCTTGAATAGTATAAAGCTCCACGCTATGAATAGAATTGCCTTCGATATGCAACTTTTTCGAAAGATTGATGGGGTTAGGATAAAATTTAAATTCATTCGTATTTCCAATTTCATCAATAGATAAGGATGTTCCTAAATCAGAATTAAGCGCCACGACCAAAGTTGTCCCCAATTCAAAATCATAAGTGTTACCAGCCACATCTACTTGGCCAGCCATATTAGTACCACTTGGATGCTGAATAGACATGAACACGTATTTGTAATCAGGTGTGAAAGTTATGCCTGTAGGTTCAGCTCCAGAAGGTGTGATTCCAAAAATTTCTACATCAGGGCTTGCTTGGGTATGTCCACTTTTAACCACCCAAATGTAGTGGTTATCATTGTCCTGAAGTACCCATAAGTTGCCGTCCCCATCAAAAGCCATGTTATCATTCCCTACTCCCCAAGGTACAGATGTAGTTGAAGAACCGTCATTAATATCATAACTCATATTTCCTGCAAAGGTTTCCATAGTGACTGTTGAGGCGCTTGTTTCCAGCGGGTCGGAATCCGCAAAACGATATACCCTATTGTCAGGAGCATTCTTGACCGCAAAATAAATCATACCGTCCGGCCCAATTTCAACATCTTCAATCCCTCTAAACTCGGTTGCCCCGGCACTCTGACTGAGAGCATTGGTGTTATTCTGATGTGATGCCAATTGATGCGCTGGATTAGTACTGTCGTTTATTAAAACCCAAGACCCTGTGCCACTTTTAGAGCCCGAAAACACATAGAGGTCTCCTGCACTTAAATCATTTACATTAGTAGCGACAAATTTGTACAAGAAACCAAACCCACTTGTGTCATCTGCTCCTTGGTAAACTGTCCTACCATTAGAATGGATGGCCACATTTTCGTGTTTAAAGTGCCCCATGGCATAAAGTTTACTGCCAACTACTGATCTTGTTGCTGGATTAATTTCAACGTTCCAGCCTACATCGTTGTATCCGTCGAAGTTAAAATCTGTAGCAACAGAAGTCTCCTCACAACTGATAACATTGCCCCAGGAAGTCACGGTTCCTGAACAATTTGCTGCGGTTGCAAAAACTGGTGAGAAATCTATTGGGATCGCACTGGTTTTTTCCCAGAGTTTTGTTGTACCATTAAAGTTAATATCGAAAATGGTCACTGCCCCAGGAACTTTTTCATGGTTCAAGCTAAGGTATCCATTAGTGCTACTACCTCCTATTGGCACATATGCTGTAAAATCAGGTGTATTGGGCAAAGTACCACCAGTTATGGCATCTCCAGATTCAGCCAATACTTGAAAAGTATGCGTCGAAGGAATTATAAATTGGTCCGTTTGAGCGGCTGGAGTAACCGAAGTAAAACTCCCAACCTGCCCATATAAATTAGAGAATCCCAAAAATGAGGCCACTAAAAATAATTGTAAAGTTGTTTTCATAATCTTTAAGTTAAAGGTTACCAGAAAGTTAACAATTATTATCCATTTTACCTTTAAGAACCCATTAAAAAATTATGAACAAAAAAAAGGCCTGTTGGTATTAAACCCAACAGGCCATATTCTATTTTCGACAATCCTCTAAATATTGGAAGCCAACCAATCTCCAACTTCACTGGTACCATAAGATTTACCTCCATCAGCTAAATCCTCAGTTACCATACCTTCATTTAGGGCTTTATTCACAACCTCTCTGATAGCTTTCCCTTCAGCATGTAAACTAAAATTCTCAAACATCATTGCGGCAGATAATACTGTAGCCATCGGGTTTGCAATATTCTTCCCGGCAGCCTGAGGATAAGACCCATGAATAGGTTCAAACAAACCTATATCAGAACCCAATGAAGCAGACGGCATCAATCCCATTGATCCCGAAATAACAGAAGCCTCATCGGTCAAAATATCTCCAAAAAGGTTTTCGGTAATCAACACGTCATAACTGTTTGGCCATTGCACCAAACGCATTGCTACGGCATCTACAAATTCATAGCTTACTTCTACCTCTGGATAATCTTTCTCCATTGCTTGAACAGTCTCTCTCCAAAGTCTTGAAGTTTCCAAAACGTTGGCTTTGTCCACACAGCATAATTTTTTACCACGAGTCATCGCCAATTCAAAACCTTTTTTCGCCAGTCGCTTCACTTCTTCCCTCGTATAAACACAGTTATCATAAGCCGTTTCCCCTTCTTCTCTTCTTCCCTTTTCTCCAAAATAGATACCACCTGTCAATTCACGTAAAAACACCAAATCCGTGCCTTCTATACGTTCCTTTTTTAAAGGCGATTTATCCAACAGTGATGGGAAAGTAAATGTTGGGCGCACATTAGCGAATAGACCCAAGGCCTTTCTCATTTTTAACAAGCCCTGCTCAGGACGAACCTTAGCCGAAGGATCGTTATCAAACTTTGGGTGCCCAATCGCCCCAAACAATACCGCATCAGAACTTTTACAGATTTCATGTGTTTCATCCGGATAAGGTTCTCCAACGGCATCAATCGCCGTCGCTCCTGTTAAAGCTGGTTTCCAAGTAATCTCATGACCAAATTTTGAAGCAACAGCATTACTTACTTTCACTGCTTGATCTATAACTTCTGGTCCAATACCATCTCCCGCTAAAAGTGCTATGTTTAATTTCATATCTCGTTAGTATTCTTAGTTAATAATAATATTCAACATTTTTTCGGTGGCTTTTATTGCTGAAACCGTTTGGTCACTATCCAGACCACGGGTTTTAAATTCCTTTTCGGGATACTTCCATGTTATAATCGTTTCACACAATGCATCAGAACGGCTACCTGGCGGAATTCGAACTGCATAATCGATCAAATCTGGCAATACTGTTTTTTTCTTTTTAAACACCGTTCGTATAGCATTCATAAAGGCATCAAACTGACCATCTCCCTGCGCATTTTCTTCAAATGTATCTTCTTCAATGGTAATCGATACTGTCGTAGAAGGTTTCAATCCTTTGGAATGCGTCAACACATAGGAGTTTACCTTAACCTTTTCTTCATAGGTCCTGTCCAGTACATCAGAGATGATATATGGTAAATCCTCCTTGGTCACCACCTGCTTTTTATCACCAAGTTCAATAATACGCTGGGTTACTTTTTTTAGATCCTCGTCATTCAATTGTAACCCCAATTGGTGCAAGTTCTTTTGAATATTCGCCTTACCAGAGGCCTTCCCTAAAGCATACTGTCGTTTTCTTCCAAAACGCTCGGGCATCAAATCACTGAAATACAGGTTTTTTTTATTATCACCATCGGCGTGAATTCCTGCAGTTTGTGTGAATACATTTGCCCCTATAATTGGTTTATTAGCCGGAATCATGACCCCTGAAAAGTTTTCAACGAGTTTGCTTACGGTGTACAATACTTTTTCATTGACCCCAATTTTAATATCGGGCATAAAGTCATTAATAACAGCTATTGTACTGGACATTGGCGCATTTCCGGCTCGTTCTCCCATCCCATTCACCGTAAGATGCAAACCATCCGCACCAGCTTTCAAGCCTTCAACAGCATTAGCGACTCCAAGATCATAATCATTATGGGCGTGAAAGTCAAAATGTAAATCCGGATATTTTTCTTTAGTCTCCTTTACAAAATCAAACGACTCCTTTGGTGTAAGCACACCCAAGGTGTCAGGCAACATAATTCTTTCTACCTTTTGCTTACTCAAAAACTCTAAAAACTCATACACATAGGGCTTTGAATTTCGCATGCCATTGCTCCAGTCCTCCAAATATACATTGGTAATAAACCCTTTTTCAGTGGCCAATTTTATAACCTCCTCGACCTCTTTAAAGTGCTGATTAGGTGTTTTTTTGAGTTGATGGGTTAAATGGTTTAATGAGCCTTTGGTTAATAGGTTTTGAGCCTTTGCTCCAGCTTCTTCCATCCATGAAATAGAAACCCCTTCATCCACAAACGTCAATACTTCAACTTTATCCAAATAGCCATTTTCGGAAGCCCACTCGGTGATATCCTTTACTGCCTGAAACTCCCCTTCTGAAACTCGAGCAGAGGCCACTTCAATGCGGTCCACCTTTAATTCTTCCAGTAAGAGTTTGGCAATGGTTAATTTTTCAGAAGCAGAAAACGACACAGAAGAGGTTTGCTCCCCGTCACGCAATGTCGTATCCATTATTTCTATTCGTTTCGTAGCCATAAAAGGTTAAATCGTATCCATTATCTCCAATTCTGAAAAGTCAACCGAAGTCTTATTTCAAAATCTCACAAATCTATTAACTTTAAACAAAAGAACCTGAAACTAGTTCAGGTTTTTATGCTTATATTTTTTTATGACTAAAATGGTCTTGTTTCGGCAAAAGCCTTTACCTCATCCTTCATATTTTGAAGGTAATCGATATCATCAAAACCATTCAACATATTGTCTTTTTTGTATCCATTGATATCAAAGGATTCAGATTCACCAGTTGATAATAATGTTACAGTCTGACTAGGTAAATCTACTTTTATTTCCGTCTTCGGATCTGCTTCAATAGCATCGAACAACTTTTGAGCAAATTCGGCCGAAACCTGCACAGGCAATACGCCAATATTCAAACAATTATTTCTAAAAATATCTGCAAAGAAAGATGAAATCACACAGCGTAATCCAAAATCATAAACGGACCAGGCCGCGTGCTCTCTAGAAGACCCAGAACCAAAGTTTTTTCCTCCTACCAATATTTTAGAACCTTCATATTTAGCATCATTCAAAGGAAAATCAGCAATCGGATTTCCTTCTGAATCATATCTCCAATCACGGAAAAAGTTATCCCCAAAACCTTTACGCTCGGTTGCTTTTAAGAAACGAGCAGGAATGATTTGGTCGGTATCCACATTTTCAATTGGAAGTGGATATGCTGTACTTGTTAATACTTCAAATTTATCGTAAGCCATATTTTTCTAGTATTCAGTTGCCAGTGTTAAGTTGGCAGTATTCATTTCATTTTTAAATTAGGCAGTAACTTCTTCTAATAAAGTTCTCGGATCTGTCACAACACCTGATACTGCTGTAGCGGCAGCCACAAGCGGTGATGCCAACAAAGTTCTTGATCCTGGACCTTGACGCCCCTCAAAGTTTCGATTTGATGTGGATACTGCCAATTTTCCAGCAGGCACCTTATCATCGTTCATTGCCAAACATGCAGAACAACCTGGTTCTCTTAATACAAATCCAGCAGCATTTAGAATTTTGTCCAAACCTTCTTCCTTGATTTGATCCACAACTTTGTGAGATCCAGGTACTAACCAAGCAGTGATATTATCTGCCTTTTTGCGCCCTTCAACAATAGAACAAAATGCTCTAAAATCCTCAATTCGTCCGTTAGTACAAGATCCTAAGAATACATAGTCCACTTGCTTTCCGATCATGTCATCACCCTCTTCAAACTTCATGTAGCCTAATGACTTTTTGTAGGTAGCCACCGCACCTTGTACGTTTTCTGCCATTGGAATCGATTCGGTAACACCAATGCCCATCCCAGGGTTGGTACCATAGGTAATCATCGGTTCAATATCGGCTGCGTCATAATTGAATTCTAAATCAAATACGGCACCATCATCCGTTTTGAGCGTCTTCCAATATTCCATGGCCTTATCCCAATCAGCACCTTTTGGTGTATGCTTTCTACCTTTGATATATTCAAAAGTCTTTGCGTCCGGAGCTATCATACCACCACGGGCCCCCATTTCAATAGAAAGGTTGCACACTGTCATACGGCCTTCCATGGACATATTTTCAAAAACCTCACCGGCATACTCCACAAAATAGCCTGTAGCACCTGAAGTAGTTTGTTGAGAAATAATATATAATGCCACATCTTTCGGAGTGACACCAAACCCTAATTTCCCGTTGACGTTTATACGCATTTTCTTTGGCTTGGGTTGCATGATACACTGTGTAGATAGCACCATTTCAACCTCTGACGTACCGATACCAAATGCAATAGCACCAAAAGCACCATGCGTTGACGTATGCGAATCTCCACAAACAATAGTTGAACCTGGTAACGTAATCCCGTTTTCAGGGCCTACGATATGAACAATACCATTATTTCTGTGGCCTAACCCCCAGTGAGAAATACCATATTCAGCCGCGTTATTTGCCAATGCTTCCAACTGGTTTGCAGATAAAGGATCTGCAACAGGCAAATGCTGGTTCCAAGTCGGAGTGTTATGGTCGGCAGTAGCGAAGGTACGCTCCGGATACATTACCCCAATTCCACGACTTTTTAATCCAACAAAAGCAACTGGACTCGTAACTTCATGTATAAAATGACGGTCTATAAAAAACACGTCCGGTCCATCTTCTATTTTTCTAACAACGTGAGAATCCCACACCTTGTCAAACAATGTCTTACTCATAATTAATAAAGGTTTTGTGACGCTATAACCAATAAAAAGTGAATACAATGTAGCCCCAAAAGTTATAGCAGGCTACAAAGTTATGCTTAATTACATTTAATCGAAAGTTTAGACCGTATTGTTATTTTATTTTTACAAAAAATACAAGTAAGTCCATATTAATTGAATTTAATGCAACAAAACAGAAAATTAAGTTATAATTTTCAATGCACTATCAAAGTGCTCCGTTATAATCTATCTTTCACAAATTCCACCTCAGTTTTGCCATGAGGCAAAGGCTTACCGTCTTGCCCAACATTTACCATTACTATATTGGAAATAGTGATTATTGTTTCCCTTGTCATCATATTTCTCACCTCACAGCTCAAAGTAAGGGAGGCTTTACCGAATTTCACGGCTTTTATCCCAATTTCTATGACATCCCCTTGTTTTGCTGAAGCCTTAAAATCGATTTCGCTAATATATTTTGTAACCACCTTTTGGTTTTCTAACTGAACAATGCTGTAAAGAGCGGCTTCTTCATCAATCCATTCCAAAAGCCTCCCTCCAAAAAGGGTACCGTTTGCGTTTAAATCTTCTGGTTTAATCCATTTGCGTGTATGAAATCTCATTTAAATAATTTTTGAGTTTTAAAATAGTAAGTTTTGCGCGTCCTCTTCATTAGGAACTTTAAGTGAATAGCCTAATTCTGAATTCAGCTTTTTAATAAAATAAGCGGATAGTAGAGGTGACTCTTTTTCAATATTTTGATGAATAAAGAAATCTATTTCCTTAATACCTTGCTCCTTCCAAATTTTTAAGCGTTCCACCCAATCGTCCAACCTCGTATAATCCGTTGCATGATTTGCACCTACGTATCGTACAAAAGCTGTAGGATTGGTCAACCGCATGTGCATTAAATCCCGTCTTCCAGCCGTATCCACAATCACGTTAGAAATATTGTTGTCTTCTAACAATTGATACAAATCCTCTGCAATAGCTTCATCGTTATACCAATTAGTATGCCTGAACTCTACTGCTAAAGGCACTTCTTTAGGCCACCTTTCAACAAAATTCACAACTCTATCAAAATCCTTTGGTGCAAAGTTGTTGTGCATTTGAAGAAAGACCGTCCCCAATTTCTCTTTCAAATTTGAAGCGTTGTATAAATAGTGTTCTACAACCTCATTCGTTTCGTTCAACCTTTTCCAATGACTGATTTCCTGATTCAGTTTTGGGAAAAATTTAAAACCATTGGGTGTTTTATCATACCAAGTTGAAAACTGTTCTGCTGGAAAAATGCGATAAAAGGTGGCGTTTAACTCAATAGAATTGAATTGCGAGGAATAATACCCTAATTCATCTTTAGTGCCTCTCGGATAAAACCCTTTTAAATCAGCCCTATTCCATTTTGCACATCCTACATAAATTTCAGGCACTTTATCATCCTTCACTTTGTTTAAGACTTTCTTTGTTTTTGGATGATCTTGTGGTAATGCAAAATCAATATCCTGAGGATTGTCAACGCTTCCGAATTTCATTTTTATTCTTTTATGTAAAGATATTAATTCATAAAAAAAGACTCTTAAAAAAAGAGCCTTTTCATTTTAGTAGGGTTCAAAGATTATTTCAAAATAAAACCTTCCTTTTTAAAACCATTATTAAATTTGATTTCGCTAAACGTATAGGTACCGTTATCGTGATACTCTCCTTTTTCGTTGGGTACAAAAGATTTTCTAACTGTTGAAATGTGCAATCCATCCACAATCTCATATTGTAGTGTCATTTTAAGAATGGGGTCGTTAATACCCCAATCTGGTAAAGAAAAATAAAACCAATCCACCAAATGGGTTTCGGGATTGAAGTACAAAATGTACTCGTCATTTTTTTCTTTTTTGGTGATATCCGCGTCGTAGGTCAAACTCACTTTGTCATACGTAATGCCATTGGCCTCTTCGGTGCCCAAATATTTATAGTTAGTGCCGGGATCCTGCAATTTGTACATCATGGTAAACCAATAAAAGTTCACTTTTCTCAGAAAAACCGTACCGCCCAAAGCCTTTTCATCCGTTATTGGCTTTCCATCCAAAGTTAGCATTGGCTTTCCATCTACCAAAGCCTGTTGAGCAACACCTTTTTGCTTTGGCAAAACGTTTCTTTGGTGCACGTCGTACTGCGCCCATGAATGTTCGCCATTTATAATATGACGCTCTAAAGACACATCTTTTCCTGCATCATAATTATCATAAACATATTTGAATTGAATATCCTTTTTGCTTGCCAATTTTTGATAACCACCATTGACTTCGACCATCGCGTCTATTAAGGATTTAGATTTTTCGTCAGCATATACCTGTGCATTTATGTTTGAATGGCCTAGAAAAAGGAGTGTTATCAAACTGATAGCGAAAGAAAATTTTAAGTTGCGATTCATCGTGTTGGATTTTTTATAAAATGTTAGATTTTCGTGTTTCGTCGTTTATTTTCCAGTTGCTTACAAGTTAACCTAATTTATCCATAAAGCTTTTTAACCATTTGTTAATAACACAGTTAATAACTCCGACAACATTGTTAATACTCCAAGTTTTTATTTCGATAATTTTAAGTCCAAATCTACTTCACATGGACTCCAGACAATTCCACCTAAAAGGTATCAGACCCGAAATTTTAAGCACCACCATCTCTGAAAACATGAGTGCCGATGAGCGCTTTCAGAATATGGTACTGCGCCCAATCATCAAATTTCAAAACGATTTACTGATTGCGGTGTTTAAAAATTACATCGAAAAACACAAGTCTGTATTTTATGATCTGTCTATTGAAAAGCGGATGGATTATATTGAAAATGCGATTCAGAAAGACATGAAACTGCGTAATTCCATGAAAGGAATGATAATAGGCTTGTTTACGATTGAAGATTACGAGATTTACATTCAAAACTCCTCGGCATTAAATAAACGTATGATGAATATTGTAAAGCAACGCTTGATTAGTAATATTCAGTTGTTTGAAAGACCTGAATTGTTGGCGGTGGTTTAAATTTAATCGATTTTCTTTTGGTAATAATACTTTTCAAAACCTAAAGGAAAATCAGTTTCGGTTCCAACTTTTTTAAATCCATATTTCTCATAAAATTTTGGTGCTTGAAATGAAAATGTGTCCAAACTTATAAAGCGACAATTTCGCTTTTTTGCTTCTATTTCAGCTTCTTTTATAAGTTTTTCACCAATTCCTTCATTTCTGTATTCAGACTTTACGGCAAAAGTCTTTATTTCTAATGTACCCCAAATAGAACGTCCGTACAAACCACCAATTATTTCGCCTGCATTATTTCTGGCAATAATTTCAATTGGTTTATTTACGGAATTTTCTAAATGCTTTTTTTTGTTCAAATTATACTCTACTAGCAATTCGACCACTTTCCTATAAGCCTCTTGGTTAATTTTATCTCTTGTACTTACTTTCATTTTTAAAAGAAATTGCAAAAAAGTTAAGCATTGCCTTCAATCAATCAATCAATCAAAGACACCCCATTCAAATCTGTAGTTAGCACATCGCTCATATAATCAAAAAATGGGCGAATGGCTTTAAAGGACCTATCTACTTCATCTAAAAAATTATCATCCAACACTTCCTTATCAGTATACTTTTTTGTGAAGATATATTGTTTCTTCTTAATTAAGTCTATGGCTTTATGTTCTTTACTAAAACCTTTTGGTGCCGTTTTTACTTCATCCCCCACAAAGGTATCACCCCAAACCGAATTGAATTTTTTATCCGCCAATATCTCACGAATTTCCGCATCATCCATTTCAAATTCTTTTCTGATGCGCAATAAATCCGTTGGTGCTGGCTCCCAAAACCCTGTAGCTATAAAACTTTCGTTATTCGGCTGAATATGCAAATAATAACCGCCTCTTAAGCGTGGTTTTGTTCTGTGAAACGAACCTCCAAAATGGGTTTTATACGGCAACTTATTTTTTGAAAAACGTACATCCCGATATATTCTAAAAATCTTGAGTTTATCAATCTCATCGTGCTTGTTTAAGTTTTCAAAAATAGCGTTGTAAAACTGTTTTACTTCGGCTTCAATGGCCTTAAACTCTGGCTTGTTTTCATTAAACCAATCACGGTTATTGTTCTTTTCTAGTTTTTTGAAAAATGGGAAAACGGATTTTGGTACAGTGACGCTCATTTTTGAATCTTAAAGTTAAATAGCTTCTAAAATACAAAAAGTCCCGAGTTACCCTCGAGACTTTGTAATTATCTTAACACGAAATATGTATTACATTTCCACTTGCTTTTTATTATACTTGATGGTTTTAATACTTTCAGACGTTTCATCGTAGTACTCCACCACAAAAGTATCACCTTCAAAATAGCCAATGCCGTTATAGGTTTCACCCCTTACAATATAGCTTCCAGGGGTATGCGTATTCCACGCTTTTCCTATTTCTACAAATTCGTTTTTATCATCCGTCAAGGCTATCATAAACCCAGATTTATTTGGACTGAACTTATAATCTTTGTCTTCACTAATAAAATAAGTTTCCTTGGTCAACACATCGTAAGCGGTATCTGCATCATTGTCAATCATAATTGTTGTCTGCACCTTTTTAGTGGCAGGCACCCTGTCTTGATTTAACTTATGCTTATCGTCAGCATCCAATTTTACGCTTGCCGTTTCCTTGGTAACCACTTTTATTTTACCTTCTTTAGTAGTATCGCCGTCTTTATATTTGACTTCTTTTACGGTGGTTTCTTTCATAATTTCCGTTGGCTTTTCTTGAGCCATTGCTGGACCACAAATTAATATGGCCAACATGTATATATAATTTTTCATTGTTTTCATTTCTAATGGTTAAACTTCTATTTTATCTTTAAACTGACTGACTTAATATTAGTGTGTAGCGTCATCAATTTCGTCTTCAACTTCTTCAACAGCATCGCCAACTTCATCTTTTACTTCTTCCACTGCCTCTTCAATTTTATCTTTAGGTTTCTTCTCTCTACAGCTTGTAAACGCAGTTGATACTGTGAATAATAAGGCTAATGCTAATATGACTTTTTTCATGATTTTAATTTTTAATGGTTAATTAATGGTTTTCTATTTTTTCAGTAATCCTTTTAATAGTGAGAATACAAATAGTATGATGAAAATGTAGAAACATATTTTTGCAATGTCTGCAGATGCTCCTGCAATACCACCAAAACCTAATACTCCCGCAATTAATGCAATGATTACAAATGTTATCGTCCAGCGTAACATAGTTTTGGTATTAAATAATTGAACTTAATGATCTATCGGAATCGATACATCTACTCTAGTTATTAGAGAATTGGTTTTCCATAACGGCATCATCAAAAGATAACTTGTTGTTAAATTCCAATGTACGGATTGGGAACGGAATGTTAATCCCTGCTTTATCGTAAGCTTTTTTAATCTCAATGATAGCCTTGGTTTTGGCCTTTAACTTCTCCAGCATACTTTCGGCATCAATCCAAAACCTGCATAGATAATTAATGGAACTATCTCCAAATTCGGTATAATAAAACTCGACATCGTCGGTACTTTCCACCTGATTGAAAGTATTGGCAATCACCTCTTTCGTCAATCGCTCTACTTCTTCCAAATCAGATTCGTAGCCCACTCCACATTCTAAAAACACTCGCATTCGTGTGGTCAGGGAATAGTTCTTCAATGGGTTTTCAAGAATCATTTTATTAGGAATCACAACAATATTATTGTCGGCTTCTTTTAAAACAAATTCCTTCAGATTTACATCAATTACCTCACCGGAATACCCGTTGGTTTCTACCCAATTGCCTAATTGTATACGCTTTCTAAACGAAATTACTACACCCGCAAAAGTGTTAGATAATGTACCTTGCAATGCTAAACCAATAGCTAAACCTGCAACACCAGCACCTGCTAATAAGGAGGTTAGCATTTTACTTAGGTTCATGATGCCAAGTGCCAAAAACAGTCCTGCTACCACTACCACTACTGCCGAAATTTTGGCAATAATCTTAGCGATGGATTGCTGGGGCACTCGTTTTTCCACTAGTTTTAAAATTAGTGTTCGGGTATATCTCGCCACAAAGTAGGATGTTACCATGACCACAACGGCCAGAATTAAATTTGGTATATTTTCTATGATGGCACTTACCCAACCTTGAAGTTTATCAATTAAATTGTTAAATGCCGTTAACATTGTATCTTTCATTTTCATTCGATTTTAAAGGTTAATATTGTTTTCTGAGGTTCAATCTATACAGCAATTAAGCCTCAACAACAGTTTCCTTTAAACTCCCCGAAGTCTTTTTCGTCCAGGCATTTAGCATCCAACTTGTCTTTTCAAGTTCTCGTATGTATGCACCCATCAAATCGATAGTACCTTCATCAGAAATTGCTTCGGCCTTTTCGATCACTTTCCCCATTTGCGCCAATAATAGCTTATGGTCTTTTAGGGTTTCAATCACCATATCCTCATCGGTTTTAATCGGCGCATCCTCTAAAATACTCGAGGTTTTTAAGTAATCTTCCAACTTACTCATCGGGTGGTAACGCAATGTTAAAATACGCTCGGCAATTTCGTCGATTTTAACTTTTGCATCATTGTACATGTCCTCAAATTGCTCATGAAGATCGAAAAAATTCTTCCCGATAATGTTCCAATGTTTACTTCTTAATTTTTGATAATACACGTGGTAGTCAGCTAATAAAACATTTAATTCAACCACCACAGGTATTAACTCTTCATCATTCATGTTTAAATAGCTCATTTCTTTTGTTTTTATTAATTAAACTCACTAACAACTTATAGGAAATGGCAGTTTTGTCAAGTGCTTTAACAGGGTTTAACCATTTAGCAGATGCATTAACATAATTTTAAGTTAATAAGCCAACAAAATGTTAAAGGATTTTAAGAAAATATTTGAAGATAATTTGGGCGTTACCACTCCCGATAGCTATCGGGAGGTCGGGCTTTCACTACTCGCTCTCTCCCGATAACTATCGGGAGAGGAGCTCAAACATGCCGTTCAATCCCTAACGCGAGCAACTCCGCCGAGGTCCCACCTAGCCTCCCAAAAGAGAGGAACGCCACCCATGCCTAAAAAGTTAATCAAATAAAGGGAATAGACTTATTTTTTATTTAGTAAGAGTTTCTCCCTTCTTAGGGAGATTAAGAGGGGCTCGTTATTCGAACTCCACCGAATTTAAAATCAATCCCGAAGCCGGTGCAATATAGTCCATCTTAATTTTGCTATCTGGAACAAGGCTATCTTTAATATCTTCAAGTGTTAATTTTCCCTTTCCCAAATCAATCAAAGTGCCCATCATCAATCGGATTTGGTTTCGCATAAAGCCTTTGCCTTTTACCCTTAACAAGTATGACTTTTTGGGAAAATAATTGGCGGTATAGATGTTGTTTTCAACCAATTCACATTGTAAAATTTCTCTGGTATAAATGCCATTTTCAGTGGGTTTGTAGCAATAACTCCATAAATAATATTCGCCCTCAAATAGTTTTGCGCCTTGTTTCATGATATCGATATCCAAGTCATCCAAAATGGTTGTCATGATGGGTGCACAAAATGGGTGGCACTTTTCGCCATAAGTAAACAAATACAAATATTCCTTGGTTTTAGGATGATTTATAATATTGAATTTCTCGTCTACTTCTTTTATGGCAAGAGCTCGAATGTCTTGAGGCAGGTTGAAATTGAAAAGTTCTAAAAACCCATTTAAGTCCTCCAATTCATGTTGCAAAAACAATTCGAACGTGGCATTTTCAGCAGACACCATGGCATCGGTTCTACCCGAAACCAAGGTTTTAAAGTATTTACCCTCGAAAATATAATTTAGGGTGCGGTCCACCATCAAGTGCAACGTCTTTAAATTAGGTTGTTTTTGCCACCCATGAAACCGATAGCCCAAATATTGAAAATTTATAAGGTAGTAGTACTTTTTGGGTTGAAATTGCATTTACTTATGCCTTCCTTTTAATTCGGCTTCAATATCTTTTAAGGTAAAGCCTTTGGCTTGTAATAACATCAAATAGTGAAACAATAAATCTGCCGATTCATACAAAAACAACTCGTCGTTATTGTCCATCGCTTCAATCACTGTTTCCACAGCCTCTTCTCCTACTTTTTGAGCGACTTTATTGATGCCCTTTGAAAATAAACTGGCCACATAAGATTTGGCGGTATCTTTATTGGCAACACGTTCTGCAATCACATTTTCTAAAGTAGAAAAGAAACCAAAATTAGAGCTATTCTCTTCTTTCCAGCAGGTATCGGTGCCCGTGTGGCACGTTGGCCCAACGGGGCTTACCTTAACCAAAAGCGTATCGTTATCGCAATCATTTTTAATGTCAACCAGATTTAAAAAATTACCGCTTTCCTCACCTTTGGTCCAAAGGCGTTGTTTGCTTCTACTGAAAAAGGTGACTTTTTTGGTATCCAAAGTTTTTAGATAGGCTTCTTCGTTCATATAGCCCAGCATTAGCACATTTTTTGTGGTGGCGTCTTGAATAATAGCGGGGACTAAACCGTTTTGATCGTATTTTATTTCCATTTTCGTATCATTCCCGTGAAAGCAGGAATCTATTTATTGTTTCTTCTGATATGGATTCCGCATCAAGTGCGGAATGACAAATGCGAACATTAAATTATAGTCGCACTTGTATATTATGTTCTTTCAACTCCTTTTTCAAATCCGGAATTGGAATCTCACCAAAGTGAAATACGCTTGCAGCTAAGGCCGCATCGGCTTTTCCTTCAGTAAATGTATCTACAAAATGTTGTACGTTCCCAGCACCACCTGAGGCTATAATTGGAATATTCAGCATATCCGATAGTTTGGCTAAAGCTTTATTTGCAAAACCTGATTTTGTACCATCATGGTTCATTGAAGTGAACAAAATCTCGCCAGCACCGCGTTCTTCAACTTCTTTAGCCCATTCGAACAAATCAATCTCCGTTGGGATGGTGCCTCCTGCTAAATGCACTTTCCAATTGCCATCTACCTTCTTTGCATCAATAGCAACCACAACACACTGGCTCCCGAATTTATCCGCCAATTCATTCACTAATTCAGGTCGCTTTACGGCTGAGGAATTAATAGAAACCTTATCCGCTCCATTTTTCAACAAGGCATCCACATGCTCCACAGAAGAAATACCGCCACCTACTGTGAATGGAATATTGACCTGTTCGGCCACATGCAATACCATTTCAAGAGTTGTTGCCCGGGCTTCAAGTGTTGCGGTGATATCCAAAAACACCAATTCATCCGCACCATAATCGGCGTACTGCTTTGCCAATTCCACAGGGTCTCCAGCATCTCGTAAATCTACGAAATTGACACCCTTAACGGTGCGTCCATTTTTAATGTCCAAACATGGAATAATTCGCTTTGTCAACATGTTCTACAAAAATTTTTCCAGTTGATAAAGGCTAATTCTATTTTCATAAATAGCCTTTCCAATTATCACTCCCTCGCAACCTATTTCCTTCAATATCGGCAATTCTCCAATATCAGAAATTCCTCCTGAAGCGATTAATTTGATGGATTGTCCGCTTTTGTTACTGCATTCGGAAATGATGCCTTTGTACAATTCCACGGCAGGCCCTTCCAACATCCCGTCTTTTGAAATATCGGTACAAATGACATATTTGATGCCTTTTTTTTGATAACCCTTAATAAATGGAATCAAATCTTCATTGCTATCTTCCTGCCAACCACTAATGGCAATCTTCCCGGCATTGCTATCGGCTCCCAAAATGATTTTTTCATTACCGTATTTTTCGACCCAACCATTAAATGTCTTAGGGTCTTTTACTGCAATACTCCCACCTGTAATCTGTTTAGCACCAGAATTAAAGGCAATATGCAGGTCTTCATCAGCTTTTAAACCACCGCCAAAATCAATTCTTAATTTTGTCTTTGAGGCAATTTGCTCTAAAACTTTATAGTTGACTATGTGCTTAGCCTTAGCGCCATCCAAATCCACCAAGTGTAAATATTCAATACCTGCACCCTCAAACATTTTGGCAACCTCCAATGGGTTTTCATTGTACACTTTTTTAGTTTCGTAGTCGCCTTTGGTGAGGCGGACACATTTGCCTTCTATGATATCTATGGCTGGTATTATTCTCATTTTTATAGCTTTTAGCAATTAGCAGTTGGTCTTTAGCTTTTAGCTAATGGCCAAAGGCCAACACCTACATATTTATAAAGTTCTTCAATATTTTGGCACCTTCATTTCCGCTCTTCTCAGGGTGAAATTGTGTGCCATAAAAATTTTCGTGTTGTAAGGCCGAAGCATAATTAATTCCGTAATCTGTTTTTGAAATGGTTTCATTACAATGCTCAGCGTAAAAGCTATGAACGAGATACATGTATTCGTTCTCTTTAATACCTTTAAACAAATTAGATTTCAAATCCTTTATGACGTTCCAGCCCATTTGAGGTACTTTCACTTCATTTGAAAAGCGTTTTACATTCGTTTGAAAAATACCCAAACCTTCGGTATCATTTTCTTCGGTGTGCAAACACATCAATTGCATCCCTAAGCAGATGCCTAAAACGGGTTGTTTAAGCTTAGGAATCAATTTATCCAACCCGCTTTCCTTGAGCATTCTCATTGCAGAACTTGCTTCCCCCACACCCGGAAAAATTACTTTATCTGCGGATTCAATCTCCTTAGGATTATTGGACAGTACCGCATCATATCCTAAACGTTTAAATGCGAATTGGATGCTCTTTATGTTTCCTGCGCCGTAATCTATAATTACAACAGAAGCCCCTCCTAGCCTCCCCGAAGGGGAGGAACTCTTACTCTTATTTATATTGTTATTCATTAATTTCATTTTTTCTCCTCCCCTACGGGGAGGTTGGGTGGGGCCTACAACATTCCTTTTGTACTCGGCAAAAACATCCTATTTGGGTCTCTTTTTACCGCCATTTTCATTGCTTTTGCAAAGGCTTTAAATATGCCTTCTATTTTATGATGTTCGTTTTTACCTTCAGCTTTTATATTCAAGTTGCACTTGGCACCATCAGTAAACGACTTAAATAGGTGGAAAAACATTTCCGTTGGCATATCCCCTATTTTTTCACGTTTAAATTCTGCATCCCACTCTAGCCAGTTTCTTCCGCCAAAATCCACAGCTACTTGGGCTAAACAATCATCCATTGGTAGGCAAAATCCGTAACGCTCAATACCTAGTTTGTTACCTAAAGCCTTATTGAACAATTCGCCTAAGGCAATCATCGTATCTTCAATAGTGTGGTGCTCATCAACTTCTAAATCACCATCCACTTTAATGGTTAAATCCATTGCACCATGGCGTCCAATTTGATCTAACATGTGATCGAAAAATGACAATCCTGTATCAATTTTATTCTTACCTGAGCCATCAAGATTCAACTTGATATATATTTGAGTTTCATTAGTATTACGGGTAATTTCCGCAACCCTATCTTTCAATTTTAAAAACTCATATATTTCTTTCCAATCTGTACTGGTCAGGGCTATACAATCTAGAATTTCTTGTTTCGATGCTTCGATTTCATCCGCTCCTAAATTTGGATCTTCCGACAGATAAATACCTTTAGCTCCAAGGTTTTTAGCTAATTCCATATCGGTAATTCTATCACCCAGAACAAAAGAGTTTTCCAAATCATAATCCTCCGAAAAATATTCGGTTAACAAACCAGTTCTTGGTTTTCGGGTTTCAGCATTTTCGTGCGGAAAGGTTTTATCAATATGAATCGCAGAAAACTCAACTCCTTCTTTCTTAAATGCGTCAATAATTTTATTCTGAGCAGGCCAAAAGGTGTCTTCCGGAAAGGAATTGGTGCCCAAGCCATCTTGATTAGTCACCATAACCAATTCATAATCCAATTCATTCGCAATTTTTGACATGTATTGAAACACCTTGGGATAAAACTCTAATTTTTCCAGACTATCCAATTGATAATCTAATGGCGGTTCTAAAACTAGAGTGCCGTCTCTGTCTATAAATAGTACTTTTTTCATCCTATTGATTTTAAAGTATCTAATAATATTTTGTTCTCTTCAGGCGTACCAACTGTAAAACGTAAACAATTTTCACACCCTGGCTGGGTGGTTCTATTTCTAACAACAATACCTTTTTCTATAAGTTGATTGTAACGCTTTGTCGCATCATCAACTTTAGCTAAAACAAAGTTGGCATCTGTTGGATAAATTTTTGATACAAAGCCAACGTTTTGTAATTGCTTTACCAATACATCCCGCTCTTCCAAAATTTCTCTAACTTGGTTTTGAGTTAGTTCATTTTGTTCTAACTGAGCTATAGCTTTTTGTTGCGTTAACTCATTGACATTATATGGCGGTTTAATCCGATTTAAAACCGAAATAATCTCCTCGGATGCATAACAAATTCCTAGTCTGATTCCTGCCATTCCATATGCTTTAGACAAGGTTTGTGT
The DNA here is from genome assembly GCF_014270105.1 of Hyunsoonleella aquatilis. Classification (GTDB taxonomy): domain Bacteria; phylum Bacteroidota; class Bacteroidia; order Flavobacteriales; family Flavobacteriaceae; genus Jejuia; species Jejuia aquatilis. The sequence continues at coordinate 553,148 of NZ_JACNMF010000003.1, forward strand.
CACAATCAAATTTGGAAATTCATTCAATCTACTCGCCCAACTTTCCTCATTAGAAAAATCAATATATGCTTCATCAATAACAACAATGCCTTTAAAGGATCTGATTAACTTTTCAACAGCCACTGCCTCAAAACTATTGCCCGTTGGATTATTTGGTGAGCACAGAAACAACAACTTTGAATTTAAATCTGCAATACTTAAGATCTCATCAACTTTAGGTTGAAATCTAACATCCAACTGAACACTTTTAATCCCGACAGCATTGATATTGGCTAAAACACTGTACATCCCGTATGTTGGAGGCAGAGTAATGATATTATCTTGATTTGGTTCGCAAAACGCGCGATAAATTAAATCCAAAACTTCGTCACTTCCATTGCCCAATAGGATATTCTTTTGAGGTATGGATTTAATTTCTGAAAGTAGAGATTTAACCGTACGTTGTTGAGGGTCTGGGTATCGATTTACACCATTTTCAAAAGGATTTTCATTCGCATCCAAAAACACCATATCAGCACTATTGCCTTGATATTCATCTCTTGCTGATGAATACGGCTTAAGTGCTTTAACCGTTGGTCTTATTAAATCTTGAATATTCATTATTTCAAATCCTTTAAACGAATACTTACCGCATTTTTATGCGCCTGCAAACCTTCTGCTTCGGCCATCAACTCAATGGTTTCACCAATATTTAAAATACCTTCCCTAGAAATTTTTTGAAAGGTCATACTCTTCATAAAACTGTCCAAATTCACTCCAGAATACGCTTTACTAAATCCATTCGTTGGCAACGTGTGATTGGTTCCCGAGGCATAATCTCCCGCGCTTTCAGGAGTATAATCTCCGATAAATATTGAACCTGCATTACTAATTCCTTCAACATATAATGCTTCATTTTTGGAACAAATAATGAAGTGCTCTGGCCCATATTCATCAATCATTTCTAAAGCTATATTGTCATTTTCAACATAGATTAGTTTAGAATTTGCAATAGCTTTTTCAGCAATAGCTTTACGTGGCAACACATCTAATTGCCGTTCAACTTGATCCGCAATTGCTTCGATAATACTTTCTGAAGTTGAAACCAAAATTACTTGGCTATCGGTTCCATGTTCTGCTTGACTCAATAAATCTGAAGCGATATATGAAGCATTAGCTGACTCATCTGCTACCACCAATAATTCACTTGGCCCTGCAGGCATATCAATAGCTACACCATATTTTGTTGCCAACTGTTTTGCAACCGTTACGTATTGATTTCCGGGTCCGAAAATTTTATACACTTTCGGAATGGTTTCCGTACCAAAAGTTAATCCTGCTATGGCTTGAATACCTCCAACCTTGATAATTTTGGTAACACCACATAATTTAGCCGTAAACAAAATTTCTGGTGCTAGTTTACCTTCTTTATTTGGTGGCGAACACAACACAATATCCTTAGAACCCGCTATTTGAGCAGGAACCGCAAGCATCAAAACCGTTGAAAACAAAGGAGCCGTACCTCCAGGAATATAAAGCCCAACCTTTTGAATTGGTCTTTTTTCCTGCCAACATTGAACACCGTTTGTAGTTTCAATTTCAACTTTTGGTGTTTTTTGTGCTTTGTGAAAGACTTCAATATTTTCTTTGGCTTGTCTGATGGCATTCTGTAATTTTTGAGGCACTTTCTGAATTGCCTCATCAATTTCTTCAGAAGTCACCACACTGGAATCCAAAGAAACTCCATCAAACTTGCTTGTATATCGCTGAATAGCTCTGTCACCATTTTCTGAAACATCTTGAAAAACGGCATTGACTATCCCCTCAATATCTCCAACAGTTTGGGTAGGCCTTTTTAAAATTTCAGACCATTCACTTTTATTTGGATTTTTAATGACTTGCATTTTAATTAGCTTTTGGCTTTTGGCTTTTGGCTTTTGGCTACTAGCTAATCGCTAATTGCAAAAGGCTAAAAGCTATATTATAACACCATTTTTTCAATTGGGCAAACCAAAATACCTTGGGCGCCGTTTACCTTTAATTCATCGATGACTTCCCAGAACTCATTCTTGCTAATTACAGAGTGTATCGAACTCCAACCTTTTTCTGCCAAAGGCAATACAGTTGGACTCTTCATTCCTGGTAAAATATTGATGATATCTTGTACTTTGTCATTTGGAGCATTGAGTAGGATATACTTAGATTGTCTTCCTTTTAAAACCGATTGAATTCTAAATTGAATGGTCTCCAAAATTGCTTTTCGATCTTCATCCATTTTAGGCGAAACTGCCAAGACTGCCTCAGACTTCAAGATAGTATCCACTTCTTTTAGATTATTTTTGAAAAGTGTACTTCCACTTGATACGATATCGCAAATAGCATCCGCTAACCCAATATTTGGTGCAATTTCAACAGAACCATTAATGATGTGCAGATTTGCATTCACGCCATTTTTATCCAAATACATTTTTACGGTATTTGGGTAAGAAGTTGCAATACGCTTTCCTTCCAAATCTTTAATACTTAAATAATTGTCCGATTTAGGCACAGCAATACAAACACGACAAGAAGAGAAGCCTAGTTTTTCTACTACATCAATACCTTCTCCTTTTTCAATCAATACATTTTCTCCAATAATGGCGGCATCCACAACTCCGTCTTTTAAATATTGCGGGATGTCTCCATTTCTTAAATAAAAAACTTCTACAGGAAATCCTTTGGCCGAGGCCTTTAATTGATCTTTCCCATTGTCAATTGAAATACCTATATCTTTTAAAATCCGCATCGAATCTTCGTTTAAACGACCCGATTTTTGCACTGCAATTCTTAATTTACTCATTTTTGTTATTCTTCTGAGTTTGAAACTACCAAGCTGAAATTAAATTAAAAAACCCGCTTGATGAGTCTCAAACGGGTTTAAAATATATGTTGATATTACTCAATACATTTTTACTTCGCTTGAGAGCAAATGTAAAAATGATGATGTGTTTGAGTAATGTTCATTTCGTTTATTTGGTGCAAATATCAATAAAATCTAGTTAAAATTCCAAATAATACCGGCAATTTTTAAAACATTTAGATATTAAACGGTTTAGAATGACAAATCCTGTTAATAATTGAAGATTAAATACTAAATCTTAAAATATCCAATATTTAGCATTGCATTATTAATCTTTTTTAGGTGCAAAATTATACCCAAGTTAATGATACCTGAGGATTCAATAATTAGTGACGCATCTGTTCAAAAAGCAGACCTTTTTTTTTCATTGACCCTGCAATCGATAGATTAATTTAGTTATTTTGCGCCCAATTTAATAAAGCCATAATGGATCTACAAGAATTTGCGTCGAAAAAGTACGAATTATATTGCCATAAAGAAGGCAGTGAATTAATAGCAAGTGAATTTGCACTGTACATCATACTTCAATTAATTTCCTCATTCAATACCAAAAAGATTCTAGAATTGGGCGTCGGTATAGGTACAATTGCTGATACTGTATTGTCTTTTGAAGGCCAACTTAATTATACTGGCACAGAAGCGAATGATTTTTGTAGAAAAGCAATAGCACACAATTTAGCGCACATAAAAGATAACTTTACATTATTGTACGATATTGACGAAATCGGTGAACATGAACTTTTCGATCTTATCATTGTTGATGGGACGGACAACAGCCTTTCTATTGTTAAACAATATATTTCCAAAAATGGCATCGTTTTTATAGAGGGTGATAGATCTTCTCAAGTTGCAATCATCAAGAATATCTTTCCAAAACAATTAAGTGTTTTTATCCCTGGCGACTTCAAGTTTAGACAATACGGAGGAACCGATCAAGCCACATGGGATAGATGGGTAGGCGGTGGCACCGTATTCTTTGTATACCCCACTTTGAGTCAACGTTTGTTTTGGATACGACAAAAACTTAGGGCAAGGTCAGTATTTTCTAAACGCAAAGAAAATTAAGGAAAATTACACCTACCACAACTACTAGCAAATCGCTAGAGTTAAGTTTGAAGGCACACTTTTGCAGTCCGAACTTTAGTCTAAATACAACTTATGATTACTGATTTCCTAGAATAATTGGCAATCCACTATCTCCAGAACCAATAACAATCACCTTACTGTTTGGAGATTCTGATAATTTCATTGTTGCTTCAATACCTTTGTCCTGTAAAATTTTGTCCGTTAAAGAAGCACTCAAAATTTTGTTGGCGTCTGCCTTACCCTGGGCCTCAATTCGTTGCTTTTCTGCTTCTTTTTCCGCCGTCACCAATCTAAATTCATACTCCAAAGACTCCTGCTCTTGTTTTAGTTTACGCTCAATTGCTTCCTTAATAGTTGGTGGCAATGTTACATCCCGCACTAAAAATTCATTTAATTGCACAAATTGTTTTTCTAAAATTTTCTTTGTTTCAACAAAAATTTCGTCCTGAATCGCATCCCTTTTGGTAGAATACAATTGTTCTGGTGTATATCGGCCAACGACACTTCTTGCGGCACTTCGGATGGCCGGCTGTATTACCCTTTGTAAATAATTTTCGCCTAATGTTTGGTGTAACTTACCTAAATCTTCATACACGGGTTGGTACCAAGCCGAACCATCAATTTGGATTTCCAAACCATTTGATGATAGCACTCTCATTTTTTCAAATAGTTCCTGCTGACGCACCTCATAAACATAAACTTTATTCCAAGGTGCTACGATATGGAACCCTTCTCCCATAGGTGCTTCATCTGTTACTACACCTCCTCCAAATGTTTTATACAAAACCCCTGCTTCACCGGAGCCTATAGTTATGGCAGATTTTGCCAGTAAAACAAAAAGTATGACAACTGTAATGATGATAGGTAATGCAATTTTTGGTAATCTTTCCATTATTTTTTATTTAAATTAATCCGTTATATTTTCTCAAAAACCATTCGGCAGATAGCGTAAAAGCGATAATAGCCAACAGGTATTTCCAGTCTATCAAAGGTATGGTATTTTTGCTACTTTTCTGAATGGGTTTAAAACGATTATCGCTGGAAAGCTCTGAAAATAATCCACCAGCATCGTCAACAAAAAACGCCTTCCCGTCTGTGTTAGTAGCCAATTGTTGGAGGCTTGTTACATCAGCATTCAAAAATTGCTGTTCAATATTATATTCCAGTACTTCAAAAGTACCTGATCGAGAAACACTACCATCTTTTGTTTTTACAGAAAAGCTATAATTGGAAGCTGGTAAACCGCTTAAATCTGCTTGATAGTTATTGTTTTTTAGCACTAAAGGCAAGGTTTGAGCCTTTTCCGAGACATTATCCCTTAAAACGATTTCCATAGACTGACGGGCATCAAAAACGTAGCTTTTGTCAAAAACCTGAGCCTTAATAACGAGATTTACATTACCGTTATAAAAGGATTCGTATTCCACATTGAGCCTACTTTTTTTCTTGTTTGAACTCAAATATTGCATCAATTTGCTAATGAAATCATCAAAAGGCTGAAACGACTTTTCATTCAAATAACTTTGGGCACGCCATTGCCAGATGTTTTCACCAAAAAGTACAGCTTCCCTCCTTCCGTTAGTTTCAAATGTGGCCAGCAAAGGCTGGTTATTTGAAATTCCAAGCACTGTTTTTTCTAAAATGGTTTCAAATGGAACAGAAAATGAAACCTCTCCAAAATGAGATTTCAATGGAGGGAAAGATTCAAAATTGATATCCTCCACCATAAAAGGCGAAAAATTTAGGTTTAATTTCGATTGATAGTCTTCATCCTGACCCGTAATTTCATGGGTGAAATTATTATCAATATTGTTTATGAAACTGAGATTTGATTTGGCTCCAATTATTGTAAACCTGTTCTTATTTTCCTTATTTAGAGTTTCATAAAAAGGCGTAAACTTATTATTTGGTTGATAAATTATAAATAATTGAAAATCATTTACTTTACTTACAGCCTCGACTGGACTCAAGATATTGACAGAACGTTGCTCATTGCTTTCTATGCTCTTTTTGAATGCACCTAAATCTGGATGCGGAAAATCGCTCACCAATGCAATTTTTGTCTTTTGGTCAATAACTTCAACAGCAAAATTCTTGGCGTTATTTACTGTATTTTTTTCGTTTGCCAAAGGTTCTAAAATAGCCTTATAACTATTCACTCCCACTCGATTGGCAGGTAAAGTGGCATTAATCACTTTTGAATTATCTATTTTAGAAAAACTAATCCTCTTGGAATACACCGTGCTGGCCTCTTGTTTAATAAAAAAATTAGCCTCAACAGCTTCGTTGCCCTGATACACCAAAATAGCCTCAACAGGAAATCTATTTTTAGAAAAGGCATATTTATTAACATTGAGTTGCTGGATTTTTAAGTCGGTGTAAGTGATGGTATCTCCAAGTATAATGGGATATACGGGATGCTTATATTGATTTGAAATTCCGTAGTTGCTACCAAACGTTTGATTGCCATCGGAAAGCAACACCATTGGCGCAACCTCGTTTTTATAGATTTCTGAAAGTTGGTGTAGCGCACTATTGATATTCGTTTCGTTAGTACTAAAACTAATGGAATCCGAATTGATCAATTGCCTATCGAAGGTAAACACCTCAAGATCAAACTTGTTTTTTAGTTCTTCATTGTTTTTAATGGCATTGACAAAATCCAAAGCTTTTTCACTTTGCTTTAAGTGTTTGACCGAACTTGAATTGTCCACCGCCAAAACTAATTTTGGTTTTTCAGTGAACACTTTTATTTGCTCAAATTTCGGATTGATTATTAAGAGCAATAATGCGAAAAGCGTCAAAAATCTCAAAAACGTAAAAACAATCGATAAACTAGATTTATGCTTCGACTTATACCTATACTGAAAAAGCGCTATAAATAGCGCTAATATTCCAGATGATATAATGTATAAAAGTGTCTCTGTTTGCATTGAGATTTTAGACCTACGATTTTGGATTTACTATTCTCGGAAAAAAGTATATCGAAAATCTAAATTCATAAATTAAGTCAACATACCGCCATCAACATTTAAGGTTTGCCCAGTAACATATGCGCTCAAATCACTTGCCAAAAATACACAAGCATTAGCCACATCCTCTGGTGTACCACCGCGTTTTAATGGAATTCCTTCACGCCATCCCTTTACAGTTGCTTCATCCAATTTTGCTGTCATTTCAGTCTCAATAAATCCAGGAGCAATCACGTTACTCCGGATATTTCTTGAGCCCAATTCCAATGCTACGGACTTTGAAAAGCCAATAATCCCTGCTTTTGACGCTGCATAATTGGTTTGCCCTGCATTCCCCTTTACGCCAACCACAGAGCTCATATTGATGATGGAGCCTTTGCGCTGTTTCAACATAGTACGTTGCACAGCCTTGGTCATATTGAATACAGATTTCAAATTGACCTCAATAACGGTATCAAAGTCTTCCTCAGAAATACGCATCAAAAGGTTGTCCTTTGTGATTCCAGCATTATTCACTAGTATATCAATGCTTCCAAAATCGTTCACAACATCATCGGCCAATTTTTGTGCTTCTTCAAAACTTGCTGCATTGCTTTGGTAGCCTTTGGCATTTACGCCAACATCCTTCAATTCTTTTTCTAAAGCATTTCCCGCTTCAACGGAAGAACTGTAAGTAAAGGCGACATTAGCGCCTTGCTCTGCAAAAACCTGAGCAATCCCTCTCCCAATACCCCGACTAGCACCTGTAATTATTGCCGTTTTACCTTCTAATAGTTTCATATAGTTGTGGTTAGTTTTATAAGTCCTTTATGGATTTTCAATTTCAATCAAATATAAGAAATACTGAGTGTTTCAAAATAAAAAACCTCACAAAATCGTGAGGTTCTATAAGTTGAAGCATTTATTTCGAAATGATCTAAGATTAATTATTGGGTACAAATTTTATATCCACAATTCCGGCATACGCTGTTTTAATATCGTTTGGAGGCAAAACTTGTGCGTTACCCAAACTACCTTTGTACGCCAGAACCATAATATCATCCGATTCTGCCGGAAAGACAATATTCCCGGAATCGTTAAATTGATAATAGCTATTGGTGTTTACGGCAATGAAATATCGGGTTCCGGAGGTAATTTGCACGTGCGCTATATCTTCAAAAGACATTAAACCAGATGTAGAAGTAATATTTTGTGTTACCAAAATTTCTTCAGTATCTGAATTCCATAGAGTCACTCTAAATTCTCCGTTATCAGGGATACGTACACCAAGAGCGGTGATTTTTCCATTTTTGAAGGCCTTAAATTCATAACCCAGTTCGTAGGTATTTACCCAGTTAACTTTCGTGTTTTTAAGATCCATAATACCATTTTCCAATAATGTTTTCATGGGATATTGTGGGTCGGCCTGAACAGGTGGCATACCATCGTCGTCTTTAGAACAACTGCTTAGTGATATTGTGATGACTAGGGCCGTTAGAAATACTTTTATAGTTTTCATGACTTTAGGTTTTGATTGTTACACCCTTATATACACCCAAGTCCTATTTTGTTACCTCCTTTTTGAGAAAAGAACAAAAAAAATCCGTTAACCTTAAAAAGATTAACGGATTCAAAAATTTTAAAATATCTATTTAGCCGAGTACTTCAGCAACTTTTTTGCCAATTTCGGCAGGTGAATCCACTACATGGATACCAGAAGCTCTCATGATTTTCTTTTTGGCTTGAGCCGTGTCATCACTTCCGCCTACAATTGCCCCAGCATGCCCCATGGTTCGTCCAGCAGGAGCCGTTTCTCCAGCAATAAAACCTACAATTGGTTTTTTACTACCACTAGCTTTATACCAGTTTGCTGCATCTGCTTCCAACTGTCCACCAATTTCACCTATCATCACGACTGCTTCGGTTTCGGGGTCGTTAATTAAAAGTTCAACAGCCTCCTTGGTCGTGGTTCCGATAATTGGGTCACCTCCAATTCCTATAGCTGTTGTAATTCCTAAACCTTGTTTTACAACTTGGTCAGCCGCTTCATATGTTAATGTTCCTGATTTTGAAACAATTCCAACCTTTCCTTTTTTAAACACAAAGCCTGGCATGATGCCTACTTTGGCTTCTTCAGGGGTAATTACGCCTGGACAGTTAGGGCCAATTAAACGACAATCCTTTCCTTTAATATAGTTTGAAGCAGTAATCATATCTGCAACTGGAATCCCTTCGGTAATTGTAATAATAACTTTGATACCGGCATCGGCCGCTTCCATAATAGCGTCGGCCGCAAAAGCAGGTGGTACAAAAATAATGGTAGTATCGGCACCAACTTTTTCAACAGCCTCTTTAACTGTATTAAAAACAGGCTTATCCAAATGGGTTTGTCCTCCTTTACCTGGGGTAACACCACCAACTACATTGGTACCATACTCTATCATTTGACTGGCGTGAAACGTACCTTCACTACCGGTAAAGCCTTGTACAATTATTTTTGAATCTTTGTTTACTAAAACGCTCATAGAAGATTTTTTCTGATTATTAAAAACTCTAGCAAATGTAATTGATTTTGCTTGAAAAATAAACTACTTATTCTCTTGTTTTTTTAGGATTTCAAGAATTTCAGGGATTTTTTTGATAGAAGCAATTTCCTTGTATTTTGAACGGAAATCATCCGCTGGAATTCCAAAATACCCCTTGCCGCCTTCAAGAGATTTACTGACCCCGGCTTTGGCCGAGATTATGGCTCTTTTACCTATGGTAATACCACTTGTAATCCCGACTTGCCCCCAAACAGTAACTTCATCTTCAATAACAACACAGCCGGCTATCCCAACTTGAGAGGCGATCAAACATTTCTCTCCAATAACAGTATCATGACCAATTTGAACCAAATTGTCAATTTTAGTGCCTTCCTTTATAATTGTATCTCCTGTAACGCCCTTGTCAATGGTGCATGATGCACCGATATCAACATTATTTTCAATAACAACCCTTCCGCAGGATAAAAGCCTATCAAAGCCCTCTGGTCTCTTTTTGTAATAAAACGCATTGGCTCCCAGAACAGTTCCTGCATGGATGGTTACGTTATCACCGATTATCGCATCGTCATAAATACTGACATTGGAATGGATGACGCAGTTTTTACCAACAGTAACATTATTTCCGATAAATGAATTTGGTTGAATTACCGTTCCCTCCCCAATAATCGCCGAATCAGAAATTGAAGCATTTGAAGGCTGAAATGGTCTAAAATGATTAGACAACTTATTGAAATCCCTAAAAGGGTCATCACTTATTAAAAGTGTCTTCCCCTCCGGACATTCTACTTCTTTATTAATTAAAACAATAGTTGCATCAGACTGAAGCGCCTTGTCGTAGTATTTGGGATGATCCACAAAAACGATATCTCCCGGTTCCACAACATGAATTTCGTTCATCCCTAAAACAGGAAAATCAGCATCTCCGACATACTTGCAATCAATTAATTGTGCAATATTTTTTAGGGTTTGAGCTTGTGGAAATTTCAATGAAAATTATTCTTTAATTCGTTCTTTATAAGTCCCTTTTTCAGTTTCAACCTTTATTTTGTCACCTTCGTTAATGAATAAAGGTACATTTACCGTAGCACCAGTTTCAACAGTAGCCGGTTTTGTAGCGTTCGTAGCTGTATTTCCTTTTACACCTGGTTCGGTGTGCGTAACTTCCAAAATAACACTCGCCGGCATTTCAACAGAAAGAGGCATATTGTCCTCCGTATTGATTAAGACCGTAACAACTTCCCCTTCTTTCATGAGTCCAGGGTTATCTAAGGCAGCCTCCAATAATCTAATTTGCGTATAGTCCGCTTCGTTCATAAAGTGATACCACTCACTGTCATTATATAAATATTGAAATTTATGGGTTTCTACACGAACGTCGTCCAACTTATGCCCAGCTGAAAAGGTGTTATCAATAACTTTTCCGTTGGTCACACTTTTTAATTTTGTTCTTACAAAAGCAGGTCCTTTACCTGGCTTCACGTGCAAAAACTCAACGATTTTATAAATATCGTTGTTATATCTTATACATAGTCCATTTCTGATGTCACTCGTTGTAACCATATGAATTAATTTGATTTAAAATAGCCCTTCATAATTCCTCTATGCGAATTCTTGATAAATTGAAGTATTTCATCTCGCTCGGGAGTGGCTTGCATTTCGGCCTCAATAATATCAGCAGCCTGAGAGTTGTTATATGATTTTTGATAAAGTATCCTATAGATGTCCTGAATTTCCCTAATTTTTTCTGTAGAGAAGCCCCTTCTTCTTAATCCAACGGAATTAATACCCACATAAGACAGAGGTTCTCGCGCAGCTTTTACAAAGGGCGGCACATCTTTTCTAACAAGAGAACCCCCTGTTACGAAAGCATGATTGCCCACTGAAACAAATTGATGAACCGCAGTCATACCGGCCAATACCACATAGTCTCCTACTGTTATGTGCCCGGCTAAGGTGCTGTTATTCGAGAAAATACAGTTGTTCCCAACAATACAATCGTGGGCAACATGGCAATATGCCATGATGAGGCAATTATTACCTATTACTGTTTTCATTCTATCAGCCGTCCCTCTATTTATTGTAACACACTCGCGTATGGTAACATTATCTCCAATTTCAACAGTGGTTTCCTCATCGTTGTACTTAAGGTCCTGCGGTACCGCCGAAATAACGGAACCAGGAAAGATATTGCAATTCTTGCCAATCCTGGCACCTTCCATGATGGTTACATTACTCCCTATCCACGTTCCCTCTCCAATAACTACATTATTATTTATGGTTGCAAAAGGTTCAATTACCACATTTTTGGCAATTTTCGCTCCGGGGTGAACGTATGCTAAAGGTTGATTCATCTTATAATTTTCTTATTTTACTTTTGAAATCTGGGCCATCAATTCTGCTTCGGCGGCCAACATGCCATTGGCATAGGCATATCCCTGCATGTGGCAAATACCCCTGCGTATAGGTGTTATCAGCGAACACTTGAATATCAAGGTGTCTCCCGGACTAACTTTTCTTTTGAATTTTACGTTGTCCATTTTCATAAAAAACGTCAAGTAATTTTCAGGGTCAGGCACAGTGCTTAAAACTAAAATCCCACCAGTTTGAGCCATCGCCTCAACAATCAAAACACCTGGCATGACGGGGGCTCCAGGAAAATGCCCTCGGAAAAACTCTTCATTCATGGTGACATTTTTCATGCCGACGACATATTGATCGGTCAATTCATAAACTTTGTCCAACAATAAAAATGGCTGTCTGTGCGGCAACATTTTCATTATTTGGGTAACGTCCATTAAAGGTTCTTGATTCAAATCAACATTTGGCACGTTGTTGCGCCTGTCGTTCTTAATTATCTTGGATAGTTTTTTCGCAAACTGGGTATTTACAAAATGGCCCGGCTTGTTCGCAATAACTTTTCCTTTAATTCTAGTACCCACCAATGCAAGGTCCCCAAGGACATCCAGAAGTTTATGCCTAGCCGCTTCGTTGGGATGATGCAAAGTCAAGTTATCCAAAATTCCATTTGGTTTAATTGCTATATTATCTTTATTGAAGGCAACTCTTAGTTTTTCCATAGTTTCAGGAGAGAGCGGTTTGTCCACGTAGACAATAGCATTGTTCAAGTCCCCTCCTTTTATTAGACCATGCTCCAAGAGCATTTCAATCTCATGTAAAAAACTAAAAGTTCTGGAATTAGCTATATCTTTCTTGAAGTCCGAAACCTGATTTAATGTAGCGTTTTGGGTACCCAAAACTTTGGTTCCAAAATCTACCATGGTAGTAATTTGGTACTCTTTAGAAGGCATTACCAAAATTTCGCTACCGCTTTCTTCATCTGTATAAGAAATAACATCGGTAACTTCAAATACCTCCCTAGAAGCGTCCAGTTCAACAACTTCGGCCTCTTCCAAAGCTTCAACGAAAAACTTTGAAGAACCATCCATTATTGGCGGTTCGGAAGCATTAAGTTCGATTACAACATTATCAATATCAAGTCCAACTAATGCTGCCAAAACATGCTCCGAGGTTTGGATTTTAACACCGTTTTTTTCAAGACAAGTCCCACGTTGCGTGTTGGTAACGTAGTTGGCATCAGCCTCAATTACAGGTGAGCCTTCTAAATCCACGCGCTTAAATGCCAAACCAAAATTGGGTTCCGCAGGCTTAAAAGTAAGTGTTACTTTTTTTCCGGTATGCAATCCCACACCGGTTAAGGACACCTCTTTTTTTATGGTTTTTTGTTTATCCTCAGTATTAACTATTGCCATTATTTTTTTCTATATCATTAATTTGATTAACAATCTTCGGTAAGTTCTTAAAATGTACATAGGATTTGTTGTAATCCGCATAAGCCAATGCCGGCGAACCTTGAAGCACCTCATTGTCCTTAACATTCCTTCCAATTCCAGATTGCGCTTGTATGCGTACATTGTTACCTATGGTTATGTGCCCTACAATGCCTACCTGCCCTCCTATCTGGCAATTTTCACCAATTTTGGTTGAGCCGGCAATACCTGTTTGCGCGGCAATCACTGTGTTCTTGCCAATTTCAACATTGTGTGCAATTTGGATTTGATTATCCAATTTAACGCCCCTGCGAATAATTGTAGAGCCCAACGTTGCCCTATCAATAGTAGTGGCAGCACCTATATCAACAAAATCTTCTAGAATTACATTACCCGTTTGCGGGACTTTTTTGTATTCGCCTTTTTCATTGGGCGTGAACCCAAAACCGTCCGCACCTATGATAGCACCAGAATTAATCACGCAATACTTCCCAATCACACATTCGGAGTAGATTTTGGAACCCGCAAAAACTACGGTGTTATCCCCTATTTTTACATTGTCTCCAATGAATGCATTTGGGAATATCTTGACATTGTCCCCTATGATCACATTTTCGCCTACGTATGAAAAGGCACCTATGTAAACGTTATCGCCATAGCTGGAAGATTCTGCAATAAAAGACGGTTCCTCTACCCCTAGTTTATTTAGCTTTACCTGGTTGTAATACTCTAATAATTTTGAAAAGGATTTGTAAGCATCGTCTACCTTTATAAGGGTTGTGGACAGTGCGTCCTCGGGTTCAAATGATTTGTTAACAATCGTAATGGATGCCTTAGTACTATATATATACGGTGTGTATTTTGGATTTGCGAGAAACGTAAGGGATTCTTCAACGCCTTCCTCTATTTTTGAAAGTTTTGAAACCTTAACATTAGAATCGCCAACAACATCTCCCTCTAAAATCTCTGCTATTTGCTGTGCTGTGAACTTCACAAAAGTTTGCCTTAGTCTAGTTTTTACTTAATTTCAGCAAAAATAGGAAAAAAGTGCTAAAGTCGGCTATTGAATAATCGGCATTGTTTTGACCAAGTTTTGTTAGCTTCAGAATCATTTTGGATAGCAGATGTAATATTTTGTTACTGGCTTTGAAAGTGCCTTTAGATTTAAATGATCAGATGCTTTGGCAATGTCTTCAGTTTTTCCCGATTTATAAAGAATGTTAATATTCTGTTTTTTAATCTGATATGCCTGATTGAACACACTGCCAGAGAACACAAAATAATCAGCTTCGGTATCGCTAATATTATGCTTAGATTTCAACTCCTCCCTGTGTTTCTCTAAACTTTTCTCTTTGATAATTTTAGATTTTATTTTCACTTTTAACAGCTCGCGATCGATAATCATTTTACACAAATTGCTCAAAACAAAATCGTCGTGGTTTTTCCATATTTTCATTGCTGATATAATGTCATAATCATCTAGCTCACTGAAAACACCTAATGTATTAGGTTCAAAATCATCAATGGAAATATCGTTTTTCAAAAAGAACAATAATGGTTCGCTCCCCGATAACATCGCACCAGATTTGGTCAATTCCTTGGCTCTTTGCAAAACTCTTATCAGCAATTGCTCGGCCACCAAGCCGGTTTTGTGCAAATACACTTGCCAATACATAAACCGCCTAGCAATGATGAACTTTTCAACGCTGTAAATCCCTTTTTCTTCAACCACCAACTCTTCATTCTTTACATTAAGCATGGTAATCAGGCGCTCACTATTCACATTACCTTCTGCCACACCGGTGTAAAAACTATCCCGCTTCAAATAATCCGCCCTGTCAATATCCAATTGACTTGATATTAGCTGGCATAAAAATGGCCTTTCGTATTCACCTTTAAAAATTTGGATGGCAAGCGTTAAACTTCCGTTAAATTCTTCATTTAACCGCTCCATAAAAAGTAGTGAAATCTGTTCATGCGACACTCCATTAACGATGCTGTGCTCCATCGCATGCGAAAATGGTCCATGCCCAATGTCATGTAACAAAATGGCCGAATACAATGCCTCTTCCTCTGCTTTCGAAATTGTAACTCCTTTATAACGAAGTACATTAACGGCATTCTGCATTAAATGCACACAACCTATAGCATGATGAAAGCGCGTATGGTGTGCACCAGGGTAGACCAAATAAGACATCCCCATTTGGGTTATTCTTCTCAAACGCTGAAAGTATTTATGCTGAATAAGATCGAAAATTAACGAATTTGGAATTGTAATAAATCCGTAAATTGGGTCGTTTAAGATTTTAAGTTTGTTCAAACTTTGAATTTTCTTTAAATTTTTACAAATATAATTATTAGAAGTCCACACTGCGGACATTCCCTTCAAAATTGAATACATTATGATAAACATACTTTGGGTTGACGATGAAATAGACATGCTGAAGCCACATATCCTTTTTCTTGAGAAAAAGAATTATCAGGTAACTACCTGTAATAGCGGTACCGAGGCCATCGATATTATTGAGGATAATAATTTTGACATAGTATTTCTGGATGAAAACATGCCCGGGCTGACAGGTTTGGAAACCCTTAACGAAATCAAGGAAAAAAAGGACAGTCTTCCCGTGGTAATGATCACCAAAAGTGAAGAGGAATATATCATGGAAGAGGCCATTGGAAACAAAATTGCCGATTACCTGATTAAGCCCGTTAATCCCAATCAGATTTTATTAAGTCTTAAAAAGAATTTGGATCATTCAAGATTGGTTTCTGAGAAAACCACATCAAATTATCAGCAGGAATTTAGGAAGATTGCGATGGATTTGGCGATGGTAAATTCCTATGAAGATTGGGTAAACCTATATCAAAAGCTAATTTATTGGGAAATACAACTGGAAGATATCGAAGACGCCGGTATGTTCGAGATTTTGGAATCCCAAAAGACAGAGGCCAACATCCAATTTGGAAAATTTATTGATAAAAGGTATTCGGGATGGTTTGATCAAGGGGCGAATGCGCCTGTGATGAGTCATACCCTTTTTAAGGAAAAAATAGTCCCTGAATTGAGTAAGGAACAGCCCACGTTGCTGGTAGTTGTTGATAACTTGCGTTATGACCAATGGAAAGTTTTTGAGCCAATCATCAATAATTATTACAAAAAAGAACAGGAAGAAGCCTTTTTTAGCATTCTGCCCACGGCTACCCAATATGCCCGAAATGCCATTTTCTCTGGGTTGATGCCAAGTGAAATGGAAAAATTGTATCCAAAATACTGGAAAAACGACACCGACGAAGGAGGCAAAAATCTTTACGAAGCAGAGTTTTTAGAAGCACAGATGAAACGTTTGGGCCTAAACCATTTAACGTTCGGATATCATAAAATCACCAACTTGAAAACTGGAAAGAAACTAGTCGAGAATTTCAAATCCTTGAAAAGCAACGATTTGTCCGTAGTAGTTTACAACTTTGTTGATATGCTGTCACATTCCAAAACTGAAATGGAAGTTGTAAAAGAACTCGCATCCAATGACAAAGCTTACCGTTCGCTAACTTTAAGCTGGTTTAAAAATTCCCCGCTTTTGGAGATGATCCAACAAGCACACCACCTTGGTTTCAAATTGATTTTGACCACGGATCATGGTACTATAAACGTGAAGAATCCATCTAAAGTTATTGGTGACAGAGATACTAGTTTGAATCTACGTTACAAAACAGGCAGAAGTCTAACCTATGAAGACAAGGACGTACTCCTAGCCAAGGATCCAAAACGAATTCATCTTCCGGCTATAACCATGAGCAGTTCCTTTATTTTTGCAAAGGGAGACCTGTTTTTTGCCTATCCAAACAACTACAATCATTACGTTAGCTATTACCGCAATACTTATCAACACGGCGGAGTTTCATTAGAGGAAATGATTATTCCTTTTACCGTTTTTATACCAAAATAACTCCACGTAATACACAAAACATCGACGAAATGCACTTTTTATTAGTTTTTTTAAAATTATATCCTTATAATTGCACTAAATTATTGAGTTGATTTGAAAATTACGTATGAGTTACATGAAGTTGACGATGTTGCGCTGAAGTTACTCGAGCAATTGTCCTCGAAAATTGTACTGCTATACGGCACCATGGGTACTGGAAAAACAACCTTGGTAAAAAGCTTAACAAAAGCTTTAGGTAGCACGAATGAGGCTAGTAGCCCAACGTTCTCAATAGTTAATGAGTATGAAGCTGACAACGGTCTTATTTATCATTTTGATTTATATCGGATAAATGATTTGGAGGAAGCTTATAATTTTGGCATTGAAGATTATTTGTTTTCAAATCATTGGATTCTGATTGAATGGCCTGAGTTGATAGAACCCATTTTACCAGAAAATTTTAACAAAATATATCTTGATGTAGATGCAAAAGATGTTAGAATTTTGAGCTTAGAATAATGAACATTAACCTATTAAATATGTAGCCAAACCTGCACCAAGCAACAGTTTTACCTTCGATTGAACATGGATTACGGGAAAGCCACAGCAGAAAAATGAAAAAACAATGTTTTTAACATAATTTTAACATTTATCTAAAAGCTTAGCCCTATTGTTTATCTACTTTTGGGATATAATTAATTAATTAAATCCCTTTAAAATGAAAACTAAAAAGTATGTAATTGCATTAGCAATTTTCGGAGGAATGTTGTTTACAGCGCAAGCTGCTACAGCGACAATCCAAGATGGACAGACCGTTAAAATCGACAAAAGAATCATCGCTCCTCCACCAGCCAGGTAAAAAAAACCTGATTGTAGGGAGTATAATAGCTACCATAATAGCTGTTACACCTTATTTATTTTATTTGCACGAAAGTGTTCCTGACACAAAAGTTTGGAACACTTTTTTATTTACATATCACAGTAACCTATATGCTAATGCCAATGCAGCAATGTGGGTACTTACTGGAAAACTAATTCCATTATTACTTTTATTTATCTGGTTCTTCACCAATAGACATTGGTGGTACCACACTTTATTGGTGCCCATTGCCATGTACTTATATCAAGTTTTCAATCTTTTTAATGCAGAGCAGGTTTATCTGGATGAGTTTGAATTGATCTATATGATACCTGTAATGGCAATAGTAATACCATCCATTTACTTGATCAGAGCCAGGATATTCAATAAAATCAATGAAGCCGAAAAGTCTATGCAAGAATTAGAAGACGAGTTAAAAATGAGCCCTAAAAACTTTTGGGATAAAGTTAAGCAGTACTTTTAAGAATTATTGAAATTCGAGTCTGTCCCTTTCCTTAACTTCGATATCCTTTTTCGACTCTTTAAGCCTGAAGTTTCCAAACTTATAATTGAAACCTACGGTAAAAAGTCTATTCTCCATTCTTGAGTCTACAAAAACGTCCTGATCTAAATACCTCGTGGTGTTAGTAAAGTTTCTAGTATTGAATATATCTTGAACTCCGATACTTAATGACGCCCTGTTATTCCAGAATGTTTTATTCAAATTGATATCAAAACCCAATCTTTCGCTTACATTAGTCGGGCCGTAGACTACCTTGGAAATATAATCCAAAGATATTTCGGCGTTCAAGCTATTATCTTTTAAAAAATTCAAATAGTTTACCATACGGGCATATAGGGACCACTGCTCATTTTTCAACAATTCATTATTGCTTTCTAAGGCGAAAAAATTATTTTCAAAATAGAACAGAGAGGACAATACGTAAAGACTCCAACCCTTTGCGATTTGTTTATAAGTTGTAAAATCCAAGCCATAGGAAATATTATTGTCAATATTCGTATATGTTTGCTTAATCAGCCTTTCGTCATTGTCTTGAAAGGTAATTTCTAGGGTAGGGTCTCTTTCATAGCGATAGTACAGCTCAATGGTATAGGTGTTCTTGATCGTATAGCCCAAAATAAAATTATCATCTATTTCCGGCTGTAAATTTGGGTCTCCAGTAACAAATTTATTGTCATTCAAAAAATATCGAAAAGGATTCAAACGCCTATACCTGGGTCTAAAAATACGACGGTTATAACTGAAATAAACTTGATCTTCATTATCCATTCTATGTAGAATATATAGCGAGGGAAATAAATTGGAGTAACTATTCTTGTTTGAGGCATTAGTGGATTGCGATTGACTCTCAATATCTGTTATCTCCAGCCTTAAACCAGATTTTAAGCTCCATTTGCCCCACTCTTTTTCAAAGCTTACATAGCCTGCATAATTTGCTTCATCGTATAGAAATATATCCGAATTTTGCTGGTCTTCCATCCTATCACCGTTTTCAAAAATAAACTGGTTCAAGATATTGTCTGAATTAATGAAAGAAGCTTTTATTCCAGATTCAAAGAGAGCAGAACCCGATATTGGCAAGGTGTAATCAATTTGGCCTGTCATCAATTCAATATCCTGGCTAGTAAAAGTTTGGAATTTATTGTCCCTAAATGAACTGCTGGCATTGGGCAGAAAATAGCCCGTGTTCACATCTTGGAATTCAGAAAAATCATAGTTGGTATGATGGAGGTCAACCGAGATTTGCTCACCTTCCCTTTTAAATTTATGGGTATAACCCAATGAGAAGGCCAGATTAAATGTTTCTAAAACGGAATTGTTAAAGGTTTGAAAGGTGGAATCCAATTGCTTATTGACATTAAAAATTTCGGTCAACGAATTTATGCCCGTTTTGGAATTTTCGCGAGGAACTATAAGGGTATTAGCAGAAAAGTTCAAACTATTGTAATCATCAAAATTATAGTCAACATTTGCATTGATATTTTGGTTTGCAGATTCCCGAGTCCTCTTGTAGTCCGTATCCCAGTTTGAAGTAATGCTATTGTTTTCAAAAAAGTTGATGAGCTCCCTGTTCTGATGATAGTCCTTTCGAGGGCTAATATTGTAATTCAAATACGCACTTAATTTTTTGGCCTTGAAAAAATGGCTGGTTCCAAAGCTGTATTTTGGAAATTGTGGTCCCTGTTTATAATTACCGAAAATACTACCATTATAGCCCGCAATAAGATTCTTGCTAGTGGCAATATTTAGAACGGCTCCACCCTCTGCCTCGTATTTAGCAGGAGGATTGGTGATAACTTCAATTTGCTTGATATTATTGGCCGGAGTGGCTTCCAAAAGCTGTTGGACTTCCTCAATGGAAAGATGTACTCGCCTATCATTAATATAAACAATTGGTGTTGTGTTCTTAACAGAAATACTGCCATTTTGGACAATAACCCCAGGAGTATGCTTTAAAACATCAAGAGCATTGTTGTTAGAAAGTGTGGAGTTTTCAACGTTAAAAACCAATCTATCTACTAGCCGATTCACGGTTGGTCTTTTAGCTGTTACGGTAACTCCATCAAGGCTTTCGGCCTTTTGTTTTAAAATTATCACGCCAAGATTTGTACTCAGCGTAAGGTTTACTTCTTTGGTATAGGTCTCAAAACCGAGATAACTTATTTCAACAGCATAAAGACCACTCTCTAAATTTTCAAAGGAAAAACCTCCGCCGTCATCGGTAATAGTACCTAATACCGAACCGTTAGCTTTTTGAGGTTTTAATACCACATTGGCAAACGCTACAGGCATATTGCTCTCGTCATTTATGGCACCAATTAGGGTAAAGTTTTGAGCGTAAAACGATAGTGAAAAGAAGAGAAAAAATAAGAGAATATATTTTAGCAACATGAACGGTCTTCTAAATACAAAATTAGAACAATAAATCTAAAGAAGTATGAGGTCAGACCACATCTAATTAAAAGATTTTGCCTACAAATTTTTGATTCTTTGGGTACGCCCCCAAAATAAAAATCGTAGCCTACATTTTAAAACCGAAAAAATAGTTGTAATTTCAAACTTAATAAACTTACCATCTATGTCAAAATCCTTGTCGCCCTTTACCAAGCAACAATTGTTACCCCAGGAAGAAACCCTTGAGATTTTAAAGCACAAGAAACGACTATTTATTGGCGTTCCCAAAGAGACTTCCTATCAGGAAAACCGGATTTGTTTAACACCAGATGCTGTCTCTGCCCTTGTAAGCAATGGGCACAGAGTATTAATGGAATCGGGAGCTGGTAAAGGGGCCAGATTTAGTGATAAGGATTATAGTGAAGCTGGAGCCGAAATTTCAAATGATACGGCTAAGGTGTTTTCCTGTCCGATGGTGTTGAAGGTTGAACCGCCAAGTTTAGAGCAGATAAAATTATTGAATCCTCAAGCTATCCTGATTTCAGCGCTTCAACTAAAAACGCAGTCCAAAAAATACTTTGAGGCATTGGCGTCAAAGCGAATTACCGCACTGGCCTTCGAATTTATCAAAGACGAGGACGGCACTTATCCGGCCGTGCGCTCATTAAGCGAAATTGCAGGAACGGCTTCTGTGTTAATTGCCGCGGAATTGCTATCTAATGATAAATACAGTACGGGATTGATGTTAGGAAATATCAGTGGTGTCCCTCCTATCGAAGTTGTAATTCTTGGTGCAGGAACCGTGGGTGAATATGCTGCTCGAAGCGCAATTGGTTTGGGTGCGGGGATTAAAGTGTTTGACAATTCTATTACTAAATTAAGGCGAATTCAAAAAAGTGTGGGCAGGCCTTTGTTTACCTCCACCATTCAACCTAAAAACTTGGTAAAGGCTCTAAAACGTTGCGATGTTATCATTGGAGCCGTTCGGGGCGTCAATCGTGCTCCAGTAGTTGTCTCTGAAGCCATGGTGCACCACATGAAGAAAGGTGCAGTTATAATTGATGTTAGTATCGACATGGGAGGATGTTTTGAAACTAGTGAAGTCACTTCCCTTAAGCAACCAACATTTGTTAAACATGGAGTAATCCATTATTGCGTTCCCAATATTCCCGCTAGGTATTCCAGAACCGCTTCGGTTTCCATTAGTAATATTTTTACGCCGTATTTGATGAAAATTGCGGAAGATGGCGGCATAGAAAATTCCTTAAGATTTGATAAAGGTTTAAAAAATGGATTGTACTTTTACCACGGTATTTTAACAAGCAAATCTGTTGGAGAGTGGTTTGATTTAAAGTATAGTGATGTCAACCTGCTGATTTTTTAGAATAGCCTCCACTAATTTGCAAAATCCTTTAAATGAGATTAATACAAAGAATCGGGTATTACCTAGGTGGTTTTTCTATTGGTTTAATTGTTTTGGCGTTTTTCTTCAGTGGCAAAAAAACATCGTGCGCTTATGGACCAGAAGCCAGAGTTTTGAAAAATATAAATTCAAAGCCTTTGAAATTTCAAATAGAAAACTCAACTATTGAAATTGATACGCCTTTAGTAAAGGAATTATTGAAAACTGGAAAAGTAGATTTTTCCAAAAGCGATACCCGTCGCGAACCATGCGGTATTTATATTGTAGAAGGCAAGATAAACGAAGAAAATGTAGAACTATCTGTCGAAAATTGTGAAAACAACGTGAAAATTATAGCCTTATCCAAGTCCAATGATTAAGCGCGGTTTTGATTTTACTTTTGCTTTCATAGGCTTAGTGTTACTCTTCCCTATTCTGATATTGATTGCACTTTTAATTAAACTGGATTCTCCCGGACCGGTACTTTTTGTTCAGGGACGGGTCGGAAAAGGAAATAAAGATTTTAAAATCTACAAATTCCGAACCATGCGGACACAGTCCGATAAAAAAGGATTGCTTACTATTGGAAACAACGACTCACGGGTAACCAAAGTGGGCTATTTTCTTAGGCGATATAAAATTGACGAATTCCCACAGCTTTTGAACATTATCAAAGGCGACATGAGCTTTGTTGGCCCAAGACCTGAACTAAGGCACTATGTCAATTATTACAAGGATGAAGATCTGGAAATTTTTAAGGTGCGCCCGGGCATAACTGGCCTAGCATCATTGAAATATCGCAATGAGGTCGAGCTTTTGAAAAAAGCTGAAAACCCAGAAGCATATTTTATCAATACCATTATCCCTGACAAGTTGAAATATAATAAGCTGTATATCAAAAATCGAAACTTTTTCTTGGATTTGAAATTGATTTTATTGACAATTATACGGGTCATTACAAAGTAAATTTGGAATACCACTGCAAAGTCCATACTTTTCATAGCGCATTATAAATTCTGATCGTTCAATAATGGATAAAGCTTCTTTACTCCAAATTCAAAAACTACTGGATAATTCCGATCTTTTACTTGGAACAAAGCCCAAAAAAAGCTATCCATCCTATGACTTTTCAAAAGAAACTATTTTGGTCACTGGTGCAGCAGGCTCCATTGGAAGTGGTTTAGTACAAAGCTTGGTGAATTCTAAGTACAAAAAACTTATCCTTTTGGACAATGCTGAAACACCCCTTTACTACCTTGAAAAGGAATTTAGTTTAAAGCAACACCACTCGATTAAATTTATTTTAGGCGATATAAGTGACAAAAAGGCCATGAAGGCACTGTTTGAAACATACAGGCCTACCCTAATTTTTCATGCAGCCGCCTACAAACATGTCTCTTTAATGGAGCTACATCCCTACGAAGCGGTTAAAGTAAATATTAACGCCACAATTTATTTGGCAACATTGGCCGTCCAGTATAATGCGAGAAAATTTATTTTCATCTCAACCGACAAAGCGGTTAATCCAATGGGAGTCATGGGCATGACCAAGAATATTGCCGAAAACTATTTAACTAATCTGGTAGACACCAATAACACTGTATTTATTACAGCCCGTTTTGGAAATATTTTTGGATCTAATGGCTCAGTGGTGCCTTTGTTTATAAAACAACTTGAACAAGGAGAAGACTTAAGCCTGACGGATTCAAATATTTCGAGATTGTTTATCGATAAGGACAAGGCCTGCGATTTCATTTTGCAGACTTCGATGTTTGAAACTTCCGAGAATATCAAAGTGTCCTTTGATATGGGAAAGCCAATTAAAATTTTAGACTTGGCTAAATTGTTAATTGATAATTATAATTCTATCCATAAATGCAATATTTCACCAGGCATATCAATCACACAACTACAAGAGGGAGAGAAACTAGTAGAAGAAATGATATCAGAAAATGAAGTCCTTATTCCCAGCAAAACTGAAGAAATCTATCTTATTCTAAATAAAAAAGCAAAAACTAAAACCCTTTTTGATCTTAATAAACTGGAAGCTGTTTCCCCTTTTATGGAAGCCCAAAAAATAAAGGTTATTTTGAGCACACTATGTCAATTTTAGGCAAGTTTTCTTCTTTGCCTTTCCTTCTTAAGCAGGGTTAGTTCCCGTCCCGTTTGGCCTGCTACTGATGTGTTCTCCTCCGCCCTTCGTGTCAAGTATGGCATAACGTCCTTAACAGGCCCAAATGGCATATACTTTGCAACATTATAACCCAAATGTGCCAAATTATAGCTAATGTGATCACTCATGCCATAGAGCTGTCCAAACCAAACTCTTGGGTCGTTATTTGAAATACCTTTTTCTTGCATTAAATCCATTAATAAATAAGTACTCTCTTCATTATGAGTACCGGCAAATATCGACATGCAATCCAAATTATCTATCATATAGCGCAAAGCATCATTGAAATTTTCATCCGTTGCCTGTTTATTAGGGCATATTGGGGATATGTAATCCCTATCCTCTGCCCTTTCGTTCTCTTTTTCCATGTAAGCTCCGCGGACCAATTTGAATCCCAAATAATAATTCCCGGATTTGGACAAATCATGCTGATGCTTCATGAAATCCATTCGGTCGTGTCTATACATCTGAAGTGTATTATACACAATTGGCTTTTCGATATTATATTTTTGCATCATTCTGGTTACCAAGCCATCCGCAGCATCCTGATACCAGCTTTCTTCGGCATCCACCAAAACCGCAACATCACTATCCTTGGCTTTCCTGCAAACTTGATCAAACCTGTCTTCAACTTTTTGCCATTCCTGTTTTTCAATATCATTAAGGGCCAGCCCTTGATTCACCTTTTCAAAGAGCTTAAACCTTCCAAAACCAGATGGTTTGAACACTGCAATAGGAATGGCATCAATTTCAGTTGCAAAATCAATAATTTTTAATACTGTGTCTAGAGCATTATCAAACTCCTTCTCGCTTTCCTTACCTTCAACCGAGTAGTCCAAAACGGAACACACGCCTTTTTCAAACATCTTATCGATTACAGGTAAGCAATCCTCCTCGTTTACGCCTCCACAAAAATGATCAAATACTGTAGAGCGAATCAGACCTTCAATGGGCAAATTAGCTTTTAAGGCAAAATTTGTAGCCGCCGTACCGATTCTAACTAGAGGTTCAACCGATATCATTTTGAATAAAAAATAGGCACGTTCCAATTCAGAATCGTTCTTCAGCTCAAATGCTATAGCGGTATTGTCAAACGTATTTCTGTTCGTCATTTCAAATTATTTCCAACAAAGATAATTATTGCTAAACTACCATTTTAGTTAAAAACTCCTTAATTTCGCAGCCAAATCAATCTATCGAACCTATATGGATTCCATTACGGCCAATAACGGTATTATTCACTTTAATGACAAGTGTTACCCTTCCTTGAACGATCACATTAAAAGCCACAATTTTTCTAAGATTTTTGTCCTTGTTGACAGTAATACCCATAAGCACTGTCTGCCTTTATTTTTATCTAATTTGGATACCGAAATACCAATTGAAATCATTGAAATTGAAGCCGGGGAAATACATAAAACCATAGATACTTGCGTTGGGGTTTGGGATACCCTTTCCGAATTGGATGGTGATCGAAAAAGTCTGATGATAAATATTGGCGGTGGCGTAGTAACAGATTTGGGAGGTTTCGTGGCCTCAACATTTAAAAGGGGTATCGCATACGTTAATGTCCCAACCTCTTTGCTGGCCATGGTTGATGCATCGGTTGGTGGCAAAACAGGAGTAGATCTGGGCACCCTAAAAAATCAAATAGGAGTAATTAGCACGCCCGATATAGTATTGATAGACACCCAGTATTTAAACACTTTGCCTTCCGACCAAATGCGTTCTGGAATGGCAGAAATGCTAAAACATGGCTTAATAACTAGCGAATCCTACTGGAATAAATTCAATGACTTATCTAAATTGACACTTAAAGATTTAGACAGTTTGATTTATGAATCCGTGCTCATTAAAAAGGCTGTTGTGGACGAAGACCCCTTTGAGAGTGGACTCCGGAAAACACTGAATTTTGGCCACACTCTTGGTCACGCGATAGAATCCTATTTTTTGAGCAATCCTAACAAATCTGATTTATTACATGGAGAAGCCATAGCCATCGGGATGATCTTAGAAACTTATATTTCGTCCAAAATTCTTGGGTTCCCTCAGGATAAGTTAGCGTTAATAAAATCAATCTTTATCAAGTATTATGGTGTGGTAAATATCGAAGCCAATGATTACGCTCCGATAATTGATCTGCTAAAATACGATAAGAAGAACTCACATGGGAACATCAATTTTGTGCTTCTTGAAGATATCGGTACCACCAAAATAGATTGCAGGGTCGAGGAACAACTTATCACCAATGCTTTTGAATATTATAAAAGTTAAATAAAAAATCCTCTTAATATAATAAATATCAGAGGATTAAGGTTTTATTTTTATAGTAGAGTTATGCTGATGCTTTCTTCCATCTAAACAATCCTTTCTTTTTTGGAGCGCCATAGTATCCATATTTCGCACCATATCCAAAATTAGACTGATTTACATCGTTAACCACGAGCATCATACCATTTAGTTTCTTATCGGCATGTAATTCTTTAGCAAAATTCAGTACTTCTTTTTCAGTATAACCAGCTCTGGTCATGTAAATAGTATAACCTGCATATTGACTAAACAATAAAGTATCTGTCACCAACATTGAGGGTGCAGTGTCAACGATAATATAATCATAGTCGTTTGAAACTTTGTCAAACAATTGTTTCATCCTATCACTCATCAATAATTCAGCTGGGTTTGGTGGTACTTTTCCAGAAACTAATAAATCCAAACTAATACTGTTAACTTCGTGCGTATTGGTAACATCTCCAATAGTTACAGATTTATCTGCAAGAAATTCAGTCAGGCCTATATCCGAGGCTTTAGATTTCTGACCTTTTAATATAGTTTGAGTCTTAGGTTTCCTAATATCAGCACCAATCAGTAAAACCCTTTTTCCTGTATTGGCCACTGTAAGTGCCATGTTCAAACTAAAAAACGATTTTCCCTCGCCATTAATAGTTGAAGTAACAAATACGACATTACTATAGGGCTTAGCATCATCACGTTTTCTTACATAGTCTAGATTGGTCCGAATAATCCTGAAAGATTCGGATAAAATGGAGCGATCATTACGCTGGATTAAATCTTTATCACTTCCAGAAATCCTAGGGATTTCTCCCAAAACAGGAATATTGTTGATCACTTTCTCTAAATCTTCTTTGTTGTGGATTTTATTATCCATAAGATCTTTCACATAGAAAAAGGCGAAGGGTATACACAGTCCGAGCATTATTGCCGCTGCATAAACCATGGGGACCTTCGGAGAAACCTGAGTTCCATCAGAATGTGCTTGGTCGACAATCTTGGCGTTCGGAGCTGCTGAAATCAAAGAAATAGTGGCCTCTTCCCTTTTTTGGAGAAGATAAAGATATAGAGACTCCTTAATACTCTGTTCTCTTTCTATATCCCTAGACTTTCTAACTTGCCCAGGCAAAGCATATATTTTTTGACTAAACTTTGATGTTTGGTTTTGCAAACTCCTAATTCTCAAATCAACAGCGCTAGAGGAATTATTCAAAGTTTGACGTAAATTGTCTTTTATATTCTTGATTTGTTCGTCTAGGTTGACAATAATTGGGTTTTTTTCGTTAGAACTTTGCAATAGCTTCTGCCTCTGATCCAATAATTCGTTATACTTAGAAGCCAATGAATTTATGGCTCCATCTTCAAGTCCAAGATTAGTCGGAATACGTTGGAAACTATCATCATTTACCTGCTCCTTCATAAAATTAACGGTACTGTACTGCGTTCGAGCCTTGGCCAGTTCCTGTTCTGTTAGCGCATTATTATCCAGATATATTTGTGCTTCAGATGTAATATCTGTTAACTTATTACCGGTTTTAAATCGTTCAATTTCATCATCAACTTTTGAAAGATCAGTAGCAATCAAGTTAATTCTCTTGTCAATAAATTCCGCTGTATTGTTAGAAATATTACTCTTTTCCTGAACGGACAAATCATTGTATTCCTCAATTAAAGTGTCAATTATAGCCTTCGCCCTATCGGCAGAAGTATCGTCCAAGGATAAATTAATCACATTAGAAAACTCTCCAGCCGGTGAAATAAGAATACTGTTTTTATACTGTTCTGCCAACATTTTCACCGGTGTAATTCTAACATAAATAAGCCGGTCCTTGATGTAAGAAAGGTTTTTAAAGTTGGGGGTAAGGACGATATCACCAACAGGAGAAGAAATATTATTACCAAAGGATTTGGTCTGCACCAATGGTTCTTCAGCCCCAACTGGATGGTAAATAAAATCAAAAGTAGTTTCTGTTTTAATAATCAAACTAAAAACAAAATTTGATTTTCTGATTACCGAATCGGTTTCTATAAAATTAATAGTAATAGGAGCCCTGTCATTAGGAAAATACTGTGTGTCGTGTAACCTGCCCTTAGCATAGACGCGAATGTTAAGGTCTAATTTTTCTACAACGCCAGTCATCAATTTTCTAGATTTCAGCACTTCTATCTCATCTTCAATCGCTACCATTTCTGATGTGTTTTGGCCTAAATCTTGAAGTAAGTTTTGGGCAGGGTTAATATTTCCCTTATTGTGAACCAGCATTATTTTGGCATAAGCGTTAAATTCTGGTTCAGCATAGCGAAGGTGAAAATAGGCCAGTACCAAGAAAAAGATGCAACTAAGTGCAAACCACTTCCAATGCTTGGTGTACTTTGAAACCAGTTTTTTTAAATCAAAGTCTACTTTTGAATTAGCAACATCTTGATTATGCTTTTTAACCCCTTTTTCCATTTAAAAATCTAATTTCTGGTTAGTAGTATGATTGATGAAGGTATTATAATAGAGGCGACTCCCAGAATAACACTAATTCTGCCGTCAAGAACCGAGGCCGATGAACCTGATCTGTTATACTCAACATAAACAATATCATTTTGGGTCAAATAATATACTGGAGAATTGAACAACTCCTTGTTCAATAAATTTACTCTAGTATAGGTTTTGGTGCCGTTAAAATCCCTGATTACCATAACATTATCTCTTTTAGCTTTTATATTCAAGTCCCCTGCAAGGGCAACAGCCTCCAAAAGAGTAATCCGTTCTCCTGATACTTCGTAAATACCTGGTTTGTTTACCGATCCTAAAACCGATATTCTAAAGTTTAAAATTCTAATATTAACAATTGGGTCTTTAAGGTAATCCTCCAACTTTTTCTTGAACAATTCTTTGGCTTCTTCCACTGTTAATCCAAGAAGTTTTACCTTACCAAGTACTGGATAATCAATATTGCCTTCTATATCAATAATATAATCAACAAGTTCGAGTGCTGAAGTGGTTTGGCTTTTGACCAAATTAAAGGGTTTTGCGGCCTCGAGATCAAAAGTAGACACATAAATAGTTACGATGTCATTTACCTTAAGCCTTGGGGTAAATGTATCGGTATTAACTACGGTTTCAAAATCTTTTGCGTTTTGAAAGTAAACTACTTTCTTTCTAGAACTACATGAAGTGGTGACGAATAACGCTAATAAAGAAACATAAACAACTATTCGTCGAAATCTTAAAAATTCACTCATTATTATTCAATTTGGGGCAAGCTTAAGGATTCAAAAACATAATTATGACTACATTCAAACTTCAAATGTAGTCATAATATGCTTAAAATCATATAGATTTATATTCTACTTGATTTTCTGAATTGGTATCTAAAATTCCTTTAGCTTTTTTATAAATTTTAACTCTTGTATCGAATTTCTCATATTCCGAGTTGTTCGATTTGTACTCTGGGATCAAGCTTTTCATTTTCATAACGATATTGTTGCTCTGAAAACGATTAGTGATACAAAGTTCTTCTATTTCGGATTTAACCTTATTATGCTCCAGCTCTCTCGTTTTACTTATCATAATCTTTTTATGGTAAGTAGAGAGTGTATTTTCTCCGTTTGCCAACAACTCTTCATAAAGCTTTTCTCCTGGACGCAATCCAGTGATTTCAATATCAATATCTTCAGGATATCTTAACCCGGAAAGCTTAATCATATTTTTTGCCAAGTCATAAATTTTAACTGACTCTCCCATATCGAATATAAAAATCTCACCACCTTTACCCATAGTACCAGCCTCTAAAACCAGACGAGAGGCTTCGGGGATTGTCATGAAATATCTTGTAATTTCCTTATGCGTCAATGTTAAAGGGCCACCTTTTTCTATTTGTTTTTTAAACAAAGGAATTACTGAACCATTAGACCCCAAAACGTTTCCAAATCGTGTTGTAATAAACTTGGTCTTGCTTTCTTTCTGCAAACAGCTTATATACATTTCTGCCATTCGTTTGGTAGCTCCCATCACACTAGTTGGGTTAACGGCCTTATCGGTTGAAACAAAAACAAACTTTTTTATGTTATATCTAGAAGCAGTATCAGCCAATAACTTCGTCCCATTTACGTTAATTTTTATAGCTTCATATGGAGACTTCTCCATTAAGGGCACGTGTTTGTATGCCGCAGCATGAAAAACCATGGATGGTCTGTACATCTGAAATATGCTATCAATTCTAACGCCGTCCCTGATATCTGCTACAATGGCCACAAAATTATTTTTGCCGTTTCTTATAAGTTCTTGCTGCAAGTCGTAAAGTGCGGATTCTGCCTGATCTATTAATATCAGTTTGCGCGCTTGGAAATTTGCTAATTGCTTCACCAATTCGCTTCCTATAGAACCTGCTGCACCAGTAACAACAATAACTTCTCCATTAAACTCATTTAGAAGATTTGGATTGTCAATCTCAATTGGTGCTCTTCCTAAAAGATCCTCAATTTCAAATTGCTTAATCTGGTTTGCATTAAGCTCGCCATCTATCCAAGTCTCAAAAGGAGGAACTTTCTTAATTTCTATATCAAAATTCATGAAGTTGTCAACCAAAGAAATCAGTCGTCTGGAGTCTATGCTCTGCGAAGCTATTATTATCTCCTCAATACCGTTAGTATTTACGAAGTCATGGCTCAACTTATCTAGGGTATAAATAGGCGTCCCATTAATAAGCTTACCCTGTTTTTTCTCATTATCATCCACAAAGCAAATAACATTATAGCTTACGCTTGTATTGTTCAATAAGGCATTGTAGGTTAAGATGCCTGAGTCTCCTGCTCCATATATAATTATGTTTCTTGAAGATAATAGTTGCACTTTCAACTGTTTGTAAGCTAGTTTGAAAAGCAATCGGCACCCAGATAATGTTACAAAACTAAATAATGCATGTACCACTATAATGGAAAGCGGGATTGTAAAACTACCTAAAAGACCGGTAACTCTGTTAACCAATACAAAAAGTATTGATATAATGGACATAAGCACCACCGACTTGAACACATTCATTACATCCGTAAATCCAGTATGTCGGATAACACTTTTAAAGGACCCTACCACTAGAAAACTAAACGACGCAATTATGAGCAACAACGGCATTTGTATTTTCAGTTGGCTTAAGTCAAAACCAAATGTAAAATTAAACCTCACGTAGTACGCAAGAACAAACGTTAATAATACAATGGATAAATCAATACCAAAAACAAGCCATTTAGAGGCATATTTCTGGGAATAATAAGTAAAGTAGTTCTTTATCATAAGTTGGGGGTCTTTAAAATAATATTTACGATTCTTTCTAATTCATTAATTGTTAAATTTGAACCACTTGGCAGGCAAAGACCTCTTTCAAATAAATCTTCGGAAATGCCATTGCTAAAATGCAAACTATCCTTGAATACAGGCTGGATATGCATTGGCTTCCATAGTGGTCGAGATTCTATATCATCTTTCAATAACTCAAGACGTATCCTTTCTCGTGTTTCATAAGATTTGGTAAGAATGCAGGTAATCCAGCGATTGCAGAATAGGCCGTTAGGCTCTTCCAAAAACTCTATACTGCCATGACCCGACAATCTTTCCTTATAAAATTCGAAATTCTTTCTTCTGGCCTCTACTCTTTCATCCAATACTAGCATCTGTCCGCGACCAATACCAGCCAAAACATTGCTCAGCCTATAATTAAAGCCTATTGTAGAATGTTCGTAGTGCGGCGCATTATCTCTTGCCTGAGTTGACAGGTGAATGGCTCGCTTTTTATGAGCTTCGCTAGAGGCAATTAATGCACCTCCACCGGAAGTTGTAATTATTTTATTACCGTTGAAAGACAAGATGCCTAAGGTTCCCAAGGTACTACATGGGCGGTTAAAATATTTACTACCCAGTGCTTCTGCACTATCTTCAACTACTGGAATATCATATTTTTCGGCAATTGCATTAATTTCATTTGCTTTGTAAGGCATTCCATATAAATGTACCGCAATTATCGCCTTCGGCTTTTTATATTTCTCAATTCTATCCTTTATAGCTATTTCCAAAAGTTCTGGAGACATATTCCAGGTATCAGGCTCACTATCAATAAAAACAGGAGTGGCTCCTTGATATATAATCGGATTTGCCGAAGCTGAAAATGTAAAACTCTGACACAGTACCTCATCACCTTTATAGACATCAAGCAGTTCTAAAGCCAAATGTATTGAAGCCGTTCCAGAGCTTAAGGCAGCTACATGCTTATCACCCCCTAAATAACCATTCAGGTCATTTTCAAACCCATCAACATTTGGCCCCAAGGGCGCTATCCAATTTGTACTGAAAGCCTCAGCAACAAAATCGCGTTCTCGTCCTCCCATGTGAGGTGATGATAAATATATTCTAGTTTTTGTCAACATAAATCCATTATCAATTAAAGCCAAAAAAGGCTGTGATAATAATCAAATTCCATTAAGTATTGTATTGAACCTCCCCCAAGAGATGAAGATGTCAAAATCAATAATTAATTTCAAAATTTCAAAAATTCAAAAATGTTAATGTCACTACCTAAAATTCAAAACCTATTGAGGGAAGTAGGATGCAATTTTCAATAATTTGACATTCACACATTAAATCAACATTTTGCTATTAATCAATTTAATTTTGTGTTTGATGGGGTAAATTTAGCAATTGTTTTAAAGCGAAAGTAAAAGATATTGCTTATTTCGCTAAAACATTCATTAAAATCGGCTAAATGCACGCCCTTACATTTTACATGGGAAATCTTTGTAGATAGTCGATAGGAGTGTTATCATATTAGAATATTTTTAAACACTTTCTCGAAAAATAAAATTCAAGATCAAGGTATCAAATGCATAGTAAACCAATAATATCTTGGGGTAGGATCCACCCTACTAATGCTTGTAACCAAATATTTAAAAATTCAAAAAAAACAGAAATGTCAATAACCTCTGATGGAACTGAATTTACGTCATATTAACCCTCTTAAAATGAACCATTTTTTTAGACTAATTCCAAGATGAACGCAGCACTGTATCAAACAACTAAACTTTTGGTCGTTTCATAGATTTTTGAGGCCTATTATTGTATTTATAAAAAATAAGTGCGTGCTTTACAGCAAAATGAGACTACCATGTGCGGCATATACTTAACCAATATACCTTTTGAGGAAAAGGAAGTAAAATCAAAACTCGATTCCATCTCTTTCAGAGGCCCTGATTATACTGGACTCTCAAAAGTGAACGATGTTACTTTAGGCCATTTAAGGTTGGCCATTTTAGACCTTGATCCGCGTTCAAACCAGCCCATGGTTTACAAAAACCTCCATATTGTTTTCAATGGTGAAATTTATAACTATTTAGACCTCAAAGAGGAGCTTTTAGGCTTGGGCTATACCTTTAAAACCGAAAGTGATACCGAAGTGCTTCTTATTGGATTTTATGAATGGGGCAAAGGTTTACTTGAAAGAACCAACGGGATGTTTGCTTTTAGTATTTATAATGAAGACACCAACGAAATTTTTTCGGCAAGAGACCGCCTGGGCGTAAAGCCGTTTTACTATTGTTTTAAAGATGGGAAAATTGAAATATGCAGCCAAATAAGACCAATGCTCAAGGGTAAAAAAATTAATGAAGAGGCTATTTCCATTTACCTTGACTGCATGTTCATCCCAAGCCCTTATACCATTGCAGATGACATCATGAAATTACCTCCCGGCAACTTCATGACAATCAGTTTAGAAACTGGCAAATTGGAGATTCAGGAGTATTGGAATTTAAAGGACGTTGAAGTTAGAGACATAAGCTATGAAGATGCAATGAAAGAACTCCATGATTTACTTTCGGACGCCGTAAAAATCAGATTGCAGTCCGATGTTCCGATTGGTTCCTTTCTTTCGGGAGGAATAGACTCTGCTTTGGTTTCCGCTTTGGCGGCAGAAGCTTCCAAAGAAAAAATAAACACCTTTTCTATCGGTTTTGAAAACCCAAAGTTTGACGAAAGCAAGATTGCCGAACAGTATGCCGAAATTATCGGTTCAAACCACAAAACTACTATTTGTAGTGCCAATGATATCCTAAAGTTGGTGCCAAAACTCACTGAAGTATATGATGAGCCGTTTGCCGACAGTTCCGCACTGCCCTCTTTGTTGTTGAATTCAGTTACAAAGAAGCACGTCACAGTGGCACTGTCTGGCGACGGTGGAGATGAAAGTTTTATTGGTTACAATCATTTTGATTCGCTGGTTAGGAACAAATCTATCATAGAAATTCCATTTTTCATTCGAAAAATGGTCTCTCAGCCATTTTTGTTAAAACTATTCGGCATGAATTCACACAGGGTAAAAAATGCCCTTAACACCAAAACCAAGAACGACTTTATAGAGAACATTTTTTCCAGAAAAGGTTTTCTTTTAAACAAGAAAAGACAGGACTATATGAAGCATTATCAAGGCTATAAAAAATGGTCCAACATATTTTTACAAAAAGCGGCCGACTTAAACATCAAATTATGGCTTGAAAATGACAGCAATGTCAAGGTTGATCGGGCAAGTATGGCCTATTCGGTAGAAGTTAGAAGTCCTTTTTTG
Organism: Hyunsoonleella aquatilis; assembly: GCF_014270105.1. Taxonomy (GTDB): domain Bacteria; phylum Bacteroidota; class Bacteroidia; order Flavobacteriales; family Flavobacteriaceae; genus Jejuia; species Jejuia aquatilis. Next base: position 588,563 of record NZ_JACNMF010000003.1, read on the forward strand.
GATTACCGGGTGGTTGAATTTGCAAGAACACTTCCAATGTCTTTCAGGTATGAAAAGGGGAGGCAAAAAAAGATTTTAAGAGACCTTCTGAAAGAATTTATCCCTGAAGAAGTATTCAATCAGCCTAAAAGAGGGTTTGCTGTCCCTATTGGCGAATGGATGCGAAATGAGTTGAAAGATGAGTTCCTTGGTGCTTTGAATGATGAATTCCTTGAAAAAGTTCCCAATCTAAACATTCAAAAATTCAAAAGACTTTTAAATGAGCACATGAATGGACAAGATGACCATACTGCCAATATTTGGAAGCTTTATGTACTAAGTAAGTGGTATGGTGAGTTTGGAGTAGTGATGGATTAAATATTGTATTAAACATACCAAGTACATTAAAAGCTTACAGTTTAGATTAAACTGTAAGCTTTTAGTGAACTACTATTTTATACTCCTGAGTAGCTATTAAATTTGGTATAAAAACTCTTCAAGATTTGAATAACCATCTCCGTCTTCGTCTCCATTGGCTTCTTTAGTAAGATCGCCAAAGACTAGTCTTTCCCACTCATCAGGCATGCCATCGCCGTCTGTATCATAATCATCCGGCCTTATATTACTTGGGATTGATGTCGGCATCGCGCCATATGCGTCCAAGCCCATAGCTCTTTGATTACTTTTATTTCGTATCAAATCAACATAGCCTTCGTCTAAAGAGTCTCTAAAAAAGTCAACAGAGCCATCGGAATTCAAAGAATGACATGCCCCTACACTAGAAAGTACATCATCAAAAGCCTCTTCTGAAGACAATATAGGTAGAGCTGCCCCTTGGATGGGCAATCTGACATCAGAAAACCACTCAGGCTTCAATTCCACAGTACTAGTATGAAATTTCTGCCATCCCAAGCTTTGGTCTTCATCAAATCCATCGGGCTTAATTGACGGGCTAACAAAATTTCCAGATGTATGGATTCTAGGTGACATATTCGGATTGGTCCACATTTTGGCTAAAGCGTTAAAACCCGTTTCTGAACCTGCTTGATAATAGTTATTTATTTGATTTACGGTAAAATCATTGTCGTCCATTCGAATCGTCCTATTCTTCCAATTGTGATGTACATTATTAATAATATCAATTTCCAATGCACCTCCCGTCTTCGGAAATCTCCAACCAACATTTGCTGTAGCATTTCGAAGTACCGAAACACTCCCATAAGGCCCTACATTGTCATGGCCTACTATCATAGCTGTTTTACACTCACCAAATAGATTATTGGATAAAGTAATGTTGCCATCCGTAGGATCGAAGGAACCGGCTACGTCCAGAGCCTCATCCTTTGAATAGGAAAATGAACAATGATCTACTATAACGTCAGTGGACCTTGCAATCGTTAAACAATCTCCATTGTTCGACGTATGACCATTTCTAAACTTTATATATCTAATAATTAGGTTTCTAGTATACTCAAACCAAATTCTCCCACCTGTTATTGTTATCCCTCCTCTAGGTGCTGTTTGCCCCAAAATGGAAACGTCTCCGTAATCATCACCATTTAAGTGAATTGTTTGAGTATTTATATTAATCACCCCAGAAACGTCAAAAACAATTATCCTAGGGTATTTTTGATTTAAAGCCCATCTTAAAGTGCCCGGCTCATAGGCATCGTCCAGTCTAGTTATGTGCAAAACTCTACCTCCTCTTCCTCCAGTAATGTAAGCTCCGGCTCCATAAGCGGAAGGAAAAGCTTTAAATTCTCCTTCGATACCTGTGTTTTCATGTACATTAACCATTATATTGACATTGGCCTCAAAACAAATCAATCCGGTTTCGCCATCACATACTTCATATATAAAGGAGTCTTCTCCAGTGAAACCGTCATTTGGTGTATATACAATAGACTCGTTTTCTATGATTAAAATACCATTGGAAGGATCGGTATAGGATAAGATAATATCCGAGTTGATTTCACCATCATTTTCGGATGGATCGATTGTTATTGCCGTGTTCTCATACGTCTCATAAAAATCGTCATTCAAAATGACAGTGAACTCATTATCCCCAATTTCTTCTTCCTCGGTAGTAATTTCCTCTTCCTCTTGAAGTAATTCTTTTGGAATAAAAAGTTCCTCCTTATTGCAAGAAGTAAGTAAAATAATTAAAAATGAAAAAATAACCATGGGTTTAAAAGTAGGCAAAGTAGATTTCATAACAATGTAGTAGGTTTTAGAATTTTGGGTTTAACAATGATTCGGACATTATTAACAGATGCAAAACTAAGGCATAAATTAATAAATATCGTTCAAATACATTTTTTTTCGACGAAATGCGATATATTTTGTATTATTTTTTCGATGAAATACATAATCTGTTACCATTTTCAACGATTAAACGCATAATTCAACGATAAAAATAATTACTGTTTCAATCAATTGTTAGTAGTTACGAATGGGATTGAAATTTGGACTTTACGAATTTGTTAATAATCCGATTAAATTTATAGGGATATGATAATGCCAAAAAACAATCACATATAAAGATTTGATAAACAAGTATTTGAAGATAGATTTTAAGAGCTATATTTTTTTATTTTTTCACGATTTTTATTAAAAAAATTCAATTTGCTCAACTTATTTTTTTGGGAGAAGCTTTGTATATTTTTACCCAAGACCCTATTTTCTTTTTATCAAGACTTCAATCTCCTTGGTAAATGCCCTTGCTCCTTTTGCCGACATGTGAGTGAAATCCTTCCAATACGACTTATTGCTACCATCGTCAAAATCTGAATAATCATAGTACTCTGCCTCTTTCGATTTGAAATAGTTTTCAGTAGCCGAGCGCATCTGACCTGAAATTGGCCTCAGAGAAGGGGATGTGAAAAAAATTACCCTAGAATTCAACTCTTCCCCTTTATTTTTGATGAACCCTACCAAAATGTCAACAGCACCATTAATTTCAAATTTACTTCTTTTATCTTTCACAAAATCATTGTTCTTTATTAAAGCCTCGAATATCTCCTTTTGAGCCTCCGAGGGAACAAGAGGGTCGTACCCCCTATGCTTCATGTAACCGCCATCTGGCATAAAATAATTCTTGAATATAGAAAGCACTTTTCCGTTGTAGGCATACGAGTTGATAGCGTTGGTGACATAAATTTCCTCGGGGAAAAAATCAAAGATTAAACTCTTTACTGATTTATAGTCCGAGGTTATATTGATAAGATTCAGTATATCCGATGCTTGATAGGCCTCGTCAAACACCGTACTTTGGTCAATATGAACCAATATAATTTGGTTTTTTTTATTCAAAGTGGAAATTAAACCAGCACTTTGCCCAAGCTTCGTGCCATCTACCCCCATATTAAATGAAGCAGTGTCCAGCATTTGGTTTTCCACATGATGGTTCGCCCTGGAGCTACCAAAAACAAGAAGGTTAACAGAGTCTTTAATTTTCAAAAACTGGTTCACCTTACCTACCCCCTGTCCGGTAACCACTTTATTAGCCATGCTACCCAATCCAAAACTGATCAGCCTATCAACAATAATAAAGACTAACAAGAGTACTAAAAATAGTTTAAATGACTTTTTCATCTAAAATTGGAAATAAATAAAGTTACTGGCACTGGAGAAAAACAAAATGATGTTGATCAATATAAAATTGAACAGCAAGATGTAGTGGCTCCGCTTTAAAGTAGATCCAAAGTTTTCCAGCGCGATATTCTTTCTAAATAATGTAATGTCAAAAATCATAGCCAAAACCAGGCCATATAGTAATGCGGCAAACGCATTGATGTTTCCTATAAAGGGCATGCCGTAGGAACCTGTAACAAGTTTTGAAAACATCAGCTTGGAATCGCTAAAACTTAGTGACCTGAAAAATATCCAAATAAGGCTTACCAAACCGAAAATAAAGAGGTTCTTAACGAAATTATATTTTTCGGGGATAAGCTTAAACCTCTTTTCAATGCCAAGGAGTATGCCGTGAATGGCGCCCCAGACTACAAAATTCCAGGAACTGCCATGCCAAAGGCCACCAAGCAACATCGTTAAAAATAAATTTCTATACTGCATTTTTATGCCCTTCCGGTTGCCTCCTAGAGGAATATAAAGATAGTCTCTCAGCCATGTAGATAAAGACATATGCCACCGCCTCCAAAATTCGGTAATCGAAACCGAGAAATAGGGAAGGTTAAAATTTCGTTTAAAATCAAAGCCCAAAAGTTTTGCCGTACCGATAGCGATATCGGAATAGCCACTAAAGTCAAAATAAATTTGAAAAGAATACAGAACCACCGCCATTACAATACTTGAAGCATTATATATTTCCGGGGCATTATAGATGCCATCAATGGTAGCGCCAATGGCATCGGCCACCACCACTTTTCTAAAAAACCCTACGCCTATTTGAAAAAGGCCGTTCTTAAAACGGGTATGGCTCCAATCCCTTGAGCTTTGCAACTGTGGTAACAAATTTGAGGCGCGTTCAATTGGTCCAGCTACCAATTGAGGAAAAAAGCTAACAAATGTGGCAAAATCAATAAAATTCTTGGTCGGCTTTAGTTCTCCTCTGTATATATCAATTGAGTATGACATCGTTTGAAATGTATAAAAACTAATACCAACAGGCAGAATGATATTTAAGGTTGATACGGACATTTCATACCCGAACATGGACCACAAGCCTACCCAAGAATCAATAAAGAAATTAAAATATTTGAATACGGCCAATAGCCCCAAATTAGTAATAAGACTTAATATTAAAAATGCCTTTTTTCTAGTTTGGCTCTTTTCAATTTGTAAGCCTAGGGTATAATCTATTATGGTAGAAAAAGCGATAAGGGACAGAAATCGCCAGTCCCACCAGCCATAGAATACATAACTAGCTATAAGCAATAAAACATTCTGGGTTTTATATGCTTTTTTGTTTATGCTCCAGTACAGTATAAATACTATTGGAAAGAAAGTTAAAAAGGCTAATGAATTAAAAATCATAATAGCGTTTATGTGATAAATAAGGGGTCAAACGACGACTAAAATATAAATATAATCGCTACCAACAAGAAAAAAAAGATGAAAACAAAGTCTTTTGGGTTGACCGACATTCTGAGGTTTAACACCCTACTATTCAACGTTAAAAAGAAACATAAAAACGCGAGAAAGATTTACTTATAAAATCCCTTAATATCAAAAAAGCTAACATTTTCATCAAACTTTTAGTTATTTTTAAATACATTTTTCATCTTTGGCGTTTGATTTTATATATAAATAACCTTTCGGATGAAAATTTTAGTCACTGGAGCCGCCGGATTTATTGGTTTTCACACTTCCAAGGCACTATTAGAAAATGGCCACACAGTTGTTGGTTTAGATAACATCAATGATTATTACGATGTTAACCTAAAATATGCCAGGTTGAAAGAGCTGGGCATTTCAAGAAATGAAGCAGAAATCTTCGCAAATAAATGCATAAGCCAAACCTATGAAGATTTTTACTTTGTTAGGATGAATCTTGAAGACCGCAAGGAACTTCCTAAATTGTTCAACTCAGAAGGCTTCGATATCGTTTGTAATTTGGGCGCTCAGGCCGGAGTAAGATATAGTTTGGAAAACCCTGAAACCTATATGGACTCCAATTTAGTCGGGTTTTTAAATATTCTAGAATGTTGCAGGAACTATAACATAAAACACCTAGTATACGCCAGTAGTTCCAGTGTTTATGGACTGAATAAAAAGATTCCATTCTCAACATCTGATAATGTAGACAATCCTATAAGCCTATATGCGGCCACAAAAAAAGGCAACGAATTAATGGCACACACTTATAGCCATTTATTCAAGTTACCCACTACGGGACTAAGGTTTTTTACAGTTTATGGGCCATGGGGAAGGCCGGATATGGCCATGTTCCTGTTCACAGATGCCATAGTAAACCATAAACCTATTAAAGTATTTAACTATGGGAAGATGGAACGTGACTTTACATACATTGATGATATAGTTGAGGGAGTGGTCAGGATAATCGAAAAACCGCAGACTGAAAGAATTAATAACAATGAATTCTATAAAATCTATAATATAGGCAATAACAATTCTGTTAAGCTCATGGATTTTATTGAGGAAATTGAGGCTAATGTTAAAAAAGAAGCCCAAAAGGAAATGATGCCCATACAGCCCGGTGACGTTGAAAGAACATGGGCCAACGTAGATGATTTAATAGATGATTACAATTATAGACCAAATACATCTATAGGTGACGGTGTAAAATCTTTTGTTGATTGGTATCAAAACTATTATAAATGAATTTTAAATAGTTGAAAAACATAGTTTTATCGATAAAATTAACCTTAACCTGCCTCTGAGTGATTTTTATCGTGAAAAACTATTACTTAGTATAATAATATACTTTGTTTAGATATTTTTTCACATCTTTGCGCAACCTATTAACAAATAACCCAAATCGAATGATAGAAATACTGCGCGACAAAACCGTATTAGTTACTGGTGGAGCAGGATTTATAGGATCTAACCTTTGCGAAACCCTTTTATCCAATAATATAAAGACTGTTTGCTTAGACAACTTTGCTACCGGAAAGCACGAAAACATTGAGCCTTTTTTAAAAAATCCTCTTTTCAAACTGATTGAAGGAGATATTAGGAAACTTGAAGATTGCCACACGGCTTGCGAAAAAGTAGACTATGTGCTGCACCAGGCTGCATTGGGTTCTGTACCTCGTTCCATAAACGATCCCATTACTACCAACGACGTAAACGTCTCCGGCTTTTTAAATATGTTGGTAGCATCAAGAGATGCAGGTGTTACTCGTTTTGTTTACGCTGCAAGCTCCTCTACTTATGGCGATTCGGAATCTTTACCTAAAGTTGAAGATAAAATTGGAAGACCGTTATCTCCTTATGCCATAACGAAATATGTAAATGAGCTTTATGCTGATATTTTCCACAAAACCTATGGTTTAGACACTATCGGATTGCGCTATTTCAATGTTTTTGGCAGAAGGCAAGATCCAAACGGGGCTTATGCCGCGGTAATTCCTAAATTCGTGCAACAATATATCAAGCACGAATCTCCATATATCAACGGAGATGGCTCGTATTCAAGGGATTTCACCTATATTGACAATGTAGTTCAAATGAATATAAAAGCCTTAACCACTCAGAATAAAGAGGCTTTAAACACTGTGTACAATGTAGCCTATGGGGAGCGTACCACGTTAACCGAACTGACATCGCTTTTAAAGGAATATCTTTCTGAATTTGATGCTAAAATCAAAGATGTTGAAGTAAAATACAGGGAAAACAGAGTTGGGGATATCCCCCATTCCCTGGCATCATTAGAAAAAGCTAAAACATTACTTAATTATAACCCAAAATACGATATCAGCGGCGGATTGAAAGAAGCTGTTTCCTGGTATTGGAACAACCTATAAACTTATAAAATGACTGTAAAGAACATTTGTTGCATTGGGGCCGGCTATGTCGGCGGGCCTACTATGGCCGTAATCGCAAAGAAAAACCCAAACATTAAAGTCACCATTGTGGATATTAACGCAGAAAGAATTGCGGCTTGGAACAATGCCGACTTATCCAAACTACCGGTATACGAACCTGGTTTGGCCGATATCGTTAAGGAAACCCGGAATAAAAACCTGTTTTTTTCCACAAACGTCGATGCTGCGATCGATAATTCTGAAATGATTTTCATTTCGGTAAACACACCGACCAAAACATACGGTAAAGGAAAAGGCATGGCTGCCGATTTAAAATATGTGGAACTGTGTGCCAGAAAAATTGCCGAAGTTGCAAAAACGGACAAGATTGTAGTCGAAAAATCTACTTTGCCAGTAAGAACTGCCGAAGCCATCAAAAGCATTTTGCACAATACAGGAAATGGGATCAATTTTCATATACTTTCTAATCCTGAATTTTTGGCCGAAGGTACCGCAGTGCAGGACTTGCTAAGTCCGGATAGGGTATTGATCGGTGGTGAATCTAAAGCAGCAATTGGCAGCTTGTCAAAAGTTTACGGAAGCTGGGTTTCGGATGATAAGATATTAACCACTAACCTGTGGTCTTCAGAGTTGTCAAAATTAACGGCCAATGCCTTTTTAGCACAACGTGTGTCTTCCATAAATGCCATTTCCGAACTATGTGAACATACAGAGGCTAACGTCAACGAAGTTGCAAAAGCCATTGGCATGGACTCCAGAATTGGTCCGAAATTTTTAAAAGCTTCCGTTGGATTTGGAGGTTCGTGCTTTCAAAAGGATATTTTAAACTTGGTATATATCGCCAGAAGTTATGGCCTTCAGGAAGTTGCCGATTATTGGGAACAAGTGGTGATTATGAACGACCACCAAAAAAGACGCTTTTCTGATAACCTGATTAAAACACTTTATAATACCGTTTCGGGCAAAAAAATTGCAATGTTGGGCTGGGCCTTTAAAAAGGACACCAATGATACAAGGGAATCCGCCGCTATTTATGTAGCAGATCATTTGCTAAACGAACAAGCGCGAATCGCAGTTTATGACCCTCAAGTTTCGGAGCAAAAAGTTCTTGCCGACCTTAACTATTTGAACACGAGAACTGAAGAAGAAAATGCTTCGGGAATCACCAGTACTTTATCACCTTATGAAACCATGGAAGATGCCCACGCCGTAGCCATTATGACAGAATGGGATGAATTTAAGGATTACGACTGGCAAAAAATATATGATAACATGAAAAAACCTGCCTTTGTTTTTGACGGCAGGAGTTTATTGGATAAAGATAAAATGAATCAAATCGGATTTGAATACTATTCTATCGGACAATAATACTATTATGAAAAAAGATAAAATTGCAGTTATAGGCCTAGGATATGTTGGCCTGCCTTTAGCCCGGCTTTTTGCAACAAAATATTCTGTTGTAGGTTTTGATATCAACAAGAGCAGAGTTGCAGAACTTATGAAAGGAGAGGACGCTACTCTTGAGATTGAATCCTCAGTTCTAAAATCAGTTTTAAAGGACACCCCTGATTATAAAATTGGACTATACTGCTCTGCAAACCTTGACGATATAAAGGATTGCAACTATTACGTGGTTACCGTACCCACTCCAATAGACAAAAATAACAGGCCAGATTTAACACCTTTGTATAAATCAAGCGAAACAGTGGGCAAAGTGCTCAAAAAGGGAGATATCGTAATATACGAATCTACTGTATATCCTGGTGTTACCGAAGATGAATGTATCCCCGTACTGGAAAAAGTTAGCGGCCTGAAATTTAACGAAGATTTCTTTGCGGGCTACTCTCCAGAGCGTATTAACCCGGGAGACAAATTGCATACGGTTGATAAAATTTTGAAAGTAACCGCTGGGTCTACTCCGGAAATAGGAAAAAAAGTAGATGCGCTCTATGCAAGCGTCATCACAGCCGGGACACACTTAGCACCAACAATAAAAGTTGCAGAAGCGGCAAAAGTTATTGAAAATTCGCAAAGGGATATAAATATTGCCTTTGTAAATGAACTGGCCAAAATATTTAATTTGTTGGATATTGACACCCATTCAGTTTTAGAAGCTGCCGGTACAAAATGGAATTTCTTGCCGTTTAAGCCGGGGCTAGTTGGTGGGCACTGTATTGGTGTTGACCCTTATTATCTAGCGCAAAAGGCACAGGAAGTAGGTTACCATCCCGAAATTATTTTGGCGGGAAGACGTGTTAACGACGGAATGGGTGAATATGTGGCATCCGAGATCATTAAGCTTATGGTGAAAAATGATATCAGAATTAAAGGAGCCAAGATTTTGGCCTTGGGTATTACCTTCAAAGAAAACTGTCCGGACGTAAGGAACACTAAAGCCGTGGATGTCATTAACCAACTTAAAAGTTATGATACGGAGGTAACTGTTTACGATCCTTGGGCAAATCCAGAGGAAGTAATGCGCGAATATAACCTAACAACCGTAAAAGAATTCCTGGCTGAAAAATATGACGCCATAGTCCTTACCGTGGCCCATAAGGAATATTTAGATTTGAATTTAAGTGATTATATAAAACCAAACGGAATTATTTATGATGTAAAAGGCATTATAAAGGACCATCACGGACGCCTATAACCTACTGGTACTTTTTTTATTTCCCCAAATTCCGTAAACGCAAAAAATGAAACCTTTAGTTAGCATTATTGTACCCGTATATAACGTAGAACCCTACCTACGAAGATGTCTCGATTCCATGGCGAACCAAACTTACAGGAATCTGGAAATTGTTTTAGTAAATGACGGTTCCACTGACAACAGCAAATCAATATGTGAGCAATATGCTTCAAAGGATTCAAGAATCATTGTACTCAATCAAAAAAACAGCGGTTCCAGTATTGCGAGAAATAATGGCCTTGATGTAGCTCAAGGAGATATTATCTGTTTTGTGGATAGCGATGACCATATTGACGTCTCAATGCTGGACGAGATGGTTCATTTTATGAAAAAAAATGATCTAGATGTCGTTGAAATCGATCCTAGGACTGAAAAACCTTCATCTCATGATATTGAACGTCGGATTGAAGACACACTCTCGGCAACCAAAAGAATCATTGCTTCGACTGGGTTTTCTGTTTGGAGAAGGATTTACAAAAGAAAACTGGTTGAAGGACTTCGATTTATTCCTGGTATAATACATCAGGATGTGTATTATACAATTGATGTCCTAAACCGCATCTCCAAACTTGGATATATAAAAAGCCCTCTTTATCTCTACAATACGGACAACTTAAGTGTTATCAGAAGCAAGTACACTACCGAAAAGATAAAAGCAGGAATTCGGGCTACAGAGTATATCATGAAAAATACCCCGAAAATACCTGAATTGAATCAGGTAATTAATAATTACGTAACGTATTATTACACAGACCACTTTTTCCTATTGAGCAGAAATACACATGTCGACCCCGATCTTAGCTATCGAAAAAAGATCAAAAAAGAAATTTTCAGAACATCAAGTAGTGCCAATAAAAATTTACGGACTACCATGGTGAAAATCCTCCCAATCAGAATTATGGAAGTAATTTCACGATTTGGAGTGTCCTTTAAAAAATTTAAAACTTAAAAATGTCTAGGTTAAACTTAACAGTAAAAAATGGATGGATAGCCCTTGTCTTTCAGTTGGGTTATATTGTCGTTCAGTTTTTTTCCCGAGACATATTTTTGGACAACTTAGGTGATGAATTCATCGGTTCGGAGGGCACATTAAAAAGCATGCTGATGTTTTTAAATTTATCCGAACTAGGAATAGGCACAGCCATTGGGTTTGCTCTTTACAATCCTATTTTCAATAACGAAAGGGATAAAATAAATGAAATCATTGGTTATCTAGGTTACCTTTACAAGAAAATTGGCCTGTTCATTTTAATAGGAGGTGTAACATTGGCACTTTTCTTTCCGCTATTTTTTAAGAATACTGATATGAACATTGGAGTAATTATATTCCTGTTCTTCTCCCTTCTGGTCGGGAATTTGATCAACTACTTTTTTACCTACCACATGTTTCTGCTTGAAGCAGATCAAAAATCATATGTTAATGTTACCATTGGGACTACCTCCTATATTTTAAAACTGGTAATACAATGTATTGTACTTATCTATTTTGAAAGTGTCATACTGTGGATTAGTACTGAGTTGTTAATCGCGGTACTACAGGTAATTGTGTTGAGGATGAAAATTAAGCAGATTTATCCATGGCTAGCTTTCAATTACAAGGTAGATGATGATGTAAAAACAAGAAATAAATACATTCTTCGAAAGATAAAACAAGTAAGCTTCCACAAATTCGGCAGCTTTGTGTCAACCGGAACTGATAATATTTTGATATTCGCTTTGATTAACCCGGCAACGGTAGCTTACGTAGGCAATTATCAAATGGTAATGGGCAACGTCAATATTTTGGTCAGCAAGTTATTTAGCGGCACCAATGCCAGTGTAGGCAATCTGGTTGCGGAAAATGATATAAACAACATGCTAAAGGTTTTCTGGGAAATGATGGCCCTTCGCTTTTTCTTTGCAGGAACCACTTCCCTTTTGATTTATGTTGGCCTAGACGATTTTATCATTTTATGGCTGGGCGAAAAGTATTTGTTATCGCCAAACATTCTATTAGCTTTGGCAATCATATTTTTTATTTTGCAGGTAAGGCAACCTGTTGATAGTTTTAAGCAGGCATACGGACTTTATGATGATATCTGGTCTCCTGTGGTGCAGAGTGTCATAAATTTACTTTTATCCGTTATTTTTGTGCTGAAATATGGTATAATTGGTGTTTTTATGGGCACAATAATAAGTCAGATTGCAATTGTAATGCTTTGGAGGCCTTACTATCTTTTTGCCAAGGGTTTCAATTTGAACTCCGTGGTGTATTGGAAAGGATTTAGCCTGCATTTGGTTTACTTTGTGCTCGCAAGTAGCCTGTTTTATTTTATATTCCATTTATTTGATACCTCAAGAAGCGAAAACATTTTGATGTTGATTGTAAAACTGTCCATTTTGGGGGCAGCTTTTCTATGTATTTATCTTATAGTTTTAAGGCTGTTCAGTAAAGGATTTAAAGATTTGATAAATAGATTATATTCGCTTGTAAGAGCAAAAATTTAGAACAACAGGAGCATTACTGCGAAAAAAATTTTATGAAATGAAATATATCTTAGGCACCCTTCTGATTTTGTTTGCTTCATATGCCGATATTTTTCTTCATCGTATCCATATCATTCCGGTGCCTCCGGCTTCTTTTCTAATCCCTCTATTTTTTGGACTGTTTATAATGAACTATTCCATTAAGGACTTTTCAAACACCTTTAAAAGCCACAGCTTCAAATTTCTGCTTTTTATTATAATAATTTCAATTGTCTACTCGGCATTAACTAGAGCGGAGATGTTTATAATTACTCAGGAAATTGTATTAAATATCATTACGTTGATTTTATACTCCTTTGCCCTTCATTTTTTTACCGTTGAAAGCAAAGAAAAGGTGCTTTTCGTTGTTGGCGGAGCCTTGCTGGTTTTAGGAGGAAGCCTACTGTACGACTTCTTTATCGGCCTACCGGAATACAGCAAAAAATTAAGCGAAGCAGTCAGGAAAGGAGGTTTTGGGGAAAACCCGAACCAGGCAGCTAGCGGAATTAAGTTTCTGGCACTCTGTGTACTGGTATTGGTCAATAAAAACAAAACTTGGAGGTATTTGGTTATCGTCTTCATGCTAGTTGCCGTATTCCTTACCCTATCACGAAGCGGCATGGCATCGGTGATTCTTATTTTAATATTTGGAACAATGAACGAATGGAGTTCCGAGTTTAAAATCAAGCCCAGAACAGTTTTTGTAAGTGGTCTCAAATTAGTTTTGATGATGTCAATCCTTTTTATGGCGCTTGTATCGTTTTCTGAAGTGATTAAAGAGAATTTTCCTGAATTTTCAAGAGGAGCGGCCGGTGAAAGAATGGACATGTTTTTGGGCAAAAGCAAGGTTACAATTGATGAGGGCGGAAGAGCTGGCGGAAGGTCTTTATTATTGGTAAAATACTGGAATGAATTCCAAGACAATCCTTTAGGTTACGGTACTGGTTATACTGCCGATCAAAGGTTTAACCATCTTAACACGCATAATTATTTTTTATCATTGGCCGTAAACTTTGGAATTTTGACCCTGATTGTGTTTTTGATTTATTTGGTTTATGGCATCAAACTGGCCTTTGAAACCCCACAGGCCTACTATGCTATTTTTGTGGCGCTCATTGTATTTGAAGGGTTTATAGCCCATAATATTTGGTACACCAGAACATTAATAATTTGTTTGGCCTTTTTTGATAGTACAATTTACAGGAAAAAAATATATGATTGATTCCAAAGAAACATATCATCGTTACTTAAAAGCGGACAAGGTGGCGCTGGGCATGGATAACAATAATTTTGGGTTCAAGCTGAAGGAGACCTTATTCCCTAATTTGATCTGGTCTTTTCAAAAAAGGCTAAGAAAGATGGAATATTACAGCAACTGCCACAACAAGGGTATGACCAAATTATATTTGTACTATTTAAAGTATAGATTTAGAAGGATATCAGTGAAACTCGGGTTTTCAATCCCCATTAATGTTTTTGGACCCGGATTATCCATTGTACATTATGGCACTATAGTCATCAACAGCAATGCAAAAGTTGGCAAAAATTGTAGGATTCATGCGTGTACTAATATTGGTGCTTCCGGAGGCACCAATAAAGCCCCAATAATTGGTAATAACGTTTACATCGCACCTGGAGCAAAGATTTACGGCGATATAGAAATTGGAAATAACATAGCCATTGGCGCAAATGCAGTTGTAAATAAATCATTTACCGAAAACGATACAATGCTTGCAGGAAACCCTGCAAAAAAAATAAAGAATATCAATATTAAAAGAATCATAAGACATATTTAATTTCAGAATATAACTATGGTTAAAAAAAACCCAAAGAACACCAAAATTCTCTTTATACTCCCATCCCTAGTAGCAGGAGGGGCAGAAAGGGTTGTATCTTTTATTTCCCGAAATCTAAATGAGGAAAAGTTTGAATCTCATCTATTAGTGATAGGTTTTGAAAAAGATTCTGTGTATGATTCTTTGGGTAGTAATGTTACTTTTCTTAATAAACCAAGAGTGTCTAGCTCCATATTTGCTCTAATTTCTTCTATTTCAAAATTCAAACCCGATATCGTGTTCAGTTGTATGGCACATTTGAATATTGTAATGGGGCTTGTCTCGCTATTCTTCCCCAATATTAAGTTTATTGGAAGAGAGGCCACAGTATTAAGTTCTGACAATAGAACTGTCGAGAATAAATCTATTATTGTATGGGTCATTCAAAAAATCACCAAAGCTTTATATAGAAAATTAGATTTTCTGGTATGCCAATCATTCGACATGAAAAACGATATGATTAAAACTTTTGGTTTTTCTGAGGAAAAGATTGAGGTTATAAACAATCCTATTTCTAGCCTTCCTCCTATTAATACTGAGTATACCTCTAGTAAAAGCACTAGACGATTTATAACCGTAGGTCGTTTATCACTAGAAAAAGGACATATTAGATTATTAAAAATCCTATCTAAGGTAAAGTTCGACTACAAATATACGATTGTTGGAAATGGCGACCAAAAAGAGGTTTTATTTACAGAAGCTAAAAAGCTTGGCATTTTTGATAAAATAGAGCATATACCATTTACCAGAGAAGTCAACAATTATTTGTCTCAACATGATATTTTCTTACAAGGTTCTTATGTAGAGGGCTTTCCTAATGCTGTCCTGGAAAGCTGCGTGGTTGGAACGCCTGTTATTGGTTTTAATGTTCCTGGGGGAACTAAGGAAATTATTATTAACAATGTTAACGGAAAACTTGTAGAGAATGAAAAAGAATTTCTAAAAGAGCTAAATAAAGACTCAAATTACAGCTTTGACAGATTCGAAGTAAGAAAATCTGTTGTCGACAAGTTTAAGAAAGAAAAGATTATGAAGAAATATGAGAATTTGTTTTCTCGAATGATTTAGTTTTAATTTAAAAAATTTAAATACCCAAATTTATTATGTGCGGCATATATGGAACAACTATTCGTTATAATGATGACCAAGTAAAGGCAAAATTAAAGCGAACCATTTTTAGGGGCCCCGATCAATCGGATTATTCTACATATGAAAAAGGCAACGCTTCGATTACCTTTGGCCATAATAGACTATCTATCATCGATTTAGACCCCAGATCAAATCAACCCTTCAATTATAAGGATAAAGTCAAAATAGTTTTTAACGGAGAGATTTATAATTTCTTGGAGCTAAAAGAAGATTTGCGAAAAAAAGGCTATGAATTTAGAACAACTAGCGATACAGAGGTTATATGCGCTGCTTACTTAGCCTACGACAGAGGATGTTTAGAAAAGTTCAATGGCATGTTCGCCTTTGTAATCCATGATTTAGATAAAAATATTTTTTTTGGGGCTAGAGACAGGTTGGGTCAAAAGCCATTTTATTATTACCATGATGGATTAGATTTTGAGTTTTCCAGTCAAATATCTTCTATTCAATTATTCAATAATAAACTATCAATTTCTAAACGAGCAATTCAGAATTATTTATCATGGGATTACGTGCATGAGCCTTTATCCATATTCAACGAAATCAAAAAGTTAAAGGCCGGTCATTTTTTTACTTATGACGTTTCTACTGGTTCCATAAAGCTCGAACAATATTGGGATATTGATTTCAAGGGTGAAAAACAATTTAAGGGCAACTACTATGAAGCCCAAGAAAAGCTTGAAACATTATTAAGAGGAGCGGTTAAGAGAAGGCTCATCTCAGATGTTCCACTGGGTGTTTTTCTTTCAGGGGGGATTGACTCATCACTGATTGCAGCCCTGGCTACCCAAAGTTCTTCCGAAAAAGTAAAGACTTTCTCGGTAAAGTTTAACGAAAAAGGATTTGATGAGAGTGTTTATGCCCAAAAAGTAGCTGATCATTTAGGCACAGATCATCATGTAATTGAATGTCAATATGAAGAAGGTCTAAACTTAATTGAAAATTTTAATTATTACTACGATGAGCCTTTTGCTGACCCTTCGGCAGTACCTTCAATGCTTTTAGCAAAACATACTAAGCAACACGTTACCGTGGCTTTATCTGGTGACGCTGGAGACGAGAACTTTATAGGCTACCATCGCTATAACTGGGCAAAATATATGTCCATGATATATGGTTTACCTAAACCGATTAGATATACTGGCGCATATCTCTTAAGAAAATTCCCTTACTACAAAGCAAAGATCGTGGGAGGCGTTATCAATAATTCAGACCTCAATAATGCTTATTTATCAATTATGTTCGGCGGAAAACCTTCATATTTGGATGATACTTATGACAGGGATATCAAGCCCGACGAATTAAAGTATCTATTCCACGATTCCAAGAATATTTTTGAACGTATATCAGATTTTGATTTAAAAACATACTTAAACTCTGATATCAATACCAAGGTTGATAGAGCATCAATGGCCTATTCCCTTGAATCTAGGTCCCCTTTCATGGATTACACAGTAGTAGAGTTTGGAAGATCCATACCTACGGATTATAAATTTAAAAAAGGAAATCAAAAAAGAATTTTAAAAGACATTCTTTACAAATATCTTCCTGAGGATATTTTCAATAGACCTAAGGCCGGCTTCACAATGCCTTTCAAAGAATGGTTTAGAAATGAGTTAAAAGATTTTGTATATCAAAAATTGAACAAAGATAGTATTAGCGTTATCCCTGGCATAGACCCTGTAAAAGTCGCTGAAATTACTGATCAGCACATGAATGGGTCATGGAACAATTATCATGCGCTATGGAAGCTCATAGTGCTTCAGCAATGGCTTGAAACTAATCAAAAAGGATTCTCCATTAAATAACGCGCGTTTTGTAATGAAAAAGCCCAATCTCAGTATAATAACCATTAGTTTAACCAGTGGAGGTGCCGAAAAAGTTGTTAGCCTCTTGCTTAAAGAACTAATTAAAGATTATACAGTACATTTGGTATTGTTTCATAATCATATCCATTTTGATATCCCTCGGGAGGTAAATGTAGAAATTTTGGGCGATGACAATCCCAACAAACCTCTTTATCTTAAAATCGTGGATTTTTTTAAATTTATAGTCCGCTATAGCAGGCTCATTAAAAAATATAACATCCTTTACTCTATTTCATTTTTAGCCTTTCCTAATTTAATTAATGGCATTATAGCGTCTGTCAATAAAATACCTAAAACAATTATTAGCGAAAGAGGTTTCCCAACAGATAATACTACCAGCAAGGCATCATTTTATATTTCAAAAATATTCTATCCAATTCTTTATAATAAATGCGATAAACTTTTTTCAAATTCTTATTTCATAAATGCTGATCTAAAGAATAATTTTGGAGTTAAAATTCCAATGCAAGTTATATACAATCCAATTGAAGTTCCTAAAAGCATAGTTGATCCTTTGGCTCTAAATAAGGAGATAAATTCTCTTAAATTAATCACTGCTGGGACACTAAATACCAGAAAAAATCAGATTATGATTATTAGGGCAATTGAAAAATCAAAGCTAAGCTATCAACTGAATATACTTGGCGGAGGGCCTTTAAAAAGTTTTCTTTACAATGAGGTTTCTAGAAGAAACCTTAATGAACAAGTTCAATTCAGCGGTATGGTCAAAAATGTAAATGAACACCTAGCCAAAAGCCATATTTTCGTATTATCATCATTTACAGAAGGCTTCCCAAACGCATTATTGGAGGCTATGTCAGTTGGTTTGCCATGCATATCGACCAATTGTCTTTCGGGACCTTTGGAACTCCTGCATGACAATAAGACAATTGAGATCAATAATGGTGAATTTTTTAAAGGAGATTATGGAATTTTAATTAACAATGATGACCATGTGGCACTTCAAAATGCCCTTGACTATTTTCACAATAACCCAAAGGAAAGATCGAAATATAGTGAACTTGGCGTCCAACGGTCAAAAAAATATCTTTTAAACAGCGTTTACAAAGAATTAAATCATTTCATTAGGAACTAGTAAACCCCAAAGTATGTGCGGAATCAACGGAATAATAGAAAAACAGAGCAGCAAGAAAAAGATATCCTCGGCCCTAACAAAAATGAATAATTTAATTATTCATCGTGGACCAGATG
The DNA here is from genome assembly GCF_014270105.1 of Hyunsoonleella aquatilis. GTDB lineage: Bacteria > Bacteroidota > Bacteroidia > Flavobacteriales > Flavobacteriaceae > Jejuia > Jejuia aquatilis. Next base: position 607,272 of record NZ_JACNMF010000003.1, read on the forward strand.
AGGATGGTTTTGTTGCTGCCCAAGAGGAAAATTACACCCTAGGTATGGCAATGAGACGATTATCTATTATCGACCTTACCTCAGGAAAACAGCCCATTTATTCTGATGATAAAAAGATCGTTATAGTTTTTAATGGTGAAATATATAACTACAGAATCTTAAGATCCAAATTAGAAAAGGAAAAGAACACCAAATTTCACACCACAAGTGATACCGAAGTGATTTTAAAACTTTATGAGGCTTACGGTGTGGAATCCTTCAAATGGCTTGACGGGATGTTTGGTTTTAGCATTCATGACAAAAACAAGGAAAAGCTATACATAGCGCGTGATTTCTTTGGGGAAAAACCTTTGTATTATACACAGAACGATTCTCAATTTATTTGGGCTTCAGAATTAAAATCCATTGTGGATGTTATTAATGTAAAGCCCGAACTTTCTAAAAAAGGGGTAAATCTATTTTTAAGACTTACCTACGTACCTGCCCCATATACCATTTATAAAAATGTGTTTAAGCTGGAAGCCAACCATTATATTGAATATGATTTGAACACCCATACCTTTGAAACCTATGAGATATGTGAAGAGACGCCTCCCAAAGAACAAGAGATTGACTTTGAAAAAGCTAAGGCTGATGTAAAGGAACTAGTTTATGAGAGCGTGGACAGTAGGTCAATTGCCGATGTACCATTAGGCACTTTTTTATCAGGCGGTGTAGATTCATCTATTGTATCGTTGTGCCTGTCTCAAGCCACAAGTAAAAAAATCGACACCTTTTCCATTGGGTTTAAAAAATCGAGTGATGAATCGGAAAAAGCCGAAACCGTTGCAAAACTGATTAATAGTAATCATCATTTATTTAAAATTGGTGAAGAGGATTTAGAGGACAATATTCATGAAATATTGATGAATTTTGATGAACCCTTTTCAGACACCGCCGCCCTGCCCACCTATTTTGTGTCCAAAAAAACTAAGGATCATGTAAAAGTAGCGCTTACCGGCGATGGTGGTGATGAAGTTTTTGGTGGTTATAACAAGTACTATGTTGGAAAGATGAACAGTCGGTATACCAGCGTTGTTCCTAAACCTATTCATAATGTCATTTTGAATTCATCAAAAGTATTATTGGCCACAAAGAGCGATAACAGGGGCAGACGCTTCAAAATCAAAAAAATGCTCAAGGCGGTAGACTATGGCGGTAATAGTTATTGGGACATTATTTCATTGGCCAATACCGAAAGGGAACTCGAGGAAATTCTTTTACCAGAAGTTTATGAACATGGACTTTTTGACGATTATAAGGAAAAATTGGAATCGCCATTGGTGGAATCTTTAACGGATTTTAGGCATGTTGACAAAATTCTGAGTTTGGAAGGTGGTATGCTCGCCAAAGTAGATAGAACCAGCATGCAAAACTCATTGGAATGCAGGGCCCCTTTTCTAAATAAGAAAATATGGGACTACACCAATACCCTTCCCGAAAGTTACTTAATGAAAGGGTGGAACAAAAAGCATATCCTAAAGGAAGCCTTCAAAGACCAATTTCCTGAGGATTTTCTGGAGTTAAGTAAAAGTGGGTTTGGTTCTCCCGTGGGGGACTGGCTAAAATCGAGTTTAAAGAAAGAGCTGGAATCCTATATTGAAAAAGATTTTCTTTTGAAACAAGGCATCTTTAACCCTGATAAGATTATTCCTCTTGTAAAAAACCACCTTAGCAGTAAAAGGGACAACACCTTTAGGGTTTGGGCGTACTTCTGTTTTCAAAAATGGTATAATTATATTTATCTAAATAATTAATGTTCTAGCTATGGATAAAAAGCCCCGAATAATGTTAATTGCCTCTCTTGCCTTTTCTTTAAACCAGTTTAGGGGAGATATGATTAAACATTTAATTAAAAATGGTTATGCCGTTTACGGCGCAGCACCAAACATGGACATTCCAAAAAACTTTGAGATGGTAAAATCGACCGGTGCAGTTCCTGTGGATATCGAACTTAGTAGAACCGGTTTAAATCCAATCAAAGATATTCAATCCATTATGTCTTTAAGAAAAAAGATAAAGAAACATGAAATAAACATTGTTTTTTCATATACCATTAAACCTGTTATTTACGGTTCTATTGCCGCACGTTCATTGAATATCGCCACTTTTTCATTAATTACCGGCTTAGGATACACGTTTAGTGGAACATCACTAAGATCAGATTTTCTACAATTTTTTTCCAGAACATTGTACCGGATAGCATTGAAAAAAAACAAAGTTGTTATTTTTCAGAACCGAGACGATCATCAATTATTTCTTGATAAGAAAATATTAACCAAAAGCCAAAAATATGGAATCGTCAGCGGATCTGGGGTAAACTTGGATGAGTATAAGTTTAGAAGAAAGGCTTATACCAGCGGAAAAATAGTTTTTGTTTTTGTGGCTAGGCTTATTGAAGAAAAAGGAATTAAATTATTTATAGAGGCTGCCAGTACTCTCAAAACGCGTTACCCAGATGCCGAGTTTCATGTTTTCGGGGGTATTCCAATAAATTCTGGATCTGCTATAGAGGAATCAATTCTAAATGAGGCCAAAGAAAATAATTCGATCATTCATCACGGCTCTGTTAGTAATCTTCAAGAGTTTTTGTACAAATCTGATGTTTTTGTTCTCCCTACTTATTATAGAGAAGGCATACCAAGGTCCAGCCTGGAGGCATTATCAGTTGGAATGCCAATTATTATTACCAACACCCCTGGTTGTAAAGAAACCGTCAAAACGGGAGAGAATGGAATTTTAATAGAGCCTAGAAATCTGGGTGAACTCATTTCTGCTATGGAATTTTTCCTCAAATCACCTGAAATGATTGACAAAATGGGAGTAAAAAGTAGGCAGTATGCTGAAGAGCGATTTGATGTTAATATTATTAATAAGAATTTGCTGGATATAATCAAAAACAACACTTAGAATTACTTCGTATGTACAAAAGCGCAATCAAAAGAATTTTGGACATATTGTTATCCGCTTTCGGAATAATAATATTTTCTCCAGTTCTTATAGCCGTTATATTGATATTGATTGTTGTTAATAATGGTTCCCCGTTTTTCTTTCAGGAAAGACCCGGAAAAGATGGAAATCCATTTAGAATAGTCAAATTCAAAACCATGCGGGACATTAAATCTACCAAATCAGATGACCTGCACAACATGGCCAGGGTAACCAAAGTAGGCGGCTTCCTGAGAAAATACTCCATTGACGAAATCCCCCAATTGTTTAATGTTTTAAAGGGAGACATGAGTATTATCGGGCCAAGACCATTACTAACCCAATATGTGCCTCTTTATAATGAAAGGCAACGTAAAAGGCTGGATGTAAAACCAGGGGTAACAGGATGGGCACAAGTTAATGGCAGAAATGCTATTAGCTGGGATCAAAAATTTGAATTGGATGTATACTATGTTGAAAACCTTTCGTTTTCATTGGACGCTAAAATACTTGTCAAAACAGTCCAAAAAGTGGTGCAGAGAGAAGGCATTAATAGCGGTTCTGAAGGCGAAAAAGAGGTATTAATGCCAGAATGGAAAGGCAACAAAAATTAATAATTCGTCTTTACTACACGACATAATTTCCTACCTAAAAGCAAATACGTCAACTTTAAAAGACTTAATATACACTTACATCCAATAGGGTTATTTTATTTGGACTAATTATATTATTGTTATAAATTAGTTAACGAGAAAAAGAAAAAAAATAGCTATTTCAAAGTCAAACATAGAGATAATTACGTCCAAACCTGAATGGAATCACTTCTTGGATTCGGTAGACGATTACGATGTATATCATACCTATGATTATCATCAAATTGCCAAAGAATCTTCCGATTCGGCTGTTTTAATCAAATACGAGCAAGATGGCGTGCTCATTGGACTGCCATTGTTGATAAGAAAAATTAGTGGTTCGGCATACTTTGACGCCACTTCTGTTTATGGTTATTCTGGCCCTATTTCAAATAGAATCCCCCTTAATTTTAATCCAATCGATTTTCAAAAGCGATTGAGACGCTTTTTCATAGAAAATAACATCATTAGTGTATTTGTAAGGCTTCACCCCTTTTTGCCTTTTCAAAATATTATTCTTTATGGTTTTGGTGACCTATCGTATTTAGGTCGAGTTGTAAACATTAATCTCACTTTGAGTTTGGAGAAACAAAGGAGACATTACCAAAGGAGGCTAAAAACCTATGTGAATAAGGCAAAAAGGCTTCTAAAACTTAAGTACGCCCAGACTGACGAGGACCACCAAATATTCAAGTCGTTATATTATCAAAATATGGACCGGTTAAATGCGAAAAGTATTTACTATTTTGATGACGAATATTTTAAAAATTTAAGATCGGCAAAAGATTTTAAAACAGAAATACTTCTGGCTGCTGAAGAAGCCTCGGGCGAGGTCATTGCTGGTGCAATGTTTATTAAAACAAAGTCGACCGTACAATACCATCTTTCGGGTTCTTCAAACGAGCATTTACACCTTAATGGCACCAAGTTCCTAATAGATCAAATGCGCATTAAAGCCCACCAAGAAGGCTATTTTAATTTTAATCTTGGTGGTGGTTTGGGAGCCGATGAAAATAATTCCCTTTTTAAGTTCAAATCTTCATTTTCGGACGAGTTCCATCCATTTTTTGTTTGGAAGCTTATTACGAGAAAAGGCGCCTACAAGAATATTTGTAAACGAAACAATATCACAAATACTGATTCTGACTTTTTCCCTCTCTACAGACTTAAAGAGCACGTTTAAAAAAAAAAAAGAGGCCGTATTGGCCTCTTCTCTATATATTGCCGAAAGCAAATTACATTTCATTAAAAATGGAATGCATTAAACGTTTTTTATCATTAATACTCTCTTCTAAAGAAATCATAGTTTCGGTGCGGTAAACACCTTCAATTTCATCTAATTTAAAAATTACCTCCTTGGCGTGCTCGGTGTTTCTGCCCCTTATTTTACAAAAGATATTAAATTTTCCGGTGGTGATGTGCGCAACAGTCACAAAAGGGATTTCATTAATACGCTCCAACACAAACTGGGTTTGAGAGGTGTTGTTTAGGTAAACACCTACGTAAGCGATAAACGAATAACCAAGTTTTTTGTAATCTAGAGTCAACGAAGAACCCCTAATAATTCCTGATTCCTCCATTTTTTTTACACGAACGTGTACCGTTCCAGCAGAGATCAATAATTTCTTTGCAATGTCGGTAAATGGTATCCTAGTGTTGTCGATCAACATGTCAAGAATTTGATGGTCTATTTCGTCTAGTTTAATTTTCCCCATAATGAAATTTTGTTAGATAAAAGGCAAAATTAATACATTCTCTTTAAAGATTACGCATTTTTAGTGCGTTTTATTTTGAAAAAAATGCGATTTCCTCATTATTCAATTTTACGCAAACGTTTTCGTTGCCTACTTTAAGCATTTCGTCATTTTCACCCAGTACTACTGCACCATTAGCATCAAGTTCTTTATGTCCGTGAAATCCAGATAAATTTTCGACCTTTTTCACAATTGGAACAAATTTCACTTCTGAAACCATCAATCGTTCCTCGAATTGGATGCCAATATCCGTAATTTCTTCATTTTCAAATGTTTTTGCATTTCGGATAATCACATCATAAAACAATTTTTCATTTTCAGGAATATCAAAATAAGCCTCATAATTGTCGCCTTTTAAATCATTAGTAGCAATGTGGTGCAAGGCTGTCATATAAGATAAATAAATCAATTCACGGGTTTTCTCCCGTGCATAATCATCGGGAAAATGGCCCGCTTCAAATAATATGGTCGGTATGTTTTCACTTTGAAACGTATCCCCCACACAGTTTAAGTTGAAAGCGTCATCGTACACACCAACATGATTGGGAATGATTTCCTGTAAGTTCCTGTTCATTTCAGCAATAATTTCCATGGCAATTTTCCTGTTGGGCGTTACTGAACAGGCCTCGTCCTGTGCAGGAGACAAAAAAGATACTATTGCAGACTTCTTAGCCTTCCCCGCACTAAATATGGTACGTTGCCCATGCAGATTAAAACAAAAATCAGGTTTGAACGTCTCAAAAACTTTTCTAAGAGCAACACTTTCAGGTTGAGAGCGCTGTTGCGCATCCCTGTTCAAGTCAATTTCATTGGCGTTAACCCTGGTATACGCCTTGGCTCCATCGGGGTTTAAAATTGGTATGATACAAAGCGTACAGGATTCTAAAATGGTATCTGTCAACTTGTTTTCAGCCAAACAGGTGTTGAGAAAATCAAAAATCGCCTTTGTGGTAGTGGATTCGTTACCATGCATTTGAGACCACATGAGCACTCTCTTTGGTCCTTTTCCAATAGTAATAGCATAAATGGAATCATTTAAAACAGATTTACCAATTTCCCTAACTTCCGCCTTGCTCTTAACTTTTTTAAGAAGGGGTGCAATTTTTTCATTGGTAATATAACGGTGAAAAAGTGACTTTTCCTTATTCAAATTATAGATCGATTGTATGCCGATGTTATCCATGAATTTTCTTTAGGACACAAATGTAAACATTTATGATTTTACAATTGTAAACACCTTATTTTCTCAGAATTGTATAATATTGTAAACATTTAATGCCTTGCTTAAATGATGTTATTGAAAAATTATCATCATATCCAATAATAATTATTTAAATGAATAATATTCAGTATTTTAAATTACTTTATTTAAAGTATAAAGTTAGTTTTTTATAAATTAATACCATACTCTACACCACAGTTTTAGATTGATTTGTTACTTTTGTAACATGTTTTTGCCTTAAATCTATTTTACAATGATAAACAGTACGGATTTTGCGAATCGCCTACAAAAAGTGATGGATTATTATGGCGAATCCGCCTCTTCTTTTGCCGAAAAAATAGGTGTGCAACGCTCTAGTATTTCTCACATTTTGAGTGGCAGAAATAAACCAAGTTTGGATTTTGTACTAAAGGTACTCACCTCCTATCCAGAAGTGGAATTGTATTGGCTTTTGAATGGAAAAGGGACATTTCCGAAATCCGAAACTGTTACAGAAACATCATCAGTATCTAAATCGTTGCCGACTCCTCTTCAAAAAATCTCGAATAAAGACAACAAATCCAAAGAAATAGAGCGTATCGTAATCTTTTATTCCGATGGAAGTTTTGAAAATTTCGAAAAATAGCCTCAGGTTTTATAGCTTTGCCAGAAAATAGTTAAATGAGGAAATTATTTATTATTGCTGCTTCTATCCTTCTGACCTCGTGCTACCAAAGCGAACGGAATTGCACCGATTTTAAAACAGGCCTGTTTCGTTTCGAATACACGGTTGACGGAGTTACCAAAACCGCGCAATTTAAGCGGACCGCAACAACAAACATTAATTATTACGATAACAAAGTGGACAGCTCAAAAATACGATGGATCAACGATTGTGAATTTGTATTGCACAAAATAAACCCAAAATCCATCTCGGAAAAAGACCCCATCCATATGAAAATATTGAGCACAACCGACAGTTCATACACTTTTGAATATGCCAAAGCCTCTCTAAACGAAGGCGAAAAACGCCGTGTCGAAAAGGGAACCGCTATAAGAATTGATTAATCGAAAGGATACAAAAAGGACTCTATCAAACTGAATGTTACTTTTTCGTCTTTGGAAACTTCGTAAGCCAATAACACTTCGCCCCAATACTGCCCATCCGAAAAATCTGCAATAATCCATTTGTGATTGAGCAATTTAACTGTATTTATGAGCATTTTTTTGCCATCTGAAGATGCATAGGGCACAACAGGATGTTGCCCTTTTGCAGTGTTAAGGCTGTACAATTCATCTTTGATTAAAGGCACTAGTGCAGAAACATTATGGCCCTCGTCCTCAAAATAACTTATGGCATCTTCATTGCGCTCCAAATTAAAATGGGATTGACGTAAAAACGAATCATTCATTGTTGCTAGAGAATCTTTCAGCATTGCAACTTTAGCTTTGGCCTTTTCCAATTTATTGTTCTGATCCTCAAAAATGCGTTTGGAATTCACATATTGGAATAAAACCAATAGAATTGAAAACACAAACAGATACATGAAAATTTTCTGCTTCATATGTTATATCGTTATTTTTAGGTTATCATAAGCCGGAAAAACGTTAGAGGGCAATTGTTTTTCCACTTCGGAGTGAAAACCAAGCATATGGCTAATGTGCGTTAAATAGGCCCTTTCGGGATTTACCTTTTCAATAAATTGTAAAGCTTCCTCAAGATTAAAATGAGAAATATGTGTTTCAATCCGTAAAGCATTTACCACTAATACCTTTACGTTTTTTATCTTCTCAACCTCCTTTTCCTCCACGGTTTTCATATCTGTCAAATATGCAAAATCCTTAAAGCGAAAACCAAAAACATTAAGCTCATAATGCGACCCCTTCACCGGGACCACATCCAAATTTCCCAACCTAAAAATTTTGTTCTTTATTCTGTGAATATCGACAGATGGTGCGCCGGGATACTTATTTTCGGTTTTAAAAATATAATCGAAACGCTGTTTTAGAGATTTCAAAACCCGTTTGTGCCCATACAAGGAAATTGCACCTTGTTTATAATAAAATGGGCGAATATCATCCAACCCTAACACATGGTCCGAATGTTCATGAGTAAATAAAATACCATCTATTTTTTCGCAATTGCTGCGCAGCATCTGTTGTCTAAAATCGGGGCCGCAATCGATAACGTAACTGAAATCGCCCCACTCAATCAAAACGGAAGACCTTAAGCGTTTATCCCTGCTATCCTCACTTAGGCAAACGGGGTGGTTGCTCCCAATAATTGGAATCCCTTGGGATGTCCCCGTGCCAAGAAAAGTCACTTCCAAAATGTTAGTTTTTTACTGACAAAAATAGGGTTATTTTTTTGTATGCTATCCTTATTTAATATCTTTACACAAAAATGTTATTAACCTATATTGCCTATGGAAATCAGCATTCAAGGAGATAGAGAATTTGATGATATTCCTTCATTAAAATCCAAGGCCCTCAAGATAAACCTCAATGAAAACATCTATGGCACTTTTGCCGAAATAGGCGCGGGACAAGAAACCGCGCGTCATTTTTTCAGGGCTGGAGGTGCTTCCGGAACTATTGCCAAGGCGATGTCTGCTTATGACAAGGATTTTAGTGATGCCATTTATGGAATTGAAGACGACAGACGTTATGTGACAGAGTCTCGATTGCGAAAAATGCTGATTCACGAAATGGCTCTGATGGAAGAGCGCATTACCCGAGATAAAAACCCTAATAAAATATTTTTCACTTACGCAAATACTGTAGCCACTATTGATTTTGCAAAACAATTTAAAGGTCATGGTTGGGTTGGCATCAAATACCAAGTAGAAGCTGGTGGAGGTTATAACGAAATCATCCTACACGTCCGATTTAAGGAAACCGACGCCCGTTTGCAGCAGGAAACTTTGGGGGTTCTGGGCACCAACTTGATTTATGGGGCATTTTACAAATATAATGAGCCAAAAAAGTTATTGAGGTACCTTTATGACCATTTGGATAAAGACCAATTGGAAATTGACACGATAAACTTTTCTGGGCCTGTTTTCAAGAATGTGGACAACAGACTGATGAGTCTGCAACTGGTGAAAAACGGCATGACTGACGCGGTGATGTTCGGGCCCGATGGCAACAACGTACTGCCTGCTCGCGTTTTTTATAAGAAAAACATTTTGGCCTTACGAGGAAGTTTTAGACCGGTAACCAAAGTGAATATGGCTATGTATGAGAAATCATACGAAATGTTTGTCAAAGAAAATAAGGTAGACCCTAATAAAACAGAGGTTGTTTTTGAAATTACATTATCAAATTTACGTGCAGAAGGAAAAATTGATGAACAAGATTTTATTGACAGAGCGGATTTGTTATGTGCTTTAGGACAGTCTGTTATGATATCCAACTTCCAGGAATACTATAAGGTTGTAGAATACTTTTCAAATTACACCAAAGCCAGAATGGGTCTTGCCATGGGCGTCAGCAATTTAGTAGATATTTTTGATGAAAAGTATTATCGCCATATAAGCGGGGGCATTTTGGAAGCCTTTGGAAAATTATTCTTTAAGGACTTAAAAGTTTACCTATACCCAATGCTAGATCCAAAAACTGGAGAGCTTATTAACAGTGAAAACCTTAAAGTGTATCCTCGTATGAAGGAATTATATAAATTCTTCAAGTACAATGGAAAAGTGATAGATATCACGGATTACGACGAAAGCATTATGAATATTTTCTCTAGAGAAGCTCTAAGGATGATAGAAAAAGGAGAGCCTGGATGGGAAGCCATGCTTCCTGAAGGCACAGCCGATTTAATAAAGGATTACAGGCTTTTTGGATACACAAGAAGGCCTTTAAAACCCTTAACCCTAAAAAGGAGAGCTGCCGCCAAAAAGAAATAGAAAAAAAAGCCTTCAAAAGGCTCTTTTTTTTAATCCTTTTCCAAGATTTGCGAAGCGTGTTCTTTCGCTTTTACCTTATCAATGACTTTTGATATCACGCCATTTTCATCAATCACGAAGGTGACACGGTGAATCCCATCAAAAACCCTTCCCATGAATTTCTTTTCGCCCCAAACACCAAAGGCATCTATAACTTCTTTATTGACATCAGCCAATAACGGGTATGGAAAATTAAACTTCTTCTTAAAGTTAGACTGCTTACGCTGGGAATCTGCGCTAACACCCAAAATCTCATAACCCTTTTCCTTTAATTCAGCATATTCGTCTCGCAAATTGCAAGCTTCAACCGTACAAGTTGGCGTATTGGCTTTCGGATAAAAGAAAACAACTAACTTTTTTCCTGTATAATCCGTTAATTTTATGGTGTTTCCCTGTTCATCAAAGGCTTCAAAATTTGGTGCTTTATCCCCTACTTTTAATGTGTTCATATCAATTTTTTTGTTTTTGAATTTACTAACTTCGTTTTTGCAAAAATACGACCGAATGACCAAACAAGAAAGCGTTGACTTTGTTATTAAAACGTTAAACAAGATTTACCCTCATATCCCAATCCCTTTAGATCATAAAGACCCTTACACCCTGTTGATAGCGGTCTTAATGTCGGCGCAAAGTACGGACGTTCGAGTGAATAAAATAACGCCCTTGCTATTTGAAGTGGCCGACAACCCTTATGATATGGTAAAGCTATCGGTTGAGGAAATCCGGGATATTATAAAACCTGTGGGGCTATCACCTATGAAAAGCAAGGGTATTCATGGATTGTCAAAAATTTTGATTGAAAAGCACGACGGCAAAGTCCCCAAAAGTTTTGAGGCTTTGGAAGCACTTCCGGCAGTTGGCCATAAAACAGCAAGTGTGGTGATGTCTCAAGCCTTTGGAGTTCCCGCCTTTCCTGTTGATACACATATTCACAGATTGATGTACCGTTGGAATTTAAGCAATGGTAAAAATGTGGTGCAGACGGAAAAAGACGCTAAACGTTTATTTCCAAAGGAATTATGGAACGATTTACATTTGCAGATTATTTGGTACGGACGGGAATACTCCCCTGCTCGTGGCTGGGATTTGGAAAAGGATGTGATTACCAAAACGATTGGCAGAAAATCCGTGATAAACGACTATTTGAAGCAAAAAAAATCCTGATGTCGCCATCAGGATTTTTAATTTTAATTGAGAAACGTTTCGTATTTCTCGTTTTTACCAGTTATGACATTTAAAGCTTTTGAATAGTCCAGTAGAAACTTAACCGTCTCATCCTTAGGCTTCAAATTTTTTGTTTTTTCAATTGAATGTTCGGAGTAAAGTTTTGCCATTTTACTAATTTAAGGGTTAATTCAAATTAATAACGCAGGCAAGTATGCTTTATTGTATCAATTCGTCAAAACGATATTATGCTTGTCAATAATCTTTCTAAGATTAATCAGCGCGTATCGCATTCGGCCGAGTGCGGTATTAATGCTAACTCCTGTTCTTTCTGATATTTCCTTGAAACTCATGTCGTTGTAGATGCGCATCATCAAAACTTCCTTTTGATCCTCCGGCAATTCATCTACCAAACGACGCACATCGTTTTCGACCTGTTCTTTAATAATACTTTTTTCAGCATTTAGGGAGCTATCACTCAACACCGAAAAAATACTGAATTCTCCAGCATTGTCAAACTTCGGCATTCGGTTACTCTTTCTAAAATAATCGATGACCAAATTATGGGCAATGCGCATTACCCAAGGTAAAAATTTGCCTTCTTCATTATAGGCGCCTCGTTTTAAAGTGCGAATCACTTTAATAAAAGTATCCTGAAAAATATCCTCGGCGATATCTCTATCATATACTTTTGAATAAATAAAACTGTAAATTTTGTGCTTGTGTCGGGTGATTAAAGTTTCTAATGCACTTTCCTGTCCCTTGATGTAGTCGCTGACCAATACAGCATCTGTGATAAGTTGTTGTTGCATAGTAATTACTTTTAATGCTCGAAGCAGTACTTCGTAGCTTGGGGTTATTTTAGTTTAAAAGTAATTTTACGCTATATAGTAGTGTTTTAATACGTTAGCAACAGTCCAAATATAACAACAATCATTCCTAAAATGCAAAAAATCGTAAGTTTTTTTAACAAATTGTTTAGTTTGACCTCATTTTTTCGGCTCATTTAGTTGTAGTATCTTTGCAAAATTATTCCCTTAAAACACCTATGAACACTGCCATTTCTGAAGTAAACCCGAAAGAAAACATCATTATTAAAGGTGCGAAATTGCATAACCTCAAAAATATTGATGTGGTAATCCCTCGGAATAAATTAGTGGTTATCACAGGGTTATCGGGCTCAGGGAAGTCCAGTTTGGCCTTTGATACGCTTTACGCCGAAGGCCAAAGACGTTATGTAGAAAGCCTTTCCAGCTATGCGCGCCAGTTTTTAGGACGATTGAACAAGCCCAAGGTAGACTACATCAAAGGGATTGCTCCAGCCATTGCGATTGAGCAAAAGGTAAATTCTACCAATCCACGCTCAACAGTTGGGACGACTACTGAAATCTATGATTATCTAAAATTATTGTTTGCCCGAATCGGAAAAACTTACTCCCCTATTTCTGGTAATGAGGTGAAAAAACATAGGGTTGGTGATGTTTTGAAGCACGTTAAATCCTTTTCGGAGGGTGAGAAACTTTTACTGCTCTCTCCTATTTATCTAGAAGAAGGACGTTCCATGGAAGATAAGCTAAAGACTTTGCAACAGCAGGGCTATGCAAGGGTGAAGCTTGAAGATGCGGTGGTACGGATTGATGAAATCGATGCTATTTTTGAAAACCAAACGGTTTTATTAGTGGTTGATAGGGTAATCACGAAAAACGAGGAAGATTTTTATAATCGGTTGGCTGATGCAATACAAACGGCTTTTTTTGAAGGCAAAGGGGAATGTATTGTTGAAAGTTTGAATGACAATAAAGCTGTTAAATTCAGCAATAAGTTTGAATTGGACGGTATAAGTTTTTTGGAACCGAACGTGCATTTATTCAGCTTCAATAATCCTTATGGTGCCTGCCCGAAATGTGAGGGCTACGGCGATATTATCGGGATTGATGAGGATTTAGTGATTCCGAACACAGGATTGTCTGTGTATGAAAGTGCCATATTTCCATGGCGAGGGGAAAGCATGAGCTGGTATAAAGACCAGTTGGTGAACAATTCGCATAAATTCGACTTTCCTATCCACAAACCTTATTTTGAATTGACGGAGGAACAAAAGGAACTGATTTGGACAGGAAACCAATATTTTGAAGGCCTGAACTCCTTTTTTGCTGAATTGGAATCTAAGGCGTATAAAATTCAAAACCGGGTAATGCTATCGCGCTATCGGGGCAAAACCAAATGCAAAGTCTGTAACGGCAAACGTTTAAGGCCAGAAGCGAAGTATGTCAAAATAAACGGGGTTACCGTTACGGATCTCGTGGAAATGCCAATAAAGAAACTGGTTCAATTTTTTAAGGAGCTAGAATTGAGCGACCATGATACCAATATCGCAACACGCCTGTTGAAAGAAATCAATAATAGGCTATCCTATTTGTCTAATGTTGGGCTCGATTATTTAACCTTAAACCGAAAGTCCAATACCCTTTCCGGAGGCGAAAGTCAACGGATTAATTTGGCCACTTCACTAGGCAGTAGCTTGGTCGGCTCTATGTATATTTTAGATGAACCAAGTATTGGTCTGCACCCAAAGGACACCGAACGATTGATTTCAGTATTAGAATCTCTACGGGATTTAGGCAATACAGTAATCGTCGTAGAACACGATGAGGATATTATGAAAATGGCCGACCACATTATCGATATCGGCCCCGAAGCTGGGACTTTTGGCGGACAGATTGTGGCCACGGGAACATACCAAGACATTTTGGCTTCGGAATCGCTCACCGCAAAATACCTCAATGAAAATCTCAAAATTGAAGTGCCAAAAACCAGAAGAACCTCAAAATACCATGTGGATATTAAGGGGGCTCGTGAAAACAACTTAAAAAATATAGATATTAGCTTTCCATTGGGAATGCTGACCGTTGTAACTGGAGTTTCCGGTAGTGGCAAAAGCACATTGGTCAAAAAGATTCTATTTCCAGCGTTGCAAAAAGCACTAACGGATTTTGGAGACAAACCGGGTCAATTTTCAGCTTTAGACGGAAATTTCAGCAATATCAAACAGATTGAATTTGTGGATCAAAACCCGATTGGACGATCCTCCCGATCTAATCCCGTTACCTACATCAAAGCTTACGACGACATTCGCGCACTGTTTTCAAAACAGAAATTGAGCAAGATTAGAAATTACCAGGCGAAACATTTTTCTTTTAACGTAGATGGCGGACGTTGTGAGACTTGTAAGGGCGAAGGTGAAGTAACCATTGAAATGCAATTTATGGCTGATGTGCATTTGGAATGTGAGACCTGCAAAGGTAAACGCTTTAAAAAAGAAGTATTGGAAGTCACTTTTGCCGATAAAAACATCCACAATATTTTAAGTTTGACGATTGACGATGCCATTACTTTTTTTGAGGCCACGGAACAAACCAAAATCAAAAACAAACTGCAACCCCTTCAAGATGTTGGATTGGGCTACGTTACTTTGGGGCAAAGCTCCTCTACCCTTTCTGGCGGTGAGGCGCAACGGATTAAATTAGCATCTTTTTTAGGAAAGGGCAACACAAAAGACAAAGCCCTTTTTATTTTCGATGAACCCACTACTGGACTACATTTTCATGACATTCAAAAGTTATTGAAGTCTTTCGATGCTTTGATCGAAAAAGGGCATTCCATTATTGTGGTGGAGCATAATTTGGAACTTATCAAATGTGCCGACCATATTATTGACTTAGGCCCTACCGGTGGACAAGAGGGCGGCAATCTTGTTGCTTTTGGCACTCCTGAGGATATCGCAAAAAACAAATCCTCAGTTACCGGAGCGTATCTTGAGGAAAAACTTTAACTTCAATTTCAACTTCATAGAATTTGCTGATTTTTCTACTTTGCTAGAAAAACATAAACGCATAAACACCCAAAATAAATGCAGTTATGGGTGCCACTATTAATAAAAACAACACAGAAATAATACTGGCTTTCAAGAAACTTTTCAGCTTTCCCTGCGCATAGAATTTGCTTAATGCTAAAATCAAATAGACAAAAGTGGATAGCATAATCAAAAAATCGATCCAATCCGGCAAATCAAAAATGAAGTTGATGGCTAAAATTATGCTGAAAACCAGAAAAAGAAAAGAAAAGTAATAGAAACTAAACACCAAATGATGAGCATAAAAAATGCCTTTTCGGTATAACAGTTTTAATATCAAAGCAAAAATCGGCAAAAGAAAAAATAATGCTATGGGTATGGTATCATAAAACGCCTGTAGTATATTACCCCCTTTTCTAGATTTATAAAACTTCAATCCTTGAGCATATATCCGTTTTGTAAAGACGCCAGCGTCATCAGGCATCCCTATAGCCTTATACATTTCATCTTTTGGCGCATCAATGGCAATTAAGGAATCCAACTTCTTTGAACTAAAACCGAAATCAGACGCATTGGTGTTCTTTGAATTTTTTGCTGAAGTTAAAGAATCGATTTGCTTACTGTAGGATTTTGGCAGATACTGCAAATCCACGGATTGGTTTTTCAAAATTGAATCAACATTAACCCTATTGGGCTTAAATGCCTTAGCAAAACTTTTGTCAACTGCTTGCACCTGTTGCCGCTGCACAAATGAAAACAGAAAGAAAAAAACAACCGTAATGAAAAGATACATCTGCGCCGGGTGCAGGTACAATAGGCGTTTACCTTCTATAAACTTACTGGCTAAATAACCAGGCTTAAATAGCAACGGAAAAAAACTTTTAAAAAAACGGGCGTCAAAAGAAAAATAGTTGCTAATCGTATTATAAAACAGTACCCCTACGGTCAGTTCATCCTTAGCCTGTTGCCCACAATGGGGACAAAATTTAAAATGCCCCGCAAACTTCTGCTCACAATTCTTGCAAGTTTCTAATGTGTCTGACATTGAACTTCATTGTTTAGTTAAAAATAAAAAAAGATTTATGAAATAAACCTTTTGCTAAATATTGTTTTTGAAATAGTTACATTTTTGGCACACAAATTGAAAATCGTAGTTCCAATAGCGTAAACCGAAAAGCTAAAGAGTAGGTAAAATTTAAATCAAAAAACGATGAGAACAACAGTACTATTTTTTACGGCCATGTTGATGAGTTTAACATCCGTAAGTGCATTTGAGGCTAATCACCATAAACCAAAGCATAAAAAACATGTGTCCGAGACTTACCGCTACGCACAACCTATCCTATTTATTGAGCGCGGTGTTGAGTTTTTGATTTTCCCGGACGGAAGTTTTGATTTTAACACCGATACGTATCGCGATTTTTATAACAACAGGCCCAATTGGAACAGTCGCCGTGGCGTCAGCACCACTTATGGTGCACCAAATTCACTCTACCGAAGAAATAGGGGCGTATTTATAGCTCATGATAGGGATGGCAAGGTAAGGCGTATTGGCAATGTGTTTTTGAATTACGACAGGTATGGCAGGATAAAACGTGCAGGATCGGTATATATGAATTATGCCTTTGGCCGTCCCCACGCGGCCTTAATTCAAGTTGGCGGATTGCGAGTAAACTTCAACCGATGGGGAGAAATTGTCAATACCCATGGACAGGTAAACCGAGTTAGGGGCTATTGCAATTTTAATGGTTTTGGTAACGCCACAACAGGGCCCCAATTTGGCAATAGAAACAGACAATATGATGACGACCGCTGGTTTGACAATAGAGATGACGATAGGTACGAGGAGGACGACCGCTGGTTTGACAACAGAGATGACAATAGGTACGAAGACGACGGTATTTACCAAAACGATGACAACTACTATTACTACAAACAAAATGGCAAAGTAAAGAAACACAAAAAGAATAGGAGGTAATTTGTATAATCTTAAAAGTCACAAAAAAACTTAAAGCCGCATTAGTAGCTTTAGGTTTTTTTTGTGATTTATTGTAACGATTTGACTAAACCGAATTTAAGGCTATTTAAACTTTTTGTAGTACGTTTTCAATACTTTATCAAATATATTTATTACCGTTTCTACATTCTTTTTAGTAAAACACAAAGGAGGTTTTGTTTTTATAACATTATCAAAAGGCCCATCCGTACTAACTAAAATGTAACTATTTTTCATTTCGTTTTTAATGAATTGTGCCAATTTAGTGTCAGGGTCTTTTGTTCCATCTTTTACAATTTCAACTCCTATAAATAACCCTCCTCCCCTAACATCACCTATGCATTCATACTTTTTAGAAAGCTTCTTTAAAAGACTCTGGTAGTAATTGCCCACTTCCCTGGCATTTTCTTGAAGGTTTTCTTCCTCAATAACATCTAAAACTGCGGAAGCGATTGCACACGATACGGGATTACCACCAAACGAACTAAAAAACTCCACACCTTGTTCAAATGATGACGCTATTTCATCAGTGCATACTACAGCACCCATTGGGTGTCCGTTGGCAATCGGTTTTCCCAAAACAACCATGTCGGGAATCACATCTTGTGCTTCAAAACCCCAAAAGTATTCGCCAAGCCGTCCAAAACCAGTTTGAACTTCATCACTAATGCACACACCATTTTGGGCTCTTATGGCAGGGTACACTTGCTTTAAATAGCCATCTGCAAGAGGCACCTGTCCTGCGCAACCCACAATTGGCTCGCTTATAAAGGCCGCAATAGGCACAGCACTATTCTGTATTTGACGCACAGCATCTTTCCCGTAAAACACCCCAGCATCTTGTTCTTCAGCATATTTTCCTTTATAAACATTCGGCAAGGGTGTCTTTATAACATGGGCTTTTTGCCCTTCCCCTTTAGGATTGTTGAATTTATAATCACTTATATCCATTGACGTTTGTGTATTCCCATGGTAACCTGATTCCATTACCATAATGTGTTTTGCCTTGGTATGATGGTGTGCCATGCGCATTGCCAAATCACTTGCTGCGCTCCCGGAGTTGACAAAGAACACTTTATTCAAGGACTTTGGGAAATAGCTAAGAAGCTTCTCGGCATAGTTATTTAATTCATCATACAAATAACGCGTGTTTGTATTTAACCTAGCCATTTGATTTTGCCCAGCTTTCACAACTTTCGGGTGAGCATGGCCTACATGTGGAATATTGTTGTAAGCATCTAGAAATGTGTTTCCGGAAGCATCGTACATGTACTGAAATGCAGAACGCACCATATGTATTGGATGATCGTAGCTTAAGGATAAGTTTTTACTAACGTGCTGCAATCTTCTTTCAATTAACTGTTGCACCGAAACAGGCTTAAGCCCGGACAAGCCAATTGCTTTTCTAAACTCATTTTCAGCATGAACTGGATTTATAGCCAACCACTTATGCAGCATTTTTAAAGCATGTTTTTCACTTACTGATGCATAAGTGTTTTCGGGGTTGGTCTTTTTTGCATGCGCGGAATTGCAGAGGCTCGTGCATAAACGCGCTGCTATTAAGTAGTAAAGCACTTTAACCTCCTCTTGCTTCAATGGAAGAATAGCATTATACGATTGCAATATAATTGTCGCCCATTGTAATGGCTCTTCTTTATCGTAAGATCCGTATGTTATTGCAATAGCAAGTTCATTGATAAGAAACGAATGTGCAAGATCTCCAAAATCAATTATTCCTGCTACTTTATCTCCCTGAACCAATACATTCCATTCGTTAGCATCATTGTGTATGATTTGCTTTCTTAACTCGGGCATGTGCGGCCTAACGACTTCTTCAAATTGTTCAAAGAAGTAGATAATTACGCTTCTATCTCTTGGATTGGATATATCACCGATAAACTTTTTATTTAAGTCAAAATATTGTAAATCCCATTCCCATTGCCTTGCTTGAATAGTATGACTTTTAAAATTCGCAAGATGTTTATCCATTTTGGCCAAAAAAGAACCGAAAGATTCAAATAACTTTGGCGTATGCTCTACATCTCCCATAAATTTCCCTTCTAAAAAGGATAACATTCTGCAAATTCTCTTTTCGTTGTCAACTTCAAGGACCTTGGTGTGCATATTATCATTAAATGGAACGATACTAGGTGTACCTTTATCCATTTTCTCTTCCAAAAATACAAGCACTGCATTTTCTGCTTTTACGATATCGTGAAGGCTGTCCGAAAATGCATAAGTCTTAAAAACGTAGTTACTAGATTTACCTAAAATCTTGTGGTTCTCATTATCATAACCGTTTAGATGCTTTATCTTGTCAACAGTAAAACCGAACTCTTTTTCAATAAAAGCTTTCATTATTTGTAAATTTCATTTGTATTAGTGAATGCCTTAAATTCAAGTGGGTTGCCACTATAATCAAACACGAACATGGTTAACTGTTCACCTGTTTTACCCTGATACCTTTGTTGTGGCCTAATTACGAATTCAACTTTAGCATCTTCCAGTTTCTTCTGTATTTCTGTAAATTGCTCAATGGAAAGCAAACAGCCGAAGTGAGGAATAGGAACATTAACCCCATCAACGCTGCCACAATAATCCAATGAGGGAAAGTTGTCGCTTACATGTGCGGATAATTGATTATCGAAAAAATTAAAATCGATCCATGATGTTGTCGA
The DNA here is from genome assembly GCF_014270105.1 of Hyunsoonleella aquatilis. Classification (GTDB taxonomy): domain Bacteria; phylum Bacteroidota; class Bacteroidia; order Flavobacteriales; family Flavobacteriaceae; genus Jejuia; species Jejuia aquatilis. The sequence goes on from NZ_JACNMF010000003.1 coordinate 627,467, forward strand.
TCTTCCTTCCTCGCAACCCAACACACCAATGTAAAACCTGCGGGTTGAATCAATGTCTTTTACTTTGAAGGCGAAATGAAATGAAGCCATATAGTACTTTTTAATGATTTTTAGCCAATTAAAAACTTATCTGCTTTTCATGCTAATAAAATATACACTACCAACAACCTTTGCCCTTACGGAAGGCAGCCATCAGAAATTTATAGTTAGTTGTAATTAGGCACCAATTCTGAAACTACCAAAATTTGACACTACTGAAAAAAAATAAAAATTCTAAAGTTTTTGGAGTTATTTTACATGAGATAAATGTACAAATAAAGCAGTATAAAAACCACATGTTTTAGTACACCAGTAGCGGCTCTTTACCAAGTGCATTCTTTTAGGCTTCAACCACAATGCTCAGAAGGCTTTAATTATAAATAAATCTCTTTTTAAATAAAGGTCTCAACCTTTGGTCTAACCGCAAAATCCAGTATCCTAATTTTTTAATTGATCACCAGAACTTTTTTGATATCCTTTTTTGGCACGCTGTTTGTAATTCATAAAGCATGAACTTAAATACTGGAAAAATTCAGTACCTAAAACATACAATTATGAAAAAGTTAGTTTTTTTATTAGCAGGTTTAATCCTTAGCGGGTTCACCGTCAATGCTACCCCGGATGTTACCGAAACTAGCCTTACGGCAAACTATTACAGAGGTTATGGAGACTCTTTCATATTTGTTGAAGGCGGTATCGAATTCTCGGTATTTCCCGATGGGCAATTCGATTTTAATATTTTAAGGAACAATCCAAGATTTGGCGCTTCGTTTGGTTCACCAAACGTCAGTATCAGCTTTAACTCAGGTTTTGATTATAATGCTTATGTGCAGTATGACGAGTTTGGGGCCATTATTCAAATTGAAAATATTCCAATTTTTTACGATCATTTTGGTCGTATTGCTCAAGTTGGAAATGTAAACATCTATTACAATAATTTTGGTTACATATCACGTGTTGGCGGGCTGTATGTGCACTATAATAGGTTTAATCGTTTTTCGCACTGTACAGGTTTTATAAATGTATTCAACAGAAACTATATTTTCAGACCATGGCACCGTTTCTATGTGATACCACCAATTGATTTTTGTGTGGTTTTCAACAGGCCTTACAGACGTTTTTACAACCCTGTACGTTATGTTTATTCAAGACCGTTTTACAACAATTATAGGCCCAGAACGGCTGTGGCAACACGAAGAGGATTTGCTGTAAACAGAAACAGAAGTTACGCAACGGCATATAGAAGCTCAAGAAATAGAACGGCTGTTAACAATTTTAAATCATCTAGAAGATTGTCTTCAAATGATAGAGGTCAATTGCGCAATAACAATAATTTCAAAAGAAATTCTGATGTAAGGCGAAACAATAACATTGCAACAACTCGAAATTCGAATGCCAATAAGGAGGTGATCAGAAGAGAAAGCGTTCGAAATAATAATATTAGAAATACTCAGCCCAAAACAAGAGTAAACTCGAATAACGTAAGGCGTGAAACCATGTCGAACCAAAGAGTTCAGACTAAAACTAGGATTAATGATAGCAATCAGCGTACTAGGGTAAACACAAACAATAATAGTAGGCAGGTTCAAAATAGAACCCGAAGTACTCAAATTACGAGAAACAGGACAGCGGTAAAAAAACCAACGACAAACAATTCTCGTATATATAATGGAAACAGAAGTTCTAGTAGACAGACCGTAAGTAGGTCTTCTCAAAGCAAACCTAAGGTTACCAGGCAGGCAACCTCAAGGTCAAGTCAAACAAGCACTAGAGTTGCACAAAACAGAAGCAACTCCAGAAGCAAAAGCACTAATACTTCATCTAGACGAAGACTATAATTTTTGGTTGGTTAGTTGGAAGCCCCGCGATAAGTATGCCTCAAAGCAACATCGTGGGGTTTCTTTTTTATGTCTTTTTCCTCAGGAATTTATCTATTAAAGTATTGAGGTCTTCTGAAAAATTCATCGTGTAAACCACTCCCCAATAAACCACAGCTATTAGCATTGATTTCAAAACAATATTCAAAATAGGATGAAAACTAAAATCCCAAAAATAGCCCGCCAAAACGATAATGGTCAACAATAATCCTACTTTAATCGTATTGGCCGAAAACGGCAGTATTTTAAATTTCCTGTAGACAAAAATCACTTTAATCGAATTATATAAAAAAATAGCGATAAAGGTGGCCAAGGCCGCTCCATTAATACCATATATTGGAATAAATAGCATATTCAATAAAATCATAACCACTACCAAAACCACCCCAAAAAGCAGTACCATTCTATAATAGTCACTATTAAACAATATGGCATTATTGCTCCCCAAAAGTGAATCGTAAAGTTTTGCCAAACTAATGACGAGCACTACAATCAGGCCACCACTAAATTCTTCAGGGATAATGAGATACAATTGATTAATATTCAGGATAATCAACAAAAATATGCCTCCCCCGACCACAAAAAGGTTCAAAGAACTTTTTTTATACAAATCCCCTAACGACTCAAAATCCCTATCATTTAAAAATTTTGCCGACAATGGCAATAGTATTTGATGCATGGAGCGCTGTGGCACGGAGATAACAGCGGCGATAAAAATGGCCACATTATAGTATGCAATCTCCTCAATTGGAATATAATAGCCCAGCATTACCTTATCCACATCCAAAAGTATAGTGGCAATGGAACCTGCTATAATTATCAAAATCGAATAGCTCAATATTTTTCTGAGACTGATAACCCTTCTAAACATAATTACTGGAAGCTTAATACTGAACGCATAAAGCATCATGGTAAGCATACGCAACACGTACATTACCACCAGCCCCGTCATAAATTGCTCAATGGAAATAACTCTGAAATACAGCAAAAACAACAAGAGCATCGTGCCTACCCGATGAAACACCTCTTTCATAAAATTCCCGAAAACTGTTTGCATCTGTACTTTTGCCCAAGAGAAGAAAATTTCAAAATACGCTAGGGCACCAGATATGATGAGCGCGTGCCACAAATAATGCTGTATGATATCATTCTGTTTTGAAAGAAATGATGCTATGGTGTCATAAGCTATAAAATTGATCGATGCCAATGGGATGATAAACAACAGAGGCATAAAGAGCATCAAGGTTAAAAAACTATGCAGTGCTATTCGGGTTTTAAATGAAGAATAGAATTTCACCAAGGTATTATGCGCCCCGAAAGCCAATAGGGGCATGACGACAAACGCCAAGGAAAGCATATAGCCAACCATGCCGTAATATTCATCACTCATAAATTCTGTGTAGAGAAAAAGCGTGTTTATCGCGCCAATAGCGAAACCGCCATAGGTAGAAATTACATTTTTAAACGACTGCGACGCTACAATTCCCATTACAGTAACTGAGATAACAATTGTGTCAATGCCTTTCTGTGATACTTTTGCAACCCTATGGGGTGAGATTTCAAAGTATTGCTTTTATAGGCACTATAATGCTCTAAGATAGTTTTTTTTAAAGAATCGTTTTCGGTGTAGTCAAAATAGTTGCCAGTGTTGGTTTCTTTAATAATCCGTTCCACATCCGAATCTTTTGGCCCAATGGCGATAATAGGTCGATTTGAAACCATATATTCAAATAGTTTTCCTGGGATGATGCATTTTGTGTCTTCGGAATCGATTTCAATTAATAACAATAATTGAGACTTTTTCTGAAACATAACTGATTCTTTATGTGAAATATAACCTACCTTATCTACATAATCAGTTAAATCAAATTTTTCAATGGTTTGAAGTACATTATCACTTATAAAACCGACCAAATTCAGTTGAAAATCGCTTTTGAACCCTTCCACTTCCGAAACCAATTCCGAAAGGACATTCCATAGTATTTCAGGATTTCGTTTTGACAGCAAAGAACCAATATGTGAGAGCGTGAATTTTGAATCCATTTCAGCCTTTTCAGAAACTTCGTCGTCGTAGCCATTAGTAATGACTTCGATAGGTTGCCATGTAATTCCTCCCTGAAATTCCTTTTTGGTGACCGTACTTGTGACAATGATTTGATCGGTGTTTGAAAGCACCTGTTTCTCAAGGTTTTTATGTTTCTTTTGTGAGGCTTTGGTCAACTTGAGCTGTTTGTGGTAACCAATAGTAGTCCACGGGTCCCTAAAATCGGCCAGCCATTTTATGTCAAGTTTCCTTCTCAAATTCAACCCAATTAAATGCACACTATGCGGTGGCCCTGTAGTAATAACAGTTTTAATGTTGTTTTCAGGGATGTATTTCAGCAAAAATTCAGTTGAAGGATTGACCCAGCCTACCCGGGCATCAGGGATAAAAAAATTGCCACGGATAAAAAGCATCAGTTTTTCAACCATGGTTTGCCTTTTGTTTTCACTGATAATGCCCTTACTAATGGTACTTGACTTTTCTTTTGAAAACCATTTGGCGAATTTATAGGGCTCATTGATAGGAAATTTAATAACCTTCAAATCTGAAGCGACTTCGGTTTCAAGGCTTTTATCCATAATTGGATAATTTGGATTCTCTGGAACAAAAACAATTGGATCCACCTTAAAATCAGGTAAATACTTAACAAATTTTAGCCAACGTTGCACACCGGGTCCTCCCGCAGGCGGCCAATAATACGTGATTATGAGTACTTTTTTACGCACTCTTTCTTTGCTTAAACTCGTAAAATAATCCAGCCAAAAGCAGTAGCCCCAATACAACCGAACTGGCTAAGGAAATAGAACTCCCTGTTTTAACCACATCCGGGTCAAACTTGAATTCTATGGTATGAGTACCAGCAGGAATTTCCATACCTCTTAGAATATAGTTGACACGCATGAAATTCGCTTCATCACCATCTATGGTAGCCTTCCAGCCGTGGGGGTAATAAATTTCGGAAAACACCGCGAAGCCATTATTTGAATTATTGGATTCGTATTTTAGATAATTTGGTTGTGCTTTTTTAAGTTGAATACTAGCAATGGAATCCACCTCATAATTCAGGTCTAATGCTTCAGATTTAACAAATTCTTTCCTAAAAATTGCCGTGGTTTTATTGTCCAAGCTATCCAGTAGCTTAATTTCCTCATTAGCTGATGGCACTTCTTCAAGTTTATTTACAAACCAAGCATTGTCATTGGCTTCTTCATTTTTATATGAAAACAAGCCTCCCTTTTCATCTTGTGCAATGATATACCTGGTATTTAACATATTCATCACATTAATGTTATTTTGAGAAATGTACCAATCGAACACCTCACGATAGCGCTTTAATTCGGCGGCATTATAACCGTTTAATGAATTATGAAAATAAGACGGTTTTGACGGCCCGGAAACTAAATCAAAAACCCTAAAATGTCCTTTATCCCGCAGTATTTCCTTATCCACTTCATTTGCCGAAAAAGGCTTGCTCATTTTAATGGATGCCACAAAATCACCTTCATTCACATAACGTCTTCCAACACCAACCAAATCAAAAAGAATCAATAGCAGTAGGCCACCAACGACCCACTGCTCTTTCACTTTATTTTTGAGATACCCCCAAATAAGTCCAGCAGAAAGCAGTACCAAAATCAATGTGCGAATCGTGTCGGCCTTAAAAATAGATTTCCTATCATCCTTTATAGCCCTAATAAAGTCTTGTCCGTACGCCTGAATATACTGCCCATCTCTAAGCCCTACAAAATCAAACAGTGAAGAACCAAAAAACAGAAAGATTAGTGATAGACCTCCAGCAATTCCAGTGGCCATTTTTAAGGCTTTCAATTTCTCTTCTTCTTTGTTGAAATCATTAAACAATCTTACTACTCCAAATACGGCAAGTACGGGAACACATAATTCCAAAATCACTTGAATGGAAGTTACCGCCCTAAACTTGTTGTAGAGCGGCACATAATCGATAAAAAAGTTGGTGAGGAAGTTTAAATTTTTTCCGTAGGAAAGCAATAATGACAAAATAATACCTCCCAACAACCACCATTTTAAACGCCCCTTTACCAAAAACAGTGCAAATACAAAAAGGAACAGCACTACTGCCCCAATATAAGCCGGTGCCTCCACAATCGGCTGGTCTCCCCAGTACATGGGCGCATTTTCGGCCTGTTCCAAAGCTTGACTTGGGGAAGCGCCTAGCTTTCTAAATGCCTCGTATGTATGGGAATTCTTGCCAACATTTTCAGCGTTTCCTCCACCCATAAATCGCGGAATAAACAGGTTAAACGTTTCGGCAAAGCCATAGCTAAATTGCGTAATATAATCCTTATCCAGCCCAGCAGTCACTTCTTTAGGCGTTCCATCAGGATTAATGGTCAATTCGCTTTTCCCACGCGTGCTTTCCTTGACATACTCTTGGGTGGCCATCACATTCGTAGCATTCAAACCAATGGCCAAAACAACTGCCAAAACCATGATGCCAATAGATTTGAAATAATGAGGCAACACCTTTTTCCGATAGGCATCTATCAAATAGGCAATCCCCAAAACAATAACTAAAAGCAACAAATAATAGGTCATTTGAAAATGATTGGCCACCAACTCTAAGCCCATGGCAACAGCTGTGAGAAGAAAACCGCAAATATATCGCTTTTGAAAAACGAGCAAAATCCCACTGAGTACCAAAGGCATGTAGGCTATCGCATGTGCTTTACTATTGTGCCCAACCCCCAAAATAATTATTAAATAGGTGGAAAACCCAAAAGCCAGCGCCCCCAACCCCGCCAATTTAAAATCGACCTTCAACACCAAGAGCAGTATATAAAAACTTAACAGGTATAAAAACAAATAATCTGCAGGCCTTGGCAAAAACCGTAAGGCAGAATCCAGTTTTTTGATGTAATTGTGTGGATATCTTGCTCCTAATTGATAGGTGGGCATCCCACCAAAAGCACTATTGGTCCAGTAGGTTTCCTTCCCGGTTTCGGCTTTAAAATCCTTTTGCTGTTTGGACATGCCAATGTATTGTACAATGTCGCTCTGATAAATTTGCTTGCCTTGCAATACGGGATAAAAATAAGCTAAAGAGACAGCTATAAAGCCCAGTACAACAAGTATGTGGGTCAGGAATTTTTTAAATAAAGATTGCATGCAAAGGGTTTAAACACTCAGGGTTGAAATTAGTCAATTTCTTCGTAATCCACATAATCGCCCACATCTTTATTTGACGCTCTTTGTTTGGGCATTTTATCTATGGACACCTCGCCTTCTTTCTTTGAAGTCTCTTGACGCTGATTTTGAAACTGACCTCCAAATTGCTGCTCTGCTTTTTTGGCTACATATTTCACTAGGAATGGCGCAAATAATCGAGACAATATCTTCACACCATAATATACCAGCATTATGATAAGAATGATTTTGATCAATCCAGGCAAAGACGCTTGTTGTAGCATAATTGATTGTTTGGCACAAAAATACAATTCTCAACATTGAAAAAACGTTCTAAAAACATAAAAAATAGATAAAATATCTATATTTGGTAACAACGAAACACTCTAAAAACTATCCGTTGAAGTTATCACACCCTAAATCCAGATCATGAAAATCTTTAAATCCCTACTGACTCTTATCGTATTCCTAAGTGCTCATAGTCTTTTTGCGCAATACACCGAAGTGATTAACTCCAACAGACCTGGCATGTCCAGAAGTGCTTTTTCCGTCGGAACAAATGTGCTTCAGTTTGAGGTCGGCCCTTACTATGTGAAAGAGAAACGCACACCGCTTCCAAAAACAGAGGTTTCCGGTTTGGGCGTTGATTTTTCGGCACGTTATGGATTGTTTTTTGAACAATTGGAGGTTAACATTGAAGGGAATTATCAGAATGATACTCGTACAGTTTTTTCTTCTTCCGCTTCCGAAACCAAGCGTTCCAACTTTAAATATTTAACAGTCGGTGCTAAATATTTGATTTTTGACCCCTATAAAAATGAAGAAGCCAATAAACCTAATTTATACAGCTGGAAGGCTAATCACAGTTTTCGTTGGAAATCCTTAATACCAGCGGTTGCTGTTTATGCGGGTGCTCATTATGACTATAGCCCTAATTCTTATACTGCCCCGGGCATTGAAGGATTTAGCCCGAAAGTAATGATTGCCACACAGAACAATTTTAACGGAGGTTGGGTTTTTGTTATGAATTTAAGCAAAGACCGTATTGGAACGGACCAATCCGATTTCACTTACATATTGACCCTTACCCACTCCTTTAGTCCGCAGTGGGTAGTTTTTGGGGAAACCCAAGGTATTCAAAGCGATTTTTACGCAGATAACCTTTTTAGGGTTGGTGGAGCTTATTTATGGGACAAGAATTTTCAATTGGATACGGCATTGACCTTTAATACAAAAGATACGCCGTCCGTACTGAATGTAACTTTCGGGGCTTCATATCGATTTGATTTCCATAAAGATAAAGAAATTGATAACGGCAATAACGCTGAGGAAGAAGCAAAACGTCAATCTAGACGAAATGGAGGCAAACCAAAGAAACTCAAGAAAAAGCGTAAAAAAGATGATACACCACCCCAGGAAAAACAAAGAAAACAACAACGTGAAGACGAGGATTTCGGCTAACCAATTGAAAAGTATTCAATGATTTCGATTAAAGAAGTAACCACCAAAAGGGATTTAAAGGCATTTGTAAAGTTTCCATTTAAACTTTATAAGGACTCCAAGTATTGGACCCCGCCCATTATCAGTCAAGAAATGAAAACTTTTGATAAGAATGAGAATCCGGTATTCATGGACGCCAATGCCCAGTTGTTTTTAGCCTATCGGAACAATGAAATTGTTGGCCGCGTGGCCGCCATCGTGAATTGGCTGGAGGTAAAAAAGCAAAATGAAAGGCGAATGCGCTTTGGCTGGTTTGATTTTATCGATGATTTGGAAGTATCTCAAGCTTTATTTGACAGGGTTGAAAACATTGGAAAAGCCCATGATCTAGAGTTTATTGAAGGGCCTTTGGGGTTTTCAAATCTTGACAAGGTAGGTGTTATTGACGAAGGGTACGAGGCTTTGAGTCCAATGGTAACCTGGTACAACCACCCCTACTACATTAAGCATTATGAAGCCGCAGGATATTGCATCGAAAAAGCTTATGTAGAAAGTAGATTTGAATTTTCCAACGTAAAGCCAGAAACCTTTTTAAAGGCGAACGAACTGATAAAAAAACGATATCAATTAAAACCCTTGAATTTTACCAAAACCCACGAGGTTATGCCTTATGTGGATGGAATGTTTGACCTTTTTAACGAAACCTACGCCAGTTTATCTTCTTTTGTTGAAATCACGGATATTCAAAAGGATTATTTTAAAAAGAAATTCATAAGTTTTGTAAATCCTGAGTACATTAAGTTTATTTTGGACAAAGACGATAAGCCTATCGCATTTGCTGTAGTGATGCCATCCTTTGCAAAAGCGCTACAAAAAGCTAAAGGAAAGCTGTTCCCGTTTGGATTTATGCATATCTTAAGGGCAAAGAAAAACAGCAAGGAGGCCATTTTTTATTTGATTGGCATTCATCCAGACTACCAAAACAAGGGAGTGCATGCACTTATATTTAACGAGTATTATAACACATTAACCGCAAAAGGGGTAAAGACCTGCTACAGGACTCCAGAATTGGCTGACAATATTGCCATCCGTCAAATATGGAAACACTTTAACCCGGAGATTTTTAGAAAAAGAAAAACCTATAGAAAAGAATTGAAATAAAAAAGTCCGATTTATTACAAACCGGACTCTTTATAATTCCTCTTTTTTATAAGCTAGTCTCCCATAGCCGCAATTACGGCCGCTGAAAGGCGCTTGTATGTTCCATTTCTAAGTCTATCCCTTATAGCATCAAATGCATCCAAGGTTTCTTTAACATCTTCCAAAGTATGAGTAGCTGTTGGAATCATTCTCAAAAGAATCAATCCTTTAGGAATCACCGGATACACCACGATAGAACAGAATATACCGTAATTTTCACGTAAATCCTTCACCAACGCCATAGCTTCAGGAATACTTCCTTTCAAGTAGACAGGGGTGACACAACTTTGCGTAGTACCAATATCAAAGCCTCTTTCCTTTAAACCGGATTGCAGCGCGTCCACAATTTTCCATAAGTTTTGTTTTAGCTCTGGCATGGTTTTTAACATCTCTAAACGTTTTAATGCCCCAACAACCAATTGCATTTGCAATGATTTGGCAAACATCTGAGAGCGCAAGTTGTATTTAAGGTAGTCGATAATTTCTTGGTCACCAGCAATAAATGCGCCAGTACTTGCCATTGATTTTGCGAAAGTTGCAAAATACACATCAATACCATCCTGTACACCTTGCTCCTCGCCCGCTCCAGCACCAGTTTTACCTAAAGTGCCAAATCCGTGGGCATCATCAACAAAAAATCTAAACTTAAATTTTTTCTTAAGTTCAACGATTTCCTTCAAACGGCCTTGCTCTCCTCTCATACCGAACACACCTTCAGAAATCACCAAAATACCTCCTCCTGTTTGTTCTGCTAGTTTGGTGGCACGTTCCAAGTTTTTCTCCAGGCTATCCACGTCGTTATGCTTATAGGTGAACCGTTTTCCCATATGCAAACGTACGCCGTCAATAATACAAGCGTGCGCATCGACATCATAAACGATAATATCATCCTTGGCTACCAAAGCATCAATGGTGGACACCATGCCCTGATATCCAAAATTTAAAAGATAAGCGGCTTCCTTATTCACAAAGGCAGCAAGTTCGTCTTGAAGTTTTTCGTGTAAATCCGTATGACCGGACATCATACGGGCGCCCATTGGGTAAGCCGAACCGTATTGTGCAGCGGCGGCGGCATCAACCTTTCTTACCTCGGGATGGTTGGCAAGCCCCAAATAGTCATTAATACTCCATGTAATTACTTCTTTCCCCTGAAATTTCATTCTATTTGAAATCTCTCCTTCCAATTTTGGAAACACAAAATAACCTTCGGCTTGAGAGGCCCATTTGCCCAATGGCCCTTTATCCTTGTAAATCTTATCAAATAAATCTTTCATCTAATCCAATTAATGAATACCAAAAAAAACCAAAAAGGCGTTACAGTGTCACCAATTTGTACTCCAAACGATATGGGACCACTGATTTTAGGTATGGAATTTAATTCTTAGTTAGTTGGTGCAAAATTAAATATTTATCTGATTTCACCATAATATTTGCGATTCAATTATTGACAAAATAAAAAAAGAAGCGGTTTTTTGTATGTTTTACAAAAAACCGCTTCTAAGAACTTATTCAATATTCTTATTTTATGTATTGTATCTTCTGCGAAGCTTCTTCATTAATGCTATCGAAAAAGCCTTGGTCACTCATCCATTTATCACAATATACTTTACTCATGTATCGGGAACCGTGATCCGGGAAGATAACAACTATATAATCTCCTTTTTTAAACCTTTTTTCCTCCCCCAATTGTTTGATAGCCTGTGTTACTGCGCCAGAAGTATAGCCTACAAACATGCCTTCGGTCCTTGCAATTTCCCGCGCTGTGTGTGCACTGTCTTCATCATTAACTTTAACGAATTCATCTATCAGATCAAAATCTGTTGCCGATGGAATGAGGTTTTTACCCAATCCTTCAATACGATACGGGTATATCTCCTTTTCATCAAACTCTCTAGTTTCGTGGTATTTTTTAATCACGGAACCAAAAGCATCAACTCCAATAACTTTTATATCTGGGTTCTTTTCTTTCAAATATTTTGCAGTACCCGAAATCGTTCCTCCAGTACCGCTACAAGCCACCAAATGGGTTAATTTTCCTTCCGTTTGCTCCCAAATTTCGGGGCCGGTCGAATGGTAATGCGCATCAATATTCAATTGATTGAAATATTGGTTAATGTACACCGAACCCTTTATTTCCTGATGTAGTCGCTTTGCAACTTCATAGTAAGAACGTGGGTCGTCAGCACTAACATGGGCTGGACAAACATATACCTTAGCTCCCATAGTTTTCAACATATCAATCTTATCTGCCGAGGATTTAGAGCTTACCGCCAAAATACATTCATAGCCTTTTATGATACTTACCATAGCCAAGCTAAAACCTGTATTGCCAGACGTAGTTTCAATAATGGTGTCGCCAGGTTTTAAAATGCCTTGCTTCTCGGCCTGTTCAATGATATAGAGTGCTATCCTGTCTTTGGAAGATTGACCTGGATTATAGGATTCTACCTTGGCGTAGAAATTCCCTTTTAGTTTTGAAGTGATTCTATTAAGCTTAATAAGCGGGGTATTGCCTACCAAATCTAATACATTTTCAAAAACCTTTCTTCGATGTTTCATAAATGTAATTTATAAGCTACTTAAATTTAATCAAAAAATTAAGTCCCATAAAACTTGGCAAAAGTACGCAATTTTTTTTATAAGGCATTATCTTTTTTCTAAATCTAATAAAAAGGCATATTCACGTGCTACCTCCTTTAAACTCTCAAATCTTCCTGATGCGCCCCCATGCCCTGAGTCCATATCCGTGTGCAACAACAGAAGGTTGGAATCCGTCTTCAACTCGCGGAGTTTAGCCACCCACTTGGCTGGCTCCCAGTACTGAACCTGTGAGTCGTGCAGGCCTGTGGTTACAAGCATATTGGGATATCCTTTTGCTTCCACATTATCATAAGGGGAATAGGATTTCATATATTCATAATACTCGGGCTCATTGGGGTTTCCCCATTCGTCGTATTCCCCCGTTGTTAATGGGATGCTATCGTCCAACATTGTAGTAACAACGTCTACAAATGGGACCGCAGAAATTACCCCGTGATACAATTTCGCAGTCATGTTGATAATTGCTCCCATAAGCATACCCCCAGCCGACCCCCCATAGGCATAGAGTTGCTTTTCCGAAGTATAGCCTTCTGATATCAAATGCTTTGAGCAGTCTATAAAATCTGTAAAGGTATTTTTTTTGGACAGTAGTTTACCCGTTTCATACCAGTTTCTGCCGAGATATTCGCCACCGCGAACATGAGCAATGGCGTAAACGAAACCTCTGTCCAAAAGGCTTAGGCGAATACTGGAAAAAGACGGGTCGATAGTATGCCCATAGGAACCATATGCGTACTGCAACAATGGGTTCTTTCCATTCAATTTAATACCCTTTCTATACACCAACGAAATTGGGACTTTTACTCCATCTCTGGCCGTAGCCCAAATGCGCTTGGATTCGTAATTCTCCTTATTAAACTTTCCTCCGAGTACTTCCTGCTCCTTTTTTACAACACTCTTTCGGGTTTTAAAATCGTAATCAATAATCGAGCTTGGAGTGGTTAATGAATTATAACTATAGCGCAACGTACCGCTCTCAAAATCAGGATTGTTGCCAATGTATGCGTTATATGTTTCGCTTTCAAAGGGCAAATAATAGTCCTCTTTGCCATCCCAACTCATAATCCTGATATTATTCAATCCATTTTCACGCTCATCCACTACCAAATAATCCTTGAAAATCTCTATGTCCTCCACTAAAACCGCTTCCCGATGGGGTATCAAATCTTCCCAATTGGATTTATGTGTGACATTTTCAGAGGCTTTACAAACCTTGAAATTGGTGGCGCCATCAGCATTTGTAATGATGTAAAAACTATCCTCATAATGGGCAATGGAATACTCCAAATCCTTTGTTCGTTCCTGAAATATTCTGAATCCCCCATCAGGGTTATTGGCATCTAAAATTCTATATTCCGTACTTAAGGTACTGGAGGAACCAATTATGATATACTTTTTGGATTTGGATTTGTAAACAAATGTGTTGAAAGTTTCGTCCTTTTCATGAAAAACCTCCACATCGTCCTTTGTGTCCGTACCCAAAACGTGCCTAAAAATTTTGAAAGACCTTAAGGTCTCTGCATCCTTCTTCGCGTAAAAAAAAGTTTTGTTGTCATTGGCCCAAGCAATACTCCCTGTAGTGTTCTCAATAATATCCGGAAGCACCGAACCATTTTTAAGATTCTTAATTTGAATACGATATTGTCTTCTGCTTAAAGTATCAGTTGAATATGCAGCTAAACTGTTATCATTGCTGATTGAAATGCCTCCAAGCTTGAAAAACGCAAATTCCTTTGCCATTTCATTGCAATCGAATAGGATGTCTTCTGGAGCCTCTAAAGTTTCTTTTTTTCTTGCATAAATAGGATAACCTTTGTTCTCCTCAAAACGCGTTTGGTACCAATAACCGTTAAGCTTATAAGGCACCGAGCTGTCATTTTCCTTTATCCTCCCCTTCATTTCCTCAAACAATTGCTTTTGAAAAACCTCAGTATGAAGCATTTTGGATTTTGTGTAGGCGTTCTCTGCCTTTAAATAATTGATAACATCGTTGTTTTCCCTATCGTTTAGCCAATAATAATTATCAATTCGAATATCCCCGTGAATACTTAATTCCTTAGGTATTTTCTTCGCCTTTGGAGCCTTGATTTTTGTAGCTGTTTCTGCCATTTCAGTTTTTTCTTTGCAAGAATGGGCTAAAATAGTGGTTAAGATTAAAATAACGAGGCATTTTTTCACTTTAGTGTTTTATTGCTAATAGTTGTTCCTAATTTTAATAGTTTTGCAAAGCGAAACATAAAACGAATTTACGCATGTTTGGAGATATGATGAATATGATGGGTAAACTAAAGGAAACCCAAAAAAAAGTTGAGGAAGCAAAGAAACGTTTGGATACCGTTTTGGTGGACGAAAGCAGTAATGACGGAAAATTGAAAGTTACTTTAACGGCTAACAGAAGCATAAAATCTATCGAAATTGACAATGAATTGCTTGAAGACAAAGAGCAGTTAGAGGACTATCTAATTTTGACTTTGAACAAAGCGATTGAAAAAGCCACAAAAGTTAATGAAACTGAATTGGCGGCCGTTGCTAAGGAAGGTATGCCCAATATTCCTGGAATGGATTTGTTTAAATAAGGCATTGCTCACAAATTTTTAAACTCGTTTAGGAGCTTTTTATGCATGGGGCCAGTATAGTCCAAATGCGTAACTATTCTTAACTTTCCATCTCCCATTTCAATAACTAAAATATTCTTTTCTTTTAGTTTTTCAACAAATTTTTTGTCTCCCACATCATCATTTAGTTCAAAAATCACAATATTGGTTTCAACTGGGTAAACAGATTTTACTGCTGATTGTTTTGACAGAACTTCCCCAATTTCTTTGGCTTTTTGATGGTCTTCCACCAATCGTTGAAAATTATGGTCTAAAGCATAAAGAGCCGCTCCGGCTAAATAACCCGCTTGCCTCATATTTCCTCCAAATATCTTTCGAATTCTAATGGCATCTCTCATTATTACCTCGTCACCAACTAAAATAGAACCAACGGGGCACCCAAGACCCTTACTAAAGCACAGGGAAATAGTATCGAATACTTTGCCGTAAGGCTCCGTTGTTTCATTTTTTGCGATGAGGGCATTCCACAAACGTGCGCCATCCAAATGCAATCCTAGTTGATGGTTATCACAAACCTTTCTGATTTTCAAAATTTCATGGAAATCCCAGCAGGCTCCTCCTCCTTTATTTGTTGTGTTTTCAATCTCTACTAAGCTCGTTTTACTGTAATAATATGCGTCAGGGTTTATAGCTTCTTCAACCTGCTTAGCGGTGAACCTCCCCTTTTCTCCATCGATTAGCTTACAGGACACGCCACTATTAAAGGAAGCGCCCCCTGATTCATAGTTAAAGATATGCGCATATTTATCACAAATTATTTGATCACCTGGATTGGTATTTAGTTTAATGGCTGTTTGGTTGGCCATAGTGCCGCTAGGAAAAAACAGTGCTTTGTCTTTTCCAAACATCTTTGCAATTCTTTCTTCCAAAAAATTTACTGTAGGATCTTCCCTAAAGACATCATCTCCTACCCTTGCTTGCCACATTGCTTCAAGCATGGCTTTGGATGGTTTTGTAACCGTATCGCTTCTTAAGTCTATAATCATTTGTTATGCAATTCTTTATATTTTGACTTAAAATTATCAGTCATTAAACAGTATATAATTTCTTATCTATGAAGAAAATCATTGTCTTTTTAAAACTGATTATTTCCCTCTGTTCATTTTTGATTTCATAAAAAACTGTTTTGCCGAATTGGTGACTGAAAAACTTTTGGAATATAGCACAATAAACGTTCCCGAAAAAATTAATGTGCATACCGAGAAGCCCTGCTATCCGCTTGATTGAACCATTTGGTTTTCCGGCTATCTTATGGACGGGTCAAACCCATGACATTTTATTGGTTTTTTTATGAAAATGATGTCAGATCTAAACTAGGCCAATTATTCATTTTGTAAAACCTTTTAAGGAAAGAAGAAATCAACCCAAATACCTGAAATACAAATATTTACGGTTTTTACACAATCTTGTTGTTAAGAATTCCCACGTCGAACCTCGTCCAAAAACCACCTCCCGTTGCCTGCGGAAAGACACTATTTGTCCGACAAAACGGCATTTAATCTATTGAACCTGAAAAAGTTGACGTTTATCTATTAATCGAAAATATATTGGTTTTAACAAAAAATTAGTAGGACAAATTATTGATTTCATAATTTTGGACGAGTTTACTATTAATCAAATCAAACACATACTTAATTATGAAAAAAAATCTATTATTGTTACTTTGTGTAACTTTTTTAGTCTTCGCGTGTAAAAGTGAAAGCGTAGAAGAGCAAGAACAAGAACAAGCTGCGGCAGCCACGGAAGAGGTGGAAATGATTACTGACGAGGATGGTTTAACACCAGACGGTGAGGAAGACTTAACTCTTATCATTGATGAAGAGAGTGAAAACTTCAATCGAAGCGAAAACATGGGTACTACTTTTAGCGTTGGCATGTCTAGCAACTCATCTAAAAGCGGTACTGCCAAGTTGCTAAGAGAATGTAAAGTAATTGATGCAGATAGAGACCCATGGGGTGCTCAGGAGCCAACAGCCAACTTTTGGTGGTCCAAGACAGCCGACGGTTCTGACTACTTTGACCCATCTACCTATTTTTCTACCAAAGACGACCACAAACTTAGATTTTATGAGTACGATAATGGTACTGCAAATATTAAAGGAACTACTGTTTATGGCACATGTGTTGTTACAGTAAATGTTTGGCTTAAGAACAAGAAGTCATGGGCTGAATGGTCTGCAGATGGCGGTGGCCATAAAAAAGAAGGTACTGCAGGAGATGCTTCAAATTCTGAAGATATGCACTTCTATGTTATAGATCATAAGAAAAGTACAATTATAGCCGAAGGTGGTGATTGTGTGCAAGAAGGTACATTTGGTGTAGAGCAAAGACCTGACCCTAACGATGACAATACGCCGAACTACGGTGTTCATATTGGTCCAGGTGGTGCAAACTATGACTCACATGTTGGTGCGCACGGATTGGCCGGATGGGGATGGTTAATCGATAAAGTGACTTGCGAGCGCTTATGGTTAATAGACTTTAACTTCAGATTGGACTGCGAAACTGTTGAAGAATGCAAGCCTTGTAAAGGTGATGTTGATAAATTGACCTTGAAATTCAACTGGTGCAAGAAGAAACGTGTGAAGGTTTTCCAAAAGTTGAACAATTCTTGCAGAGGAGCCAAAATCTTTGATGGATATCTTAAACCAGGAGAAGAGTTTATGATTGAAGGTGCCAATCATGATGGTTCATTTGGCAAGTATGTTTACTTCTATATTAACAATTGTTATTACACCAAAATCAACACAAACTGTTGGACAAAAATTGGCCCTGGCTACAAAAGAGGTGTATTCAAAGTTGTAAGCGGTACTAGCACGCAAGGTGGAGAACTTTGCGAGTACGAACCACCCAAAAAGAAATACTGGTGCTGGTGGTAGAAATGCCATAGCTACAATTCACAAAAGTGATAATTAAAAAGAGGCTACCAGATTTGGTAGCCTCTTCTTTATTTAATGCTGAATAAGTTTACAAAATGAAGCGCAAATAAACTTCCATTATCTAGTTTTAAAGAATATACTTTTTACTGACAAAATAAGATATAACAGTTTTTTATTATTAATAACAAAAGTCAGGACACGATACTTAGGCGAATTGTACGTTTCGCCTATAAAATAAGACAGAGGGAAAGCATCTTCACGCTTTAAGTCTTCTATCTTTGCTTTAATATCCTTTATGGGGAAATGCTTTGCAATCATATCTGTAATATTGAAAAAGCTGAGCACATCCCTTCTAAACTTTAAATTCCTAATCACACCGTCATTTTTTTCGGCAGATTCTGCATTTAGGCATTTAATCAAGCCATTCATGCTTAAAGCAGCGGCATGGAAGTTATTGACTCTTTTTGAAATAATTTCATAATCATCGCTCCTCATCAGAGAGTCAGGCGTTAAAACATAACGATGAATCTCATTCGGTAATACAGTCATTTTTTTTGCCCCTAAAAATAAGGTTGTAGTGAACATGACATCTGCACTGTACTGATTATCATTAAAAAAAGTACCCTTTTCTTCCAAAAGATCTCGCTTAACAAAGTACCACCAAATCGCAAATGTATAGTGAGGATTGGCTTCCAGAAATTCTGTACCAGTGGTAACGGTTGAACTTTTAGGGTCAATCGTCTCCGTCAACTCGAATTCATCTAGTTCTACAGTATCATTAGATTTGAACCCTATAATGTCCAGATCATTATTTTCGGCTATAGCCAGAAGATCGCCCAAACAATGGTGTACAATGTAATCATCCGCATCAAGGTTATAAATATAGTCGCCTTTGGCTAATTTCAAAAGCCTATTCCTTGTAGTAAAGGTTCCAGCATTTTTTTGAAGTACTAGGGATATGTTAGTATACTTTTTAGCGTAATCTTGAACTATTTCTACGCTTTTGTCCGAAGACTCATCGTCTATGATAATAATTTCATAGTCTTCCTTGGGAAGGTTTTGTATAAGCAAGCTATCCAAACAATTCCCAATAAGCTCTTCAGAATTATACATAGGGATTAAAATACTAAGTTTCATAGACTTTTTTTTTCTAGCCGTAAAAATAAGAGTTAAAAAATAAAGTATTACATAAACACTCTAAACATGCAAGAAACAATCATATATAACGATTCGATAATACTACAAGGCGTTAATATGTAAATTACACACAATATGAAATTAAACTCAAAAGAGCAAAAACGCTTAATTTTGAAACCTAATTAAGTTGCGGTTCAATACAAATCGCAGTGGATACAAAGCAAGGTAGTACAAATACTTATGATTGAATAGATAAGTAACCAATTTATGGCTCTTTGAAAAAGATTTTTCCCCTTTAAAAGATGTCATTGGGTAGGCTTTTATAGATTTTAAGTCTTTTAAAGTACTGTCAATTCGAGTAATTGGAACATTCAACCTCAGATATTTTTTTAGCATAAAGTATACATTAATATCACTCCAAAACTTCATGCTATCAATGATTCCGTCATAAATGGGATCATTCTTCATTGACAATTCTGACGACATGTTTTGTAACTGATGTACTAACCCCTTATGGTACTCAACCATCTTTCTCAAATGACTAGAACTGCTATTGTTCATAGCGGAAGTTGGTACTTGTAAATAACGGTGCACGTCCATGGGTACAAAAGCAAATTTCTTGGCCGCCGTAAATACACGTAGTGTAAAAGGCGTATCCGAAAAGGGATTGCTCCCCATTTCAAAGGTGACGTTATTTTTATCAATAAAGCTACGTTTTAGCAAATACCAATTTACACCTAGCCTTGGGTTGTTAGCCTTGGCCCAATATTCAGGTCCAGAACAAATTTCGATTTCAGGAATTTCCTTTTCCCACCTTGGACGATACATATCCATTTTTTCGGTATCAAAAGATTCAAAACCTAAAACGTCAAGGTCATTTTGTATTGCAATTTCCAAAAGTGTTCCCAATGAATTATGGGTAAGGTAGTCGTCACTATCTATCTTATAAATGTAGTCGCCTTTGGCCAGTTTCATTAACCTGTTTCGAGTAGCTGTAAAACCAGCATTTTCCTGGTGGTGCAATACAATGTTAGACGAATTTCTGGAAAGCGACCTAACAACATCAGCGCCTTTGTCTGAAGAACCATCATCTAAAACTATTATCTCATAGTCATCAGTGTCAATGTCCTGATGAATCAAGGTGCCTAGGCAGTTCCCTATGTACTTTTCAGCGTTGTACATTGGAATTAAAACACTTAGTTTCATAATACGAAGAATTTAACTCTAAGCTGGGATTTGATGCCTAAATTACTTAGGATATGGCATTTATTGGTTGTTCAAAATTACACCTAATTTTTGTAAGTAAGCAATCCTTGGCAAGGAAATTTAAAGCAAATCTAAAGTTTTTCGTTTGACAGAAGATATTATCGATAAATAGAAATTCTGTTCGGATAAGTCATATAAACGGTATTGATATAGAACAATTTATCATTTTAACTTACAGATTGAAAACTATTCTTTGAAGGTTGGAGCTACACCAATATTTTACTTTTATAACCATGATCAATCTCAATTAAGAAAACAAAAGTATTAATCGTTATTAGTGTTACATTTATTATCTTCTCGTGCAACAAGAAGAACCTTTAAATTCAAGAAGAACTCTCAATTTCTGCATTAAAAAGCTAAGGCAAAATAGTCCAAGCTTTTTTTGTTGTAGCCAAGCAATTTTAGTTTTAAATTTGACAAAAATTTTATAATGATAACATCCGATCAAATCAAAGATCTAAATACCCGCCTTGACAAACTAAGGCACTATCTTTGACATAGATGCCAAACTGATTGAAATACAAAACGAAGAAGAGCAAACCTTCGATCCTAATTTCTGGAACGACCCAAAATCAGCGGAAGCTGTAATGAAATCCCTAAGGGTAAAGAAAAAATGGGTTCAGGATTATAAAGATGTCAAAACTTTAATCGAAGATCTTGAAGTCATTTATGAGTTCTTCAAAGAAGGGGAATCTACCCAAGAGGACGTTGAAAATCGTTATAGCAAAGCATCCAATCTTTTGGAGGATATAGAATTCCGCAACATGCTTTCGGAAGAAGGCGATAGCTTAAGTGCAGTACTCCAAATTACGGCCGGTGCCGGTGGTACCGAAAGTTGCGACTGGGCCAGTATGCTGATGCGTATGTATTTGATGTATGCCGAAAAGAACAGCTTTAAAATGAAGGAACTCAACTTTCAGGAAGGCGATGTGGCCGGTATAAAAACAGTGACTTTGGAGATTGAGGGCGATTTTGCTTTCGGTTGGTTAAAAGGCGAAAATGGCGTGCATCGCCTAGTGCGTATCTCCCCTTTTGACAGTAACGCGAAACGCCATACCAGTTTTGCTTCGGTGTATGTCTATCCCCTTGTGGATGACACTATCGAAATAGAAATCAATCCTGCCGATATTGAAATAACCACTGCACGTTCAAGCGGGGCTGGTGGGCAAAATGTCAATAAAGTCGAAACCAAAGTGCAGTTGACCCACAAACCAACGGGCATTCAAATTTCGTGTTCTGAAACACGATCACAACACGATAACAGAACAAGGGCCATGCAAATGCTAAAATCGCAACTGTATGAAATTGAACTTCAAAAACAATTGTCGCAACGCGATGACATTGAAGCCAGTAAGATGAAAATTGAATGGGGCAGTCAAATCCGAAACTATGTAATGCACCCTTATAAATTGGTGAAAGACGTGAGAACCAATCACGAAACTGGAAATGTGGATGCCGTTATGAACGGAGATATTGATGCCTTTTTAAAAGCATATTTAATGATGATGGGACAAAAAGAAGAAGATACTTCCCAACTATGAGAAACATAAATACTGTAATTTTCGATTTGGGCGGGGTATTGATCGACTGGAATCCCGAATACGTGTTCCTCGATGCTTTTGAAGGGGACACAACAAAAATGCAATGGTTTTTAAACAACATCTGCACCATGGCCTGGAACGAGAACCAAGATGCTGGTTATCCGTTGGAAAAAGCTACTACAGACCTTGTTGAAAAGTTTCCAGAGCACGAAAAGTATATTAGAATGTACTATGGTGAATGGGAAAAGATGCTAGGTGGTCCGATTGGAGGATGCGTTTCCATTCTTAATTCATTGGTTGACAATAAAGACTATAAAGTTGTTGCACTGACCAATTGGAGCAGTGAAACGTTCCCAATTGCCAAAAAGCGATATGAATTTTTAAGTTGGTTTGAGGGCATCGTAGTCTCTGGAGAAGAAAAAACACGGAAACCCTTTAAGGAAATTTATCAGATCGCGATACAAAGATTTGACCTAATTCCTGAAAAAACGGTTTTTATTGATGACAATATCCTCAATATTGAAGCCGCCAATGCACTCGGTATTAAGGGCATTCATTTTAAAAACCCTGCACAACTCATTTCAGAACTAGAGAAGTATAACATTCAATTATCATGATAAAAATATACCACAATAATCGTTGCAGTAAATCAAGAAACGGTCTGGAAATTATAGAAAAATCAGGGAAGGAATTTGAAATAGTGAAATACCTTGAGGATGTTCCCTCTGAAGTTGAATTAAAAGATATTATAGCCCTTCTGGGCATAAAACCTATTGAACTGGTCAGAAAAAACGAGGCAATTTGGAAATCTGAATTTAAAGGAAAGGAACTTTCGGACAATCAAATTATTGAGGCTATGGTTCAGTATCCGAAATTGATCGAGCGTCCTATTATTATTAACGGTAAAAAAGCTGTTGTAGGTAGGCCTCCTGAGCGTATTTTAGATATTATTTAAAATAAATCTACCTGAAATTTAGTTCAACAATTTTTAATCTCACTAATAATCTTAGCGGATAGAGCATCAAGAAAAAGAGAGATTTGTTGTTAAAAAACTTGGTAGTAAGCTCATGCCTTTTAGAAAAGCACTTGTCGCCAGTAAAATTCTCCATAGGATAGGCATCCACATCTTCTAGTTCTTTTAGTATAAGATTTATCTTTGGTATGGAAATATTGACGTAAAGGAACTTCTGAAATAGAAAATAAACATTTACATCACTCCAAAATTTTAAACTTTCGATCATTCCCGAAAATCTTGGTCGCCTTTTTTCCTCAAGCTCATCGGAAATATCACGTAATTTATAAACAAGTGCCTTGCGCTTAAATATCCTTCTTTTCAAATGATTTACGTTCCTGTTATTTGATCCTGAAGAAGGCACCTGCACATACCTGTGAATTACATTGGGCAGATTTGTAAATCTTTCTACCAAGGCAAACAATTGAAACGTAAATGGAGTATCACACATTGGGTTGTCTTCTAGTTCAAACGTTCTATTATTCTTTACCAAAAATTCTCGGTTTACAATATACCAATTAGCACCTGAGCGTGGGTTTTTAGCTTGCGCCCAATATTCAACACCTGTCTGTACTTCAATGTTTTCCACATCAATTTCATCACCAAATTGATAAAGATCCAATTGCTCGGTTTCACAGGAATCAAAACCCAATACCTCCAGGTTTCTTTCTTCCATTATTCTTAAAAGCGTTCCAAAAGTGTGATGGGCCACGTAGTCATCACTATCAATTTTGTAAATATACTTACCCGTTGCCAACTCTAGAAGCCTGTTACTAGTTACCGTAATACCGGCATTACTTTGCCTGTGAAGTTTTATGTTCTCAGTTTTCTTGATATAAGATTGAACTACTGAAGCACTATTATCTGTAGAACCATCGTCGATAACGATGATTTCATAGTCCTTGGGGTCGACATCTTGTTGGATTAAACTTTCCAGGCAGTTACCAATATACTTTTCAGTATTGTACATTGGAATTAGAATACTTAGGAGCATACAATCTTTTTTGCCAAGATATCGTTAACCTGTGGATTAGATAAATAATTTCGACGAGAAGCTGAAATCCACTGAATATCAGGTTGTTTTTGTAAGTATCGAGGTACAAAAAAAGGAAACCATAATGGTTTCCTTTTTTATATTTTTAATGAAAAAGTTTCTAACTTTATAAACGTTGCGCTTTCTTTTCCTCTCTTCTTTCTTTCAAACGCTCAATTAAAGAACCACCGATCCAGTAAGGAATTACGAAAGTCAATAAAAAAATCATTAGCCAAAATCCAATGGTCAAAATGGTTAAAAACGCTAAAAATCCTAAATATTGGTCAAATTCGAACATAATTGTTAATGCCTTTAAAAAAATCTTTAGGCAAAGATAATGCAAAGGTTATTCTTATACAATATCAAAATTAAATTTATTAACAAGCTTTTCAACTAGTCTAAATTCGGCTGTGGTGTCATCCGCAAATAAGGCTTTACTTCCTTATGCCCTTTAGGGAAAAGACTTGGGATATCCTCTGTGGCCACCGCTGGCACCACAACGACATCCTCGCCATGCTTCCAATTTGCAGGCGTTGCCACTTTATGATAGGCAGTTAATTGCAATGAATCGATAACTCGAAGTAGTTCTTCAAAATTTCGTCCCGTAGACGCTGGGTAGGTAATTGTAAGCTTCACCTTTTTATCAGCGCCAATTACGAATACCGACCGCACCGTATGCTTACTATCCGCATTCGGGTGAATCATATCATAAAGTTGAGACACTTTTCTGTCTTCATCTGCAATAATTGGAAAATTGACAGAAGTGTTTTGCGTTTCGTTAATATCCTTAATCCAACCTTTGTGGTCTTCAATTCCATCGACGCTCAAAGCGACTACTTTTACGTTTCGCTTCGCAAACTCGTCTTTATATTTCGCTACCGTACCTAATTCCGTGGTGCACACTGGTGTATAATCTGCCGGGTGCGAAAATAAAATACCCCAACTACCCCCTAGCCATTCATGAAAATTGATTTGTCCTTCGGTGGAATTTGCTGTAAAGTTTGGTGCTTCGTCACCTAATCTAATTGTTGCCATGATATTTTTGTTTAGTTATTTTTAAAAAATTTTAATCCAACTAATTTAATGGATTTTACTGTTTTGAAGCAATTAAATTCGTTATTTTAATGTTAAAAGAGCCCTAAAAACTAACAATTATCATACGATAAAACCGTACAAAAAAACTAACTTTGTGGCTTACTTTTAATATCCAAAATAATGAGTTTCAGAATAGAAAAAGACACCATGGGCGAGGTAAAAGTGCCTGCCGATAAATTATGGGGAGCACAAACGGAACGTTCCAGAAACAATTTTAAAATTGGCCCACCGGCTTCCATGCCTCTGGAAGTTGTTTACGGTTTTGCCTACTTAAAAAAAGCGGCGGCATATACAAATTGCGAATTGGGCGTATTGCCAATTGAAAAAAGGGATTTGATCGCAAAGGTTTGTGATGAAATTTTAGACGGCAAGCATGATGACCAATTTCCTTTGGTGATATGGCAAACGGGTTCCGGAACTCAAAGCAACATGAACGTTAACGAGGTGATTGCCAATAGGGCCCATCAATTAGCTGGAAAGGTAATTGGTGAAGGTGAAAAAACCATTCAGCCTAATGATGATGTTAACAAATCTCAATCCTCAAACGACACCTTCCCTACTGGCATGCACATTGCCGCCTATAAAAAGGTAGTTGAAACTACAATTCCCGGGGTAAATCAACTTAGAAATACGTTGAACAAAAAATCGGAAGCCTTTAAGGACGTTGTGAAAATCGGTAGAACTCATTTAATGGATGCCACGCCCCTAACTTTGGGACAGGAAATATCTGGATACGTTGCTCAATTGGATCACGGCATTAAGGCATTAGAAAATACTTTGGGGCACTTAAGCGAATTAGCCTTAGGGGGTACGGCCGTAGGAACAGGGTTAAACACACCAAAGGGCTACAGTAAACGCGTGGCTGAATATATTGCCGAATTCACTGGGTTGCCATTTGTAACAGCTCCTAACAAATTTGAAGCACTTGCTGCGCACGATGCCTTAGTTGAAACACATGGGGCGCTAAAACAGTTAGCCGTTTCATTAAATAAAATTGCAAACGATATCAGAATGATGGCTTCGGGCCCACGTTCAGGTATTGGAGAAATCATTATTCCCGCCAACGAACCCGGTAGTTCTATCATGCCCGGAAAAGTGAATCCCACTCAATGCGAAGCATTAACAATGGTATGTGCTCAGGTTATTGGAAACGATGTAGCTGTTACTGTGGGAGGAACTCAAGGGCATTATGAGTTGAATGTTTTTAAGCCTGTTATGGCAGCCAATGTACTACAATCAGCTCAGCTTATTGGAGATGCGTGCGTAAGTTTTGATGTAAACTGCGCAGTTGGTATTGAACCAAATCATGCTGTGATTAAACAGTTATTGAATAATTCACTCATGTTGGTTACAGCTCTAAATACGAAAATTGGATACTATAAAGCTGCTGAAATTGCCAATACAGCGCACAAAAATGGCACTACTCTGAGAGAAGAAGCCATTAAGCTCGGTTACGTCACGGCTGAAGATTATGATGAGTGGGTAAAACCTGAGGATATGGTTGGAAGTATGAAGTAACCAAAATTATAAGATAAAAAATAAAAAGCAGGTAATTTAATTACCTGCTTTTTTTGGTTGGTTAGCTATTAATCCTCCTAAATCACATACTTCTAAGAAGACATCCAGGCAAAGATATAACTAACCGATCTTTTAAAAATTAACAATTGTTAATATTATAATTCTTTCAACTTTTTTCTTATTCTACTCAACTGGACGGCTGTGATGCTTAAGTAAGAAGCGATATGATATTGAGGAACTAAAACATCAATATTTGGAATATCTTTTTTCAATTTTTGATATCTTTGAGTGGCATCAAGAGAAATTAGCTCCAATTGGCGTTTTTCGTACCTCATGAATACCTGCTCCAGAATTCTACTGTACAGATTATTCACCTCAATATCCCGTTCGCACAAGGCCTGTAATTTATAATAGTCTATTTCATAAACCTTACAGGCTGTGATGGTTTCGTAAACAATCTCCGAAGGCACTTTTTTAATTAGTGCGGATAGCGAACCAGCAAAACTCATCGGAAAGAAAAAACTTTTGTTGTGTTCCTTTCCAGACTCTGAGGTAATATAGGCTCGCATTACGCCAGAGGTAAGTAAATAAATTTTTGAGGGTACCTTTCCGAATTCGGCCACTTGAATATCCGCTTCAAATTTCCTAAACTTGGATATATTTTGAAGTTTGGCGAAAGTCTCTTTTGATACGTCACCAAAAGAGTTTAAAAAGTTAAACTGCTTTTGCACGGGTTAGGGTTGGGTTGGTCCATGCAAGATAGGCGATGTTTTCAGAATTAAGAAAAATAATCTATCACTGGTCATTATTTGCCAATGAAACATAAAAAAAGCCCAAAAGCAATAACTTTTGGGCCTTATATTGAAATTTATAGGGTAATTACTTCAAAGTAAATTCAGACGTTGAAACTAAGTCCTTTTGATTGAAAACGTTCACCACATAACGACCTTTTTCAAATTTGTCATCACCTTTTGAGGCTACAAACTCACAAACATTTAAGTTGGAGTTTTCGTAATTAAACTTGCTTACCACACTGTAGTTTAAAGTTTTTTCTCCAAAAACAACTTGTTCGTTGGCTCCTAAAGTATTGTTTTTAGGATCGATTACCTGAACATAAAGCTCTTGGTCTCCAGCCTGTACTAATGGGTTTTTAGCAACTGTAAAGCACACTCTGATTTTATCTGCTCGGCCAGCACGCTCGGTTGGGATCAATTTACCCGAAGTTCTTTCAATAACTCCAAAACCTTTTAAATCCACCGTGTTTAGAATTGAGGCATTTTCAACAACCTCGGCAAGGGCGGTATTTTGTACCAATAGGGAGTCAGTGAACATCGTACGCTCTTCCAATCTTACTCTTGTACTATCCAAAGAAGTAGCTAGATATGAATTCTCTACTCTCAAAGAATCATTTTGAGCTAGCAATACATCCATCTCCTTTTGAAGTGCCCTGTACTTGGTTTTGTAGCGCCACAGGCTTTTCACATTTGTTTCGGAGATTCTCAAGGAATCAATCAATCCTTGGATACGATCACGCGCATCAATTAAATTTTTATTGGCAATTTCATTTTCACCAATGGCCTCATCATATTGCTTTGCCATGGCGTTCAAATCGTTCATTACCAATTGTTTTTCTTCCGTTAATTCTTTTTTAGTTTCGTTGCTTTCCTTATACAGATTCATTGTATAAAAACCGGTAGCTAAGAAAAAAACCAATGCTACTCCTAAAGCTATCTTTAACCCAGTATTACTTTTGCTGTTTTCCATAATTATTATTGTTTTTAGTTTTTAAACAGGACCATTGTTGAAGTCCTGATTGTTGTTAATTGGTTGAAAGATGTTTTTGTTTGAATCTTTCACAAGCATATACGCATAACTACTTAGTTTAGATGTCTTTACGCTAGAAGTATTGGAGGTTTAAAATTTAATTGATTGAATTTCAATACTTTAAATATTGAAATTCATCGATTAAAATTTTGTTAAATGATAATAGTGTTGGATAAAGTAAAAATACTTATATTTACATAAGTACTTATATAAATATATATGTAAAATGGATGCGCTACAAGGTTTTGGTGAATTGGGGTTAGGATCACGGTTAAAACGAATCAGTGAGTACCTTATGAAGGAAGGCCAATTGATATACGATCATTTTGAGATCGATTTTGACCCATACCTATTTCCTGTCTTTAAACTGATAAGTCAGAAAGACGGTATTACCAATACTGAAATTTATAATGCGCTAAGCCTCACCCAGCCAGCAATAACTCAATCCATAAACAAACTGACAAGGAAGGGATTGATTGACTTTGAAAATCACGATACCGATAAACGGAAAAAAATCATCCACCTTTCAACAAAAGGAAAAAAGCTTTTAAAACAATTGCAACCGATTTGGAAAAGCATCGATTCGGTCATTAAAGAATTCAGCATGGAAAGGTCTACATCATTAATTGCTCATTTAAACAGCTTTGAAAATAAAATTAAAGCACAATCCTTCAGCAAAACTGTAATAGAAAGCCTAGGTAACCAACAGCATAGCCTCCAAATTTCAACATTTCAAAATACGGAGGCAGAAAAAAAGGCCTTTTACAATTTAAACGAGGAATGGCTACGCACCTTTTTTTATGTGGAACCGTTTGATGAGGAAGTATTGAGCAAGCCAGATAAGCACATTATAGACAAAGGAGGGCACATATTTTTTGCGAAATTGAATGGCGAAATAGTTGGCACAGTTGCGTTAATGCCATTGCCAAAACAAAACACATTTGAATTGACGAAAATGGCAGTATCCCCAAAACATCGTGGCCAAAACATAGGGCAACAATTGATGGTGTACTGCCTAGAATTTGCGAAAAAAATGGGGCTACCCAATCTGATTCTGTACTCCAGTAGAAAATTGGAAAACGCTATTTACATTTATCGAAAATATGGGTTTGTTGAAATTCCTGTGGAAGCAGATTGTCATTATAAAAGATGTGATATCAAAATGGAAGTGTTGTTTTAATTGAGTTCTTCTAAATGGATCTCTAGTTTTTCACAGTAATCTCTATTTTCAGAACATAAAACGCTTAATGTCTCTATCAAAAGTTGGTTTAATTCTTCATTATTCCGATCAATTTGGTGAGCCAATGAAAATTCCGAAAAAGCGCCTTCCGTGTTTCCGATAGCCAATCGGTCTATACCGGAATTCATTAAAAAACTAAAAGCATTAGTATTCTCTATTCTATTACTATGCTCAACCATTGTATTAAGATTTTTTTGGTAGTGATTAAATCTCAAACAAAATATCACACTAATAAATGCGATCAGTAAAATAAAAAGTAGCTTAATTAAACCACTCTCAATGCTGTTTTCAGGTTTATGGGATTTTAGCTTAAATTCTCTGCGGTCTTCGGTCAGTGGAGTAAATGAAGGAACGCTACCGTGCTTTACAAAAGGCTTCTTTGGCTTCCTTTTGTGCACATAACTTTGCATCCCAAAACCCATGTACCCAAACATAATTTACTTTATGATATAGGTATATGTTTTTGGGAAAATGTTACTCAATAAGGCGCCTTAATTATTTAATTGCTCAAAGATTTCAAAGAATCAATCTGGCGCTGTAGGATTTCAATTTTTTCGGTATTTTCATCAACAGCAGGAATCACTTTAAGGGAATCTACGGTTTTTTGCACCATATCAATCGTTTTGGTTTCCTCAACAAAATAGTAACCTATACCCTCACTGGCCCGCCAAGCTTCGTTTAATTGGTCATAAACCGTTTTATCCCACTGGCTGGGATGCTTTACATCAATCCAAACTACATCGCGATATTCACTATCAATCAATACCAAATCCGGAGTAGCAGAACCGTCAAATTGCTTGGAATTAGTATCGCTGATAGAGGACACCGTACCCATAAAAAACATGCGCTTTTTACCAGCGATATCTTTGATGTAAGGCCTAAATTCCACAGGTGTATTGGCCGTCCAATCGTACTCCTTTCGAGATTCTTGAACTTTTAATGGCATGGCAGAAACACCCGCATAACCTTGTTTTTTGGACGCGTGGTTATAGTAATATAATTTGTCCGTACCATCCGCAGGAACAAATACGCTAAAACTCAAACTGGTGCGCTCCTCGCCCACTGGTTCTAAGCCAAACCAATGATAAAGACCACTATAAGCACCCGTTTCAGTATTTGAAAAATCAAAATCCGTAACATAGGGTTGCTGGTTTTGGTCCTTGGGCATTTCGGGGATTTTAACTGCAGTTTCCATATTCCATGGCAATGGATCACTAAAGCCTCCTAGGAACTTTAAAGATTCTGCCTGTAGTTGAGATACTTTTTCTGCAAGGGTATTTTGTCGGGTTAAATACTCATGGTTTTTCATGTTTTCAGGACTAACATAAGTGCCTTTTCCAATCAAAATACGCTCGATATAATCCTTGAAATCATGTTCGCCATTATCGACTACCATTACGCCACCAAAGGTGGGGTATGGAAATAAAAAGCCTTTCCATTTAATCAAACTCACAACTTGCACCCATTTTCCAGAATCATTTTTCATGTAATAGGTATCACTGGGTTCCATGGTAAATAACTGAAAAAAGTTAAACCGTTGTACCACGGCGTTGTAAGTATTTCTACTAAATTTTAAGGACTCGCCAATTGAAAAGGTCACTGGAATTCGGTTTTCACTTGAAAACCTTGGAAAAGGTGTTGTACTCGAAACCGCAAATACTTCTTCAGTGTTATCCGTCATGCCTTGCCACACATATTTTTCAGTGGGTTGAATGGCCATGGTCCATTTATTCTCGTCTCCGATTCTTACCAAATGCGGTAATGACACGTCTTTTGTTTCTCCAACACTTTCATTAGCCATAGAGAAAATGTTACGCAACGGTTGAATACGTTCATTTTGGGTCAGAGGCAATTCATGTATTTCAACTTTATTAAGATGATTGAATACGTTGTAGGTTTTCATATAATCGTACATTTTGAAATGCCATCCGACGATATATAAAATTCCAAAAAACAATGCCAAAATTCCAAGAATGCCCAATCTGCCTCCGGTACTGGCCGACTTTCTAAACTTTCGCAAACCAAAAAATAGTACTATGACGCTCAATAAAATAATAAAAATGAACTTCCGAACGAACAAAAGTGCTGGTTGGTAATCGTCCCGAAGCACGAACAATAATATCAATAAAATGAGCCCAAAGATGATGGTAATTCTCTTCTGTTTTCCGCCTTTATTCCAATAGTTTTTTATCATTTCCTATTTGTCATTCTGTCCCGACAACTATCGGGATTGTTTCAGAATCATATTTATTAATTAAATCATAGTTATGAGATCCCCAAATAAGTTCGGGATGACAAGTTTTTACTTTAAATACCCTTTATCCTTCAATCGATCCCTAGCACTCTTTTTATATGTATTTGGTTCCTCCTTTGGTGCTTCAGCAACCTTTTCTTCTCCTTCCTTTTTTAAATCCTCAATAAAATCCTTGCCCTTCTCGATAGTATCCTGTACCAAATCTTCAACCACATCACTTTTTTCCTCAATTACTTTTCCTGATTTCAGTACAAAATTAGCAACATAAGTTCCTATTAGGGTTCCTACTGCAATTGATGAAAACGCCGATATACCATTATAGCTATTAAAAATTTGAAAAGGTGATAAAAACTGAACAATAAGCCCTATTAACAAGTAAAACCCAAAGATATAAACCAATCTTGGCAAAAAGGCCTGCTTGAACACAAAGCCCTTTTGCTCCGTGGGTTTCATTTGTAACTCTTTGCTGTTAAATATTTTATTAAAAAAGCGATATAATCTGTTGCCTTGAGATTCCCTCCAGTAGATCAAAATCCCAAATAATATAGCAGCGATAAAAATTACAAGTTCTAAGCCCATAGTAAAAGTGTTTCTATAAAATTAGTCTAAAAAACTTAAATATTGTTACTAATCGTCTCTATTACCCAATCCTTAAAGGACTCGTCCCAATCTTTAAATTTCTCATAAAAATCAGGCTTGTCGTACCAATACCAAAACAGCACGTCCTTTGGGGAAACATTCATTAATAGTTTCCAAACCAAATCCTGATGCTTTGGTTCCAGCGATGAATGTGGTTTGTGCAATGCCACATACAATTTATCATCCACCATATCGGCAATTTTAAATTCATTGCTCACTTCCAATTTTTCAAGATACCGCTCCACGCTCATAATCTTTTTCCGGGATTTGATGTCCAATTTGTTCAAATAGCTTTTGAAAAGAATCGGGTCATTTAAAATATCCTTCATCGGATGTTGCGTTTTTTTCAAATGCGAAAACATCTCAAATTTTTTCACTCTATGGAAACGCTCCGTTTTCACAACCTTTTCCAAATCGCATTCAATAATAGAATGACTCTGGAGTTTTTCAATCAGTTCGGGTTGTTCTATATGATAAATTAGCACGTCATGGGTCGTATCTTTGATAGCTTCGCTATGCCATTCCTCATTTTCAAAAATGGCAATGGGCACAATAAAATCCCTTAACAAATACACCCCACCAAAAGCGCGAGTGTAAAAAGAATCCGTGGTGTATTGTAGTTCATGCAAATCCAAATCCCTGTCCCGGAGGTCGCCATGAGCTTTTGCAGAATCCAAAAGTTTTTGGTGCATGGTTTCGCTGATAAAATTATTGCTCCTGTTGAATTCGGCAACCAGTTCCAATTGTTCTTCCTTTACTTTATCGAGGTTATCAATGAGGTGAAAATGAATCGTGACATTCTTATATTTTAATACATCCAATGGTTCATAAAAGGCATCAATTCCTTGATCAAAATCCAGGCAAATAGCACAATCTCGGGTAATGTCCTTTATTTTTTCGCCGTGGATTTTGAAGACGAATTTCATCATATCCCGATCGAATGTGTGAAATGGCAAGTACACCGGTCTTCCCTTTTGGCGTGGCGAAATCAAAATACCGTGTGGATTCGCTTCCCCATTATTGAGGTAATTAATATCCTTTTTTTCTTCCGCCACTTCCGGACTCCAGCCGATACCATCAATATGAAAAGTTTTGAGTTTAGTTTTCGTAAAGCCCAGTTTTACTAAGCATTTATTGTAACGCTCTACCAGCTTCCCGCTTACGGGAATCAACTCACTTCTGTATAGGTTTGCTTGTTTTAGTTTGTCCATTTATCTCATTCCTGCGCAGGCAGGAATCTATATTTTTTTATCAATAATATTGTGGATTACGCATCAAGTGCGGAATGACAATATTGACTATTCCAATAATTTATGAATAATAGCATACTGCAACAGCACAATCGTACGCGTGTCCACAATCTCGCCATTATGCAACATATTTACTGCTTTTTTAAAAGGGATTTCCATCACTTCGATGTCTTCCGCTTCACTGTCCAGTCCTCCTCCTCCACTCACTTTCATATCGTCCGAGTACTCTCCAACAAAAAAATGCATCTTTTCAGTCATTACTCCTGGCGAGGAATAGCCTTCGTAAACTTTTTTAACCGATTTCAGGCGATAGCCCGTTTCTTCCTCAGTTTCTCGAATTACGCAAGCTTCGGGATTATCTTTGTCCAACATGCCCGCCGCTATCTCCGTCAGCATACCGTCCTCGTTGTCGTTTAAATAGGTCGGTATTCTGAATTGCCTAATCAAAATGACTGTTTTCTTGGTGGTGTTATAGAGCAAGATACCGGCGCCATCGCCCCTATCATAAACCTCCCGCATTTGATTGACCCATTTGCCATTGGGCATCAAATAGTCGAAGTTGTATTTCTTCAGGATATAGTAATTGTCCGAAAGCAAGGTGTTTTCGATATTTTTGATTTTATTGTTGCTCATGTTTTTATACAATTTGGCATGATTTCTATGGATTCCGCATCACGTGCGGAATGACAAAGCATTATGACTTCAGTCCTTTTTGTCATTCTGCGCTACGACGCAGAATCCACTAATATATCCAATCGGAAGACAAATCCTCCCAATTACTATTTTCTTCCTCAATCAAATCAATTTTCCATTGGCGGTTCCAATTCTTCAATTGCTTTTCGCTTTTGATAGCATCATTTACATATTGAAATTGTTCGAAATACATCAATTTATCTAATCCGTATTTGGCTGTAAATCCTGAAACCAATTTCTTTTTGTGTTCAAACATTCTTCTTTCCAAATCGTTTGTCATTCCAATGTATAGTGTGCCATTTCTTTTATTTGTTAATATGTAAACATAAAATTGATAATAATTCCCTTTCATTATTTTTATTATGGATTCCGCATCACGTGCGGAATGACAAAGCATTATGACTTCAGTCCTTTTTGTCATTCTGAGCTACGACGCAGAATCCACTTTTTTATCATGCATCACCATTTATATTGACGCATTAATTCTTATTCTCAAACTCCTGTCGTGCCTCCATTTCAATATTTAATTGATTTACTCTTGCATCCACTTTTCGCTTAAAGTCCGTGTCGGCAATGGTGGCCACATTATCCAAATAACGCACCACTTCCTGACGGCGAATTTCGGAGAAATCCAACCCTTTCATATTGGCCCGCATCAATTCTTGAAGCATATTAAACTTGGTTTCATAATCCTGCTTGAAATAGATTTCTGGATTTTCAAACCAATCCTCATCCAAATCAAAATCTGTCAATCGTAACGAGACTGCACTTTGAATGTTTCGCACGTCACGTGAGGAAAAGAAAGGAAATGCCTCCTGCATGTCCTTATACAAATTGGCATAAAACAAATGCTGATTCGTTTTAAACTTTTGCTCAATCTTATCATATATCTCGTGAACGCGCTCCTCCGTAGGCTTGTCGGTCAACTTTAAAATTTCACCCATATTTTTTGCCAACCCTTGATCTTGCAGGTAGCTGTAGTTTTCCGGGCCTTGCATGTTTATGAAATCTGGCATGGTATCTTCCAGCTTTCGCCACCACAAATGATCTTGGTCCAAAAAGTCGTGTTCCGTCCTGGCACCATCAATCTTAAATCGACCCTGAACACGAGAGATCACCGCCTTATCCAACATTTCTGGCAGGTTGGTAAATAAACCGATGGAACTATTCCCATAATTTACCGCATAAGCCCCTTCGGTATATCTTAAAAACACACCTATCACCTCTTTTACCCCGGCGGAAACACCTTGGGCGGTTCGTTCCTGCAAATTGTTTTCGGCATCATCAATAGGCGCAAAAATTAATTTTGAGGGATCCTGCATGGGCTTCATCCACTCTACCATTTTTTCTGCTGAGCCACCTTGAAAGGTTGATATCAGCGTATCTGGCATGGGGTGGAACAAAAATGGAATGTCAAGCGTATCGCAGTGCTCCTTAAGGCGAGTGGCAATCGCGGCAATCAACATACTTTTTCCCGTTCCCGGGATACCGTAGCCCATAAATACGGGCATAAAACCGCCCAACTCCTGAAATGGGTTTTTCTTTGCCGCAAAATCGTAACTCAACAAACGTTCGGTCAATCGTCGGGCAAAATGCTTTGCGTCCCGGTTACCCACAATTTGTTCAAACTGGATTTTATTGAATTCCACACTTTTGGCAGTACCCTGAAACACGTTGTTCCAACCTGAAACTGCGAATTCAGAGTTTTCCAATTTATAGGTGCGGTCCTCAATCGTTTCGGTATATTCCAAAGAACTCTTTCGCAATTGGATTTCATCAATCAAGGCCTCAAAATACACCACCGTAAAATCAGCAACATCCTTATCGGATTTAATAATTTCGGGATGACCTAAATATTTGTCGAAATAAAACAGTGCGCAAGAAATGCCCTTTATTGGCGACAGTAAAGATACTTCGGGAATACCAGCAAACTTCTGCTTCATTACACTTAAATCATCAGAGGCATGAGCTTTTAAATCATGAAGAATTTTATACGCTGTTGCAAACAGCATAAATGCCGTAGCCGTGTGCATTTTGCTCTCAAATTCCCGCATGCCGTTTCTATCCAATGCGGATTTATTCTCATTCAGACTCGATAAACCAGATGCATCATAGTAACTGTCCTTTATCCAAATTCCCAACGTAATTCCTTCTTGAACCGCATAAAGCGTCTGATTCAAATAAATGGGAATCGCAACCGAATCGGGCAACAACCGCTTTTTTAAGGCCAAAATAGTTTTAGAAACCGAAGTAATTTCAGTGGCACTTGAACCATTGTTCGCCCTCGATAAATACAGTAAAATAGACTCATCCTTGCCGTCCTTGTCCCTGTTTTTTGCGCGAGACCCTTGCTCCCATTGCACGCTTTTTAAATAGGATGAGGCCTCGTCCCGAAGCACATCGAGTTCTGATAGTTTTATAGGGAAAGTTGAGTTGTGTTCCATTTTCTTTGTTTCGTAATTAGTTTAACCTGAAATTATAGAGTTTAGCAGCCTCTTCAATTTCTTCACTTATTCCCCCGTCAAACTTAAAACTATAAACGACCCACTTATCATTAGGTTTGTAAAATTGAAATGTAAATCTTAAAGGTTGACGTTCATATTTTACAAGATAACTTAGCAGGACATAACTATCTGTTAATCTTTTTTCAAAAAGTAATTCTTTACCGTAATACTTTCCAACATAATCTTCATTTAATCCCTCCATCTGACTTTTTAATTGAATAATGGCATCGCCAGCTCTTCCCATCCATTTGTTAGTCCTATAAAGATTGTCTATTGCTTCTGACACTCCCTTTTCTGTGAAATCCCTAAAAAATTGCTCAGAAATGTCATTTGGTGAATTTTGAGACGTACTTGAAATCGATACTAATAAAATTGGAACGATTAGTAATATTTTCTTCATAATTTATAATTATTTTAATTCTATTTCTACCCCGGCAATCTCAATTGGCGGTTTTGCCAACCCATTCATAATATCCGGAGTCTTGTTATACAATAATTGAATGACACGATGTGGTGCAAAAAGATATCGCTTTTGAAATACTTCGTCCCAATGTTGCAAAGTTTGCTTGTTAAAAAAACTGCCTTCCTTAAATTCACTTTTAGAAGCCACTTCAGTCACTTTTAATGAAACCGCATACGATTCCAAAGGAATGGTCTTTTTGCTGATAGCCTGCAAAATGGTGTGGGTTACGGTATTTTCATCCTTCGCAAACATGTTGTGCAAAGGCCCCAAATCCAAACGCTTAATAAACTTAGGATGCACCTTGGATAACTTTTTATCAATTCCATAAGCCATAGTGTCCAAATTCATATTTCGGTCTGCCACATGTTTCAGTATATCGTAAATCTCCTGTTTGGCATCCTGCACATCCGAGCCACCATAATCAAAATACATAAAGCAAATAAACGGTCGGTTCAGCACCACATCATAAAAGCTCCAGCTCGTCATATATTTGGCATCCACCTCCTCTGGCGCATTTACAATTTTGCCCTGCACAAACCGATTAAAAATGTACTTTTTGTTCACCGAAGCATAATACACAATCGAAGCCGCCTGAAACAACCTGCTCTTCTTCACCGGCTGTTTTTTGCGCATTAAAGTGTCCAAAAACTCAGCTTTAAGTGTCTCCACAGGCGTTAACCTCCCCAAATAATCGTCCCGAAGCTCCAAATCGTTAAACAAATACCGAAACTCCAAATAGTTTGGAAACCCCGATTCCGTCAAATCCACCTTCATATTATCCTCTTCGTCATACATATACTTGATGCGCATCGCCTCAATGGAATACAACAGCAAGTCGCAATATTGCTTAAA
The DNA here is from genome assembly GCF_014270105.1 of Hyunsoonleella aquatilis. Lineage (GTDB taxonomy): Bacteria > Bacteroidota > Bacteroidia > Flavobacteriales > Flavobacteriaceae > Jejuia > Jejuia aquatilis. The sequence continues at coordinate 665,645 of NZ_JACNMF010000003.1, forward strand.
CATGGCCACCTCGGCAGCATTGCAAATCTGCTCCCGTTGCACGGCAACAATCAGCTCCTTGAACACAAAATCCACCATTTTATGGTAAAACGTGTAATGCGCCTTGGAATCTAAAGTAGCAGAATCTAAAGGTGTAACTATTTGGTTTATGGACATTTACTCAGTCTTCGATATGCAGTTAGCAGAACTTTAATTTGAATATTTTGGGCGTTACCCACAAGGGGTCGGGCTTTCACTACTCAATCCCTCCTACGTCGGGGATTTCAAACAGGCCGTTCAATCCCTAACGCAGTCCGAATCTTTGGTTAAAATTCCCGTTATATTTTTGAAAAATTAGGACAATAAATCATCATCCCCAGCCTCAGGTTTTGGTTTTCCGGCCGGTTCACCGTCATCACCCGAAGACTGATTAGCTTCAGCTTTATAATACTCCTCAAAAATTTCCTTCATATCAATACCATAGCGCTCCGCAAAATTCTTTTGGATATCGATGTCCTTCTCCCGGATTTCCTGTAAAGCTTCGGCATAGCTACTGTAAACACCCTGCATCACCTTCTCGTGCACCGGAATATTATCCATCATATCCTGACGTGCTTTGGCACTAGCCGTGTGCATCGCTGCAAGGGTTTCACCAATATGTTCATCGGTTTTTACACCCAAATGTTCCAATATGGCGGCAAACTCTTGGTCCGTTCTGGCTTTTAAGGCAACCACATAGCCATCGTAATATTTCAAACGCTCTTCCGTATCACTCTTAAGTTTTGCACGATGAGTTTGTAAATTGCTTCTTAAGGATGTCAATACTTTGATAGTCAAATTGTGTTTATGCACAAAACTGTCCTTACTGGCCGCTAAAGTAGTATAGGCATTTTTCAAGCCTTCAAGTTCCTCCACTTTTTGCTCAAGCTCGGTCACTTTTCCAATGGCTTTGGCATATGCGGCGGACTGCTTATCAGCAATATCCTCCAATTCCTGTCTAGCCTGTTTCAAAAGCGCATATTGCTCTTCCAATTTAGCCTCAACTTCTTTCTTTTTCTCAAGGGCTTTAGTATGATTTTTTGTGGCCTCAACAATAGCATCCTGTAATTTATCCTCAACCTCTTTGATTTCTATCTCACGATTCTTTAATCGTGTTACCGCCGCTTGGGATTTATAAGATAGTTCCTTTAACAGCGTTTGCACGTCGGCACTTTCAATACGCTCTTGAAACATGGCCTTTGCCCTGTTATCTGCTGAAGCTCTTATTTTTTCGGCGGCTTTTAATGCTTCCTCGGCTTTTTTAATTTTACTTTTTCGGCCCCAAAGGTTATTCCACCAAGTATCTGGTTTACTTTGTGCATCCTCCAACTCTACTTTGGCACGCTCCAATGCTTTTTGGGCATCGTCAATCACCTTTTGCTCCTTAGCATTCAACGATGAGAACTTTTCGAATAAAATGCCAACCTCATCCTGATAATCCGTTAGGTCCTTGATGGCATCCAAAAGCGTAGTTCGATCCTTCTCAGCCATATGCACCACATCGTCCAATGTGGCGTTTAATATTTTTTGGCGAACCTCAGGGTCGTCCTCCTGCGCCAATTTGGATTTCATAGTATCAATGGCCTTTCCCCAATTGACATCTACTTTTTCAGTTTTTTCATTTGAATTGGTTTCCAATAAGTCGAATTCATCAGACATGGTTTATGTAGTGTTTTAAGTTGAACATTTTTAAGGGTAAGCAATTTCGTTAAAAAAGATGACTTTTGAAATATAATTTACCTTTAAATTATGTGTATAATTTGATGTATAAACGTTACAAAGTGTTAAAATCTTAAAAAAAAATTCGTAGGATTTTACATTGAATAAAGTAGGTTAATCACCTTAATTTACTAGCGGTAATGACACTTTGTCTATAAAAAAGTAACGGACATCGATAATTTTAACCGTTTATGTAGTGGTTTACTAAACAAAAAACTGTATATTTGTTAATGCTATTAACCCAAATTTATTGAATGATGTTAATTAATTACCTATTGCTAAAGCCAATTCCCTTATTAATTAGTCAGAGTCAAATCGTGACGATTCTGTCTATTGTGGTAGTCTTTTTTTTGATACTACTAATTTTGGGTGTAAGAAAATCGTATATCCTGAAAAGGGAAAATGACAAACTCAGTGAAACTGGTTCATTGCAGAGTGATGACGACAATAAAACGTATAAAGATTTCCGAGAAGGACACTTGTACGACAACAATTAAAAAAAAACGCCGTACGGCGTTTTTTTATCTCACTAGTTTTTTATACTTAATCCGCTTCGGCATAATATCGCCACCAAGTCGTTTTTTCTTGTTTTCCTCGTAATCCGAAAAACTACCTTCGAAGAAATATACTTGTGAATCACCTTCAAAAGCTAAAATATGCGTACAAATTCTATCCAAGAACCAACGGTCGTGACTAATCACCACCGCGCAACCTGCAAAATTCTCCAAACCTTCTTCCAACGCGCGTAATGTATTCACATCAAGATCGTTAGTGGGCTCATCTAAAAGCAACACATTACCCTCTTCTTTGAGTGTCATTGCCAAATGCAATCGGTTTCGCTCACCTCCAGACAATAGCTTCACCTTTTTATTTTGCTCGCTTCCTGAGAAATTAAAGCGACTCAAATAGGCTCGGGAATTGACCTGTTTTCCACCCATCATCACTAATTCCTGCTCATCACTAAAGTTTTGCCATATCGTTTTTTCGGGATCGATGTTAGAATGGCTTTGGTCCACATAAGCTATTTTAGCGGTATCGCCAACAGCAAATTCACCTTTATCAGGTGTTTCCTCTCCCATAATCATGCGGAAGATGGTGGTTTTACCAGCCCCATTGGGCCCAATAATTCCAACGATTCCCGCTTGTGGCAAATTGAAATTTAAATCGTCATACAACAATCTATCATTATATCCTTTGGCAACACCTTTAGCCTCGATCACATTAGTACCCAATCGTGGCCCATTGGGAATGTATATTTCCAACTTTTCATCCAATTGTTTTTGGTCTTGGCTTAATAGCTTATCGTAATTCTTTAAACGCGCCTTTTGCTTGGTTTGACGGCCTTTTGCACCTTGGCGCACCCATTCCAACTCGCGTTCTAAAGTTTTTTGTCGTTTCGAGGCAGTCTTTCCTTCTTGAGCCATTCGCTTAGACTTTTGGTCCAACCACGAGGAATAGTTGCCTTTCCAAGGAATACCTTCACCTCTATCTAATTCTAAAATCCATCCTGCAACGTTATCTAAAAAGTACCTATCGTGCGTTACGGCAATCACAGTGCCTTTATATTGCGCCAAATGATGTTCCAGCCAATGCACGGATTCGGCATCCAAATGGTTGGTTGGCTCATCTAAAAGTAACACATCTGGTTCTTGCAACAACAATCTGCACAATGCCACCCGACGGCGTTCGCCTCCCGACAATACACCTATTTTCTTATCACCTTCAGGCGTTCTTAAAGCATCCATCGCGATCTCTAACTTCGTATCCAATTCCCAAGCGTTTAAAGCATCTATTTGATCCTGAAGCTCCGCCTGACGGTTCATCAACTTTTCCATCTTGTCAGGGTCGCTATAAACTTCCTCTAAACCGAATTGCTCATTGATCTTGTTGTATTCGTCAAGAATAGCGACGGTTTCAGAAGCGCCTTCTCGGACTACTTCCATCACGGTTTTATCATCATCCAATTTTGGTTCCTGCTCCAAATAGCCCACGGAATAATCTTGCGAAAACACTACATCGCCTTGATAATTCTTATCAACACCCGCAATAATCTTTAAAAGTGTTGATTTTCCAGAACCATTAAGCCCTAAAATCCCAATTTTAGCCCCATAAAAAAAGCTTAAATAAATGTTCTTTAAAACTGGTGTGTTTGCACTCTGAAATGTCTTGGTTACACCAGACATTGAGAAGATTACTTTCTTATCGTCACTCATTCTTTATGTTTATTTGTTGAAAGGTTTAATCGTTTAACCGTGTGTTTAGTTCCTGAAATCGTAAATCGTAATTCTGAAATTGTAAATAGCTAAACCCTCCCCTTTAAAGCATTAAACACCCATGCTATTGCAAAGAAACCAATACCAACGGTAGCAAAACCCCAACCTGCTACATCGTCGTATCGGTATGCACCCATTAAAATCAATACTACGCCCATAATAATCATTAGTACTGTAGCCCAGGCCAAAACTGTATTTTTATTCATCGCCATAATCTCACCTTTTAATCTTTAGTTGAAAAACAAATATCGTAGTTTTCAACAAAAAAAGCACCTGTTACGGTGCTTTTTCGCTATTAACCATTGTAAACCTCTAGTTCATTGGAACTTCTATAACAATAATTTCAGAATCATCGTTGGCAGAAATCTCTAAGGATTCCGTATCCCAAACACCAATGGCATCCCGTTTATTCAATTCGTTTCCAGAAACGTTCACATCCCCTTCGGCAACAAATACATAAAACCCGTTGCTTTCGGCTTTAGGCTTTAAAGTCACGGAATTATCGCCATTCAACTCCGCCCTATAAATATAGGCCTGCTGGCTAATGGGCAATGCATCGCCCTCTAATTTATCCTTCGGAGCCACAACAGTTTGTAATTGATTTTTGCGCTCCGAAACATCAAACTTCCGTTGCTCATAGTTGGGTTCAACCCCCATGGCTTCAGGGATAATCCAAAGTTGCAAAAAGTTAACTTCGTCCGTTTTGCTATCGTTAAATTCCGAATGCGTCAATCCTTTACCCGCACTCATCACCTGCACTTCTCCCACTTCAATAGCGCGTTTATTCCCCATACTGTCTTTGTGGGACAATGCCCCCTTCAAAGGAATAGAAATAATCTCCATATTTTGATGTGGATGCGTGCCAAACCCCATTTTTGGCTGGACCACATCGTCATTCAATACGCGCAATTTTCCAAAATTCATACGCTCAGGGTCTTGATATCCAGCAAAACTAAATGTGTGGTGCGACTTTAACCATCCGTGGTCTGCAAACCCTCTCGTATCTGCTTTGTGAATTATTGTTTTCATATCTACTCTTTTTTTGTTTATTAATTAGCGGGTAAAAAACCCATTTTTCCCATTTGATAATCTCTCATGGCCTCAAGTATTTCTGTTTGTGTGTTCATTACATAAGGCCCATAGGTTGAAATCGGCTCATTAAAAGGCTCACCCGAAAGGAATAACAGTTTACTATCCGCATTGCCTTGAATCGAAAAGCCTTCTCCATCTTGATTGAACTGTACCAATTGATTTTCATTCAATTTTAAAATCTCAGAATTATTTACGGTAATATCACCTTTCAATAAATACAGTAAAGATTGATGGGAATTTGGCACGTTGACCTCAAAATTTCCATCAGCTTCAACATCAATCATAAAAGCATTTACTGAGGTTTGGGTCTGAATACGTCCATAAAAGCCGTTTAATTCTCCAGCAATAATTTGAACATTCACTTTGCTATCATCCGAACTCACCACTCTAAAATCTTCATTTTTTACATGCTGATAATTGGCTTCTGTCATTTTCTTTTCAGCCGGTAAATTCAACCATAGCTGAATCCCTTCAATTGTTCCTCCTTTTTCAACAAAAGTTTTTGTGGGCCCTTCGGCATGCACAATGCCTCTTCCGGCTGTGGTCCACTGGACATCACCAGCTTTAACTATACTTTCATTACCCAACGAATCGCGATGCAACTGCTCTCCCTGAATCAAAAACGTTACAGGTTCAAACCCGCGATGCGGATGTGGCCCCAAATCAAAGGGATTACTTTTTGCATTGATTTCATAAGGTCCGTAATGATGTAATAATATAAACGGATCTATATTATCAATTGTTTGTGTTGGAATGGGTTGCCGTAATCTAATTGGTCCCATATTAACGAAATCACTTCGTCCAACTGTTTTAACACTATTTAGTTTCATTTTAAAACTCCTTTCTTTTTATTTTCCATGGAAAATATTTAATTAAAAAAATATGCGATACTTATCGATTATGAGATTCCTTCCCGATAGCTATCGGGATTCACAGAAATTTTATCGCATTTTATCAAGCAGATTACTTAATTGCTCTGCTTCTTCTTCACTCAAATTATTCAATAAATCCTTATTAAAATCATTTGGTATGTTTTCTAAAAACGTTTTGCCTTCCTCTGTTATGGCAATTTTAACAACTCGCCTATCATGTGCCGAAGGGCAACGTTCTATATAATTTTTAGCACATAGCTTATCCATCAATCTTGTGGCATTTGGTGAACGCTCTAACATCCTATCCTTTATCGTCTGTACATTTAAAGGTTCGTCAGCGCCTCTTAAAATCCTCAAAATGTTATACTGCTGTGGCGAAATACCATACGCTTTAAAAAACTCGTTTTGGTGGCTTGTAATCCAATTTGCGGTATAAATAATGTTCAATAAAGCTTTCACCCTATTATTTGCAAATGTCGAGTTGATATCTTTGGATAAATCTCCCATGCTATTCTAAAATAATACGTCGCTGTATTCTTTTCTCTTCTTAAAAACAGCATTCGCAAAAGGACATAATGGCAAAACTTTTATATTCTTTTCGCGAGCGTAATCTACTGCAGTTTCCACTAATTTATAACCAACACCCTGCCCTTTTAAAGACGGATTTACTTCAGTATGATCTATAATAATCTTATTGTCGCCCGCATAAGTATAAGTCATTTCAGCTTTTTGTTCACCATCTATTTCAACATAAAAACGGCCTTTTTTTCCTAAAACTTCGTGCTTAATTTCCATAATTTACAACGCCGCTTGAAACTTTTCTACTTTACTTTTTAATTCGGCATCCAATTCCGAATTAACAATCTTTCCTTCCGAGAAGTTAGCCCCGAAATTTGGTAATGAGAATACCGCTACAATATTGGCATCATGCCGTGGAAAACGATCTTGTGCAATTTGCAAAACTGATGCTCCTCCTCTGCCTCCAGGTGACGTTGCCATCAACAACATAGGCTTCCCCATAAACGTTTTACCTTCAATTCTTGACATCCAATCGAATAGATTCTTAAATGCCGTAGAATAGGCACCATTATGTTCGGCCAGAGATAAAATAATGCCGTCCGACGCTTTAATCAAATTCAAAAATTTATGTGCATCCTCTGGAATACCGTTCTCTTTTTCTAAATCAATACCGTATAGCGGTAAATCAAAATCGTTTAAATCCAAAATTTCTATGGCAACACCGTCTACAAGACTCGACGCGTATATTGCCAAATGTTTATTTATAGAGTTTTTACTATTACTTCCTGCAAATGCAATTATACGTTTCATATTTCAATTTTGTTTGATACAAAACTACAACAAATAAATTTATATTCCAAGGAATATATTTCCATGTTATGTATTTTAACAAATTATTCACTTTTTATACAGAAATGGGTTTCGTAAATTCGTTAAAAATATTTTCGAGATATGGATATCAACTTCAACAAAAATGAAGATCACAATAAGCTGTTAGTTTCCGAACTCAATAAAAGACTTGCGAAAGTGAGTTTGGGTGGTGGCAAATCACGTATTGAAAAACACCATTTAAAAGGAAAACTGACGGCTAGGGAACGCATTGATTATTTGTTGGATGAGAAGTCCAAATCCATTGAAATTGGCGCTTTTGCTGGTGAAGATATGTACCCCGAACATGGTGGTTGCCCTTCTGGAGGGGTGGTTGTGAAGATTGGATATATTAAAGGAAAGCAATGCATCGTTGTGGCTAATGATGCCACAGTTAAAGCAGGCGCCTGGTTCCCTATTACAGGTAAAAAGAATTTGAGAGCCCAAGAAATTGCTATTGAAAATCGACTGCCTATCATTTATTTGGTAGATTCAGCAGGGGTTTATCTGCCGATGCAGGACGAAATTTTTCCTGACAAGGAGCATTTCGGACGTATTTTTAGAAACAATGCCATTATGAGCAGTATGGGTATTACTCAAATTGCCGCTGTTATGGGAAGTTGTGTGGCAGGTGGGGCCTACCTCCCTATCATGAGCGACGAAGCGTTGATCGTAGACAAAACCGGGAGTATCTTTTTAGCAGGAAGTTATTTGGTAAAGGCCGCCATTGGCGAAAGTATTGACAACGAAACACTAGGAGGCGCCACAACTCACTGTGAAATTTCTGGAGTTACCGATTACAAGGCCAAAAATGACAAGGATGCTTTGGACAAAATCAAAACTATAGTTGATAAAATTGGGGATTACGATAAAGCTGGATTTAACCGCATAGCTTCGCAAAAACCAACTGAAAATCCTGAGGATATTTTTGGCATTCTTCCAAAAAGTCGCGCTGACCAATACGATATGTATGAAATCATCAAACGTTTAGTGGACAATTCAGAATACGAGGAATATAAAGCGGGTTATGGACAAACCATTATTACCTGTTACGCCCGTATTGATGGTTGGGCAGTGGGCATAGTGGCCAATCAGCGGCAAATTGTAAAAACAACTGGCTCCAAAACCAAACCCTCCGAAATGCAGTTTGGCGGTGTGATTTATAACGATTCGGCTGACAAAGCCACTAGATTTATCGCTAATTGCAATCAAAAGAAAATACCATTGGTTTTTTTACAAGATGTCACCGGGTTTATGGTAGGTAGCAAAAGTGAACATTCCGGAATCATCAAAGATGGGGCAAAAATGGTCAATGCCGTTAGTAATTCTGTTGTTCCTAAATTCACTATTGTAATTGGCAATAGTTATGGTGCTGGAAATTACGCCATGTGCGGTAAAGCCTACGATCCGAGATTGATAGTGGCATGGCCAAGTGCCGAACTTGCCGTAATGAGCGGTAATTCGGCTGCAAAAGTATTACTTCAAATTGAAAAGGCTTCCCTTGAAAAACAGGGCGAAAAAATCACAAAGGAAAAGGAAGAAGCACTTTTCAATAAAATAAAAGCACGATACGACAATCAAGTTTCTCCTTACTTTGCCGCCGCCCGTCTTTGGACTGATGCTATTATTGATCCTTTGGAAACCAGAAAATGGATTTCCATGGGTATTGAGGCGGCCAATCATGCGCCTATTGAAAAGCCATTCAATCTTGGCGTACTTCAGGTATAATTTTAAAATCCCATGGTTTTTTTGTACCTTATAAACTGCAAACCAACAACTTAAACTATGGGAACTATAAAAACATTAAATAAGTGGGCGAATAGGCACACCTATATGCCCTTGGATTTGTTGCGCGTTGCGCTTGGTGCTTTTTTATTTATAAAGGGCATCGACTTTATGGGCAATAGTGAAATGCTCGCGCAACTGATTAAGCCGTTTCAGAATATGGCAGGTAGTATGATTATGATACATTATGTAGCTCCGGCACATTTTTTAGGCGGATTGTTGATTGCCTTTGGGCTTTTGACAAGATGGGCTGTTATTGCCCAACTCCCCATTTTGATTGGAGCCATCGTTATCAATTTTGCTGGTGAAATGAATACCGGAAACTTAGTTTTGGCCATTGTTACATTGATGGTATGTGGTTTCTTTTTGATGTACGGCTCGGGCAAACGCTCTTTGGACTATTATTTTAAAATGCAACAGTAAAACAAAAAGCGACTTTTAGTCGCCTTTTGTTTTTTCTACTATAAATTTTGATAGGAAGACACTAACCTTCTGAATTCTGCTCTATATCCGTTTTCATCTTCACCTCTACCTTCATTGGATAGCTCCAACACATCTTCAAGCTTTGAGTTGTTATGGTATTTCGATTGTCTTAATTGCATACCGAAGAGTGCCACCGCCGATGCAAATTTCATATCTTCCGAAGCTTCCGAAACCTTATCTTTCTGAACATGCACTATTTCTATACTTTTAGCTCCATTTGGCTTTTTATATCTAAACTTAACAGTAAATAGTTCATCGCTGTAGTCTGATACTATTTGAGAGTTCGTGTATTTTAAATCGTCCACATCTCTTAGATAGGTAGTTTGCGCACCAACCGGAATGACCTCGTAAAGGGCTGTTACGGTATGCCCGCTCCCCAATTCACCTGCATCTTTGGTATCATCCACAAAATCTTCGTCCTCCAGCATTCTATTCTCGTAGCCTATTAGCCGGTATGCCTGAACCTTATTTGGATTAAACTCCACTTGGATTTTCACGTCCTTTGCAATCGTAAAAAGCGTACCTCCAAATTCCTTTCCAAATACCTTTTGAGCTTCTTGCATGTTGTCGATATACGCATGATTGCCATTGCCTTTATCTGCTAAAGTCTCCAATTTAGAATCTTTGTAATTTCCATAGCCAAAGCCTAGAACCGATAAAAAAACACCCGATTGTCGTTTGGTTTCAATCAGTTTTTCCATAGCCTTATCGCTAGAAGCACCAACATTAAAGTCACCGTCCGTCGCCAAAATCACCCTGTTGTTTCCGTTTTTCTTAAAATGTTGCTCTGCTAATTTGTAAGCCAATTTAATCCCTGCACCACCAGCCGTGGAACCCCCAGACTCTAAACCATTCAAAGCATTTAAAATTTTCTCTTTATGTTTTCCTGAAGTGGGTTCTAAAACTACACCAGCGGCTCCGGCGTAAACCACAATAGATACTTTATCCTCACCCCTCAATTGATTGACTAAAAGCTTAAATGCCGATTTTAACAAAGGGAGCTTGTTTTGTGAACTCATGGAACCCGATACATCAACTAAAAACGTAAGGTTAGATGGTGGTAATTCTTCATAGCCGTAGGTTTTACCTTGAAGCCCAATTTTTACGATTCGAGTGTCGTTGTGCCATGGTGTTTGGGCCACTTCTGTATGTATGGCGAATGGATGTACTCCAGTGGGTTGTGGATACTCATAATCGAAATAGTTAATCATTTCTTCAATCTTTACAGCGTCAGGTTGAATGGCCATTCCGTTGTTTATCATTCTCCGAATGTTGCTATACGAGGCTTTATCCACATCGATGGAAAAGGTGGATAACGGGGACAAAGTGGTTCTCTTAAAACTATTCTCTTCAATCACAGCATAGCTTTCATTATTTTGAATTCTGAAATTGCCTTGGTGAGTGGTTATCACCACACATCCATGTTTTGCAATTTTGCCAAATTTATCTTTGGCATCCCCTTTGCCATATTCCACTTTGCTATCAATATCCGATTCGGGAATACTTTCAATAATGTAGTTGTTTTCCTTTTTTATGGGTTGTCCGTCAACAATATATAGTGGTGCTTGGGCCTTGCTCTCGCTATGATTTTTGGTTGAGATTAAAATAACTCCGCTTGCTCCCCTAGTCCCGTAAATTGCCGTTGATGCAACATCCTTTAAAACGTCTATGGATTGGATTTGGTTTGGATTTAAGCACTCCATAGTATTGTATGGCACAATTGCTCCATCAATTATAACTAATGGGTTATTTTGCGAGACCAAAGAGCTCATCCCCCCAATACGGATTTGTGTACTTTTCCCTGGATTTCCATTAGCACTAGTGAACGCTACCCCAGCTATCTTGCCCTGCAAGGTTTTTTCAATTGAAGTAGATTGAATTTGATTGGCCAACTTTTGATGATAGTCTTTTTGCTTTCTACGCTTTATTTGCGAAGCGGAAGGTGTTGGTGATGAAACCATTGAAACGGATCCAGTTAAGGACTTCCTTTTCATGGTGCCATAACCTATAACCACAACTTCTTCTAAACGGGCGACGTCTTCCTCTAAGGCAATAGAAACGGTAGTTCGATTTCCTACTTTTACTTCTTTGGTAGCAAACCCCAAATAGCTGAAAACCAAGATATCTGAAGATTTTGCCTTGATTTCATACAAGCCATCAAAATCGGTTACCGCTCTTGTTGTCGTTCCTTTGACAATAACATTTACTCCAGGGATTTCTATGCCATCAGAAGCAGATGTTACCTTCCCTGTAATAAGTTTTTCTTGGGACTGAATTTGAGTTGATACAGCCAATGCAAAAATTAATGTTAATAGTGCTTTCATAATAGTTGATTTTAAAGTTTAGCATAAAACTATAATCAACTAATGGAGCAAAAAACCGAGAATGAGTAAACCCCACTTTTGAGCGAGTAAAGCATAAAAAAAGGCGAACCGAAGTCCGCCTCAAAATATTTTGCATATTGGTACTATTTAATTTCCGTGCTGTAAGGAAACATCAACTGCACCCCTTGTTTTTGAGATAGACGTTTTATTTCCTTTAGAGTTTTATAATTGGCCTCCCCGATTTCTTCCTTCATTATGGTTTCCTTAGCTTTCGCCAAACCGAAAGCCTCCAGCATTTCGTCCAAATCCTTTTCAAAAACGGGAAATTCCTTTATTTTATAATCTTCAATGTCCGCTGCCTCGGCAGCGTACTTTAGAGCAACATCCAATCCTCCCAATTCATCAACTAATCCTCTTTCTAAAGCATCTACTCCCGTCCAAACCCTTCCTTGGGCAATGGCCTCGACATCTTCAGCAGGCATATCCCGGCCCTCTGCCACACGCTTCGAAAATAAAGTATAAGTGTCCTGGATACCTTCTTTGATAAATTGACGCTGCGTATCGTCCAAAGGTTCTAAAAGGCTGAAAGGGATAGCGTTTTTATTGGTCTTTACTTGTTCAGCATTGATTCCCATGTTATCAGCCAATCTGCTAAAATTAGGCAACATCCCTATCACACCAATACTTCCTGTAATGGTTGTGGACTGGGCCACTATTTTGTCTGCATGCGCCGCAATGTAATACCCTCCTGAAGTGGCCATATTCCCCATAGATACAATAACTGGTTTCTTCTTTTTAGCCAACTCAATTTCTCGCCATATTAATTCACTAGCCAAGGCACCACCACCGGGGGAATTAATTCGAAGTACGATGGCTTTTATTCTGTCGTCTTCCCTCGCATCCTCAATGGCTTTATTAATCGTAAGATGGCCTACATAACCTTTTTCGGCTGTACCATAAATAATTTCACCTTCGGCATAAATCACTGCGATTTTGTTTTTGCTCGATTTAGCCCTCAATTTTGGAGCCACAGATAGGGCATAATCCTCTATAAAAACTCGATTTAAAGGTTTATCGTTGGCAACAGCCACTGCTGTTTTTAATTGGCTCTCATAGTCATCATAATACCCCAGCTTATCTATCAACTTAGTAGATACGGCCAATTGAGGAGTGCGCACCAACAGGTTATCTGCGATACTATCTAAATCCGCAACCGAAATTTCCCTGGCTTCAGAAATATCTTTTTTTACTTCGATCCATAAACCATTCAAATAGGCTTGTATTTGTTCGCGGTTGGCATCGCTCATCTGATTTTCCAAAAAGGGCTCGGCAGCATTCTTATACTTTCCGTGCCGTATCACCTCAAGCTTTATTCCCGATTTTTCCTGAAAATCCTTGAAAAACAACATCTCGGTATAAAACCCCTTGAACTCCAATTCTCCCGCCGGATTGAGCATAATGGTATCAGCAACCGAACTCAAATAATAATCCTTTTGTGAAAAAACATCCGCATAAGCCGTGATAAATTTCCCAGATTTCTTAAAATCAATCAGCGCCTTCCTCAAAGCTTTCGTCTGCGAAATACCAGCATCAATAAAGTTGTTTTCAATGGTAATACCTTTAATTTTGTCGTCCGTGGCCGCATAATTTATGGCGTCAATTAAATTGAACAATCCATTTTTTTCATCCTCATTTAAAAAGGGGTAGTCCTTAAACACTGTTTTTCCTGCATAATCATTTATGGGAAAGTCCAACTTCAATTCCAAAATGGAATTTGGCTTTACCGTAACCACTTCCTCGGATGATCCGCCAAGCAATGCGCCCAAAACTACCAGCATAAAAAAGCCCAAGGCACAAAACACAAAAATGCCCACAACAGTGGATAAAACTCGTCCTAAAAATTTCATAGTAATTTAGATTTACTCATTAGTCTGAAAAACCAATAAATGTTACAGTTTTCAAACTTTACAATCGATTTATACAATGTTGCAAATCTAGAAAACTTAAAGTAAAGAATTTATAACTTTGCGTTTTCATTTTTTTCGTTAAAATAGGCATGATTCACATCCATGAAAAAACATCACAAGATTTAGAATTCCCCACGGTTTTACAACAAGTGAGCGAACTTTGCATTACCCCTTTGGGCAATGCTTCGGCTCTTAAAATTGCACCATATAAAACAAAGGAGGAACTCCAAAAGTCTCTGCATCTTACCAATGAATATGTGTCTTCGTTTTACAATGACAACAGAATTCCCAATCATGGCTTTGATACGATTTCAAAGGAATTAAAACTTTTAAATATTGAAAACACCTATTTGGAAGTGCATAGTTTGAAAAAGATTGTGGCGATTTCTACCACTGCCAACGAGATTGTGCTATTTCTAAAAAAGTTTGAAGAATATTACCCCAATTTAAATGATTTTGCGTCGCATATTGAAGTGACCAAGGTATTGATTGAAAAAATTGAAAGCATTGTGGATCGCTTTGGGGATATTCGGGATAATGCTTCTGTTTTGCTATCGGAATTAAGGCAATCCATCAACCGCGTGAAAGGTAAAATCAACCAAAGTTTTGCCGCGGCTTTGAATACCTATCACAATCTGGAATATCTGGATGACATACGAGAGTCGGTAGTAGATAACAGACGGGTATTGGCCGTTAAAGCCATGTACCGTCGAAAAGTAAAAGGCAGTGTGATGGGAGGCAGTAAAACGGGAAGCATCGTTTATATTGAGCCAGAAACCACCTTGCAACATTCGCGCGAACTGAATAATTTGGAATACGAAGAACGCGAGGAAATCGTTCGGATTTTAAAGGAAGTTACCGATTTTATCCGGCCATTTTTGCCTTTGCTGAAAGACTACCAAAACTTTCTGATTGCCATGGATGTGATTGCCGCCAAGGCGAAATATGCCAAATCCATGAACGCCATTCTTCCAGAATTTTCGGAGGATAAAAGTATGTTTTTGCGTGACGCCTACCACCCCCTGCTCTATTTGAATAATTTGGAAAAAAAGGAAAAAACCTTTCCTCAGACCATTGAACTGAACAAAGACAGTCGCATTATTGTGATTTCGGGGCCGAATGCCGGAGGTAAAAGTATCACTTTAAAAACCATTGGATTACTCCAAGTAATGTTGCAAAGTGGACTTTTAATCCCTGTGCACGAGCGCAGTAAAGTTTGCTTGTTCGATAGGATTTTAAGCGATATCGGAGACAATCAATCTATTGAAAATCATCTGAGTACCTATAGTTATCGCTTGAAACAAATGAACTATTTTCTTAGAAAGTGTAATAAAAACACGCTTTTTTTAATTGATGAATTTGGTACGGGAAGTGACCCCGAATTGGGTGGCGCACTGGCCGAAACCTTTTTGGAAGAGTTTTATCATCGGGAAGCTTTTGGCATTATCACGACGCATTATTCCAATTTAAAGATTTTGGCAACGGAACTGCCATACATGATAAACGCCAACATGCTGTTTAACGAACGGACTTTAGAGCCGATGTTTAAATTGGTAGTGGGGCAAGCCGGCAGTAGTTTTACGTTTGAAGTGGCACAGAAAAACGGAATTCCCTATTCGTTAATCAATCGTGCAAAAAAGAAAATTGAGCGCAGCAAAGTGCGTTTTGATGCCACCATTGCCAAACTTCAAAAGGAACGTTCGCGTCTAGAAAAAACCGGACAATCCTTAAAAATAAACGAAAAGAAAAAGGAAGAGGAAGCCGATAAACTGGAAGAAATCAATGCAAAAATCCAGAAGAAACTGGAAAGCTATCAAGAGCTTTATGATAGCAACCAACGTTTGATTTATTTGGGACAAAAAGTAAATGATATTGCCGAAAAATACTTCAGCAACAAGCGTAAACGCGAGTTAATGGATGAGTTGTTTAAACTGGTTCAAATAGAAAACTCGAAACGTAAAAAGATTTCCGCTCGTCAAAAAAAGGCGGAAAAAGTGAAGGAAAAACAGGTAAAGCAAGAGGTTGAAAAAAAGGTAAACGTTATCCGACAGAAGAAAAAGGCCGAAAAGAAAAAAGCCGCCGAAGCCCCACCAAAACCAAAACCTATTTTAAAAATTGGGGACAGGGTACGCATGGAAGATGGCCGTGCTATTGGCACCATTGACAAAATTGAAAAAACCAAAGCTGTAGTGAATTATGGGATGTTTACGACTAATGTGAGTTTGGAGCAGTTGGAGTTGGTGGAGGCGGTTAAGAAGTAGGCAGTGTTCAGTGGGCAGCCGCAGTCTCAGTTGCAGTTGTGATACATAGATGTTTGGAAGCGTTTTATAGCAACCCTCCTAATTTCGATATCATCGAAATTTTCCTCCCTTTTCAAAAGGGAGGAGCCGATATTTGATAAAATTTAGCAGAATTTTAAAGATTCCAGAATTTATTATCACACTTAGCTCTCCTCTTTTTGTAAAGAGGAGAATGAATTTCAATTTTCATTAAAAAAATTGAAAGAAAGAGGAGTTAAGGCCTTTCACAACGCATTTTTTTCGTCTAACGAACACTTCTGCTTGCAATATCTTTCATGGCATAATACAAATGAGCCAAACTATTTGTGGAATTAATTGGATTGAATGCATCAGCGCACACTAGTGGGCAACTTTATTTTTGTCCTTCAGAATATGCAGGCATGATTTGGTTTTTGAAATGATGATGGCACTGGGATTGGAAGTTTTTTGTTGAAGAATTTGGGGGTACGCTTATCGGTCTAGGTTATGAAAAGTAGCGTTGTCAGTGATACTGGTTTTCTGATTAATGCTGATGTTAATAAAAAAGCGCAAACCATCTGGAATGCGCTTATCTCGCTATTTTTTATATACGTCGTTAGCAAATGTTTTTAAATCGGAAGTGATTTAAGATTACTTAGTGACTTTTTTGCCAAATCAACTTTTTCAGGGAACAATTCCTTTCCTTTAATATCTTTGGCAATAACAGATATTCTCTTCTTTGTCGACTTCGACATAGAGAGAACTTTCTTTGCTTTTAATATTTGTTTTTTTCGTTCCATTTTTATTTGTTCTAGTAGTATACATTAAAGAAAAACAAGTTTTTCTTTAATGTATACTACAAAGTTAGCTTATTTTTTCTTAAAAACCAAAATTCCAATATACTCATTTTCAGGGATATATTGAACAAAATCTGGTTTTTCTCCATTCGTTAATCCAAAAAAGACATATTCTTTACTTAATTCAACAAAATTCTTATTGACATAGTATCTATACGTCTTAATTCTTCTATTAAAGTTACGACATTCCTCGTCACAATTTTTAGCACAAGTCGGTTGACAAAGTGCCATAAAATCTTCAGCACTATCACTACCCTGAACCCAAATAGCTGAATTTTTATTTTCTTGAAAAAATTTTGGCACAGTATTTAAAACCGTACTAAAAACTTTCCACATATCTCCATTATTACTATTAATATCGTCAAGAATTGTACCAGTTTCTTCTTCATAATCTCCGAAACCCAAATTATATACTGTTCTACCATCTCTTTTAGTAACTGGTGTATATTCAATGGCTTTAATTATTGATTGATTTCCTTTGCTTTCAAAAAGATATTGAAGCTTCTTAGTTCCAGTATCGAGCAGTTCTGTCTTATAAGCAGTAATGTTATTCAATATCTATAAATTTTTTGTGAAAATAATGAAATCAAATATTTGCTAACGGTTAGATATGTTTGCATTTTAATCAATTCTATCGTTCGATAAGCGAAGTTCGCTATTTTATGTCAAAAAATCAATACGTACGTATGCGTAATTATCAACAAACAGGTTTCCGAAAAAGAGGCACTGTTGAGGCCATCCTGAGGGATAGAAAATTACGGATTTCAGAATACTTAATTGCGTCTGAAAAGTGAAAGGAGGTTCTGCCCCATAAAGCTATCTGGAGTTTCATACACAACATTACTTTGAGAAACCTACAAGATTCCTGCTTTCGCTTCGACCACGCTCAGCGACCACGCAGGAATTAAAAAACAGCCAGTACCAAGTTGTTGAATCGCAACTTTAGGTACCGGCCGTACAAACTAACTTAAATAATTTATGAGTTTACTTTCGTCTTACGGAAACTTGGGTGCATATGCCTATTACATTTTTCTTTGAACAGTACACCTCGTATTTTTCGTCACTTTCCATGTAGCCTTCGCTAAACTCTCCGAGGTATTTCCAGGTGATGTCCCAAAGCTCAAATTGTACCTTTACGCTATGGGCGCCACTTGGTGGTCTTGCCGTTACCGGAGGATCGTTTTTCTTTACTTTTTTCCAGTTGGTATAAGCAATGGCTTGAGAGCCCTTTTTCTTGTACTGAAAACGGAATCTGGCATCTTGTCCAAAATTGTTATCCACACTGGCATTGGCATGGGAATACTCCTTGGTGCTGCAATCTACAATGCTATAATCGGTAGTATAGCCCATTTTGGCAAAGGTGTTATCCTTTAAATATCTTATGGTATAGGCAATTGGCACACCAGGATTGTTTCTGCTGTACACAGCATTTTCACCAGTGATAATGTGCTTTAGCGACGCAAAACCATTGGCAGTAACGGCTTCGGAAGCTACTTCGGCATTACCTCCGATAGTCACCACGGTGATGCTCGATTTTTTCAATACCTCGTCATATTCTGAATTCACGGTACCCGTTCCGTTCGCCGCACCCGTGGCATATTCCAATACCAAATCCAAATCGATGGATTTGCGCATATCGGTGGTTTCCATTCTGAACATAATGATTCGTCCGTAGGACACCGAATTGATATATGCTGGCGGGGTATCAGAATCCATAGCGCCTTCAACTTGTGCCAATGTAACTTCTGGTCCAAATACGCTATCTGATGAACCTGGAGTATCCATAGTAACCGTATAGAATACCTGTTTGTAAACCATGGCCGCAACACGTTTAGTAGTGCTGGATTCGTACTCCAATTGGGAAGCTACCGAGCCGTTGGCCCACTCTACGTTCAACCCAACATCCAAACTTAATTGTTTAGAGGAATAGGACGTGTTGGCTTGATAGGTAGAATTTGCGGCATTGACATAGCCTTCCTGATAGGCGTTGGCGTTCCACCACTCTAAGGCACCGTCAATGCTGGATTGCACGTTTGAGTTTCTAGGGTCTTCCACAACTATAGTCCCCTGCTCCCCCATCCCCGGCAGATCCAATCTTAAAGTAACGGGCGATCTGTCCAAAGTAATAGGGTCTGGCATACCGTCCAGCATGCCTTGGTTGCCAACCACTAAGGCTCCTGGCCAAATAATGCCGTTGGTGGGACGCAAAATAGCTACATCGTCAAAATTAGTTTCCAAACTATACTTTTTGGTATTACAAGTTGTGGTGTAACCAAGACTATTGGTCGGCGAAGAGTTTCTATTGCTCGTAAGCGAGCGTTCTGAGGGTTGCCCTCCTGTTTCTTGAACGTTTAGCATGGAACTAGCATTGTAGCTTAAACTGGATACGTAATCCTTAATATCCGTTGCCTCAGGGTTTGTTTTTGGTCCCGGGTCGGTCATTTCATCCTTACTACATGCAAAACATAGTATAAGAATGGTAAAGCAGGTCACTTTAAAAAGGGGTTTGAATGTTAACAGCGGTGTTTTCATAATGTTATATTTTTTAGATTCAACACTCCAAACCTAACCATGAAAACAAGCAAAAAAGAATTTATTGGGTGGACAAATAGGGGACAACAGCTGAAAATGCGACTTCATTTTCCATAGGACAAGCTATTTCAAAAATCACAGAATAAAATTATAATATATTGATTTTCAATTATTTGAAAATATTTTGAAACCAGACATGGACGCGAAAAGTATGGACAAGCTATGGACAAGGGTGTTTTGGGCGAAATCGATGCGTGTCATATGGATAGATATAATATTTAACTTAGCGGGAGCTAATTTTCTTGAAAATGAAGAACCTCAACCCACTTTTTTTGTTAATGATTTTCGCATTTTGTTCTACTGGGTATGCTCAAAGTGAAAAAGAAGTTGATAGTTTAAATTCATTATTCGAAAACCAGAAGAGCATATCAGGTAAAGTTTCTGTGTTGTCCGATATTTTTGATTTCTATTTATATAAGAATACGAAAAAGTCAAAACAATATGCCGAAAGGGTTTTATCTCTTTCCACAAAAGAAAATTATGAAACAGGAATTATAACTGGAAATTTTCTTAATGGAAATTATTATCTCACAACAAAAGAGAACGATTCTGCAATATATTACTATGAGAAAACCTTAGCCTATGCAAAAAAGTACAACAGCAACTTGATGGTTGCGAGTGCCATGGCAAATATATCGGTTATCGAAGGAGAAAAGGGCAATTACATAAAGGCTATAAAGCTTATGGATAGCGTTGCCAAAATCAATCTTAAAGAGAACGATTTTCTTAATTACGGTGTGACCATCAACAACAGGGCTTACCATTATTATGAACAAGGCGATTATTTAAAAGCCATGGAGGGCTATTTGGAAGCCATCAGAGTTTTGGACACCATTGATAGGGATATTTACAGAAGAGCAGATGTTTACCGAAATATTAGTAAACTTAATGCGAAACAAAACAGTTTTGAACAAGCTTTGGAATATCTTTTTAAAGCGCTGGAGATTTATAAAAAAACCGATGATAATCTTTTCGAAGCATATACCTTGAATGATATTGGCAACACCTACCATTTTTTGGAAAACCATGAAGAAGCCATCAAATATTACGAGAAAAGTATTCAACTGAGCAAGGTTCATGATATCAAAGATAATCTTGTAAATACCTATGGGAATTTAGCGGATACTTACAAGGACCAAAAGAGATACCTGCTGGCCTTGGAAAATTTTAACAAACAGCAGGACTATTTGGTTTATGACCAATCATTTCTCAACCGGGTGGTAGGTTTAAATCAAATTGGAGAAACCTACTGGCTCATGAGCGATTACCCCAATGCCCTGAAAACACTAAATACTTCTATAAAACTATGCGACTCCCTCAACATCAACGATGAACTGAAATCTGCCCTGGAACAGAGATCCCTCGTTTATGAAAAGATGGGAAACTATATAAAGGCATTATCGGACAGAAAACGGGTAGGTAGTTTAAGCGATAGTATTTATAACATTGAAAAATCCAAACAGATCGAAAAACTCCAAATAAGCTACGAAACTGAAAAAAAGGAAACAGAGCTGGCCTTTAAGGCCAAAACAATTGAAAACCTGAACCAGGAAGTTGAAATCAGTAATTTAAGAAATGGGCTATATGCAGGAGGCATGTTTACATTCATTGCCGTTTCAGGACTACTATATTTTGGGTTTAAGCAAAGAATAAAAAAGAACCGGACAGAGCGCGAAAAACAGGAGGCTATTTACAAACAGGAAATCGAGTTTAAGAAAAAAGAATTGGCCACACAAACACTGCATTTGGTTCAAAAAAATACTTTTATCCAAGAGCTGAAGGATAATTTGGAAAAAATAAAACGGTCTCCTGAATTATTTAAAGTTGAGTTCAGAAGATTGGTAATGCTTTTGAAAAAAGAAAGCGCGGAAGACAAAGATTGGGAAGTATTCAAATCCTACTTTACGGAAGTACACAATAATTTTGACCATAAAATTAAAGAGGTGTATCCAGATATTACCGAAAAAGAAATGCGCTTGGCCTCTTTTTTACGGATGAATTTGTCCACCAAGGAAATCGCTTCGATGCTCAATGTATTGCCCGAAAGTGTGCTGAAAAGCAAGTACCGATTGAAAAAGAAACTGGTTTTGGATAAGGATACCGATTTGAATCATTTCCTTAATGCTTTATAAAAATTTTGGATTATGGCTTTGAGATTTTTTCTAATGCTTTTTGTGGGATGCGGCATTTTTTGCGTTGGCCAGAATAAATCTGATGCTGAGATTGATTATTTACTTCAGCGCCTGCAAACCTCAAAAAAGGATTCGGTAAGAATTGAAATTTTGGATAATCTCTGGTATCAATTCGCTTATAATGAGCCTAAGCAAGCTGTGGACTATGCCAAAATGGCCATTTCAGAATCAAAAGAACTAAATTATGAATACGGAATTGCTAGAGGATATCAAAGGCTAGGTATTGCATATTCCAATATGAGCCAATATGATAGTTCCAATATTGCGTACGATCAATCCTTAAAGCTTTTTGAAAAGACAAACAATGTTAATTCCATGGGGTTGATACTTCATAACAAAGCCATAAACTTTAAGGATTTAGTACAATACGATAGTGCCATGTACTACAACGATTTGGCTTATGAAAAATATATTCAGGCCAATGACACTGTAAGAATAGCCGATATTTATGGCCTTAGGGGAAGTATTTACTCAGAAAAGGGGCAGTTTTTGCTATCGCTAAAAAACACACTCAAAGAAGCATCTATCTATAAAAACAAAGACACCCTGAGGTATGCCGATGCTTTATTAAGTCTTGCTATGGTGCAATCCATAACCGGTTCATCTGCGGAAGCCCGAAAATCCTTTAGAAACTGCATTGCAATTTATAGAACCAAGAATGACAATTACTTTTTGTGTAAGGCCTATCGCGAACTGGGTTTTGATTATGGCGAGAAAACTCCCAAGCATATTGATAGTGCCTCTTTTTATTTAGAAAAAGCCGTGAAACTTGCTAAAACCATTAACAACACAGGGATGGAAGTGGCCGCTCTTAGTTTTCTCGGAGACCTTAAGTTTGATATTGGAAAATATGCCGAAGCTAAAACACACTACACCAAAGGATTAAGAAGGTCCAATACTTTGGATAACCATATTTCAGTGGCCTCAATCCTGTTGGGACTAAGCGATATTAGTATCTATGAAAAAAGCTATGAGTTAGCTAAAACATACGCACAACAAGCCCTTGATATTGCTTCAAGGGACAAACTAAATCAGGATATAAGCGAAGCCTATAAAACACTACACAAAATTCATCAAGAAACAGGTGATTTCAAAAAAGCCCTTTATTATCTAGAGAAGCATAAATCCATTAGTGATAGCATCTACAATATAGAGAAAACCAATAAGATTAACGAACTTCAGGTACTTTTCGATATTGAGAAGAAGGAAGCTGCTTTAGATTTGAAACAAAAGACTATTCAAAACCTTAATCAAAAGGTAGAAATAGGAAACCTTAAAAAAGGGTTGTATGCATTCGGTATGTTTGCATTTATCGCCCTATCCATATTACTCTATTTGGTTTTCAAACAAAACGTCAGGAAAAATAGATTAGAACGCGAAAAACAGGAAACTATATACAAGCAAGAATTGGAATTTAAAAAGAAGGAACTTGCCTCCCAAACATTACATTTGGTTCAAAAAAACACTTTTATCCAGGAGTTAAAGGAGAATCTAGAAAAAATCGAGGAATCTCCAGAACTATTCAAAGTTGTATTTCGGCGCCTAGCTATGCTCCTAAAAAAAGAAAATGCAGACGACAAGGATTGGGAAGTATTCAAATCCTATTTTATTGAGGTACACAATAACTTTGACCAAAAAATAAAATCCATATATCCGGATATTAGTGAAAAAGAAATGCGATTGGCCTCTTTTTTACGGATGAATTTGTCCACCAAGGAAATTGCTTCTATGCTAAATGTACTTCCAGACAGTGTTTCAAAGTCGAAGTACAGGTTAAAAAAGAAACTCAATTTGGACAAAAACACCGATCTATTCCAGTTTTTAAGTGAGTTGTAAAGACCGTATCTTTGCACTATGGAATTTGGTGTTCTAAAAGATAAAAAACTAATACTGTTTGATGGGGTTTGCAATCTTTGTAATTCCTCTGTACTTTACGTTATCAAACGGGACAAAACCAATCAGTTTATGTTCACTGCCCTGCAAAGTGAGGCTGGGCAACAAGTTATTGACCACTTTAAAATTGACACCTCAAAAGTAGATTCCATTTTATTGTACACTCCTGAAAAAGGCATCACGTACAAAAGCACTGCCGCTTTAAAAATAGCATCAAAGCTAGGCTTTCCAACCAACTTATTGAGTGTATTTTTAATTGTCCCATCTTTCATTCGAAATTGGGTGTATGATTTTGTTGCCAAAAACCGTTACAAATGGTATGGCAAAAAGGATGCCTGTATGATTCCTACGCCGGAGTTACGGAGTAAATTTTTGGAGTAGCCTAATTGTAACACACTGTTTACTCATTACTTCTTTTCACTGACTCTTTTCTGTTTTTAAACATTGGATGTTGAACCTAGTTTTACCTAAAACTTAAATATCACCATCATGAAATGTCTTATCTTTTTATTGTTATTCAGCCCTATCATACTTTTTGCAAACCCAACCAACCCAACAAAATCTTCGGTAAAAGCTGTCACGGTTTTTGTGGATGGCGCAGAAGTTACTCGTTCCGCAACGATCACTCTTCCAGCAGGCACTACCGAATTCACTTTTACCAAACTATCACCACACATTAAGGAAAATAGCATACAGATCTCTGGGTTGAATGGCGCCTCTATCCTATCCTTGAATTACGCCATTAACCATATCAATAAATTAGATAAAACCGATGCGGTTGAGAAATTTCAAAACGAAATTGAAAGCCTCAAGGATGCCATTCAAATAGAAGACAATCTTATGGAGGGCTTTGAGCAGGAAATAAAAATCATTGAAGAAAACAGGTCGTTGGGCAATAATAGTGAAGTGGTTAACTTGGAAAAACTAAAACAGTTTGCATCCTACTACAGACAACGCATTACCCAACTCAACAACTTGATGCACCAATCTCTAAAAAAGAAGAAAGCCCTTCAAAAAGATATCAATGACATAATGAAACAATTGGCCGAACTGAACGTGGACGATAAAATCCAAACCGGTGAAATTAAGGTGAAACTGACTACCAATACTTCAAAGCAACTTCAACTTAAAATAAAATACAATGTTTCAAACGCCGGCTGGTTTCCCATTTACGATTTAAAAGCCAAAGACATTAGCAAGCCTTTGGAGCTACACTATAAAGCACATGTGTACCAAACTACCGGTGTAAGCTGGGATAACATAAAACTAACTTTGTCTACTAACGACCCGAATACCAACAATCTAAAACCAGAAATGCATCCGAAATATTTAAATTTTGTCAGCCATAACTATAATTCAGATAATGCAACAAAACGCTATGATTACAAACACAATCCTTTTGTAAGGCACGTTACGGGAACCATTACTGATGCCTCGGGCATTCCACTTCCGGGAGCAAATATTCTTTTAAAAGGCACCAGCATTGGCACTACATCCGATTTTGATGGGAATTTTACAATTGATCCGAAAGGCGCCAAGGAATTGGTAGTATCTTACGTAGGATTTGTTTCAGAAACGATTCCCATTCATTCCAGCGTCATCAATTTGAGTTTGCAAGAGGATGCTTCTCAATTGGATGAAGTAGTTGTTGTTGGCTATGGAACTAAAAAGAAGCAGAACACAACAGGAGCTATTTCCGCTGTAAAAGCGGAAAGCCTACAAGGACGAGCTTCAGGAATACACATTAGAGGTGTCTCTAGCATAAATTCTTATGAAGAACCATTATATGTAATTGATGGAAAAATTACGAGCGCAAGTAACTATAGCAATATCCATCCCGATATGATTGCCAACGTTGAAGTTTTAAAAGGTGCATCCGCAAAAAGTATTTATGGCAATCGCGCTTCAAACGGTGTGGTCCTAATCACCACCAAAAAAGGAACACAAACCTCAAATGGGGATATTATTTCCGAAGGCATTACCAATACCAATTTCGAAATCAAAAAATTATCCACTATTGGTTCGGACGGTGATGTTACCGTGATTGAAATTGAAAACTACAGTGTACCGGCAACTTTTACATATTACACGGCACCGGTTATCAATGAGAATGTATTTCTCACTGCGAAAATTGGCGATTGGCAAAAACTAAACCTGCTACCGGGTGAAGCCAATATCTATTTTGAGGATAGCTATTCAGGGATTACCGCTATAAACCCCTACGCCACTACAGATAGTTTAACAGTTTCTCTAGGGATTGACCCCAATGTTGTGGTGACCCGAAAACCGACCAACAATTTTAAAAAGACCAATTTTGTCGGCAATAACAGAATCCTTGAAAAGTCGTATCAAATTGAAATCAAAAACAATAAAAAAACACCGATTGATGTACAGATTGTGGATAGAATACCCGTGAGCCAAAACAAGGACATTAAAGTAGATGATATCGACTCGGGCATCTCGGAATACAATGCGAAAAAAGGCATCATGAAATGGAAAACAAAAATTGATGCCACAGAATCTAAAATTTATAAATTTGGGTATACGGTGAAATATCCGCGGTATCGGAAGGTTAGTTTGTAAGTTTTAAAAGTAATAAAATGAGGAGAAAATATATTTTATTTTGGTTATTAGTCTCATCCACTATTCATTTTTACTCTCAAAACAAACAGCTTACTTTTGAAAATCAAGTTATCGAACACTTCAAAAAACAAACGTGGGGAGATATCGTGGTTACAAAAGACACCTTATATAGAAATGCTTTTAAGGGAACATTCAATGTTTCAACAAGCGACGATTATATTGAATTTGAAACAAAGCATGTTGTCATAAAGAACCCTTATTTTTCCAACAAATATGAGGAAGCAGAAGAAGACAAAGACTATATTAAGAATTTCCCTAGATCGTTTTCTGTCATATATGAAAACTCACTTGTTTCACTTTTTGAAAATGGAAAATTTGCTTGTTTTACACTTGACAATTTTAAGCGAGATACTAAATTCGAGAATAAATTAAATACCAAAAAATTTAAATACCATTGGATAATTGGCAACAACTTAGGTGGACTATCAGGTAATTCAATTTTTATATGGGATGGCGTTCAATGGAAAAAATTGAAAAGCAATTTTCCGCTAAAAAATCAACCTAAATTATTTGAGGACGATAAATTCATAGTCCATGGCGATTGCCATGGAGAGTGGGGAGGAACGGTTTACTTTTTCGAAAAAGCAACTTCAAAAACTTTTTTTACTGAATCCACTTGTACCAACTCAATTATCAAAGATTCAAGGGGATATAATGTGTTAGCTCATTTGGGACACGGTTTAGGTTCGTCAAAAATAAAGACTATAAAAAACCCTACAGAATTAACCCTCGCCGAACCAAATAAAATCGGAAGAACAGCAAATGGACAGGCTTTAGGCTACACAGACAAATCGGATGCCTTCGAAAAAAAACTTGACTTTTACGGCATTCAAATATTTTCATCATTCAGTTACCAAGATAAAGTATTATATATTGTTCATTTATCTGACTTTACCTTTATTGCAGAAATTAAGAATAACGAAATAGAAATTGTAGACCCACTATTTTTTAGTGACTTATATACCCACGATCCCGTTACAAACCAGTATGGAAAGTATACTTTAATGAATTTAGATCATTACGGAACAGGTCTCAATAGAGAAATCTCAGTTTTGATATTCAGTAAAAACAAAATAACAAAGTTAGATTGGAATGAAAATCATGATGACTAAAAGAATGCTTAATAAGAAATGAAAATCCCCTACTTCAAACTCCGCAAAATAAAATCCACCTTCCTATTCGTGTTTTTATTTTCGGCATAAGAATCTGTAATATGTTTTGGAGCAACGGCGTATCCTTTATCTATTAAAGACTGAATTTCATCTGCGTATTCTAAAGAAACCTTGCCCGTTAACAACAAACTTAAGTCTTTTCCAGAATGGTAATAATCGTATATTTTTTTCAGTCCTGACAAGTACAAATAATCCTTGGTAAATCCACCGCCACGATGGGCTCGAAGTGTAATGTAAAATGCGCTTTCTCGATCTAAATCATATTGGTTGTGCAATAATCTAAAGGTTCTGGAAAATGGATAACCTTTGGCCAAACTGTCCACGGCAATGACACGATATGCGAGTTCTTTTAGACGGGTTACGGTTAAATTATTACTCATATATTCAGCAAAAACGGCAAGCCCCTCTTGCGTTTCTTCATTATTCGGAAACCCGTGGGAAAATATTTTGAGCGGATGCAACAAACCATTCATGGTAGTAACCATGTGCACCCCAATTTCATGATTGGTCAATACCGCAATCTCATTTTCAGAATAGGTGTGATTAGTGTTGAGAACCAAAGTCTTCACATTATTCAACACCATGGCTATGGCCGAAATCTTGTCTGAAAACTCAATCTGATAACTAAAATCATACTGTTTTGAGAATTCCTTAAAAAACACCTCCGACGCTTTAGCACTATATTTTGGCTGAAATTTGGCCTCATCCATATTTTCATCTTCAAAATGGAGGATAAACTTGGCATTCTCGACATCATTTTCAGTCGGTGTTCCAAAACAGTGCAAGCTGTCAAAATAAAAAGGCCTGCCCTCCCCAACATTTTCAATACATTGAATCAACCCAGAATATGCATAAATGATATCCTGATATAAGTTACGAATGGCCTCGTCATCTATCCGTTCCAAAGGTTGGGTAAACAGTTTTCGGTGCAATTCAAATCTATCAAAGTTGATTTCTGGGTATTTAAAAATAGGATCGGTTAGATACTTTGATGCAAAAAAGCGTTCCTTTTCTTCTTCAATATTTATAGGGTTAACATAGCTTAACAGCTCAATCTGTTTTACAAGAGTATCGATATTCTTATCGATTTCTAATAATATTTTTGTATTTGTGCTATGTTCAATCATTTAATATTTTTTTCATGTCATTCCCGCGAATGCAGGAATCTACTATCAATTTGAGCGTGTGGATTCCGCATCAAGTGCGGAATGACAGAACTTTTTATTTTTAGAAGTTAATACTAATCAAAAAGTTTAAATGCTTTGTCCGCATGTTCAGGAATACGAACCTTTAACGCTTCTTCAACAGTCTTAACCACTTCGGGATAAATTATCTGCTCGTATTCATCACAATACACCTTTGCAATTTCGGTCGCCAAAACTAAGGTATTTTTAAAGTTTTTGGTAATATATTTTAGAAAATAGCCATTGCCCTGAAAAGTGTCGTTTATGCCTGAAGTGGATTTAATGCCTTGAGGGAATTCAATTTCCGAAAGGCTTTGACGCCAATCTTCAATCACTCCACCAAACCGGTCATTGTCTACATTGCTAGTTCCTAAATTCCAGGTGGGTACTTCCCTATCCCAACGTTTCCAATTATAACTGTGCATGTCATATATTGCGCAATATCCAAATCTAGACTCCACTGTTTCAACCAAAGCATGCACTACCTTATAAAAATTAGCATGTTTTTTTAGGCTTTTGGCCTTCATGTCTTCGGAAAGCGGTTTGTGCCACAATTGTTTCCCCCAAGCTGTCTCAAAAACAGCATCTTCGGGTGCACGATTTAAGTCATATTCAAATCGGGAATCACAACCAGCTATTACAATCGGGTGCGATTGTACCATATTTTTGGTCTCGGGATCTTCTTCGTACCAACGTTCGTATTCGGTATGGATACAATTAGTCCAAAGTTCCTTTCGGAATTGGTGGCCATCGTGTACCGCCCCACAGATATAAGGCACATAATCCTCGATCTTTATGGTAAAGGAATAATCTGAAGCCACGGCCTCAAAACAAAGTTCCTTTTTAATTTTTGAAATGATTTCAGCTACTGAAAGTCTATCCATCTTTCAAAATCTTTTTGAGGTTGGCATAAGTCGCACGCTCCATTTGGTCATATTTACCATCCGCAAAGGCCATTAATTTGATATCCGCAAATAAATCTGCCAAGTCATTTCGAAAATAATCTTGGGTTTGTAACGCTTCAATAATCTTTTGAATGCTTTGATAGTCGTTATCCTTTTTGAATTGTTTATGCATACGTTCATAAATCTTTTTATCCACACGAGACAACATATACTCCTTTTCGTTCCAAGTTTCATTCAAATCGGAATGCGACACATAAATTAAGATGTACGCCAGTAGTTCTTCCTTCGTCCAAGTTTTCGGTTCATTCATGTTTCCAGAGGTCAAACTCCCATATTCTGTCCAAGAGCCGTCATACACCGAAATATTTTTATAACCCGACAGTTCCGCTCCCAAGGCAAGTACACAGGCCGTAATGCCCGAACCACATGAAAAAATGATATTCTCGTCCTTTTCAGCTCTCATGTAAAAGGCTTTTTCTAAATCCTTTTTAGACTTTAGTTTACCATTATCGAGCAAATCGGTAAATGGCAAATTGACAGAACTAGGAATAGTTCCCCGCCTCAACCCAGCTCTTGGCTCAGGTACTAGCATATTAAATCGTTCAGCAGACCTTGCATCAATAATTTTGTGGGTTTTAGTTTTTGAAGCAGACTCAATACCATCAAAAAATTGTATGAAACCAGATTGCAATTTAGCTTCAAAATTCCCTTTGGGCCCTTCATAGGGTTTCATGAATTCCGATGGATATCCGGCGTTTTGCCAATCGGGGAAACCACCATCCAAAACTGCAATATTATCAAATCCAAAGGCCTTGAACATCCACCAAACCCTGGCGCTGGAATACATCCCTTTGTCGTCATAAACCACAATAGCACTATCGTTATTGATTCCTAGGTTTCGCGCCTCCTTTTGAAATTGTGCCTCCGAAGGAAAGGCATTCGGAAAAGGGTCCGAAGTATCGCTAAATTTTTTCTTAATATCAAAAAAACGTGCGTTAGAGATTTGGAGCGTATGCGAGTCAAAACTCTTAGCAATAGTGCCATCGAGCACCACAAGGTTGTCGCCCTCCTGATGCTCATAAAGCCATTCTGCCGATACAACTGGTGCTGTTAAATTAATCTTCATATTTATCTCGCATCACTTCTGATCAAAAGCAACTAAAAAAATCAAGCATCCTGAACCGTTTTTCTCAATCGTGTACGTCTATCAAAAGCCTGTAATTTGTCCATCACTTTCATTTCAATAAAGTCAATCACCTTTTCTTCAATTTTTGTTTTCAATTTGTACACTTTATTGATGTAAGTAATACCACCGGGCGACATCACATTCACTTCCACCAACTTGCCCCCAATCACATCAATGCCCACAAAATAAAGGCCATCGTTAACAAGTTTAGGGCCAATTTGTTTACAAAGTGCCTTTTCTTCCTTGGTCAAGGAATGTTTCTGAACACTCCCTCCTGCCGACACATTCGAGCGGTGGTCATCACTCCCCGGAACCCGTTTCATCGCGCCAACTGGCTCGCCATTCAAAATTAAAATACGCACATCTCCCTGATCTGCTCCTTCAATATAGTCCTGTAAAATCACGTAACTAGAAGTGCCATCGCTATTATTAATATAAAAATCCAATAACGAATTTATATTGCTCATCGCCGATTTTTCAATAAGAATCACACCCGAACCACCATAGCCGTTCAAGGGTTTCAAAATCATTTTATCCGCTTTAGATTCTTTTATTTGCTTAATCAAATAGCGCTTACTTTTTGAAACATGGGTCGCCGGAATAATATTGCTGTGGGCATCGCCAAAGGCCGCGGTGTACAATTTGTTATTCGCCTCCCGCATCCCCTCAAGAGAATTCATAATAAACACATCGTCCTTAACAGAATCCAAAAAATTAAGCATAATGGGGTCCAACGGAGGATTAGCCCTGAAAAAAATCACATCAAAACCAGCCAAGGGCAACATCTCCTCCCTGATTTCAGCCTTGTTGTAAAACGACTTCAACGAAGACGGTGTTTTATCCATCCTATTTATCACCTTACAATTGGCTGTTGTTACACTGTTTCTAATCGTCAAATCCGCTGGAATGCACATGGCCACGCCGTGCTTACGTTTCACACATTCCTTTATTAAAGCGAGGGTCGTATCGTTATCCGGGTCAATGTTTTCCCAGGGATACATAATAAAACAAATATTCATAAAGCGTTTTTTGGATTGTTATAAATGTAATAAGATTTTTAGAACATCACAAAACAAGCATGAGGTTCTTTTATTAGGGCGTTACCCTACGGGTCGGGCTTTCCGTTCCAAGTCCTCGCGCCCTTTTAGTGGGGCGCTGTGGGCTTTCCTCTACAATCCCTAACGCAGGCCTACCCGCCAACTTCAGGATTTACTTCACTTCGTCATAGTGGTCATCCCACTCTTTCGGTTGAGGGTCGTGAAGTTTATTCAAAGATTTGGCCACCATCATGGAAACTGTCGCGTCACCAGTAACGTTAACTACAGTGCGGCACATATCCAGAGGCCTGTCCACCGCAAAAATCAATGCCAATCCAATAGGTAATAATTCCGCAGGAAAACCAATAGATTCCAATACAATCACCAACATTACCATGCCTGCCGATGGCACCGCAGCACTGCCAATAGACGCCAATAGGGCCGTTAAAATAATCACCAATTGATTGGTAAATGTTAAGCCCTCGGGCCAAATCACTTGCATAATAAAAACTGCAGCAATGCCCTGATATAAACTGGTACCATCCATATTTACAGTGGCTCCAACGGGAAGCACAAACCCCGAAACTTCTTTATCCACTCCCAAATGTTCCTCCACGCGTTCCATGGTTACCGGCAATGTGGCCGCACTACTGCTGGTGGAAAACGCCAAAAGTTGCGCGGGGCTGATTTCCTGCAAAAACCAAATGGGCGACTTTTTGGTGTAAACACTTAAAATAATCAAATAGAATACAATCATCAGCACTAAACCACCGACCACGCAAAGGGCGTAATACAACAGTTTTATCAAAATTTCAGTATCATCAAAAGCGATAATCACATTAGCTAAAAGAGCAAAAACCGCGTAAGGTGCAAATAGCATAATCAAATCCACCATTTTCATGACCACTTCATTTAGGCTATCAAAAAACTTGACCAATGGCTTGGCCTTTTCTTCCCCTATTAGCAATAAAGAAATCCCAACAAATAGTGCAAAAAATATCACTTGCAACATTGAGGCATTGGCAAAAGATTGAAAAATATTGCTTGGAAAAATATCCACCAAAGCCTTTAAAGGCCCCGCGTCCTTTTGGGCCGAGGCTTTCATCAATTTATCAGTAACGCCTGCATCGTTTTCATATTTTAATTTGATCTTTTCAATGGTATCCTGTGGCATTCCCTTGCCCGGCTGCAATGTGTTTACAATACTCAAACCAATAATGATGGCCACTAAAGTTGTGCAAATATAAATACTCACCGTCCGTAATCCCATCGACTTTATTTTCGAAATATCCTTTAAATCGGAGATCCCTTTGATCAGCGAGGCCAAAATCAAAGGCACCGCAATTAGTTTTAAAAGATTTATAAAAATGGTACCAAAGGGTGAAATCCAATCGATTACAAAACCTCTCCCCCCATCAATTCCGTTCATAATAAAACCAAAAATGATCCCGAGGACCATTCCGATGATAATTTTCCAATGCAATGCTAGTTTTTTCATATATTCTTTATGATTTTGACGTGAAAAAATTGCTTATCTGTTTTCGCATTCCGATTGCAATCATTCCGACAGCAACAGATATAAGGTTTATGTACAGCTCATAAGTATTGGATTCAATATAGGTTTCACCGGTAATTTGGTTGACCGATGCATTTCTTTGAAAATAAATAAAGAATTCATAAATAAGGTAAGCCAAATGAGTGCATATCAAGTAAAGCCCAATGATAATACAGGAAATTTTTATTATGAATTCACTTTGAGCATTCGAAAAATCAAATTTGTCTTCAGTAAAACCTTTTCCTAATCGTAATTTATCAACTATAAAGTCAGTCCTAAAAAGCATAAAGTAAACCAAAGCAATGTAGAGCAATATCATTCCCGTCATAAAGAAAAACGTAGATGTGTCAGATTCAACCCAAAAAAAAAGATTCGGCACTATCGGTAAAATGGCATTAACGATAATTAAGAGCGATAAAACTTTTATGATTATGCTGAATAATGTTCGAGGAGTCATTTAATATAAATATGGTTTACAAGATAAGTATTTTAGGCTTTTTTCAGAATATCATAATCCTTATTAAAAAGATTTGTTATTTCTGCAGGTGCAATTTTATCCTTCATGGTAATGCCACTTTCCGCAAGGATGGTACGCATATCTTGGGTTTCACGGTTTTTCCAAAACCCCACTTTCGTAATGCCGATGGCATACACCTCCCCGTTTCTGGTAAATATCTGCCGATGGTATGCCCAATGGTCTTCCCAGCCTTCAAGCACCAGCGTGATTTTAAATTTTTGCCATCGCTTTAACGGCTTTTTGTAAATGATTTTTTGAGAACCAAGTACTGGAAACATCCCTTTTTTAATCGTGGCCTTATACAAATCCGAACGAAACAAAATTTCAAATCTGATTAAATCCATGTAATAAAAGTATTTGGCATTGGACATAAAACGAAATCCCTCGCAATCCAAAATACTAACCCTTCGGTTTCGGCTAAGGTCGGCTTCTAAATCCACCCGTTTCCAAAAGAGACGGGAACCGATGAAAATGTACAACATGTGAAGCCAGTAGTAAACCATATCACTATTGATGAAAGTTTAAAGTTAATACGACTTTTTTGAAATGCCCAAAAGAAAAGTTGAGCTCAACAAAACTTCTAGTAAATCTTATTGATCAAATAAAAATCAGCCAACACCAAAGCAGCCATAGCTTCAACAATAGGAACGGCTCTTGGCACTACACAAGGATCGTGACGGCCTTTACCCTGCATTTGGACGATGTCGCCTTTTTTATCAATGGTTTCGTATTTCTGAATTAAGGTAGCTACCGGTTTGAATGCAACATTAAAATAAATATCCATCCCATTACTAATGCCACCTTGAATGCCCCCGGAATAGTTGGTTTTTGTACTACCATCGGTATTAAAGGCATCGTTATGCTCGCTACCGTACATGGCACTACCATGGAAACCGCTACCATATTCAAAGCCTTTTACGGCGTTTATGGACAACATGGCTTTACCCAATTCGGCATGTAATTTATCAAAAACCGGCTCGCCCAAACCGACCGGCACATTTTTAACCACACAACTAATAATGCCGCCCACCGTATCACCTTTACTTCGCACTTCCTTAATATATTGCTCCATTTCCGAGGCCATAGTTTCATCTGGGCAACGGACAATGTTAGACTCAATTTTTGTCAAGTCCAGTTCCGAATAAGGTTTATTCAATTTCATCGTACCGACACCAGAAACATAGGCATAAACTTCTACATCCTTAAGCACTTGCTTTGCAATGGCTCCTGCCACTACCCTACACGCCGTTTCCCGCGCCGAACTACGCCCACCACCGCGGTAATCTCGGATACCGTATTTTTTATCATAGGTATAATCCGCATGGCTGGGTCTGTAACTATCTTTTATATGCGAGTAATCATGGGATTTTTGATTGGTGTTTTCAATAACGAAACCTATTGGAGTTCCTGTAGTTACCCCCTCAAAAATACCAGAATAGAACTTTACAGAATCCGGTTCTTTGCGTTGGGTAACAATTGCCGATTGGCCAGGTTTACGTCTGTTAAGTTCATTTTGAATGGCATCCATATCCAACTCAATTCCCGGAGGGCAACCATCGATAACACCGCCCAATGCAGGCCCGTGTGATTCGCCATAAGTTGTCAAATTGAATAGTTTTCCAAAGGAATTTCCAGCCATAATCAAAATTTTCCGCTAAAATAAAGAATTTATTGCCGAACCTTCCTAGTGCATCACCTAAAAATATATTCAATTTTCCATTTTCAGTTCAAGACAAAAACTATCAAATTCTTTATTTAGATTCCTCCCGATAGCTATCGGGATCAATGGGAATGACAATTTCAATGGAAACCTAGGGGCTCAGCCCCTAGGAATTTTTCTTTAATAAACTTTAGCCATGAATTACACTAATTTTCAACCCAGTCAAAACACCCTTCATCTTAACATTCGCGTAACAATAACCTGATAATTAGTTAATTGCCAGATAATCTTCACATAATACTAAAAATAGTTATTTGTAATGTGAACAAATACGAATTTACCAACCACGAATACCCCATTGAAAACAAAACGTAAAGTAGAAATTGCGGTAATCTCCGATGTGCATTTAGGCACCTACGGCTGTCATGCCAAACAATTATTAACCTACTTAAACAGCATCAATCCCAAAAAACTGATTTTAAACGGCGATATTGTAGATATATGGCAGTTTAGCAAGCGCTATTTTCCAAAATCCCACTTAAAAGTGATTAAGAAAATTATGGACTTTGCCGCAGATGGTGTTGAGGTGACTTACATTACAGGCAACCACGACGAAATGTTGCGGAAATTCAGCGATACTACTATTGGAAATATTTCGATTGTAGATAAATTGGTTTTGGACATTGATGGTAAAAAGGGTTGGTTTTTTCATGGCGA
Source organism: Hyunsoonleella aquatilis (assembly GCF_014270105.1). GTDB lineage: Bacteria > Bacteroidota > Bacteroidia > Flavobacteriales > Flavobacteriaceae > Jejuia > Jejuia aquatilis. Next base: position 701,932 of record NZ_JACNMF010000003.1, read on the forward strand.
TGTGTTCGATATTTCCATTCAAAATGCCAAATGGTTAGCCAAACTTGGAGGTTACGGCTATGATTTTCTGATTTTGTTAAACCGCATAACCAACTGGGTTTTATCCAAGATGGGCAAAGAGCGGTATTCACTTTCCAAAAAAATTAAAAATGGCGTAAAAGGTGCCATAAAGTTTGTTTCAGATTACGAAAAAGTGATTGCTGAGCTCGCCATTGAAAATGGCTACGATTATGTGGTGTGTGGCCATATCCACCAACCCAAAATGGAAATTAGGGAAAACAAGCACGGCAGAACCATGTACCTTAACTCTGGAGATTGGATCGAAAATTTTACCGCTTTGGAATACCAATTTAAACGCTGGAAAATCTATAATTACAGTCATGATAAGCTCTCCCCGTTCTTTGCCGATGAAGACGTGAAGGAAATGGAGGTAAAAGATTTGATTGCCGCCATTACTATCGTGGATAAAGGGCAGAAAAACAAGTGATTTTTTCTCGCAAAGGTGCAAAGACGCAAAGGTTCCTCCATAACTTTCTACGGATTAAAAAGTAGTACCTCATGAAGACTGAAAACTGCCAACTGATTACTAAATAAGCGCCTCTTTTAAAATGGTAATTGGGTGTTGGGCTATCCTACCCGTTCCATCTTTTATTTGATGCCTACAACTGGTACCATTGGTAGCAATAATGACATCATTGCCGGACTTCCGTACGGTAGGAAACAGGGTTTGCTCACCGATTTGCATGCTGACTTCGTAATGTTCCTTTTCGTATCCAAAACTGCCCGCCATACCGCAACAACCACTAGGTATCATGGTGACTTTATAATTCTTTGGAAGGTTTAAAACTGAAAAACTGGACAATTGATTACTTAATGCCTTTTGATGGCAATGCCCATGAAATTTAATTGTTTTGGATTCGGAAGTGAATTGGTCTGAAGTGATATTGCCCAATTCAATTTCTTTCTGTAAAAACTCTTCGATTAAAAAGGTATGTTTGGCAATTTTTTCTGCTGAAGCTTTGTCATCAGCAAGTTTTAAATATTCATCTTTAAAGGTTAAAATTGCTGAAGGCTCAATTCCTATTAATGGGGTTTTCTCTGAAATTAAATCTTTAAAAACACCTACGTTTTGATTTGCCAGTTTTTTGGCTTCTTCAAGGAAACCTTTGGATAGGTAACTTCTTCCGCTTTCAAAATGATGAATATAAATCAACTTATAATTCAAAACCTCCATCAATATTTCTAAATCAATGGCTATTTGAGAGTCCAAATAATTTGTAAACTCGTCGACAAAAAGGTAAACGGACTTTATAGGTTTAGGTGTATAATCATTACCATCAATCCAATCGGAAAAATTAGCCCAACTTATATAAGATTCTGAAACTCTGGGAAGACTTCTTTGGGAATGGACTCCTAAAGTATTCTTAATGATGCCAGATGTAAATTTATTTTGAAATAACCAATTATAAAACTTGGGGGCTCTGGAAGCTATTTTATTGTACTTCGTAGATTTTGCAAAAAACTTATTGCTAAAACTATATCCATTCTCCTTCTGATATTGATACTGAAACTCAGCTTTTAAACTGGCAACATCCACACTACTGGGGCACTCACTAGCACAGGCCTTACAACTTAAACACAAATCAAATACCTCCTTTAATTCTTTATGATTGAATTTGTTCGACTTTTCGGAATTTGTCAAAAATTCCCTTAAGGCATTTGCCCTCCCTCTGGTCGTGTCCTTTTCGTTTCTGGTGGCCCTGTAACTCGGGCACATAGTACCTCCAAATTCGGGGAGTTTCCTACAATCCCCTGAGCCATTACATTTTTCCGCTTCACGAAGAATTCCTTGAGAATGGGAAAAATCCATTATGGTTTCTATTTCAGGCTCTGCCCTATCAGGTTCATACCTTAAGGATTTGTCCATAGGATAGGCATCCACGATTTTCCCAGGATTAAAGATATTTTCAGGATCAAAAACCTGTTTTATTCGTTTTAAAATTTGGTAGTTGGCCTCCCCAATCATCAACGGAATAAACTCAGCCCGCACTATCCCATCGCCATGTTCACCACTAAAAGAACCATTGTACTTTTTGACCAGTTGCGCTACATCCCTTGTGATTTTTCGAAATAGTTTTACGTCCTCTTTTTGTTTTAAATCCAAAATAGGACGCAAATGCAACTCACCTGCACCGGCGTGGGCATAATAAATTGCATTTTGACTATATGTTGCCATTAATGCAGTAAACTCCCCAATATAATCCGCCAAATCATCCAAAACCACGGCAGTATCCTCGATACAGGCTACGGACTTTTTATCGCCAACAATATTGCCCAACAGCCCAAGTCCAGCGCTTCTCAAATGGACAGCCTTATCAATGTCATTACCCACCAGAATGGGATTGGCATAACTTAAACCTGATTTTTCTAAAGCCTTCACCAATAAGTCGGCCTGATTTTTGACGTCCTCGAAATTATTAGATTTCACTTCACACATCAAAATAGCTTCAGGATCTCCCACCAAAAACTGTCTGTTCTCTTGTTGGGTTTTATTGCGTTTTGTACAGTCCAAAATGGTTTTATCCATCATTTCGCAAGTGTACAAATTGTGTTTCATTGCAGGCACAACAGCCAGCAAACAACTTTCGATACTTTCAAAATGTGCCGCTACCATGATTCTGTGCTCAGGTGGCAAATCATCTAACTGCAAAGTAATTTCGGTAGTAAACGCCAAAGTACCCTCGCTCCCCGAAAGCAGTTTGCACATATTGAATTCTTCTTCACCTTCAGAAAAAATATCGGTGTCAATCAATGCATCTATAGCATAGCCCGTATTCCTTCGGTGGATTTCCGGTTTTGGAAACTTTTCATTTATTTCCTTTTGAACAGATTTAGGCTTTAATTCATCATAAATAGATTGATAAATTTCACCTTCCAAAGTGTCCAACTTTGTTTTCTTCATGAATTCCTCCGACAACAATTCACCAAAAACAACCTCGCTTCCATCGCTCAAAATCGTTTTAAGCCCTAAAACCTTATCCCGTGTTACCCCATATTTTATAGAAGTAGTACCTGAAGAATTATTACCGACCATCCCTCCTATCATACACCGATTTGAGGTTGAGGTATTAGGCCCAAAAAATAAGCCATAAGGTTTAAGGTAATTATTCAAGGCATCCCGAACTACCCCTGGTTGCACGGTAACGGTTTTGGAGGTTTCATTCACCTTTAAAATTTTAGTGAAGTGTTTAGAAACATCAACCACAATACCCTTTCCTACACATTGCCCTGCCAAAGACGTACCGGCCGTCCTCGGAATCAAAGAAGTACTCTCTTGTTTGGCGTATTGAATCAACAACTTGATATCTTCTTCATCCTTGGGGTATGCTACTGCAAGTGGCAACATTCTGTACACTGATGCATCCGTGGCATACAAAGCTTTTATCAAGTCATCATACAATAGCTCACCCGAAAGTTTTGATTCTAAGAGTTTTAAGGACATCGCGTTAAAAATTCTAGGATATGGGTAAATATAGGGACAATTTTGGCGTTATTTTTGCTAGAGCTTTACAATATCGTAATAATCTATTCGTATGGAATGGACGTATATTAGGAAAGATAAAAAACTAAAAACTTATGAGAAAATTAATAGCATTAGTAGCCATATTATTAGGGTTTACATTGACATCAGGAGCACAAGAAATAGCGGAAAACGCCATTGGCCTTCGCTTAGGGGACAGTAATGCATTTGGTGCAGAAATCTCCTATCAAAGAGCTTTGAAGGAAAACAACCGCTTGGAAGCTGACTTTGGGTGGCGCTACGGCACCAGAAGAGGTTTTGATTTCAGAGGGGTTAAACTTACCGGTATTTACCAATGGGTTTGGAATATCGATGGCGGTTTTAATTGGTATGCCGGCCCGGGAGCAGGCTTGTCTTCATGGAGATTTGATCTTCCGACAGGCGATATTACCGATACCTTTTTGTTTGCCGCTGGAAACGTGGGTATTGAATACAACTTTGACTTCCCTTTGTTGGTGTCGATTGATTTTAGACCAGAAATTGGATTTGGCAGCAGTACTTATGACAATAATGATTTGGATTTTGATATTGGAATCGGAGTGAGATACCAATTCTAGACATACTTGTATAAAGTACCGAGGCACCATTTTTGTGGTGCTTTTTTTATGACCAAATGTTTTAAATCCAGTTTTAAGTGAAATATATTTGAGGAGCTATTAGTTTATTTCAAAATATGAAACCATCAAATAGGGTTTTATCGGTCGCGGCAGTGTTACCGAAATAAAAAGTGACCAGGCCTAGCTGGGTTATGGGCAAATTCATGGAAAGATCTAAACGTTCGCTAAAAAAGTTTAACTTTTTTCTGTGGAATGGGATTTTTTCCTAGCACAATTATTTCTCTTTTTTATATCTTTCTGGAAATTGTTGAAACCTTACTAAATGAAACCTTTTCGGATTATAGTGCTTTTGATGTGTTGTCTTGTGTTAAGTAGTTGCAAAAACAAAACCAAACCGGCAGAAACGCAAACACAAGAAAAACTAAAAGCCCTGATTATCGATGGTGAGAACAATCATGGAATTTGGCCAAAAAGCACCTTTATGATGAAGGATTATTTAGAGCAGACTGGACTTTTTGACGTGGATATTGCCAGAAAACAATACAATTGGGTTGGGCCTCATCACAACGTTAAAGGCTTGGATAGCATTGAACAGCTATTAGAATTATATCCTTTTGATGATGGCGTAAAAAGGACTTCACTGGATTCCACAAGATTTGATCCCAAATTTAACCCCGACTTTAGTAAATATGATGTGGTAGTGAATAATTTAGGCTGGAAATCATCCCATTGGCCAGAGCAGACCAAGAAGAATTTTGTCGACTTTATTAAAGGTGGAGGAGGTCTAATTATTGTTCACGCTGCCAGTAATGCATGGGGCGATTGGGACGAGTACAATAAAATGATAGGTCTTGGAGCCTGGGGAGGCAGAACTGAAAAATCTGGACCTTACGTGTTTTATAATTTAGAAAACAAGATTGAATACGATAAGTCAAAAGGAAATTGTGGGCAACACGGTAAGCAAAGTGAATTTGTTATAACTACGAGGGCTCCGGAACATCCAATAATGAAAGGGTTGCCCAATGATTGGTTGCATACCAAAGATGAATTATATGAAAAGCTAAGGGGACCTGCTGAAAATATGACCATTTTGGCCACAGCCTACTCTGATAAAAAAAACGGTGAAAAGCGCACTGGCAGGCACGAGCCTATGCTCTTGGCTATTGACTACCATAAAGGGCGTATTTTTCACACCACACTAGGCCATATGGACTACTCCATTGAATGTGTTGGTTTCATCACAACGCTTCAGCGTGGAGCGGAATGGGCAGCCACAGGTAAAGTGACCCAAAGCATCCCTAAAGATTTTCCCAACACCATTAAATCAAGCTCGAGAACTTGGAATCGCTAAAAATAAAGTTTCAAATCCTTGTAATCGAAAATTTTCCAAAGCACCAAACTTACATATTGAAACATTTATATTTCTATTGATTATAAATATGAATCTGTTACCCTATTTCTATTCCTATGTGTATATTTTAACTTCATTTAACATTTTAAACTATAATCTTCTTTTGGTTAATACTTAAATTTGTGGGATTCATTTATAAAGACATAATTTTAGTCACACAAATATGATTGCTTTCAAATTTAAAACCATTAGCACTGCTTTTGCTATCCTTCTAGCTTTAAGTATTTTACCATTTCAATCTTCAGCTCAAAATCAAAGAAGGAACAAAAAAAAGAAACAAAATATAGAGAACCGTGTCACCCAGGTCAAGAAAAATTCAAAAAAAACTATTCAGGACTTAGTTAAAGGAAGTGTAAAAATTGATGGGCTATTTACCATCTATCAAGACACCCTAACTGGTGCTGTACATATGCTAATTGAAAAAGAACAACTTGATAAGGAGTTTATCTATTTTTCGCAGGTTGCAAATGGTGGCACCGATGCTGGGCGACTGAACAGAGGCATCTACCAACCAACTTCTGTTTTCAAAATTAAGAAGCATTTTAACAAAATTGAGTTTATAAAACAAAATACTTCCTTTTATTTTGACCCAAACAATGCATTATCAAAATCCAAAGAGGCTAATATTTCTCATGGAATCGTTGCTAGTTTAAAAATTGAAGCCTCCGATGAAAAGCAGGGACAGTATCTTATCAATCCGAATGAATTGTTTTTAAAAGAAACTTTTCAACAGGTAAAACCTGTAAAATCTCCTAAAGCCCCTCCAAAACCTTTTACATTAGGAAACTTAGATAAAAATAAGTCTAAAATAAAGGCCATTAATAATTATCCTGAAAACTTGAATGTATCCGTGGAGTATGTATACTCCAAAGCATCAACATATCAAGAAGGCTCGAAAGCCCTGGCGGACCCGAGGAATGTAAGCATTGAGTTCTTGCATTGCTTTATCTCCATGCCTGAGGACGACTATGAGGTTAGGTTTGACGATCCAAGAGTGGGTTTTTTCATTACAGAGGTCGATGATAAAACTTCAACTTCACCCACACCATATAGAGACTTAATTAATCGCTGGAAGCTCAAAAAGAAACATCCAGAATTGGCAATTTCTGAGCCTGTAAAGCCCATTACTTGGTGGCTTGAAAATACCACCCCAATTGAATGGCGGGAAACCATTACAAATGCAGTGCTTGAATGGAACAAAGCTTTTGAGAAAGCAGGTTTCAAAAATGCCATAGTCGTCAAACAACAACCAGATGATGCGGATTGGGATGCCGGAGATATTCGATACAATGTTTTGAGATGGACCTCAACTCACAAACCTGTATTCGGAGGCTACGGCCCCAGAATGGTGAACCCAAAAACCGGGGAGATTTTGGGAGCGGACATTATGCTGGAATTCAGCATGATAAGCAATAGGGATTTTAGCAGTAAATTGTTTGATGAAGCCCACTCAGGTTTACAAATTGAACATTCATTCTATTCATTAAATTCTGAAAGCGACCATTTATCATGCAGTGTTGGTCAGCAAATGAGTGCTAATTTATTGGTTGGAGAAGCCTATATCAAGCATAGCGAAAACGATTCTGAAAGTTTGAGCCGATTAACCAAAGAAGGACTGACGTCCACCGTGATGCATGAAATTGGGCATACGTTAGGGTTGTACCATAACATGAAGGCAAGCTATTTGTTTTCTCCCGAAGAATTGGCTGACCCCAACTTTATCCAAGGAAAATGCCTTACTGCCTCCGTGATGGATTATACCATGATAAACTTGACCAAAGACCTGAGCAAACAGGGGCATTTTTTCGATGTTAGCGTTGGTCCTTATGATATATGGGCAATTCAGGCCGGTTATACCCCTTTTAATTCTGATGAAGAACGCGAGGCACTATTGAACAGATCCACCGAACCTCAATTGATTTTTGGTAACGATGGTGACGATATGCGTTCCGCAGGCAAGGGTATCGACCCTCGAGTCAATATTTTTGATTTATCAAATGACCCTATTCTTTATGCACAGATGCAATATGAATTATTTGATGGACTGATCAAGAATTTAAAATCAAAACTAACCACCGAAGGCCAATCTTATCACGAGCTTACTAGGGCCTATAACATCCTCAACACCTATAAACGCATTCATGCCGGTGTGGTTAGCAGATATATCGGAGGCGTTTATTTGGACAGAGCCGTGGCTGGTCAGGAAGGGGGCACAAAGCCCTACATCCCTGTTAAACTGGAAGACCAAAAGCGGGCGATGACCTTTTTACACCAAAATATTTTTGCTCCAGACGCTTTGAAACCAGCTGAAGACCTGCTGAATTATTTGGCCATTCAAAGAAGAGGCTCTAATTTCTTAATGAGCGCATATCCTGAAGATCCTAAAATACACAAGCAAATTCTTGCAAATCAGAAAAGCGTGTTGAATCATTTGTTACACCCAAATACCCTGCAAAGAATTTCAGATTCTGAATTGTACGGCAACAAGTATAAATTGGCATCGGTGATGAGCGATTTGAACGATGCAATTTTCAAGGCAGATATTTATGGAAATGTAAATTCCTTTAGACAAAACCTTCAATTGGAATATACGCGAATGCTTTTAAATGTTTTGAACGGAACACTAAGCTCGAAGTATACGCACCAAGCAAAATCTATGGCGCTGTACCATTTAAAGCGAATCCGTACAATGGCTTCTCCATCAGGCAACTTGTCCTCAAGAGCCCACAAACAACATTTGCGAATTTTAATTGATAATGGCTTGGAAGAGCTGAAATAACCCTGAGTAATTGCAATAAAAAAAAAGCTACTTCAATTTGGGTTTTGTAGTAGCTTAATTTTCTTTAGCCGGCCTATGTTTCTTTTTAGGGACAATGAATTGTTTACTTTATGTTTCATAAACCTATTTTACTTAAAGCAAACTCCATGCCATAAGTCAAAATAATCTTAAGAATATTCCGGAATTTTACCTTTAACACCCTTAAAAAAACGATACATAAATTTGAAATCGGCATCCACGTTACTCGTTGGATAAAATGGTTTTGAAAACGTGTTTTTTTTGTTTTCAAAATCTAGGGTGAACATCACAATGGGGACATTTGCCTCTTTGGCAATGTAGTAAAAACCTGTCCTCCATTGTTCAACCTTTCTACGTGTGCCTTCAGGAGCCAATGCCAACTTAAAGTTTTCATTGTTCTCAAACAGTTTTGCTATGGCCTGAACTTTATTCTGCTTATTGTGTCTGTCTATTGGCCTTCCCCCCAGTGCCCTGAAAAAATATCCGAAAGGAAAAACAAACAGTTCTTTTTTGCCTACAAAATTCACCTTTATGCCCAATACACCTCTTACTAAAATACCAATGTAAAAATCGTGCCAGCTGGTGTGCGGAACGGCAATAATTACTGCTTTTTTAATACTTTGAAGCGTTATGTAATGCCCATCAACATGCCAGCCTAATATTTTGAAGTAAATAAATTTAGCCAGCCTCCGCTTCATGTTACATCTTGAGATAAAGTTCCTTGAGCTTTTTAGGCGTTATGGTTTTTTTCCAGTTTTTACCAACGGCATTTTCCCATAGGGGTCCCAATCCCAAAGCGACATCAATCATTATATTCAAATCAGATTCGCTTAAATCCGAACAAATACCCTTTGGCAATTGGATATCGTGCTTTGCAATCATAGTTTTAAAAAGCGCAACATCCTTTGGATAAAACTCCTCCAGATGATTAAATACAATACAATTGCCTATACCGTGTTTGGTGCCCAATAAATAAGATAATCCATAACTCACGGCATGCGCAACACCAACCTGCGAATAGGCAATGCTCATGCCTCCGTGCCATGACGCCATCATCAATTTATCTTGAGCTTCTTTAGCAGGTAAACCACCATTTAAATAAATTTCCTTGCAGAGGCCATAGGCCATTTCGCCGTAAGTTTTACTAAATGCATTTAAATAGGTACCGTTCAGAGACTCGACACTATGGATAAAACAGTCCATTCCTGTGTAGAACCATTGGTCCTTCGGTACGCCGTTAGTCAGCTCTGGGTCCAGTACAACCTGGTCAAAAGGTGTATAATCTGAATTGATGCCCAACTTTCGTTTTGGACCAGTTAATACAGTTGTTCGGGAGACTTCCGATCCAGTTCCTGAGATAGTGGGAATTCCTACGTGATACACGGCCTTATTTTTGACCAAATCCCATCCCTGATAATCCTCAGATTTTCCGTTATTCGTCAACATAATGGCAACAGCCTTGGCCAAATCCAAAATGGTACCTCCCCCGATACCAATTATTCCTGATGGCCGTTCTTTGGAGGTTACAATGATACTTTCCACCAATTCATCCACCTGTGAGGTTTTCGGTTCCTCTTCGGCGGAAACGTAAATAATCCGGTCGTTATAAGCTAGCGGAATTCTTGAGGTTAGTTCTCCATCCAGCTTAAAAACATCATCTACCAAGAAGATAAATGGTGCATTAATATTTAAACGTTTAGGTTCAATTAATTCACCTAATTGATCGAAACTACCTCGGCCAAAAACAACTCTTGGCACCATTGGAAAGTTTTTATAGCTCATGAATCCGTCTTCTTTACAAGGGGTAAAAATAATATTATTTTAATTCTACAGGTTGAAATAGAATGAAAGTTTCCTTACATCGCATATCTAGGTTTGATTTTCGGGTAAAATCCGCAAAACATCCCGCAGTGAATTTAGGGTTTTATAAGTCTTACCATTGGTCTCCTTTTCTGTTACCTCTTCATGCGCCCATGTGGTGTGAAACGGAACATGAATCGCTTTTGCTCCAATATTTACCAAAGGCAATACGTCCGATTTCAGGGAATTCCCAATCATCAAAAACTCACCGGGGTTGATATCCAAATGCTTTAAAAGCTTAGCATAGTTGTTTTCTTTCTTATCGCTAAGTACCTCAATATGATGAAAATAAGAGGTCAGTCCCGATTTTTCCAATTTCCGCTCTTGGTCTAGTAAGTCACCTTTTGTGGCTAATATTAACCTGTATTTTTTGGAAAGCGATTTTAAGACCTCCTCTACCCCGTCCAAAAGTTCCACGGGCTTGTTGAGCATGGTTTTGCCAATGTCCAAAATCTTGTTCATTTTTCTGCTCGGTAGGTTGTAATTGGAAAGTTCCAAGGCACATTCCACCATGGATAGGGTAAACGCTTTTACCCCATAGCCATAGAGTCCCAAATTCCCAATTTCCATTTTGAACAATTCCTGATCAATCTTATTGGGCGTTTCGTATTCTGAAAGTAATTTGGCAAAGGCCTCTTCAGCTTCGCGAAAATAGGTTTCGTTTACCCATAAGGTATCATCGGCATCAAAGCCGATAACTTTTATATCGTCGTAGTTTATTTCCATAATTTTTTGGCACGTTCTAAATCTTCGGGGGTATCAATTTCAACACCTTGAACGTCAGTTTCAACCATTTTTATGCGTTTTCCGTATTCCAAATATCTTAGTTGCTCCAGTTTTTCCGACGCCTCCAAGGTCATCATTGGTAAGCGAGAAAAGTCTAAAAGGGCTTGTTTTCTAAAGGCATACACCCCTTTATGCTTGTAATATTTAACGTCTACTTCTTTATCTCTTGGATACGGAATAGGGCTACGGGAGAAGTATAAGGCAAAATTGGATTGGTCAATAACCACTTTAACGGTATTAGGATTATTTATCTCTTTCTCATCTTCAATATGAACCATCAAAGAGGCCAGATCTACTTCTTTTTTGTCATCTTCTTTAAACACTTCAATCAATTTGCTCAAGGACATCGAATCCGTAAAAGGTTCATCGCCCTGAACGTTGACAACCACATCTATATCCAATTGTCCAACAGCTTCTGCAATCCTGTCACTACCACTGGCGTGCTCCTTTTGACTCATCATGACCTTGCCTCCATTCCTTTCAATTTCATTAAAGATGATATCACTATCGGTTACCACGATAACATCATCAAAAAGGCCAGTAGCTACCGTGGCCTCGTATGTGCGAAGAATAACGGTTTTGCCATGTAAATCCTGCATCAATTTACCAGGGAATCTTGAGGCACTATAACGCGCGGGGATCATTGAAATTATTTTCATGTGCATTCAATTTCAGATTCAAAAATAACTAATTATTTATAGTTTGTCTGGGTTTCAAACGGCGGTATAATTTGAAAATTATAAATAAAATAATTGTTACAAGGATAATAGCAACAACGGGTAAAAAAATGGAGATAGCTGACATTACTAAAGAGGTACCGGTTTCAATAGTACTTACTACAGGGTTTGCCAAACCGCCAGTTGTAGCGGTAGATGCCAAGCGCGTTGTACCCGAACTTCCAGCAATTGCTACTGCCGTTCCTCCTCCAGCAATGATAGCCAATGCCCACGTCACGACAGGACTCATATCAGCCGCTGTGGATAGCACAACCGCGGTACCTGCAATAGCCGCTAAGGGCACTGCAATGCTGTCCAGAAGGTTATCAACATATGGAATGAAGTAAGCAAAAATTTCCACCAAAGTAGCAACACCAAGGGTTATCAACGCAGGCATACTCCCCAACCATTCCCAGGAAGCGTTCAGTTGCCAAACATCAAAATAGGAGGCTAAACTTAAAGCAAACAAAGGTAAAAAGACCCTAAATCCGACAGAAGCCGCCAAGCCAATCCCCAAACAAATACTTATAATGGTTTCGCTTTCAATCATAAAAATTAGTGCTCAAAAAAATCATCTTTAAAACCGATAAGATACAATTTTTCCGTGGCTCGGGTTACGGCAGTATAGAGCCACCTTAAGTAATCACTATCAATGCCATTGGGCAAATAGGGTTGTTCCACAAACACGGTATGCCACTGCCCACCTTGGGATTTATGGCAAGTAATGGCATAAGAAAATTTAACCTGTAGGGCATTAAAGTGCTTGTTATTCTTCACTTTTAAGAATTTTTTATAATTGCTCGTTTCATTTTCAAAATCCTTCATTACCTCTTGATATAGCCTATTGGAATCATCATAAGATAAGGAGGGGGTTTCAGCATGAATGGTATCCAACAACAATACTGTTTCAAAAGGTCGCATACGCGGATAATCCACCATTCGGATTTTTACTTCCGCAAAGCGAAAACCATACAATTCTTCAATCCTAAAAATCTCAAGAACTTCAACAATATCCCCATTGGCGATAAACCCGGCTTCTGTAGTTGGTTTAATCCAAAAATAGTTGTTTTTAACAACCATTAAATAATCGCCCGCACTCAGTTCATTTTCATTAAACAAAATCCTGCTCCGAATCTGTTGATTATACATGTTGGCCCGCTTATTACTGCGCACGATAATGGCAGTTTCCTCGTAGCCTAAATTACCGTAAGCATCATTAATGGCATCCATAATTTCATAGCCGTCCACCAGCCTAACAATATCTTTAAAGCCTTGAATTTCAAACCTAAAACCATCAAGAAACTCATTGGACAGGGCCTCCCTTAAACCTGTGGCATTGGCTAAAATACCAGAATCCTGTTCCTGTCTTACCACTTCATCGAGTTCCATGCGCCTCACCTCTTTATTGTAGTTTAAAGCCAATTTGTTTTCGTCCAAAGCTGGACTGATGTCCAATTTTACCGGGGGCAATTGGGCCGTATCCCCAATAAGCAAAAGCTTACAGCGATGGCCTGAATATACATACTGCATCAAATCATCCAAAAGCGAACCGTTTTCAAAGAGTTTTGAATCCCCCGGTGTATCGGGAATCATTGATGCTTCGTCCACTATAAAGACGGTGTTTTTATGCTTATTAGGTTGCAATATGAATTTCACACCACCGCCGCTACTCTTCTTTGGAAAGTATATTTTCTTATGGATAGTGAAAGCTTCCTTTTTAGAATAATTTGCGATTACCTTTGCAGCTCTTCCCGTGGGCGCCAATAAAATAGCACTCATTTTTGCTTTCCACATATTGGTTACAATTGTACTTACAATAGTGGTTTTTCCAGTACCCGCGTAACCCTTTAAAACATAAAGTGAATTAGCCGCTTTGCTAAAAATAAATTCAGAAAGTTGTTGAAGGACAATATCTTGTTTTAAGGTAGGCTGAAAGGCAAAGTCTTGTTTTATAAGCGAATAAAATTCAGAAGATGTCATTCAGCAGCAAAATAGGTTAGAAATTATCCAAATATAGAAATGATTTTTGTTCATAATAGGTTTTAACCATTAAAAAAAAATTGTAGATTTGCGAAAGACCATTAATAAACTTTTAACGAAATAAGAGACCATGTTAAAAATAATTTTAGTAATCGTTGGTGCCATTTTGGTGACAATTGGCTTGGTAAAGCTAGTTGATAAGTTCTTACCGAAAAAACTTAAACCTGTTTTAATTTTGGCTCTTTGGGCTTTGATTGGCCTTCTGGCATACAACACGTTTATGTCAGTTTACGGCCCAATTAAGTTTAATAAGCTAAAAGAAAAGCGCTATCAAGTCGTCATTGATCAGTTGAAGGATATCAGGGATGCACAATTAGCGCACAAGCAAGTAACAGGGAAATTTGCTAGTGATTTTGACAACCTAGTAAAGTTTATTGATACAGCCAAGTTTACATTGACCCAGCGTAGAGATTCCAGTGTTGTAGACGAAGAACTAACCCGAAGGTATGGAGGTGTGGAGACTTTTAAGGACATAGTTATTATTGATACTTTAGGCACAAAATCAGTAAAAGATTCCATTTTCAAGGATTCCGATAGATACAAGAGAATGATGAACGTTCCTGTTGGAAAACCTGGTTCTAAGTTTGAACTGAAAGCAGGATTTATTGAGCAGAACGATATTAGAATTCCAGTATTTGAAGCTCTTGTTAAAAAGGAAGTTGTTTTGCATGATCAAGACAAAAACCTTATCAATGTTGAAAATGAGGTAATATCATCAGTTGTTGGTGTACAAGGCGATGCCATTAGAATTGGCTCCATGGAAGAAGCACAAACCACCGGGAATTGGGCCAAATTTTATGACACTAAAGAAGAGCAATAGTAGTAACACACTATCCAATCATAAACTGTCCATTCAAATTAGTTTGAGTGGACTTTCTTTTTGTATCCTGCGCACAACTTCGGATACTATTACCTCAATGAAGGAAATCAAATTTGACAAAAAAGTAAATCCCTTTGAGGCGCTGGATCAATTGAAAGCTTTGTTTGAAAGTGAAGAAGCTCTTCAAAATACTTTTGACGATATCCAATTGATCCATGAAAATGATTTATCCACGCTAGTGCCTAAACCTTTGTTCAATGAAGATTTTTTGGCAGATTACTTGAAGTTCAATTCTAAAATATTAAAATCTGATTTTATCACTTATGACCCTATTGATGTAAACGATTGCATGAATGTTTATGTGCCCTATGTGAATATCAACAATTATATCTACAGCAAATTTGGAGAGTTTACTTTTAAGCATTTTTCCACAGTTTTAATAGAACATATCTTGCGGGCCGAGAAGGAAAATGACACCCAAAAAATGTACGTGCATGTTTGCAATTCTCACTTTGAGGTTATTGTTCTAGACACGGAAAAATTGAAACTATACAACACCTTTGATTACAAAAACCCTGAAGATTTTATCTACTATATCCTATTTACTTCAGAGCAACTGGAACTCGACCCCGAGACTTTCAATTTGGTGTTTTTGGGGAATATTGAGGAAGGTGATGCACTTTATGAAATTGCGCACAAATATATCCGGCATTTAAGTTTTGGTAAACGAAATGATGGTTATAACTATTCGAAGAAACCAGTTACAGACTATTCTCACTTTACTCTAATCAATAGCTTTTAATGCGCATTATATCAGGGGAATATAAAGGCCGAAGAATTGTAGCACCTAAAAATCTACCTGTACGTCCAACGACGGATATGGCAAAGGAATCCCTATTCAATATTTTAAACAATCATTACTATTTTGATGAGGTTACGGTATTGGATTTGTTTGCCGGAACAGGAAATATCAGTTATGAATTCGCCTCAAGGGGCACTGAAAGCATTACCAGCGTGGATCAACATTTTGGTTGTATAAAATTCATAAACCAAATAACTGAACAATTTGAAATGCCTATTTCCACAATCAAAAGTGATGTTTTCAAGTTTTTGGAACAGACCCGTATAAAAAGCAATTTGATTTTTGCAGACCCCCCGTATAATTTTGATATTGCTCAGTTTGCCAAAATCCCCGAGCTCATTTTTCAAAACAGATTGTTACTGGACGATGGCATCTTAATCATTGAGCATTCCAAACATACTGACTTATCCCAATTACCCAATTTTGGCTACCAAAAAAAATATGGTGGCTCTGTATTTTCATTTTTTGAGTAGGTTATTAACATTTGTTAATTGAAATCCGCTCTTTTTTTTAGTACCTTAGACATCTCCCTAAGTGTCCCAGACACTCTTGAAACTTCTCTCATCACGTAAAAAGCTATCTCTTTTTGTGTTATTTGTGTATGGTTTTAATTTAAATTACTAACTAAAATCATATTCAAATGAGAAAATTATGTTTACTCTTACTCGGGTCTTTATTCTTTATTGCCTGCCAGAACGAGCCAAAGCGCTACTTCGCTGAATCGGCCGAAACTAATACATTAAAGTCTGGAATTGCAGCTTACGAAGCGGGAGACTGGGAGAAATGGCAAAGTCATTTTTCCGATACTGCAAAAATATTTGTTAATTCTAATAAGCCCATGAAGGTTTCCGAAAGGGCAAAAGAACTAAAAACTATGGCAGGTGCCATGTCTTCTTATGGATTTAACCACGACAAGGAGTACATAGAAATGGTTTTAGATAAGGAAGATGAAACTTGGGTTTACTATTGGGGGACACACAAAGGCACTTTTGCAACTACAAAAAAAGAGTTGACTATCCCAGTGCATTTAGCTGTTCAGTTTGTAGATGGGAAAATTGTTGAAGAGCATGTGTATTTTGATGGCACAGCCATGAATGGAGAATTCAAAGCTATCGCCAGCATGTCTGATGCAGACAAAAACATCCGTGCTAGTATCGATACTTTTATTGGGGAGTTTCTTAACAAAAAAGATGCTTCAGTCTTAGGCGACCTATTGTCCAAGGATTACAAAAGATTTCATAATGATAAAATAATTGCTGAAGGAAGTAGCGAACTTGAAACAAATATTTCTCCATTTTTTAAGGGTTTTTCTGATTTCAAAGTGGAACTTCTACATACTTCTACCATCGTTGAAAACGCCATTTTTGTACACTGGAAAGCAACCGGAACACACGATGGCGAATTTTCCGGAATTCCGGCTACAGGAAAGAAAATAGATGTAAATGGATTATCTAGATTACAATATGACGATGAGGGCAAACTCAAATATGAACACCTTTATTACGATCAATTAACCCTAATGCAACAATTAGGCAAATCTTTAAACTAAAAACCATAAATATTTCAAACTATGAAAACTATCAAAAAGACAATCGTATTGGCATTTTTATTTTGCCTCACACTAAACGCTTCTCAGGCCTACCAAAAAATGTACCGAGTACATCAGGACAATGTTTTGCCATCAAAAATGATGGATTATGAAAAAATAGCCAAAGAGTTTAATGCAGCCTGCGTTGAGCACAATTTTCCAGGCAAGTGGCTGGCTACCACAATGGACGATTTTAGGTATCTATATGTCTCTCCAATTGAAAATTTTGCGGATTTGGACCAAAGACCATTTGCTGATATGGCCAAAGCCATGGGCAAGGATTTTGGGGCCATGTTCGATAAGTTTGACCAATGCTACAACTCGCACTACGACTATGTCATAGTACTTATGGAAGAACTTAGCTATATGCCCGATGGCATGTCTCAGGCGCAGGAGGGACAGGATTACCGCGATTTTTACTTTATCCATTATTTGCCCAAAGACAGCCAAAAGATGAAGGAAGGCATGAAAGCCGTAAAGGAAATGTTTGCTTCCAAGGGTTCTAAAAATCATTACAGAGTGTACCATACAGGTTTCGGGACTACGGACAATTATTATTTGGTAGCCATGTCTAGTAAAGATGCTATAGATTCTGCCACCAAAACGGAGGAGAACAAAAAAGTATTAGGCCCAGACCGCTACGAAACCTTTATGAAAGTCATGAACTACGCCACAAAAATGGAAGAAGTTACAGGTGAAATTAGAAGGGATTTATCCTATTCACCTAAAACCCAATAATTATTTAATTAGTCACCAACCAATTTTAACGATAAACCCTTCTTGAAAATTCAAGAAGGGTTTATTTATGCCCGAGCAAATCTATAAGCCGAATTCTGTATCACGACAAAGCGTGACCCCCATCATTTATCTTGGCGCACTGTTGCCAGTACGCTCTAGCTACCTACCCTCCAGCATCGGGCGTGCCACCCTAAACGCTGGTATACATGGCATTGCACCACATAGAGTTTACCTGATTTCACTACGGCCTTACCCGTACATACTTTCTGTTGCACTTTTCCTGACCTCACGGCCGGTGGCTGTTAACCACTATGCTGCACTGCGGTGTTCGGACTTTCCTCGGTGACATTAATCGTCACCGCGATAAGGTAATCTGCTCACGGGTAAAAATACAACTCTCCAATTCCAAAATCCAAATAATAAAAAGAATTTGGGCGCTACCCTCCTAAGGTCGGGTCGGGCTTTCCGTTACAAGTCCTCGCTCCTATGGTCGCCGTAGGCTTTCCTCTTCAATCCTTAACCTCTAGATTAGCATTGTGTTCATTTTAAAAATGACTGACTACTGGATTTTTTTAATTTTAGATGCCAATAGGTTAAAAACTAACTTTAATTAACCTATTTCCTTTTTTCGAAAGCACTTCAATAATGAATTCGCTTTCAGAGATCTCAATCAGTCTATCATTTATGTAATTTATTTCAAGCTTGTTTTTTCCTACTTTGTTCGTGTCAAAAATAGCCTCTTTGTTTACTGTACCTTGACCATCGTTAATTTTATAAACTGTTAAATAGCCACCATAACCACCGATATGCAAGTTTGGAACCTTGTTTAAAGGAAGCTCAATATTCTTAATATTGTCAAGGAAGATTAAATGATGGTATTGGTTACTTAAAAAATAGGAAAAGGATAATTCACTAAGTGTTTCGTCTTTACCTCTTTTCTGTCTTTTTGGTAATTTTTTCATCCATAATAAATCCCCTTTATCGTCTAATTTTGTAATAAGCATATCATGATAGTGTTGCCTAAATCTCCCTTTATATTCTGTTTCAAAAAACTGTTCTCCGATTAACGTGATACCAGTTTCATTTATACCTAAATATTTAGGTGCTAAATACGGAAACTCAGCGTCATTTTTAGCTTCTTTTTTGCTTAACTTTTTATTCGCTTTATCACTTTCATATTGTTTTAAAATACTCAAGGGAATTTCATGCGTTTTTTTATAAATTAAATTATCATCTTTATCGAAGCTAAAAATAAAAACACCATCAGTATTATTGCTAATATACCTTTCCTTGACCCTGCCTTTTGTATAAAAACCAGAAACTATAAGTTTTCCTGATTTGTTTAGATGCATATTAATTCCATTAATAAACTTATCATCTAGATCTATCTTTAAGGTGTCTTCAGAATCTTTGGAGATTTTATGGATTTCTATATGATAATTTTGAGCCCCATCTTTACCTCTTTTCTTATCTTTCTCACTATTATCATGAAATACTTTTAAAAGCATGTAAACATCTCCGGACACGCTTATCTGATAATCAATAATTTCCGTTTTGGTCTCGGTATGAGGTATTTTGTAATCTTTAGACCATATTTCGCCAAGGTCTTTTTCAAAAACATGTAACCCTATTAATTCATAACTTTTGTTATTATTTTTAACCTTTGGGATTTTGGAATACTTAACCATCAGATTAGAACTGTCTCTTGAGCTTTTGATAGTAAATTTATCTAAACCCATGAAGCTTTTTATTTTTTCAGGAATATCTACTAATAAGTTTGATTTATCAGATAAAACTCCTTTTTTAAAATCTATTTCTTTGTAATAGAGTCTTTCGTGTCTCGTTTTTTTTCCAGACCAACTAGAGTAAAAGTAGTAATATTTGTTATCTAGGCATGCAATTTTTTCTTGCATGTTGTTTTTAGGTAGATCAATAATTTCTTTAGAAGAAATAAGTTTAAGGGTTTCCGTGTCTAGTTTTTGAATGATCAGTTGCTTCCTGTTACGCTTTACGGTTAATATTTGGTTGTCTTTAAAAGCATAATAGAACGGCCAATAGCCATTTGGTGCTTCTTCAATGTTTTCATATGGCTCACCAACAGTGTATGTGTAGTCTTTTGACAAGTTGTTTTGGGCTCTTAAAAAGCCAAAACAAAATAGGCTTAAAGTAATAATGTAGATTTTCATAGGTATAAGTTTTAATGGTTTGTCAATAGCATACTTTTGCAAAAATAATATTTAATATGTAGGAGTTTTTCTTTAAACCGGTTTTCTCACAATTAAATAAGATTATACTACTAAGACTTAGGTATGCTTCCGCTATATTGAAGTTTATCGAATGTTAAACGAAGTTCGATATTTTTTCTGTCAATGCCAAGAACTAAATACTTAGTTTTGTTAATAACTCATCGTAAATTACCACTTCAAAATTCATAATTAAAAACTGAATTTTTAAATTTGTCTCTCAAGGATTTCCCATGGAGCATTTTGTAGTATCGGCCAGAAAGTACCGACCGCAGACCTTTAAGGATGTGGTAGGACAACAGGCTATTACCAATACCTTGCTCAACGCCATTGAAAATAATCATTTGGCCCAAGCCCTTTTGTTTACGGGGCCACGCGGGGTGGGCAAAACCACTTGCGCCCGTATTTTGGCTAAAATGATTAATAGCGATGGTACGGAAACCGATGACGAGGATTTTGCTTTTAATATTTTTGAACTGGATGCGGCCTCCAACAACTCGGTGGACGATATCAGAAATCTTACAGACCAAGTGCGGATTCCACCGCAAGTAGGCAAATACAAAGTCTATATTATTGATGAGGTACACATGCTGTCTCAGGCCGCTTTCAATGCCTTTTTGAAAACCTTGGAAGAGCCCCCAAAGCACTGCATCTTTATTTTAGCTACCACGGAAAAGCATAAAATCATCCCAACCATTTTATCGCGTTGCCAAATTTTTGACTTCAAGCGCATAACAGTTAAGGATGCCAAGGAATATCTAAAATACATTGCCGAGGAACAAGGGGTTTCTGCGGAAGACGATGCATTGCACATCATCGCCCAAAAAGCCGATGGCGCCATGCGCGACGCCCTTTCCATTTTTGATCGTGTGGTAAGTTTTTCAGGCAAAAACCTGACCAGACAAGCGGTTACGGAAAACCTGAACGTGCTGGACTACG
Organism: Hyunsoonleella aquatilis; assembly: GCF_014270105.1. Lineage (GTDB taxonomy): Bacteria > Bacteroidota > Bacteroidia > Flavobacteriales > Flavobacteriaceae > Jejuia > Jejuia aquatilis. The sequence continues at coordinate 722,869 of NZ_JACNMF010000003.1, forward strand.
AGACCTATTTCACCAGTACGGATTTAATTTTGGAAAATAACATTCCTGATTTGCTATTACAATTCAACACAACACTTTCTAAAGGTTTTGACGGTCACCATTATATTGCCGGTTTAGCTTCCCATTTTAGGGATTTATTGGTGAGCAAAACCCAAAGTACAATTGCGCTTCTTGAAGTTGGCGATCAAATCAAAAAGAAATATTTAGAGCAATCCAAAAAAGCTTCGCAGGAATTCTTACTCAAAGGGATCGAATTGGCCAATGAGTGCGACCTCAAATACAAAACGAGCAAAAATCAACGCTTGTTGGTAGAACTCTGTTTAATGCAACTGGCCTCATTGACGTTTGAAGGCGAAAAAAAAAACGCTAAACACTTTATAATTCCGGCGTCCTATTTCAGGAAAAAGGGTATTACCCCTATTCCTGTTTCAGTACCCGAGGATAAGATAAAACCCGAAGAAAAGCAACCGGAGCCTCCAGAAAACGAAACTGTTTATTCAGAACCTTTAGAATCCAACACCGGAGTTGCAGAACAATTCAAAGTAAAAGCCCCTAAGAAAATTGTTCTGACGCGTGAAAAGAATTATGTTTCGGGGATAAGCATTAAAAGTCTTCAAAAAGAAAAAGAACACCAAATCCGCCAAATGGAAGTGATTGTTGATGACGAGGATCTCCCAAAGGAAGATTTTACGGAACAGGAATTAATCACTCATTGGCAAGCCTATACTAAAATAATTCAGGAAAAAGGCCAACACAATTTGGCTTCCATTTTGACTATTGACACTCCTAAATTGAAGGGTACTGAGGTACATTTGGAATTCCCGAACGAAACCAACAAAGTAGAATTAGAACGTGCCCAATATGAGCTAATGATGTATTTAAAAAAGTCGCTAAATAATTATGATATAGCGCTTTCCATCACGGTCAATGAAGAAAAAAACGTTCAATATGCTTACACTACCCGAGAGAAGTACGAAAAGCTAAAAGAGAAAAACGCCTCGATTGAGCTACTAAAGAAAACCTTTGGATTGGACCTTTAAGAATTAGAACAATGCTAGGACTAAAATTACCAACGGACCCACGTTGGGTAAATATCGTAGAGAAGAACATCGAAGAGATTTTGACCGACCATGCCTTTTGTGAGCAAAAAGCAACCAGTACGGCAATATCCCTAATTGTCGGCTTTCCGGAATATACCCAATTGGTTCAGGAAATGGTGGCTCTGGTGAAAGAGGAAATCAGTCATTTTAAAATGGTGCACGATAAAATCATTGAACGTGGCTGGACTTTGGGTCGAGACAGAAAAGACGAATATGTGGTGGAACTGATGAAGTTTTTTCCAAAAGGAGGTAGCAGAACCACACAGTTAGTTCATCGATTATTATACGCAGCATTAATCGAGGCGCGAAGTTGTGAAAGGTTTAGATTGCTTTCAGAAGAACTCGAAGATCAGGAATTAGCTACTTTTTATAGAAATTTGATGGTAAGCGAAGCCAATCATTACACCATGTTTTTGGGCTTCGCCCGAAAGTATGGCAATAAAAAAGAAGTTGATACCAAATGGCAACAACTTCTTGATTATGAGGCTGAAATTATGTCGAAATTAGGCAATAGCGAGGCTATTCATGGCTAAAATTGATAACCTACCCCTAATTGAATATTAGTATTTCTTGCTTCCGCTGCCACGAAATCGTCAAAAATATTGGTGACACCATAGCTGTATCTGGCGTCTACGTAAAACATTTGATTCAGTTTAAATTCCACACCTGCAATAGCAGAGTAATGAAAATTACGCATCATGTCGCCTTCCTTATGAGATTTTAAGGCTGCCTGCGGGCCAATACCAAAACGCCATCTTTGGTGTAACCTAAACTTGAACAATACTGGCATTTGAATTAAATCCAAATGTAGTGTTTCGTCCTTTGCGCCTTCCGGAGAAAACTGAAGCTCGGGAACGACAGACACTGAATTAGATAATCTGAAATCCCCATAAAAACCAAGATAGAAACTATTTCTATGTTTGTTCTCCATTGGTGGTGCATCCTTAAAATCCAAATTCGAAATCGTATATCCTGCACGCACACCATATGTTTGCGAAAACCCTTCGATTGATAAGCAAAGCAGTACAGCTAAGAGTATTAATTTTTTCATAATAAAAAATTTTTAAGCCAGATAATAGCGAGGGTTTCTATTAAGCTGACAGTTGTTCAAATAAATTTTTCCATTGCGGAAATATGTTTTCTGGAGACAAACGTAAAATATTTTTTCGAGCTTTAGCCCCCATTTTTGTCCTAATTTCCTGATTTTCGATTAAATATATTAATGATTTAGCAAATTCATCCGTATCGTCCACAGGCACATGAAGCCCGTCTTCCCCGTGGGTTATCAACTCCCTTACCCCGCACGGGCAATTAAATGCCACTGCTGGTACGCCACAGGCCATGGTCTCAATTAACACCAGCGGAAACCCTTCATATCTTGAGGAAAGTGCATAAATGGATGACTCCAAATACACTTCCATAATATTGGGTACAGGGTCGTGAAAAGTTACAAAATCTGTAATACCATAGGTTTTAGCCAGATCCATATAACTAGAATCGTGATCCTTTTTACCATAAACATCCAGTTTCCAGTCCTTATGTTTTTCAACCACCTTTGCCCAACTTTTCATCAGCATATCAAACCCTTTCTGGTGCGTATGCCTTCCAACAGCCAAAACACGTTTATTTTCCAATTTGGCATAGGTTTCGGGATAAAAAATAAGTGGGTTGTTGATGACCTTCAAATTCTTAAGGTGGCTCCATTCCGCAAGGTGATCGTCCGATAATAACACTACCGTATCGTAATGTTTACCACCCTTATCGAGTAATCTCTTTTTGATGCCATTTAAAACCTTAGCTTTAAAAGATGTTGCACCCTGACCTAAATTTACACGTTTCGAATTATGGCGTTCGTAAACATAAGTGTATTTCTTTTTCAGAAAAGCGGGAAGGTACAATCCGAAAATATTATCAATGCAAATAATCACCGTGTCCGGAGATTCCTGCTTTAAAATTTTATTGATTTTGCCAAATTGGGTAATGTGGCTCAAGGTATTGGATTTGTTGGGAAGTCGGATAATCTTGATACTCTCATTAAGATCAAAAAACGGGGTTTCTTCAACCTCATTAAGGGTAACCATCACGATATCGTAGTTAAATTCCTTAATGAAATAATTGGCCTTAATGGCCAGTATCCGTTCTAATCCTGTTGTTCCATTGATCTGATTAACAACATATAAGAGTTTCATATTTTGTAAGATTTGGAGCTTAAACAAATATAAATATGAGACAAATATATAGGATAAAATGAAATAGCACCCCGATACAGGACGAAATACCGAATTTTACTGTGTATTGCTCGAAACGGTATTATAGTATATACTTTTGATAATACCATCTGCCAATCCAATTTTAGGAACATAGATATGCTTAGCCTTACTCCACTTCATTGCTGAAAGGTAAATCCTCATCGCTGGAATAATCACGTCAGCCCTGTCCTGATTTAGGTTTAGCTCTGTAATCCTTTCTTCATAGGAATAACTTTGCAGGGTATTGTAATAGGTGGTTAAATAGAAGTAGGTCAACGGTTTACCCATGGCCTTGCCGGAAATCTTAAAAATTTTATTGATATTTCCACCAGAACCCAACACATTAATTTTTTCATAATGGCCTGTGTTTTCCTTTATCCACTGCTCCAGTTCTATCCAATCCTCCTTCTTCACCATATCGTTTAAAAGACGTACCGTACCGATTTTAAAAGACCGCGATGCGACTTGTTCCCCATTGTCGATTACCGAAAATTCAGTACTTCCACCCCCAACGTCAACGTATAGATAAACTTTGCTTGGGTCAATATATGAGTTCAAGTCCGTGGCCGCAATGATTGCCGCTTCCTCCTCACCCCCAATTACGTCAATACTAATGCCAGAATGCTCTAAAATGCCGTCCACCACCGCTTTTCCGTTTTTGGATTCCCGCATGGCGGATGTGGCGCAGGCCTTGTACTTCACTACCTTATGGGCTTGCATCAACAATTTAAAAGCCAGCATGGTATCCTTCATCCTCTCGAAATTCTCTTTGGAAATACGTCCTTTTATAAACACATCGGCTCCTAATCTTACGGGAACACGGACCAATGAGTTCTTTTTAAAAACAACGGGCTTACCCTTTTCTTCAATAACATTTGAAATCAACAACCTAACGGCGTTGGAGCCAATATCAATGGCCGCATACTTTTTAATCGATAGCATTTTAGTTCTTTAGCTTGTCTAAATAATAATCATACAAAGCGATTTGCGACCTCAATTTAGGTTTATCGTTAACCCTGTATTCATTTTCTGTTTTTGTATTTATCAATCGAGCCTTTACATTATCGTTCCAACAAATATTGAAGTTGTCAATGATCTCCCCTTTGATATCATTATCGTAAATAGGACAACTTACTTCCACCCTATTGTGGATATTCCTAGTCATCAAATCGGCCGACGAAATATAGATTTTTACATTTTCATCCTTTCCAAACATATATACACGCGGGTGCTCCAAAAATTTGTCAACAATACCGATAACCTTAATGTTTTCACTCATACCCTCTATCCCTGGTACCAAACAGCAAATACCTCTTACTATCATTTCAATTTTTACCCCAGCATTACTGGCTTCGTAGAGTTTATCCACCATTGGGTAGTTTGAAATACTATTCATTTTTAGCCTGATATAGCCCCCATTACCCCTTTTGCTTTCCTGTATCTGCTCATCGATCAACTTAAAAATGGTACTTTCGGTGTAATGGGGCGAAACAATTAGGTGCTTGTAGGAATACACCCGATAGTTTGCCTCAAAAAAATTAAAAATCTTGTTGACCTCTTTTAAAATTGGCTGATTATAGGTGAACAATGTATAATCGGTATAAATCTTTGCTGTGGACTCATTAAAGTTGCCCGTGCTAATAAATCCGTAACGTTTTATCTTTTTATTTTCCTCGCGCTCAATAACACACATTTTACTGTGCACTTTTAAACCCGGAACTCCAAAAATTAGGTTTACGCCCTCCTTCCTCATTTGCTCAGCGTACTTAATATTGGCCTGTTCGTCAAATCGCGCCCGTAGCTCGATGGAAACTGTAACCGTTTTGCCGTTAATTGCCGCATTAATTAGAGAACTAGCTACATGAGAAATCTCAGCCAGCCTGTAAATGGTGATCTTTATAGTAGTTACCTTGGGATCCAGAGCTGCTTCCCTTAAAAATTTAACCACGTATGAGAAGGTGTGGTAAGGTGCATGGATCATATAGTCCTTTTCCTTGATATCCTTGAAAATACTGGTCTCTAAACTTAAGCCTTTAACCTCAAGAGGGACAATTTTATCATACAGCAAATCTGTTCTTCCTAAACTTGGGAACCCCATATAATCCCTCTTATTATGGTATTTTCCTCCAGGAATGATACTATCGGTATTATCAATACCCATTTTTTCCATAAGATATTCCAAGGTGTCGCTATCAATAGTTTTATCATAAACAAAACGGACTGGCTCGCTGATTTCTCGATGTTTGACGCTATCAGATAATTTTTCGACAAAACTTTTGCTGAAATCGCTATCAAAGTCCAGTTCCCCATCCCTCGTGATTTTAATCATATGCGCCGAAATGCTTTTATAATCGAAAATATTGAAGATATCTTCCAAACAATAGCGCAAAAGGTCATCAATCATAATGATAAAATTTTTATCACCCTGCTTAGGCAATACCACAAAACGCCTTGCTGCCCTGGGTATCTCAATTAATGCATACTGTTTGGAACCATCTGCCATTTGCATTTTTACAGCCAAATATGCGGCACTATCCTTTAAATTTGGCAGAACCACTAAATCATTTAAAATGATGGTTACCAAACCAGAACTTATGTTTTGCCTGTAGTATTTTTTGATAAAATCATGTTGGCCTTTATCCACCTTGGTTTCGTCAATAACAAAAATATTCTCATTTTTTAGAGCTAGGTCAATGTCATCCAGTACATCAATACTATGATCCTGCTGGTCAATAACAATTTTTGTGATAATCTCAAGAAGTTCCTTTGCCTTTATACCTCCCAGCTCGCTTTTACCGCCTTTCCCCGCTTCAACAATACGCTTTACCGTGGCGTATCTTACCTTGAAAAACTCATCTAAATTATTGGAAAAAATACCCAGAAACCTTAACCTTTCAATTAAGGGCACTCTTTCATCTGCGGCTTCCTGAAGTACTCTAGCGTTAAACTGAAGCCAACTTATTTCCCTATTAATATATCTGTTTTCAACACTATCGTCTTTCGTCATTTTGAAAATTGTTTAGTCTCAAACAAATATATTTTATTTCGAAGAGAATAGTAAGCCCAATCAACTAAATTTTGGTAATATTTTATGGAAGAAATGAAGAATTAAAATACCTTCATTTAATCAAACTTTTATGGTCTTAAATCTCTTGGAAAAATAGAGGTTAAAGTGTTTCCCGATGAAATATTGGACCATTCATCCGTATCAAATTCAATGACTACCACTCCACAGGTAGGCACATTATCAATATATGCACTACCGTAAGCATTTACAAACCCAGTAAAGGCGTGGTTATGCCCAAATACAAGCAAGGTTTCTACTTCATCCTTACAATTCTTAATCACTTTAGTTAAATTTATGCCGGAAAAATCATATAAATCATGGGTTAAAACAATTTTTTCTTTATCTATATTCAATTCTGGCAGAATGATATTGGCTGTAAGTGTCGTTCTTGTAGCATCACTAATTAAAACCAAGTCAGCTGTAAACTCCAATGATTTCAGTTTCTTTGCTACCAAATTGGCATCTTTGATTCCTCTTTTGCTCAAAGGTCGTTTGTGATCTATAACATCGTGTTCCCAACTGGATTTTGCATGCCGAATGAGGATTAATTTTTTCATTAGTTTTCGATTAAATGCAATTTTTATCGTTAAAATGTTGCTTTTATCGATAAAATTCAATTTATTTGCTTCATAAATTTACGTTAAATTAACCAAAAACCTAAAGTTTTAAAATAAAACAAATGCTAACCACCAAGTTTAAAGCAAGTTATCATACTTCGTTCGACGAATTGCACATTACTTCGGTAATCGAAAAAATCAGTTCTTTTCGTCGATTATATTTGTGGTTTAACATTTTTTTTTGAAAAACATACAAGATATACGTCTATTTGTTTTACCTATAAACCTAAAAATAATGACCCCAAATCAACTTTCACAGAACAAAATGGCTTCTACAGCCACTACTTTCCCTCTCAGTTTTTCCCTCAAAAGCTTAAAGTTTTTTGTTTTACCGAATCAGCGCTACAAGCTGTAGTTGCTGGATTTGTTGGTTTTGGCCATGAACAAACTAAATGTAGCATGAAAGGACAATTAACATATGTAAACACATCATCGGTTATATGGATAAAAAAACTCGATGATCAACCTTATAATGCTAAATCGTTTAGTAACACATTTGAAAATAATATACATCACAATTTATTTTGTACGATATGAGAAATAAATACAATTTTTCTTCAACGGTTAAAAAAATAAGGGTTTTAGCTATTGCTCTTATTGCTGTATTACCCTGTGCGCTTAGCGCTCAAATTGGTGTACAGGAACCATCAGTTCAAACAGGAGTACAATTCTTTTGGTCGGATACCCAGGCGGTGAATACGGACCCTGCTACAATTGACAGAGTAGAAATAAATGGGGTGGACTATAATACATTCGTTGTCCCTTCCAGCTACCAATTAACCCGATTAGGGCCTCAAGGTCATGCCTTTAATAGGATTTTTGAAAATCAGGGGCCACCGCCAGACCATCCAACTTCAGCTGACCCGAATTGGGCCAATGACGCTCTCGATGCTTTTCAGGATAAGAATTTGAATCATTATTTCTCATCTAATAATAATGGGGATAGTTTTTGCAACGACTTTACCCAAACCGGAACTACAAATGCCCAACAACAAACTTTATTCTATAGCCCTGCAATCCCTTCCAACAGCGATGGGGTTTTGGCGGTTACTGAAAGAGGTGGTAACAACTGTTTCTATATTGAAGTTTGGGGAACACCTGTTGGAGGAGGCCCGGAACAAATCCTTGGAGATACTTTTGTAAGAAATAGCGGTAACTATACGGGGTGTACTTTTGGTGCGCCCAATGCTGGTTCGGACTATTGGAGATCAGGTCGGTGTAACGACAATGGGCAGACTATAGGTATTGCGCTTTTCTTTTTAAACGAATTGGCTCCTACGGGTTCAAGTATTACAAGAATTGTGTTCACTGGTGCTACGTCTGACCACGGTGATGGAAAGTTCTTCTTATTGCAGAAGTATGCAGTAGACCAACAGCTTATCGAATGTTTGGATGAAACTTACATGGGTGATTTGAATATTTTGAATAACGAACCAACTGGTTCTACATATTCTGTAGTTCCAGGAACAGAACCTAATCCTGTTACAGAAGGAACCCTTACGCTAAACTCTAATGGTACTTACACTTTTGTGCCTGTATCTGGCTTTATTGGCGATGCTACATTTGATTATGAACTATGTTTACCTCCGCCTAACACTACGGTTTGTGATACCGGTAGCGTAACATTAATGTACGTGGCTTTACCCCCTGAGCCAACATTTGATATCGATTGTAGTCAAGGAAACAACAATCAAACCATAACAGTTTTAAGCCCATTAAATGTTATTGGCACAAATCCAGACCAGTACGAGTACTCCATTGATGGTGGCTCAACTTGGCAATCGGGAGTTGATTTTACAGGATTAGGTCCAAACTCCTATAATTTAGTAGTCAGAGATACCTATACCAACAATTGTGAAAGAACCTCATCTACTAACCCCATAGTCTTAGAAAATGATGATGAAGACCCAACCATCACATGCCCTGCGGACGTAACCGTAAATGTTGATGCTGGTTTGTGTACAGCTTCAGGTGTAAACCTTGGAACACCTACAACATCCGATAATTGTGGTGTGGCTAGTGTATCCAATGACGCCTCTGAGCCATTTGCTCTAGGAGAAACAACAGTAATCTGGACGGTTACTGATAGTGCTGGAAATACAGCTACTTGTGAGCAAAAAGTAACTGTTGTGGATAACATTCCTCCAACAATCTCTTGTCCTGCAGATGCATCAAGAAATACAGATTCAGGAGTTTGCCAATATACAATTCAAGGTACGGAATTTGATCCTACGTCTAACGATAACTGTACAACTACCGTGACCAATGATTTGAACAATACCGCTACCGTTGCTGGTGAGATATTATCAGTTGGAGACACAACTATTACTTGGACAGTTGACGATGGAAGCGGTAACACTGCCCAATGTTCAGTGACTATTACTGTTTCTGACAATGAGGCTCCTACAGCCATTTGCCAGGACATCACCGTACAGCTCGACGCCAACGGGGACGCCTCCATCACGACGGCCGATATCGACAACGGGTCCAACGACGCCTGTGGCATACAGTCGCTGGCACTCGACACCACGGCATTTACCTGTGCCAATGTGGGCGCTAATACCGTAACGCTGACCGTTACAGACAACAACAATAACGTATCCACATGTACCGCTACCGTTACG
>NZ_JACNMF010000004.1:0-308848 GCF_014270105.1 Hyunsoonleella aquatilis
GGTGGAACCGAAACCATCGCCATCAAAATCAACGTAATACAATTGCGGGGTATTCACGGATGCATCCGTGTCGTCACAGTCCGTATTATTGTCCGCATAGCCTGCCGGTGCTGTCGAGGAACAGATAAACTCCTCGGCGGTGGAACCGAAACCATCGCCGTCAAAATCAACGTAGTACAATTGCGGGGTGTTAACTGACGCGTCCGTGTCGTCACAGTCCGTATTATTGTCCGCGTAGCCCGCCGGTACGGTCGAGGAACAGATGAACTCCTCGGCTGTGGAACCGAAACCGTCACCATCAAAATCAACATAATACAATTGTGGCGTATTCACGGATGCGTCATTGTCGTCACAGTCCGTATTGTTGTCAGCATAGCCTGCCGGTGCTGTCGAGGAACAAATAAACTCCTCGGCGGTGGAACCGAAACCATCGCCATCAAAATCAACGTAATACAATTGCGGGGTATTCACGGATGCATCCGTGTCGTCACAGTCCGTATTATTGTCCGCATAGCCTGCCGGTGCTGTCGAGGAACAAATAAACTCCTCGGCGGTGGAACCGAAACCATCGCCGTCAAAATCAACGTAATACAATTGCGGGGTGTTAACTGACGCGTCCGTGTCGTCACAGTCCGTATTATTGTCCGCGTAGCCCGCCGGTACGTTCGAGGAACAGATAAACTCCTCGGCGGTGGAACCGAAACCGTCACCATCAAAATCAACGTAGTACAATTGCGGGGTATTCACGGATGCGTCCGTGTCGTCACAGTCCGTATTATTGTCCGCGTAGCCCGCCGGTGCGGTCGAGGAACAGATAAACTCCTCGGCCGTGGAACCGAAACCGTCACCATCAAAATCAACGTAGTACAACTGTGGGGTATTCACGGATGCATCCGTGTCGTCACAGTCCGTATTGTTATCGGCATAGCCCGCTGGTGGCGTTGAGGAACAGATAAACTCTTCCGCAGTGGAGCCGTAGCCGTCACCGTCAAAATCAACGTAATACAATTGTGGCGTATTCACGGATGCGTCCGTGTCGTTACAGTCCGTATTATTGTCAGCATAGCCCGCCGGTGCGGTCGAGGAACAGATGAACTCCTCGGCTGTGGAACCGAAACCGTCGCCGTCGAAGTCTACATAGTACAGTTGCTCGGTGTTGACCGAAGCATCAGTATCGTTACAGTCCGTGTTGTTATCGGCATAGCCCGCTGGTGGCGTTGAGGAACAGATAAACTCTTCCGCAGTGGAGCCGTAGCCGTCACCGTCAAAATCAACGTAATACAATTGTGGCGTATTCACGGATGCGTCCGTGTCATCGCAGTCGGACGAATCAGCAACAAAGCCAGAAGGCTGATCACAATCCTCTATACTGTTGTTAGGGTCGCCATAGGAATCACCGTCAGTATCAGCATACCAGGTCATTAAAGGTCTTACTCTTAATTCAAAGAATTCAAAAGGTCTACACAGTGGATCCGTTAGGTCTGGGTCATCTTCATCCAGAATGGCATATACATAATAGGTACCCGGTCCAATCCCATCTAATTCAACTTTTGCTCTTAATGGAGAAAGGATTGGTGTTATTGGAGTTCCTAATACGGTACCACCTGTATAAGGATCAGTTGTTGGGTTGGTAAACAAACGGAACTCCACATCCACAACATCCGAATCTATAAAGAACGAATTAAACGGGTCTTGTTGACCCTCACAATAAGTGAATATATTCGTTGGCGAGCCCAACCCTGTAAATTGAGGACAGATAAAACAATCTATGACCTCTATATCATCAGTAGCTAGGTTGGTACATCCATTTGAATCCTCATAAGTATATGTTATATTATGTGTGCCCTCTCCTGCCGCGACTGGGTCAAAACTATAGGTCTCCCCATTACCATCATCCGTCACACCTGCCCCTGAATACGTACCTCCCATCGGTGAGCCACCACCAAGGCTAACCTGTACGCCATCAGTTAAACAAAGGTCTGCTGGTGCTGTAAAGCTTACAAACGGTAAAGCATTCTCAATAACAGTGAATTCAGAGGATGTAGCACTACATCCACTAACAGCATCTGTTACAGTAACCGAATAGACTCCTGCTAAAGCTCCCGAAATTGTCTGTGTGGTCTGACCTCCAGGAGACCAGAGATAGGATCCAAATCCTGCACCTGCGTCTAGGGTTACGCCTCCAGCACCTTCGCAATATTCGCTTGACCCAGAAATCTCAACAATTGGCGGTACAGGGAATGTATAAGTGAACGTATTTTCAGGTGTGGCGGGAGACATTGAGCCTAGCTCATTGCCAGCACAATCCTTAAGTACAGCATATAATGTGATACCTCCATTTGTTTTGAATAGATCCGTTACAGTTTCCCCAAAATCAATGGTCCACTGTTGCAATACGTCATCGTATGTAACAAGTGCTCCTAATGCGGTAAAGTCAGCCTCGTTGCCTCCATAAGGATCCGATGCGCTTGCATAAACGGTAAACTCCGGAATGGTTCCTTCCAGACTATGGTCCACCTCCAATGAATACAAGTTTGCATCCGAGGCATCAACCGTCCAAATAAAGTTGTTGTCCGCTAGACAATTAATCCCTGTATTTGGAGTTACGGCCTCCAGAAGCGGAGCTTCATTGTCGTTATCAAATGTATAGACAAAGGTATTTTCAGGTGTAGTTGGAGACATTGAGCCCAACTCATTGCCCGCACAATCTTTAAGCACCGCATACAATGTAATACCACCATTTGCTATAAACAGATCGGTAACAGTTTCCCCAAAATCAATAGTCCACTGTTGCAATACCTCATCATAAGTTACAAGTGCTCCTAATGCGGTGAAGTCAGCCTCGTTTCCTCCGTAAGGATCCGATGAGCTCGCATAAACCGTAAACTCTGGAAGGGTTCCCTCCAGACTATGGTCTATCTCAAGCGAATACAAGTTTGCATCCGAAGCATCAACTGTCCAGACAAAGGAATTGCCCAACAGGCAATATGCACCTGTATCTGGGGTTACCGCCTCAAGAACCGGAGCCTCATTATCGTTATCAAATGTATAAGCAAAGGTATTTTCCGGCGTAGTTGGAGACATTGAGCCCAACTCATTACCTGCACAATCTTTAAGTACAGCATACAATGTAATGCCTCCATTAGCAATAAACAGATCGGTTACGGTTTCACCAAAATCAATGGTCCACTGTTGCAATACGTCGTCGTAAGTAACGACTGCTCCTAAAGCAGTAAAATCGGCTTCGTTGCCTCCGTAAGGATCCGATGCGCTCGCATAAACTGTGAACTCAGGCACCGTACCTTCCAGACTGTGGTCTACCTCTAGTGAGAACAGATTTTCGTCCGAAGCATCAACCGTCCAAACAAAGGAATTGCCCAAAAGGCAATATGCACCTGTATCCGGGGTTACTGACTCCAAAATAGGAGCCTCGCTATCACTATCGATGACGTCAAAACTATCGGAAGTGGCACTACAACCAAAATCATTAGTGACCGTTACTGTGTAAGAGCCCTCTAGTGCCGAAATGGTTTGCGTAGTCTCTCCCCCGGGTGACCATAGATAAGAAGCAAAACCAGGGCCTGCATCAAGGGTGACACCTGCTTCAATACAATAATCGGTGGGGCCTGAAATGACTGGTGCTGGAAGCGGGTTTACCGTTATTGTAACTTCTGCCGTATTTTCACAACCATTAGCATCAGTGCCTATTACCGTATAAGTGGTAGTTTCTGTTGGCACAAAGGCTTGCCCATCCGTCACGTTATTATCCCAAATATAACTTATAGCACCATCACTTGTCAAGGTTACACTTTCACCTTCACAGATTTCGGTAGCCGAGGCAGTCGCTGTTATGGTTGGAGAGTCAAATACTTCAATTTCATCATTGACAAAATTGAAACAACTAGTTCCAAAATATTGCATTTTAAAATCTCTTTGAACCCTAAACCCTGAGGGCAAACTTATATTCGTTAAAGCTGTTCCATCATATTTGTAAGGAGAACCATAAATTCCACCCAATCCGTTTTCCAATATTACAATTAGGTCATTTTCAACAACCGCCATATCGTAGTTATTTGCCATTCTGAAACCAGAGGGTAAGGTAATTGATGAAAATGCAGAACCGTCGTATTTATAAAGCGCCCCATAAATTCCATTACTACCATCTTCCAATACCACAAAAAGTTCTCCGTTGTCTTGTTCAGAAGGATAATAGTCACCCATTCTCATACCACTGGGCAAAGTGATCTGAGTGAATGATGTGCCATCATATTTATAAAGTGCTCCATAAATTCCATTACTCCCATCTTCTAATACAACAAATAGCTCTCCACCAAAAACTTCCATTTCATGATCCCTGGGCGCCATTCTCAACCCGGATGGCAACATTATCTCGGTGAATGACGAACCATTATACTTATATAATGCTCCATATATTCCGTTTGACCCATCCTCTAACACAAGAAACAACTCATTATTAAATATCTGACTATTATATTTCACGAAACGACTTCCTCCTCCATTTTTTAAACTTCCAGGTAATGGAATCTGTGTAAATGTGGAACCATCATATTTATAAAAATAGTCTCCAGAATTATCTTCTAGTACCATATAAAATTCTCCATTGTACATTTCAAAGTCAAAATAACGGGATACTCTAAGGCCGACAGGTAATGTGACCTGAGTAAAAGCCGTTCCATCGAACTTAAATAATACCCCATTACTGCTGGAATTTCTTAGTACAACATAAAGTTCATTATTAAAAACTTTGATATCTGTATGCTCCTCCATAATATAGTCGCTAGGTAGTGCAACTTGGGTAATATAATTATCGCTATATTTAAATAGTGCGTTAGATATACCAGAGGATGTATTTCTTAGCACCAAATACAGAGAGTTTCCAATTGTATAGCTTATCGAAGCTGTTCCCGCCCCCGCAACTGCAGGATCAAAAGTATAGGTCATACCATTACCATCATCAGTTACACCTGGCCCTGAATAGACTCCACCAGTTGGCAAACCACCACCTAATCCAGTTAGTAAATCCGCATTAATACAAATATCATCAGGCGCAGTGAAAGTAACTACTGGTAAAGGATTAACCTGTACTGTTATTGAAACAAGGTTCGAGGAACAAGTACCACCTGCCACTTCTCTAACATAGTATGTGGTGTCAGCGGTTAACGCTGGAGTGACAAAACTTGTGCCAGTTGAAATCAAAGCAGTCCCACCAGAGTCGCTATACCAACTAGTGGTCCCTCCAGTGTTTGTTGCCATGAGTGATGCTGTATCTCCGTCACAAATTGTAGTTTCTCCCGAAATAATTGGATCATCGAGTACTGCAAAAATATTAATATCCGTATCGTCACAATCTGAATTATCAGCAACAAAGCCCAACGGTTGGATACAGCTCAAGGTACTGCTGTTAGGGTCCCCATAGGAATCCCCATCAGTATCCGCATACCAAACGCTTTGACCAGTTACTGAATCATCGTTATCGTCTATAAGGCCATCACAGTCGTTGTCGATGCCGTCGCAGACCTCCTGTGCCACTGGGTTTACTGAAGCATTCGTATCGTCACAGTCCGTATTGTCTAAAACATAGCCCGCAGGCAAGGAACAGGCTTCCATGCTGGTGTTCGGGTCACCATAGCTATCCCCGTCGGCATCCGCGTAATAGGTCGTGGTAACGCCCTCGTCTATATTCCCGTCACAGTTGTTATCGATGCCGTCGCAGATCTCCGTTGCACTTGGGTTGATGCTCGCGTCCGTATCATTACAATCTGAATTGTCACTTGTAGCATTGGTTAGTGTCGGTACACATGCTACCTCACTTGTATTTGGATCGCCATACCCATCACCGTCCACATCGGCATACCAGACGGTGGTAGGATTAATCAATGGGTCGTTATCATTACAATCGCCATCACAAATTGTGAAGCCATCACCGTCCTGATCAGCAGGTGGACTTACCGTTACGTTAGCCGTGCATGTAGTTTCATTACCAGCGTCATCCTTAACTGTTAGTGTTACAGGAGCTATTGTACCCGAATCGTTACAATCAAAAGCATTAATATCAATCGTAATTAACTGTATGCCACAATTATCCGATGATCCGTTATCGATATCTTCAGGAGTAATCGTTGCCTCGCCATTGGCATCCAACTGTACCGCGATATCTTGACACGACGCCAAAGGTGCTTCGTCATCTTCAACTGTAATGGATTGAGTACAAGATACAGTGTTTCCGACTGCATCTGTAACCGTCCATTCGACTAAAGTTTCACCTAGATTGAATGTGGCACCGTTTAAGGTCGAAGTAGATGTATAATCATTTACAGTAGTAGCCCCATCGCAATTGTCTGTACCTATAATATCATAGGAATCATCAAAAATAGTGGCAGAACACTGCCCAGAATCCACTGAAAGCATAACAGGACTTCCACAATTAATTGTTGGAGGTGTTACATCGGCAATAACCACATTTTGGGTTTGGGTGGCTGTATTGCCATTTCCATCATCATAAGTCCAAGTTACAACCGTTGTTCCTTGGCTAGTAATCGGTAAATCAGCATCATGTGTTATAGTAATTATTTCTCCGCAATTGCCTGTAGCAGTAGGAGGGGTCAAAGCCGTTACCTCACACTCTGATTCGACATCAGGTAATTGAGCCAAATCAAGTATGATTTCAGGAGCAGAGTTCACTTTAATTAAGCCAGATATTGGAATTGCTCCTGTTGCTCCTCCAGCGAAGTTTACTTTATTTGTTAATGTATTCGTGGTTAAATCTAACTCGAACAAATTCCCCATGCTACTTGTCCCACCGGACAAGGTCATACCCAATATTGTTCTATTGTCTATAGCTACTAAATTACCTCTGGGTGATTCACCATTAATTCCATTAAAATCGATAAGCTTGCCTATTGCGGAAACCCCATCATATACATAAATCACCCCCTTATTATTTGCGCCTCCAAGAAGATTCGTTCCATAAAACTTGCCGTTTGGTGCCTGAATTAAGTCACCCCATGGGTCAGATCCCGTATTTGTTCCATCAAAATCAGCTTTTTTCGTAAAACCCGACATGGGGTCAAATTCAAAAATAGTTCCTTTATTATTCAGTCCTCCTCCTTGAGTTGTTCCATAAAACTTACCATTATTTGCTTTTATAAGACTACCTCTTGGATAAGCACCATTTGTACCTGTAAAATCGATTAATTTTGTATAACTATTATTATTCGTATCAAAACGGAACAAAACTCCCATACCTTGCGAACCTCCATTAAAAGCAAGGCCTAACAAAACCCCATTTCTGTAGTGAACAAAATTACCAAAGGGTAATTCTCCATTCAGACCACCAAAATCGAATAACTTTGTAAGGATATTTGTTACCGGATCGTAAACAAATATTACCCCTTTATTTAAGTTTCCTCCACCTCGCGTCGTCCCATATATTTTCCCATCTGCCAGTTGTATTAAACTGCCATTCGCATTACTTCCATTTGTACCATCAAAATCTATCTTTTTAGTAAAAAGATGACTTATTGGATCAAATTCAAACAATGTTCCAAGATTATTTGCTCCTCCTGCATCTGTTGTTCCATATAATTTACCATTGGAGGCTGGAAGCAAATCTTCTTGCGGATTAAACCCATTATTATTAGCCGAATCAAAATAGTAGTGATGCGTTAAGATTTCAGTTTCTATATCATATTCAAATATCCCCCCAGCATTGGCTGTAATTCCGCCACTTCTCGTCATTCCCCATAAATTAAAAGAAGGACCAATCACCACATTTTGCGTTTGGGTAGCAGTATATCCGTTACCAGCATCATAAGTCCAAGTTACCACAGTGGTGCCCTGTGTGGTGATAGGCAAGGTTGCATCATGGCTTCCCGTTACTGAATTTCCACATTCTCCAGTAGCCGTCGGAGGTGTCAAAGACGTCACCTCACACTCCGCCGTAATATCCGGCAAATTAGCTACATCAGGAATTGGGGTTGTATTATTGGTATTGGGTGGATTTACTGTATGCATCCCTTCCGTTAAACAGCCATCGCTTGCCGTAACGCTCCAATTGTACGTACCTGCCCCAATACTTGGGAAAATTCCTGTGGTATTGGATACTCCATTATAGGTATATACAAACGGTGCCGGATTACTGGCATCGGCCGTGGCACTCATCGCAAGTACGGAACCGGGATTGACACATTTTGGATCGGCCTTACTGAAACGTGAGCTTACCGATGTCCTAAATTCTGAATTCGGTGGCGTATTGGCATTATCATAAAAAGTAGCCAAAGGTTGATTGGTTCCAGCTACTTCAAAAGCAAACCATGCTTGAAAATCCCCTTGGGCTTTAACATCCATTACTGGGAAACTGGAAGGCACGGTGTTCATACTAATATCACTAGCGAATACGGTATTGGCCACCGTATTTCCTAATGCACCAGGTGCTAACGGACTTGCGCCAGTAGCTCCCAAAGGCTGTAATTGCATGCGGAATTGGGTATTGACCGACTGTTGTGGAAATCCGGGTGTGGTCCAAGTCATTGGTGCCGTAGATGTCCAAACCGCAATACCCGTTGCAGGGTTATAATTGGTAAACTGCATAAATCCAGTTTCTGGTTGGCTGGAATGTCTTGGGTTTTTGATTTCGAAGAAATTCCACCATAGGCCTCCATACGTTGAAGGATCCATATTGGAGAATTGCCAAATCATACCTCCGGGATCGCTTACGCCCGTACCAATGGCATTAAAGTCGAAATCCGTACCATTGATAAAATCCGTGCTAAAATCCAAGGACATCACTGGGCCAATCCCAACCTCGGTAGTGACTGATACATCAACTACCGCAGGGTTTTGGTTATCCGGTGTGGAGGGATTACAATCATTATCCACCCCGTCACAATTGATTTCTCGAGAACCCGGAAAAACCGTATCATCAGTATCATCACAATCACCTGCACAAGTAGTAAAACCATCTTGATCCATATCAAAGCCTTCATCAATACTGCCATTGCCGTCGCAATTATTGTCGATCCCATCACATACTTCTTGAGCTCCTGGATATACATTGTCCAATGAATCATCACAATCCGAATTATTATCACTTGTGCCTGGTAGTTGAAAACAGCTTAGTACTCCCGCATCATTGGCATCACCAAAGCCATCACCATCATTGTCCACGTACCACAGTTGTCCGCCAGATTCATCTATACTACCGTCACAATTGTTGTCTACTCCATCGCAGACTTCAGCCGCTCCCGGATTAATTGCCGCATCATTATCATCACAATCGCCATCACAAACTGTGTAGCCATCCCCATCCATATCTGGCGGGTTGCTGTTGACGCCAACCGTAAACTCAAAGCTTTCTTCACAGGAATTGTTATTAGCTTCGCGTACTGTGACGGTATATGTGCCTGCCATCACATTAACAGGCAATACAAAAGGATTACTCGTTGGCGTCCCCAAAGGGAACCAGTCGGGGCCTCCTAAGTTGCCTTCGATTGCCACCGGTGCTCCATAAAAGGTGATTTCAATTTGAGCACCACCATCTTCAGTGTCGGCACAAGTGGCATTCGTAGTGGTAACACTAACCCCGATCAACTCACAAGTATTATCATCAATTTGCCCGTTACAATCATTATCCAGTCCATCGCTTACCTCCTGAGCTCCAGGGTATACGTTTGCGTTAGTATCATCGCAATCACCATCGCATATTTTATACCCATCGCCATCGGCGTCGGCAGGCTCAACTACTGTAACGCTGGCTGTTGCTGTAGATTGATTGCCGTTAACATCTGTTACAGTTAATACTACAGGAATACCATTAATAATATTTGGTGCGTCCGAAGCCCAATCAGTGGCTTCGTCCATATTAGTTAAAGTTCCATTATTTGCGTTATCTGATTTATCATTAGCAACAGTACTTGTTCCCTCATTGAAATCAAAATAAGCTACCAAACCTAATTCGTCCCCAACAAGCGACTTATTCATGAATTCGTTTATCTGCGAATCAGACCTATTTACATTCCAAACCCTAACTTCATCTATTTTCCCGTTAAAGTATCCATCATAAAGACTACTAAAACGTCCAATAAACAGACCTTCATTTCCAGTTACAGGTGTTCCTGAAGTAATCGTGGTACCAACAGAAATACCATCTACAAATAACTCAAGTGTATTTGTTATAGAATAATACACCCCAGCTAAATGATGCCATTGTCCATCATTTATTGATACAGTTCCTTCAACATGTTTCCCGGTTCCTGCGGCCTCATCATAACGGATGTGCGGTTTACCGTTGTTTAATAAAAGGCTATAGTTTTGTCCACCATTTACTGGCTTCGTTATAATACGCGCATATGGACTACTTTGAGTTGTGCTTATCCAAGCTTCCACGGTAAATGAATTTAAAGTAGTACTTACATTATGTGGTGCAACAACATAATCATCCGCCCCATCAAAATCTAAGGCATAATTATTTTCACCCGTATCTATATCATTACAATCAAACGAAGATTTATCTAAAATCAAGGAAGCCACACCACAATTATCTGTACTACCGTTATCAATGCTTTGAGGCGTTATGTTGGCTTGCCCACTCGCATCAAGGGTAACGCCGATGTTTTGAACACTGACAATTGGATTTTCGGTATCCTCAACCGTCACCGTTTGCGTACAAGTATTGGTATTTCCGTTAGCATCTGTGGCTGTCCAAATGATGTCGGTATCACCCACGGGATAGGTTCCTGAAGCATCACAAGTTCCTGTTATATCATTGGTGACAGTAATACCATTAAATCCAGCTACAAAATTAGATTCGCAACCTACAAGTGCAAAATTATTCAGGGTTCCATCCGCACCATTAACTGAAGCATCTGATATAATTGTTTCTGTTGAATTATCCTGAAGCGCTGTACCTTCATTAAAATTATAATAAGCAATCAAACCTGGTTGAACTGTAATTTCATTATTCATTTGGGCTTGAATACCCTCTTGAGATCTTGAATAATCCCATACCCTAAATTCGTCCAGTTTACCATCATAAAAAGCAGTTTGGGAAGGCGCAATACCCATCATCATGGTTGACAGATTGAATACGCTCGGGGTTCCAAAAATTGTAGAAGCGGCCTCTACCCCATTCAAATATATTTTTGAATACATAGACCCATTGCTCGTAATTGCTATATGATTCCAACCTGAACTTAAAGGCACGTTCGTCCTTATACTGCCACTAAATCCAACGTTTAAACTTATGGTTTCCCCAGTAAAACTACTAGAGAAATTATTTGCTATTATGTAATTAGCATTGGAGTTATTAAAGGACGATATCAACATGGTTTGCGTATTTCCATCAATAGGAATATCAGTATGCATCCAAAACTCTATAGTGTTTGCCATACCAGTAGGAGACATAGTTACTGAGTCATCCACACCATCAAAATCAAGCGCGTTGCCATAATTGCAATTATCTGTTACAATAGGTGGATTAATGGTTAGAGTAGCCTCACAAGCCCCAGAATCAGCATCGGCCATCACGGGATCACAAGTTAAGCTTGGCGCCGTAGTATCATCAATAATTACATTTTGGGTTTGGGTAGCACCCCCGCCATAATCCCAAGTGACCACGGTTGTGCCTTGTGTGGCAATAGGAAAGGCAACATCTGGTGTTGCGGTAATGGTGCCACTGTTAGCCGTTGGGGCGGTTGGGGTAGACTCGCATTGTGCTGTGATGTCTGGTAGGGTAGCTTGGTCTGGGGTGATTGGTATGGTGTTATTAAAATATAATTTTGAAACCCCAGTAAAACCATTATTATATCCTGTTATTAAGACATCCTGATCATTATCCCCATCTATATCAGCAAAGGCAATTGAACTACTTTGAACACCTTCGAAAGGGGTGCCAATAATCTCTGTAAATACCCCAGAACCATTATTGGTATATAATTTTGAAATTCCACCAGAACCATTATTTCCTGTTATTAAGATATCCTGATCATTATCCCCATCTATATCAGCAAAAGCTACTGAACTTCTATAAACAACTTCAAAAGGGGTGCCAACAACCTCAGAAAATACCCCAAAACCATTATTGGTATATAATTTTGAAATTCGGGAGCCCGAGCCGTTTAAGCCCGTTAATAAAATATCTTGGTCGTTATCGCCATCTACATCTGCAAAAGCTATAGAACCTTGATGTACGGCATCAAATGGCGTACCCGTAACCCCAGTATAAACTCCTGAACCATTATTGGTATATAATATTGAAATTCCACGTGAAACAATACCAGTATATCCTGTAATTAGGACATCTTGGTCGTTATCGCCATCTATATCTGCAAAAGCTACTGAACTAAATTGAACATCAACAAAAGGGGTGCCAACAACCTCAGAAAATACCCCAAAACCATTATTGGTATATAATTTTGAAATTCGGGAGCCCGAGCCGTTTAAGCCCGTTAACAAAATATCTTGATCGTTATCGCCATCTATATCGGCAAAAGCTATAGAACTGTCTTGTACAGCATCAAATGGTGTACCCGTAACCTCGGTATAAACTCCTGAACCATTAT
Source organism: Hyunsoonleella aquatilis (assembly GCF_014270105.1). Lineage (GTDB taxonomy): Bacteria > Bacteroidota > Bacteroidia > Flavobacteriales > Flavobacteriaceae > Jejuia > Jejuia aquatilis. The sequence continues at coordinate 12,579 of NZ_JACNMF010000004.1, forward strand.
TGGTATATAATTTTGAAATTCTACCTGAACCAATACCAGCATATCCTGTAATTAGGACATCTTGGTCATTATCCCCATCGACATCAGCAAAAGCTACCGAACTAGCATAAACACTTTCAAAAGGGGTGCCAACAACCTCTGTAAATACCCCAGAACCATTATTAGCATATAATTTTGAAACACCAGTCGAACCATTATACCCTGTTATTAAGACATCCTGATCATTATCCCCATCAATATCAGCAAATGCGATAGAGCCGTTATTAACATCTTCAAACAAAAATTCACTTGCTACTACATAACCACCAGCCCCATCATTAATATATAAAGTTGTTATATATTGGTTAGCGCTATCCCTACCTGAAATCAATACATCTAAATCGTTATCATCATCTATATCAGCAAATGCTATGGCCGTACTTTGTGTTGCTACAAATGGGGTGCTAACTACTTCGGTATAGACTCCAGAGCCATTATTTGCGTATAGTTTTGTTATATATTGGTTTGATACGCCGTAGCCGTTTATGACAACATCTTGGTCGTTATCGCCATCTATATCTGCGAAGACTGTTAGGCCACCAACAAGCCCTTCAAAGGGTGTGCCTACAACTTCTGTAAAGCTCCCCGAGCCATTATTGGTGTATAATTTTGAAATTCGGGAACTTGAACTGTTTATGCCTGTTAACAAAATATCTTGATCGTTATCGCCATCTACATCTGCAAAAGCTATAGAACTGTCTTGTACAGCATCAAATGGTGTGCCCGTCACCTCGGTATAAACTCCTGAACCATTATTGGTATATAATTTTGAAGTCGGTTGATTTGAACTATTTATACCGGTAATAAAAACATCTTGGTCTGTATCGCCATCTATATCGGCAAAGGCTAATTCTCCATTTCTAACGCTATCAAAGGATGCAGTGACTTCTGTAAAGCCTCCAGAGCCATCATTGGTATATAATGTTGTAACGCGTTGGTCTGAGTTATCATTACCCATTATTAAAACATCTTGGTCTGAGTCTGCATCGACATCTGCAAAAGCAATGGAAGCGCTTTGAACATTTGCAAATGGGGTACCAACTACTTCTGTAAACCCGCCTGACCCGTCATTCACATATAGTTTTGTGCTTCCTAGCCCAGAACTATTCAAACCAGATATCAATACATCTTGATCTGAGTCTCCATCCACATCTGCAAAGGCTACATCGCTATTTTGCACACCTTCAAAAGGGGTTCCCCCAACAAGCGTATAGCCCCCAGAACCATCATTAATATGTAATTCTGCAATGCGCGTACCCGTACTGTTTACCCCGGTTACCAATACGTCTAGATCGTTATCCCCATCAACATCCGCAAATGCGATAGAACCGTTATAAACGTCATGGAAATTTTCCTGTACCGATGGTAAAACTTCCTCAAAAGCAATTTGGGCGTTTAAAGAAATAACAGAAAATAAAAAAACTAGAAGAGTCGTGAGATGCTTAAGGTAATGATCCCTCATAATGTTTGGTTTTGGTTAATAGCAATTAGCAATACCATAAAATAGCATTGCACCATACCCATAAGGGCGGGATTTGGTAGACGTGGGTGGTGCTATTAATTCAAAACAAGAGGTCCTAAAAAGGGTACTGTTAAAGCTAGTGCCTTTTGTTGGTTTGTGAAATACCCAGTTTTGGGTATTTTTTCTGGTTAACTTGGGTGTTTTAGATCCTGAAACAAGTTCAGAATGACAAACTTTCTTTTTTCCCTCAATAAAAAGGCCCGACGCCATAGTTTTACTTTGTCAGGCCATTTTTGACTTTCGAATAATTACAATTAATAGCATGGTAAAGTTGCCATTTTATGTGTTTTCTTGCAATACTTATTGTGAGTACTAGGACTGTGTTTTCGTTTAATGACGGGGTTTTTGGGATGTCTGTGACTGGTTTTAGATGTATGGTTTAATAATGAGGTTGAATGGTAGCCCCCACCCGGAATTGCCTCCTGCAATTCCGACCTCCCCTAAGGGGAGGTATGGTAAAAACCTTAAAAACACCTCCCTAGCCCGATAACTATCGTGACTCCTTATTCGGAGGGAATGGTTTTGTTTTGATTAATTACCTGAAGTTTTAAGTCGAGAGCTTTTTACTAAATTGTATTTGAGGCGTTCAATTTGGTTTAGAATGAACCAAAATTGAAAAAAGGCCAAACTTAAATGATTATGGAGATCCTTAAACAATCCCGAAAGCTTTCGGGACAGGATGACATAACTCTAAAAGTGTTTCCGAATATTCGCTATAAATTATTTTGTAGACTGTTCTTAACCATTGGTCATAAATTACATATTACTGGCTTTTAGGATGCCAATCAATTCCCCAGTGGAACTGACATTTAGCTTTTTTAAGATATTGCGCCTGTGGGTATTGACTGTATTTGGGCTGATGCCCAATTGTTGACCAATGGTCTTGCTGGTGGCCTGCTGTTGCACCAGGGTGAGTATTTCCTGCTCCCGATCACTGAGTTGCTCCCACCATAATTTCTGTTTAAAGTGATTAAACCCGACTGTTTTTAAATGGTTTTGATCCGTGCTGTAGGACATAGATGCGGTTACTCTGTAGTCCTCCATCACAGGTAACACTGTAAATTGTATCAATACTACTGCGGCAGATGGGCCTTCCTGGAGCATTAAAGGCGTAATGTTTTGAAACAGGTTAATATACTTTTGGGTCGCGTCCTCTATCCTTAAATTCCATGTATAACTAATGCTTGGGGCGCTTATCATCTTGGTATTGGCAAGATGGTAGGTCTGCATTTCTTTTAAAGCGATGTGCCAGTGTTCCAAATCCTCAGGATGTACATGACTTAAAATTTGATCAAAGTTGAAATAGCCTGTCTCGCCTTTTTCCAAACCCAAAAGACCTACCATCTCAGGATTCAAAAATTTAAAATCTAATTCTTTAGGAGTGAGTAATCCATAAAATGTAGATGCGCCGTTTAACCCTTCCAGACCATTAAGCGTTTTTTCCAGTTGGGATTCAGAACAGGGTCTACCGCCGGCATCCAGTATGGACTGCAACAGAACTTTTATGTTGTCAAAAGATACCCCCATTTTTGTTTTGGCTAGAAGCAAAAAAGTGCCTGTGTCCACAAAAGACCACAGACACTTTTGAATTCTCCCTAAGAACTAATTAATAACTTTGGTAAAACTAGTGGATAGCCTTATATCAGTCAATACCCAATTCTAGGTATTTTTTGAAGTTTTTTGGGAAAATGGCATTAAGTAGTCCTCAAAAACAAGGTGAAATGCTGAGAAATTGCAAAAAGAAGCTTCTATAAATGTGTAAGAAAGTAAAAATTTCTATGTAAGGCCTCCAAAAATTGTCAATGTCATTTTTTTTTGACATCTTTAACAATAATGTGATTCAAACTTTACCCTTTGGGCTAGAAAACACTGTAAACTCAAGTGGCTTCAGTCTAAAATAAAAAGTAAAAATCACCTGATTAATAGCTATTTACTCTCGAAGGATGAATGAAAATGCGCGTAAGGTAACCCGCGTTTGGGAAACTGAGAACAAGATTTTAAACCCTAACAAAAAAGAAGTTCTTCTCGATGTTGTTGACCAAGTGGCCTCTCTATTTTCGGCCGGTCCTTTTTACTACTATATCATTAATTTTGAAGATGTTACCATGGACTATGTGCATGATGGCATTGTAGACGTATTGGGCGTTCAACCCGAGGAATTTAGTGTCGATAAACTTTTTAAAATTATGCACCCTGATGATTTGGAGGTGATGCATAAAAAGGAGGGTATTGCCACACATTTTTTATTTAACGACATTCCAGTGGAAAACATCCCGGATTACAAGGTGGTGTATTTGATGCGCCTAAGGCATACCAGCGGTGTTTATAAAACCATATTGCACCAGACCAAAGTGCTGGTGATGTCCCACGACGGTAAAATTCAGAAAGTGCTGGGCATACATACAGATGTTAGCCATTTAAATACGCCTTTTGACAATAAGGTGTCTTTTATAAGCCAAAAATACCCGTCGGTACACTTTAAATATTCGAAAGGGAACTATGTACTACGGGAGCATTATTCAACGGATTATACAAAACGTGAAATTGAAATATTGAAACTGCTAAGCCAAGGTAAAACGGCACAGCACATCAGCGAACAATTATCCATTTCGCTTTTAACGGTGAATACCCATAAACGGAATATCCTAAGAAAATCAGGAGCCATCAATACCAGTCAGCTTGTTGCGAAAGCCATTCGGGAGGGCATTATCTAAATGATTTATGAGAAAGGCACATATTAAGAAGGTATTTGATGTTTGGGGTGCGGTTATGCAGAATATTGAGCCAGCAGACTCAAAATTGGTATTGGAAATTGTTGATAGCATTGCGTCGTTGTTTGCTACTGGAAATTTTTATTATTATGTACTAAATTTTGCGACTTATAATATTGATTATGTTAGTGAGGGTACCCAGACCGTACTCGGTATTCCTCCAAATCAATTTACACTGGAAAAAATCTTTACTCTTTTTCATCCAGAGGATTTAGCCGATTTACATAGGAAAGAACGGGCTTCCGTCAATTTTAAGATGAGAAAAATTGATGTAAAAGAAATTACTAAGTATAAAACGGTATATATATTTCGGTTTATGACTGCAGATGGTGCATATAAAACCATTCTTCACCAGTCCAAGGCGATAAATGTTTCTAAAAATGGTAAGGTGCAACAGGTCATTGGCGTACATACTGATGTAACCCATCTAGATTTGCCCATTGACCATAAAGTTTCATTTATAGGGGATAGATTACCGAATTACCATTATAACGAAGCCAATGATAGTTTTGACTTAATAGAAGAGAACAAAATACCTTTTACCAAGAGAGAACTAGGAATATTGAAAGCCATCGTAAAAGGAAATTCTACATACAGCATAGCCTCTCAGCTTAATATTTCTACGAACACGATTCATACGCACAAGAAAAATATCTTAAAAAAATCAGGGTGCAAAAATACTTCAGAAGTCATTGCTAAATGCCTTAGGGAAGGGATTATTTAAACACCTCATTAGCTATTCTAATAAGCGTTGCCTCAAACTGAAGGGGCCGCTCTAAACTCGGGTAATGCCCGCAATCGCTAAATTCAATCAATTCACAATGTCCAGCTGAAGCCTTCACCACCTCATTCAAATAGTCTCCATTTACCGTAGGATCCTGCGCCCCGGCAATGATGTATTTTGATACTGGTAAACCTGTAAATATTTCATATTCATTTAAAAGTCTTCCATTGGCCACATCAACACCTAAAGCTGTCCTCACTTTTGGATGGGCATTTTTAAAATCAGTAAATATTACAGGAGCTTTATCTTCATCAAATACCGCTACATTGGCCGCCTCCTGAATCTCATTATCTGGCGGGTTTTCTGTGAAAAAGGTTTGCAAGGCAGGCTCTGGTAAAAAGGCTTCTTCAAAATTTAACGGCTTTTTTAATGGGGGCGTTCCAAAAACCACCAAGCCCAAAAGCTTGTCAGCAATACGGGGCGCCAGTTCAATAGCAATATGTCCTCCCAAAGAATTACCCACCAATACAATGTCGTCATCAATACTTTGAATAAGGTCGGATAGCTGGTCTAAGTAAGACCCCATAAAGAAATTCTCTTCTCTATTATATCCATTTAAACTACTTCCATGTCCCGGTAAATCGACGGCCAACATGGAGTGCCTGATGTTTTTTGAATTTAAAATATGCTGAAAAACCTTAGAAGAGGACGAGTTGCCATGAATAAAAATAATTGTGCCGTCCCTCTCCCCTTGGATAAAAGTATGCTTCATTGAAATAATTTTTTTTAGAAATATACCGAATATTCCGGTTAAATCTTTGATTTTATTTTAATGAAGCATACTCAATTTATAGATATTCTTAAAACATCCTGAAAGTTAGAATCTTACAGATACCTTCCCTCTCAAAAAGAAAGGCGCACCGGGTGTAAAATGGATTTCCTCCACCGAATCTGCCTCTCCCATCAATCTACTTTCGGTGGCAAACTGGGTTTCGTTCCAATCCACATCAAACAAGTTCTCTACAATTAATCCGAATGTCCAATTCTTGCACGAATAGTTAATATTAAAATCCGTTACAAAGTAGCCCTCAGCCACAATTGAATTATCCTCATTTGCCGGACGGTCTTTGATATAGCGGTAATTGATGCTTCCGGAGAATTTGCCCAACTCCTTAAAACTAAAGCCACCTGCAGAAGTTAAATCCGGCGCAAGTGGTATATAATCTTGCCCATCCGGTTCTTCGGTGCTTCTAGCATGTGCGTAGTTAACATCGGTATTAAAATAAAGCCAATCTGCAATTTGATATCTTAAACCAAAATCGATACCCAGTCGTCTTGTTTTCCCACTGGGCTCTACGATACCGGCATCCCCAACATAAACAAATTCCTGCTCTAACCACAAGGACCAAAATGCCGCATTAACTACTAACTTACTCGTTGGCTTCCATACCGTCCCTAAATCCACACTGAAAGCTGAGGGCAGAGTTTCAATGTCCGTAATTGTCAAATCTGGATTTTGGGTTTGAATCTCTTCTCTTGTAGCTACAACTAAACGACTATCGTTTGAATGGTAGCCCAAACCAGTTTTAGCAAACAATTGTAGTTTTTCATTAGGAGAATAAATAGCGTTAAACTTTGGGCTGACTATGACATCATTTTCACTTCTGGAGTCATAAGTTGGCATTAACAAGTTTTCATATCCGAAATTAAAATAATCTACGCGAACTCCGGGGTTCAATGTCCACTTATTGCATTTATAATTTAGGTCAGCAAATGCAAAACCATTGGCTTCGTCCACATTGCCATAAGCTAATCGTTCCAAAAGCTCTTGCCTATTCCTAGTTCGTGACAATTGGTTGTCGTTTACATCATCATAACGAAAACCTACTCCAACACGATACTTCAATTGTTTTTCGTGATCGGCCAAATGAAAAGACTTTTCGTAAACACTTTTAGCCCCAATAATGGTTCTATCTTCGTATTGGCGAATTTGATCTCCATTTACAGGATCCTCCAAAAGAAAGGTAAAATTTGAAAACAATTCAAAATCATATTGGGATACATAGGCGGAGGATGTCAAACTTGTATGTTCATCAAAATGTTTGATATGGTTCATCCAAATGTTGGTCCTACTCGTATTACCACCCTCGGTATCATCGATAGCTCCAAACCGACCAATTAATCCAGAATCAACCGCGCGTTGCGGAATCTGTCCCGAGGCATCCCACTTACTTTGAAAGTGTGACAATGACAGGTTGAATTCCTGATCCTTAAAGTTGTTGTAATTGTAACGCCCCATGATGTTCAAACGGTTAAAATTTTGTGGCGAATCGAATACTCCGTCCGTTAGGTTCAACTCACTTGCTACATAGGCATTGCTATTTTCGCCGTCCCAAATTTTAAGCATGCTCATGGCACGAACCGTATTGAATTGGCCAGCTTCAACTGAAATCACATTTTTATCGATTTTCTTTTTGGTAACAATATCCACATAGCCTGCGGTATTGAAATTCCCCTTATCAGCATAATAGGAACCCTTTCCAAAATCTAAATTTTCAATGGTTTCGGGAATGATAAAGTGCATATCGGCATACCCTTGTCCATGCGCGTGGGATACCATGTTTACCGGCATACCGTCCACATCAATCGCAATATCAGTACCGTGATCAATATCAAATCCCCTGAGGAAAATCTGCTCGGCTTTACCGCCACCAGCATGCTGACCGATAAACAATCCCGGGATTTTACGAAGGATTTCCTGAGAGGTTTTTACGGGAGTTGTTTTTAAATCCACATTCACAAAACTACTCAGCACATTTACTTTGGAAACAATCAGCACTTGGTCTAAAGATGCTGAAGATATTTCAAGAATTATGTTTATGGTACTATCCAAATGCGACTCGTCTATGGTGAGTTCGTAATTTTCAAATCCCAGTTGATAGAAATAAACAACATCTCCTACCGAGATGTCGTCGAGTTCAAAATAACCGGAAACATTGGTATAGGTATAAGCCCCCGTATTTTTATTGTAAACCCCGACACCTTGAAGGGGCTTTTCGTTTTCTGCTGAAATTACCGTGCCGTTAAGCTCGTGGGCGTAAGTACATAATCCCACGGCAAGCAAGAGTACTGTTAGTATATTTTTTAACATAGCATTGGTTATTAATTTCTTTTGAAAGGACTAAAATCATCCTCCCAAAAGAGTTGGTTTATAAAATTTTTTTTGAATTGATAGCATCGAGATTGTTGCGTAATTTTCATTTTTACACAACATTTTTCTTATCAAGTAAATTGAGGGGGTTGGAATTTTCCGTCTGGGTATCCATTTCGGATATGCTGAAGTTTGACAAAAAATTGATGCCTAATGTGTTGGGCCGAAAAAAATGATTGCCTTTTATACGTCAGATTTGTCCGTATATGCTTGTCTATTTTTTGGAATACTATTTTGGGCTCATCCTTATCGTTATCGGTATCAGAGGCTTTCAATATTTTTTGAATCGTTTCCAAAAAAGTATGCTGATGGGCTTCGTCATTCTTTAGTTTATGATTGGTGTGGCCCGCATGATTTGTGCGCTCAGCACTTGTATGCGACATAACATTTTCGGGCATTTCCAACTGATGCACTAAAATATGTAACACCTTGTTCACTTCACTATGAGACGGCCCAAACACATAGCACATGCTCATCGCAATGGCAACAATCTTTATGGCGAACGGCTTTAAGCCTTTTTGGGCGGTGCTATTCATTTAACAGTTCCATGATGGTTTTTTCTATATTTTGGGAATAGGCCTCAATGGTGGGGTAATTAAAAACGTCGGTAACTGGCACCTCCAATTCCAGCATGGCCTTTAGCCTAGAGGTGATGGAAATGGCATTGAGGGAATTGCCCCCAATTCTAAAGAAATTTTCGTTTACGCCGATGTTTTCAATTTCCAAAACTTCTTTCCAGACTCCATGTACCAATTCCTCAATTTCATTTTTAGGCAATGCTTTTTCTTGTCGCTTATCTTGTTTACGTAAATTTATCGTTGGCAGTTTTTTTCTGTCCACTTTTCCACTTGACAGAAACTCAAATTGATCCAAATGCATGTAAAATTGAGGAACCATGTAAAGGGGCAATCGCTGGCCAAGTGCTTCTGCTATTTTTGTATCCTCAAGAGTATCACCAAGGTAATAGGCCAGCAAGTTTTCATTTGCATCAACCATAACCACAGCTTGAGAAATGGCCTCTATCTTTTCCAGATTCTTTTCTATTTCCCCCAGCTCAATACGCAGGCCCCGCAATTTAATCTGGTTATCTATCCTGCCATGATATTCTATCACGCCATCCGGCCTATAGCGTGCCAAATCTCCTGTTTTATACATTTTTGCACGGGGGTCATCAGAAAAAACATCGTCGATAAACCTTTCTTCTGTAAGCTCTTTTCTATTCAAATAGCCTTTAGCTACTTGAATGCCAGCAATATGCAATTCTCCCATTGCGCCAATTGGCAAAGGGTTTAGGTTTTTATCTAAAATATGGAGTTGCGTATTGGAAACTGGAGTGCCTATAGGAATGCCCGCATGAAGCGTTTCCCGCTTGCAATGCCAATAGGAAACCTCAACCGAAGCCTCCGTTGGCCCGTAAAGGTTATATATTTCAACATTTAATTTTTCATACGTCCGTTCTACGACCGAAACCGACAGCGCTTCCCCGCTACAAAATACAGTTTTTAAGCTTGTACAATTTTCGGCACCTCCAGCTTGAACAAACACGTTTAACATGGAAGGCACAAAGTGAATGACCGAAATATTGTTTTGCCTTATGGTATTTTGAAGATGTTCAGGATTGGTGTGCCCATCAGGGATTTCAACCACTAACTTGGCTCCAGTTTGCAACGGCCAAAATAGCTCAGGCAAAGACACGTCAAAAGTAATTGGTGTTTTTTGAATCAAAGTATCGCTTTGATCAATAGACTGATAATCCTGCATCCAATTCAAGCGGTTACAGATACCCTTATGGTGGCACATGACGCCTTTGGGCTCACCTGTACTCCCGGAGGTATAAATAACGTAAGCCAAATCGTCTGGAAGACTGTCAACATCAACTGAAGATGTGCTTAGCGAAGATATTTCATCATTAATTTCTGCCACATCATAACCCTCAACATCATTTAAAACCGCACTATCTATATGGCCGTGGTTATAAAATAAAATTTTGGCCTTGGCATCTTTAAGAATGAATTTCAGTCGCTCTGAAGGTGTGGAAATATCAAGTGGCAAATACGCAGCACCAGCCTTTAAAATCCCGTAAATACATACCATCATTTCAATAGACCTCTCAAGGCTGATAGCGACAATATCACCTCTTTTGATGCCTTTTTGAATTAAAAATTGAGCTACTTGATTGGACTTTTCATCCAAGGATCTATAGGACAGGGTTTCCTTCTTAAAAACCAGTGCCACGTTATCTGGAGTTTTTTGAACTTGGTTTTTGAATTTTGAAAGTAACGTTTCTCCCTCAGGATAATCTACAGTTGTATTATTCCAAGATTTTATTTTTGAGATCTCTGTATCCGTGATCAAACTGACGGTATCGATGTTTTGACCAGAATCCTCAACAATGGCGTCCAACATTTTAAGAAAATGCTGAGGCACCAATTCCTGCCCATTACTATCAAACTGATTGGTATTCAAATCAAAATACAACTGCAATTGGTCTGTATTATCAAAATCATGAACGTGCAAACGCAAATGGTGTCTGGGATCATGATGTCCAGTGTGTACCCAATTGGTTTTTACCCCAGCGCCGTTAAAGCTTGGATTTTTATTATTGATATAATTGAAAAACACATTAAAACTGCGGCTTAAATCTGCTGTGGATACACTGCCTTGGGCATGTTTAATAAAGCTATTGCTTTCCAATTGTACCTTTTTAAACAGGGACATAAACGTTTCGTCCTCTTCTATTTCCACAAGCAAGGGGAAGGTTTCTATAAAAAGTCCGACGGTATTTTTCAGGACTTTGGTCCCTCTATTGTTAATGGGGGATCCTATGGTTAACCTGTTCTGCCCCGAAACACGGTAAACATAAGCGTAAAGTACCGTCAGGAAAATATTATACAATGTTAGATCCAACGTCCATCCTCTTATGCCTTTCTGGTTTGCCAAGGCATTGATTTTACGGGTACGGGCCTCACCGAGGCTGACAGAAACCCGTTTTGATGGCGTATCCAAATGGGAAGTTTTATAATAGTACAAAGACGGTGTTTCTGGGAAATCCTTTAATTTTTCAACCCAAAAACCAGCATATTTTTGGTGATGTTCTCCTGCCTTGCCTTCATTGCTATTGAGTACATATTCCTGAAAAGAGGGCATTGCTTCAGCATCTTTCAGTTCGTTTTGCAATGCTTTGGCGTAACACTCCGACATTTTAGTAAAAACGAGCGAAGTGCTCCATCCATCAGAAATTAAATGGTGCTGATTGAGGTACCAAATATAGCGGGCATCGGACATTTTAATGAGCACGGTATCGAAGGCACATTTCTCTAAATTGAACATTTTCACAGACCGTTCTTTTACCCATGTTTCATATGTTGCCTTAGGGTCTGTTTCTTTTGATAAATCCTTGAAATCCAGTTCATAATCTACCTCAGTTAAAAATTCCTGAACGGGCGCATCATCTTTATATTTGAATACAGACCGAAGCACATCACAAGTTTCCACCACTTTTTGAAAAGCCTCCTTAAAGTGGGGCAAAGAAATTTCATCTTGAATCTCATAGGTCATCACCATATTGTAAAGCGGTAGCCCGGGATTAAGTTCCTGGCCTATCCACAATAGCTTTTGGCTTGGCGTTAATGGTGAATAATTCCTATGCATTTAGTTTCAAATTTTTAAACTTTTTTGCTTGAAATAAAATTGCTGATATCTTCAACAGTCATAAAATTTTCGATTATCATTTCTTCCGGATCAACCTTAATTTCAAATGTTTCTTCTACATAGGCAATCAACCTTACCATGGCCATGGAATCTAAAATACCACTGCCCAGCAGGTCGTCAGTGGCATCCAATCCGTCTTCAATATATTCATTGGCAAGTTCCTTCTCTATATATTTTATGATCGTTTGTTCCATCATATATTGGCAATCATTTTTTCTATTTCTTTTCTATTTATCTTTCCCGAACTGGTTCTTGGAAAGGACTTCAATATCAACACCTCACCAGGAACGGCATAAACTGGCAGGTGTTTTTTACAGTGCGATTTCAGGTCTGCGCCTGTTACATTAAACCTTTCGTCCACCAAAACGGTGGCAACAAGCTCTTTTTCACCGCTGGCATCTATAAAAATAACAGCCACTTCAATAACGGCATCATGCCTTGCCAATGTGTTTTCTATTTCGTCAATCTCAATACGAAAGCCTCTAAATTTAATCTGTCTGTCCTTTCTTCCTAAAAACAGGATTTCGCCTTTCTCGTTCAGTTTTACCAAATCTCCAGTTCTGTAATATCTGTGCTCAAACCCGGGGGCAATTTCTTCTATATAAAATGAGGCCTCGGTAAGTGCTATATTGTTCCAATAGCCTTTCATTACTGTGGCCGACCTTATTACAAGAAGCCCCTCCTCTCCTTTGTCAACCTCGTTATCCACTTCATCTAAAATTTTATATTCCGTATTTTTCCAAGTGAAACCTATCGGAATTGGCTCATCACCTTCGGGAGGTTCGGACAAATTATAGTAGGTGCATTGGTTGGTTTCCGTAGGCCCGTAAATATTGCTAAACTGCGCCTGAGGCCAGTGTTGCATTAAAGTGCGAAGTTGTTTCGTTGCAAAAACCTCCCCAGCAAACAATACCCAGCGCAAACTTGAGAAATCCTTGTTTTGGATACCTCCTTTGTGCAACAATTCAATCAAAAGCAACGGCACGGAATACCAAATGGTCACTTTTTCCTTTACCGTCATATCTGCTAAACTCATTGGAAACTTTAAATGGGCATCGGAAATAATGACGGTTGTGGCTCCCCCCAATGGTGCGGCGCAGTATCCTAAAATGGACACATCAAAATGCAATGGCGCAGAGTTTGCTACAACATCATCCGATTTAAAATCGTATAAATCCACCACCAATTTTGAAAACGCCAGCCCGCTATCATGGGTATGCATAATACCTTTCGGTACACCGGTACTTCCTGAAGTATATAGAATATAGGCCAGATCCTCGGCTAAAATGTTGACTGGGACGCGTTTTTCCAAAGACTGCTTGAAAAGGGTTTCCCAACTTATGGCTTTTATTGCATCTATTTCAGATACGCCTATGATGGATTCCAAACCAATATCTGCCTCCAAAAGCTTTTTGATTTTCTTGGCCTGCTTTGGAGTGGTCACCAAATGTTTTATCCCACAGTCGTTTACCAAAAACTTTATGCGTTCGTTGGGTACAAATGGGTCAATTGGCACATAGGCCGCCCCAGATTTTAAAATACCGTAAATGGCGATTGAAGTTTCCAAACAGCGGTGCATAAAAATGCCAACGCGGTCGCCCTTCTTAATGCCTAGGTTTGCTAAATGTTGGGCAAGTTGGCTGGTTTTAATATCTAAATCCCTATAAGTTATGGATTCATTTAGATATCTAAACGCCACCTTTGAAGGGAATTCTTTTGCAGAATTCTCTACGATTTGGACCAAATTATAAATCAATTTCTCTTCTTTTATTAGGCCTTAAAACCTAATAGTTTAGCAATATTCTCAATGTCCATCAGGCCTTAAAGCTATAATTTCTTTTAGAAAAGATACACATTTCGTTTTATTTTGATTCAATTAACTTCAATAATTATTATTGAGCAAAAACAATCGTTGGGAAACTTTTTAAATCGATTAAGTTTGATTTTTTTAGCATTTACCCCTACAATACTTACAATTGCCCTCCAATTTCACACTTTAACGAATAAACTGAACATCATATATCAAATATTGATTGTTTTCATCTTTTTATTAATATTATTGAAAAAAAATCACTAAAACTGATTTCACCCTATTAATTTCTTTCCTGGGAATCAAAATAAAGGTGAAATCGACAAAAAGAAAAATATGAAAACCCTGCTAACCAAGACTCTTGTTGCCTTATTTTTACTATTATCCGCTACTGCTTTTGCGCATTTGCCTAATCAAAGTTACCTCTATTTAAGGATTTATGAAGATAAGGGTATTGAAGGCCGTTATGAAATAAATGTTAGGGAGCTAAACGATATTTTCAATTTAAACCTGCCCAAAAATGCAACGCCTGAGGACGTTGAGCCCTACGCCGCTCAAATTCAAGCGTACATTCTTCAAAATGCGGGGTTTAGTTCTGATTTTGGGAAGCATGATATCAATTTTACCGAAATAGGAGACATTTGGATCAGCACTGGTAATTTTATGCAATTTTATTTTAACCTCAGCAATATGAAGACCCTTCCGGAGGATTTGACTATCTACTATAATATTGCCTTTGAGGAGGACGATGAGCACAAAGGGTTTGTTGTAGTGGAATACAATTGGAAAGCGGGCGTGATAAACGAAGAAGCCAACATCGTTATGGATTTTGGTCCGGACGATACCGAAGGCGTGCTAGACTTGAGCGATTCGCACACCATGACAGGGTTTATTGCCATGATAAAACAAGGTATTTGGCACATTTGGATTGGCATTGACCACATCCTCTTTTTATTGGCGCTAATTTTACCCGCCGTAGTTCGGAGAAAAGACAACACAATTTTCGGGTGGGAACCCGTAATGACCTTTAAATCGGCATTTATTTACATCATAAAAGTAGTATCGTTTTTTACTATTGCCCATACTATCACGCTTACTTTGGCCTCGTTGCAATTGGTTAACCTGCCGTCCCGTTTGGTAGAATCAATTATTGCATTTTCCATTGCATTGGCCGCATACCATAATATCAAACCAATATTTAAGATGAAGGATTGGGTTATTGCCTTTATTTTTGGGCTGTTCCACGGGTTTGGGTTTGCAACGGTTTTAGGCGATTTAGGGTTATCCAATGAATTTTTAACGCTCTCGCTTTTAGGGTTTAATATTGGCGTTGAAATAGGACAGTTGATTATTATCGCCATTATTTTTCCCATATTGTATTTTATCAGAAAGCTTAAACTGTATCCAAAATTTATCTTTTATACCTCCATAATATTGATTGTGGTGTCATTGCTTTGGTGCTATGAACGCGTGTTTGACGACAATCTGATGTTTGACGATTACATAAGAATATACGGTTTTAAATTTGCGCAGTGGCTTGGTTTAAAATAATTACATAACTTAACGGAAAAATTTCTTTTAGAGAATTTCAAAAAAAGTTGTGAAAAAGGACATTAAACCCATGTCTTTACTGGAAAAATGGAAAAGTAAAGACAAAAAGCCGTCGGCTTCTAATACCATTGAAAAGGCGCCACCAGATGCCAAAATCCCACTCTCCTATGGGCAGAAAAGACTGTGGTTCCTACAGCAGATGTATCCCGAAAATGTGTTCTATAATCTATCGGAATACTTCACTTTTGAGGGGGATTTGAATGTAGATGCCCTAAAGCACAGTTTAAAAACTTTTTTTGAAAAGCACCAGGTTTTTAGGTCCTATTATGAGGTTGATGAGAATGGAAAACCCATACTTAAAATTGACGATGCCATCAATTTCAATATTCTTGAGGAAGATTTCAGCAGTCATCCCGAAACCGAAAAGGAATTAAAGGCTAAACAATTTATGGATAGGCAGGCGGACCATAGTTTCAGCCTGTCCGTCGCACCACTATTTAAGGCTTCATTATTTAAGTTTACTGAAACCAAACACATCCTTCTTTTAACCTTTCATCATATTATTTCGGATCAGTGGTCGATGAATATTTTAAGGGAAGAACTAGCGGAATACTACAACCACTTTATTAAAGGTGAAACGATACAAATTGAGGCCAATGCCATTGATTTTAGCGATTACGCCTTTTGGCAAAATAAACATCAAACCTTTGATAAACAGCTTTCATATTGGAGGAAGAAATTATCCGGCAACATTCGGGTTTTAGATTTACCTACTGATTTTAAACGCCCCGTAACGCCGTCATACCATGGCACCGAACTTACCCTGAATTTTGATGAAAATTTTTCAGGTCGAATTTTAGAATTGGCAAAAAATATGGGCACAACCCCCTTTGTACTTTTTTTATCGGCCTACTATCTCTTGTTGCATAATTTTTCGAAACAGGAAGACATTATAGTGGGCACCCCGGTGGCCAACAGAAACCAAAAGCAGTTGGAATCTATTTTTGGGCTGTTTATTGATACGATGGTTTTAAGAACTTCGATTAAAAAAGAGTTCACCGTTTCCCAATTTATTGAAGAAGTAAAAACTGTTTTTACGGAAGGGCTGGCCAACAAAGATGTACCTTTTGATATGCTGGTCAAGAAAATGCAGATAGAACGTTCCCTTTCTGTCAATCCGTTGTTTCAGACCATGTTTGTGTACATCCCAAAATCTGAATTGCCTTCCTTTGGAAACGAGGTAACCCTCACCGAAAATAAAGATTATATTGCCGAGGTTTCAAAATTTGACCTCACCCTTTTTATCCACGAGGACCATGGTAAAATAGTATCAACTTTTGAATACGCCACCGATCTTTTCGAAGCAAACACCATCCAGAGATTTCAAGATTATTTACAGCATACTCTACATTTTATTGTAGAAAATCCTAACGGGCACATTGAAGATATTCCAGGTTTGTCCGAAGCGGATGAAAAAGTTTTGCACTTAAATAACTCCCCCAAAGCACATCCTTTTGAAAGCTACAATGCCATCCATCATATTATTGAAGATATTGCTAAAAAGCACCCAAAAAATACAGCAGTTTCTTTTGAAAATCAATCTATTTCATACGATGAATTAAACCATAAATCTACAGTTCTTGCCACAGAACTCCTCAAAACAAACTCCAATGAAAATACCATTGTAGGGCTTTGTGTTGAACGCTCTTTGGACATGATTATCGGGATGCTTGCCATATTAAAAGCGGGACGTGCCTATCTGCCCATTGACCCCGATTATCCCTCCCAGCGTATCGCTTTCATATTAAAGGATTCAAAGGTGAAACAAGTTATTACGCAAACGCCTCTCCTAAAACTATTTGAACAATTTGAGGGTACATCCTTTTTAATTGACAAAATCAATCTTAACAAATCGGTTGAAACCGAAACGTTTCCTAAAGTGAATGGTGACGCCCTTGCTTATGTAATTTACACTTCCGGAAGTACTGGACAGCCCAAAGGGGTGCCCATTACCCATAAAAACATTATCAATTCCACTGGTGGCAGGCTAAATTTTTACGACCACCATCCTTCGGCATTTTTGTTGATGTCGTCCATTTCTTTTGACAGCTCCAAAGCAGGTATTTTTTGGACGCTCTGTACGGGAGGCCACTTGGTTCTTACAAAAAAACGCATGGAGCAGGACATTGAAAAAATTGCGGAAACTATTGAACGGCATAATGTTTCGTATACCTTGATGCTCCCCTCCTTGTACAATGTAATTTTGGAAAATGCGGATACATCAGAATTAAAATCCCTTAACTCAGTGGTTGTGGCGGGTGAGGCCTGTTCCATTTCGCTTTGCGAAAACCATTTTAAAACATTACCTGAGGCCAACCTGTATAACGAGTATGGCCCCACGGAAGCATCGGTTTGGTGCATTGCACACAAAATTACACCGGTGGATTTAATGAAGGAGCAAGTACCGATAGGTAAGCCAGTAGCAAATTCCCAAATACATATTTTGGACGGCGATCTTAAAAAAGTACCCTTTGGTGTTGCCGGCGAGATTTACATTGGAGGGCCTGGGCTTAGCCAAGGCTATATCAATCGAGTAGATTTAACAAACAAAGTTTTCATCCAAAATCCATTCATTCCAGAAGAAAAGCTTTATAAAACTGGAGATTTAGGGAAGTACCGAAATGACGGCACTATTGATTTTCTTGGTCGCGCCGACCAGCAAATCAAAATTAGAGGCTTTAGGGTTGAACTGGACGACATTGAAAACACCATCAACAACAGCGGTTTGGTAAAACAAGCTGTGGTTGTAGTAAAACAAGAAACTGGCAAGCCAAAACGGCTGGTGGCCTTTATCGTGCCGAAGTCAAGCTATGATGAAAATTTGTTAAAGCAGTATCTGAAAAATGCCTTACCGGATTATATGATTCCCCATAGTTTTGCCGAAATTGATCAAATTCCCCTGTTGCCCAACGGGAAAGTTGACAAAACAAAATTGGGTGCGTTAAACATCACCACTAGGGAAAATTCCGAAAACAATAACGAGGGACCCAAAAACGAGCTGGAGCGACAATTATTGGATATTTGGAAATCCATCCTTGGTATTGACAAGTTAGGTACAAAAGACAATTTTTTCGAAGTTGGCGGGGACTCGATTTTGAGCATTCAAATCATTGCCATGGCCCGTAAAATGGGGATTGCTATTGCCCCCAACCAATTATTTGAACATCAAACTATTTCTGAACTGGCCATGTTCGTATCGCGGGAAGATGACAAGAATCTCAACAAGGAAGATATGGTTATGGGAGACATCCCCCTTAGCCCAATTCAACATTGGTTTTTTGATAGCCACAAATTGGCCCCGGAGTATTGGAACCAAGGGTTTAAATTCCAGAGTTTACCGCAAAATGTAGGTGAGGAACGATTACAAGTAATAACCCAAAAGATTATCAAAACTCATGATGCCCTGCGCTTAAGTTTTTACCAAAAGCACGAACAATGGCAGGCTAAAGTTTTGGCTCCCGAAGCGGTGAAAGCTTTTGAAATAATTGATGTTTCAAGGCCTTCAAACGAAAATATTGATATCGAAATTGAAAAAGGCCTAAAACTAATTCAGGAAAATATCCAGCTTTCGGAAGGCGGGCTGTTTAAATGTATTTTCGTCAAGCACATCGAAAGTTCAAAAAACAGCATCATTCTGCTCGCCCATCATTTGGTCATTGATTTCGTGTCGTGGCAAATCATCATAAATGCGTATTCCGAAGCATTTGAAAATGACGATTTGAAATGGTTTGAAAACAAAACCGCTTCCATAAAGTCGTGGACAGATCATTTAAAGGAACAGGCTAATTCTGGTAGTTTTTTAAACGAATTACCGTATTGGAAAGCCCAAACCCAAACGTCAAATATATTCTCTAATTTATCGGAAAACAAACTACCAGTGCATCAAAAGGATGTTAGCAGTATCGACTTCAACATTGATAAAGGGCTAACACAAAACCTTATGGAACTGGCAAACAAAGCTTTTAATACAAAAACGGATGAGTTACTGCTGACGGCACTGGTTGATACTTTGGCACGTTACGGCAAAACCGACAGCCTCACCTTGGCATTGGAACGTCATGGGCGGGAAGCAACTGACGCCTCTATGGATTTATCAAATACTGTAGGTTGGTTTACATCGTTTTTCCCAAAGCGTTTAGATTTGGATTTGAATGGCGACATTGGTTCTAAAATTATGACAGTTAAGGAGCAGATGCGAAGTATTCCAAAAGGCGGAATGGGTTATGGCATTTTGAAGTTTTTGACCACCCATTTAAAATCATCCGACTATCCCGAGATTGTTTTCAATTTTTTGGGCAGACAGAATACTGGAGAAACCGACATAAAATTCATTTCAAAAAACACCATTCATCCGCTTAGCGAAAGATACTATGTTTTGGAAATCAATGCACTGGTTAAAGATGGGGTTTTAGAAATGGCATGGAATTATGCCGATCAAATCATTGAAAAAGAAACAATAACCAGTTTGATTGCTAATTTTGACCAAAACTTGAAGCTGATTATTGCCTATTGTTTGGATAGCAAAACCAGGTTTACACCATCAGACTTCCCGGAAATTGAAGCGACACAAGACGAACTGGACCATTTGTTCAATAGCGAAAACGCAAAGCTTCCTAACCAAAATATAAAAACAATATATCCTTTGAACGTTATGCAACAAGGCATACTGTTCCACACCTTAACCTCGGAATACGACCAAGGTTTCCTTAATGTACAATGTACGATTGACGGAAAACTAGATGCTGAAATTTTCAAAAAAGCTTGGGGGTTAACAGCAAATCGGCATTCCATTTTAAGATCCTCGGTACATTGGGACAATCTGAGAAACCCTCTGCTAATTGTTAATACGTCGACAAAAATCAAATTGGACTCTGTCGATTGGCTTAATATAGACGAAACTATACATAACGATAAACTCGCTGAACTCAAAAACGACAATAGAACTAAGGGCATAAATTTCAATGAACACCCATTATCCCAAGTACAACTGATTAAAACTAAAACCGATTCGCATATCCTTTTATGGTGTTGCCATCATTTACTATTAGATGGTTGGTCAACCAGCATCATTCTTAAGGACCTTTTCTCAATTTACGATTCAGTTCTAAGAAATACTCCGCCGGACCTCCCTGCAATTCCTGGTCATGCTTCTTACTTAAATTGGCAAAAACGCATCCCAATCGCAGATGCCAAGAAGTTTTGGAAGCGCACTTTTGAGGGATTCAATTCCCCTTTTCTGTTCAACCCGAACCAATACGGCATTCAAAATCTGCAAGAACAGAATCTTGCTTTGTCTAAAGAAGTCTCAAAAACTGCCCACGACTTAGCCAAATCTTATAAAATTACATTAAACACACTATTTCAGGGGATATGGTCGCTCATCATTTCTAAATTTTCTGGACAGAATGACATTACTTTTGGCAATACTGTTTCCGGACGTTCAGGAGATTTCCCAAATATAAATTTGATGGCCGGAATGTTTACCAATGTGTTACCATTTAGAATTGTTGTGCAGGATAAAAGCAAGATAAGACAATGGTTCCAAGCTCTACAAAAAAATCAACTTGAATCTAGAACGTTTGAACATTTTTCCCTGCCGGAAATTTCAGAATGGATCGAGACCGAACGTACCAATTTGTTTGACAGCCTCTTCCTTTTTGAGAATTATCCTTGGGAAGACCTCAACATTGGAAACCTTAGCATCCATAGTTCCCAGAGTGGAATTACCAGTACCTACCCTGTCACCTTGGCCATTACTACAGGGAAAAAAATCAGAGTTTATTTGATGACAACACCACAATTTGTTTCAGTAGATAACTGTGAATGGATGCTTCGTCAATTCCAAAAAATCATTTCCGTTTTAGGTGAAGACGATCCAATTGACTTGGGAAGTCTATTGAACAAAATAGAATCCGCACCAGATGAGAATGCAAGTGTTGTTTTGGAAACACCCCAAGAAACCCACTCTATTGTATCCCCCAAGAATAAAACTGAATTGGAACTGCTGAAGATATGGGAAGCTTTATTGTCCCAAGAAAATATTGGAACCGCGCATAACTTTTTCCAAATTGGAGGTACATCGCTGATGGCTATTAAAATGTTTACTTTAATTGAAAAACGATTAGGCTTGCGGATACCTCCAATAACCTTGTTAAAGCATCCCACAATTGCCTCCTTGAGTGATCATATATTAAGAAAGGATGAGAGTCAAGGGTGGAAATATGTAGTGCCCATAAAATCCGGAGGCGACAAATCCCCATTGTTTTGTATTCATGGTGGAGGTGGTTTTGTTTTTTTCTTCAACCCCATTGCTCATGGCCTTGAAAAAGACCGGCCAGTCTATGCTATTCAACCCTCAGGCTCAAATAGCAATACAAATTTGCACCAAAGCATCGAAGAAATGGCACGGGATTATGCCAAGGAAATAAAAGACATTCAACCAAAAGGACCTTACCACTTATTAGTATATTGTTTTAGTCCAGCAGTAGGTATTGAAATCGCCCGAGAGTTTGAGCAGTCCGGCGATACGGTTCATCTAATAGTGATAGACAGTATAATCAAACAAGAAGATTTTACGGACCCAACACGGATAAAAATGCGTGTTTCCGGATTTTTGAATCGTTTGGCCAGCAATCCGTTAAATGCACTTAAATTGATGATTTCAAATAATTACGAGCGCTTTTTGGAATCTTCCGTAATTAAACTGTTTGGTTCTCAAACCAAAAAGGATTTAGAAAAGATAAAGCAGAATTTAATCCGTATTTACAAACAGTATAGTTGGGGCAGCCCTCATACGGGAAAAACCACGCTTATCCTTACCGAAAAACCAGACAAGAATTTGAATCCCACTTATATCAAAGCCTGGAAAAGCATCACCACTAATGAAGTTGACGTTCTTTATACAGATGGTCAGCACCATCAATTGTTTGAAGCCCCTTATGCAGGTAAATTAGCGACGCAAATTGAAAAGGCCATTAATGATTATAGCACGTAAGAGCGCTTTAAAAAGGTTAAAAATTCAACAACCAAAGTATGGCCCACATTGCACTTATAATAACAGGTTTAACAGGAAGACTGTATTCAAGCTTTGAAATGGCCACGCGGTTAGAAAAAGAGGGACACAAAATTACATACCTGTGTCCCATGGATGTTAAGGAAAAGGTAAAAAGTATTGGTTTTGATTATGTTCAACTCCCTGAAATCAACTATAATTTTGAGGCTAAAAATCAAAAGAACGAACCCCAAACAAACTGGACGAAACGTTTAAAAAATCATTTAAAACATTACTCCAGCCATTACACCAAAGGCAAGGAAATTCTTGGATTAGACGTTTATAATAGTATCCTTAATAATCTAAACCCAAACCACATTATTATAGATGCAGAATTGCATGATATCATTTTTGCCTCTTTGAATTTGGACACTAAAATTACGTTGTTCACGGCTTGGTTCAACAATGAAATGAGAGCAGATTTGAAGCTCCCCCCAATCCGAACCAGTACTATCCCAGGAAAAGGGATCAAAGGTAGTTGGCTCGGCATCTTATTATCTTGGACTTTTGTAAAATTAAAAGTTAGAGCAAGGATTATTGTAAACAAATTAAAGTTTAGAGACTACAGGCGATGGACGCTTAAAACCTACGCCTTGAAACAAGGAATGCCTCCTGAAAATATCATTTTAAGCAACTTGCCAGATCTTTTCGCCTATACCAATATCCCAACCATTTCCATGTCTGTTGCCGAAATGGATTTCCCTCACGACCCACCAAATCATTTCAAATATATTGGCCCGATGGTTTATGAGCAAAGGGAATTGAAGTTTGATAAGAATGTGGCAAAAATGATTGAAAGCGTTGTCAAAATAAAATCAGAATCGGAAAAAAAATTGATTTACTTTTCAGCGAGTAGCTTTATTAATCCAGAAATGGACTATATCAACAGAGTTATTAAAGCCGTTAACAACAGAAGAGATTGGTTAATGATAGTGAGCCTGGGAGGAAAATTGAATCCCAGTGAATTTGCATCCGTGGCTACTGAAAACGTATATATTCTCAGCTGGGCACCTCAACTGCAAGTTTTAAATCAAGCCGATTGTTGCATAACCCATTGTGGCGCAAATAGTTTGAATGAGTGCATTTATTTTGGAGTACCAATGTTGGCCTACTCAGGGAAATACTTTGAACAAAGCGGTAATGCGGCAAGAATTCATTTTCATAAGTTGGGTATTATGGGCGATAAGGATAAGGATAGCCCAAAAATAATTGAAAAGAACTTGGAAAGGGTTTTGGACGATCCTACTTTTAAAAATAATGCCACTCACTATAAGAAAATTTGCAAAGACTACAAAGAAAGAAGATTGTCTACCATTCTTAAAATAGAAGTTTAATTTTATAAAAAATGGATAGCTCCAAAATAAATATTCTTGAGATTTCTAACGGAAACTGTCATGTTTGGATGGTGAATTTTAATGAAATGAAATCGAATATTTCTCTTTTTTCGAATCATTTATCGGATGATGAAAAACTGAGAGCCTCAAAATTCCACTTCAAAAAGGATGAGGAACGCTTTATTGTATTCAGAGGCATTTTGCGTTTCATTTCGGGAAAATATTTAAACTTAAAGCCTGAAGCAGTTACTTTTAAATATGGCGAATTTGGAAAACCGGAATTTGCACTGAAGGCGGACCTTAAATTTAATATCTCACATTCCAAAAATATGGCCGTGATGGGTTTTGTAAATAATTTTGATATTGGCATCGATATTGAATTTATGAAGTCGGATTTCCATGTGATGGATATCGCCGATAATTACTTTTCAAAACGTGAAATTGAGGACCTGCACCACTTTCCGGATTCCTTGCAAACTGAGGGGTTTTATAGATGTTGGACCAGAAAAGAGGCCTTTATAAAAGCAAAATCCAAGGGGCTCTCATTTCCCTTGGATGCTTTTTCGATCTCTATCGATTCGGACAATGAAGCCGAATTATATGAAACTTTATGGGACGCCAATGAAAAAGACTTATGGCACATCTCCCCTTTTGAAACCGCGAAGAACTATAAGGCCGCGTTGGCGATAAAAGGCAACATTGAAAAGGTAGATTACTTCGATTTCAAACTGTAATAAAAAAAAGCATCCACAATGTCATTGTGGATGCTTTAATTTGTTTTTGAGACATTCCTGTTAAAACAATTTCTTATAATAATCGTCAGCCATTCTTTGTGTGGTGAACTCTGGTATAACATCGTCCATGGCTGTAAACACAATGTCCTGCCACTTCTCTGGATTATCATAGAAGGTTGGAATCACTTTTTGCTCTAAAATTTCATAAAGATTATTGGTGTCCATTTTATCTTGATCCC
The DNA here is from genome assembly GCF_014270105.1 of Hyunsoonleella aquatilis. Lineage (GTDB taxonomy): Bacteria > Bacteroidota > Bacteroidia > Flavobacteriales > Flavobacteriaceae > Jejuia > Jejuia aquatilis. The sequence continues at coordinate 37,336 of NZ_JACNMF010000004.1, forward strand.
AAATTGGTAAATTGTGATCTAAAGTCGGTAATACAAAACAATTATCGCCGTCCTTTACAAATTCAGGAATCCATCCATCGTTTGTCGATACATTTACCGAGCCGTTCATAGCTGCCGTCATCCCACTGGTTCCAGAGGCTTCACGCGTGATCCTTGGCGTATTCAACCATACGTCAGAACCGCATTTCAGCTTTCTCGACAATTCTATTTCATACCCCACCAAAACTGCCAAATTGCGCTCCATTTTAGAATGGTACACCAAATGATTAAACACACTAATCGCATCATAATCAAACGGGTAGGGTTTTCCTGCCCAGATAATTTGTACAGGGTATTTTTCGTTGTGGATCAATCTTTTAAATCGCTCAAAATCATGCAACAACAAATCTGCTCTTTTATAGGCAGCGAAACGTCTGGCCCAAACAAAGGTTAGCACATTTGGGTTAAATGTCTTTCCTGTTTGATGATATACTTCCTGACATAGTTCACTTTTCAATTCGAACTTTCGGAATTTATAACCGCCAGCATCCCTATGTTCCCAAGCATTTTTTATACTTTCGTCCTGCCAAAATTTTTGATTTTGCGCATTGGTAATGGGAATGATTTCACTGGTTCCGTAATAATCCTTCCACATATCGTTGGCCACTACGGCGTGAAGTTTCGAAACAGCATTGGCCTTTTTAGCCATTCTTAAAGCGGAAACCGTGTAGTTTATCATGCCGCCGTTTACCATTTCACGCTGAAGCTCTTCATCAGAAAGGGTACGTCCAAAAAAGCCACATCTGTTTAAGTGACGTGCCTCCCGCTCTTCATTTCCTGCTTTTTCCGGTGTATGAGTGGTAAATACCATTTGATCTTTAGTTACGCCCCTATCTCTCAAATAATAAAAGGCTGGCAACGCATGCCCTTCATTTAAATGATAGGTATCTGAACCACCCAAAGCCTGGACCACTTTCGCGCCCCCGATACCCAAAACAATACTTTGGGATACGCGTGTTACTGGGTTTCTATCGTATAAATGATTTGTTATGGTTCTTGATAAATGATCATTTCCGTCCACATCCGTTGTTAAAAAATACATCGGTACAGTGCCGAAAATTTCAGGTTTTAAAACATAAGCCCTTACTTTTACATGTGGATTGTCGTGCAACTTCACTTCAACCTCAATTCCGGTATCTTCTAAAAACTCAAAATGTTTCTCGTTAAATTCTGTACGCAAGCTATGGTCATCATTTCTGACTTGGTCGTAATATCCATACTTCCAAAGCATCCCAATTCCAATCATATTCTGCTTCAATTCATAACCGGAGCGCATATGAGAACCAGCCAAAAAGCCCAACCCCCCGGAATAGATATTGAATGCCTGATCGATACCAAATTCCATACTGAAATAAGCTACACGCTTTTTATAGTCATCTGCGGACTCGTAAGGATGATACCATTTACTATATATATGTTCTGTCATTGTTAATTGTTCCATTTAATTCCTTTTTAAAGTTGATTAATCTCATAGCAGATATGCAATATAAGATACTAGAAGTGAATTATCTAGATCAAAAAGCCGAAATTATATTGAACTTTTTAACGGTTTATCAACAGTGCGTTCCCTCCTGTAATAGGCCGTTATTGAAACAATTATAACCACCCCAACCAAAACATATATAAAAGTTGGGATAGGCAAAGGATCACCAGCCGCATAACTATGCAATCCTGAGAGGTAATAATTTACCCCGAAAGATGTCATAATAATAGAACCAAATGCAAATACGCTCGCCGTATTCAAAATATAACTGCTTTTTAGACCGGGAATAAGCCGAAGATGCAATACAATAGCGTACACAATAATACTGATTAAAGCCCAAGTTTCTTTGGGATCCCAAGCCCAATAGCGTCCCCAAGACTCATTGGCCCAAATACCTCCTAAAAATGTTCCCACTGCTAATACAAATAGACCTATGGTCATTGATATTTCGTTGATATAAGTCAGTTCCTTTATCCTGATTTCGATTTCTTGTTTCGATTTTTCGGTTTTGAAAATCATCAGCAAAAGCGCCATAAAACCTAATACAGCAGAAAGTGCCAAAGGGGCATAACTGCTTACAATGGTAGCCACATGGATTTTTAACCAAAAGGATTTTAATACAGGCATTAAGTTGGTGATTTCAGGGCTGAGCCAATCCAAATAACTAACAAATAGCAAAGCTCCGGAAAACAAAGTGGACAACGGCAGTGCAAAGTCTGATTTCCTAAAGGTTAGAAAGCCGCATAGCAATAATACCCAAGAGACAAATACGAGCATTTCGTAACCATTGCTCCATGGAGCATGTCCTGAGACGTACCATCTTAAAATAATATTTCCACCAAATATTATGAAACCTACCAATGTAAAAAGTATGATAGAGTTCCAGAAAAAATCTATAACTCTATTTTTAGTGAAAATTTTGGTTATTGCCAAAATCAACAGTATTGCCCCCAAGGTGAAAAATACTTGAAACAGCCAAAAATTTAAGTTAAGTTGATTGTACCACAATTCTGCCTCAATACGCTTTCTACTGGGAATAATGTCCTTACCCAAAACATTTTGAAACGTTTTAATATAACCCAATTTTTCGCTGGCCTCAATCCAATTGCGCTCGTTGATATCCTTAAAATATGTCGGAATGATTTGCTTCGCAAATTCACCGTCTTCAAAAGGAAAATCTTCAAAATGATGGGTTTGACTGTGCCATTTGTTGTTGTCATCATTGCCATTTGGAAATACCTTTAAATAATTCCCAGCGAAGACATTATAAAGAATATTAAATCGTTCATCAACCTTCAAAACTTCTTTGTCAAATTCACTGCGCTCAGCCGGTTTCTTTTGATTGGCCTTTTCCACAACTTCGTCTAAAATGTACTGTCCGTTGTTACCCAATAAATTGGTAAACGACACTAAACCATCTTCACTGATTTTTAGCCCCTCAAAAAGTTCGCCTCCCTTCTTTTTATCCACTTTTATCAGCGGTACATATTGCCAGATATTGGATGCGGACTGCATGGCCAAAAAGGCTTGGTTGGCACTCAACTTGACTGCTTTCCCATTTTCAGTAAACTTGAAATACGGTTTTCTGGAAAGCTTTCTCAAAAACTCCGAAGCCAAGGTATTCATTGGCTTAACCCGCCCGTCTAAATCCTGAACCATAAGCCTTCCAAATAAATCGGCGTGTTGTGCATCCACTTCCAATTGTTTAACAAGCTCAAGGTTGATTTCTGGTGTTTTGCTTTGAGAAAGAGCTACATTGAAAATGGAAAATAGCACAATAATCAGTGTAGCACTTTTTTGTTTCAAATGTTTCAAATTTTTATTGACCAAAGTGAATCGGGAAGATTTTCCAAAGAGGGTGAAAAACATACCAATCATCATCAAAAAATAACCAATATAAGTGATATTTGTACCCAAGGCATCATGGTTAACGGCTAGAACCGTACCCTTTTCATCGGTATCGTAACTGGCCTGAAAAAAGCGATACCCCTTATAATCCAGCACATTATTCATAAAAATACGGTGATCGATTTCTGTACCATTATCTATCACTTTTACCTCACTGGCATAAGATGATGGACTTGTGGACCCCGGATAACGCTCCAATTGAAAATCATTTAAATGAATAGAAAATGGAGTTATGATAGGTTCGGCTCCATAGGAAAGCGATACTTTTATATTATCAAAATCAATGGGATGTTGGGTAGGTAAAAAGCCTTCTCGATACAACAGTGTGCTTTGTTTGCTATCCTCCCCTACTTGAACATTTATGATCAAGGCATCATCCTTCTGCTCGTCATTATCCTTTGGCTTTTCAGATCCACTAGCCAAAGTGATTTTTCCTCTTGGATGATAGGACAAAGGGACAAAAGAAGCATCGCCATCACGATATAAGGTTCTTAAATTCATCGGTTGTACACTGTCTTTTTTCAATGTTGAAGCCGTTTCCGTAGCCATCACAAAAGCGCTTAAATCTCTTGGCGATAAAATTTTAAATGTGCCATTTTCCTCAATAATATTGATGACATCCTTTTCATCAACCTGGAATCCTATTTTATGTTGATGCTCTCCAATGGACTCAATCTCGCCTTTTTCTAAAAATACAGTCTCTCTGCCATTTCCGGCAGAAACTACCATTTGGAGCATTGGTTTCCCATTCTTAGCATCATCCTGGATTTCCGGAATAGCATCTGCCACAAATTCCTCGTAAGAGATGGTGATTGGTATCCCATTGAAATCACTTTCAATATTAAAATCATTATCACTTACAGGTGAAAAATCGATCCGCTTTTTAATCGTTTTTACGGCTTCACCTTTTGAAATATGAACATGCAAATAATTATTGTCCGAAATAATAACGTTTGAAGCATTTCCCTCACGGATACGCATAATACCGCCGTAAGACACATATCGAGTAATTCCTGCACCAATTAAAATGATGATGAAAGCTAGGTGAAATAGCAATAGTGCCCACTTTTCCCATCGCCAAAGCTTGTACTTGTATATACTCATGATGAATGATACTCCCAAGCCGAGCATTACCAGTTCAAACCACCAGCTATCGTAAATGAGTTTCCAAGCCGTAGCTGTCCCGTAATCATTTTCAATAAAGGTGGCTGTGGCCATTGAGACTGCAAAAACAAATAGAAAAACAACTGCCAAAATCGGAGAAGCAAAAAGACGATAAAATTTATTCACTTTAGATGATATGAAGTATGAAACAAAAGATACCTTACTAAAAGTTCAATAAGGTATCTTTATGTTGAATGTATTAAAATACTATTTTGCTACTGAAGACAGAGTGTTTATAGGCATTTTATCTTCCCTTGCTTTAGCTTCCTCAAGCCATTTTGGCAATAGGTTTTTTTTGAATTCCTCTTTCTCCTTATTAAGTTTTTCCATGTCCAAACCAATATATTCCTGGGCCTTATCTTTTGTGGAAATATCAGGCATTTCAATCGGTTGGTTATGCCCTAAATCCGCTAATAAACGCGCCAATTTAACACGCGCTTCCTGAGCAATTACGAGTCCGCTTCCCAGTATCCTTCCGACCTCAACAGGTGAATGGAAAGAAGCTCCATGGGCTGCGGCCGCGTAATCCCAACGCCATTGTCCATGGCGGATATCGGTTAAAATGGGTTTCATTTGTTCCTCCGATGCCCCCAATTCCCAGCACTTTTTAGCTTCCAAATGTGCTTTGACCAAGAGTCCTTCCAATTTCAATCTGTTCTCGGTTGCTTTTCGCTGTCTTTCATACACATTAGCAATCAATTTATTGGATTCCTGTCTATGACAAACTTGACAAGCATTGGAGGTATTATTTAAAGGTGATTGAATATGATGATCGGTAAATTTCTGTCCGCCCTCACTTTTATAAGGCATATGGCAATCTGCACAGGAAACGCCCCTATCTGCGTGCACCCCAGTGGTAAAAGTTTCGTATCCGGGGTGTTGCGCTTTTAACATGGGAGCTTTACTGAGTTTATGTGTCCAATCCGCAAACTCCATATCGTCATAGTATTTTTCCATGTCTTCAACCGTGGTACCATTTTTCCATGGGAACACTAAATATGGGGTACCTTCTTTTCCAGGTAAATTTTTGTTGAAATAGTATTCCACATGACATTGCGCACACACCAAGGAACGCATTTCGTTATGCGTGGCCTGATTGATATCTTTTCCCATGGCGTCGAAGGCCTCGACCAAAGCAGGTCTTGAGATTTGAAGTTTCATAGTTTTTGGATTGTGGCAGTCAGCACATCCAATTGGATTGACAACCTCAGCACCTTTATCCGCCCATTTGCCACTGTAAAACTCTGCTATCCCAATTTCATTCATCAACCTTGGTACGTCGGGGCTTTTACAGGTCCAGCATGTTGCAGGCATTGGGCCATCACCCTTTCCTTTTGGACCACCGGTTCTAAGACTGTTATGAATATCCTCAACCGCATAGGCATGCCCCCTACCTTGATTATAATCTTTGGAGAAGCCGTATCCCGCAAACAAGATGACCAAATTAGGATCTTCTTCCAAAACATCCCTCATATGTGATCCACCTTGGAATGATGCAAAAGAGGTATCTGAAGTTTGTAAAAAAGACTGGTATTCCTGCGGAAAATTTTCGCCCCAAACTGCATTTCTTGGTTCGTTTTCTGCAATGCTGACCTTTGGCGTGTACTTATATTTGGCTTCCGACTTTCTGTTTACAATACTTGAAGCCAATAGCCCCAGTAGAAAGACCACGATAAGGGTAACGATAAATAATACTTTGTTTTTCATGCGGTTTGCGTTTTTAGTCTTCTTGTTCTATCTGTTCTTCCATCCATTTTGGAATGACGAGTTCTTGCTGATCGGTGGGCAGGGGCGCCACATTATATTTTATAGTACTTAAGCCATGTACAGTGCCATGGGGCACGTTGACATGGCAACTCCAACACTGACGACCTGTTCTATTCTCCCTATGGTCGTCAATATAACTATCATATTTCGTCTGGGTAACTTGTTGCACATGGCAACGGATACAATTGCTTTGCACCACTTCCTGCGATGCTTCCTTCATTTCGATGACATCAGGCTCCATGCGAGCGGTGAATACTGAAGCATGGTACAAACCGTCCTTAGCCTTAAAATAGTATTTGTTGAAAACATTGTTATGAGGCACATGGCAGTCATTACAATTGGCATATTCCCTGTGTGAACTATGCATCCAGCTATTGTACATTGGGGTCATGACATGACAATTAACACAAGCCTGAGGATTGTCTGACATATAGGAAATCACCCTAGATTCCTTCGCCATAAATAGACCTAAACCAATAACAACAGCCATGAAGAATATGGCTGTTTTACGCCACCGTGTAGTCGTTGGCGGCAGTATTTTTTCTTTTACTTTCAATTTAGTTCGGCTAGTGTTTAAATTTAACCAATTAGTTTGTTATTCCAAACTTTTGTCAAAAGTAAAAGTCGATTTATTCTGAAAACATGATAAATATCAGGTAAAAAAGATTTTTTTGTCCTTTTTTATGCCGATAACCTTATTCCAGACGAATTCGATCCTCTAAATGAAGTCAAATAAAGTATATTGAAAATGCCTTAAGGTTATACTTTATAATTTAGAGATCGAAAAGAAAACTTTATTGCATAAAGAATGCTTCTACTTTTCCTTATAACTTATGCGTTCGCGAATACCACCACCAGCCCGATGGATTATGACGTCAGCATCATAGCGTTTTGCCAAGGTTTTAGCTTTTCTTATGGCCGTACTTTGCTTTCTGTGTTTTGAAGTAATTCGCTTGTTACCTTCCCTTCTAACAGCCCATCCTTCTTCATAAGGCACTACATGTTGGTGCCAAGTGCGTTTGCGAGTTTGCCTGTGTCCAAGAACTTTAAGTATTGCCTCTACTAATTCTTGAATAATATCCAATATTTTGTTTTCCTTAGACATAAATGAGTTCTTGCAGTTACTTCCCGATACAGAAATTAGCAAAAATATTACCTAGCAAATCTTCATTGGTTATCTCACCAGTAATCTCACCAAAATGGTATAAAGCCTGCCGGATATCGATAGCCAATAAATCTCCTGATAGGCCAGTTTCCAAACCATGTTGTACCTTTTGGATTTCTTCAAAAGCCTTCAAAAGAGCATCGTAATGGCGGGTATTTGTTACTATGGTTTCATCGTTTCGAAGGGCACCCGTATTCACGAAATTGGTCAAAGCGATCTTTAAATCTTCCACTCCTTTCTTGGTTTTGGCCGAAATAAGTTTGATATCGTCAATACTGACTTTAAGTACGTTCAGTTCTTTTTCGGAAATAGCATCGATTTTGTTGGCTATGACAACCAAAGGCTTTTGAGGATGTTTATTCTTTATTTTTTCAATTTCGACCGCAATACTTTCTACAGAAGATTTTTGGGCGAAAATAGATTCGGCATCAAAAAGATAAATCACTACCTGCGCTTGCTCAATCTTTTCAAAGGTCTTTTTTATTCCAATGCTTTCCACAACGTCTTTGGTATTCCGAATACCTGCCGTATCAATAAACCGGAAACCTATGCCACCGATAGTAATTTCATCTTCAATCGTATCGCGTGTGGTTCCTGCAATATCTGAAACGATGGCTCTTTCTTCATTTAATAAAGCATTCAACAATGTAGATTTACCCACATTTGGCTCCCCTACTATGGCAACGGGTATTCCATTTTTTATCACATTACCAACTGCGAACGAATCTATCAATCGCTTTAAAACAAATGTGATGCGCTCAATTAAATCCTTAAATTGCGTTCTGTCAGCAAACTCCACATCCTCTTCGGCAAAATCCAATTCCAATTCAATGAGAGAAGCAAAATTCAAAAGTTCTTCTCGAAGTTTTGCTATCTCAGAAGAAAAACCACCTCGCATTTGTTGCATGGCGATTTGATGCGAAGCTTCATTATCACTTGCAATTAAATCTGCTACAGCTTCAGCTTGACTCAAATCCAACTTTCCATTTAAAAATGCTCGCAATGTAAACTCTCCAGCATTCGCCATTCGACAGCCCTTCCGCAAAAACAACTGTATGATTTCCTGCTGGATATAATTTGACCCATGGCAGGATATTTCGACCACATCCTCACCTGTGTAAGAGTTCGGGTTTTTAAAAACAGATACTAAGACTTCATCCATCGTTTTGGTTTCATCTATAATATGACCTAAATGAATAGTATGCGTTTTTTGCTTGCCCAACAATTTACCCGAAACTGATTTAAATTGTTTTTCGGCCAATTTAATAGCATCCTTTCCTGATAAACGGATTATTGCAATGGCTCCAGCACCAGATGGAGTAGCCAATGCGACTATAGTGTCGTTTATTATCATACGGCAAAAATAAGAATTTAGAACGCTAGGAAAACATGTGCTTCAAAACAATACTTTTCAGTCAGACCTATTCACTTGCTTATTATCCTATTCAAAGAGATTGGTATATTAAGACTAAAAAATCTAGTACATCAATTCGTTATACTGATACTATTTTAAGACGTTCAAAATTTTAAACCATTTTGATTCGCTGTTCATTTGGAAAATTGCAATTCCAATTTTATTGTATGGAGAAACCCACAAGAAGCTGACATACAATGAATTAATTTGTTTTTTTAAATAACTATTTTATATTTGACTGCTATTAATTCAATGACTCTCTCAATTCCTGTGACTTACATGTTTTTTATGTGTCTGAATTAGAGACATCTAAATAGTTTTAAGTATAGTTTAACAGTTTAAAACTACGGGGGTAACGTTTTAACTTATGACAATTATTGATTCTGACTTCGCTGGCCAAATTTTAAAATTTGTGCAAAATAGATGGTCCAACATCTTCTTTTTAAAACAAATAGCCATTATTGAAATTAACGAAGGTATCCTTTTGAATATGGAGAACCTTGATATTATTCGAAAAGAACTCGTTTCTTATTATGGAAATGCTAAGCCTTTTGGAATTATTATGAATCGGGTGAATCCATATGAAGTTGACAATACCGGTGTCTTTTTATTGAAAGAAAAAACGGAAAATCTAGTGGTATCTGCTACGGTACATCATACTTTGGAGAGCAACTCTAGGGGTGATTTTAACTGTGCTGGACATTTGGTCTTCAACAATCTGTTCGATGCCCTAAACCAGATCCATCACAATGTTACCGTATGCGAGGAACTTTACTTAAACTAAGTAAATTCCATCTCCTTTAATTTCTATTTGACGCTGTTTGTATAAACTTCCAACGGCCTTTTTAAAGCTCTTTTTGCTCATATGAAGCACATTTTTAATATCCTCTGGGCTAGATTTATCGGTTAGATTTATAAAACCGCTATTGTCCTCAAGCTCCTTAAGAATACGCTGGGCGTTTGGCTCAATATTTCTATAGCCAACCTTTTCTAATGAAATGTCCAACTTATTCCCAGGCCTTATTTTTTTAACGACTCCTTTTAACTTGTCTCCCACACTAATGTCCTTAAAAATATTGTCCTTGTAAACGAGACCCAAATGCTTTTTGTTAACTATAACATTCCAACCAATGTCAGAAGGGTGAGAGGCTATCAAATCTACTTCTTCAAATTGCTCAACCGTCAACTCTTTATTATCCAAAAACCGATTGGTTTTACTTGAAGCTACCAGTCGATCAGTTTTTTCATCCAAATAACAGTACACCAAGTACCAGCCTCCGGGTTTCATTTTAAATGCCTGTTCCTTGAACGGACAAAACAATTCCTTCACTAATCCCCAATCTAAAAAAGCTCCAAAATTAGTCACTTGATTACATCGCAACAAAGCAAATTCTCCCTTTTTGATGTGGGGCATATCCGTAGAAGCCACAAGACGTTCTTCATTGTCCAGATATACAAATACATCAATTTTATCCCAAATTTTGAACTCGGCAGGCACATAGCGATTCGGCAGTAATACCTCCTCATCGTTGTCATCAATCAAATAGATGCCATGATCCGTTTCACGAAGTATTTCCAAAGTATTTATTTCCCCTAATTTCATAGGTTGCAAAGGTATGATTTTAGCAATGCGCCCTGCAAAAATGCGCATAAAAAAAGCGCTGCCATGGCAACGCTTTCAAAATATATTAAAACTTTCTATTAATAAACGGACTCTTTTCCAAAGTGCTTAGTTAACAAGTAATATACCACTGCTCTGTATTTGTTGCGATTAGATTGACCATATTGATCCATCACCTTAGCAATCGCACCATCCAAATCATCACCATCGCTCAACCCCAATTTTCCTTTAAGGAAGTTATTCTTAACAGTTTCCAACTCAGATGCGTCCGACCCTGAAACAGTAGATGCATCAGCATTATAAATTGATGGCCCACAGCCAATGGTTACTTTGGTCAATAAATCCATATCGGCACTTACGCCACATTTCTCTTTTAAATCTGCAGCATATTTTGCAATAAGCTCGTCACGTTTACTCATGATAAAAGTATTTTTTAAGGTTAATAATTATGATTTTTAAAGATAACTATTTTTTAGACACAGGGATTCTCGGCCGGTCACATTAACGCTATTTTAACCCGATTTGAGCATACGCCTATAAGATTTAATAAACAGCATTTACCTGACACACCCCTTAATCCCCTCTTGAATAGAGGGGAAACTCATACGCAACAGTATCCCTCCTATTCAAGGAGGAAGTAAGGGAGGTGTAAAATCTTTATATCCAATTGAAGCTTGACTTGTTTAAAAAAACAAGGATAGGCTTAGGTTTCCATTTCTTTAAAAATGAAATTGACCTCATAAAGAAAGTATGCAACTATTTTATGAAATCAAAATAATTCAAAAGCACCTCGTCATTTAGGTTCTTCGGTGTGAATATCTCCAACAGTTTTGGTTGTTCAGAAGCTTCATAAAATGAATTCAATCGTTCCTCCAGTTCCGATACATTTGAAGCATATCCATATTCAAAATTATACATGTTGCACAAATGTTTGGCATTCAAACCATGGGTAGTTTCAAAATAAGTATCGAAATTCTCGGTGTTTTTGTGCCCAGGCAGAATCCTGAAAATCCCGCCGCCTTGATTATTGATGAGGATAATCCTGAAATTCCTTGGAATATGATTGTTCCAAAGGGCATTACTGTCGTAAAAGAAACTCAAGTCACCAGTAATAAAAGTAGTTTGTTTTTCGCTGGCAACGGCGCAACCAATTGCTGTAGAAGTGCTGCCATCAATACCGCTTGTGCCTCGGTTGCAATATATTTCTAGAGTTTTGTTCAAACTGAACAATTGCGTATAGCGAATGGCCGAACTATTTCCCACTTGCAAAACAGTATTGCTGGGTATAGCTTCCAGAGCCTTGTTGAAAACCGTGAAATCGCAAAACGGAACTTCATTTAAATACTGTTCGTGCTTTTTTAAGCGGTGGTGTCTTACTTTTTTCCAAGTCGTTTTATAGTCGCTCTTTTTATAATGGGTGATTTTGGGCAAAAACGACTCAAAAAACAATTGTGGTGTTGTTTCAATGTGTTTGGACAAACTGAAAAATGTATCGTTAGCCTTCTTTTCATCGATATGCCAATGTTCTTTCGGCCTGTATTTTCGCAATAGTGCTTTTATTTTTTTTGAAACAATCAAACCACCAAAAGTCAACAAGATATCCGGTTGCAATGCCTTTTGCTCTTCTTCTGAAAGAGGTGCGATAATTTGATCAATGCTCGGAAAGAAACCCTTGTGGTGCAAATTAGAAGTGGTTTCTGTAAACACGATGACACTTTCGTCCTTCGAAATTTCCTCGAGCCATTGCCTATCGATAGTATTGGGATCATTAGTCCCGACCAAAATCATTTTTTTTGATACTGCCATCCATTCCTCAAAGCAATCTCGGAGCATGTGTTCATCAACAGCATTATCAGGTTTAGCCATTTCTACAACTTCTGGAGAAACCGAAAGTGCATCCACTGTTTCATAAAGGGGTTCGTCAAATGGAATATTCACATGAACGGGCCCTTTCTTTAATTTGGCAAAATTGATAGCCTTATTTAGCTCAATTTCATTGTGTTCTTGGATATCCTTTTGCAAGCCCAAAAAACGCTCAAACCTGTTTTCCAAGTTTTTCATGATAGGTAAATCCTCATGCACGGGTACGTTTTTCTCATCCTTTATGTCCAGTTTCAAATTTGCCGAATACAGTATGTGATTATCGAAAACGTTTCTTTGATTAATAGTCTGTCCGTCTCCAATCCCAATTAAGTGCTTAGGTCTGTCTGCCGATAAAACCATGAAAGGAATATCGCTGTAATACGCTTCGGCCACGGCCGGATAATAGTTGAGCAACGCACTACCTGAAGTACAGACCACAGCTATTGGTTCTTTTATTTGTTGAGCAATCCCCAAAGCGAAAAAAGCGGCACAGCGTTCGTCCACAATACTATAGCACTTAAAGAAAGGATCATTAGTAAAACCAATAGTCAGCGGTGCGTTTCGGCTACCGGGAGAAATAACTATGTTCTTTATGTTTTTGGCTTTGCACAGGGCAACTACAGTCTGAGCAAGAGGGATTTTTGGATATGTCATTTAGCTCATAAAAATCTAAATGCTAAAATAACAAATAGCCCTCAAACAACCTTACTGCAGGACCTTTTTCATTACCAGGGATTTTGAAACCGTTTCGGCCCACTCCTTTTCAGGATTAGAACTTTCGGTGATGCCACCACCAACGTAAATCATGGCTTTATCGCCCTGTATTTGCATACATCGAAGATTTACGTACAATTGTGTGGATGTCTTATTAAAGGTATAGGCACGGTTTTCAACATTTCGCCTTCCGGTTCTTGGCTTTGATTTGGTTTCAAAATTAAGCTCACCCAAAAAACCTGTGTAAAACTCGCGATTGTACTTTTCGTTATCGAGAATAAACCGTTGCGCATCAGCTTTAGGCACACCACAAACTGCAGGCGTAGGATGCAAGCTTTTCAATACCTCTTTAAAATCCAAAATTTCGGGATTTAAAACACCGTTAATTTGAGTATTTAAATGCAACAGATTACCCGCTCTTACGGTCTGAGTCTCTGACACTTTTATGTTTTGAATATAAGGTTCAATGTTTTCCAAAATAAAATCGGTAACAAATTGTTGCTCCTCCAATTCCTTGGCTTTCCAAGTGATATCGGTTGTACCTTCAAAACTTTGGGTTCCAGCCAAGGACATCATGGAAAATTGTCGCCCTTCAATTTTAAGTAAGGTTTCTGGTGTTGCACCCAACCATAGGCCTACTTTAGGATGATACCATATATAAACAAATGCAGAGGCATAGCTTGTCAGCAAATTTTTAAAAATCAAAAATGGGTTGGCCTCCTCTAAGTTAACCTCTTCTTTTCTTGAGAGCACTACTTTTTTAAGGGCTCCTGTTCCAATAACTTTCAACCCTCTTTTTACGAGTCCCAAATGAAATTCCTTTTCTCGTGAACTAATATTTGATTCAATGGGGAACTCTGTTTTTCCTGAAGCATTTACAAAGTTTGAAATGGAAATAACTTCTGAAATATTCAAAGGCAATATAACGGAATCTTCAGCTTCATCAAATGGTGAAAACACAAAACCTTTTTCATCAAATGTTTCAACTTTATAAAGCGCATCATTATTCTGAAGTATGGCTTTCACCTCGGTTCGGTTGGGCTTTCTATAGGCAACAAAGGGCAACCCTGATTCAAATTGTTGCTTCAAACGGTTAAAAAAATCCTGCAATTTTTATTTTTTTCTTGGTAATGAAATGGTAGTCAGTTTACAAAGGCACACGAGATTATCAGCCTCGTCGGTAACTTTAATTTCCATCAACTGCGTGGTTCTTCCTTTGTGTATATAGCTCGCCCTCGCGTAAATATAACCTTCTCTTACCCCCTTTAAATGGTTGGCTGAAATCTCTATGCCACGCACAAACACCTGCTCTAAATCCATTAAAATTTCGGCTGCAAAACTGCCAATAGTTTCGGCTAAAGCTACAGTAGCCCCACCATGCAACACTCCTTCTGGTTGATGCACTTTTGGCGTAACGGGCATTCGACCAATTACAAAATCCTCCCCAAGGTCAACGATATCGATATCCAACAGTTCGATAAGATTGCCCTGCTTCATTTTATTAAATTGCTCGATGATGTCTGCTTTGGGTAATGGCATTGAATTCTTTTTTATTTTTAGGCTTGTAAAAATACGAAATGACCGCTACCCTTGAAAATACCCGTGTAAAATTATCGCCCTTAACCCTAAACAATTATCATCATTTGATTGAAATTGCCAAGGAACCCAAACTGGTACAATATTCACCCAGCAAAATTGATACTCCTGAGGATTTAAAACTTTACGTAAAAACTGCATTGGAAGCCCAAAAAAATAAGACCGCTATTCCTTTCATTATTTATGACAAGGAAAAACAGATGTATGCGGGTTGTACACGTTTTGGACTCATTAATTGGAACAATAAAGTGCTACATATCGGCTGGACGTGGATGGGCAAAACGTTTCAAGGCACAGGCTTAAACGGGGAAATGAAATTCTTAATGTTGCAATATGCTTTTGAAAACCTAAAGTTTGACAAAGTTGAATTTCGTGTGGATGAACGCAACATGCGCTCAAGAAAAGCTGTTGAAAAATTGGGTGCTACCCTTGAAGGTATTTTGAGAAAAGACACACTAATGTTGGACGGGTTTAAACGAAGTACTTGTTGTTACGGGATATTGAGGGAGGAATGGGACACATTTAAGCATACCATTTTTGCGGGGTTTAAGCCGTTTACCTAACACTTTATTTTTTTTGTCTTCCACTTGTGGCATACCTGTATTCCGCAAGAATGGAAAAGTGATTCCCATAAACATCTTTTACATTTGTGAAAGATAATTCAAGATGAAACCAAAGCAGGACAACAAATCATTTTATGCCGAGCGCCTTAATGTTATTATTGAGTACATCAATAATCATTTGGAAGAAAGGATTGATATTAAAACCTTAGCGGACCTTTCGCATTTTTCGCCGTTTCATTTTCATCGCATAAGCCGGGCACTTTTAGGGGAGCCTATCGGGAAATATATTTCGCGCATGAGGATTGAAACGGGGGCTAAACTACTGAGATATTCCAATGAACCAGTAGAAAATATTGCTTACAGTGTCGGTTTTGAAACGCCATCCTCTTTTTCAAAAGCGTTCAAGTCTCATTTGGGCATTTCGCCATCAGAATATCGAAAAAATAAATCATTCTCAATCATTAAATCGAATATTATGGAAACACCAACACTTAACATCAAAACCCCTAAAATTCAGGAAATTGAAGACAAAAAATGCCTTTATTTAAGGATGCAAGGCGCTTATCAAAATTTAGATTATGCCGGAGCCTGGGAAAAACTATGGGAACAAGTAAAAGCACAAAAGTTGTTTACCAAAGGGATTCAACATATTGGATTGCCCCATGACGACCCCCAAGTTACCGATGAGGACAAAATAAGATATGATGCTTGCCTCATTATTCACAAAGACGCCAAACCGACGGGTGATATTGGGGTAAAAACTTTAAAAGGTGGCAAGTTTGCGGTATTCCTGTATCAAGGGTCGTACAAATATTTTGCTGAAGTCTATGACCACATTTTCAACGAATGGCTTCTTGATAGTGAACACGAATTACGAGACGAACCTGTTAGGGAACGCTACATAAGCCACCCTGACCGCGTTGCCGAGGAAAAGTTGAAAACGGAATTTTATGTTCCCATAAAATAGGAGACACTAAAATCCGGCTACTCAAATTTCAATTTATAGGCCATCACCCTATTATGAAAAAAGGTGGGCACTAACAAAGTTTGGGTGGACGGAATATAATCGATATCCGCCGCATTAATTTTTTTATCCCGAGTATCCAGCAATTGGGTTTTGCTCCAATCTTTTTGATTGATATAAAAAATCTCGCCCTGCCAACTGGATACTATAAAATCTCCATTTTCCAACCGGACTATACCATCACCATGACCAATTTCGGTAGTCAACGTTTTAAATGAATTATCCTTTGGGTTGTAGAATCCAAAATTATGAGACCTGGAAGCCGCATAGAATATTCCCTCTTCTTGGTAAAGCAAACCGTTCAGTCTTCCTAAACTGTCTTTTGCAATTAGTTTGACGCCATTCTCAACTTGATAGATGCCGTCACTATTTGAGCCAGAAACATAAACAGCATTATTAGATACTGTGATGTCATTTAATTGTGGTGAGCCATCCACCTTATGCCGTGCAGTCATTGTCTTTGTGGCAATATCAATTTCTACCACCTCATCAATATCGCTAACATACAATTTACCATTCAAAATCCCCATGCCTTTTGGTCCACTAAGCCCTTCGGCCCATTTCAAATCCAAAATCTCTCCTTTTGTATTTAAAGTAGAAATGAAACCATTATTATCCTTTTCCCATGGTGAATTATTCACGTTGGCTACAAATATAGTTTGTGATGTTTTGTCGTAAAGCACAGCTTCGCAGGTGGTCAACAATGAATCCGTTTGCCATAGTATTTCCAATGAAGGCTTTGGCTCTACAATTTCCGGAACAAGGTCCACCTTGTCGGCGCCCTTTTTCTTGTTGCAGGACAGTAATAAAGTGAAGGCAAGAATGGTAAACAATAGTAAGCTTCTCATAATTCGGTTTTTAACTTATGGTAAATAAACAAATAATGGGTAACATTTAAATCGAACCGCTGTAAAAAGCTAAAAGTCCCCTAAGATTGCTCAGAAAACACTGAAAGATAGGATTTATACCCTTTCAATTTTTGCGCCAATGGCACGCAAACGCTCATCGATGTTTTCATAACCACGATCAATCTGCTCAATATTTTGAATGGTAGATGTACCTTTTGCAGACAATGCTGCAATTAACAACGAAACGCCAGCCCTAATATCTGGTGATGTCATCGTTGTGGCCTTTAATGTCGATTTAAAATCATGTCCAATTACAGTTGCCCTGTGCGGATCGCATAAAATAATTTTTGCTCCCATATCGATCAATTTATCCACAAAGAACAAACGGCTTTCAAACATTTTTTGATGGATCAGCACACTGCCCCGAGCCTGGGTGGCTACCACCAAAATAATACTCAACAAGTCAGGCGTAAATCCGGGCCATGGTGCATCTGCAATCGTTAAGATGGAACCATCAATAAAGCTTTGGATTTCATAACCGTTGGTATGCGCTGGAATGTGTATATCATCCCCCTGTTTTTCAACCGTGATGCCCAGTTTTCTGAATACATTGGGGATGACGCCTAAATCATCCCAACTCACGTTTTTAATGGTAAGCTCACTCTTGGTCATAGCAGCAAGTCCAATCCAACTGCCTATTTCAATCATATCCGGAAGCATGGTGTGCTCGGTCCCGCCAAGGTTATCCACACCATCAATTACTAGTAAATTAGAACCTACCCCACTAATTTTTGCTCCCATTCGATTGAGCATTTTGCACAATTGCTGCAGATAGGGTTCGCAGGCGGCGTTGTAAATAGTAGTTTGTCCTTCGGCCAGAACGGCAGCCATAACAATGTTTGCAGTTCCTGTAACTGAGGCTTCTTCCAAAAGCATATAAGTGCCTTTTAATTTTTTGGCCTCCACACCATAAAACTGTTCTTCTTTACTGTAGCCAAATTTTGCACCTAATTTAATAAGTCCCTCAAAATGGGTATCCAAACGACGGCGACCAATTTTATCACCTCCTGGTTTTGGGATATATCCACGGCCAAAACGCGCTAACAAAGGCCCAACAATCATTATGGAGCCTCGCAATCCACGACCATCAATTTTAAACTGGTCGGATTCCAAATATTTCAGGTCCAAATCGTCTGCCTGGAAAGTATATTTGCCGTTTGAGATTTTTTCAACTTTAACGCCAAGCTTTTTCAGCAAACTGATCAGCTTATTAACATCTACAATATCCGGAATGTTGTTAAGGGTAACTTTTTCTGGCGTGAGCAAAACGGCGCACAAAACCTGTAAGGCTTCATTTTTAGCACCTTGAGGCTGAATGCTTCCCTTTAGCTGGTGGCCTCCTTCAATTTTGAATGTTCCCATAAATAGATTTAGTGGCGTCTTTTAGAGCGGTTAGACCCTTTTTTCTTTTTGTTGCTATACTTTCCTTTGGAGCGCATCAAACTGCTGGAATCGGATAGATCCTCTTCAGAATTTCGCAAATCGATTTTACCGTTAGAAAGTTCGTAAAGATGGTCGAAAATTACGCCATCCTCAACGGTGTCTTTATTCCAGTTCAAAAAGCATTTTTTCATGTGGTTGGCAATGGTAAATACCAGGGCTTCCTTTAATTCACCATCCTCCCAAGTATTGGCCACGTCAATCATCGTTTTGATATTATTACCATAAAAACGATACTTCGGGTGGTTTTGGGGATAATTTAAAGGTTCGGGGCGCTCAGAAAGCACTTCTTTCGAAGGCTTCGGAAACGGCGAATCCACATCCAATTCAAAATTGGACATGATAAATAACTGATCCCATAATTTATGCTGAAAGTCGGGCACATCCCTTAAGTGGGGCTGTAAATTTCCCATTACGGAAATGATAGCTTTGGCCAATCGTTCACGTTCCTCTTTACTTTCTTGGCTTTTGGCGTAATTAATCATCTTTTGAAGATGACGCCCATATTCGGGAATAATCAAATGCTCCCGCTCGGTATTATATTCTAAATTGTCAATCACAATAAAAGTGTAGTATTAAAATTCAATGAAGTTGTATGGGTGCAAAATACGAAAAAAAACTAAAGGCTGATAACCCCTTTGATTTTTTCGGCTACCTCTTTGTACTTGCCAATTACGGCATCCGGATCCTTCATTTTTACATTGATGGACACGCTGGTATATTTCCCGTTTTTGGACTCCGTTGTAGTAATAACCGCACCCATATTATCAAAAAGTGAACCTACTTTTTTTATTTCCGAAGTATCTGTCTTCACAATGAATTTATAAAGATATTCACTGGGCCAAAGCGCCGTATCGTACAACTGCGCCCTTAATTTTTTGTAGAATTCATCCTGATTTGAAGAGGTGCTCATAGCCTGCTTTTAAGGCTACAAAAGTACATGAATTTTTTCATTTGAAAATTCATCGAAACCAAATTAAAAAATTATATGGACTAGCGTAGCGCCTGCCTGCCGGCAAAGGCAGGGTTAATGATGTGAAACTAAATTTTGTACTTTTATATAAGACAAAATTTAGTTTTTTTACAGAAGAAATATAACGTTTAGTTTCTATTTTTTTTAAAGCAATTAAATCCCGAATTTTACATTCAAATTTAATTCACTTTGAAGGTAAAAAAAGTTGTTATCACCGGTGGCCCAGGAACTGGAAAATCCTCTATTATCAATGAACTTGAAGCTAGAAACCATATTTGCTTCAAGGAAATTTCGAGGCAAATTACACTTGATGCACAAAAGGAAGGTGTCGACCAACTTTTTTTGACCAACCCTTTATTGTTCAGCGAGTTGCTTTTAAAAGGGCGGATAAAACAATTTAAGAAGGCCGACCACTTGGAAACTGAAGTTGTTTTTTTTGACAGGGGCATTCCCGATGTTTTAGCCTATATGAATTTTGTAGGCGATACTTTTCCCAAAGATTTTGTTGATGTCACAAAGCAGTCCATTTACGATACTGTTTTTATTTTAAAACCATGGAGAGCCATCTATAAAAGTGACAATGAGCGCTATGAAAATTTTGAGCAATCCGAAGAGATTTATAAGCATTTGCTAAACACCTATTCCATATATAATTATAAACCGATTGATGTCCCTTTTGGAACGGTTGAAGCTAGAACCGACTTCATTTTAAAAACGCTTCATTTAAAATGAACCAGCACCCCATAAATATATTGGAACGTTACTGGAAATTCACTTCTTTTCGTGAAAACCAGGAGGACATTATTAATTCCGTTATTGATGGCGAAGACGTTTTTGTACTGATGCCAACAGGTGGTGGCAAATCGCTTTGCTTTCAAATTCCAGCTTTGGCTAAAGATGGTGTATGCATTGTGATTTCGCCCCTTATAGCCTTGATGAAAGACCAAGTGCAAGCTCTAAAGGACAAGGGCATTAAAGCGATTGCCTTAACAAGCGGTATTCCCAAAAATGAAATTGACACACTTTTGGATAATTGCATTTACGGAAATTACAAATTTTTGTACCTCTCCCCCGAACGTTTGCAACAAGAGTTGGTCCAGGATAGGATACGACAGATGAACGTCAATTTAATTGCAGTGGATGAAGCGCATTGTATATCGCAATGGGGCAACGATTTTAGGCCGGCTTATAAAAATATTGTACAACTGAGGCGTTTGCACCCCTCCGTAAATATGGTAGCACTCACGGCAACGGCAATCCCAAAGGTAGTAGATGACATATCCAAAGAGTTGGATTTTATTAGCCCCAAAATCTTCAAGCAATCTTTTGCCAGACCGAATTTAGGCTATATGGTTTTGCACGAAGAGGACAAATATTATCGGTTAATCAGCATTTTAAAGAAATATCAAGAATCGTCCATTGTATATGTTAGAAATAGACGATCTACTTTGGAAATAAGTACGATGCTCAATACAAAAGGTATTAGCGCGACTTTCTATCACGGTGGCTTGAATATTGACGAAAAGAACAGCAATATGAACACCTGGATGCAGAACCAAAAGCAGGTAATGGTGGCAACAAATGCATTTGGGATGGGTATCGACAAGCCAGACGTAAAGACGGTGATCCATTTAAATTTGCCCGAAAGCATCGAAAGCTATTTTCAGGAAGCAGGGCGTGCCGGTCGAAATGGCGAAACTTCGTTTGCCGTGATGCTAAAAAATAATAGTGACGAGCTGACAGTTAAGGGTCAGTTTCTGAAAGTATTACCATCCGTGGATTACATCAAGCAGGTGTATCGTAAACTGTGCAATTACTTTCAAATATCTTATGGTGAAGGCGATTACACCACCCATGATTTTGATTTCAATCGGTTTTGCAATACCTATAATTTTGACGGAAGGCTTTGCTATAATGCCCTTTCCGCACTTGACAGAAATAGTATTATCAACCTTTCCAATCGATTTAAAAACAAGGTTTTAGTTCAGTTTGTATCAAGCAACAATGCCATTTTTCAATATTTGGAGCATCACAAGGATTTTGAAGTAATAGTAAAATCTATTTTGAGATCCTACGGAGGCATTTTTGACCATGAAATCGATATTCACACCTTAAAAATGGCTGAAAAAGCTTCTGTTTCCGAGCAAAAAGTGATTCAAACATTACAGCAATTAGCTAGGGACGGCATCATTACCTTGCACCATTCGAAAACCGATGCACAAATCACCTTCATCGAGCCGCGTGAAGACGACAAAACCATCAATCGAATTGCGAAAATCATCAAACAGCAAAACAAAATAAAGGAAGAACGCATCAAGGCGATGATTAACTATGTCAACAATAATGAGGTGTGCAAAAGTATGCAACTCCTCAATTATTTTGGCGAAAAGGGTTTGAAGCCTTGTGGCTCATGTTCAGTATGTTCAAAGGGAAAACCAAAATCCTCCACCGTTTCTTCCGACGATTTAAGGCATCAAATTATTAAATTATTGGAATCGGGCGAGCAACCATCACGACGTATTACTAAAATTATTGGCTGTACCGACCATCAAACAAAAGAGGCACTAAAATTGCTATTGGAGCATAAAATTATTAGTATAACAAAATCAAACACTTACAAACTAAGTCATTTATGAGGGATTTAAGAATTGTTTTTATGGGTACTCCGGATTTTGCGGTAGCTACGCTGCAAACTTTGGTGGAAGCCACCTGCAACATAGTTGGAGTTATCACAGCGCCAGACAGACCTGCCGGACGCGGACGAAAACTCAACGAGAGTGCTGTAAAGCAATATGCCAAGGAAGCAGGGTTACACATTTTGCAACCCACAAATTTAAAGAGCGACTCTTTTATCGAGGAGTTAAAATCACTTAAGGCCAATCTTCAAATTGTAGTAGCGTTTAGAATGTTGCCCAAAGTAGTATGGCAAATGCCTAAATATGGCACCTTTAATCTTCATGCGTCGCTATTACCAAATTACCGGGGGGCAGCGCCTATCAATTGGGCTATTATTAATGGAGAAACCAAAACTGGAGTTTCCACCTTTTTTATAGACGAAAAAATTGATACAGGTGAAATGATTCTTCAGAAAGAAGTAGAAATTGAACCCACAGAAAATGCAGGAAGCCTTCATGATAAATTGATGCATCTTGGAAGTAAGTTGGTTTTAGACACGGTTCAACTCATAGAAAAAGGGGATGTCACTACAACACCCCAACTTGAAATCGATGATTTAAAAACGGCTTATAAATTAAATAGGGACAATTGTAAAATTGATTGGACAAATGATATTGATAGCATTTACAATCAAATAAGGGGCCTGAGCCCCTACCCCGCGGCTTGGTGCGAACTAATCAACGGCGATGACCTTTTAGATATTAAAATTTACGAAGCCTCCAAAACAATGGCACCGCACAATTACGACATAGGTTCAATTATTACTTCAAAGCACGGACTGAAAGTGGCAGTGGCCGAGGGCTATGTCGAAATCCAAAAAATTAAGCTTCCCGGAAAGAAATTGATGGACACAAAATCCTTGTTGAACGGATATCCTGTCGAAAGCAATGCCAAAGTACGCTAAGCCCTTATATTTACTCACATTGTGAAAAATTCGTTAAAATGCATATCCTTTATCAACAAATGCTATAAGTTATCAACAAAACCTCGTTTTTCCCTTGCCATTACTTGCATGAATGCATAATCCGTATAAATTTGTAGAGGATTTAACGAAAAAAGTTTAACCAATTTATTAATATTTTAAAATTTACATTATGAACAAAACAGATTTAATCGATGCAATGGCAGAACACGCAGGAATCACTAAAGCAGCTGCTAAAAAGGCTTTAGAGTGCGCACTTATCGAAATAGAAGGTGCATTACAGAAAGGTAACAGAGTTTCTTTAGTTGGTTTTGGTTCTTGGTCAGTTTCTAAAAGATCTGCAAGAGAAGGAAGAAACCCTCAAACTGGTGAGACTATCAAAATCAAAGCTAAAAACGTGGTTAAGTTTAAGGCTGGATCTGATTTATCAAGCGCTGTAAACTAATTTTTTTACAGAACAAAATAATAGCAAAGTGCCTTCCCTAACGGGAAGGCATTTTTTTATGCACCATTCAAAAGTTGGATAATTCATAAAATAATCTTAGATTTAATTATTAATTCATAGCACATGACGAGCACTACGCCCAAAAAAGGGGATTTGTTGATAGCTGAACCGGCCATAATTGGTGATGTATCTTTCAATCGCTCGATTGTATTATTGGCGGACCACAATGCCGATGGTTCGATTGGATTTATCCTCAACAAACCTTTGGACTATACTATCAGCGATTTGATTCCGGAGGTGGAAGCTTCTTTTAAAGTGTATAATGGCGGGCCGGTGGAGCAGGACAATCTCTACTTTATCCATAAAGTGCCACAGTTAATTCCCGATAGTATAGAAATATCTTTAGGAATTTATTGGGGCGGGGATTTTAATAGGGTGGCCGAGCTGATTGCCAACAGCACCATTAATGAAAATGACATAAAGTTTTTCCTAGGCTATTCGGGTTGGGATGCCAATCAATTGGAAAATGAATTAAAGGCCAGTTCGTGGGTGGTTTCTGAGAATGTTTACGAAAAGAACATTATTGAAAAGGACTATGAATCTTTTTGGAAAGAAAAAATGCTCGAACTTGGGGGTGAATACAGTATTTGGTCCAACGCACCCGAAAACCCAAATTACAACTAGCCCAATCTTATCTTGGTATTTAACTTTTCTAATAGCATTTTAGCAACTTTGTTCTCAAACTGTTTCTTTCTATATTTCGAAATCGGTTGAATACCTTTAATCACATTGGTTATAAACAGTTCGTCCGCTTTTTGCAGTTCGAACGGAGAAATGGAATCTTCAACAATGTTATATTCACCTAAGCCTTTATCCATAGCAAGCAATTGGGTCCTTAGTACACCCTTTAAACATCCGTCTGTCAAAGGAGCCGTTTTTATGGTATTGCCTTTTACTAAAAAAACATTGCCGTTAAGTGCTTCTACAACCATTTTATTAGTATTCAGCAACAAACAATTATCAAGGTCATTTTCATTGGCAAAAATACTACCCACCACGTTAATCGCTTTGTTATTAGTTTTCAATGTTGAAAGTAAGGTTGGCGCGACATAATAATCCTTAAACAAATCCACCTCATATTTGAAATCGTTAAGAATGAAAACATCATTATCTAAAGGCTTTGTACTGATATTGAAACCGATCGCATTTTGAAAGGGCAAGTATAACCCACCTTCATTTCTGTGCACAGTTAATTTCACCCGAGAATTATCATTTTCAAGTCCGTTGGCTTCTAAAGTGGATTGGATTTGAGTTTCCAAAAATTCCATGGTGAAGTTCATAGGAATATCCATTCGCATTATCCGCATGGAGGCCATCAATCTAAAATAATGATCTTCCCAAAATAGCAGTTTGCCATTGGCCACTTTTATAGTTTCAAAAAGCGCATCACCGTATGCATATCCCCTATTATTGATGGAAATATGTGTAGTATCCTCTAAAATAGTGCCGTTAAAATTTGTCATAAAAAATCCCGAAGTAAATTCGGGACAAATATAAGGTTATATGGGCTTTTATTATACTGAACCTAGAACATGTTTTAGATCCGAAATTTGATTTTCCCACAGCATTTTGGCCTCATCGATTTCATCATCATCAGCAAAATCGGTGACCATTAAAGATACGTCCTTGGTGATTTCATCTACCTGAATTCGTATTTCGAAATAACATTGCAGGTCCTCCTCTTCATCAACCAACCATCTGAACTTTACGCGTTCCCCACTTTTTTTGCTCAGCAACTTTGCCTGCTCCTCGCTATCGTCCCAAATAAAGGTAAAAAGCTCTCCTCGGGAGTTAACGTTATCCGAAAACCATTCCTGCAAACCAGATGGCGTAGAGATATATTGATACAGTAATTGTGGTGAAGCATGAATAGGAAACTCCAGTTCAAATTTAACTTTGTCGTCCATAAATGATAATAAGATTTAGCGTTGCTCAATATACATTAATTCATAAGATATCCAATTATTTTTCAAAATATTTTGATTGGGGAATGTTTGCGAACGTAATATTTGTTTTTATATTTGCAACCTCAAAATGGCGAGGTAGTCATCCCGATAGCTATCGGGAGGTTAGAGCCATTTTGGATTACAAATGGCGAGGTAGCTCAGTTGGTTAGAGCGTCGGATTCATAACCCGGAGGTCTCGAGTTCAAATCTCGATCTCGCTACGAAAAAAGTAAAAGCTTAATACAATCGTATTGAGCTTTTTTTTTGGTTAAAACATACCCAGAACAAATTTAACAAGACAAAAATCCTAGCAATAAAATTTAATTTATATTGCATTTCATCGATTTTTTTTGCATTTTATAGATTATTTACTCAAGAATTCTATATATTCGTGCCTAAATAATTCATTATAATCCCAAATCTGATGAAAAAAATTACTCTCCTAAGTATTCTTTTGCTAACAATAGCACAGATAACCCACTCTCAGGAAATTCTTAAAAGAGTTTCTATTTCAAACATTAATTCATCGACCATTGAACAACTTGATGCCCTAGGTATCGATATGACCTGTGGCGCAATCCTTCATAATCATAATTTAACATTAGAACTGACGGAACACCAGTTGCACCAATTAGAAAACAAAGGTTTGATATATAATGTGTTGATTGACGATATGACGAAGTTTTATAGTGAAAGGGCCATTAGAAACTTGCCCCTGGCTACAGCGGAAGTGGAAAGGCAGAAAAGTCTTAAAAGAGGAAAGTTAGCGCTAAAACAGAATAACAAACTAACA
Source organism: Hyunsoonleella aquatilis (assembly GCF_014270105.1). Lineage (GTDB taxonomy): Bacteria > Bacteroidota > Bacteroidia > Flavobacteriales > Flavobacteriaceae > Jejuia > Jejuia aquatilis. Next base: position 63,820 of record NZ_JACNMF010000004.1, read on the forward strand.
TCTAAGTCTTTAACAATCAATGAGTTGCTTAACAACTTAGGACAGTACGATGAATGCGATGAGATGAATTGGGAAGTTCCTGACAACTGGAATTTAAATGATTCTGATAGCTATCCAAATGAAACTAATCATTTTGGCGGTTGTCTTACCTATGATATGGTTTTACAGGAGCTGGATGACATGAAAAGGTTATATCCAAATCTTATTTCTACAAGAAAAAATGCGTCACCAACTAATCAATTAACGGTTGAAGGCAGGACAGTGTGGTTTGTTCGCATATCCGACAACCCGGAGATGGATGAGCCTGCCGAACCAGAAACACTTTACCAATCTTTAATTCATTCGCGTGAAGCAGCTTCCATTATGCAGTTGCTTTACTATATGTGGTACTTATTAGAAAATTATGAATCTGATGATGCCATTAAAAACTTGGTGAATAATCATGCGATGTATTTTATCCCTGTCTTTAACCCAGATGGTTTTGTTTATAATGAAACCGTAGCCCCAAATGGAGGTGGCGGTCAAAGAAAAAACAGAAATACCAGTGGTGGATGTGGCACCTACGATGAAGGCATCGATTTAAATAGAAACTCTGCATACTATTGGGGTAATGGAGGTGCTTCTACTACTAACTCATGTAGTTCGACTTATGCTGGTTCAGGACCATTTTCTGAGAATGAAACACAGATTATGCGTGATTTCTTCATGCAGCATGATTTTAAATTAGCACTAAACCACCACTCATTTAAAAATGTGATGCTTCACGGCTACGCAGGAACAAATATAGACAATCCAAGGCCGGACGAATACTCAAAGTACAACCATGACATGACATTCTATAATCGTTATGGTTACGGACCAAGTACATCTATCAGCAGTTTGAACAGTGGTAATATGAACGACTGGATGCTAGGTGGCCCCGCTGGCGTTAGCGCCAATGGTACACCAACTGGCATAGGATCAGGAAAGCACACCTTATCTTGGACACCCGAAAATGGGGCCGGCTCAGAAGGCACTGGTGGTACTTATGGGGGGTTTTGGCCAGACCCAACTAATTATTTGCCCATTGCCCAACGCGCAATGCGTGCTAATTTTTTGGCAGCTTATTTCAGTGGGAAATATGCAAAGCTTCATGACCTAAACCAATCAGATATAACTAGCACATCTGGAAACTTAACCTTTGGCATTGAAAACTTGGGTCAAAATGGTAACGATACAACACCAGATACAAATAATTTTACGGTAACCGTTACGGCCGTTACACCCAATATTACAATAAACACAGCAAGTGCCAGCCAAAATTTCACATCTTCTGAAATTTTAGCCCAAAAAACTGTGGATATCAGCTATACTTTGGACGGGGGTATTGCGGCAAATGACGAAATTCAATTTAAAGTTGTACTTACAAATGATTACGCCTCCGATAATGTTTTGTATGAAACTATCATTACCAAAATATATACACCTACAATATTATCGACATTAGATCCAACAAATTTCAGTAATTGGACCAGTTCTGGATCGTGGTCTTCAGTAACAGATGGCTTCAATGACGCCTCCGCAATCAGATCTAACGCTTCTATTCCCTATTCTAACAATCTTAACAACCAAACGTTGCAATATAATGGGACCCTAAACTTCAGTGGCATTCAATCTGCAGTGATTCAATTCTACGGAAAGTGGGATTTAGAGCGCAGCTTTGACTATGTTCAAATCGAGGCATCGGCAAACGGTTCCACAGGCTGGACTCCATTATGCGGAAGATTGACCAAGCCTGGTTCGGAAGATCAGGATTCCCAAACCGGATCACGCTACTCTCAAAAGAGTACTACAAATATAAACTTCCAACCTGATGGTGAGCAATTGTATGATGGAGATACCCAAGACAAATGGAGTATGGAAGAAATAGTTATTGATGCATCCACAAATTCGGCATTCCTAGGGGATAGCTCCGTATTTATTCGGTTTGTATTCCATACCGATTCCTCAAACCGACAAGATTCTTACATCAATGCAAATTTTGAAGGATTTACCTTTGATGATTTTAAGGTTATCGGCATTGGATGTTCTACCGCTGTACCTACAAACATCGCGGCATCGAACATAACAACGGATGCAGCTACTGTTAATTGGGACGAAGTATTCAACAACACCTATGATTTAAGATATAGAGTTAACGGTACTTCAACATGGGCGAATGTATCAGATTTTAACACCAACAGCAACGCACTTAGTGGTTTAACTCCCGGCACGACATACGATGTTGAAATAAGAAGTCAATGTGGCACAAGTACAAATTCTGCCTATAGTGCTACATTTAATTTTTCAACATTGGCTTGTGACCCTCCGAGCAACATAACAGCATCGGATATTGGGCTTTCTACAGTAAGAATACATTGGGACGATATCCCAGATGCTACATATGATGTAAGATACAGAGAGAATGGAACTTCAACTTGGACTTCTACCTCAAGTACCAGCTTGGTTTTAGATCAACCTGTTTACAATATCTCAGGGTTAAGCGAGGCTACAACATACGAAGTACAAGTGAGAACGGGTTGCCCTGGTAGTGGTAATTCGTCCTACAGTACCTCTGTACTATTCACTACATTGGGCTGCGTAGCTCCAAGTAATATTACGGCTTCTGAACTTTTCATTGATAGTGCTAACATTACTTGGGATGATATTGACGGCGCAACCTTCGATGTTAGGTATAGGGAAAATGGCACATCCCCATGGACTACGGTTTCCAATCTTGATGACAATGCATACAATATACCCAACCTAGACCCAAATACTACGTATGACGTTCAGGTAAGAACGGATTGTAGCTCTTCCTCTTCATCTTATTCGTCAACCGTAAACTTTACAACATTAGCCTGTACGGCTCCAACAAACGTGACCGCAGATGATGTTACGTCATCTAGTGCCACCATAAATTGGGACGAGATTGTGGGCTCCGATTATGATTTAAGATTTAGGGAAACGGGCACATCGACTTGGACAAATATCAGCGATAGAGCTTTAAATTTTTACAATATTCCTAATCTTGTGGCCGCAACCGAATACGAGGTTCAAGTGAGAACGGTGTGTACTGCTTCAACAAATAGTGCGTATACAGCTTCAACGGTATTTACAACTTCAGCATGTGATGACGTCGTAAGTGCATTCCCCTATGCTGAAAGCTTTGAAAGTGGTTTTGGCCTATGGGTCCAAGAGTCCAGCGATGATATTGATTGGACAAGAATCTCTGGATTAACACCATCTAATACATCTCCTGATGTTACCGGGCCTTCTGGAGCGGTAGATGGTAGTTTCTATGCCTATACGGAGTCTTCTGGGAATGGAACCGGCTATCCTGATATGGATGCACTTTTAACCAGTCCATGCCTTAATTTTACAGGTTATGAAAATGCTCAATTGACTTTCCAATACCATATGTTTGGTTCTACCATGGGAGATCTTTACGTAATTGTTAGTACTGATAATTTTCAATCCTCCAACGTTACCGTTTTTACCCAGTTGGGCTCACCTTCGTCTCAGACTTCTGGAAATAGTGATCCATGGGAACCAGCTACTATTGATTTATCTGCTTATGACGGGCAAACTATTAAGATTCGTTTCTTTGGTGAAACTGGTTCAGGTTTTAGGAGTGATATCTCTATAGACGATATTAATGTTTCTGCAGATGTTATTTCATCAACAACCTGGTATGCAGATACAGACTCTGATGGTTTTGGAGATCCAAGCGTAAGTCAGGTTGCAGGCTCGCAACCGGCAGGTTATGTAGCAGACAATACAGATTGTGATGATGGCGATCCAAACGAGTTCCCAGGGCAGACCTGGTATTTAGATGCTGACGGCGATGGGTATAGCGAAGGTACCTCAACCACTGTTTGTGAGCGTCCAACAAATTATTATACAGCAACCGAACTAACAGCAACATCTGGTGATTGTGACGATACCGATGGTACCGTGAACACGCCTCAGCAATACTACGTGGATGCGGACGGTGACGGATTCGGATCGACCACTACGGCGATGCTTTGTGAATCAACAGCGCCTGCCGGATATAGCGACAACAACACCGATTGTGATGATACCGATGGTACCGTGAACACGCCTCAACTTTATTACGTTGATGCTGACGGTGACGGCTTTGGTTCAACGACCACGGCGATGCTCTGTGAATCAACAGCACCTGCCGGATATAGCGACAACAACACCGATTGTGACGATACCGACGGTACCGTGAACACGCCTCAACAATACTATGTAGATGCTGACGGTGACGGATTTGGTTCAACTACTACGGCGATGCTCTGTGAATCAACAGCACCTGCCGGATATAGCGACAACAATACAGACTGTGACGATACCGATGGTACCGTGAATACACCACAGCAATACTATGTGGATGCGGACGGCGACGGATTCGGATCGACTACCACGGCAATGCTTTGTGAATCAACAGCACCTGCCGGATATAGTGACAACAACACCGATTGCGACGATACCGACGGTACCGTGAACACGCCACAGCAATACTACGTGGATGCGGACGGTGACGGATTCGGGTCGACTACTACGGCGATGCTCTGTGAATCAACAGCACCTGCCGGATATAGTGACAACAACACCGATTGTGACGATACCGATGGTTCCGTGAACACACCTCAACAATACTATGTAGATGCTGACGGTGACGGATTCGGGTCGACTACTACGGCGATGCTCTGTGAATCAACAGCACCTGCCGGATATGCAACGAACAACACCGATTGTGACGATACCGATGGTACCGTGAACACGCCTCAACTTTATTACGTTGATGCTGACGGTGACGGATTCGGGTCGACTACTACGGCGATGCTCTGTGAATCAACAGCACCTGCCGGATATGCAACGAACAACACCGATTGTGACGATACCGATGGTTCCGTGAACACACCTCAACTTTATTACGTTGATGCTGACGGTGACGGATTCGGGTCGACTACCACGGCGATGCTTTGTGAATCAACAGCACCTGCCGGATATAGCGACAACAATACAGACTGTGACGATACCGATGGTACCGTGAATACGCCTCAACAATACTATGTAGATGCTGACGGTGACGGATTCGGATCGACCACTACGGCAATGCTTTGCGAATCCTCCGCACCTGCCGGATATAGCGACAACAATACAGACTGTGACGATACCGATGGTACCGTGAATACGCCACAACTTTATTATGTGGATGCGGACGGTGACGGTTTCGGATCGACCACTACGGCTATGCTCTGTGAGTCAACGGCCCCTGCCGGATATAGCGACAACAATACAGACTGTGACGATACCGATGGTACCGTGAACACGCCACAACTTTATTATGTGGATGCGGACGGTGACGGTTTCGGATCGACCACTACGGCAATGCTTTGTGAGTCAACGGCCCCTGCCGGATATAGTGACAACAATACAGACTGTGACGACTCGAACGGATCCATCAACAGCCCGATTACTTATTACGAAGACAATGATGGTGATGGCTTCGGATCTACAGTAACGGTGGATTTGTGTGAGACCACGGCACCTGCAGGGTATTCCACTGACAATACAGATTGTGATGACGGGGATAATACCATTTACCCTGGTGCCCCAGAAATAACAGATGATGGTATTGACCAAGACTGTGATGGTTTCGACCAAACTACATTAACCGATGAAGAAACATTAGAACTTACCGATATATCTATGACTCCAAATCCGTTTGCCGATAACATAAGTATTTCTGTGCCTTTGAGCTTTAACAATAGCGACTTCAGCATTCAACTATTTGATGTAAATGGAAGAAAAGTTATAGAGAGAAGGTATACCAGTAGAAATGGCAAAATTGATGTCGTTGACTTGAACAAACTGGAACAAGCAACCTATTTGGTGAAAGTTACCAATATCAAAACAGGACAAAGCTTTAGAAGAAAATTAGTGAAATTCTAATTTTAAAAGAGATTTTGAAAAAGGGTGGATTTGTATAAAATCCACCCTTTTTTATTATCCACCCCGAAAATATAAATCATTAATAATCAACTAATTAATTTACCAATACTGCATTTCATCGATTATTTTTGTATTTCATAGAGTTATCCGCTACATTTGGTGCTTAAATAATTAGTCCCAAGCTAAATTTAACCTCTTATGAAAAAAATTACTTTTTTAATAAGGGTCGGTATACTTATATCAGGTGTATTGCTCTCATTTAATGGATTTTCACAAACATGTGGGTCCACTATTAGTACATTTCCCTATTCAGAAAATTTTGAGACTGGAGTTGGTGGCTGGACACAAGATACAGGGGATAACTTTGATTGGTCTAGAGACTCAGGAGGAACACCTTCTACAGGCACTGGACCATCAACTGGCCAAGGCGATACGTGGTATATGTATATTGAAACCTCTTCTCCAAGAATTTCGGGGGACACAGCAAACTTTGAAAGCCCCTGCTTTAATCTAACAAGTGCAATTGCAGCTAATTTCTCATTTTGGTATCATATGTTTGGTGGTAGCATCGGCTCTCTACATGTTGAACTTAGCACGGATAACGGTAGTACCTACCCAAATTTATTATGGTCTCAAACAGGACAAGTCCAAACATCAAATGGACAAGCGTATAATCAAGTTAATTTAAATTTGGCAGCCTATGTTGGCCAAACCGTAAAAATTAGATTTAGGGGTGTTAGAGGAGCGAGTTGGGATGGAGATATCGCAATTGATAATGTTGGGATGACTGCTACACTAGGAAGTTTTCCAGAAATCAACATTCAGGGAAATGCGACCAATATTGCCGATGGAGACACAACTCCAGATGTAAGCGATGATACTGACTTTGGCAACGTTGATATCACAATAGGAACGAATGCCAATACCTTTACCATTCAAAACTTAGGAACCGCAGCACTTAACCTTACTGGTGGACCTTTGGTTAGTATAACCGGGGCGCACGCTGCCGATTTTACAGTGACAGCTACCCCTGCCAGCACAATAGCCGCTAGTGGTAGTACTACATTTACCATTACATTTAACCCAAGTGCTTTAGGCTTAAGAACGGCATCAGTAAGCATTGCAAATGATGATTCAAATGAAAACCCTTATACATTTAGCATTCAAGGTACGGGAACAACACCCAGCCCTGAAATAGAAATCGTAGGTAATGGCACAGTTATAAACGATGGTGACACAACGCCATCAACTGCTGACGATACAGACTTTGGTAATGTGAATACTGCTTTAGGAACAACAACCGACACCCATACTTTTACTATTAATAACACAGGAGACTTAGCTTTAAACCTAACGGGTACTTCTCCATATGTTACAATATCAGGCACCCATGCAGCAGATTTTTCAATAACAGCAAATCCAAGCACTCCAGTGGCTATTGCCGGATCCACCACGTTCGATATAACCTTTGACCCTAGTGCCACAGGTATTAGAACTGCTACCATAACCATTGCCAATGACGACAGTGATGAAAATCCGTATACCTTTGATATTCAAGGCACAGGAGTTGACCCTTGCAGTTCAACAGTTAGTAGTTTCCCATATACCGAAGACTTTGAATCCAATACAGTCGGTGCATGGATCCAAGATACTGCCGATGATTTTAACTGGACTGTAAACAGTGGAGGAACGGGCTCCACAGGAACCGGCCCTAATGCTGCCGGTGGTGGCACCTACTATATTTATACTGAAGCTTCTTCGAATTTTAATAATACAAGCAATCTATTTAGCCCATGTTTTGACCTTACGGGGGTGGCTAATCCAGAATTCTCGTTTAGCTACCATATGTATGGAGCCGATATGGGCACCCTTAATATAGATGTAAGCACCGATGGAGGTGCTACCTATGGCACAAACCTTTGGACTCAAACCGGCCAGGTACAAACTGCCAATGGCGATGCATGGATTTCTGTTACCATCAACCTTGCCGCGTACATCGGACAAACCATCAAATTAAGAATACAAGGCATCACGGGTAGCAATTATCAAAGTGACATTGCAGTAGATGACCTTGCACTTGCAGATGTAACTCCTGAACCCGAAATCAATATTGTTGGAAATGCTACATCGATAAGCGACGGAGATACTACGCCATCCACAACCGACGATACTGATTTTGGTGATGTAGATGTAGCGACTGGAACAGATGCCAATATATTTACTATTGAGAATTCTGGCACAGCTGACCTTAATTTAACCGGTGCTTCCCCCTATATATCAATTACGGGTACCCACGCGGCAGATTTTACCGTTACAGCAACACCATCAACACCAATAAGTGCAACTGGAAGCACAACGTTCACCATAACTTTTGACCCTAGTGCTTTAGGGCTAAGGACAGCTACAGTTTCTATTGCAAATGATGATAGCGATGAAAACCCATACACTTTTGACATTCAGGGAACGGGTGTTGTACCAAGTCCAGAAATAGAAATTGAGGGCAACGGAACTGTAATCCCCGACGGAGATGTGACACCTATTGTAGCGGATAATACAGACTTTGGAAATGTAAATACAGTTGGCGCAACACTTGGCCATACTTTTACCATTAACAATACTGGTCTTTTAGATTTAAATCTAGTTGGTATTTCGCCATATATTACGATTACAGGAACCAATGCCGCCGACTTTACGGTAACCACAATACCATCAAGCACTATTGCGCCTGGAAATTCAACCACATTTGTAATCACCTTTGACCCCGGCGCAGCTGGACTTAGAACAGCCACTATAACCATAGCAAATGATGATAGTGACGAAAATCCATATAATTTCGATATTCAAGGTACCGGTGTAGACGGACCTCCACAGTATACAGCGTATTATGAAAGTTTTGATGCTTCTAACGGCGGGTGGACCATCATAACCTCAACAAATGATAGTTGGGTTTGGACATCAGCCTACCCAGTTTCTGTGACTCTTGAAATTGCAGAGGGTGGTTTCTGGAGAAATAACAGCTACAATAGCTATGTAAATAATACCAATATTGTTGTTGAAAGTCCCGTATATGATTTTACAGGTTTAGAAAACCTGAGGCTTAGTTTAGATTTGGAATACGACACCGAAGACAATGTTGATGGAATGCGAATTTTATACTCAGTCTCTGGCGGGCCATTCACCCTTCTTGGTGCTTCCGGCTCAGGCACAAACTGGTACGAAGATAATGCATCTGCTTTGGGCACTGATGGCTGGAACGGAGATAGTAAACCTTCTGCTCCAACATTTTCAGGAGCTTACAATCATTTTCAAAATGCTACCTTGGATTTGGATGATCTCACCTTTGCCAACCAGAGCAATGTGAGGTTCAGAATAGAATTTTCAAGTGATGGCTCTAGTACAGATGTTGGTGTCGCATTTGATAATTTCAAGATAGAAGCGGATCCGTCAACAGTGCTCAACGACGCAACAGTTGCGCCAGCAGATGTCACGTCCAATCTACGCCTGTGGTTAAAAGCCAATGAAGGTATTTCAGTATCAGACGGCACAGCTTTAACCAGCTGGGAAGACCAAGCTTATGATACAAGCCTAGACAAAGAAGATGCCAATGCCGCAAGTACTTTGGCACCAATTTACAGAGATAATGCCACTCGAAATATCAACTTTAACCCAATCGCAGATTTTGACAACAACAATACCGAATACATGAACGGTAAAGGAGGATTCCATTCCCAGGATTACTTTGTTGTGGTAAAAAGTGATGACGTGGTGGATACACAAACAGGTACCTTTTCTCCGGGGAGACAATTTTCTATTGGTGGGCGTTCCGACGATGCCAACTATCATGAGGACCCCACAGGATTATCATTTGGTAGTGCTACAGGAAGGTATGTAAATGAAGTGATAGCACATAATATGGGTGCCTATGCCAATACCAGTAGTACACCAGGTGTGGACTCATACGGTAGAGCATTTACATCTTCAAGCGACACTTTTGATCATGTTATGATTTTGAACGTTAAGGCCAATGGCGCAAGAACTTCAAAAGAAATATATAAAAACGGTAAACAAATTGATAACACTACCGGTACAACAGGAACATCAGGAACAGGTACGCCGCTAAACTATTACGAATTTGACAACTTGTCCTTCCTAATAGGAACTGGCCGAAGTGGAATTGCAGGTAGAACTACCTCTCAACTCAATGGTATGTTGGGTGAAGTTATTTCTTATAAAGCTCCTAATTCTGCCTTGAATCAACAGAAAATTCAAAGTTATTTAGGCATAAAATATGGTATCACTTTACAGCGCGCCACTTCAACCTTAACGGATTACAGGCAGAATGATGTGGACTATATCGATTCTCAAGGCAATGTGATTTGGGATACAAGCGCCAATACTGGTTATAATTATGATATAGCGGGCATTGGTAGGGATGACGCATCCGAACTCAACCAGAAGCAATCCAAAAGCCAGAATGTTGAATCAGACGGCACGGATGCCTATGGCCCAACGTTAACCAGCGGATTCTTAACGATAGGACTTACAGATGTCTATGATACCAATAATGATAATATTACAACCAATACCACAACATTTACCGACAGACAATTCTTGGTTTGGGGTAATAATGGTGCGGATATCACCAGTGCTCCATTTACTGTAAATGTTGATATGAGTGCAGGCATTGCAGGTCTTTCAACGCCAGTGACATTTGACGGGATGCAACGCATTTGGAAAGTGGTTGAAATTGGCGGGGATATTCCTTCTTGTAAAGTAAAATTGCCTCAAAATGCCATTAGAAATATTTCTCCTCCAGGAAGTTATCTGATGTTTATTTCCGATACAAACATATTTGACCCTACAGCAGATTACAGGGTAATGGTGCCAGACGGCAGTGGCAACCTTGAAACCGACTATGATTTCAATGGCACAAAGTATATAACCTTCGGTTATGCGCCTCAGGTCATTGTTGAACGCTCTGTTTATTTTGACGGTGCTTCGGATTATGTTGATATGGATGACAACTTAGACCTAAATACATCCAACTTTACTATTTCTGCATGGATAAAAAGAGATGTAGGTGCTATAAATGCTTCAATTGTTTCAAAAAGAGATAACGCCTTTACTGAAGGCTACGACTTAAGAATTGACGGCTCAGGCAGATTGTCATTCGCTATTAATGGCGGGGCGGCTACCCTAACCTCTTCTGTAGCTATTCCCGAGAGCAAATGGCACCATGTTGCAGTAATATATAATAGTGGTACAGCTACATTGTACATTGATGGTGTAGCGGACACTAGTGCATCCTCATGGCCGGCACCAACAGCAACTTCACGAAAGTTCTTAATTGCTGCGGCAGATGGATATGATCCAAATACAACTGATTATTTCGCGGGTAACATTGATGAAGTTAGGGTATGGGATACCGCTTTAACAGTGGACCAACTAAGGTACGTAATGAACCAAGAAATTATGGATGACGCAACACTTGCTCTTCAATACGGAGATGTGATTCCTACGACTATTTCGAAGTGTGAAATCAGTGCGGTGCCGTGGACCGACCTTGCGGGGTATTACCCAATGTCTGTATATACGTATACAAATACAAATGACATCTCAGGAAACAATATCCAAGGCGCACTAAGAAACCTAAATACTGTGGACCGCCAAACTGCTCCACTTCCTTATGAAACTGAGGCGGCCGGATCATGGGACGCTGCCGGAACTTGGCTAAATAATGCGGATCAAAATTTACCAAATTCACTTTCTATTGTTGATGGCGTTACCCCTATTGATTGGAATATTGTGGAAATTAACCACGATACCTATCTTGGTTCGTCCCCAACAGCCGCCAGATCGCGAGATTGTATCGTTCAAGGTTTGATTGTTAATAGTGGTGATTTACAAGTAAACGGAGATACCGTAGGAAACACTGGTATTGGACTGACCGTAACGCATTACTTAAGAATTGATGGTACGCTAGATTTAGAAGGAGAATCCCAATTAGTACAGACGGATCAAAGTGATTTTGATACTGCAAGTACAGGTACCCTGGAAAGGGACCAACAAGGGTATTCCAATACCTATTTGTATAACTATTGGTCTTCGCCAGTATCTACTACAAGTAATGCTAGCTATGACGTAACTGATGTTTTCAACAATATTGGATTTCTTACCTCCGGATATAATGGCACAAGTTCTCCGGTTCAAAACGCCGATTATTGGATTTGGAAATACGCCAACAGACCAAATGATGTATATAGCGAGTGGCAACATGTTAGAAGTACAGGGTCCTTGTCAGTAGGCGAAGGCTTCACCATGAAAGGCCCAGGAACGCTAACCGCAGACCAAAACTACATCTTTCAAGGTCAACCAAATAATGGTGATTTCAGTTTGTCAATCACTGTAGATAACGAATATTTAGTCGGGAACCCCTACCCTTCAGCATTAGATGCCAACCAATTCATTTTGGACAACATTAGCGCTACAGATGGCGGAACTAATACCACAAATGTGATTAATGGCGCATTGTATTTTTGGGATCACTTTGCTGTAAATAGCCATATTTTAGCTGAATACCAAGGTGGATATGCAGTTTATACGCTTTTGGGCGGCACTGTTGCCGTTTCAACGGATGCAAGAATTAATGCGACTTATGTTTCAGGAACCACACTACCCGAAAGATATATTGCAGTTGGACAAGGTTTCTTCGTATCCGCTGTAGATGATGGAGGCATCGCCGGGCTCACACAGCCCATTGTTGGCGGAAACCTCCTGTTTAGAAATAGCCAAAGAGCTTACCAAAAGGAATTTGTTTCAGGCTCCAACACAGGCTCGGCACATTTTAAAAAGGGAAAATCTAAATCAGCTGCTAAGGCACAGCCTGAGGATACCAGAGAAAAAATTAGATTAATGTTCGATTCGCCAGGTGGTTATCACCGTCAATTATTGGTTGGCGTGGATAACAATGCCTCAACAGCCTTTGATATCGGCTACGACGCCTTTTTAAACGAGGATAATAGGGAGGATATGTACTGGACCATGGACAATTCCAAACTGGTAATCCAAGCTTTAGATAACTTTGATGAGGACCAATTTATCCCTTTTGGCGTTAGAATAGACAGAGAAGGCTTAGCCACAATAAGAATTGAAAACCTGGAAAACATTAGTGCTAGTAAAGACATTTTTGTACACGATATAGAATTGGATACCTATCATAATTTGAAAGAAAGTGACTTCAGCATAGTGTTAAGCCCAGGCGAGTATAATTCACGCTTTGAAATTACTTTCCAAAGTAATGTTTCATTGAGTACTGACGATGTAGAAGATTTAAATCTGCAAGTTTATTTTTCAAATGAAAAAGAAAGTATTATAGTAAATAACCCAAAACATACTGATATTGAAACTGTGGAAATGTTCAATATTCTTGGTCAATCTGTATTCAGGGCTCAACCTGACAAAATGGACGAGTCTTACCTTGAATTTAAAACAAGACAGATTCACAAGGGTGTTTACGTTATTTCTGTGGCATCAGAAAATGGTACTATTACCAACAAAGTTTTGATTGATTAATTGCCAACGAGAAGCAAAAATTCATAGAGACTTAAATTAGAATTAAGACCAACTGATATACCCCAAACCTAGATTTGGGGTATATTTTAAAAACATATTTTGTCGTGCATATAATCTCTTTATCGAATATATAAAAGTAAAATCAATCGGTTTCCTATATTGTCGGCACCAAAACTATTTTTTAACTAACCTGCCAAAATCCTACTTATGAAGAACATTGCAATTGCTGTAATATTGGCTTTCTCTCTCCTTTTTTGCAATACATTGCAAGCGCAGTTGCACCCCACTCCGGAGTGTGGACAAAACTTCAATTTAAATTGGACGACAAGTTCGGCAAGCGAAGATGCATATTGGAGACCGGGAACACTTTCAAATACGTATTCGAATGTTGACGATTCTGGGATAGACATCAAAATAGAATTTACAGGTGAAACCAGCACGCTAGGATTTTGGTCTGGACAGACCCCTAAAATAGGAACTCAATCCAGCTATCTTTATAAAGGCATTGATTTATTAACAAACGGTTTTTCTGGGGAGGGCATAACTTGCACTATTACATTTAGCCAGCCTATTTACGCCCTATCCTTTGACATACATCACATTAATGTTTCCCTGGGGAAAGGAGATAAATATACCATTAAAGGAAAGGACGTTAATGGAAACGACATCTACCCAAAATTTAACACTTCAGCTCAACCTCCATATACAGTTGATGAAACTACCGGAATTGTAAATGCTGTGGCAAATTTATCGGCAGGTGAAAATCCCATGCTGGGGGTAAATTTTGCTGACTCCAATTATATCACAAGCATTACTATACTTTGGGAGGATTGCAATACCTGCAACCCTGAGAGCTTGCATGCCACCGGGATTGGAAATTTCAGTTTTTGCAAACCGCAAACCTTGGATTTTGACGGTACTGATGATTATGTTAGTAGATCCTCTTTTTTAGGTGGCCAACAACAAGCAACATTGATGTCCTGGATTAAATTGGACGATTATACCGGTGATTACACCATTATGGGACAGCCCAACTGTATGCTTTTTGTCGATAGTAATAACAGCCTACGAGCATCCTTAAAAACCGATTCGAGAGGGGACATTGCATCTCCTGCTTTGGAATCGATGGTTTTGGACGAGAACATTTGGTATCATGTGGCGTTGATTTACGATGGTATTAATGGAAATATTTCACTTTTTATCAATGGTGAAAAAGAATGGGAACATACAAATTCGGATGTCGCAAATACAACGCTCAGTAATTCAAGTGAATGGAGTGCATTCGATTTTGAAATAGGTAGAAATTCAGTTTCAAAAGACAACTATTTTGATGGCTCAATAAATGAAATAAGAGTTTACAACAAGGCTCTAGCGGAAGCTCAATTACAAGCTCAAATCTTTCAAAAAATAGAATCCAAAAATGAAAGTATCACAGGTGCTATTGCCCATAATACTATTGAAGGACTATCTTGGAAGGATTTGTTGCTCTATTATACAATGGAAATTTTGGACACTGGCTATACTGCTGACAAATCTAATTATTCCGAACACGGGCTATTGCACAACATGGAAGAAACCTATCAGGATTTTGACGCACCCCTACCCTTCGTCTCAAAAGAGACCGCCACAGGCGATTGGAAGAACCCTGAAAATTGGTTGCAAGGAGATGTGTGGGATGCATATAGAGGCTTTCCCGAATATGCTATTTTACAGGTAAAAGGAAACTTAGACATCAACGAAAATGCCACAATCTTGGGGCTTATCGTCGATTCAGGCGCTTCGCTATCTGTTAAAAATGATTCGGGCTTATTCAACACCAGTTATCTTAGATTAGATGGCACCCTAAGCCTAGAAGGAGATTCTCAACTCATACAAGCTTCGGAAAGTTTGCTGGATCCTTTGAGTTCTGGCGTATTGGAAAAAGAACTTGAAGGCACGGCGGACAAATACACCTATAATTATTGGGCATCTCCTGTTGGAAGGCAAAGTAATAGCACTAACAATAACAGTTTTACAGTAAAAGACATTTTTGCCGATGTTAATTTTTTGGAAAGTGGTTATGACGGTGTTGCGGTACCTCTGGGAATAGCGGATTACTGGATTTGGAAATTCTCCAATAATTCAGGAAATACTACTGCCACGTGGCAACAGGTAAGAAGTTCTGGAGAAATAATGGTGGGCGAAGGTTTCACAATGAAAGGCCCAGGAACGGGTACTATTTCAGACGTGCAAAAATATACACTTCAAGGCAAACCAAATAACGGAACAATTGAAATCAATGTTACCGCCGGTAGCGATTACCTAGTGGGCAATCCCTATCCATCCGCCATCGATGCCATACAGTTTTTAAAGGATAATAAAAATTTGGAAACAGATGCAAGCATGACCAACGGTACTTTATATTTTTGGAAACATTGGGGAGGCAACTCCCACATTGCGGATAATTATCAGGGAGGCTATGCCACATTCTCTCTTTCCGGAGGAGTGCCTGCCGCTTCAAAAGGTTCAGACAGCCCTGAAATATCAACAGGGGGCACACCCAACGAAATCCCTGGAAGGTTTATCCCTGTAGGTCAAGGATTTTATCTTACGGCGACTTCTAACGGCAAAATTATGTTTAATAACAATCAGAGAGTTTTATATCATCAGCCGCAAGAGTCCTCTACAACAAACAAGAAATTTCAAAAACTGGTTGAAGAGGAAGCAGAAGACCCCAGAACAAAAATAAGACTTGGGTTTACCTCGCCAAATACCCTAAGAAGACAATTGCTCCTCACTATTGACGAGGATGCAACCCCTGCAATAGATTGGGGCTATGACTCCAAGTACATCGACACCCAGATTGACGATATGTATTGGATGATCCAAAATCAAAAGCACACCATCCAAGGTACGAATGAAATCAATGAAGAAACAGTGTTTCCGTTGGGTATCCATACTGATATGGACGGTTTCAATAGCATTTCTATTGACGAGTTGGAAAATACACCAAACGATTTTATAATTTATCTTCATGATAAAGAATTGAATACTTATCATGACCTAACCCAGTGGAAATACGAAATCTTTTTGTCCACAGGAGAATACCTCAACCGTTTTGAAATTGTTTTTTCCCAATCTCAGACCTTAAGTGCCCAGACACATTTGGAAAGCGAACAAATAGAGGTTTATTTTTCTAATGAAAAGAACAGTATCGTCATCAACAACCCTTCTTCTCAGATGATCGAATCTGTTGAAATGTTCAATATTCTTGGTCAATCATTGTTTCAGCGCGAAACCAAAACCAACAAAAACCATCTTAAGTTTAGCGCCAATCATATCCCCCCAAATAACTATATTCTAAAAATTGAAACCGAATATGGTACTATAGCCAAAAAAGTAGCTATATTATAATGTTAATCCAATAGAAATCTCCTAAAAGAGACGGAATTTTCAAACACATTACGTTGTCATTCAATATCTTACATTTTATGTAAGCGCTTTCTTTGCACTAGTTATGGCAAAACCATAATTATATAAGTTTTTAATAATTTGTTGATAAAATTTATCTACGGTATAGTAAAAAAGATTAATTTAAGTCTCAATTAACCTTTATTATATCCAACCTTAGTTATGAAAAAAATACTTTTTCTGTTCAGTATTTTACTGAACCTTTCCCTCGCGTTTTCACAACAAATTAATTACAAACGTGTCAGTATTAGCAATCCCAGTAGTGCCACCATCTCTCAGATGGCACAATCAGGAATAGACCTTCAATGTGGTGCCATATATAAAGATGGCAAGTTGCAATTGGAATTATCGCAAAACGAACTAGCCACAATCTCCAGGTTAGGCGTACCTTACAATGTGCTTATAGATGACTTAAGCACTTATTATGCGGACCGCGCCCAAAAAAACCTTCCCAGGGCCAGGCAAGAGCTTCAAGCTCAAAAAGGCTTCCAATCCAAAGCTGGATTTGGCAAAAGCAGTGTTTCGAGTGTGGTACTAGACAATATTGGCCAATATAACGGGTGTGATGAAATTAACTGGAGCACACCTACAAATTTCAAACTTGGAAGTATGGGTGGTTGCCTCACGGTTTCAGAAGCCTTGGCAGAGCTTGATTTAATGCGATCGCTTTACCCCAATATTATTTCAGTGAAAACAGATGCCTCCCCTACCAATCAAACTACTGTAGAAGGCAGAACAACTTATTACGTAAGAATTTCAGATAACCCTGATATTGACGAATCTGGAGAGCCAGAAACCTTATATACTGGAATGACGCACTCTCGAGAACTTTCCAGTTTGATGAATCTGATGTACTATATGTGGTATATTCTTGAAAATTACGGTTCGGATCCTGCGATAACCAATTTAGTAAACAACCAGGAATTATACTTTATTCCAATTGTTAATTCTGACGGTTTGGCCTATAACGAATCCATTTTGCCCAATGGTGGTGGGTTACAGCGAAAAAACAGGAACATCTATAATGGAAGTTGTGGAACCACCTCCGAAGGAGTCGATCTCAACAGAAATTTTGGATACTATTGGGGCAATGGTGGGTCTTCTACAAATACGTGTAGTGAAACCTATCGAGGCCCTACGTTTTTCTCCGAGCCTGAATCTCAAATCGTCAGAGACTTCTTTTTGCAACACGACTTCAAGCTGGTATTGAACCATCATTCATTTAAAAATGCCATGCTTCATGGCTATGCAGGCGTAGATCCAGCAACTTTAGATGCCGCTGGTGTGGACAGACGAGAAGATGAATTTGCCAAATACAATCATGATATGACCCATTTTAACCGTTATGCATACGGTCCAAGCACCCAAATAAGTGCATTAAACAGTGGGAACATGAATGACTGGATGATGGGTCCTGCCGTTGCTGGTTCTACTGGTGGCCCCGGTGCAGGTATAAATGCCATGGCATGGACGCCAGAGAATGGATCGGGATCTGAAGCTGGTTCAACTGGCAGTGGCTTTTGGCCGGATCCCTTGCTCATCGATGATATTGCCAGAAGAGCTATGAGAGGTAATTTTCTGGCTGCATATTTTAGCGGTAAGTACGCGAAACTTATTGATTTATCTCCTTCCAATATTACCGCTTTAAATGGGAATCTAAATTTTGGAATTGAGTATTTAGGACAAACCGCCAGTGACTTTACGCTTTCAGTTACACCTGTTTCTGCCAATATAAATTCTATAAGTAGCCCAAGCTCCCAGATTGGGATGTCTGCGCTAGAACAGCGGAATGTGGTCGCAACATATAGCTTGGACAATGCTATACAGGCCAATGACATTATTGAATTTAATGTTGCCTTAAGCAATGATGACGGAGTAATTTATCAAGCAAATATCAAAAAATATTACACACCAAATATTCAGTTTGTTGATGACCCAGATACGGACGGAACTTCAAACTGGACGGCTGCAGGAGGATCTTGGGGCACTATCTCCCTCAATGGATTTTCTGGTACAACAACAACGGCCATTACTGATTCGCCGTCTGGCTCATACGCTAACAATGAATCCAAGACGCTTCAGCTTAATTCCACTATTGCCACTACTGGTGTTAACGAAACCATCATTCAGTATTATGCCAAATGGGATTTAGAGCGAAGTTTTGATTATGTACAGATTGAAGCTTCCACTAATGGATCAACATGGACCCCCCTATGCGGGACCTATACCAAACCTGGAGCCCCAAACGAAAACAATACTTACTCCGGAAAAAGCACAACCAACAATAATTTTCAGCCTGATGGCGAACAATTGTATGACGGAGATACTCAGGATAAATGGGTGATGGAAGAGATTATCATTGATGGCACGAACAACAATGCTTATTTTAATCAATCAACCGTTTATTTGAGATTTAATTTCAATACTGATGGCTCCAATAGACAAGATAGCTACACCACTTCTTTTGACGGATTTGTTTTTGATGATTTTAGGGTATTGGGCGTACAAATTCCTTGTGTCCTGTCAGTTCCTGTTGGATTGAGTGTTTCTAACATTGGCGTAACCACAGCCACCTTAACCTGGGATCAGGTAACCTCCGCAACATACGACATAAGGTACAAAGCAATCAGTGATACCAACTGGACAGAAATTAATGATATAAACGGACTTACTACCGACTTATCTGGGTTAGCAGAATCCACGGATTACGAAGTTCAAATTAGAAGTCGCTGTACTTCAAACACTTCAAACTATAGCAGTTCGGTTAATTTTACTACCAACGCATTTGTGGCCTGCACGGGCACTTCGATTGCCTCTTTCCCTTATAATGAAGGCTTCGAAGGCTCTATCGGAGATTGGACCCAATCCACGGCAGACGATTTAAATTGGTTAGTCAATTCAAACACCACACCCTCCCAAAGCACAGGCCCTTCAGGAGCAATAGAAGGCTCCAGCTATATATATGTTGAAGCTTCTGTTGAAGGCACCGGTTATCCTAACAAAAGAGCAATAATTAGCTCGCCCTGTTTCGACCTTACCGGAATGATTCAGGCTACTTTCAGCTTCAAATACCATATGTTTGGTGCATCCGACATGGGCACAATCGATCTTGAGGTTAGCAATGACAATGGTACTAATTGGACCAGTTTATGGAGCCAATCAGGTAACCAAGGAGACACCTGGTTATCCGTTGATGTCAACCTTAATGCATATGTGGGAAGCAGTGTTCAATTAAGATTCAATAGGTTTGTTGGAAGTACTTGGCAAGCGGATATTGCTATTGATGACATTGTAGTTACTACATTTGATGGCGTAGATTCAACACCACCAGTAATCACCTTAAATGGATCTTCCCCTGCAGATGTAATTATAGGGGCTACCTATACCGAAGAAGGGGCTACTGCAACAGATAATATTGATGGAGATATTACGGCAAATATTGTAATTGGTGGGGATACTGTTGATTCCAATACTTTGGGGACATATGTAGTTACTTATGATGTAAGCGATGCCGCCGGAAATGTGGCCACTCAAGTCACAAGAACCGTTAACGTTATTGATGCACCTCCAGGATGTACCGGAGGCATTACCTCCTATCCTTATGCCTTTGGCTTTGAAGGTACCATTGGAACTTGGACGCAATCAGGTGCGGATGATTTGGACTGGTTGGTGAACTCCAATAACACTCCATCCAACAACACAGGACCTTCAAGTGCGGTTGAAGGCACAAGCTATATATTTGTTGAAGCTTCAGGCAACAACACAGGTTACCCAAATAAAAGGGCAATTATAACGTCTCCATGCTTTGACCTTTCGAGAGCCAGTGGTGCGGATTTCAGTTTCCAATACCACATGTTTGGCTCTTCCGACATGGGAACTATTGATTTAGAATTGAGTAGTGATGATGGTGCCAATTGGACCAGTATTTGGAGCCAATCCGGCAACCAAGGAAATTCTTGGCTAGCCGTAAATATTAATTTAGATGCCTATGCAGGCGCGAGCATTCAATTGCGCTTCAACAGGGTTACTGGCGGTACATGGCAGGCAGATATTGCCATTGATGATATTAATTTGACCGCTGACGAGCAAGATACCATCGCACCAATTATCACGCTTATCGGCAATGCAACGGTTAACTTGAATGTGGGCGATACTTATACAGAAGAAGGCGCAACAGCAACGGATAACATTGATGGGGACATCACCGCAAACATCGTCATCGGAGGCGATACCGTGGATACAAATACTGGTGGAACTTATGTTGTAACCTATGATGTAAGCGATGCATCTGGGAATGCCTCAACACAGGTAACAAGAACAGTAAATGTGATTCCAGATACTACTGCGCCAGTCATTACTCTAATAGGTTCAGCATCAATTGATTTGAATGTGGGCGATACCTATACCGAACAGGGCGCGACGGCTTCCGATAATATCGATGGCGATATCACAGCAAACATCATTATTGGGGGTGACATCGTAGACACTAATACAGCAGGTACCTATATCGTAACCTACAACGTAAGCGATGTAGCAGGAAATCCCGCAACGCAGGTAACTCGGACGGTAAACGTGATTCCTGATACCACGGCCCCAGTCATTACACTGATTGGTCCGGCATCAATTGATTTGAATGTGGGCGATACTTATACCGAAGATGGTGCAACGGCAACCGACAACATTGATGGAGATATTACCGCAAACATCGTTATCGGCGGTGATACGGTAGACACCAATACTGGCGGAACTTACGTAGTGACTTACGACGTGAGCGATGCTGCCGGAAATCCAGCAACAACAGTAACAAGAACCGTAAACGTGATTCCGGATACCACTGCACCGGTCATTACGCTTGTTGGCAACGCAACAGTCAACTTAAACGTTGGCGACACCTATACCGAACAGGGCGCGACGGCAACTGACAACATTGATGGGGACATCACAGCGAACATTCTTATCGGGGGTGACACCGTAGATACTAATACGGCCGGTACTTATGTCATAACCTACGATGTGAGCGATGCGGCCGGAAATGCGGCAGCACAAGTGACCAGAACCGTGAACATGATTCCAGATACCACCGCGCCAGTCATAACTCTTGTTGGCAGCGCAACCGTCAACCTAAATGTGGGTGATACTTATACAGAAGAAGGTGCAACAGCAACAGATAACATCGATGGCGACATCACAGCGAACATTGTTATCGGAGGGGACATAGTTGATAGCAATACCGCAGGTAGCTATGTGGTGACGTACGACGTGAACGATAACGCCGGCAACCCTGCCACAACGGTAACTCGGACGGTAAACGTGATTCCCGATACTACTGCTCCTGTAATTACACTGATTGGTCCGGCATCAATTGATTTGAATGTGGGCGATACTTATACCGAAGATGGTGCAACGGCAACCGACAACATTGATGGAGATATTACCGCAAACATCGTTATCGGCGGTGATACGGTAGACACCAATACTGGCGGAACTTACGTAGTGATTTACGACGTGAGCGATGCTTCCGGAAATCCAGCAACAACAGTAACAAGAACCGTAAACGTGATTCCGGATACCACTGCACCGGTCATTACGCTTGTTGGCAGCGCAACCGTCAACCTAAATGTGGGCGATACTTATACAGAAGAAGGTGCAACAGCAACAGATAACATCGATGGCGACATCACAGCGAACATTCTTATCGGTGGCGATTCTGTCGACACTAATACTGCCGGAACCTACGTGGTGGCCTACGACGTGAGCGATAACGCTGGCAACCTTGCCGCAACGGTAACTCGGACGGTAAACGTGATTCCCGATACTACTGCACCGGTGATTACACTGATCGGCTCCGCTTCAATCGACTTGAACTTGGGCGATACTTACACCGAACAGGGTGCCACGGCTTCCGATAATATCGATGGGGACATAACTGCCAACATCATTGTCGGGGGTGACACTGTAGATACTAATACCGCAGGCACCTACGTGGTAACCTACGACGTGAGCGACAATGCTGGAAACCTAGCAACCCAGGTTACAAGAATTATTAACGTCATTCCTGATTCAGTAGCTCCAATAATTACTCTGATTGGTTCAGCTATCATCGACTTAAATGTTGGTGAGACATATAATGAACTTGGAGCAACAGCGACGGACGATATTGACGGCAACATCACGGCCAACATTGTTGTCGGGGGCGATACCGTCGACACCAATACTGCGGGAACCTATGTTGTGACCTATGATGTAAGTGATGCTGCAGGAAATCCTGCAACGCAGGAAACAAGAACCGTGAATGTCATTGATATACCAAATGGATGTACAGGTGGCATTTCATCTTTCCCTTACAATGAAGGTTTTGAAAGTTCCTTTGGAGCATGGACACAAGGAACAAATGATGATATAGATTGGTCTCTTAACTCAAATTCAACGCCATCCAATAATACGGGGCCGTCATCTGCATTTGAGGGTAATCAATATATTTATGTTGAGGCATCTTCCCCTAATTTCCCGAGCCAAAGGGCTATATTGAATTCCCCATGTTTTAATTTAGGAGGCCTTACCGGAGCTACTTTCAGCTTTAAGTATCATATGTTTGGCTCATCCGATATGGGAACTATTGACTTAGAAGTAAGTATTGATGAAGGGGCAACCTGGACAAGTATTTGGAGCCAATCTGGCAACAAAGGAAATAGCTGGCTGACTGCGATTGTTGATTTAACACCTTACGTTGGCAACGGCGTTCAATTAAGGTTTAATCGATTTATTGGCGGTACTTGGCAAGCGGACATAGCAATTGACGACATAAGTTTGGTTGATGAAGTTGTTGTATTGCCGAGTTGCTCGGGTGGTGTTTCCGCTTTCCCTTACTCTGAAAGTTTTGAAAACACATTAGGATTATGGACGCAATCCAGTGCAGATGACAATGACTGGACAATCGATGCCTCCGGCACCCCTTCAAATAACACCGGACCGTCATCTGCTAGTGCCGGAACCTATTACCTCTTCGTTGAAGCCTCTGGCAACAACGTGGGTTACCCCAATAAGAGCGCTATTCTCAACTCTCCATGTTTTGATTTAAGCGCGAGCACAACCGCCACCTTTAGTTTTGATTATCATATGTTTGGCGCAAGCGATATGGGAACCATTGCCTTGGAGGCAAGTAATGATAATGGTATTACATGGGCAACTCTATGGAGCGAATCGGGCAATAAAGGCAATAGTTGGCTCACCGTAAATGTAGATATTACAGCTTATACGGGAAATAGTGTTCAATTGCGATTTAACAGAATTGTCGGCAGTACTTGGCAGGCGGACATTGCAATTGACAACATCGGTCTTTCTACTTCTAGTAGCGCAAAGACCGGTGTCGAAAAAGTTCTTGGCACCGAGGACAATGCTATTGTTAAAACCGAGCTTAGGCTTTATCCAAATCCAGTGACCGATGTATTGAATATTAAGCTCACGAACACTAGCGGACAATCGAGTACCTCATCCAAACTTGAATATACGATTGTGAATGCCTTAGGCCAATTGGTTCAGGAAGGTAAAACGGACAAAAAGATTGTGGTGGACAGGTTGGAAGCCGGAGTCTATTCGATTAGGGTGAAGGATGGCGACAAGCTATATTCCAGAAGGTTTGTTAAGAAATAAATTGTAATAACCTAACCAACAATCCTTTAACAAAAAAGAGGTCAACTCAATTATTGAGTTGACCTCTTTTTTTGTTGGAATCATTGAAGCCCAAGATAACGAATTAGCTAGGCAATTTGATGAAAACAGAGATGTTTAAACTATTGTAAAATAATGTATTTCATCGTGTTTTTTAGCATTTCGTCGTATTTTTAAAAAATATTTCCTATATTAGCACCGTGATACATCAAAAACGTATTGATACAATAGTTATTTGAGTTAGTCACCTTAAACCCCAAATCTAATTTTCGATAGCTATTTCAAGTCCTGGACCTTGTTCAGGACTTTTTTATGGTAGAAATTAAAGTATCCAAGGACACTTTTTCCTGAGAGCCAGATACCATATTCTTTAAAGTGTAGTGATTTGCTCCTATTTCGGACTCCCCTACCAAGACCACAAAAGGAATGTTTCTCCGATTGGCATAGGTCATTTGTTTTTTCATTTTTGCATCATCAGGATATAATTCAGCATTGACGTCCTGTGCGCGTAGCTGTTTTATCGCTTTTAAACTGAATAACGCTTCTTTTTCACCAAAGTTGATAAACAGCACCTCCACATTTTTTGAAACCGTTTCAGGAAATAAAACCAATTCTTCCAAAACCAAATAAATACGATCCAATCCAAAGCTGATACCAACCCCACTCATATTTGGCATTCCGAAAATACCCGTTAGATCATCATAACGGCCACCACCACCGATGGAGCCCATTTTTACGGATTCCGGGGCAGACACTTCAAAAATAGCCCCGGTATAATAATTAAGACCACGGGCCAAGGTGACATCTAATTGTAATTTGGCAGTATTCAGGCCTAATTCTGAAATAGCGTTATTGATGAATTCCAATTCGGCTATCCCTTTTTGGCCTTCTTCAGAAGAGGATAAAATGGTTTTCAAATCAGCAATCTGCGATTCAAAATCCCCGGAAATTGAAAACAAAGGTTGCAGTTTATCGATACCCGTTTGAGGAATGCCCTTGTCCAACATTTCCTGTTTTACCTTGGCCTCACCTATTTTGTCCAGTTTGTCCAAAGCTACGGTAAAATCAATCAATTTATCAGATGCACCAATCACCTCAGCAATTCCCGAGAGTATTTTGCGGTTATTGATTTTGATGGTCACCCCTTCCAAATTCAATTTAGAAAACACTTTATCATATAACTGAATAAACTCCACTTCCTGCCATAACGAGCCACTGCCCACCACATCCGCATCGCATTGGTAAAACTCCCTAAAACGTCCCTTTTGGGGCCTATCGGCGCGCCAAACGGGCTGGATTTGGTAGCGCTTAAATGGGAATTCGATCTCATTTTGGTGTTGTACGACGTAACGCGCGAAGGGCACAGTGAGGTCATAACGCAAGGCTTTTTCGGAGATACTCGTGGTCAGTTTATTCGAATCTTTCGTTTCGTAAGCTTCTGCATTTGCCTTTGACAAATAATCCCCAGAATTCAAAATCTTAAAAATCAAGCGGTCGCCCTCATCGCCATATTTGCCCATTAGGGTTTCGGAGTTTTCAAAACTTGGAGTTTCAATGGGTTGAAAGCCGAAGGTTTCAAATGCATTGCGAATGGTATTGAAAATATAGTTGCGCTTTGCGACCTGCTCGGGGTTAAAATCTCTAGTGCCTTTTGGGATGCTTGGTTTTTGGGCCATAATAATGCCTGCGAACGCAGGTATCTCTTTTAAGATTAGTTTGTTTTTTATTTGATTCCGCATCACACTTCGACTGCGCTCAGTGGGACAATGCGGAATGACAAAGTGCAAAAATAATTAATGAAGTTGTTTTTACAGGTTTTTAGAGGAAAAAAGTATGGTTCTTAAAAAATGAGTTCTAACCACCTCCCCACTTCGTGGTACTCCTCCTTACAAAGGAGGAGAGTTTTTTACTGCTGACTTATTGCAACACACAAGTACAAAGTGATTCTCAATTATCGGCTGGTCAAAACTCCTTCCTTTTTGAAGGAAAGGTGTCCCGATAGCTATCGGGATTTGGTTTCATAAAAACCAAAATTCGGAAGGGTTGAGACTAGTTAATTAACTCATCAAAATAGCGGTACAATTCCCCTTTTGTAATGACTGCCCCCTGCTCTATCATTTTAAATTTATCACCATTTTTGTCTTCGGAATAATCTTTATCAGCCTGCAAAAACTCAACACGCTCGTCCATTAAATTTTCGCGGAGCCAGTTATAGCCTTCTTTTGTAGTGATATCCACAGCTTCATTTTTGACGTTCACTACAATGGCATGCATCTCATCTTCGGCCAATCGGAACAAATAGATATGCTGTGGCGCAAAATGCTCCAAATATTCTGCTTGATTAAGCACACCCTCCCAAACAAGATCGCTAAAAACGTCCAATTCGGTTTCCGCCACTTCCGGTTTATTCTTCTTTAGTTCAGCCCACTCGTCGGCCGTAATGGATTGCGTCGCCAAGAAATTGATAAATTCCTGGTGCAGTTCCTCAAATTGTTCTTTGGTTAGTCTTCTGTATTTCATTAGAACAAATTTAAATTTTTCTCAACAAAAAAACCGTTCAGAACGTATCTAAACGGTTTTTACTGTATTTAGAATTTTGAAATTAATTGGCCTGCGCTATAACTTCAAATGGTAATTCTACAACTACGTCCCTGTGTAAACGAATAGTCGCATTGTACTGCCCTAAACGCTTTACGTTTCCACCGGCAACAGAGATGAATTTTTTGTCAATCTCGTGGCCTTCTTTTTCTAAGGCACCGGCAACGTCGATATTATTCACAGAACCGAATAATTTATCGCCAGCACCAACTTTTGAAGCAATCTTGATTTCCAATGCCTTGATGGCCTCTGCCGTTTTGTTGGCATCGTCAACAATTTTCTTCTCTTTAAAGGCTCTTTGCTTTAAGTTTTCAGCTAATACTTTTTTAGCAGACGGCGTAGCCAAAATAGCATGCCCTTGAGGAATTAAATAATTTCTACCATAACCGTTCTTAACTGTTACAACATCGTCTTTAAATCCTAAATTCTCAACGTCTTGTTTTAATATAAGTTCCATTGTTATGATTGTTTTATTTTAATAAATCTGCTACATAAGGCATCAAAGCCAAATGACGTGCTCTTTTAATGGCTACAGACACTTTACGTTGGTACTTTAAAGATGTACCTGTTAAACGTCTTGGTAAAATTTTACCTTGCTCGTTTACAAAACCTAATAACCAGTCTGGATCTTTGTAATCTACATACTTGATACCAGATTTCTTAAAACGGCAGTACTTCTTCTGTTTGTTAGTCTCTATATTAAGCGGAGTTAAATATCTAATTTCTCCATCTTTCTTTCCTTTTGCTTGTTGATCAATAGATGCCATAATTAAGCTTTTACGTTAAGTTTTTCTCTTCTTCTTTCGGCCCAAGCCACTGCGTGCTTGTCTAGTTTCACAGTTAAGTAACGCATGAAACGTTCATCACGTCTAAACTCAACCTCTAAAGCTTCAATTGCCTCTCCGGCCACTTGGTACTCAAACAAGTGGTAAAATCCACTTTTTTTGTTCTGGATAGGGTAGGCTAATTTTTTAAGCCCCCAATCTTCCTTAGCTATCATCTTAGCTCCGTTAGAAACAAGAAAATCTTCGTATTTCTTAACTGTTTCCTTTATCTGGTCATCAGATAAAACGGGATTTAAGATGAAAACAGTTTCATAATGATTCATAAAAATCGTTTTAAATTGTTAAAAATTGCCTGCAAAAATAATCATTTTTTAGTATATTACAACTCTTTTTAAGGACAAAATATTCGTCTCCCTCAAATGTTAATATTTTGTTAATTTTGACAGTTTACCGATGATTTTTGGTTTTTAGCGGAAATTATTGTACTATTGTCGATATCTTAACCGAAATAATATAAAATGTTATGACTTTAAACTGTGTAGTAGTAGACGATTCAGCGATACAACGTCTCTCCATAGTTAAGTTAGTCGAAAATCACCCTTCGCTTAACTTAATTGCCGAGTACAGTAGCGCTCTCGAAACAAAAAATGGTTTAAATACGCATCAAGTAGACTTAATCTTTTTAGACATTGAAATGCCAGTGCTAAATGGTTTTGAACTTTTAGACGTATTGAACAAAAAACCCCAAATTATCTTTGTAACTGGCAAAACCGAATATGCATTTAAGGCATTCAACTATGATGCTACAGATTACTTGCACAAGCCAATTACTAAAGAACGTTTTAACACTTCCGTTGAGAAAGCTCTAGAACAACATAAATTGACATTGGATTTTCATGAGGAAGAAGGTGAGCATATTTTTGTAAAGAGCAATCTTAAGAAACGTAAAGTATACATTAAGGACATCAAATGGATTGAAGCCCTTGGTGATTATGTTAAACTGGTAACCGAGGAGACTAGCTTGGTTGTATTATCTACCATGAAAGCTTTTGAAGCGGAACTGCCAGAAAACAAATTTTTAAGAATCCACAAATCTTATATCGTTAATCTTGATAAAATTGATAGGTTTAACAGTAAAAATGTGGAAGTTGGTGCTTACGAAATACCACTAAGCCGAAATAAGAAGACACAATTAGTAGATGCGTTAAATAACATTTAAACTAGAAGTTATCGACATTTAAAACTATTTTAACCGCCCTAAAATCTTTTATACTGAAGAAGCTATTGTTAATTTTAATGATAGCTTCTTTTGTTTTTGATAAAGACTGTTTTTTAGGAATCTTTACCAGAATATTTTTATAGAACTGATTTCGAATTCGGGATATTGGTGGTGATTCCGGACCCAAAACATTATCGGCGAAAACTTGTCTTAAGGATTTCCCCAACCAGATAGATGCAGTTTCTACCTTATTATAATCTTTATGTTTTAAAGTTATTTTAATCTGTTTATAAACCGGCGGGTATTTATAATTGAACCGATCGTCCATTTGTTCCTTGAACATAGCCTCGTAATTATTGGACGACACCTGTTGTAAGATATTGTGATAGGGGTTATAAGTCTGCACCAATACCTTACCGCGCTTATCCGTTCTCCCTGCCCTCCCCGATACTTGCATAATCAATTGAAAACTGCGCTCGTGAGCACGAAAATCCGGGAAGTTGAGCATATTATCGGCATTCATCACACCGACTAATTTTACATTTCTGAAATCCAATCCTTTGGTCAGCATCTGGGTTCCGACCAATATATCAATTTCTTGTTGTTCAAAAGCGGTAATAATTTTTTCGTAACCGTATTTTCCTCTAGTAGTATCCAAATCCATTCGGGCCACTTTATAATCGGGAAATAAAACTTTTACCTCCTCCTCTATCTGCTCGGTTCCGAAACCCTTGTTGTCCAGTTCTGGGCTGCCGCAAGCACTGCAAGTCGTGTGCATGGATGTGTTGTAACCACAATAATGACAACGCAATTGATTGCGGTATTGATGATAGGTCAAACTAACATCACAATTCGGGCATTGGGGTGCATGTCCGCAGGTATTGCATTCGATAATTGGCGAAAATCCACGACGGTTTTGAAACAAAATAATTTGATGCCCTTCGGAAAGGGTTTCCGTCATTTCCTGAATTAATCTATCACTAAAATGCCCTTTCATCAACTTTTTCTTGTGCTTGTCTTTGATATCCACTAATTCAATTTCTGGCATCAATACATCATTATAACGATATTTTAATTCCACAAAACCATATCGATTTTGTTGAGCATTAAAATAGCTTTCCAAGCTTGGAGTTGCTGATCCTAAAAGCACTTTGGTATTATGCATATTCCCCAAAACAATGGCCGAATCCCGTGCATGATAACGGGGCGCGGGGTCAAATTGTTTAAAAGATTGTTCATGTTCTTCATCAACAATAATTAATCCCAAACTTTTGAATGGTAAAAATATCGACGAACGGGCTCCCAAAACTATTTGTGCTTTCGGGGAGCTGTTCAATACATTGTACCAGGCCTCCACTCTTTCATGCGAAGAATATCTAGAATGAAACACTGCCACTTTCTCGCCAAAATAATTCTGTAAACGACTGACCAATTGGGTCGTCAATGCAATTTCGGGCAAAATATATAATACCTGTTTTCCGGATTGTAACACCTCTTCAATCAGCTTTACATAGATTTCAGTTTTTCCTGAGGATGTTACGCCATGCAACAGCACTGTATGGTGGTTCTCAAATTCGGATTTGACTTCGGATAAAGCTTTCTCTTGATGCTCGTTTAAATGTTTGGAATCTTCATTGGCCTCACCTGAATAAACCACCCTATCGGTTTGAATAAAATATTCTTCTAAAATGCCTTTATTTATCAGAGCCTTCACAACTGCCGAAGATGCGTCACTTTCAGCAGTCAATTCTGAAACTTTTATCGGTTTTTTGGTTTTTGAAGACAACATAAACAGAGCCATCAATACCTGTCTTTGCTTGGGCGCTCGACTTAATTCCTCCAATAATTTTTGAAGTTCAATTTCCGATGAAAAATTTGAATCCAATTTTACATAGCGCACCAATTTCGGCACATACTTTTCGAAAACCTCTTCATGAAGTGCAATGGCATTTTTTTCTATCAATCGGTTGATAACGGGCAATACGGATTTCTTGTCCAAAATATTCATCACATCCTGCACTTTCAAAGAAGATTGATGGTGCAAGGCTTCATACACCAAAAACTCATCGTCCTTGAATTCACTGTCATTCAATTCAATATTGGTTTTCGAAATGATAGTTTCACTTTCAAGAATAAAGGCATTGGGCAAAGCGGCCCGCATCACATCGCCCAAAGTACACATGTAATATTTGGCAATCCATTCCCAAAATTTCAGCTGCGTTTCATTTACAAGAACAGATTCATCCAAGATTTGGTGGATATCCTTTGCATCATAAACTTGAGGTGCTTCGTTATGAATCCGATACACCAAAGCTGTGTAAATTTTAGATTTTCCGAAGGGCACAGAAACGCGCATGCCGGGTTTTAAAAAGTCAGCTTCAGCAGAAGTTATGCGATAGGTAAAGAGCTTTTGGAGCGGTATCGGGAGTATGGCTTCGATGAAATAGTGCATTCTTCAAAAATAATGCAATCCCGCAAAACTTTTAACAACAAAAAAGACCTCAAACGCAAAATAATATATCTATTGCTCTACGATCTTGACATTTTCAAATGTTCCCTCAGAAATCACATAAGCCTGAATCTCCCCATTTACTAGGGTTTGGGCGGTGAAACTGAATATACCCGAAGCCACCTTATTGGTGTAATCAAGTTTATTAATTTTAATGTAAGCCGTATTTGTATCATCCGTGGTGGCATTTACTACTGCGTTATTCAAAGCCTTGTCATTAGCTTGGTAAATACCCCTCATACCAGTTAATCCTGACTCTAAATTTGATAAATTCCACTCCACACCTTCCTTCAAGTCTTCCTCTGCGCCATAATAGGCGAATAATGAAATGGCCTCGTTATCGATTACAAAAATAGTTTCAGTAACGCCGATCAACCTTAAACGATGAGTTTCAATTACCTTGTCTATAAAAAGGGACGCATTTTTATATGGTATTTCGATAAGATTTCCATTAACTTTTGCAGTCATAACAATGGCACTCTCTTTTTCATCCTCTGTCATCTCAATATCTTCTAACTCATCGAGTGCATCAAGGGCGTCCTTAACTTCACAACTAAAAATCACAAAACACATCGCTGTTAAAAACAATATCTTTAATTTCATAGAAATATTTTGGTTTAAAAATTACAGAAAAAACACTATCAATTTGTAAATATTTTATCGTTTCAAAAATAAAAAAATATCCAACTTTCTTAAATTTTATGGGTCTTATTTTATGTTTTAGGACGTTTCTTCAAAAATTGTAAAGATGCATTTAGCTCATAGCCCAATAGCAAAATATTGGAATTCAACCACAAATACAAAAGCAATATCAAAAGTGCTCCGATAGAGCCATAGAGCTTATTATACTGACTGAAATTTTCGATATATACCCCGAATAAGTAAGACGTCAAAATGATTAAAAGTGTTGTTAACAATGCACCTATTGAAAAGAACCGGGATTCCCTTCCTTCTTTAGTTCCAAAATAATACAAGGTGGCTGTTGCGATATACACCATGACCACAAAAAACATGTATTTTGCAAAAATAATCCAACCCAATCCACTATCTTCTGCCAGTACTTCCCCACTTAAGCTTTCATACAACGGTTTTAGAATATAGATTTGAAAATATCCGAATACGGCCACGGTAAGCAACACTAAAAACGCCAAAATTAAAGCTATTCCAAAGGCATATAGGTACTGCTGAAATACATTTCTTGTTAACTGTTCGTGATAGGAGTTTTCAAAGCCAGAGAATACAGCATTTACGCCATTGGCCATCAACAACATTGACAATAAAAACACAGATGATATCAGACCTCCTCCTCCACTGTTATTTATATTTTCAAAAATATTCGAAAAAAAGAAATCAGATGTTTGGGGCGGTAAAATAGAATTTAAAAAACCCATAAATTCCATTTGGAAATTATCGATAGGGATATAGGGAATCAAAATAATGACAAACAATAAAAATGGGAAAATGGCCGTAAAAAAGCTGAAGGCAATGGCACTTGCCCTGGTCGTTAATGCCCCTTTAACAATGCCCAAAACATAAAGCTCCAACAAGTCATAGATAGAAAGTCCCTCAAGGCCGGGCAATTTAATTCTTGTTAAAAAACGAACCAAAATATTAATAACCGGAATAGCTTCCAGTCTATCACGAATAGGTTTTGCCATTAATGGAAACGGATTTACTGTTTCAACTTACGTGATGCAAGTTATACCAAAAAAACCAAAAAATACAATTAATCTGCTCGTTCATTTCTTCTATTATTTCATTGAAAAAATACTTACGTAGCCATTGCTATGCAAGCATTTTTCAGCTTCATAAGAAAAGAAAGCAACTGCCCATCTTATATTGCATTTTCTAATTTATTTGGTATTAAAAATAAGTAGCACTAAAGCGCATTTGTTACTTAAATAAAAGGAATACTTCCTATCTGTTTAGACTGCCTTTAAGCTCAAGTCCATATTGTGAACAGAATGGGTCAGCGCACCACAGGAAATAAAGTCCACGCCACATTCTGCATAATGTCTTACAGTAGTTTCATTTATGTTTCCAGAGGATTCCGTGAGGCACTTGTTTCCGATTAGTTCAACCGCTTTTTTAGTGTCCTCATAGTCAAAATTATCGATCAAAATACGATAGATGCCATCACTTTTTAAAATCTCCTCAACCTCGGTCAAATCCCTGGCTTCTACCATGATTTTCAAATCCTTTCCTGTTGTTGCAAGGTATTCCTTCGTCATATCTATGGCTTTGGTGATGCCACCGGCAAAATCGATGTGGTTATCCTTCAACATAATCATATCATAAAGCGCGAATCTATGGTTTTCACCTCCACCGATTTTTACCGCCCATTTTTCCAGGACACGTATGCCCGGTGTGGTTTTTCGGGTGTCCAAAATTTGTGTTTTCGTACCTTTTAAAAGGGTGACAAATCGTCTAGTTTTAGTGGCAATTGCACTCATACGTTGCATGGCATTGAGTACCGTTCTTTCCGCTTTTAAAATGGATTGCGCAGGCCCCTCAACATACAATACGATGTCGCCATAGGATACCGGTGTCCCATCTTCAATTTTAATTTCTACCCTAAGTTTTTTGTCCACGTATTCAAACACACGCTTTGCGAAAGCTACTCCCGCAATTACGCCCTTGTCCTTTACCAACAATTTTGCCCTTCCTCTTGCATTTTCTGGAATACAGGCCAACGAACTATGGTCGCCATCGCCAACATCCTCTCTTATAGCGTTTTCGATGATGAATGCTACTTCTTTTTCAAAATATTCTTTGGTAATCATACTAGGGAATTTGCGCAAAAATAATAAATGGAACTGGAAATTACGAATTTTTTAGTTTTTAAGACTTATAATATGAATATCGTAAAAAATGAAATTGTAATTTTGGGGCTATGACCATAAAATTACTTGCCATTGGCAAAACTGATAATAAGGAACTTATAGAGCTAATCGAACTTTACATGCAGAGGCTTGGGCATTATGTAAAGTTTGAATTTGACATCATTCCCGATTTAAAAAAGACGAAACATCTCAGCGAAAATGAACAAAAACAGAAGGAAGGCGAACTCATTTTAAAGCAGATTAACTCAACAGACGTTTTGGTGCTTTTAGATGAAAACGGCAAACAATTAGATTCCATTGCATTTTCAAAACATCTACAAAAACACATGAATTCGGGCATCAAACAATTGGTGTATGCTATTGGGGGACCTTATGGATTTTCTGAAGACGTTTATAAAAAGGCGAATGGGAAACTATCATTATCCAAAATGACATTTTCCCATCAAATGGTGCGCTTATTTTTTGTGGAGCAGTTATATCGAGGGTTCACAATTTTGAGGAACGAACCGTATCATCATCGGTAAGCGATCAATTAACAGTCAAAGTCAGTAATACTTAATCAAAGACAAAAAAAATGGCCAAAAACACTAATGTTCAGGCCATCTTTTTATTCTCTGTTTACCATCAATATTTAATGCGTCTTAAAAACCTGCTTACGCTTTTTAAGCTGTCGGTCTAAATCTTTAATGGTTTCTCTAACTGAAACTTCAAAAT
Source organism: Hyunsoonleella aquatilis (assembly GCF_014270105.1). Taxonomy (GTDB): domain Bacteria; phylum Bacteroidota; class Bacteroidia; order Flavobacteriales; family Flavobacteriaceae; genus Jejuia; species Jejuia aquatilis. The sequence continues at coordinate 99,163 of NZ_JACNMF010000004.1, forward strand.
TATGTTCGTTTGACGTGGCATATATTCTAGGCCCCGGAAGGCTCAATTCAATATTACATATTTTCCCTGCATCATGGTCTTTTTCGTCCTGTTTAAAGTACACTATGGCACCTATCAAAAATTCGTATTTATTAAACAATTTACCTAATTTTTCTTCAGCGAAACCAGAAAGAGTTTCACTTACATCTACATCTACATACTGAAAATTTACTGTCATAATCCGTTTTCTTTTAATTGTTAATTCTTATCTAAAAATAGTGGTTTCTTGCAAAAGAGGACAGAACAAAAGTCATAAAATAGTTATAAAATTTCACAACCTTTACTATTCAAGGATCTCTATTTGCTTTAAAACTTGAGATTTTGTTACCACATAAGGTTTATTGTTTCTGATAGCTTGAAAAACGTCTTCAAAAATATTCAAGTAGGTAGACCGTAGGGAGGGAATTTTTTCTTGTACTTTGTTAATCCCATTTTCATAATAAGTCAGTATACCTTCCTTATCATCTGCCTCAATACCATACAACGGATCATTGGGTTTTATTCCCGCTTGTATTTGATCTTCTTGCACATCTGTCCGCTCCTTTACGTAAGCACCATTTTTTCCGTATAAAACGAACGCTGGCATAGGATCAGCAACCAAGAGACTTGCGGTGATACATACATGCAACCCGCTAGGATACTTTAGGTGTACGCATGCGTAATCATCCACTAGGGTATTGGGCCTAAATTGTCCTGAAGATTTATGCCATGCTATCGGGTCACCAAATAAGGAAATCGCCGCATCAATAACATGAGATCCTAAATTATACAAAACACCATTTCCTGGAACGGGGGACTCTTTAGAGGGATTATCACTCAGCGCATAAACATACCTGTCATATCTAAAATGTACTTCTATTAAATCACCCAGTTTACCTGATTCTAAAACATTTTTCACTGATAAATAATCGCTGTCATAGCGCCTATTCTGATATGGCAAAATAAGGCGATTATGCTTTTCAGCTGCTTCATAAAGTGTTTTGGCTTCATCTAAAGTTACAGTGAATGGTTTTTCCATAACAACATGCTTTCCCGATTGGATTACTTTTAATCCAAGCTCAAAATGCGTGGCACTTGGTGTATTCACAATAACAAGTTCAATCTCAGGATCATTTAAAAATGCATCAATTGAATCATAACTTATAATATTTGGATATTCTAACTTAGCTTTCTTTTTTGTACGTTCTAAAACAGCATACAAATCAAATCCGGAATGTAATTCTAAAAACGGACAATGAAATTGGCTTCCTGATTTTCCGTACGATAAAACTCCTGTTTTTATGCTTTGTTTCATTTGAATGGTTTTAGGTTTGATTTTTATTGAATTATTCCATAAACTAATTTAGTACTTTTTATATGAATCATTATAATTGTACTTTTAGTTTCATTTTTTAATTGATATAATGCAACTTGTTTTTGCCACAAATAATCAAAATAAACTTAAGGAGGTACAAGCTTTAATACCTAAAAACATTCGGTTATTAAGTTTGAAGGATATAGGGTGTTTTGAGGACATTCCAGAAACCCAAGACACCATTGAAGGCAACGCCGTCCAAAAAGCAGAATTCATCAAGGAAAACTATGGTTTTGATTGCTTTGCCGATGATACCGGGCTGGAGGTAAATGCTCTTAACGGAGCACCTGGGGTATATTCAGCAAGATATGCCGGGGCGCAACGTGACGCCAACGACAATATGGATTTATTGCTAAAAAATCTACAGAACAAATCAGATCGCACCGCGCAATTTAAAACTGTTATCGCTTTATACCTAAATGAAAAACTTCACATATTTACGGGTATTTGTAAAGGTGAAATTACTTCAGAAAAAAAAGGAGAGAAAGGATTTGGCTACGACCCTATTTTTAAACCGGAAGGGCACGACATGACCTTTGCCGAAATGGATTTAAAACTAAAAAACGATATTGGCCATCGTGGGAAAGCAGTTCAAAAACTCACCTCATTCTTAGGCAAAGTAGACTAAGAAAAAAGTTAAACATCTGTATTGGCTATTAATATTGTTTGCATTATTTTTATTCGATGACAGAGGAAGAGATTGAAATAGAAAACGCGGCCATTGCCAAAGCCTATAAAGAGTTACTGAAAGTAAGCTACACGACGCTTACGGCTGAGGACAAAAAGCTCATCAGAAAAGCCTTTGAAGTGGCATTGGACGGCCATAAGGACCAACGCCGAAAATCTGGTGAGGCCTATATTTTCCACCCGCTTGCGGTGGCAAAAATAGTGGCGCAGGAAATTGGGCTGGACGCTACCTCTATTGCGGCTGCCCTACTTCACGATGTAGTGGAGGATTGCGATGATTACTCCATTGACGATATCGAGCAACTTTTTGGCGAAACCGTAGCCCGCATTGTGGACGGTCTTACCAAAATTTCTTCTTTGAGCAAGGAGCAGGACATGGATGTGTCCCTACAGGCCGAGAATTTCAGGAAAATGCTCTTGACTTTAAATGATGATGTCCGGGTAATCATTATCAAAATAGCTGACCGCCTGCACAATATGCAAACAATGGACGCCATGCGTCCCGACAAACAGGTGAAAATAGCTTCGGAAACCCTTTATATCTATGCACCTTTAGCGCATAGAATTGGCCTTTACAACATCAAAACCGAACTTGAAGATTTAGGGTTGAAATATACACAGCCAGAGGTATATAACGACATTCTCAACAAAATTCAGGAAAGCAAGGAAGAACAGGACAAATACATCGAACAGTTCAGCAGTGTCATCAAAAATTCCTTGGACAAGGAAGACTTTAAGTACACTATCAAAGGAAGGCCAAAATCCATTTTTTCCATACGTAAAAAGATGGTAAACCAGGGCGTATCTTTTGATGAGGTTTATGACAAATTTGCCATTAGGATTATATACAAAAGTGAAGATCATAACGAAAAGTTTTTGGCTTGGAAAATATACTCCATAGTTACAGACCATTTTAGGCCAAACCCAATCAGATTAAGAGACTGGATTTCTTCACCAAAATCGACAGGGTACGAGGCTTTGCATATCACTGTTATGGGCCCAAAAGGCAGGTGGGTTGAAGTTCAGATTAGGAGTGAGCGCATGAATGAAATTGCCGAAAAAGGCTATGCCGCGCACTATAAATACAAACAAGAAGACGAAAAGGAAGATAATCTAGAGAGTTGGATTAACAGATTACAAGAAGCTTTGGAAAACCCAAGCGTTAATGCCGTAGATTTTGTGGAGCAATTTAAACTCAATCTTTACTCGCAAGAAATATTTGTATTTACTCCGAAAGGAGAGCTAAAATCGTTGCCTAAGGGAGCTACATCCCTAGATTTTGCCTTTCATATACATACCGAGGTAGGCATGCATACCCGAGGTGCTAGAGTTAACGGAAAACTCGTCCCCTTAAGCCACGAACTAAAAAGCGGAGACCAAGTTGAAATTGTAACTTCTGAAAGCTCCAAACCCAATGCCAACTGGTTGAATTACACCACCACGGCTCGAGCCAGGGCAAAAATTAAATCTGCCCTGCGTGAAGACCGAAAATTAATTGGAGAAGAGGGCAAGGAGATTTTAAGGCGAAAACTAAAGCAGCTGAAAATTATTCTAAATGAATCAACGGTTAACGATTTGGTTCGCCATTTTAAGCTACAGACAAGTCTGGATTTGTTCTACCGAGTTGGAATCGGTTCTATTGACAACGTAATGCTAAAGGATTTTGCCTCCTCCAGAAGCAACGCCTTCGTTAGTTTTTTTAAAAACCGTATTACCAAAAAGACTACCATTCCGAAGGAAGACATTGAAAAAGAAGAGGTTACTTCCAATTACGACTCCTTGGTTTTCAATAAAGAAGAGGAAAAACTGGACTACAAACTGTCCAACTGTTGTAACCCCATTCCAGGAGATGACGTCTTTGGTTTTTTAACAGTTTCTGAAGGGATTAAAGTGCATAAAAACAACTGCCCAAATGCCTTGAGCCTTCAATCTAACTACGCCTATCGTATTATGCCGGCCAAATGGATAGACTCCAGCCAGCAGGAATATGCAACCGAAATCAAAGTATCAGGGATTGACCAATTGGGCTTGGTAAATGATATCACCAAAATCATTTCAGACAACATGCACGTAAATATGAAAAGCCTTAGTTTTGAAACGGATGACGGCTTGTTCACAGGGAAAATCAAAGTCATTGTGAAAAACAAGGCTCTTTTACGAAAATTATTAGCGAAACTCGAAAAAATAAATGGGATAGATAAAGTGTCAAGAGTATAAAAAATGTAAATTTGCACTCGCAATTATGGGTTCCACAACAGATAGCAAAAATCAAGAGATTGTAAAAAGCGTTTTTACCAACTTTTTGGAAAGCAACGGGCACAGAAAAACACCCGAACGCTATGCTATACTCCAGGAAATTTATGATAGTACGGAGCATTTTGATATCGAGTCGCTTTATCTGAATATGAAGAATAAAAAGTATCGGGTATCGCGGGCCACCCTTTATAATACAATTGAATTGCTTTTAGAATGCGGTTTGGTACGAAAGCATCAATTTGGTCAAAATCAGGCACATTATGAAAAATCCTATTTTGATAGACAACACGACCACGTGATTCTCACCGATACTGGTGAAGTGATTGAATTTTGCGACCCCAGAATTCAATCTATCAAAAAAACGATTGAGGAGGTATTCAATATCGAAATTAACAACCACTCGTTATATTTTTACGGGAACCGCAAATCTTCAGAGGCTAACACCGAAAAAAACAACTAACAAATTTATTTTAGAATGGCAGTAGATTTACTACTAGGACTACAATGGGGAGACGAAGGCAAGGGAAAAATTGTTGATGTTCTTACCAAAAACTATAATATTATTGCACGTTTTCAAGGAGGGCCAAATGCTGGACACACCTTGGTTTTTAATGGACGGAAGCACGTTTTGCATACTATTCCCTCTGGGATTTTTCATGACGACGCTATTAATTTGGTTGGTAACGGCGTAGTCATTGATCCTGTAATTTTTAAGAAGGAATTAGATAAACTTGAAGAGCAAGATGTGGATTTCAGAAAATCGCTATTGATTTCAAGAAAAGCACATATCATATTACCAACCCACAGACTTCTGGATGCGGCCAGTGAGGCTTCAAAAGGAAAGGCCAAAATCGGCTCAACGCTAAAAGGCATTGGACCAACTTACATGGATAAAACGGGAAGAAATGGCATTCGTATTGGTGATTTGGAGTTAAGCGATTGGAAGGAACGCTACAGAGCTCTGGCAGACAAACATGAATCCATGATTGATTATTACGATGCCGCCATTGAATACGATTTAAAGGAATTGGAAACCGAGTTTTTTGAAGCCGTAAAGGTTTTGAAATCCTTAAGGTTTATTGACTCTGAGGAATACGTTTATCAAGCTCAACGCGAAGGCAAAACCATTTTGGCAGAGGGTGCCCAAGGCTCATTACTGGATATCGATTTTGGGACCTATCCTTTTGTAACTTCAAGCAATACCACTGCGGCAGGTGCATGTACAGGTTTGGGGGTTGCTCCTAACCAAATTGGTGATGTTTTTGGTATTTTTAAGGCTTATACAACCCGTGTTGGATCTGGCCCTTTCCCAACAGAATTGTTTGACGAAGATGGTGAAACCATGGCAAAAGTTGGGCATGAGTTTGGTGCTACCACTGGTCGCCCAAGACGATGTGGTTGGCTGGATTTGGTGGCGCTAAAATATGCAGTCCAAGTAAATGGCGTTACCCAATTGATGATGATGAAAGGCGATGTACTTTCTGGTTTTAAGACTTTAAAAGTATGTACGGCATACAATTACAAAGATGAAGTCATCAAACATTTACCGTATAATATCGAACCCGAAAATGTGACTCCAATCTATACCGATTTTAAAGGCTGGAGTGAAGATTTGACCAAAATGTCCGAGGCTTCAGAATTGCCAAAGGAACTTAATGAATACATTGCATTCTTGGAAAAGGAACTGGAGACACCAATCACCATTGTTTCGGTTGGGCCAGATAGAAAACAGACGATTTTCAGGAACTAATTGACTACATTAAAAACTGACAGAAAGCCTAAAATGCAAAGCATTTTGGGCTTTTTATTTTGAAAACACTATAGCCATAAAAATGCCATAACCCAGAACCAAAAAGAAGCCTTTAAATCTGCTAATCTGCATCTGCTTGGGCAGAAATATCATTGGTATTAATACCGCCGCAAACCCTAGCATCCAGAAAATATCATTGGTGAGTATTTGAGGTTCAGTCACTGGAATTGGTTTTACCAATGCGGTCATCCCCAAAACAGAACCAATATTAAATATATTAGAACCGATTAAATTGCCCAAAGAAATTGCCTTTTCCTGTTTGGCCGCCGCAATAACCGATGCTGCCAATTCGGGAACACTAGTACCAATGGCTATTAAAGAAACGCCAATTACGGCTTCACTTACACCTATTGCACGAGCCACTTCCTTAGAGCCATCCACCAACCACTCGCTTCCAAAATAAAGTGAGGCCGCCCCAATCAACAACCATAAAATGATTTTGAAGTTTGAAACAACGGCCAATGATTCATCCACTTCCTCGGGAATTGCATCTTTTCTGGTACTTCTAATCAGCACAAACAAAAACCCTATAAGCCCTAATAACAGAACGCCTCCTTCAAGGGCAGTCAAAACATCATCATTAATCAAAAAATAATACAGGGCAATTGAGAAGACCATCATTACAGGCCAGTTCAATTTATAAAAGGACTTATCCACCATAATTGGCCCAACCAATGCAGTGATCCCCAAAACCAAACCTATATTGGCAATATTTGAGCCTACCACATTGTTTATTGCAATAGCAGGCGAACCCGAAAGTGCGGCTTGAAGGCTTACTAGTAATTCTGGAGCAGAAGTCGCAAAGGATACCACCGTCATCCCAATTACCATTTTTGAGATATTGAATTTAAAGGAAAGTGCTACTGACGAACGCACCAAAAATTCCCCACCAATTACCAATAACACAAAACCAAGGACGACCCAAAGGATACTCATACACTTTTTTTTTGCGAAGATAATATTAAAGATTCAACAATTATTAATCCTTTTATTATGATTTGACTTGATAATACATTCGATAAAACACCAATCATTGTTTTCATTCAACGAATAACTGCAAATTCATCAATGAAATGTGGAATCAATCCTTAAAATTCATTGTCCAAATTTTAAACTTAACCTAAACATGAAAACTTCATTTAAAATTACCCTAATCTTTATCTGTGTAATTCTAACAGCCTGTTCTACTGAAGCCGATAGAATTATCGGAGTAGAAATAAGTGGCACAATCACTCTTAATGGTACTTATATGAAAGATGATAACCACACTGAGGGACCAAAATTTGTAAATATAGAGGATAGCTCTAAACGTCTAATTACCTATACGGATAAAGAAATTGAAATGTGAGGTCTTATGAGAGATAATTATCTAGTGTATAAAATAGCCGTTGATGGTGAAGTCCCCCCTTAGAACAATGGGAATGTGGCGTTGGCGTTGATAAGGATAAATATAGATGTGAAGCCATTTTTGGCAAATAATAAAATTTATTCTGCAAGGGTTTTAAGGCAGTACATAAAAATATGTACTGCTTTTATTTTATTTAAAACCAAAGTTATAGTTAAACAACAATAAAAATAGTCATGTGTTTGTTGTTGAACTTTATTAGTTTAATTGAAAAAAAATAATTGATACTTATTAAAAATTGACACATAAAAACAAATCTGTTTTAAAGTCACTCTACTTGCATATCTTTCTTTTGAAAAAGATGAAATCATCAAAAAAGACACTTTTTATAATCAAAAACCCCTTGGTTTTAAAAAAACACTTCCAAAAACCCCTATAATTCTTTCGTTCTGAAACAAAAACAACCTTATACAGTTTGTTTTTGAAACAATATCAAAGAAAGTCACATTCATATCGAAATCAATATCATTTTTTCACTTACAATTCCGTATGCAAATTTATCGATTTTCATGAAAACGTTTGGTGGACATTCAGTCAAATATATATCTTCAAAAAACAGCACAATTATTAACCCTTTAAAACCCGCAAAAATATGATAACACTTGCCAAATTTGTCATTGACATAATCCTTTTGATTATTTCAATGTTCTAAACCCAAAAAAAAGTAAAACTTAGTCTAGAATAAGTTTTACTATTTTTGTTTTAACAACATTTCAGGTGAAAAAGCAAGTTTTTAAATTTTTAGCGAAGGTTAACAAAGCTGTACTCCCAAGCTATTCAAAAAGGAAATTAGATTTAGCCAAGGCCAATAAACTACAAATGGCCATAATTGGTTGGCGCTGGTATGTTACGAAAAATGCGTTGGATTAGTTTCTAAAAAAAAGACCTCCAATCATGGAAGTCTTTGTATTTCGTGACCCTAAGCGGGAAAAGTTCAAACTTTATTGATGATATTAAACTAATTCTGAAATCTGATTAAATTAATTTATCGCTAGCATGTAAATCTCAAAAACTTGATTATCAAACTATTAAGCAACAAACATTATTTATCAGGAACATTATTTTTTAGACTTTTGCCAAATTCTTGTGCAATTTTGGCTGCGACCATTTTCAATGGTAGCGCACCATAAATATAGGAATTTGTCAAGATGACCACCACCACTTTTGCTTCTGGAATCATTACCATACTGGCCTGTCCACCAGTTGGTGACCCACCATGATTAACAAGCGTATTTCCTGAAGCTAATTTATAAAAGTTCCACCCCATACCGTGAAATTGGGGAAACGGTGAATTTTCATATGGACTTATTGGCCGAAGCATGGACTTAAAGCTTGAGTCTTTTATTATTTGTCCGTTCATTAATGCCAGTCCGAATTTTGCTAAATCCGTAGATGTAGATAGAAAACCACCTCCAGCCCATTTATAGCTACAATTCTCATCCGGGGCAATCTCTACCCGCTTTCCTATTATAGTTTTGTTATAGCTTGTCACTCTTTCACTTACAGGCTTGTCAATATAATCTGCACCTGTGGATGACATTCCTAATGGTTCAAAAATCAAAGCATCCATAAGATCTAAGAAATTCACATTAGCAGCTTTGGCCATTGCTTCTCCTACTAGAGTGTACCCAAATGTACTATAGCTATATTCAGTTCCTGGCTGAAATAACAAACTGTCATGGGAAAAAAGACCAAGCCTTTGTTCTGAGTTCGAAAAGTCATCACCCACATGTAGATCAATAGTAAAATAAGGTGGTGGCCATTTAAATTTGGTATGGTAATGCCGAATGCCCGACCGGTGAGAAAGTAGGTGTTCTAAAGAAATCTTGTAAGGTTTTTTAGGGAATTCTGGAACAATATTACAAATATCTGTTTGTAAATCTATCACTCCGTCTTCACAAAGCTTCATAGTAGCTGTAGCTGTCAAAGGCTTGGATAAACTACCTATTGGAAATTTAGATCGGATAGTGAGTGGTGACTGGTTTTCAAGATTGGCATATCCATAAACTTCAGACCATACAACTTCATTGTTGACCCCAACACTAATAGAATATCCAGGAGCATGAAATTTTTGGCTTCTTTGTTTAAGAATATTTTTGGCTTTTTTTATATGATCCGTATAGCGATCATCATATATCTCTGTGGACACAGGGTTTAAATGATCCGCATTAGGGAGTACATCTCCATTTAAGTAATTCCATAGCAATGAAAAGAAGATGAAAAATAGTATTATAGATAAACTAATTAGTATGAACTTCAAAGTTCTAAAGAAGTATTTACTCATATCTGGTCATTGAAATTTATGTCTTTCAGAAGTTTTTCAATTTCTGATAATTGAGGCTTATATTTATTCCTTATTCTTTTTCTTGTTAATACGGTCAAAACAACTATTAAGAGTACATCTGGTAAGAACAGCCCGAATGCTATTGGTAATGAATAATTAGTGAAGTAACTAAACTCGGGTGTTATAAACTGGCCAAGCGTTGTAACCAGCAACCCTCCCAGATAAATAAATGGAAGTTTGTGAAAGAAAGATACTCGGTTTTCTAGCTGGTTTTTTCTGATAAGAAATATTCCATTTACAGTTTGGTTAAATTCACGTTGTTTTTTCTTTTGGGAAATATGTCTAATAATGATATGTAAGCTAATTGCAAAGACGTACAAAGGAAATAATATAAACCATCCAAATGGAGGAAAAATATCCATTTCACGCATTTGACCCGAACCTATATTAACAAAAAGATAAACCCAAAATAAAAGTGAGAGAAAGGCTAATAACATGATAGTTCCAGAGATAAAGAGTAACCAAAAGTTATTTCTTGTATGTTTTCGGACATTTCTATTAATTAACTGAAGAACTTCATGCTTATTCAATTTCGGTTCTATATTTTGTTCGTTCCAATCTTTTAATACTTCATCAAATTCCATTTCAATCTCTTTTAATTAATCCTAAAAGCTTTTTCTTGACACGATGAATTCGGACACCCACTGCAGACTCAGAAAGTCCCATTATTTGAGAAATTTCCTTGTGACTCACTTCATCAAGTACAAGTAAAATCAGTGATCTATCAATCTTGTTAAGCTTCCTAATCCCTTCATAGAGATATTCAAAGTGGTCTGGATAACCATCATCCATTTTAAGCAATGTTAAGGGCAAATCAATTGACTTTACTAGCTCTAGTCTTTTTGATTCCCGTTTTTTCCATAGAGTTGCTCGGTTAATTGCAACTTTATAGACCCAAGTCATTGCTGATGACTCTCCTCTAAAATAAACAGTAGATTTCCATATTTGAATAATGATTTCTTGGTAGAGATCGTCAAAATCATCCGCGCTACTAGTAAAAGATCTAGCAATCTTTATAATTACGCCTTGATATTTATCAAACCAATCCATGAAAAGTTTCTCTTGTTCCATTTGATTCATCTTATCATATTAGAGCACAAATGTTATTCAATTTTACACTTTGGAATGATTTTTTTTAAAATTTGATATAAATAAGGTACCTACACCTCTCTTTTTCTGAAATAGAGGATTCACTTATATCAAGTACAATGTTCCCCGAAGTATAACTAATTAAATTATTTAATAGTTTGCACATAGAATCAAACTCTTTTTATTTAATCCAGATATTATCTCCTCTATTTTATTTTAAGAAGCTCTTTAGCTATTTAGTCATAATCAAACTTACCTCAATAACTTATTTTTAAGGTATTTTTATAAACTAATAACCAATACATTCAAAAGAGGTGAATTTTTAAAAAACAGAAACCCAACCAACTGTATTACATATGATTGGGTTAATTATTTGTGACCCTAATAGGGAAAAGTTCAAACTTTTTAGAAGACCTTAAATCACTCCTCAAATTGTAAAATAAAGTCCATATATCAATATAAGATTTTGAAGAGATTCTTGACAAATGAATTTACTTTGAACCTAGTATTAAAGGGGCATTTCTTAATTATAGAACCATAATTTTACTGAAAGCGCTATTATGGTAAAAAACAACAATACTTTTATCCACTTATCACCTTTCTTTATAGAAAAATAGCTTCCAAGCCATCCTCCAATTGATGTACCTATAGCCAGTGTTAGGCCATATTGCCAATTGATAACATTCTTGAACAAAAACAACATGACTACAGCGAGCGTATAAATGAACGCTACAATGACTTTTACACTATTAATTTTGGCCAATGGAGCCTGCATCAATCTGTCAAGCACTAGAATAATTATGAATCCTACTCCAGCATGAATAAAGCCTCCATAAACGCCAATGAAAAAGAATAGTAGCACCCCAATCCACAAGTCTTTTCCTTGATTATAGGAACGCCCCTTTTGCTTCAATGAAGATCCCAATAAAATGAGAGCCCCAACTACCAACATAACAACAGATAAGATCTTGGTGAAAACCTCGCCCTTTATATCAACGGCTAGCCATCCTCCCAGCAGTGCACCCGGTACTGCAGCCAAACCTAAATAAAGACTATACTTGGAATCAATTACCCCTGCCTTTTTAAACTTTGCAATTGCAAATACATTTTGCCATAGTATTGCGATACGATTGGTAGCATTAGCAATATTTGGGGGAAGCCCCATAAAAATCATTACTGGCAGTGTTATCAACGACCCTCCTCCTGCTACTACATTAAGAAAACCAGCTACAACTCCTATGATAGCAAGTAATAGGCTAGAATATAGATCAAGAGGATAATCGTTCACTTTTGTTTAGGAAAATGCAAGGCCACCATTTATATCAAGATTATTACCGGTGATAAAGGAGGATTCTTCGGATGCTAGATAAGCTACTAAATCCGCTATTTCGGATGCTTCTCCTTCCCGTCTAAGTGGCGTATTAGAAGCTACTTTTTTTCGGATTTCATCTTTGGTAAAATCATCGTGAAATTTGGTTCCGATCAAACCTGGACATACCGCGTTTACCCGAATACCCTTCGGGCCAAGTTCTTTTGCCATTGCCCTGGTAAACGTCATAACGGCACCTTTAGAGGAGCTGTATAATGAGGAACCTCCTCCACCGCCATCCCTCGCCGCCTGCGAAGACAAATTGATAATTGAGGCCCCTTTACCCATTAATGACTCGAATGCTTGCATCACAAAAACGGTAGATTTAAAATTAACGTTAAACACTAATTCATAAAACGACTCGTCCAATTCCTGCAATGTTTTTCGCGCAAAAAGTCCGCCAGCGTTGTTAATAAGAATATCCACCTTACTCCCAAATGCTTGAGTAGTTTTTGACTTAAGCTGTTCTATATCCGAAAGTTTGGATACATCTGCTTTTACGGCTATAGCCTCACCTCCTAAAGACAGTATCTCATTGACCGTGTCATTGGCACCGGATTCGGAGTTAAAGTAATTAACCACAACCTTCGCACCTTCTTTCGCCAACTTTATTGATATCGCCTTTCCGATATCCCGAGAGCCCCCAGTTACTACCGCTATTTTACCTTTTAATCTACCCATTTGTACAGTTTAAAATTCAATTGCAAATGTAAGCTATTTTAAAACTATATGCCCAAGCCTTGTCCTCCTCCAACTTGGACGGTTTCCGCCGTAATAAATGAAGCGTCCCTGCTCGCCAAGAAGGATACCACACTGGCAACTTCCTGCGGTTGCCCTAGTCTTCCCAACATGATATTGTTCTTCCATGAGGCAAAAACTTCAGGCTTTGTTGATTTAATTTGGGCGTGAAATGGGGTGTCAATTGTACCAGGGGATACTGCATTAACCCTTATACCATACTCAGCTAAATCTTTGGCCAAAGCCCTTGTAATGGCATGTACGGCGGCTTTGGAAGTACCATAAATCCCAGCCCCTGGACCGCCGGCATTCCATCCTGCAATTGAAGTGTAATTTATTATAGAAGCATTATCACTTTTTTTGAGGAATGGTATTGCCGCTCTTGATGCAAAAAATGTTGAATCTAAATTCAATGCCATCACAAATCTGTAAAACTCTGTAGTCATGTCTTCAAATCTAGACCTGCCGCCTAAACCACCGGCATTATTAACAAGAACATCTATTTTTCCATATTTCTCACCGATTTTGTTGATGTTTGAAGTCACCTCTTCTTCATTTGTAACATCAAATCCGTAATATTCCGAGGTGATGCCTTCATTGGTCAATTCTTCAACTTTTTGAGCACCGACCTCATCTTCAATACCGTTTAAAATTACTGTGTAGCCATCCTTTCCTAAACGCTTAGAAACTTGAAAACCAATTCCTCCTGTCGCACCTGTAACTACTGCTATTTTTTGATTTAAATTACTCATATTCTTAAATTTTATAACTTGTTTTTATTTTAAAAATTTACTTCTCTCTTAACGGCTCTATTTTAGGGCATAATACCCAAACACTTGCCACTGTAATTATGGCCAATGCGGCACCAATAACAAATGCTGGGGTGTAATTACCACCTGATGTAAGCCATGGTACCATAATAGTTAACCCAAATGCACCTAACTTAGCAGCCATACCGGCAAATCCCGATAATGTACCTACTGTTTTTCCACCGAACAAATCACTAGGCAACGTTTGAACATTACCGATAGCCGTTTGGAAACCAAATAAAATAACTGCCATAAATACAACAGCTGTTTCTGGTCCGCCAGGATTTGCCATTGCAAGTAACATCGGCAACATAATTACACATCCAAGTGTGATTACAAACTTTCGGGTTTTGTTTACTGTCCAGCCTGCCCTAATACGGTTTTGAGCCAATAATCCACCAAACCAAGCTCCCAACATGGCTCCTACATAAGGTACCCAAGCGTAAAACCCAATAGATTTAACATCCATCCCATAAACCTCGTTTAAGTAAATTGGTATCCAAAAGATAAATAGCCACCAAATTGGGTCAAGAGCCGCAGAAGCAATAATTACGCCCCAGCTTTCTTTATGAGTTAGCATTTTGCCTGTTTCAGGGTTATAACCTTCATCAAATTCACCATCTCCATCTTTATCTTGGTTCTGCTGTCCTGTTAAAATATATTTGCGCTCCTCATCCGTTATCCATGGATGTTTTTTAGGTGGAGATTTTACCAAAATCCACCATGGTATAAGCCATAGCAATCCAGTAATACCAACCAATATAAAAATGTATTTCCATCCGAAATAGACAGATAACAATCCAATTGTAGGAAAAGCGATTATACCTCCAATCGCTGCTCCTGAATTAAAAAGACCTTGTGCAAATGCCCGTTCTTTGGTAGGAAACCATTCTGCATTTCCTTTTGCGGCTCCCGGCCAATTTCCTGCTTCGGCAATACCCAATATGGAACGAAAAATACTAAGACTTACAACACCCCTTGCTAAGGCATGCAATGCAGTGGCAATGGACCAAAATCCAATAGATAATGCGAATCCAATTCTTGTTCCTAACTTATCGAAAATTTTACCGAAAATAGCTTGACCAAATGCATATGAAAATATGAATATAGTTGAGATGATAGCATAAATTCCTTTACGCTCATCCGATGTTTTATCTGGGTATAAATCCTTGGCAATATCAGGCCAAAGCACAGGTAAAGCCTGCCTATCAATATAATTAATCACCGTTGCTAACGCGATTAATGTAATCACCCACCATCGTAATCCTTTTATTTTCATAATGCTCAGTTTATTCAATACGCTCCATGCACAACCAAATGAAGTCATGTTTCTGTACTGAAATATTATACTTATTTCTTTACAATGAAGAAATCTCAAATGAAGAGTTTCTCCCCTCCTGGTACTAATATTTAAACAAAGTCAAGGCGTGCACTCCCAACTTTATCTGATGTATATATTACTTAAGTATTATAACAAAATTGATATAATGCCTTAAAGTGGACTTTCATTTTTTCTTTTGCCAAAGCTGGATCTTGTTTTTTAATCGCTTCGTAAATATCTGTGTGTTCCTGAATACCCAAAAACGCTTGGTTTTCATCACAAACATGATACTTTTCAAAATTGGTGATAATCTCTGGCGTAATTGATAACATTAAGGTATTCATGGTACTATTTCCACTTGCCTTTGCGATTGCCAAATGAAACAGCAAATCTTCCTGTACGGCTTCTTTATTGTTCAACACCTTATCTTCATAGGCGTCAAGCGTCACTTTTATATGCTTTAAATCATCTTCGTTCCTTCTTGAAGCTGCCAAGCTGGCCGTCTTCAATTCCAATAGAATCCTAGTTTCTACTAATGATTTAAAATCCGGTTCATCCAACCTTAAAATATCCTCAATCATACCATTTAAAGCTATAATCCCAATATTCGCAACAAAAGTTCCACTTTGAGGAATGGATTTTAAAAGCCCATAAAACTCCAGTTTTTGAATGGCGTCACGAACGTTGCTTCTGGTAACCCCAAACTTTTCGGCCAACATTCTCTCGGACGGCAACTTTTCTCCAGGCTCGAGGTTTTTATAGTTTATTAAATCCCTAATCTTAGCGATTATGGCATTTTGAACTTTGTGATTATCGTTTAATGTTATTGCTTCTATCTTCATATACTATATTTATACCTAGAGAAAATTGGCTGTTAAATGTTTTCTATACCACTATCCCTCTAATTATGAATCGGTTATTTTTTCTGTTTAACCTCATGTTTTATTGGTTGACCAGTTTGATAAATTTAATAAAAATGTTGAGAATATCATTTGTTTAGGTCAAGTTTTACTGGTTTGGCCCAAACCAGTAAAACTAAAACCTCAAACTAACTAAACTAAACATATATTTTTAAGCTCTAACTAATGATTTACTTCTAATTCGTAATACTTAATTCTTGCAAAAGCCCCTTCATCGGTTGTGGATAAATAATTGCCTGCCTTAAAATAATTTTCAAAAACACCCCACTTTTGGATGTGAATGTCATTATATACCACCGACTCATTATCATTTAATACCACTTCCATTCTATTCTTTTCAACCCTTACTTCAAGTTTGAATTTGTCAAAACCAACATATTCCTCAAAATTAAACCCTTCATCATCTCCCCAGGAATCCGTTTTTAAGATTTCGGTTTCTGAGGCATTCAAATCCTTTAGGACTTTGGTTTTCACCCTTACTTTACCATAGTTCCAATAAACTTTCAACATGGGCGGGGCGTTGTTATCATCTTCACCGATAAGATCCCTTTGCGCATCTGTCAATCTTCCATGGATCTGCATTATTATGGTACGATGGTATTTGCCATCTGCATCTTTTGACACCTCATCCATTTGTAAAACACCCTTCATATTTCCTCCTTGCTCAAAGGTCCAATTTGTATTGTTGCTTCCCGGAACCATTTGTTCCCTCAGCTCTGTCCTGGAATAGGATGAATTTGCTGTTGATGCGCCCGGGTACGTATAAAATACTAAGGCGCCATTAATGGAATCATTATAAAAAAATGGTTTCAATGTTTCATTAGTTGCATAGTTTAAAATCTCTGGCGGTTTTACCTCCGTGGGATTACCAATCGGCAAGGTTACCTTCCAGTTATTCAAATCTATATTTGGAAGCTTATAAGTTGTTTCCTCAACAATCTCCTCCTCTTCCTCTTCTTCTTGAACGTCATCAATAATGATTTCATCACTGTTGCTTTCGCAACAAACAACCATAGTAAACGTGAATATTCCTAGGAATAATACCATCAAATTAATTCTAAACGGCTTTACAATTGTCATTTGTTAAATTATATTTAGTGACTTACTTCTAATTCGTAAAACTTCACTTTTGAATAGGATCCTTCGTCCCTTGACTGAAAATAATTCCCAGCTTTAAAATAGTTCTCAAAAATACCCCATTTACGAATGTGGATATCCTCATAAACTTTGTATTCATGCCCATTGAGAATTACAACCATTTTACCATCGGACACCTGAACTTCTATAGTGAATTTTCTAAATCCTACTTCCTGTTGAAAATTAAAACCCTCGTCATTATCCCAGGCCTCCTCATGAAGCAGTGCAGTATCTGAAGCGTTGATATTCTTTAGCACTTTGGTTTTTACACGCACTTTACCCTTATCCCAATAAATTTTTAGGATTGGCGGTGCATTATTGTCATCTGCGCCAATTAAATCTCTCTGTTCATTAGTTAGGCGCCCATGGATTTGCAAAATTATGGTTCTGTGGTACTTACCGTCAGAATCTCTTGTTGTCTCCTCCATAGCAATTTTTGCTTTTAAATTCCCACCTTTTTTAAATGTCCAGTTGACGTTATTATCTCCCGGTACCATCTGTTCTCTAAGTTCAGACCTGGTGTACTTTGTGTTCCTTGTTTTAGAAGCTGTTGGCATTGCATGAAATACAATGGAAGCATCGGTAGAATCTAAGTACATGTAAGGTTTCGCTATTTCGTTTGTTGCGAAATTCAATATCTCTGGCGGTTCAATTTCATAAGGTTTCCCTTTATCATTTGTAACCGGCAAAGTTACTTTCCAATGACTCAAATCAATCTTAGGAAGTTTTACCTTCTTCTTCTTCTTTTTTTTCTTTTTCTTTTCAACTTTCACATCCGTTTCTGCAACGCTACTCACCTTTTTTTGACAAGTGGCATTAACAGATATAAAACCTATTAAAATTGCTATTAATATTTCTTTACGGAAGGGCTTCATTAAAATAGTTTTTATTAAACTGGAATTAAAACCACCTAGTCCCATTTAAAGCTTAGGTGGTTTTTGAAATTCAATTGTTTTATTAATTAACTGCATTAACTTTAATATTATCAACCCAAACATCGGCATCTGTTATGGCATAAATCCAAATAGACACTTGTCCGCTAGCATTCGAAGTAAACGTATCAGTAACGACTGTGAAGCTACCTTTACCATTTGCAACATTACCAACTCCCCTTGCTAAAGGACCGTTAACGGTAGAACTGATAAATGCATCAGCTCCATCACTGAACCAACCATCTAATATTTCAACATAAACGGCGTTTCCATCACCAATGACAGCATGACTAAATTCAAGCTCATATTGCGTATTGGGTTCAACTGTAATCGCCTGATATGCGGCTCTGGTAGAAGAAGTTCTCGCCAAACTTTCAAGTGGCCCTACCATAGTAGTACTACTGGTATATTTTGCCCCTCTAGTTTTAGAACCTGTATCTACACCACTATAATCCACTGGATCTCCATCAGAACTAGAATTGAATGCACTAGTGCTACTGCCTGTGAAACTAGAAGGTTTCCAATTTGCAGTACCATCTGTAAAATCACCATTAAGAATCTCTACAACAAATCCTTGAGAAATAGTCAATTGCGCAGTAGCGACATCAGTATTACCTGTGATACTATAAGCTGTTAAAGTAACGGTATAAATACCATCTTCAGCATATGTATGTGATGGATTCATCCCAGTAAACTGGAATCCATCTCCAAATTCCCATAGAAGCATTACTGCGCCTACTGAAGCATCCATAAAATTATATGTTTGATAATTATCTGGGTCTACCTCAAACGTAAAATCTGCAGTCACCGGTGCTAAAATCTCAATAGTTTGTTCCAGTGTGCTTGACAAACCAGCTTCGTTCGTGGCTTTAAGCGAAACTGTGTAAACATTAGCTTCTGCATAAACATGTGTTGGAGATTCCTCAGTAGAGGTATTTCCATCACCAAAATCCCACTCGTAACTTACCGCACCTGTAGATGAATTAGTAAATGCATATTCCAAAAAGTTAATTTCACTCTGTGCAGAGCTAAATCCTACAGAAGGAGGCACTGCCCCTTCGGCCCCTATATCGATTGTAAAATCATCCAATCTAGCCTCAACAGCCCCATTGGTAAAGAAAATGGCAACCGTATTATTATCGCCAGAGTTAAAGGACAATTTTTGTTGCACATAGACGCTTGGTTCATCATCATTGGTAACGGTAACAGAAGCAATAGTGCCATCGGCTACATCCTCTAAGGTAGTAAAAGTACCTCCATTTTCTGTTACGCCCAATACTGAAACAATCAATCTAGGATCGGAAGAACCGCTCAACATAGTATACCAGAAACTTAAATCATAATTCATATCAGGATCTACAGTAATTTCCTGATAACCAATACGGTCTCCTTCAGGAACGGGCAACTTAGCACCCTGATCTCCAAATGTTACTGGACTACCAGTAATCTGGATAACACCCCCCAAATCATTATTTCTCCAAGAATCCCGTCCGTCACCACCACCTTCAGGCAGGGTATCGTCTTCAAAACCTGGTTCTAAAATAATGGGTTGGAATGGCCCTTCTGCAACAACAACATCTATAGTTGTGGTTCCTGTTATACCATTACCATCAGTAGCAGTCAAAGATACTGGGTAAGTGCCTTCACCCTCCTCAAAGGTAAATGTAGGGTCTTTTTCTGTTGAAGTATTTCCATTACCGAAATCCCATTGAAATGATAAGGATTCAGTAGAAAGGTTGGTGAAATTAATCATCCTAAAATCATCAGAAGAAGAAGCATAGGAAAAATTAGCCCCCGGAAATACGGTATCTGCCTTTGAATTTGCGCCAGGTAAATCATCTCTAAAAAGTTCATCACCAACACAACTCACAAAAATGCCTGTTACAACTAATGCTACTAGCAAAAGTTTTGTTTTACTAAATATGTTTAATATATATTTCATAGTTTTTATTTTAATATTAATAGCCAGGATTCTGTGTTAAAAGCCCATCGCTTAAATTGATTTCCCTTGCTGGAATTGGCAACAATAAATCTCTAGCAGAATATACATATCCCATCTCATTGGCATGTGCGGTCAATACATCATTGGCAACACCAAATCGAATTAAATCAAACCAGCGTTGGTTTTCAAATGCCAGTTCCACTCGTCTTTCCGTTAAAAGTTCACTTTTTGAAACGCTTGATATCAAATTTGGAGCTGTATCTGGAAAAGCTCTATCCCTTATTTTTTGAAAAGATTCAATAGCACCAATATCTGTAGTACTAGCTCCGGCACCTATGGTAGCTTCCACGTGCAATAACAAAATATCTGCATAACGCAGGGCTATATAATCATTGCCTGCGTTACGGGCATTGTCTCCGTATGTTGGAGGGGAAACAGTGATATCCGATCCCTCTGGTAAAAACTTAATAACTTCGATGGAGCTCCCTAAGTTTATAAAAGATTGAGCGCCGCGAACACCTCCAAATGCACTAAAATCAGCAACTAGATTGGTGTTAACAATATTTTGACCATCTTCCCTACCTTGACGTGAAAATGACGTAAACTCCGAGGAAAAACTTTGACTTTCTAAGGTATTACCAAATTGGTATTGAATGGCGAAAATAATCTCGTCGTTCAATTCATTATAGAACACGTCCGAAAAGTTTTGCTGTAAACTAAATTCGCCACTATTAATGATGGCTTCGCAAAGTTGCTCCGCTCCTGAATAATTAGGACTTGGTTGCGATAAATACACCTTTGCCAAAATACCTTGAGCTGCTGCCTTAGAAGCCCTTCCTTTGTAAGTATTGTCCAATACGCTAACAGCCTCTTGCAAATCGTCCACAATCTGAGTATAGATTTCTTCCACCGGAACTCTGGTGAAAAGTGCAGCAGCGTCCGTTGGACCAACTACCTGGGTAACCAGTGGCACACTACCAAAAAGCCTTACCAATTTAAAATAAGCATATGCTCTTAAAAATTTAGCCTCAGCTGCATATTTTGCTCGATTACTATCATCTGCTATATCAATAAATCTAAGTATGTTATTTGCTCTAAAAATAACCTCGTACATTGATGCATAATAATCTTCGGATTCTACATTGTTTGCATCAACCACATATCTGTGAAAATCGGATTTTGAACCTTCTAAGGTTGCATTTCTAGTATTATCTGTACGATGTTCTGTCAAAAGGTGCTCAAACTGTACACCCCTGTTGAAATTACCAATATTAGTTTCGGTATTCTCATTTACCCCTTGAAGGGCACTATAAATACCTATAATTCCTGTTTCAACATCGGCATCCGTTTGAAAGAACGATTCTTCAACTACCACGGTATCAGGTAAAGGGTTTAAAAACTCGTCGGCATCACAAGACGCTAAGAGCGCTACTATGGTGAATGCTAAATATTTTATATATTTCATAATAATTATTTTTTTAGAAATCAATGTTTAGACCTAGTGTTAAAGTGCTGAATATTGGTGTACCAGCTCTCTGCGAACCAAATGCCCTAATATTCCCATTGTCATCATGCTCTGGGTTGAACCCATGATAATCATCTGCAGTGATGTATATAAGATTCTGTGCACTAGCATAAATCCTCAGACCTTCCAAGCCTATTTTTGAAAGCGTATCCTCATCAAAATTATATCCAACATTTACATTTCTCAAAGAGAAATAATCTGCACTTGCAATTACTTCACTGGTCAAAACTTTTTCTTGAATAAAGGATTCATGTGGCACTAAACCATCTGCAACAGCCTGCGCTTCACCTCCACTCCGTGTTCTATTACCAAACCAATTGTAGAAATACTGATCTCCAATATTATTTACCTGAGCTCCCAAACTACCTTGTACCATAAAAGAAACATCAAATTGTCCAATTTGAAATTCGTTGGTGAAACTATAAATCAAATCTGGGTAAGGGTCTCCAAGTATGGTTTTATCTTCTTCGGTAATTATACCATCACCATTTAAATCTTTCACTATCGTATCATCTGCTTGTCCGTTGATTCTATTCCATGGATTATCAACATAGGTAGTTCTAAAACTAGTCTCGTCATATTTATCTGTATCTACTACATAACCCCAGTAGGAAGAAATAGGCTCTCCAATTCTATTAATCCATTGTGAATTCCTACCATAGGTATCTTCGATTAGAGCGTTATTAGAATTTCCGAAGCTTAATAATTCATTTTGATTTGTAGATGCAATTATTGTGGAGTTCCATTTAAATTTCTCCTTGGCAATATTCCTTGTTCTTAGCTCAAATTCAAATCCTCTATTTTGAACCTCACCTAAGTTTACAATACCTGTGTTAAATCCAGTGACATAAGAAACTGGGTTTTCCAGCAATAATTCATCACTATTTCTCCGGTAGAAATCAATAGAACCTGATATCCTATTATTCAAGAAACCAAAATCCAATCCAATTGTTAATTCTTCTGATGCCTCCCACTGCAATAAGGTATTTGCAATATTTAAAGGAGATATTCCAGGAGCCAGACTACCATTAACAACGGCATTTGTGTTTTGTAACAATGCCAAGTAGGGCCATGTATTTTCAACATCAGATCCTACATTGAAGTTTTCAGAACCTGTAAAACCATAACTAGCCCTAAATTTCAAATTACTTACAACTTCGCTGTCTAATAAGAAATTTTCTTTTGCCACATTCCAACCAACAGATACGGCAGGGAAATTACCCCATTTTGAGTCTATGCCAAATACAGAACTACCATCGCGCCTGAAGGATGCATTAAACAGATATTTGTTTTTATAAGCATAATTTACCCTTGCAAAATAGCCTATTTTTTTCCGTTCTATATTAGACTGAAAAACGGTGGTATTGTCTGGGTTACCACCTTGCACGTTTCTAAGACGATCATCTGCAAAACCATTGGTTTCAACCTCACTTATCTCACTTTTACGTTGTTGTACGGTAAGACCGGCCATCACATTAAGATCATGATCTCCAAATGTTTTGCTATAGTTCAAGGTATTATCCGAAACCAATCTGGTACGAAATCTATTCTGTAAATAATAGTTAGACCTTGAAGCACCAGACGCATGATAGTTAACGCCATCGTACCTATCCCTTTTACGCTGCTCCAACGTAACACCCAAAGACGTTTTAGCAATTAAGCCATCTGCTAACTTATAGCTTAAATACGATGAACCAAACAATTTGGTATTAAATTCATAGTGCTGACGCTCAACATATTGTTGATAGGGATTGGAATCTCCTGAAGTTCTAGGTCTTTCAGTGTTACCATCATTATCATAATCCCTGTTTTCCAAATGGTTTTCCCAAAAATAATCTCCAACACCAACATCAGGATATCGACTGCGATCAATAAACTGCAACGTTTCTTCCGTATGATAAATAGGCAACCAAGGCGATTGACGAGTTGGGTTATGGATTGAAGTAGGTAAACGTCTTTGCTTTGTATAAGAAGGAGATGCTCTAAGGCCAAATTTTAATTTCTTACCTATTTTGGTGTCAAACTTTAAGTTTGCAGTGTACAATTTATAATCATCAGTAATCACCACACCTTCATCGCTTAATGTTCTAAAAGAAGCACTATATGTGGAGTTTTCCGTACCTCCTCTTGCTGAAAGCGAATGACTAATCACATTACCTCCATCAAAGAAAACATCTTGCCAGTCTCTATTTACGCCGCTAATACTAGCTAAATCTAATGCATACAAAGTTTCACCAGAAAGAGTCCCAGTGGCAGCGCGTTCTTTAGCCGCCCATTCGTTAAGATCTTTGCTATAATCGTCACTACCATGAGCTTGCTTATACCCTACGTAGGTTTGATAACTAAATTTGGCCTTACCTGCCTTACCACTTTTAGTAGTAATTAAGATAACTCCATTTGCGCCTTCACTACCATAAATAGAAGCGGAAGCTGCATCCTTTAACACTTCAAAGGACTCAACATCGTTCATATCAATATTGGCAAGAAATTCTGAACTTACTACGATACCATCAATTACCAATGCTGGTCCGGTATCAGCGCTAACAGAACCAACACCTCTAATATTTATGGTTGGTGCGCCCCCCGCTTCTGCATTTGTGGCTTGAATGTTAACCCCAGACACTTGTCCGATAAGCGCATCATCTACACGAGATACTGCAATTTGATCCAACTTCTCATTGACAACCTTGGAAATTGAACCTGTAACGGTTGATTTTCTTTGAGTACCGTAACCAATAACAACCACTTCGTCAAGCTGTGCCAAATCCTCAGCAAGTGTAACGTTTATGGTTGTTTGGCTTCCAACTATAACAGTCTGGTTTTTGTAGCCAACATAGGTGAACTGCAAAACTTCACCTTCACTAGCTTGAATTTGATAGTTACCATCAAAATCTGAAGTGGTTCCCCGTGTTGTGTTTACCACTAATACATTTACACCAGGGATAGGCATATTATCTGCTGATACAATTGTACCAGAAATAACATTCCCACTCTGTGCAATTACCGTAAGGCCAAAAAAAAGCACTACGATAAGAGTTAGTTTGTTTTTTAAATTCATAATTTACTTTTTTGTGTTTTTAAAATCTGAATGCTTTAATTGTAATTTTGAGAATTACAAATCATTATGATTACTTTATAAAAACAGTACTTTTCCGTAAATTTTTGTAATTTTGAAAAGTTCGTGCAATTACAAAGTAATGGTGTGAATTAAGTTTTTACTTCCCTCCTAAAAGAAGTAAACTAGTTTAAAAAGGATAGGCGTGCACCTGTCCTTTTTTTATTTTACAGCCATGTGAAATAGAGTTTTTTGTAAGATGGTTAGACATTTAGTTTAGTTTTTTACTGGTTATCCAAATTGGTTTACCAGTTTGGTTTTCCAAATATATGTTATTTTTTTGTTAAAACAAATTATATTTTAATTTTAACATACTTATCCCAAAAAATATGCTTTAAATATCTAATAATTAACTTCTTATGACTGTTTATCCCCAAAATAGGAAACCCCTCCCCCAGTTAAGAAATCTTCTCTTACAGGACTAAACGTGTCAATTAGTATACCTTCTTCCAAACAAACTGCACTATGTAATAAATTAGGTTCAATATACACGCCGTCCCCAGCTTCTACAATTTGCTTTACGCCATCAATTTCAAACTCAAATTTCCCGGAGACACAATAGGTAGCTTGCGTGTGAAAATGTTGGTGCGGCGAACCCAATGCGCCCTTATCAAATTTTACTTTTACCATCATGATTTGGTTATCGTAGCCTAAGAACTTTCTTGACACGCCACCCCCAAGCTCTTCCCATTCCATGTCTTTTGTTATGATGTACTTTTCGCTAAATCGTTTCATATGCTTTTATTTTATGTTTATTAATGTATATGCACCTTTCCATTGATGTGTTCTACCTCCTACGGTTAGGCTATGTTGCACATCTTTATCATTGTTTTCATTTGAAATAAGGAATATATTTTCCTTTCCATTTTTTGTTTCAATTTGTACGGCTGTATATGCTTCTGATTCATGAACTATAGAAACATTATTAATGTTACTATAAGCGTTAACTGCAAATTCTGATACCGGGCTATAAGTACCGTGCGACTCAATAATTGACACAAACAATGCGTCCTTAGCATTCTTTTTTCTGAGAATTAAAGTTGGTTCATTTCTAAGATTATATTCAGGGTCGTTAGCTCCTATCCTGCCAAAAATAATCTCGTCATTAGCTGATGTTATGGCTGTATAAGTATAGAACTTGTTGTTGAGCAACCAATTTAGTTTTATAGGATTTCCATCTGAAGATGCTGTAGCTTCTTTATATAAATGTTGATACCCATGTTTTTTTCCTAAAACTTCTGGAATTGCCAATTTTGAATACTCAAAGCTGGTTTTCATAATCTGTCCTAAATAATAGAAAGGCAAATCGTATTGATTTGAAGTTTCCGAAGTTACGCGCAGAATGTCCAATACATAAGGGTTCTCGTAATCTTCACCTTTAATTGTTACAAAAGTTCTATGAAGTTGTGTTCCCGGATATGCGTTATTTTCTTTAGCACTCGCAACTTGTAAAATGTCGTTTTCAGAACTAAAAATGTACTTCTCTGAGTGGTATTGGCTTCCAATATCGTATTTCCCTTGAAAATGAGAGGTTTCATTCTGAACCAATGTGTTATGTGCAATGGTTTGTTTTGCCCAAGTTTTGTTTTCCTTTAGATAATTGCCTCCACCTTTTTGCTCAATATTTACAAAACGTGCCAGTCCATAGTCCTGAACCACTTCATCACCTTCATCAAATAACGAATAGGATAACTTATCAAAGTGTCCATGGCTTAAACCATGTGCCGTATATTTGAATACCAATTCCAAATCACCACTTCTTAAGATACCCACCGCACCTTGATCTCCATTGGGACCATCGGATAACTCGAAAGACTTTTTAACGAATGGTTTGGCCTTCCCCTCTTTTATACCCACAGCAACGGCAAAGCCTGCATCATCCAAAGCGACCTGGCCCTGCTTTTCGGCAATACTTAGCAACCCGGGATTGTTACCTCCGTAGTGATAGGCAATATCAACGGCAGACACCAACGATCGTGCGTAATACGACATGCCTTTTTGGGCATCATTTAATAAGAAGAATTCACCATCGGCATCCGAAAGGTTGATTAGGGCGTTAACGCTTTTTAAAAGTACACCGTCCTTATATTGAAATACATTTAATTCAGGTTTCTTATTTTGAAGTGCCTGTGCAAAAATTAAAAAGGGGTACGAAGCGTAACGCTGATAATAGGGACCCTCGGTAAAATAGCCATCAGGCGAAAATGGCTCTTCAAGGTTTGCATAGAAGCCCATTTTACCATCTTTATTTATATAGCCTCCATCATTGTCCTTCATATTCGGATCAAGGTTTACATCCTTTACGCCATAAAGTGCCCGTTGCAATAAACTATCATCATCCATGGCCAAAGCTATCATCCCTACGGCCACATTTCCCCAGGTACTATGATTATGAACCCTGTTAAAAAACTGCGGGTTTTCTTTTGAAATGAAATCGGCAAAAGGTCTAAATAAGTTAGTCTCGAGGGTATATCGTTCTTCTTCTGTTAAATAATTATAGATACAATCATAAGCTTGACTAACATACACCAACCAATTAGAGTCGTTCAAACACTGCCAGAAAATTTTACCTCTTGCATACGAGCGTGGTTTTGGGTGTACGGGCAATGTTGGATACATTTTTGCGTATTCAAACAACATATCCTTCACATATTTTGCATAGCTTTCATCGTCTAAAATCTGATATAAAAACCCCGCTTTTTGAAGTACAAAAAAATTCTTTTTGTGCCTTTCGTGCGTATAGCCCCCGGAGTAATCCTTTGGAACAGGAACTTCAATTCCATTTTTAATTTCAGCATCAATTTCGGCTTTTGTTTCTGCCAAAGTTGAATCGAAAATAGGAACTGAGCCTAGCTTAGTTTTTATTTCATTAACCCCTTGGCTAGTCAAAATCAAACCTGGATGTTCCGTCTTGGAATCCAAGTTTGCGTTATGATTAATTTCATTTTTACATCCTGCGACTACTGAAATCAGTAAAAGAAAAGTAAATCGAAATAAAATAGGATGCTTCACAGTAATGATATTTTAATTGGTTTACCAGTTTGGTTAACCAAATATACGATAATTATTCTATTATCCAAGCATGTATTTATAATAGCTTATCCAATTGATTAAATAAATGATAATCTGGACATCAAATTGGTGAAATGAAGGACAGCAACTTTAAATAATTAATTAATCATTTTTTATAAAATAACCTTCATTTGATACTGAGGCATCGCTTACGGTTACGCTTGCTTTGTTAAACCAAACTTCGGCATAATTTCCAGTTTCATACTGTTTACCAATATTGCCTCCATAAGTTTCACCACCAGTCGTTACGCCATTGGTTTGATTGTAACAACCTTGTTTAAAAAAACAGCCTTCTCCCGCATATGCATTTTCTCGCTCTACTCCGTCTCTACCTCTTCCAGCATATAATTCTCTTGTTTGCAAAGGAATATCAGCTTTGGAATTATATTCTGATTCAATTATATTTTTTGAAAATGTTTTCGTCTCGTGGCCATCGCTTGTGAATTTTAAGTTCATGATACCATCTTTAACAACCACTTCATAACTAAATTCTTCACCTATTTCAATTCCTTCCTTAGGTTCTTCTGGATAACTATTTTTATCGGCACCAACTACAGAAAAATCATTGCCCCAGACTGCAGTGGAATAATCCCATCTTCCCGAATTATCATCACCTTTTGTGTTGATTTCGTAATTCCAAAAAACGGAACCTTTGGTATGTCCCGGAAATTTTTTGTAGTATATCTTGAGTGGTTCATTCTCATGTCCATCGGCACTATGAATTTGCCCAACGACTACTGAAAATGCCCCTCCTTTTGTAGCATCTCCTGAAGTTGACACATTCATTACTTTTAGTGTTGCTGTTAGTTTGTCATTAGCGCTTTTTGGATACCATTTTTTTGTTTGGGCTAATTCAGTTCTAGTATTTTTGGATGTGCCATGTGTATTGCCTCCATTTGGCGACTTATAAACTACCCAATTTTCGGAGTCATCGTTTGTTGTATAAAAGTAATCCTTATGTTCATATTTTAGTGGTTGACCAACATTGGCCCCGTCACCCAAAACTAATTTGAAATGATTAAAGATTGGAATAATTTCACTAGGGTAAACGGTTTTCTCTACTTCTTTTATGTCTAATTTTTTAGTCTCATTTTTACAACTAATTAATGTTAGGAAAGCACAAATGCTTAAGGCCGGTACTAACGAAGTAATATTTTTTTTATTCATTTTTAAAAATTTATTTATTCTAATAATCTTTATTTAGATATCTGTTTGAATGTCTTAAAAATAATCTAGCAATGCTAAAATTCCGTTGTATGAAATCACTAGAGAAAAGAACAGCGCCGCATACATCCCGATATAAACACCAAGGCTCGTTTTATAGTCCTTCATTATCTTTTTACTACTTAGCATAAGTATGATTCCTAGCACTACAATTGGCAAAACAAACACATTAAATACTTGTGATAGTATTTGAACTTCAATGGGATTGGCCCCAAACACTGGCCCAATTAGTGCCACTAAACAGGCAATGGCCGTAATAATTCTAAACTGCCGCGAATTAGTGTCCAGTATTCCAGATTGATAATCGGCAACCAACAGCGGTGCTATCAATAAACAAGGAAATATGGATGATAAACCTGCACTTAATGCCCCAAAAAAGAATATGGTAACGGCCCACTTTCCGGCAACAGGTTCTAATGTATTTGCCATATCTAATACCTCGGTTACAACTTTTCCTTGATGAAATAATGCGCCGCAAGCTACCGCCATTATAGTACCGCTAATTACAAATATTAAAATAGCAGCTGTTATTGAATCCTTTTTTTGTTGTTGCAGATTTTTAATGGTCCACCCCTTTCCTTTTACAAAAAGTGGGCGAGACAAAAACGTTGCCGCAGCCATAGTGGTACCAACAAAAGCAGCTACTAGCATTTTGCCACCAGGAACTTCTGGAATGGTTGGTATTAAACCCTTAACTACATCTATTGGTAATGGTTGCACAAAAAATAAGGACAATAAAAATGATAAGCCCATTGCGCTAACAAATATGACCAGGATTTTTTCGAAAAATGTGTACTTACCTACCAGCATCAATAAGTAAAAAGTAACTATGATTATGATAGCAGTTATCAATACGGTTTCATATTTAAATGCACTTAAACCCTCAAAATTTACAGCCAGTATTTCAAAAATGATGTTGGATGAAATTCCCAAAATTCCCATTAGGGAGTTCCATTGCCCGAACGTGATTCCTACAATAATTAAAATTGCTAAAACCTTACCAAACTTTAAATGCTTTTTAAACCCGTAAAGCGCAGTTTCACCTGTAATCAAAGCATAATTGCCATACGCAAACATTAAGACCCCTGAAAAAAAACAGCTTAGCAAAAGCACCCATAGCAATTGCATACCAAATTTGCTTCCTGCAACAATCATGGATGTTACACTGCCTGTGCCAATGGTATAACCAATGGCAAAAATTCCTGGGCCAAAACCCAAGATAATTGCAATAACTTTTTTTAAAAAAGACTTTTTGTTTTCGGATGTTGGCATGGTGACTGTTTTAGTTTAGTTGGTTATTTCCAGTTGGTATGGTAAAATTTTCCCGAGTCGTCATCCGTTCTTTGGTAGGTATGCGCACCAAAATAATCGCGTTGCGCTTGAATGATATTTGCCGATGAATTTGCAGTAATGTATGCGTTTAAAAAGTTAACAGATTCACTTAAACAAGGAATTGGCAATTCCTTTAAAACGCATTCCGCCACCACTTTATTTGTTGATGGCTTCAATGCTTTTAACTGACTGATAATTGATTGATTGGTTAATATATTACCATTTTCTTTTAAAACTGGAATCAATGCTTCCGCAAAATCAGACTTTATAATACAGCCATTTGTCCAAATTCTGGCAATTTCGCTTAAATTTAAAGTCCAATTATAAGCTTTTCCAGCTTCTGAAATCAATTTAAATCCTTGATAATGATTAATGATTCTAGCAAATTGATATGCATTTAGCACATCACCTGAATTAAGGTTTAAATCTGAAGGTGTAATTCCAAAATTTTCACTCGCACTAAGCCTTTCTTCTTTATAAAATGATGTATAACGGGCAAATAAAGCTGAAGCTATTAAAGTGCTTGGAGCTCCCAGTTGTGCAGTGGCAATGGTGGTCCAATTGCCTGTGCCTTTATTGCCAGCTTTATCTACAATCTTGTTTAAAAGCCAATCGTTTCCTTCTTTCTTCCTCAAAATATCGATAGTGACTCCTAATAAATAACTATCAACTTTAGATTTCCAAGACTCCAAAATACGCGCGATGTCTTCTGGATTTTTACCCATGGTTTTAAAAATGCTGAACACCTCTGCCAATAATTGCATTTCAACATATTCAATACCATTATGAACCATCTTTACAAAATGTCCGCTACCCTCTTCACCAACATAGGTACAACATGGTAAACCATTGGCGTCTTTAGCAGCTATACTTTCGAGATAAGGTTTTACCAACTCGTAGGTTTCTTTATTTCCACCCGGCATAATTGATGGTCCTTTAAGAGCTCCTTCCTCTCCTCCGGAAACACCAACGCCAATAAAATTTATGTACTTTGATTTTAAATAATCGTAACGCTCCTTAGTCTTCAAATAGTTAGAGTTCCCTCCATCTATCAGAATATCACCATCAGACAAAAAGGGAATTAAATCTTCAATAACCATATCGGTAATCTTACCTGCATTCACCATTAGCATGATTCTTCTTGGTGTTTGCAGAGAGTTCACAAAAGCTTCAACATCAGAAAATGGTTGAGATTTTTCCAGTTCAGGATGGGCATTCTTAAAATCTTTAGCAACGTTTTCTTCAGATCCTTTTACCTCTCGATTGAATATAGAAATATTGAACCCTTTCTGAGCTAAATTTCTACTTAAACTCCTACCCATAACACCTAAACCAAATAAACCAAACTCCGATTTCATATCTAATTCTTTCACAATTTTTTTTACAATATCTTGAGGTTTTAAACTAATATCAACTCGTAAAGCGTCATTAGGCTGTTCTAAAGTATCAAACTGAGATTGCAACAACCCCGAGCTCATAAAATGATGCTCCCTTTTGTTGATTCGCTCTAAAATCTGTTCAAAACTGCCAGACAGATGTACCCATTTTATATGGCTTTCAATTCCTTTTGACAATATCTCTCGATAGCTTTGTTTTAGTGCAGAACAAACAATAACACAGCTACTTTTATTCAACTGCTTTTTAGCTAACATATTCAATGTTTGCAACCACCCGAAACGGTCTTCATCATTAAGCGGTATGCCTTTGGACATTTTAGCAACATTGGCTTCGGGGTGAAAATCATCGCCATCAAAAAACGGAATTTTCAAAGCTTGTGATAACATATTTCCAACTGTACTCTTTCCGCTACCAGAAACACCCATTATAAAGATTACCTGATTCATGATTTATTCTTTTAGCTCTCGCCGAAGGACAATTACTCTTTGGTTGGTAATGTTCCAACACCTAAAGTTGCTTCTTTAAACCACACTTCAGCATAACTTCCATTTGCATATTGTTTGGCTATGTTTCCGTTATAGGTTTCTGATTTTGTCGATTTTCCGTTGGCTTGATTGTAAGCACCTTGCTTAAAAAACTGTTTTTCACCAGCGTAGGCATTTTCACGTTCAACTCCAACCCGTCTTTTTGACGAATACCAATCCAACACTTGTTGCGGAATATCTGATGCTTTAGCAAAATCTGATTTTAATAAGTTTTTAGTGAACCTTTTTGTTTCATGACCTTCACTCGTAAAAGTTAAATACATTATACCTTTATAAACATTAACTTCATAACTGAATTCTTCCCCTAAAGCTATGCCGTCTATAGGTTCCTCTGGATAACTATTTGGACTTGGACCTAGTATAGAAAAATCATGTCCCCAAACGGCGGTAGAGAAATCCCAACGACCATCGTTATTACCTTCTGTATTGATTTCATAATTCCAAAAAACAGAGCCTTTTTTGTGTCCCGGGAATTTCTTGTAATAGATTTTTAGCGGTTCATTTTCGTGTCCTTCATCACTGTGTATTTGTCCGACTACCACAGAGTAAGAAGAGCGAGCCGTTGCATCACCTGTTGTTGACACATGTTTAACTTTTAAGGTGCCAGTAAGTTTTCCCCCTTCTTCAGGTATCCATCGCCTTTTTTCTCCTAGTTCAGTTCTGGTATTACTTGAATTTGGAGAAGTAATTCCTGAATTTGGAGTTTTGTACACTACCCAATCGGTTCCAGCTTCTTTTTCAACGTAAAAAAATCCTTGCTTTGCATAATTTATAAGTGAATCGGAGCGAGTACCATCTCCTAAAAGAATTTGCCATTTATTCATAAAAGAGATAACATCACTTGGATACGTCACCTTTTGTTTTTCAGGTTTATCATCTTTCTTTACTTTTTCCTTACAACTACTTAAAGTCAAAATGAAGGCCATGAATAAAAATAAATGGAATGTAGATTTAATAGCTTTAGTTCTCATATCATTAGTTAATCGTTAGTTCTTTTTCATTACCTCCTCAAAGCTCCAGAAGTATCCCCTTCCATAAGGTTTTGTACATTTTCAAGAGAAACGGTATTCACGTCTCCTGGAACGGTATGCTTTAGAGCGCAGGCGGCTGAAGCAAAATCTAAAGCTTGCTTATCTTCATAGTGCAATAATCCATAAATGAGACCCGCCGCAAAAGCATCACCTGTTCCAACACGATCTATTATGTGTGAGATATTAAGCATATCAGTTTTAATATACGCTTTGCCATTCCAAAGTTTACCTTGAATCTGGTGATGCGAAGCGCTTATAGTTCTTCTTGTTTTCTTAACAATTTTTTTGATATTAGGATAAACATCTATCAATTTCTTGGCTAATATTTGGAATTTATCACCAGGATCTCCCAATCCAAACATCTGGTTTATTCCATTACTACTTGTAATCACCACATCGCAGTGTTCTACCAAATTTGGAATGACTTCTTGCATGGTCTTTCCATATTTCCACATGTTACTCCTAGAATTGATATCTCCAGAAACTGTAATCCCCATTTCATTGGCTGTTTTGATAGCATCGAGACAACACTTTGCTGCTCCTTCTGAAATTGCTGGTGTTATGCCTGTCCAATGAAACCAATCGGCATCCTTTAGAACATCTTCCCAATTCACCATAGAAGGTTCTATTAAAGAGAATGCGGATCCTTCTCTTTCGTAAATAACCTCACTAGGCCTGTGCACAGCTCCCTTCTCTAAAAAGTACTTCCCAATCATATCATCACCATAAATAACATGCTCAGTGCTTAACCAATGTCTTCGCAAAAACTGTGTCGCTGCTTTACCAAGGGCATTATTTGGAAAGCGTGTAACATGGGATGCTTTCATACCCAAATAAGCACATGAGATGGCAACATTTGCTTCACCTCCTCCATAAACAAGATCAAAAGAAGATGCCTGAGAAAATTTTTCGTAACCTGGAGGTGATAAACGCATCATTACCTCACCAAATGTTATTAATTTTTTAGCCATAATTTCTAGTACATCAACTTCATTTTAAGGTTTTCTTCAACAACTATTTTTCCAGAATTGATAACTGTATTGTTGGTATGGGAATTATTCTTGGCTCCCCAAAGCAGGGCCACCAATTTTACAGGGTTATTCTTAAATGTGTTATTTGAAATATCTACATTCACGATACCTCCGGTATTTATTAAAATACCGTTCTCTTCTTTTGCACCACAATTTGTGAATGTACTATTAGAAACAAGAAGGTTTCCGCCAATGGTGGATTCGTCATACCCCCCTCGGTAGTAATCGATAACATTTTGTTTTACGTTTGAAAAATGGCAATTGTCTATTGTTAAATACTCGGTGTTGTAATCGCCTTTATCGTTGGTTTCTTCTGATAATTCCAAACCATTTTCACAATTGGAAATAGAGGTATTTTTAAAGGTGATACGCTCTGCAAACGATTGTTTATATACTTTTAGAGCAAAGTTAAAATCACTGATGTTGCTACTCGAAACCGATAGTCCAAAATGGGTGTACATATTCTCTTTAAGGGTAGCAAATGCGTGTTGATTTCCTGTTCCTTTTAAAGAAACCTCTTCAAGCGTTAAGAACCCTTCGGGATGCAATTCGAACAAAGGCGTGTTGTTTTCCTCTCCATAAAAAAGAACTGCCTTTGACTTGTCTTTCATTTTGATGGTGATACTTTTATTGATAATTAAAGGATTTGAAATAGCATGTTTTCCATTTCCTAAAACGATAATATCCCCATTTTCGGCTTTATCAATTTTTTCTTGAAGATTATCATTGATTTCAACAGTAATGATTGCGGGTTCCCTAGCTTCAACTTCATCTGAAAACCATGAGGGACCATATTTGGATTTATCTAAAATAGAAGGCACATTTGTATCAACATCAACCACCGCACCAATACTATTATTTTCATTTCTGGAATTACCAAAAAGGTCTTTTGATATGTTTTCAAACTCAAAACCTTGATAAGGTTCTATATCAATATTTGATGACGGTAAGAATATATTTTCAGCAACTTTCTTCAATTCAAAATTGACACTTTTAATACCATCATCGTAGTTTTTATAAGGCACACCTTGGTTATTAATTGCATTGCTTTTAAAGGTAACGCCCTCAGCTTCATCATGTTCCACAACAGGAGATTTATCGCCTGTCTCGTTATAAAGCACATTATTGGCTATCAAGGTTCTTAAAGGTCTTGCAGAACGAATTTCCGAAGGAGGCAGCACATCTTTTTGAGCTAAATTTTGCCCCACGCCAAATTGCCATGGCGAATCACAATTCACATAGGTGTTATAGGCAACCACAACGTCCGTTACCTGATTGTAACGATTTAAAGGCGATTTTGGAATACCGTTCATTACGGCCAACGGACTTCTAAAACTCTTTCCTTTTAGGTTGTAGAAATAATTGTTGGTCACCCAATGCCCAGTATTAATAATTCTGATGCCACCAATATTTCCATTTTTACCGTCACCTATAAAATAATTCCCGTCAATGGTACAGTAATTACCGTGCCTCGTTACTAAAGACCCTTCGCTTTTGTAAAACACGTTATTTCTAAACTCGTTGAAATTGGTTTTACTTGAAATAATTTCGACCTCGCCATTACATTCCTCAAACAGATTATTGGCCACTAGCGTATAACTTGGCGACATAGACGAATAACTATCGCCAATCTGAATAGTTTCTCCACTGGCACCACCTTTAGGCGGACGTGGCCCAAAATGGTTATTTAGAATTTGATGGTAATTGTTGATGTGTTCATTGCCTTTTAAATCCACACGAATGGTAGGCCCACGATTGGTTTTACCCCTGATATAGCAATTGCTCAAGGTATTATGTCTACCCCAAAATTGTACCCAGCGATCTGAATCATCACGATTCATTTTATTGAAATCTTCTATAACACAATTTGTAACCGTACAATGATTTCCAATAGTCTCATCGTCTATTCGAAACTCCACCACGGCATCGCTTGGCGAATAGCCATTTCTAAAATGAAGGCCGTCAACTACTAAATGGCTCCCTCCAAATTTTAAATTGGAAACACCTTCAATAAATACCTTTCCAGGGGTTTCTGCTTGGATAATAATGGGGTTACTTTCTGTCCCTTCGGCATCAAATTTTATCTCAACATCCTTCCAAACTCCATTGGTCAAAATAATATGATCGCCTTCTTTACTGTTGTCAATGGCCTCATTAAGTTCTTCAATATTAGATACTTGAATTAAACTTGTTAATTTTTTCTGTTCGCATGAAGTTAAAGCAAACGCTATAAGAATAATTGTTAATATTTTTTTCATGATTAGTTTAGTTTTACTTTTATGGTGTTCAAAGCTTTTGGCTATGCGGATTGCCATAACTTTTGAACCGTATTCAGATCTCTTTTCATGGCGTCATAAACCACTTTTTTGTCTATTGAAATTTTACTATGCCCCTTTTCCGCGCCACCCAAATCATATTCCAAATGCAGTGAGACAGGTGGATTTAATTTATGCTTTTTAAGAAGCTTAAAGTATTTTGAGAAATCTACCATTCCATCGCCCATTGGCACGTTAATAGGCTTCCATTGGCCATTAACTTTTCCCCATTTAAAGTCCTTCAATACGATAGTTTTTATTTTTGGATGCAGAAGCTGAAAGCCGTTTTCCCATGAAAATCCACCTTCCACAATAGCGTGCCTTATATCGTATTGTGTTCCAAAATAATCAGGATTTACAGTTTTTAACATTTCATGTATTTCCCAAAAAGATGCCCCTATACTAGTACCAGCATGATTTTGATAGCACCCTACGACACCAAGTTTTTTATTAAGTTCTCCAAGTTTTTTGATTTCATTCTGATAATGATTTAAGGATTCCTTTAGGGATAAATCTTTCTTAAATTTAAACCAATTTGTTCTGTAATACTCAATTCCCAAAGTTGAGGCAGTATTCAATATTTGAACATCTAAAGGATTCTCAACGCTCCCAATACTAGTCGTAATCATTTTACACACCGCACCACCTTCTTTAATTTCGGTAATGGCCTTTGGCAAGTCTAATACTACTGATTCAGGAAGTACATGACCATTCGGGCGCACAGTTAAATCTACTCCATTAAAACCCATCTCAGAAGCCATGGCTCCAGTTTCCTTATAATCCAAAAATTGCAAGTGTTTGGAGAAAATATGAACCGATAATTTATCATCGTATGAAACATTTTCTAGAGCAAAAAGAGGATTTAGGATATTAACAAAAGGAATTATACTTCCCACAAGGGCGGTTTTCTTGATAAAATCTCTTCTATTTTGATGTGGCAATTTAGCTTAATTTTAAATTGGTTTACCAGTTTGGTTTACCAAAAGTAATAATATTTTTTGAGCGACCAAATTTTTTAACACGAAAGCCTGAAAATTAAACCATCTTGACTAGAACAAGAAATGCCTTTTGGTGTTAGCTTTGAGCCGAGCTATCGAAAACCTGCATATTTTCGAATTTAAAAAAATATCTAAGCGAGTGGGCCATTTAATGCCCCATAATACAAAACGGAGTAGATAAAAAAACGGAGGACCTGTTAATTTTAACAAATTCTCAGTTCTAGTGACCTCAAAAGGGAAAAGTTCAAACTTTTTAAAAGACATCGGATCGCTCAAAGAGTTTTAATATTTCCATTATAATTTAAATATAAAATTATGAATATACAGTGTAATTACTGGATAATTAAGACATAATACTTGAGGCAACAACTCATTATATTTGAGGTATTTAATCATGATTTAGAATGAAAACCATATTTCAGAGGATCCTAATTTGTATTGTCTTAATTTCAACCAGCATTGGATATTCCCAAAACGATAAGATCGAAATCAACGGAATTATTTTGGACGAAGCACAGATGCCCGTTCCATTTGTGGCCGTCGGTATTGTTAAAAAATACATAGGTACTTCGAGTACGGAAGACGGTGAATTTTCATTTTTTGTAACAAAAAATGAGCTGCAGGATTCGCTTTCAATCTCAAGTTTGGGCTTTGACCCTTACAGTATAAAAGTTGCCGATTATTTAAAACTTGAAAAGAAGGAAATTGTACTAAAAGAAACGATTACTGAATTGGATGTGGTTAAACTTTTAACTCCAAAAGACTACGTAATTAATGCCATGGAGCGCCTGAAGGAAAACACCTTATCAGAACCCCACAGGCTTGAAATGCTATACAGAAGGACAACTACGGAGGCTGATAAGCCAAAATTCTTAATTGAGAATTATATTTTATTGAGAGACAAGGGTCCTGCTTACGGCCCAAGTGTCATTCAGGTTGCAGAATCCCGAAAATCGGCAGATTATCGCATTTGGAAGGGTAAGCAATGGCAACATTCCGTAAACAGCCTGTTTAATTTAAATCCTTTTAGGCCTCACCAATCCCAACATAAAAGAAATCTAAAAAAATTTAATTGGAAAAAGATCGGGGAATCATCCTATGAAGGTGAAGATGTATTGGTAATCAAAGGGCAAAATCCAGATATTGATTGGGAAAAAATAACAATGTATATCGGTGTTGATTCTTATAAAGTGTATCGCATTGAACGCGGTCCCTCCCTTTTCATTTACAAAAAGCACAACAGCGGAAAACTTGTTTTAAGCTACTTTAAAAACGAGTGGAAACTTAAAAAACATATGGTTCCCAAGGAATACCACAATACTGATGCCGAAACCTCGCATTATAAAACCGAGGCATTTGTTTACAGCACCAGTACGGATAAAAAAGAAGTTCGAAAGGTTTACCCTTTTGGTGGCGATACAGATATGGGAATTATTGAATTGCCATATAATCCCGATTTTTGGAAAAACCTGAGTATGCCACCAGACACTAAATTTTATAAAAGTCTTAAAGAAGGATTGGAGAGCAATTACGGAGTGCCTTTGGAAACCCAGTTTGAATTGGTGAATCAATAATAATTTTTCAAAATCTGTGGTTGGCTTACTTAAAAGTAGATTGTAATGGGTTTTGAGTATTTCGCTCTTTAGGTTTAATAAAAATTGTGGCTGATCGCTGATTCTCGCAATTCTCAAAATCGTTCAAGGTGCTACTGGTTATAAATCCATTTTTAGGTACTTCTGGTGAGAATCCTGAGTGTTTTACATCATCTACATCAATCTGATAAGTTCCTTCTGGATTATTAAAAGATTTGTAACCATCTAATGATGTATAGTACACCGCAGATAGAGCTGGTGCTTTGTAAGATTCATTATCAAGATTTTTTTCAACACTTATATACTCGCGCAAAGCGCAGGGAATAAACTTTAATCGCATAGCCCTTACCTGGGCTTGGTTACCGTATTCTGCAAAAACATTTGCAATTACAGAGTCTTCTGAAAATGTACCTGCAACGTGCCCTGTACCTAGCTGATCTTTTTTCCGGGAAAGGAACCCAAAATTAATGGCTACGGAAGCTTCGCAACTAATAGTGCTTATATTTCTTATATCTACAACACCTTGATGAATGGTATGTGGAGATATCATAACAGCATGAGCACCATTCTTGCAAGAAATATTTCTACCGTATATATTATTCATTACTATTGTCTTATCGGTAAGATATCTATCAGCCAAACCTTTATAACCTGATTCCAGTCGTAGTGTTACGCCACCTATACCTTGTAAATTTCTAAACAATAAGTCCTGCCCTACCTGAATTTGAACAACACCATACCCATAGTGTGCATTTTCAACTCCAATATTTTCTATAATACCAAATGAAGGAAAAAAAGCTGGTGTACCGCCAACAGCCTCTGACGTAATGGCGTTAAACTTAGTATTGTTATCAATAACCTTAAAATCCGCAATCTTAAAATTCTGTGCGTTACCAAGTTGAAACGCCCTAATTTTTTCGTTCGGTTTAAAATTTGAAAAATCGAAAGTAAACGTTCCTTTATCAAAACCTTGAAAACTCCAATTTGTTACCTTATTAAATCCATTTTGGTATCCAGCCCTAAACAGAGCATTCTTAGGGGTTTTGGTTTTGAAAATCGTACCTGACTCTACTTTGATATGTACATTGGACTTCATGTGTATTTGTTCCAGAACATAAGTGTCAGACTTAATTATGAGAACCCCACCACCCCGGCTTTCAAGTTCATCTATTTTGTATTGCAAACTCCTACTATCATTAAAAGCGTTAGAAAATTCTAAAATATTAACATCGTGAACAATTGGATTAAAGAAATAACTATCATCTGGAAGTTTTCTATCCAGCGGACTACTTTGAGACACTCCATGCAAAGAGCATATCAGAAATAATATTTTTATAAATATTTGATTTTTTTTATTTATCATATTTAGCTTATAATCTACTTTTATTCTTTTGATAAAATACCTCCAAATCTTGTTCATTTGCATTCAAGGCTTTATGATTTTTTAAAAACCAATATACTCGTCTGGCTATTAAAAAATCTGATTCTAATAAAGGAACTACATTATTTAAAAGTATCTCTGAGTAGTGTTGTTTCTTTTCCATAAGATTCAGAAGCATTGATACTTCTTGATAAGAGCTTAAACTACCAAATGTTGTACTCAAATCATCTAATTGGATTTTTGGAACATCAGAAGCATTTTGCAATGATTGTATTACTACCAATTTTTGTTTTTTACTACCTTCAAAAAATAGTCGCTTTGTTGCATCATAATACAATTCAGAAGGTGCCTTCTCAAAATAACCAAATGCTTTCTTCAACAAAGCTTCATCTTTCAAAACTTTAAGAATAATGGTGTCGATAATTTCTTTTGAAAACAAATCCCTTCTATTCAATTCGTTAATAGCAATATTGAAATAGGTTTCATTTTCTTTTAAAATAAAATCTTGAAGTTGTGTGAGCGACAAGGATTTTCCCGTTATATTTTTAATTTTTGAAACCACCTCTCCATTCGCCCAATGCCAAAGGGTATAACAGGTTAAAGCGGCCCCAGGCACGGTGTCCTTTTCGTCCAGTTCTAAAGCAGTTGGGCCAGAAACTGCATCCAGGTCATCAATATCCGATTCTTGAGGAACCGAAAGGATTTCGTCGTAGTACACATCCTTAAATGGCGAATTAGGATTCGCCATAATACTTTGAATTTTTAGGTAATCTTCAGGTTCGAAAAGATCGGCTTCATATTTTTCAAGAGTCCGGCCTTTAGCAATTTTATACTTTTGATATTCTCCTATGTTGTTCCAATATAACGTTACAGGAATCTCTTTGCATACTTGCTTCAAACAGATAACAGAATAAACGTCCATCACATACTGAACGGGATATCCATCTTCATTTTGAATTTCTTGAAGAATCGCATTTACCGGTTTTTTTTCTCCTGGATGATTTATAAGTACGTCATGCAAAATTGTTTTGTTGATTGCTTGCCTCTTTTCAAAATTGTAGAGCAATAAAATTGGCAAAAACAACCACAAGTATGTTTTAACAAAAGATATCATCATGCATAGCAACGGATTTCAAAAAGTTTTACGTTTTCAACGCCGTAAGTTTCGGTCATTATAAGTTTGACCGCCGTAATTTGTATGGGTTTAAAATTGAATTTAATCAATCTTGTTCGGTTTTCTGAAATATTGCCCAAGTCTATCCATTTTCCATTGGCTCTTCCTTGAAGACGCATTGCTTTTAGCATTTCCTTAGGTACGCTATTGCTGAAAAGTTCATCGTTTCTGCTATCCTTTCGCATCATAATGTTGCGATTGACATTGGTATCGCACTTAAGTTCTACTTTGGAAATAGAAATAGGATTTTCCCATTCCAACTGAAGCTCTGCAGGCAAACCATCAGATTGCCAATGGTTTATTTTTCCATAGATATCCCGGGAAATACCGTTTAAAAGGTTTTTAGCATCACCCGAAGATGTTGTGGATGCAAAAATTAAACTTGCATTTTTAGCTAAATCCAATGGGTCTTGAGCGGGACGTTTTGGAATGTAAACATCATCCCGCATTAGCTGTTCCTGCAATTCATTTATATGATTTTGATAAACGCCTCTCGGAAGAACATTGTGTTTTTTACAAAGCATTGCTGCCGTACCCACGGCTTGCCCTTGCAATGCGCAAGTGGCCATAATTCTTGAGGAGGACAGCGCAATATGTGTTTGACTTACATTTCTACCAGCAAACATGAGATTGGGTACATTCTTAGAATACAAACTTCTAAATGGAAACTCATATACTTCCTTAAAGTGATAGTGGAAATAACTTGGTGGCTCCGAAATATTTTCGATGCCTCCCGGATTGTGTTCATCTAAAGACCACCCTCCAAATGCTACGGCATCTTCAAAATGTTTATGCTCTGTCATATCGCGTTCTGATACGATATAGTCGCCTAAAAAACGGCGGGACTCCCTCCGTCCAGGAACAGAACCTACCCAATCTAAAGCCAAATTTTCTGCTTCAGGAAAATGACCAGAATTCTTAATATAATCCCAAACGCCATGAAGATAAGCCATCAACTTATGCCTGTTTTCCTCTGCATCTCCAATAATATCATCATCGCTTCCTATTTCAATCCACCAAATACCATCTTCGTACCATTTGAAATGTCTGCGAGGATGTGCGCCTTCATGCGTATATTTTATCGCATAAGAAGGCGGACTGTATTTCATGGGTCTTCCCATATCTTTTGAAGACATCAATAATGATGCCCCCATTTGCCACCCATCTGGTTCATCGGGCGCATAAGTTTCATTAAATTCTGCTTTTCCTTCCCTACCTGTTCTATATTCAGCTCCTGCGGTGGCCGCTAATAGCCCGTCACCTGAACAATCGATAAAAATTGGTGCATTTATGGTAAACATTTTTTCGGTAGTAGCTTGCCAACACATTGCAGATTTTATGGTATTCCCATCCATAACCGCCTCAACAGCCTGTGTATTCAACATCAAGGTTAAGTTTGGCTCTCGAACTACAAAATCGTACATCACATGATCAAAAACAGGAAAAGATTCCTGTGCATTTTCAAAGCGGTTGTGCAATAAAATTTCTTCGATAATTCCTGTTTCCCGTTCAGCTTTTCCTTTTAAATCGTTCACCCCATTTAAGTGTACCCTTATTTCACTTGAAGCATTACCGCCCAAAACAGGCCTGTCCTGAACCAACACTGTCTTAGAACCATTTCTTGCCGCCGCTACTGCTGCACATATTCCTGCAGCACCGCCACCAACAACGACTACATCATAGTCTTTAGTTATTTTTCTTTTAGGTGTACCCGTTTTTCCCGTGCCGAGGTGATACCATTTATCTTTGGGTTTATCATAAACAATATCATTGGTGCTAGCACAAGATGTAAAAATTAATGGCACGGAACCAGCCGCAATGGCCGCGGTTGTTCCTTTTTTAAAAAAATCTCTTCTTTTCATTTTGTCTAATCTAGCTTATGTTTTTGGTATATTTCCTTGCCAACTTTTATTGAATTGAATCATAAGTTTTTCAACTATGTCAGGATGCACCTCTGCAATATTTTTAGTTTCTAACGGATCGGTATTGTGATCGTATAATTCTATAAAAACAGGTTCTTTTTCAGAGTTTTCTCTGTCTTTCCAAACGATAAAGCGATAGTCTTTTGTCCGCATGGCGTAGCCCATAAGATTGTTTTCAAATAAATTCCTATCCCATGTATCACCTTGTTGTTTGATAATTCGTTCTTCAACTTCCTCGAGTAATGGCCCGAAATAGGTCTCGCGCATTGCAGGCCTGATTGGAAATGCGCCCCATTCCCGTAATGCCGGTGAAGGAAACTGACTGAATACAGCCGGTTTCCAATCCAAATCTGGGTTTTCAATTAAAGGTTTAAAACTTGTACCCTCAACATGTGTTGGCATTTCTAAACCAGCCAAATCTGCCAATGTAGGATACATATCGATTAATTCTACCAACGCATCGGTGGTTTTTCCTTGACTTCCTTTTGGCATATCATGTGTCCAAATCATCATGGGAACTCGCGTCGCAATTTCATAATTGGTAGCCTTTCCCCAAATGCCCATATCGCCTAAATGCCAACCGTGGTCGCTCCAAACGATAATGATGGTGTTATCTCTAATGCCTGCTTCTTCCAAAGCGGAAATCATTTTCCCTATTTGGGCATCTACATAGCTTATACAGGCCAAATAGGCGTGCTTCAAGGTAACCGCTAAAGAATCCTTTATTTTACCTTTCTTTGGAATTC
Source organism: Hyunsoonleella aquatilis (assembly GCF_014270105.1). Classification (GTDB taxonomy): domain Bacteria; phylum Bacteroidota; class Bacteroidia; order Flavobacteriales; family Flavobacteriaceae; genus Jejuia; species Jejuia aquatilis. The sequence continues at coordinate 143,716 of NZ_JACNMF010000004.1, forward strand.
CACTTCTAACGCGTAATTCAAACGATGGGTGCAATCCCACTTGGGCACCCTTTTCAGGGCTTTTGGTTTGTGTTGATAGTTTGATATCCTCCCTGTTGTATAAATCCCAATACTTTTTTGGCGACACCCAATTTAAATGTGGTTTGTTAAAGCCTAAACCCAAAAAAAATGGTTTCTCTGGATTGCTTTTTAGCATCTCCTTCATGGTTGCGATAGCCAATTCGGTGTTGTAACCATCATGATAGGTGTTATCTGGAACATCAGCACTTTCGTAAGCCTGCCCCATGGCCAAACCATATTTGGCAACCTCTCCATATTTTTCCATCATGGTCTTTCTCGTTGCAAAGCGTTCCTCAATATTTTCTTTTAACGCAAATCCAATAGGATTTTTTATGCCTTTTGAAGTCATACTATCTATTGCGGGTAATTTACTCCAAGACTTTTCATCATCTAAATCACCATGATGAAATATTTTACCCGTGTAGACGGTTTCATACCCATTATTTTTGAAATGCTGAGGAAGTGTAACAACATCAGGATTAGCTTCCCTAAATTTGATATAATTATGAAACACACCACTGGTTTCGGGCCGAATTCCAGTTAGTAAACTGGCCCTGGAAGGCCCACATATAGCTTGTTGGCAATACGCCTTTTCGAATAGTAAACCCTGACTAGCCAATTTATCCAAATTGGGGCTTATTGCAATTTCTGAACCATAGCATCCTAATTCTGGACGCAAATCGTCAATACCAATAAAAAGGATATTAGGTTGTTTTTGAACCGCTTCCTTCTTTTCTTCACAACCTAAAAAAACAAAAACTAATAGGCTGAAAATTATTGCCTTACTATAAATATCCTTATTTAACATGCACTTTATCTCTTTTCCCAAACCCTAATGTAATCAACATACATAGTTGTTGGCATACCTTCCAACTGCTTTTTAGCATCTTCATTTACCAACGGATTCACTGCTCTATTTGCATTGTTTGAGAATTCAACAAAAGGCCTTCTTAAGCCTAAAGATGCCGTTACATTCATTGGTCTATACCAATCTGTATTGGGCTTACTGGCAATTTTTACACCATCAACATACCAAATGATTTTTGTTGCATTTACCTCGCAACCGTAAACATGATAATTTTTGCTTGGGTCGTCCTCTAATCGGTATTTGTTCAATTGCGATTCAGGATGTTTTTTTGGTCTGAACCACACGCCCTTTCCGTTTACTTTTTTAACCAAATGAAGGTTATGATCGGTATCTTTTATGTCGTCTTGATGCCCTTTGTACCAATCAAACTGTTGTAACTCAACCACATCTATTTCACAATATATGGTTTTGCCATCGGCTACATCTCCATCAAAATCACTGTAGAGCCAAAACGAAGGACAAACGCCCCAGCCGTTTTTGGGACCGGGAACATCTATAACAGCTCCTTTTATTCTTGCTTCTACATAACCCGTTGTAAAGGTTGCTTTAGATTTTAGTATGCCCGATTTAAAATAGGTTCCGCCGTCTGAAACATTATCGGCATTGTGCCTCATGGTCAATTCTGCTATACCGCTTTTAGCCTTTGCATTGGTTTCGTTATTCCATTTCCAGCCCGTGGTATTGGGCAAATAAGAGTTTTTATACCACTTTGCCCAATCTATGTCTTCATCGTTAAACTCATCTGACAAGGCGTTTACCAATTGCCATGAATCATTGGTATTTGAAGTTGCTAACGGCTGAAATATTTTAGATTGAACACCCTTTTGAACTTTACAATTCGTGATAAGCACAATTAAAAAAATCCATACTAGCTTCTTCACAGGAAATCAACTTTAGGTGTTATATTTTGAATTTACTTAACCTCTAATAACAATACTTCTTCTGATACCAAATCGAATTCAGCCTCCATTTCATTTGATGTCATTAAATCTTTGATGGTTGTTGGTGCACCAGATTTTAAGGACAGTTTAATTTTAGCAGTATTGTGACCTACGTTTAGTAAATTCACCAAATACGAGCCATCATCTTGTTTCACAACTCTTGAAATTACCGTTTTAAAGTCCAATCCGTTATCAGATTCTACAATCACATCGGGCATTTGATCTGCCACTTGCGTTAAAGCAGTTTCTTTAATTTTAGCCATGTCGCCATCTAAGGTGATTAAATTGCCTTTACCAGCGGTTAATTTCTTATTGCGCTTTTTATCGTATTCGTCCATTGATAAACTCTCAGATGAATCCAAAATTACAGTTCCTCCGCTGTTTAAATAAGATTGTAACGCATCAAATTCTGAGTTGGTTACATATTTCGTTTTATAAACAACTACGGTATTCCAAGTACTATTATCCTGTTTTTCGATGATGTTCTTCGTAACAAAACCTAACGGAAGCCCTTCAAAGAACAACGACTTATACATTTTAGTGGCTTCAGTCATATATTTTGGTGTATTGATAGCAGATGTTTCCGAGTAAAACAAACGTAACGGACGTGATTGTCCACGAAGCGCAATAATTTCTTCTGAAAATGAATTCAAATCGAACATTACTTGGGTAACCTCGTTAGTGATATGCGGTTGCATGTTGTTTGAACCTGCGTAAGCGCCACCCAAACCCGGATCGAAGAAATTCAATTCGCCTTCTAAACGGTCTTCTGGCGAACCATCTGGGTCGCGCGCCCAAAACCATCCCGTATTGGCATCCATACCCATAAGGGTAGCTAACCAATATACGTTTCTAACATAGCTTGTGCGCATATCCAATTTTCTATACATACCCGATGACAAGAAATGAGATTCAGAATTCACATTAATCTTTTCCGGTGCTACCGACTCCAAAAAATCATGCAAAATGGCCATCCCGTCCCATTTATAAGCATAGTCTTTATGCCAATCAGAGTTAATATGCGGGCGAATACTTGGGTCTCCCAAGGCTTTTGCATCATGACCAATCATGGTAGTTAATTCTGTAAGTGCTTCAAAATCCATTCCGTGAGAACGGGAATCTTCATAAAATGTTCGTGGAAATAGTTTAATATGCGTATCTGCCTCGGGGTTAACCGAGTGCAAATTTTCTTGATTAAAAGTGAACCATTCCGTGGTTCTGTGCATGTTATAACGACACCAATCAAACCAAATGGGTTTTCCTTGAAGTGCTGTGGCTATCGGTATTTCTATTTCAACCTTATTAAAATTGACATAAGAGGTTTCCCAATTGGCATTCAATTTTTGAATGTTATTATTGTACTTTTTCTTCAACCAACCTCTAAAGTTATTCAGGGTATATGAAGAAATAGCATTCATCTCCTGGTATTTAGCCGTCCAATGGCCTTTTTCCGAATACCAGTGCGGTTCGTTAGCAAAAACGTAACCCAACTCCGTAACTTTTTTGCCTTTGGTGAGTTCACCTGTATGACGAATGATTTTTCCCCATAAATCCTTGGCAACAGGGTTATCAATGTCAAACCCTAAAAACAATGAGCGCCCTTTACGAACTTCTGGCTCCTTCTTCTCAACCCACTCTGGAATACCCATGCCCCAATAATACAAAAACCCAATATTGGTATCAGGAATACCAGTAAGCTCTTTCATCAATTCTTCATCCCAAGTCCCATCCTCTTTCATTAAAAAAGAGTTAATCGCGCGATCGTGATCTACAGGATATAAATTCTCACCTCCATGATACAGCGCCCCTAAATGATCGTTATAAACTTGCTCGTTTGTTAACGGTTGCCCCACTGTTTTGGAGAAATAATCATAAGGAAAAATAGGTTTGCCATTACTAACAAACATATTATCACCAGCTTTGGTGTTTTGCCAATCTACCTTATTAACGGGTCTTCGCTTTATTTTACCATTAAGCTCTTTGTTTAAATCATCAATACTTTTATCTAAAATTTGAATCACTTTTTTGCGTTCAAAATCTGGCAACATTTCGGCTAAAGAATCTTTATTGGGCGCATAATAGCGCTCGTAACCAAAAAGCTTTGCTATAGCGTCTTTATTCGCTTCATCCCAATTTGCAAACTTTATAAATTCCTTGGAAAACCATAATGTTGTTTCTTCTCGTGTTACATCAATGTCTTTAGAACGAGCCTTATCCATAAGCCTCTCAAGGGTTTCTATTTTAGATAGGGCTTCTTGTTCTAGTGTTTTTTCAGATTCACAAGACAGAATATTGCCTACTAAAAATAGGCCAATAGCAAGTTTTAATAAATTAGATTTTAAAATATCCATAATTTTAAATTTTATTGTCAGAATTATAATTTTAGTTTAGTCATTATACAATACAGTTATATGAAAGTTTAATTGGCTTTAGAGCCAAAAAACTATTCATTTAAATCTAAATATGAAATAGTGTAAGGTTTACTATGCTTTGAATTTATCATACCCTTTGCTACCATTAAATCAAAGTTTGAGATAACCAGCTTACCGTTATAAACAATCAAATCCGCAGGTTGATCCAAACCACCTAAAGCGCCATCATTATCTGGATATTGTGCTAAAAGTTCTATATTTTGATTGGTATCTACTTTAAAAATTTGATTTTGTGCAAACCCTGCTACATATAAATTTCCTTTGTCATCTATATTGATTCCATCTGGAGCAGAATTGACGGGGAGTTTAGCATAAACCTCGTCCCTTTCTACTTTTCCATCTGCATTTAAAGTGAGTTTATAAATAGTAGCATCTCCAAGATTTCCAACAAATAATTCTCCTTTTTTATTAAAAACTAAACCGTCTAGCCCTACCTGACGTTTTAAATTTTGGGTTACGGAGGTGTAAATTAAGTTTTTGTCGGATCTGTCATTATTAACTCTAATATCTCTTTCAGTTGTTTTAAAACAATAGACTCCTCCAACAACTTTGTCTTTTTTAAGCTTTGGTAAATTAGTTTGTGTTATATAAACATATCCATTGTTGTATCGAATACCATTAATTGAATTAAAACCATATGCTACGATTTCGGTAGATATCAATTTATTATCATTAAAAACCATTCTTAACAATCTGCCTTTGTTCTGTTGATTATCACATAGATAAAGCGCTCCTTGATCATCATAGGCAATACCCATTGGGTTTGATTTTCCAGTAGAGGCTAATACTGGAATTTCTACTAACTTTGTAACTTTTCCATCCCTTGAAATGCTCATTAAAACACCAGGCTTGGTTTTGTCAGCAAAATTTGGGCATGAAAGTGTTAAACTTCCATCTGGTGCAATATCAAAAGCATCTGGTGTTGGACAAATGTCTGGTAGTTTTGCAAATAGTTTAGTAGTTAGCAAGTGCTTATTTTGTGCCGTTGTACTTGCAGTTAGTGCAAAAAAAACAATAGCGAAAAGCGAGATTTTTAGTAAATTCAAAACTATACTGATTTAATATTTTTGCTTAGAACGGCTAATTCGTATTATACACTTTATTAACTTCGGATAAATTTAACTTTAAAGATTCTCCATTGCTCCAAGTAACCATGGCTTCTTCAATGGTTGCGGTTTTACCCAAACCAACATGCAAATAGGTATCTAACCCTTGCGAGTAAGAGGACGATGTTGCTCCAACTGCGCGTTTATAAATCTTTCCATCGGACTTTAAAGTAAGTACAGCACCTATTGGTAACGCCTTTCCTGAAGGGGAGTTTCCAACATTCACCACAACAAAATTATTGTCGCTTTTAAGGTTGTTGGTAAACAGATGCCATCGCCCGCGTTCGTTACAATAAATGATATCCAAATCGCCATCTTTATCGTAGTCAAGAGCATCGGCACCCATGCCTGTTGAACCAATTTCGGTTCTAACTACGCCGTGATTCTTAATTAGATTGAAATTTTTACCCTCGTTATTCAGAAGTATAAATTGTTCAATTTTTGAAGCTGAATGCCCATATCGAACGACAAACAAGTCAGACCATCCATCATTATTGAAATCACCAACAGCCGTACTTGAAGTTTGTTCTTTTAAATCGATGCCTAATTTAGCGGTTACGTCTACAAAGGTTCCATTCTGATTTTCCAATAATTTCGCAGGTAAATCCTTTAGGGAAATGGTTTCTGGTTTACCGATTACATTATGAATTACTGCCGAAGTTGGTGAATCCGTATGCCCAGATAAGCGCCACTTGTTATTACCCAAATAGCCGATATACAGACCTTCTTTTTCAGTATCCTTGGGAAAGCCCTCCCCTTCTTTTTGAGTAATTGTTAGATTTTGTCCACCGTGTTGATCTAGCGTTCTTTCGTATAGGGTTTTATTTTTTCCGATGTTGATATCAAAATGTGGATACGCCATTTGAAGGTTTTCCAAAATCAAGTCGCCCTCTACCTGAATTTCATGATGGAATGCTCTTCTTCTATCGAAAAAATGGTACGTTTTAGTTTCTTCGTTATAGTCGCTTTCAGAATCGAATGGGTGCTTCGAGCGCGTTAAAAACAAATCGAAATCGCCATCATTATCAAAATCAATTTCCGAAACGCTATTTACTAAATTAGTATTGGTCAGATTCCCTAAAACCTCTTCTGAAACATCAATAAATTCAAAATTTTCACCACCTTTCACAGCAATAATTTTACTTCCGCCGTAAAATATAAAATCCTTTACGCCATCGTTGTTAAAATCGATGATAGTAGTCCGCATATTGAATCGATCTGCGTATGGCAAAAGTCCATCAAACACAAAGTCCTTTTCCGTATCCCTTTTGTAAAGGAAATGTGCTCTCTCCCATTTTTTATTGGGAGGAAAGGCCGATAAAATCAAATCCTGTTCACCATTGTTGTCAGCATCAAAGAATTTTACCGCTCGCCCGCGACTCGCTTCAAAATGCTTGAATTCATTCTCTTCGGAAACAGTTCTGTCTTTATAAATGGTATAGGCACGCAATTTTCGAGGGTTTTTCCCGTCACCACCACCCGGTTGCACCAGTACTTCCTGCAAGCCATCACCATTATAATCCCCAACAGAAATACCGTGTGTATCTCCGAAGATAAATGGTTGCCCGAGTTCATAAGTGCCTTTATTGTTCCAAAACACTTCAACCCTTCGAGCGTGCTCTGTAAGCAATAGATCCAACCATCCATCTTGGTCCAAATCGGCAATTACGGCATTATCGAATTTTCTACGAGACCGTTCTTCTTTCGGAAAATCTTTGCTTTCGGAAAAAGATAACATGGTTTGGGTTTGGGTATTCTGGTTTTGAGCTTTGCACCCTGTATTCATCATTAAAAATGAAACAACGCAGGCTGTAAAACCTATTGTACTAGAATATTTAAAAAAAAGATTCATAATTTTTCCATTAACTTGGAAGATTACCTTTCCAACCTTTGTTAAACTGCTCAAGTAATTGCTTTACCAACTCCGGATTATCTTCTGCAATGTTTTTAGTTTCGCCAGGATCTGTTTTGTGATCGTACAATTCATAGAACAGAGGTTCACTATCTTTTTTGGTATAATCCTTCCAAACAATAAATCTATAATTTTGAGTACGCATCGCGTATCCCATTAAGTTATTCTCAAATAAGTCCCGATCCCACTTTTCCTTCATCTGGGCTTTTATTTTGGCCTCAACTTCTTCTATCAGAGGTCCAAAATAAGTTTCTCGCATTCCTTGAGATAAGGGGTTAGCGGCCCATTCTCTTAAAGCCGGTGTTGGAAACTGGCTAAATACAGCGGTTTTCCATTGTTGATTTGGGTTTTCTACCAAAGGTGCAAAACTATATCCCTCCAAATGTTGCGGTTTTTCTAATCCCGCAAACTCGCACAATGTGGGATACATATCTACAAGCTCCACTAATGCATTGGATTTTGAACCACGGGTTTCTTTTGGCATATCTGGTGTCCAAACTATTAGTGGGACTCTGGTGGCAATTTCATAATTGGTAGCCTTGCACCAAATTCCCATATCTCCTAAGTGGAAACCATGATCGCTCCACAGCATAATGATAGTGTTGTCCCTTACCCCTGCTTCTTCAAGGGCATCAATCATTTTGCCTATTTGAGCATCGATGTAGCTCACACAGGCCAAATATGCATGCTTTAATGTTCGCGCCATTTCATCGTCGATGGGACCTTTTTTGGGTATGCCATATCTGGCGCGTAGCTCAAATGAAGGATGCAATCCCATAGACGCTCCGTTTTCGGGTGCTTCAGTTAAGGTTGCCAACTCAATTTTCTCGGGATCATACATATCCCAATATTTTGAAGGTGCTGTCCAGTTTAAATGAGGCTTCTTCATACCCATGCCCAAAAAGAAAGGTTTATCGGGGTGTTTTTCCAGCATATCCTTCATGGTAGCTATGGCCAATTCTGCATTATAACCATCTTCATAAAACGTATCTTCTACATCTGCTTTTTCGTAAGCAGGACCTTTCCCCAGTCCATTTCTTGGAGCATCTTTACCATATTTGGCAATAACTTCCTCAGTTGCTTTTTTGGAATATTCCTGATTTTGAGGTAAAGCGTATCCTCCGGGAGTTTTGCTTTTTTCAACGGTCATTTTATCATGGGCAGGGCTTCTACTCCAGGATTTTTCATTATCTGCCCAGGCTGGTTTATGGAAAATCTTTCCCGTATGCACTGTTTCGTAGCCATTATTTTTAAAATGTTGTGCTACTGTAACTATATCCGGATTGGCTTCCCTGAAATACGTAAAGTTTTCAATGACGTTAATGCTCTCCGGTCTTGCCCCGGTCATCAAGCTTGCCCTGGAGGGACTGCAAATAGGCTCTTGACAATACGCTTTATTGAACAACAGCCCATCGGATGCAAGCTTATCAATGTTTGGAGTTATTGCAATTTCTGATCCATAGGCTCCAATTTCAGGTCGCAGATCATCTACGGCCAGAAACAAAATATTTGGTTGTTTCTTGGGCTCCTCTTGGGGTTTTTTGCCTTGTTTGCACCCCCACATGAAAAATAGTGCGAATACGATATAATATATCTTCATTTAGTTGTTTTTTAAGAGTAATGTTTTGATGTGACAAGTTTTAAAAAATAAGGCAATATCTATGAAACATATATATCATAAAATACAACTAATTTACCCTAATTGTAATTGGTGAAAAACCCGCTTCTACGCATCAATTCGAAACCAAAATTTTAGTATCGTTTGAATCACGGCCAATCAAATAATTTGTACTATCGCAAAGAACTTAGCAAATACCATAGCCAAAGTTTCGGCTAAATCTATTTATGCACTTCATCCACAATGCTCTTACATGCGCTGTAATAAATTCCAACGTCAACAGCGTAGGAAATATATTTAACACCCAAATCTATCCATTGTCTTGCTGATTCCGGGCTTTCGACAAAAGTCCCTACAACTTTACCCAATTTACTAGCTTTTTCAACAATTTCTTTCATTTGGGAAATGACTTTTGGGTGGTTCACCTGGCCAGGTACGCCACAGGATTGAGACATATCATAAGGACCTATAAAAATGATATCAATACCATCAACAGCTAAAATTTGGTCTATATTCTTAAAGGCAATATTTCCCTCAATATGAATAATAACACCTGTAGATTGGTTGGCATTTCCAAAATAATATTCTTTGTGCATAGACGAATAATCGGCCGCCCTTACATAACGGCAAACGCCCCTAGCGCCTTCGGGGAAAAACTTTGAAGCCTTCACGACGCGTTCTGCGTCTTTCGCTGTTTCTATTTGGGGTACTTGAACGTAATCGGCACCAATATCCAGTGCTTTTGAAATCATATTTTCGCTGATTTCTGGAACACGCACTACTGGCACCACTCCTTTAGCTTGTGCCGCTCTTACATGACCTTGAATTGTCTCAAAAGTACTAGGGCCATGCTCTAAATCTATGATAACGAAGTCAAAACCGGCAAAAGCAGCTACTTCCACTAAAGCGGGGTCGCTTACTTTCATAAATGGCCCTACTACAAATTTTTTATTTTCGAATAAACTCATGTTTTTAAGTCAAGTGGTTATATTTATTTTCTTTGAAGTTTTGCCTGTATCTCTTCTAAGGAAAGCCCTTTAGTTTCTACAAGATATTTATAAAGAATAATAACGCCTACAAGTACAATGGCTGCGTAAATTATGAACGTTATAGTTGCCCCAAAGTGTTCCATTTCTAAAGGAAACAGGAACTGGACTAACGCACTAACTGTACTAGAAATTAATGCAAATAGAGGTATGGCCACGCCTCGATTGGAGATTGGGAAAATCTCTGAAAGCAACACCCACATAATAGGCCCTATAGAAAAATTAAAAGCGGCGATAAAAGTTAAAATGCTCAGTAATATTAACATGGCATTCATGTGTGCGGTTTCTTTAAAAATTACCCCTGAATTATCGCGCGCTGACTCTACACCTAGAATTTCAGCTAAAGTATTTTTAAATACAATATCACTATCGAATTCCTTTCCTACGATAACACCTAGCTTATCGATATCCGGAATATCCTTCATTTGAACAATAGCATCTTGGGTTACTTTATATGTGGCTTGTTTAAATCCGTAAGACACCGTTGCTATACTTAAAATAATGACAACTAAACCACCAAGTACTAATGGTCTACGTCCAAATCTATCAATTAAGGATAGAGATATCAAAGTAGATACTAAACCAATTACGCCAATCCAAATGGTACTAGAAAATGCGGCATCTGTCCCCAAACCTAATTGCTCAAACATCGTTGGGGCATAAATCATAACAGCATTCATTCCCGTAAATTGTTGCACTACGGCAAGCGTAAATGCTATGATTAATACAATCCGCATTTTACTACTGAAAATCTCTTTAAATTGACCCATTGTTGAAGAACTGCTGGTATCTGAATCTTCTACACTTTCAATCATTTCTTGCACCTGCTGTTCAACTTTATCCTCTGGATATACTTTACTTAATGATTTTTTTGCATCATCAACTCTACCTTTATAGACTAACCAAGCCGGACTTTTTGGAATCATATACAACAACAAAAACCAAATAACAGCAGGAACTATTTCTATAGCAAGCATCCAGCGCCAGCCGGTTTCAGCTAGATTCAAATCTTGAACCCATTGGGCATCAGAACCCATTTTTTGTAAAATCCAATAATTTATTAAATAGGCCGCTGTAAATCCAATTCCCATATTTATTTGTAGCGTTGAAACCAGCTTACCTCTTTGCTCTGCAGGTGCCACTTCACCAATATACATTGAAGCTAAAGTCACCGAGCTAAAGGCTAAGCCTCCTAAAAACCTAAACCAAAATAATGATAAAAACGATGGTGCTAAAGCAGAACCTACTGCAGAGACAATATAAAAGACTGCTATGATTTGTAGGGTTAGTTTTCTACCCAATTTGGTTGCTGAATACGCTGTCAGAGGCAACGCTATCAAAACACCAATACCTGGTCCTGAACCAATTAAACCAACTTGAGAAGCTGTTAAATTAAATTCTTGAGTAATAAATTTGAAGCCTCCTGAAATTAATACAGCATCTAAACCAAAGACAAAAGATCCTATAGCAACTATAAGGGCGTATAAGAATGCATTTCTTGTGTATTTATTCATTTAATTAGTATTAGTTAGTTGATATTATTTTCCTATTGGTATCGTATTATTCATTTTTGTGATGGTCTGCTCCTTTGTCTCTCCATTGGACCAAATGACCTTTACCTTTAAAGGCGATGAACTAGAGTCTACACCAAAATGTACCAAGTTATTAAAGCTAAGAGAATATTGAGCTCCAGTTGTTCCTACGCGTTTAGTTTGAATAGTATTTCCCGATTTAAGAGTGACAAAAGCTCCAAGAGCAGTAGCCTTTTTTGATGGCGAATCTCCTACATCAATCACCACATAACTATTACTATTTGAAATTTCATTTTCAAACAAATGCCACTTACCTCTTTCATTACCCAAAACCAAATCTACCTTTCCATCGTTATTGTAATCCAAGTTTTCTACGGCCATTCCGATGGCTCCCAATTCAGGTGAAATTATGGCGTGATCGTGTTTTCTTTTGAATGTGCCATCACCTAGATTAAGATAAAGGATACATTTATTTTCACGCACCAACTCTCCCCTTGGAACCACTAAAATATCTTGATAGCCGTTATTATCAAAATCGGCAATCGTTGAAGCCATGGAATGCTCCTTGAACAGTAAATTTGTTTTAGCAGTGGCATCCTGAAACTTACTGCCTTTATTCTCTAAAAGGACATTCTCAAGACCTTCCGGATGATTATATTTAGGATAATCTTCCACATCGTGGATGACCCCAGTGGACGGTGCAAACAGAAAACCGGCTATACGCCATTTTCGATTGCCTATGTATCCGATATACCAGCCTTTTTTCTCTTTATAATCTGCATTGTCCGGAAAACCAAGGGCATCACTTACCACCAATTCTATGTCCTTTCCTGAATGGGTTTCGCCTTCAAATTCATAATCGTACGAAGCCTCTCCAATATAATACGTATTTGCATTTGGCCATTGCGACTGGAAATTCTCCATATTCAAAACGTCGCCTACTTCAATATTATCAAATAGGAATTCGCCCCTTTTTGTGAAAAGTCCGAGGGTTTTGGTCTCCTTATTGTAAAAGGTTTCGCCTTTTTCGAATTCTAAACCCCTAGTAAAATACAAGTCGAAATCCCCATCGTTATCGTAATCTATTTCTGCAACGCCAGTTACTTCATCAATATCCTTTGGCATTACTTTTTTGGTGACATCCTCAAACGAGAAGCCATCACCGCCCTTGTACATTTTAACATTTCCATGGCCGTACATGACGATATCCAGTATTTCGTCTCCGTTGAAATCGGTAACCAATACTTTTTGTCCATTTGCTTTGCTTGCGGGCAAGGTAGAATTTAAGATAAGTTCACCTTTTCCATTATTTTTATACAGATAGTTTTCCGTTTGACCTTCTTTGGCATTGTCCGGAAAGGCAAAATTTATCAGGTCTAAATCGCCGTCATTATCCATATCCACAAAGCCAACCGTCCTGCCACGCATTAAAGCCAAGGGTTCGTCAAAATCGCCCATCGGTACAAATTCCCTTCCCACTACACGATACATTTTCGAGTTTCGGGCATTGCTCCCCGAGCCACCACCACGGGACATAATGACTTCGATATTCCCATCGAAATCAAAATCGCCAGCAGAAACCCCATGCAAATCACCCATGATAATGTCGTAGGGTTTTGCAAATTTCCCTTTGTTGTTCCAACACACTTGAACGCCAAAACCGTGATCGTTTATCAACAAATCCAAATAGCCGTCCTGGTCCAAATCGGCCACAACGGGGGCATCCCATTTTCTTAGATTTTTCTCCTGCCGTGGAAATTCTTTAAAGACCTCCCTAAAAGAAATTTTAGGATTTGATTGCCCGCTTAGAATGTTCAGAAACAGAAAGGCAATTACAAAAAACCAAATGACAATTTTATACATATATCTGAGTTTCAATGTTTACCAAACAACGGGCATAAAAACTGTCATTTCTGCCTGCCCCCTATTGCTCCAAGCAAAGTATGGCACCAACTGCGTTTTATAAGCGTTTAAAACTGGTTTGGTAACCGCCTGATACATGTCGTCGTTTTTATCTTCCCGTAGCAGTAATTCAGTATTCACCACGGTGATACCTCCCAAAAAGTCAGCTTTATGTTCAGCTACCAAATCCGCATCACCTTTAATGTAAACATCCAAAATAGAGGTGTTTTCAGGTAAATCTGACGACTCAATACAGTACACAATTGGTCCTCTTTTGATGGCTATCTGATTTCTTACTTCCTCAATTCTATTATGTCCTTCAATACGTTTTACCTCCATTGGCATGTCCAGAACAATGATATCTCCTGCTTTCCAAGTACGCTCAATTACTGCAAATTTACCTGGAGTAACATCAACACCGGCATCTTCCCCGTTCACTTTTAGGGTGCTACCAATTGCCCATTTCGGGATTCTAACCTTAATATCGAAAGCTGAACCTTTACATTCGTCAACGGTTATTTTAACCAGTCCTTTCCATGGATATTCCGTGTCTTGTGATAACTTTAACGGAGAGTCGTCCAACATTGTGGTATCCAATTTATTTCCGCCAAATAAAATCACAGCAACGCCATTTTCAGATAAATTGTAGGCCCAACCCGAGCTTTTACAAATAGTTCTTACCAAGTTTGGCGGACAGCAAAAACATTCTAAATAAGGCTGTCTTACCGGGCTTTCGGTTTCATTTTCATGTACACCATACTCCCTTGAATTATTCACCATTCTTAATGGGTTGGAATAGAAATAATCCTTTCCTTCAATACTGATTCCTGATAAGCCACTGTTGTAAAGTACCAATTCTATAATATCGGCATACCTTGATTCTTCTTTTATGCCCATCATCCTATTGCTAAACATGGCATTACATAGGTTGGCACAAGTTTCGTTATAAGCCGTCATGTTCGGCATCATGTAAGCATCGATAAAGCCTTCTTCAATCATATCCAAATTGGTAGAAGCCCCATAATGTGCCTGCCCCACGGCTCCGGTAACGTACATTTTTTTACCTGTTACGTTTTCCCAAAGTTTGTCCAAAGCGTCGATTAATGCCTTTTCGCCTGTTTCGGCATACACATCGGCGGCCCCTGCATAATAGTATAGTGCTAAAACGGCATGGCCCACGGCCTCCTCAGACTCCCGCAAGGGTGTACGCTCCTGAACCATATCTCCAATGGGATACCCCATTGTAGTAGAATCATGTTCAATTTTGAACGTCCCCCTCCTGTTAATAAACTTTTCGGCAAGCTTTAAGTATTTTTCATTTTTAACGGTTCGGTACAGTTCTACCAAGCCCATAATCTGTGTTTGGTTGAATCCAAAACGCTGATAATGTTTTGTGTCTGGCATGAAATAAACACACAGTAAATCAGCCTGCTTTATGGCAATATCTAAGAAATTACGTTGCCCAGTTAACCGAAAATGTACACTGGCCGCAATGAATAAATGGCCATAATTGTACATTTCATGGTACTTTCTATTGGAAAAGCGCTCCGCACCTTCTGTAATTTGGATGTGCGTATGAATATACCCATCTTCTTCTTGAGCTTTGCCAATCCACTCAATATATTCGTCCAGTTCCTTTAATAAGGCTTCGTTTTTCGTCAATCCATAAATGTACATTTTGGCTTCCATAAACTTAAAAAAATCGCCATCGTGCCAATAAAATCCTTTATGTTCTCCTTCTTTCGCGCCTGCGGCGATTTTAAAGTTATTCAGACCGTGACCGATATCACCACACAATACGTCGCCCATGTAGGGTAACATTCTTTCTTCTGCGACCGTTACTTTTTCAGCCCAAAAGCCCTTATCCCATTTACAATCTCCAAAATTGATACTTTTCAATTTTACAAAAGGGCTTTCAGAAGTGTTGGTTATTGCTTTGTTATGTACATTCATTGGTTTATAAGTTAATCAGTTAGTGCTCTTATTTCTATATCATCAATAAAAAACTTGGCGGCTTTGGTTTCTGGTAAATTCTCCTTTTTAATTCGGATTATCATACCATCGTCATGCGAAGATGCTTCCGATCTGTAAAAGTTCTTATTGATAACTACCCATTCCTTTCTGGGAAGTTTTCTCAAGCCAGAAAAGACCAATTCAGTTTTTGGGTTAATCAATGTTACATGAATGGAATCCGTAATCCTACCTTGATCCAGCCAGACTTTCATGGACAATTTGAAATTACCTATTGGCAAACCTAAAACCCCATCAGGCGATTTGACCTCTACTTTTTCTGCCTCCAAATATTCATTTTTACCATAGCCAACAAACCTCAAACTTTCAACACCAGTGGAATAGTGGCCTTCATATATTTGCAGGTATTTAGCTGAATCTTCATCAAAAATCCAGAACTTTTGATAATCATTTGCTTCCTTTGTAACTGGCAATAAATCCAATGGCCTAGGATTATCTTCGAATAAAACCGGACCCTCAAAACCATAGAAAGCCGCGTCTTTAGCAAGGAGGTTATCAGTTGGTTTTTGCCATACCCTCATATATTTCACGCTAAAATCTACCGGTAATTCTTCTTCGTGTGGCACTCCAAGCCTTTTAAATATTTCGGAATCCAACCAGATTTCCATTGGATTATTTAATATGAAATCAGTTCCAACTTCATCTTGGGTAAACGTTTTGATATGTTTTCCGTCAATATAAAAGCTCAAATAATCCTTGCCCCATTCAGCTCCGTAAACATGAAAGCCACTTGAGGTATTAAAATCTAATTTTTCGGAGTGCAGAAAAACTTGTGTTGGCCTTTCTGCCGGTGGGCTCCAATCGTGAACGGTACCGATAAAATGTTCGCCACTTTCGATAAAGCCATATTTTTTAGGGTTGCCCATTAATTCGAAAATATCCAGCTCCTGCTCATAACCTATGCCCCAAAACGCTCCTGAAATTGCCGCATATCCTACTTGTGCTTCAACTTCCATGTAGCCGTAAAGAAATCTTTTTTTTGTTATGATACCACCCGTGGTTACTGGTAGTGGCTCTCCTTCTAGCATACCGTAAGCCTCATTTAGTTTTCCATCGGCATATTTCTCATCTGCAAACTCGTAATCTGGTTCCCATTGAGAAGTTATGACCAGTTTACCATTTTTGAGATTGACATTATGCGGCACAAATTGCGACGGCGGTCTGCCTTTCCAAATGTAATAATCTCCGTTTTGGCCTTCGATAAACCATTTTGAAGAATCCAGCTTTACACCTTCAAATTCATCGCTTATTTCTTCATTCAATACCCATCCACCTTTATTTTCTGGATCTGAAGAAGGGAAAGGGCCTGATTGTTCCATTGCTATTTTTGCATTTTCATCTTCTTTGGCTTTTTGTTCACAAGCTATTTGAAGCATTACAAAAAAACACAAAACGACAATCAGTAAATAGCGGTTTAGTTTAGTCATATTTTTAGTTTAGTTGCTCGAAAAATTAGCAATATTGGTAATCCTTCCTGATTGGAAATTACCTTCTATTGCTTAATGTATTTCTCCATTTCTTTTTTTACCAGTTCAGGGGTTCGGTAACGATCCATTCGATCAATATCGTACTTTTCAAAATCTTGTTTTAAAGTCCACAAGGGGCGTTCGTGTGTTAATTCCCATTCGAATAATTTCTTGAACATTTCCTTTAAACGTTCAGGATGTTGTGTCGCCAAATTGTTTTGTTCCGTAAGGTCAATGGACAAATCGTAGAGTTCGGCAGGTCTGTCTGCAAACCTGATAAGCTTCCAATCGTTATGTCTGTAAACGGCGCGTACATCCTTTTTCCAAAATAAATCTTCATGTGGTCTTCCCTTGACTGTTCCTGTAACAAAGGGCATAAGGTCAACACCGTCAACATCTTCCAAGTTTTCAACATCACCACCTCCCGCAGCGTAAAACGTAGGCAATAAATCAAACGTACTAACCGGGTAATTATAAACTGTTTCCGCCTTAAACTTTTTAGGCCACCTCATCAAGTAAGGCACTCTTAATCCTCCCTCTAAATGGTTTGATTTTGTGCCACTTAATGGCAGATTTAATGATGCGTTTTTATCGGTTGGCCCACCATTATCATTAGAAAACACAACAAGGGTATTTTCATCTAAGCCTAGTTCTTTTAGTTTGTCCATTATTTTGCCACAGGCCCTGTCCAATGCCAAAGTCATTGCGGCAACTTCTTTGCGTTTTCCTATAAGATTTGGGAACTTTGCCAAATCCTCTTCCGTTGCGTCCATTGGCGTATGCACAGCGTTAAAAGCTAAATAGATGAAAAATGGGTTATCTTTATTTCTCTTAATAAAAGAGATGGCCTCATCGGCAAAAACATCCGTGGCATAGCCTTCAGGTTCTTCAAATTGCTCAAAATTACGCTCCATTTTATTGTCATGATGCACACCTTTAAAGTTTTTATAGGGAAAATAACTTCTAGCACCTCCTCGAAAACCATAAAACTCATCAAACCCTCTTTTTAAGGGATGAAAACGGTCTGCATTCCCTAAATGCCATTTGCCGAATGCGGCGTTTGTATAGCCTAGTGTTTTTAAGTAATCGGCAATCGTTTTTTGATCCAACGGTAGCCCCATATCATCTCCTAAGTACTTTGAGTTTTCACTCATGTAACCAGGTACGTTGATTTCTTGATATCCAAAACGTTGCTGGTATTTACCGGTGATGAGCCCCGCCCTGGAAGGTCCGCAGGTAGCATCTGTTACGTATCCTTGGGTGAACAAAACACCCTGCTCTGCAAGTTTATCCAAATTAGGCGTTATCATAACGTCACTCCCATGAAACCCGAAATCACCATATCCGGCATCATCTACAAATATTAAAATGATGTTTGGCTTTTCCTGTGATACACAAGAAAACTGGCTAAACATGGCTAAAATCACCAATGTTCGTATTATTTTTTCTTTATAATTCACTTGTAAACCTTTAAATTTTCAACTGGCTTAAAGATAACCTCTTTTAAACTCCATTATTAATCCTGAAATAACCAATTTTTATCTTTATTTACCTTAAAAAAATAATGATTAATTCTACTATGTGGCAATTTAAAAAGTAAAGCTGTAAACATTAATATTTACAGCTTTACCCAACTAAAACAAACTAAATACTCAAATAAATTATCTTGGCTCTAAGGCAATAACTTGCAAGTTATCTATATAAAATACATGCCTTCCGGTAATTCCGGGGTTATCTTGATTTCTAAAGTTGAAGATTATATTTCCTCCAAGGATAGCTCCATTGCTGAATTCTCTTTCAATGGTGAACCATTCTCCTGTTCCAGGCGCATTAAGGCTTACCAATTGGGTTCTTGGAGTTCCTTGCTGTATAACATTGAAAATAGCATTGAAATTCGAACCGTCCTCGATAAACACATCAAAGGTCAATTTATAGTCCCCTACTGGAATTGCCGAATTTGAAATTATTGTATTGGACATACTTAAGAAACCTGCACCCAATGGCATTTCAGCATCAAATTTTATAGAAGCATCGCCGTCACTTGCTCTTTCCGTACTGCGATTAATTTGAAGTGAACCGTCTGTATTTCTAGCATTGTCCAAGTTATTGCCCCCGCCACCAACAAATAGAAAGTAACCCTGCGTATTTACGTTTCTATCATTATCAATCGAATTTTCCATGCTGGGGTTTGACGCATTGGTCAACAAATTCTTATTTACAGGGTCAACCGGCACATCCGAAAACGGCAATAAGGTTCTCGAATCAATTGAAGTAATACCGGTGCCACTGTATGAAAGCGTTACGGTATCCGAATTTAATATAGGTTGATCCAAAATAAGCTCAATGGCCGTAGAATCATCATTGCTTTTTCTTGTGGAGGTAACGGTAAAATTTTGGTTGAATCCAACATTTTGGACGTTTACTACAAAATCACCTTCAACATCGCTTACCTCATCGATTTCTCCATTTACATTAAACTGGATTATTGTAGTACCGGCACTTACATCTTCATCGTCTATTGCTTTAGCATTTCCGGCTATTTCGTAAGGTTTGGTAGATGGAATAATCGTAATTATTGCTGGCAAGGTTTTGGTCTGCTCAGCATCATCCAATGCCGTACCACGCCTATCGCGAAGTGTAGTTAGTTCCACCAGATATTCCCCCAGTCTGTTAAATGTTACTACCTGCTTTTCCTCAGTACCTGTTTCTGGCGTCCCGCCTTCAAAATTCCAAATTCTTTCATCTGGTCGTCCAATGGTGGTTACATCAGTAAACGTTAGGCTTTCCCCAGCTTCGATTGTAATATTTGTAAAACCACTGGTATCATCACTACTTGGATTTTGACTGGAACTAAGCGTTGCCAAAACCTGCGTGTCATCGGCATTTGATATGGTTGCTTCGGTATTCAAATCGGCATAGACGTCGTAGGTAAGTTGTGTAATCAACAACCACAGTCCATCTGCTTGCTCAACCGCATCCGTGCCAAAAAAACTGACAGGTCTATCAAATCTATTTCTCAATGTAACCGTAGTTTCTCCCGGTTGCTGAAAAAGCACGTGAACCGTTTCACTGCCATTGGTCAGCCCTAATTCAGGATCGATAAATGGTGTTAGATTTAAGCTATCTTTCCTCTCAAACGTTGGCATTAAGTATTTTGAGCCTTCTTCAATTGTCCAACTTCTTGAAATAACGCCCTGAGAAGCATCAATTACGGAACTAAAGTTATTGATATCTATAGGTATTGGCCTGGCTATGGAATTTTCATTTATAGTGAAAAGACTAGGTGTGAAAATTT
The DNA here is from genome assembly GCF_014270105.1 of Hyunsoonleella aquatilis. Classification (GTDB taxonomy): domain Bacteria; phylum Bacteroidota; class Bacteroidia; order Flavobacteriales; family Flavobacteriaceae; genus Jejuia; species Jejuia aquatilis. Next base: position 163,925 of record NZ_JACNMF010000004.1, read on the forward strand.
CAGCCTTTGCATAATCTGAAAGAACTTTGAAGTCATCCTTAGCAGTACAACCAATACATATTATAACTAATAATATTATACTAATTTTTTTCATGTGTTTCTTTTTAATGTTTTTTATCTGTCATGCCATCAATTATGATTGAAACAACCACATTGGTTATCAGCTTAATTAATTTTCAATTTCGTTGTTACTTACAGCCTCTTCTGCTGGTATTGGTAAATAACCACCGTTAGTTGGATAGTTTTGTGCTGAAAACATAAACTCGCTAAAGATGTTTTGCTGTTCCCTGGTCTCCTCATCGGTTGGAACATCAGCGGGGTCTAATTCGGCTATATCACTTAATGCCCTAGTTATATTGGCTATTGGTCCTCGCGCTAATTCAGGTGTTACTTGTCTACGTCCATCTTTTGGGTAAAATACTCCTTGATAAAAATGCTGACTAAGTTCATCAAAACGCTCCTGTGCAACACCCCATCGGCGTAAGTCTATAATACGTGTGGCATGTCCTTCAGCGGCCAATTCCAATGGTTTTTCAGTAAACATCAAGTGCTCCATTAAACTAGTTTCATCATACGGTATGCCATCATTTCCTAATTGAGAATTGATATCTAATGGCACCAGGGCCCATCTATTTCTAATTTTGTTAATCTCTGCAATGGCATCGTCCAAACGGCCATTGTAAATATAGCATTCGGCCAAATTCAACAATACTTCTGCCAATCTATTGACTACAACGTTTTTACCGGACTTTAATCGGTTGCCGTTAAGTGATGACTCTTGTATTACTGCAATATCGTGGTTTGTGTACTTTTTAAATGCCGTAATTGTTAGGTTTCTACTGGCTAAGCCCGTAAACCTACCAGCATTTATCGCATTTGGGCCTCCATAAACAGGTGTATCCAAATCGTCATTTAAGAAAATCATATTGGAAGCTCTTAATGAAACGCGGCGTAAATCCGATTCTCCAGCACCATTAATTACAGTATTAACAGGGTTTGAAGGATCTATGGGTTCAGCTTCATAGGCCAACATAAGCCAAGTTGCTGGTTGCATAAAATCCTGAGCCCCAAAATTAAAGTGGCCTGACCTTGAGGCAAGTCTTGTATGCGGACTACGCTCATCAAACTCATTAAGTTCCAACCCAAAAGCTGTAGTATAATTAATTTCGAAAATAGATTCGCTGTTGAACTCTCCTGCCAAAGTAAACATGTTTGAACCCGTAATTGGATTCACCTCGGTTTCCAAGGCATATCCAAAATCATCGCGCAAACTTTCGTATAGCGCCATGGCTTTATTGATAAGTTCCATGTTTTGTGTACCCCCCTCAGTGCCTTCGTATAAATAAGAATTTGCCAAAATCATAGTTGCCGCACCCTTGCTGATACGCCCATCTTCCGAAACCTCAGATGGCATTGGCAGGTGCTCTATGGCTTCCTCCAAATCTTTTCTAAAAAATGCAATAACGTCCTGAGATGGGGATACGTCCTTATGTCTTTTTGTTACATCTGGCTCATAAAGGTCACGGATAATTATATTTCCATTATTGAAAACCGAATGTAGATAAAAGTGATATGTACCTCTAAAAAACAGAGCCTGTGAGCGTTGATGGTTCCATTCATCAATTTCGGCACCTTCCAATCCTGGACGAATTTTATCCAAAGCTGCCAAAGCTTGGTTTGCGAAGAAAATACCGCGATACAGAGCTCCCCAACGCTGATCAATACGCCTTGTGCTTGGCGAAACTGTTTTAAAATAGAAATCGTTATGTTCATTCAACGCACCACCCAAAGGCAACCTCCTATTTCTCATAGATCCAATATCGGCACGATAATTATCCTCTTCTAAGCTTAATAAAAAGTGGTTGAACAAGGAATTATAGGCCCCGTTAAGCACTTTTTCTGAATCGTTCAAATTATTAACGGATTCTAAAAGTTCTGGTGCATTTGGATTGGGCTCGTCCAAGTATTCCTCGCAGGAAAACGTTAGAGCTACCAATACTATCACATATAAATATTTTATCTTTTTCATCTTTCTAGAAATTTAATCTTACACCTAAATTATAACTGGCAGTAATTGGTATCAAACCACGGTCAATACCTTTTAATTGAATATTGTTTCCTCCAACTTCTGGGTCAAGACCAGTGTATTTTGAAATTGTCAGCATATTCTGGGCATTGGCAAAAATTCTTGCCCTGACCAGCCCAAGCTTTTTAATTACATCATTTGGTAGGCCATAAGATACTACTACGTTTCGTAATCTTATAAAAGAACCATCTTCTACAAAGAAATCAGAACTACCATTGAAGTTTGTGTCGCCCCTGTCATTATCCCTATATGCCGGAATTGGAGTATTTTCATTTACGCCAGGGATGTACTGATATAGTAAATCCTTATGGCGTCCTTGACGCATTGCGTTGGCCCGTGTGGCATTATACACCTCATTGCCGAAGGAACCGTACCAGTTCATTACAAAAAACCAGTTTTTATATGTTGCCTGAATGTTAAGCCCCAATTCATAATCTGGAAGCCCACTTCCTTTATAGACTCTATCACCTTCGCCTCTTAATGAACCGTCGCCGTCCCTATCAACATACCTTAAGTCTCCCAATTGTGCATTTTCGCCAAATCGATTATTATAGTCGGCAACTTCTTGATCCGTCCTTAGCAAGCCATCGGTCTCCCATAATAAGAACGACCCTGCTTCCCTGCCAACTTGCAACCCTGAGACTAAAGACTCAATATCGCCAAAGATACTTAAGGTACTAAACATAAGTCGGTCATTATCTCCGTTGATACTTGTAACCCTGTTCTTGTTTGTTGTGAATGTTCCCAACAAATTCCAACGCACTTTCCCAGTGACTGGACGGTAACGCAATGAGGCTTCAAAACCTTCATTGGTCATATTTCCAATATTAAAAACTGCAAAGTTAGATCCTTGAAAACGCTCTACAGTAGCGGGTGCCCCAAAGCTTGGGTTCAATCGAATGTTTGATAACAAATCCTTTTTATCCGTGTTATAATAGTCCGCAGTAAACGTTAGTTTATTTTTCCACATATTGATATCCACCCCTATATTGCGCTGGGTAGTAACCTCCCACTTTAATGCAGGGTTACCAAAGGATTGCTGAACAATGCCCGGAGCTTCGTTTACTCCAGAACCCGACCCAAAATAGGCATTATATCCTGTTATCACCGGACTAAAGATTGAATTTGGCGCAAAGCGGTCATTACCGGTAGTACCTATACTACCCCTTAATTTAAAACTGTTAATGGTTCTTTTTAGTGGTCGCCAAAATTTTTCTTCCGAAATGTTCCACCCTGCCGAAACCGAAGGGAAATAGGCATAACGGTTATCCTTCGAAAATTGGTTGGAGGCATCCACCCTCATACTAGCACTTAACAGATATTTTTCATCGTAATCGTATTGAATACGGCCAATTGAACCTACACGTTTTATCTTATAATCTGGTTCTACATTAATGACCCCCCGGTTTACACTAATAGTCCCATAGGACAGCGCTTCTGCACCTGTAGTTCCCAACGTAAGGTTAATGGGATCAGAAAAGGACAACCCTTTGCTTATTGTACCAATGGATGTAAAATTATCCTGTTCAATACTCATTAAGGCTAAAGCACTTAAATTGTGCTTGCCAAAATCCTGTTTGTAGTTTATCCCGCCGTTCCAGTTGAGTAAAATGGTCTGGTCCCTTCCTTCGAAAACAAAACTATCTTCATCCGATCTTAGGTTATTTCCGGTTGAATCAAACAAATCAATTCTTGGTTGAATCTGTTTTTCTTGCTCATGTGTAAATACGCCGGCAATAAGCGTGGTCAATTCAAGTTGGTCGTTAATTCTGTATTTAATGTTTGAACTCCCCTCAAAACGATATCTGCCTATCTGTCTATCTCTGGTCAAGGCTTCCAAAACTTGCTCGTAAGGGCCTGCACTCTCGTCATTTTCATTAACCACGTTGAAACTGTCCGGGCCAATTTTATCCAAGTAAGGAAATGCTCTTTGCCCAAGAATTAAAAGGTTAAAGTTAGGACGCTCCCTATCGTCAATAGTAAATCCAAAACCGTTATTAAAAGTCCACTTGCTTTTTTCCATATTGAGGTTAGCCCTCAAATTATAGCGCTTAAAGCTTGAATTGATCACAATACCTTCCTGATTGAAAAGCCCCATAACCACGCTATAGTTTGCGTCTTCATTTCCTCCGGAAATACTAAAATTGTACCTATCAATACGCGCATGGTCGTTTTCTGTCAAATCCCTTAAATCGTTATCATTCAATAAACTAAACCTGTCCGATCTTGCTGGGCTTCCATTTCTGGTTGGATTGTTCAGGTCAAAGAATATTTGTTCCTTTGTATTCATCAAAGGGGTTTGGCGGGTAATTTTTTGAAACCCATTAATCACTTCCAACTCAATAGCCGTGTTGCCTGGCTTACCTTTTTTAGTAGTTACCAAAATTACACCTCCGGCGGCTCGAGTACCATAAATGGCAGCAGAGGCAGCATCTTTTAAAACATCAATCGTTTCAATTTCGTTTGGGTTAAGCCCTGGGTCTCCGTTGGATTGTGGCACACCGTCAACTACCCATAAAGGCGAATTAGATCCGGTTAATGAAGACACCCCTCTAATTAGGATTCCCGATCCCTCACCAGGCTCTCCACTGTTGGCAGTAACACTAACTCCTGCAATTTGTCCTTGTAACGCCTGACCAATATCACTGGTCACCACATTTTCAATTTCCTCGGCCTTTACCTGCGCTACAGCACCTGTAACTTCCTTCTTCTTCTGGGTACCAAAACCAACGACCACAACTTCATTGAGCTCGTCAATTTCAGTATCCATTTGTACATCTAATTTAGGGCCGGTAACCGGCAATGTAACAGATTTCATCCCGAGATAACTGAAGGTAAGCTTGTCGCCAATATTGGCTTCAATTTCGTACTTCCCATCAAAATCCGTAACGGCTCCGGATGCACTAGCACTTTTCTGTAAAACAACGGCAACGCCTGGTATGGGCACACCGTCTTCAGATCCAGTTACAACACCTTGAACCATTAACGTTTGGTTTTGTGCTAATGTCAGTCCGTAGAAACATAAGCAAACAAGGAGCAAACAAATGCTTCTAGTCCTTTGAACATCAAAAATCATTTTTAATTTCATGTGTTTTAGTATTAGTTTTTAGTTAGTGCAATTAAAAATTACCTATGGCGAAGTAATCATTACACGAAAAATAATGCGACATTATTCTTATAAAGCCTCAATGACAAAATTACTGGCTCTTTTAGTTAGATATTTAGCAATATTTATCTATTACTTATCAAAAATTACCCTTTGGGCAATTGTGTCAGATATGGGATTCTAAATTAGATAATTCAGTGCAAGGAAAGGGTAATTTTTTACCCTTTATGTTTTTAGTTTCGCTCTAATTTTGAACATCCATAATTAACTATATAAAACATTTTATTATGAAAAAAATTTACACAACATTTTTACTTGCTTTTGCCTTTGTTGCATTGGTAAATGCTCAGTCAACTCTTTTCTCTACAGACTTTAGCACTGCGGATTACACTACTGGTGGCCCTCAAACGGACTTAGATAGTCACCCTGATTGGAATGCTGGTCATTTTGGCAACGCAAACACATGGGTTGCCTTTACTTCGGCTGAACCAAGAGAAGTTATTAGAACCGGTGCTTTTTTTACATACGCGTTAGTGGATTCCACTCCTATAACTGCTACTGACGGGGATGTTATTACCATTACGGTGAATATTGATCTTGGGTTTAATGGACAAACGTACGGAACAGAGCCTGATGAAAACTTAATTTTCATAGGTCTTTTGGATAAAAATAACCCCATGAGCGGTGCAGAAGCTAATAATGCCAACAGAGATGGCATAATGATTCAAAACAAAGGAACAACCAACGAACTTGCGTTGACCAATAATAACGGAGGAGCAGGTAGTGGTTTTGGTACAACCGGTGTTTTAGCCAGTGAATTAAACGCCAGAAGATATGAAGTAGTTGTTGAATACCTTATAGGGGCAGATGCCGCTTCTTCAAGTAAGTCTGCTCAAATTACAAGTATTAATGGTACTGCTGGTTCAGCAGTAACATCATACTCAACTGCACTCAGTGGAGACATTTATACTGAGCTTACTGGCACAGGAGCTTATTTCTTTACTTGGGCTTTACGTTTTGGTTTTGGATCAAGTGCCATTAGCCATTTACATATCAATAGCATGTCGGTTACTAAAAACATGCCCGTTTTATCCACCAACAAAAACAACGCTTTTGAATTTGGCTTGTATCCAAACCCAGTCAATGACGAATTACATATCAATACACAAGAAGCTATCAACAAAGTTGAAGTTTTGGATTTATTGGGCAGACAGGTATTGTTCCAAGAAAACGTATTAGACACCGTTGATGTTTCTTCTTTAAAAAGTGCGCTGTATATTGTCAGATTAAGTTCAGACAGAGGTGTTTCCACTAGAAAGTTTCTTAAAAAATAAGTAGTTTTAAGTATTGATCGTTAAGCTAGTTATTTTAGTTAATTGTAAAATCCCAAGGTTTAAGCTTTGGGATTTTTTTGTGCCAGCAGTCTCTCTGGTAGTAAAAGTGGTCAATTGCCAACCCTGTATGTGCAAATTGGAATTCATCAACTTTAAAAAAGCACCATTGCCCAATTAATTGTATCCTCATAATTTTGGTGCTTTCGATTAGCCACTAAAACTAAATTCGGTTTATTTTTCAGGCTCACAATTAAATTTTTGTGCAAGGGTAAGTACAAAATAATGATAATCAGACTGAGTCAGATTATTAAATATCCGTTTTTAAAAATCCTTATCCTGCAAGGTTTTGAGCACCTTTTGGATATTTTGGTGACAGTATTTTAACTCATACACTGCTAGTTTCATTTAATATAGCTGAATCATAATAATTTGACATAATCCACTAAACAGATTTATTTATAGAAAGACCGGTCAGGTTTTAAAAACCTGACCGGTCCGCAATAATTTTTATCCTATTTTATTTTGATTTAACTATATTTCTTAAGAATTCTTATCTAAATCAGGCAATAAAAAGAAAAGACGCCAGATAATCATCTGACGTCTTTATTTTCACGAAATGGTAAAAATATATTGCTTGCTATTAATCTTAAACCTTTTTTAAAGTTTTACTATTTTCCCTATTTGTGAGCTACTGTCCGAGCTAACTTTTATCAAATATATTCCTGAAGGCAAATCAGAAACATCCATTTTAAAGGATTGATTCTGTTTTGTATTTAATGTCCTTAATACTTTTCCGGTTAGGCTTAATAGCTCAACATTAGCACTTTGGATATTCCCATTTAATTTTACATTAAAATAGTCTCTTGTTGGATTTGGAAATAACCTTAATCCCAAATCTATGGCGTTAGCGTCATTTGATGATAACGTGACTTGTCCCAAAAAGATATCTCCAGCATCAGAATCAACTGTATCACTGTTATTCCAGAGAAAATAAGCATTAGATTCGTTCAGTATCCAATTCGTATAATTGTTGACACTTGCCCTTACCGTAGCAGGATCTCCAGAAGCATTTCCCGTATATACGCCAAAATTTTGATCATAAGGATTGCTAACATCTCCGCCAGTAACATCTATATCAAATCCAACAAGAGCCGCGGGCAATTCGCAATACGCATTACCACCTCCAACCGCCCAACCTGCATTCTGAATACTTGCGTTTTCAACACCGTTAGTATTCAAGCCTGTTAACCACAGGTTACTATTATCGCTGGGATGTGTATCCGTAGCTCCACTGTACATCAAAACAGAATCGCCCGCCGGAGAAAGATCCCAGTCACCATCTGTACCAAATGTCTGCACAGTGTTTCCGACCGCAGTTTCTACATTATTAATCACAGTTGTAACAATACCACTTCTTTCCAGTTTAAAAATAGTACCTGCATTATGCGTACTCGTAGCAGTCCAAGAAAACACATCATCAATAGCATAAGGGCTTCCTCCTCCCCCTAAATTAAAGGAGCCATCATCTTTCCAACTTCGGTTGGACATAGTAATTGAGGTTCCTGGATTAATATCTTTTAAGATGACAAATGCTAATTCAGCAACATTTCCCGCATCAGCTTTGTAGCCAACAATTGCAACATCTCCAGTGGTTAAGGTAGTTGGCAAAGTAACATCTGAAATATTGATTTGAGCTGGAGTAGTATTAATTGACCCAAAGGATGTACTCACCAATTGAATAACCACTGTTTCGGTACCTTCTGCCATACCATCTTCACTGGCAACAATTATAATATCGGTACCATTAGTCCCTTCCAAAATTGTTAAAGTTCCTGACAACATTGTATAATCTGTACCATTAGTTGCCTCACCACTTACCGTATATGTTACAGTAATATCCGAATCAGCAAGTATGCCCGTTGGCAAGCTCATTGTGAACACGCCATCGGTTTGCCCTTCCACAGCATCTGTTTCTCCAGTGACACTTATAAGCTCCGGGTCAGTTATCAATGGCATTCCAAAAAAGCCGTCGTAATTTGGGAGTGTGCCATCATTCCATAAAAAACTATGTGGATGCCCAGAACCATCGCCGTCATTGTCATAAAAACAGGGCTTTACATCTTGAAACTCTGATACCCACGCCACGCCTTCGGTAAGCATACCGTCAATTAACGTTTCTGCATTGGGTTCTGTCCCTCTTATATCGGTTGTTTCGCCTGGGTCCGTCATAATATTGTATAATTTAAACCCTGCTGTTGTATTGTTATTTCCTTTTTTAACGATTTTATAATCGCCCTTCATAATAGCTCCATTGTGAAAACCAAGTTGAGGGCGCATAACGTACATATTTTCTCCAGGACGTGCATCTTGGTTTGCTACTACTTTATTCATTACGGCCTTTCCTTCAAGCAATTTACCAGCAGGAACTGGTGCCCCAGCTAAATCTAAAAATGTAGGATATAAATCTATTGAAGAAATTAGATGGTCATAGGTTTGTCCTGCACTTAATTCATCCGGCCAATGCATAAACATAGGCACGCGATGACCTCCTTCGTCCACACTACCCTTACCTTGTGTAAGCGGATAATTGACGGCTCCCGCCTGTCTTAACTTACCGCCATTATCACTCATGAATACAATCAGCGTATTGTTTAAAATGCCGTTTGCCGTTAAGGCATCTACAACTAGACCAATACCTTCATCCATAATGCTGACCATGGTAGCATACACTAGACGATCTTCCACTAGTGTGGCTCTATACTCTTCGTCAGTTCCCGTCCAACTGCCCGGAATATTTGCATTTAAAATATCTGGGCTATTTGCCACGACCGAAGAAAATGTGCTTCCCGGAGTACCGTCTCCATTGGCCGCGTCAAAAGCATCAATTTTGGATTGAGGTGCTTGTAACGGCGTATGTGGCGCGTTATAGGCTAAGTACATAAAAAATGGATCTGTACTGCCCGCCGTGGATAAACTATCAATATAATCAACAGCTTCTTCGGTAAGAATATCTGTTAAGTATTCATCATTATCAAATTCGTTTGCGGTAACATATGTTTGATTTCTTAACAATGGCACACGATATTCATTTGTTACCGTTCCGCCACTATTATACCATTGTGCTTCATAATCGGACTCAAAGTATTGATGGCCACCGCCTAACATTCCGAAGAAATAATCAAAACCTCTATTATTTGGAATGAAGTCGTTACTAACACCAACGTGCCACTTACCGATAGCGGCTGTATTATAATTATTTTCCTGTAAAACCTTGCTGAAGAATTTTTCATTGGTGGTTACTCCATTGGGATCTGCCACACTATTCATTAAATTGTATTGCGCACAAATTCTATGGGGGTAAACCCCTGTTAATAAGGCCGCTCTACTAGGCCCACAAAAAGGATGGGCAACGTGAGCATTCTGTGCTATCACACCATTGGAGGCCAGGGCATCTAACTCCGGAGTGGGTATTACACCATATTCTTCGGGAAAATTTGCGGGCCTATTAAAACCAACATCCGTATAGCCTAAATCATCCGCAAAAATTAGAATGATATTAGGTTTTGTGTTTTCGGTTTGCCCAAAGGCATTTGTGATGAAACACGCAAAAATTGCTATGAATACTATATTAAAGGTATAATTCCTCATGTTATAAACTTTATTCGATTATTATTTTTTTTGTTGTCATATTCGTATTAGAACCTAAAGTCATGAAATATACCCCAGGAGCTAAATTCCCTAAAGGCAACTCTAATGATTCTGTTTCTTTTTTCTGTTCAATTACCTTAACACCGGATATATTATAAACAGATATTTGTGATGTATTTGGGGAAGAAATAGTTATGATTTTTGAAGATGATTGTCTTACCGGATTGGGATAAATCATTAGGGGTTTGTGAAATTCGTCATTGGCAGTTAAAGTTCCTGAAATTCCGATATCTCCAAAATCTCCAGATACAGTTTCTGAATGACTCCACAATCTGTAATTGGTGTCTTCATTAAAAACCCAATTACTGCTATTGTTAATTGTGCTTCTTAGCGTGCCAACACTACCCATCAATTTCTCCTTATAAACACCATAATTTTGATCAGTACCTACGGTATTTGCATTATTTCCGTTGGAAAGTGCTGTTGGCAATGCACAAAACACATTGCCACCACCAGTGCCCCAACCACCGTTAAGATTTATTCCAGTAATCCAGTTGGAGGCATTTGGATCTGTAGGTTCTGAAAATGTGCCGTAAACTTGATAGATTAAAACAGAATCTCCAGAACTAGAAAGGTCAAAATCCGCGTCATCATCAGAGGATACTATTTTGCCGGCAACGTCGTGTGAAGTAGTTCCGACTGCTGATTCCACATCTGCACTAACCTGCTTCACCTGTCCATCAGAATCCAAAATAAAAATATCTCCAATAGCATGGGAAGCTCCAGCCGTCCAAGTCCAAACATCATCAATACCAAAATCTCCTGTCCAACCATCCTGTGTGCCTTTCCATGATCTGTTGGAAAACGACATTTTAGTGCCTGAAACGATATCCTTTAAAAGCATAAAAGCTACCGCACCTCCATTATTGCCTTCAGCTTTCCAACCAACAATAGCTATATCGCCAGCCGTTAAAATTGTAGCCGTATCTGCAATAGTGATTTCAGCAGGTGTCGTATTTACAACTCCCGAACTTGTAGATGTTAACGTCACTATTACGGATTCATCGCCTTCAAGGTCATTATCACCTATTACATTTACAGGGATAGAGGCACTGTTATTGCCATTTAAAATCGTTACGCTTCCTGACAACGCATTGTAATCAGTATCAGCTGTAGCAGTTCCAGTTACGTTGTAGTTTACCGTAATATCCTGAGTGGCCAAAGTACCATTAGGTAAACTGACCTTAAATGCACCATTAGTACTAGGTTCTGCGGCATCCGCAGTGGCTTGCACCGAAATTTGATTGGTTTGCCAAACCCTTAAATATTCAATTTCGTAATCTGCCGGTAAATCTGCCGCTTCCGGAAGCCCAAGCCATGGAAAGGTTTCAGAATCAAACCAAATATGATAGGGCACATCTGTCACCCATCTATCAGAATCTTCTCCATTTTGAGTCAATTCTGCTTTGGTAATAGTACCTTGTGGATGCAAAACACCATCTATATATACTTTGATGTAATCCGGCGTCCACTCAAAACCATATACATGGAATCCACTAGCGGTTTCATTATCTGCCTGAATATTTCTTGTATGTACTGGCCCGTTCCCATCCGGCAAATAGTAGGGGTTGTCTGGTGCCCAACTTATGATATTGAACTTTAGTCGTTTTCTCCACGAGGCATTGGTTTTATGTCCGCCAAACATTTCAAACATATCCAATTCCGAGCGTTCACTGGTAGCTACCGTAGTAGCATTGGTAGTCCAGAACGAACTGGTTACGGGTGCGTTTGCGGCTTTACATTTGGTTTCCATATAGCCAAATTTGAAAACTTGTTTAGTAATTACTGCCGCAGTAGTGATATTTTCGTAGGCTTCACCTGTTTCTGGATGCGTTGTAGGCGAAAATGGATAGTCCGGTTCCCATCGGGTTTGAATTTTAAGTTTGCCGTCCTCTAGCCTTACGTTATCTGTAGAAAATTGAGAAGGCGGTCTTCCCACAAAGTTGGATTGGTATTCGCCATTTTTGCCTTGTATGAGCCATTTGGTTTCATCTAAAACTAGTGCTTCAAATTCATCACTCATGCCTGCATTTAAAACCCAACCGCCTGTGTTTGAAGGATCAGAAAAGGGATATACTTGTGCTGTCAAACTATTATTCAATACAAGAACAATAGCTAAAGTGAATACTAAATTTTTGAAGTTTGAAGTAGACTTATTTTTACCCATCTATAATTAGCAATTCAATTTTTTTCAAAATTAATTACTGGATTATGTTTTTGGGAGTATAAAGTTATCTACTGTTAAGCCTATCTTATCCTAAATTATTGTTGAAAAAAGAAATCCGGGATAAAAAGCACACTAATCAAGTTTAATGACGTCTACAAATGAGGGACCTACAGGTAACCTATCCACTTTTATATAGGCATGGAAATTCCCTTCGCTTTCTGTCAATTCTACATTATCAAAAACAACTTGCTTTTGATTTTTTTTAACTGGTTTTGTTAAGTGCAACCCATTGTATTTTAAGTGTGCCACACCATCGTTTTTGATTTCAGGTAAATCCAAAGACACTTTATAAATTCCTTTTTTGGTTGTTACGCCCCAAAAGCCTAATTGGTTATCTTCAATCACTCTCGGCCCACCATAATCAAATCGTGAAATTACGCGCGGGCCTCCCCAATCAAAACGGGATAGTACCACATGAGGTTGGCTTTTATTTCCTAAATAAATACGCTGAATTCCTTTGGCGTCTCGTTCCTCTGTTACCTCGTCAAACCAATTTTCATAGCGTTGCAACATTTCATCTACAATTTCCGGGTGGTCTTTAGCGATATTGATACGTTCGCTTGGGTCTTTTTCTACATCATAAAGCTCCAAATTTTTCAACACATTTTTCAGTTCAAAATCAGTTGGTTGATGTACGATTCCATGCGGAAAATTATGCGGGCTTACCAATTTATATTTAGGGGTTCTTAATGTGAAATGCATGTATTTAAATGGTGTTGGTCCATAATGCATTTGTACAAAAAAGTCACGTTCCTTTAAGTTATCGGATTGATTTTTTGTCCATAACGGTAAAAGCGATTGCCCATCAATTTGAACATCTTTTGGTGCTTGAATGTTGCTTGCATCCAACAATGTTGGTAATATATCAATGATAGCTCCCATTGTAGAAAATTGCCTATTAGGATCAATTTTATCCGGCCACATGGCATAAAACGGCACACGGATACCAGCATCATAAACGCTGGTTTTTGTCCCTCTTAAATTGGCTACCCAACGACCGGGGTAGGAATCGTTTTTTGTTCTGCGATGTCGCGGACCGTTGTCCGACAGGAAAATAACCAGGGTATTCTTTTCAATTCCTAGTGCTTTTAGTTTATCGAGTACCCTACCAACGTTGTAGTCAATGTTATCAATCATCCCGTATGTTAAGGCATTGTCCTCATGCAAGCCCATTTCCCTAAAAGGTGCCGCTCGAGAATCTGGGACTTGCAAAGGAAAGTGCGGCAAATTAGTTGCCAAATACGCAAAAAATGGTTTGTCGTCTTCTTTGCATATAAATTCCAAAGTGGCGTCCGTAAAGATATCATCACAATAGCCTTTGTATGTTTTCGGTGTGCCATTATGCTCCAAAACGGGATCAAAATAAGTGTTCCCCGCAGGTCCTGCGGCTTGACCTATGCCCCCTCCTTTATGTACAAGTGCTTCCTGAAAACCTTGGTCAATAGGGCGCATTGGCATGTTATCGCCTAAATGCCATTTTCCAAATATCCCTGTTCTATAGCCATTGTTGCTCAAAATTTCGGCAATAGTGACTTCAGAAGTATTCATAAAATGATCTACTTGCGTAACCGCAGTTACCCCAGTTCTGTACGGATATCTACCTGTTAACAATGCTGCTCTAGTTGCCGAGCAATTGGGGTAGGTAAAAAAATGTGTCATTTCGATGCCCTGATCTCCAATGGATTCCATGTGGGGCGTTTTTAAATACGGGTTGCCGTGTGCTCCTATATCGCCATAACCTTGGTCATCGGTCATCATAATAATGATATTAGGTTTTTCATTGGATTGCGCATACGCCGCACTAAAAACGACTGTGAAAAGTATTGAGAATAATAGTTTCATTTTATCTAAATAATTTACCAATTGGTGAAAGACCCGTCTTTACGTTTTAAGCGTGGTGTTTCTACCATCTTAAATCCTTTTTTAAGGGCAAGCTCCTCATTAAATTCTACACCAAGACCGGGCGCATCTAACACTTTGTATCGATTGCCTTCCAATTTTGGTTGCACAGGATAATAATTGACATCGTCCAATCCCGGATTTTCAACTGGAGTATTCATTTCTTCCAGCCATGTAAAATTAGGACATGCGGCCGCCAAGTGAATCGTTGCGGCGGTACAAATGGGGCCAATGGGATTGTGAGGTAACAAATCAATGTAATGTGCTTCGGCCATACCCGCTACTTTCATTGCTTCTGTTAGGCCGCCAACATTGCACACATCGATTCTTGCAAATTGCGTAATGTTATTTTCTATATAGGGCATAAACTGCCATTTACTTCCAAATTCTTCACCAATGGCAAATGGTACATTCACCATTTTTCGTAATTCTTGATATACCTCCGGCGATTCATCGCGAATAGGCTCTTCAATAAAATCGAGGGTTCCAACAGGCATGCGCTGTAGAAATGAAACCGTTTCCGGAACAGACAGCCTATGGTGGTAATCGATACCTATGGTTACTTTTGTACCCACTTCTTTTCGCAAGGCCGTGACCCAATCTGCTATTATTGCAATCGAATCCCTGGGTTCAAATTCTGAGGCATATTTCCCTTCTTCATACTCGGCAGGAGCCAACCTTAGCATCCGCCAACCTGCTTCAATCAATACTTTTGCCCTAGCAATTAATTCTTCTTTGCTACTGAATCTTAATGATGCAAAACATTCTACATAATCTCGTTGTTTTCCTCCTAAAAGTTCATAAACAGGAACTTGCAATGCTTTTCCCTTGATATCATAAAGTGCAATATCGATGGCCGAAATGGCCGCCGTCAATACCCTTCCGCCTTCAAAATATTGGCCACGATACAAGTCTTGCCAAATCGCACCAATTTGCATAGGGTCTTTGCCTATCAACAATGGCCGGTAATGTTTTATAGTTCCGATAACCGCCATCTCCCTACCAGTTATACCGGATGTGCCCCAGCCGTAAATCCCCGAGTCGGTTTCTATCTTTACATTAAGCTGGCTTCTCCCTGCGATATTTGCCGGAAACACCTTAACATCTGTTATTTTAATTTTCATTTGTTTAATTTTTTTTGATTCCTCAATGTTCAAAAAATTTGAATACATTCAGGTACTCGCATAAATTTTAATCATTTTATTTTGTGAATTTGAAATGATGAAAATTCATGTTCGTCTCATGACCCTATATTTTTAATGTCATCCTTGCCTCCGTCCAATTCAATACGCTTCACCTTACCAACCACCAATAAAAATGACAGAAATCCGATGACTGTTAGAATCCCTATAAAAAACAGTGCTGGACTAAAATCGCCTTCCTGCACCAGAACTCCGATGACAAATGGTACCACAACTGCAGATAAACCTCCGATGAGATTAAACACACCTCCCACTAGCCCTATAATACGTTTTGGTGCTATTAAGGATACAAATACCCAGGTAATGGATGCAAGCCCGTTACCAAAAAAAGCTATTGTTAAAAACAGAATGATTAAAAATGTACTATCGGTAAAATTGGCGCCGATAATCAATGTTGATAATGATAAACCTATGAGTACGGGAGCTTTTCTTGCAAACTCGGGGGTTTTGCCTTTTTTAACCAAAAAATCGGATGAAAAGCCTGCTAAAAGCACACCACAAAACGCAGCCAAAAAAGGTATGGACGCCAAAAATCCGGATTTTATAAAATCGAATCCTCTATATTCAACCAAATAAGTTGGAAACCATGTTAAAAAGAAGATGGACATAGAACCCATACAGAATTGGCCCAAATAAATGCCCCATAATTTCCTGTGCTTGAAGGCTTCAAAAAAATCATTCCAGTTGAACTTTTCCTTTTCATTTGGAGTCTTCAGCTTTTTTGAAAAACCACCGCCATCTTTTATCAGTTTTAATTCGACTTTGCTTACTGTTTTATGTTGATCCGGGTCTCTGTAAAACGCATACCATACTACTGCCCAAACAATACCTATAATACCCGAAATAATCAATAATCCTCTCCAACCCACTTTATCTTGAATCAATGTTAAAACAGGGAATAAAAAGGCCAACCCGATAAACTGCCCAGATGTATAAATAGCAATAGCTGAGGCACGTTCCGTCTCTGGAAACCATTTGGTAACTATGGCATTATTTGCTGGATAGGATGGCGCTTCAAAAACCCCAATACTGGCTCTTAACCCCAATAGCACTTTGAACGAATTCACAAAACCTTGAAATAATGTTGCTACTGACCATAAAAAAAGCATCATAGCATATAAAAAGCGTAAACGCACTTTGTCGACAATAATACCCCCTGGGATTTGCAACGCCGCATAGGCAATGCCGAATACAGAAAAAATTGAGCCCATTTGTACGGTACTTAATTCTAAAGACTCGCTAATGGCGGATGCGGCCACAGAAATATTCGTCCGATCGAGGTAGTTTATCACTACCGTACCAAATATTAAAGTTAGTATGTTATAGCGTTTTTTGGAACTCTTTTTGTTTAATGATGGCATGCGGGTTTTGTTTCTTAAGGTTCAAAAAATAGAAATACCGAGGCCATTAAACACTCGGTATTTCCCAACTAAATACTAAACATAAATGATTAACAAATTACTCTATTTCATTTCTACTAGTATCCATCGTTTTGAATCAGTGCAGGAGCCTTTTCAACCTCAGACAATGGAATTGGTAAATAATATTGTTTTGTCTCCCATGGACGAGTAACGACAGTATATTCTTCAAATGTCAAAGACTCATCTAGTTGCTTTGTCCACCTTAAACCTCTTACTTCAAAACCTAAATGATCCTCAAACATCCAACGTCTTTCGTCAAAGAAACTATGCCCTTCAAATGCCAGTTCAACACGTCTTTCCCTATAAATGGCCTCAAGCAATTCTGCTCCACTGGCGGTAATTGCAGGTTGCAAAGCCCGTGCAGACACCTTATTTAAATACGTCCTTGCTTCACCATCATTTCCTAATCGCGCTTGTGCCTCTGCATAATTTAGATAGATCTCCGCCAACCTGTATAAAATGAATGGACGATTGGCTGAAATCCCTGTAACCGGAATACTTTCATCCTGAAACTTGCGGATGTTATAACCTGTTTTCGAGGCATGTCTAAAATTACCGAAGGCTTGAGCCTGAGACTCTGAGTCCTTTCCATCGGGCACAACAGTGTTATCGACGGATAGGGCATAATCAATCTCACGACCTCTAAATTGAGCACCTTGAAAATTGATGTTGGCATAGTACCTCATTTCCCTTCCTGTATTCGGATTCATTGGGTCGTATGTTGCACCTTCAGTTGTGGTTCCATCCGCCATATTGTATTGAAGAATGTAATTGTGAGTTGGGGAAGACAATGCCCACCCGTCAAAACCTCTTGGAGACTGGGTTTTATCCCAAAGCGAGTTAGCATCCGTTCCAAAATCATACAGTTGGCTACCATATGGCCTTGCAAAAATAATATCGTCATTTGGCGATAAAAACAATTTTTGATAGGCATCAGCGCTCCCAACAGCTATTAGGTCCCTGGCTCCAACAAGGTCAATTACGGCTTTTGCCGCATCGGCAGCATCCTGCCATTTTGATCCCTTGGAATAAGTATAAAATTCTAAATTGGTGGCCTGGGGTGCCATTGCTGGGTCGTGCAAATCACTTGCAGCATATAACAATGTGCGAGATTTAACAGCCAATGCTGCTAATTTTGAAGCACGTCCAAAATTATCGCCTGTTTGTGTTAGTGGCAATACAGCCGCAGCCTCGTCCAGCTCCTTAACGATAAAATCCACACACTCTTCATACGTATTTCTAGGAATATTAAAATTATCATCCAGACTAGCAGCGGTTGTTATAATCGGCACACCTCCATAGAATTTAATTAATTTACTATAAAGATTTGCTCTTAAAAATTTCATTTCAGCTACCAAAACGGCAACTCTTTCAGGGTCAGCTTGCTGTGCTGGGCTACCTTCAACAAGTTCAAAGAACAAGTTGGCCTGTCGTACATAAGTCCAATAAGTACTCCACTTGTCCCCAAAAAAACCAACATTCCCAGCGGTCCATCCACGTCTTAATCCTAAAATATCAAGATTATTAAAGTTGAATTTTGATTCAAATGAAGCATTTTCAATATTGAATCGTCTTGTCCACCATTTGGATTTGTTCAAGCCCCAACTCTCAGTACTGTTATAAGTTGAGAACAATAAAAGTTCTACCTGGTCAGGAGTACTGAGCACAAGGTCACTTGCGAAGGAATCGGTTACGTTAATATCCAAATCATCATCACAACTATTCACTGTAAAAAGTAATATTACAGTAAAAAATAGATTTAAAAATTTAATATTTTTCATGTTTTTCATATTTTTTTTAGAAACTAAAATTCAACCCGACAGTATACGTTTTTAGCGGTGTATACGTCGCACTTCTAAAGTTGTTATATCCTGTTGCTTCGGGATCTAATCCCATATCATAAATATCAGAGAACATTGTTAATAAATTGAAACCTCTCACAAATATTTTAAGATCCCCCAACTTAATTTTTTCTTTGGTTAAAGTATATCCCAATTCAACTTCTTTTAACCTTAAAAAAGATGCATCTTGGTAATATAAATCAGCTCCTTGAAAGCCTGCATTAACATCGGATGTTGGTCCTTCGCTTTGCACACCACTATACTGATCGCCAGGAGCGAACGCTCTAGGATAGCTTGCGTTTCTATTATTTGGTGTCCACCTATTATTAAACACGAAATCTGGCTTGGCCCCATCTTGGTCAAAGAACACCAAGGTTTCAGCTTCCGCCTGCCCTTGTAACAAGAAATTAAAATTGAAGCCCTGATAGTTTAGGCCTCCGTAAATACCGTATTGTATTTCTGGAATGTTTGAAGTATCTGTTCTCACCCGGTCGCCCGCTCCAATTGAGCCGTCATCATCTGTATCTAAATAAATCGGTTCTCCTTCTACGGTTCCATCCAGCTTAACGTCGGTTGCATCTACTTGAGCCTGGTCTCTAAATATTCCAGCAGTTGGATAAACAATGTAGGAGTCTATAGGACGGCCTTCACGTTTTAAGAATGGCGAAACATTTGCCGGTTCGGCCAAAAACACTACTTCGTTTCTAGCCTGGGAAAAGTTCGCTCCAATATTATAATCGACCTTACCTATTCTATCCGCCCATGACAATTCAAATTCAAAACCAAAGTTTTTGGTAACACCTAAATTTTCAGCAGGCAATTGATTACCTGTTAAACCAATGAAATCAGGTATCTCAGCACCTCGAGTTATCAAAATACCACTACGTTTTTGATAGAAATAATTTATATCTCCGTTTAGTCTGTTGCCAAATAAGGAAAAATTAAATCCAAGGTTCTTCATGTCAGCAGTTTCCCAAGTTATATCCGGATTTGCAATCCTTGCCAGTCTGTATGCATTGGAAAACGTTCCATTTTCGCCAAAAACATAATAATTCGGTATTGGTGCATTTAATGGGTTGGCTGTTCCGTTATCCGTTCCGTAATCAAACAATGACAAGAATTGGTTTGGACCAATACGGTCGTTACCCATTTCAGACCAAGATGCTCTTATCTTCAAAGCGTCTAACCAACTTATATTTTCCATAAAAGACTCCTTGTGCAATGCCCAAGAAACAGCAACACTTGGGAAGGTACCAAAACGATTTCCGGGACCAAAATTACTAGACCCGTCGTGACGTATTGTTAAATCAATAAAATATTTCTTTTGAAAATCGTATGATAATGAACCAAAGTAATCCTGTCTTGCAAATTCAGAACTTGAGCCATTGGATGCTTGGTTTTCGGTAGACCCCTGGAACAACTCACCATTACCTGGGTCAGGGAAACCTCCTCTTTTCTCGGCAAAAAAATTGCGCGTATTGGAATTTAACCTTTCCATACCTATGAATGCATTTACGGAATGATCACCAAACACATTGGAGTAGTGCAATCTGGCATTGTAAATTTGCTCATCAAATTTCCAGAAACTTTCGCGCAATGTTCTAAGTGTACCTTGTTGGTTTGAACCAATTGCAGTATCAAAACCTCCAGATCCATCTGGCACATAATAAGTCCATGGTGTGTACCATGACTTTGTATCATTGTTGAGTCTTCTTAATCCAGCAAAACCTTTAACACTCAAGCCTTCCAACAATGAGTCGAGCCCCCAGTCAACAGTAAACCTTGAAGTAAGGGTGTTGCTTATTGTCTTCACAAAACCAGATGCATTGCTTGAAGTAATAACCGGGTTTCCTTCGTCACCACCTCTAGCCGGTAAACCGTTAGGATAAACCCCAATTTCAGTTGGCGGTATAGTGAATATTAACTTGTAAATATTTGAGTCATTCACGCCTGGCTCTTCGGTTTTACCAAATCTCCCTGCTACATCAACACCAAATTTAAAATTGTCGGTAATATTCACATCAATATTGGTACGCAATTGATGTTGCTTAAAACCTAAATCCCTAGATCTATACATACCCTTCTGGTCAATAAAATCACCACTAACGAAATACTTAACATTCTCTGTACCACCTGAGATAGAAAGCGAGTTTCTGGATTCAGGCGCTGTGTCCGCAAATGTCAAATCCACCCAGTCTGTATTAGGAAAATTTAAAGGATCGCTCCCTGAGGCATAGTTGTTAATCTCCTCTTGAGTAAAAGGTAATGCATCTCCATTTCTCTCTGCTATCTCATTTCTGTAAATGGCAAATTGTTCAGACGACATTAAACTAGGTCTGACAGTAAATGAAGAGAAATTCAAAGTACTTGAAAAATTAATTTTTGGCTTGCCCGATTTACCGCGTTTGGTAGTAATCAATATAACTCCGTTAGCCGCTCTTGATCCGTAGATAGCGGCAGCACCATCCTTTAGTACAGTTAAGGAAGCAATATCCTGAGGCGCTAATTGAGAAAAGGAACCCGAAGGAATACCATCAATAAGTATTAGGGGAGAGTTGTTCCCTAAAGTGGATTTTCCGCGAATCAATATAGTTGTAGCATCATCGTTAGTGTTTCCACCAGCACCATTACCTGCCCCGGGATAACCACCACGGTCACTAATTATAAGACCTGAAGCTCTACCTGCCAAGGACTTGGCAACATCCTTACTGGAAGATTGCTCAATAGCTTCACTCCCAATCGTGCTTACAGATCCCGTA
Organism: Hyunsoonleella aquatilis; assembly: GCF_014270105.1. Lineage (GTDB taxonomy): Bacteria > Bacteroidota > Bacteroidia > Flavobacteriales > Flavobacteriaceae > Jejuia > Jejuia aquatilis. The sequence continues at coordinate 185,508 of NZ_JACNMF010000004.1, forward strand.
AGCTCCCCTCTGGTTTTAGTAGAGTAACCCACAACCACAACCTCATCTAATCCTGCGATATCCGCTTCCAGAATAACGTTAATTGAAGTTTTATTTCCCACAGTTATTTCTTGGGTTTTATACCCTACGTAAGAGAATATAAGCACCGCTTTTTCATTTTCTACCGAAATTGAAAAGTTTCCATCAAAATCTGTTTGAGTTCCTTTTGAAGAACCCTTCACTAGGATGTTTACCCCCGGCAAGGGGCCTTCAGTATCGGAGACTGTACCTGATACTTCAATGGTTTGAGTTTCTTTAGAAATTTCCATAGTTGCAGTTGTGTCCAGCTTTGTTATCTCAGTAATAGAGACAGTTGAGCTGTAACCATAAATACTAAATGCAACTGAGCAGAAGACTCCTAAAATTAATTTTAGTTTTTTCATACGATAATTTAGTTTAGTTAATAATGTAGTCATGTTAAAATTATTAATGGAAAACCCTTTTGATGCTTAATCAAAAAAACGGCTATTAACCATTATGAATTCCTGAACAAAGGAAAAGATTAAATCCGCTAGGGGATAGCAAAAATTTACCCTATGCTTAGTGAATTTTAACTAAATCTATATAGTAATTATGAGTCAAATTTTAAACAGCCTCTCTATACTGCTTTGGCGTACTGCCCATGATTCTTTTGAATTGCTTATTGAAGTTAGTAATAGAATTATATCCAACTAAAAAGCAAACATCATTTACAGCAAAGGTTTCCTGAACAAGGATTCTTGAAGCATTTCTGATACGCACCTCATTCAAAAATTCGGTAAACGATTTATTAGTTTTTTTCTTGAAGAACCGACAGAAGGAGTTAGGCGTCATGCAGGCGATGTCCGATACATCCTCCAAGGCTATCGTCTTCCCGTAGTTATCCGAAATGTACCTCAATACTCTGTCTATTCTATGTGCACCTTTTGGGGTATATTGCCTCATGTCAGATGAAGACAATAATTGTTTATCGCTAACAATTGAAAGCCGGTGCAAAATATCCAACAGTTTTATATACTGTTCCGTGTTGCTTAAACCTGGCAAGCCTATAAGTTCACCCTTCATGGAGTCTGATACATTTTTCCCAAAGCTTATACCGTACTTAGAATCAGATAGCATCCTATTTATTGCTGTAAATTCGGGTGTATCAAAAGTATTTTCCCCTATAAAGTTTTTATAAAACTTGATGACGACTGTTTTGACCGTTTTTTCACTGCCCTCGCTGTAGTAGGACACATCATTTCTCCATAAATGTGGCAAGTTTGAACCTACGAGAACCAAATCACCGGGCTCAAAAGGAGAGACACTATCTCCCACAAATCGAATTCCAGTACTTCTGGAAATATACAACAATTCAAATTCCGGATGATAGTGCCAAGCGGAATCCAAGCAAGGCTTTTCCTTGGTAAAGACGTTCAATCTTGAATTTGTAAAACTCTCGGTATTTTTTAATACTAATTTCATACTTCAAAATTAAGTGAATCGAGCCAAGCCATTTCACCTATAATTACCCCTTTATAGTACAAATTTACCCTATATTACAATTTTACCCTTAAAAAAAGATAAAAACAAACCAAACTAATACTTAAATAATTGATTTAATGTAAGTTACGTTTTTTTATAGAAAATCAAATAGGTTAATATGCAATAAGGCTCTTTAAAAACCCACTCAAATTTAACCATAAACCTAAACAAATGGGGTAAATTTACAATATACACATATACATCGACTTCAATTTGCAGCATTTATAGGACAATAAATGGTAAAATAATGCTAAAGATTTAAAGAATGTTAGTTAGAATATTGGGTTTACGTTGAGACACATAAGTAAGTCAACCCTTTAATGAAGCATAAAGCTCAAATCACTATTAAAGAACAAAAGCCTCACAACCTTTTAAGGTTGTGAGGCTTTATTCGTATTGCTCAGATAAAATCTCTAAGTTCAAGAATGAACTAATTCAAAGCAAAGGTTTTATCAAAATTGGGCATACCATCCGCTCTCCATTGCTCACCTTCTTTTTCAATATGAAACCATTGTGGTTCCACATGGGTCTTGCTCCATCGACTACCCATTCTAACGAGGTTTGCTAAGATTTCAGGATGCTGGGTGCTTAAATCATTGTTCTCCTCAATATCAGCTTCAATGTCAAATAACCTCCATTTTTGTTGATACACCTTCAGGGCTTTCCATCTATCCTGTCGGACTGCCACATCAGAATAGCCTTTTCTATGGCGCATAATAAAGAGTGGGGATTCGGGTCTCGGATTTTCATTCTTCAGAAAAGGTTTCCAAATATCCTTTCCGTCCAATTGCTTCTCTTCTGGAATTTTGGCGTTTGCTAAACCCGCAAAAGTTGGATAAAAATCAAGGGATGATATTGGATAAGTAAATTTTTTTCCTGCAGGCACCACATTGGGCCAGTGCAAAAATGTTGGAACACGGAAACCGCCTTCATACGCGCTTCCTTTTCCTTCCTTTAGCGGAAAGTTGTTTGCACCAGCTTTTGTTTTACCGCCGTTGTCGCTAGAGAACACAATCAGCGTATTGTCAAATTGGTGGGTTTCTTTAAGTTTTTCCACTATTCGCTTTACACCTCTATCTACGGCATAAACCATGGCTGCATAAGTTCTTCGCTTTTTGTCTTCTATATGCGAAAATAATTTTAAATCCTCTTCTTTGGCTTCCAAAGGTGTATGTGGTGCGTTATACGATAAATACAAAAAGAAAGGCTGATCCTTTTTGCCGGATGCCTCCGAAATAAAACGTACGGCCTCGCGGGATAAGCCATCGGTTACATATTCGTTCTCCTCCACTTCTTTACCATTATGCTCCAAAGGCCGAAGGTATTCCCAAACAAATGCTCTGCCATTTGCCTTTTGACGTTGGTAGGCCTCCTTAAACTGTTCAGGAAAATAGTTGTGTCCCCCTCCCAAAAACCCATAAAAATCATCAAAGCCTCTTTGATTTGGATGGAATTGTTGCTGATATCCTAAGTGCCATTTTCCAATCACACCCGTATAATACCCCGACTTCTGCAACACCCGACTTATAAAGGTTTCATCAACGTCGATACCTTTGGACTCATCGCCTTCGGTAGGGAGATTAAACTGAGAGCCAAATTTATGCGCATACCTACCCGCCAGCAAACTGGCTCTACTTGGACCACAAAATGGATGCGCCATATAAGCATCGGTACAAATCGTACCATTGCTTGCCAACATATCCAAATTAGGAGTTGAGATATCTTTTGAGCCACTAAATCCCACATCGGCATACCCTAAATCGTCACATAAAATCAATAATATATTTGGCCTTGTGGCAATATCGGAAACTTTTTCAGTTGTACCCATTGCCAAATCATTCTTATTATTCTTTGAGGAATCGCAACCAATGAATCCCACGATTACAAAACATAGAATAAAGATAGTTTTATGTGGACATCCCATATCTTAATTTACTTAGAAGTGAATTTATTTAAGATTCTTTAACTCCTCACGCATCCGCTTTAAAAATGGTGCCACCTCTGCATAAGGCTTTCCAGCAAGCTGAGAGAAATAAGAATTAAATGTTTTACTCGCTTCTTTTGTAATTTCTTTTCTTTCTTCAGAAGTAATTTCCCCTGCTTTCATTTTTTCATTTGAAGAAATAAAAGCTGTAACCATTTCCATTCTATTTTGTCGTAGGTCTTCCTGCTGATCTTCAGTTAAACTATACTCCTTAGCTGCTTGTGCTACAAAATGATTGTTTTGTTTTTCGTGCCATTTGCTTTGACCAAAAGTCGATGATACAGCAGCTAAGATAAAAATTAAGAAAATTATTTTTTTCATGGTTTTTGTTTTTATTTATTTAACTTCTTTTTTGCCAAACCCTAACGTATTCAATCTCAAAATCTAATACACCATCCTGCTTTTCCGATTCTGGACTTTTAGCTTCTAATTCTTCTTTGGACTTTGGAATATCGTGCCAAGGAAACGCTTCTTGATCCAACCACAAGGCAATTGGCCTATCCGCAACATAGCCATTATAATCATCGGGCAAGGTTATTTTTCTGCGATTAGCTTTTGCCCAAGCGGTAACTTCATCCGCCGTAACTTGGGAAAACAATTTGCCATCCACATAATATTTCATACCGTTTTCATCCCATTCGATACCATAAATATGAAAATCGTCCGCTACTCTAAACCCTAAATCCTTTCTTTCGGTATAAACCGGTTTTCCGGTAACGGGCTTATTCCAATCCCGGATTGACCACCAAAGTTGGCTATCTAAATGTTTTTTATTTGGATTTCCCGTACCCCCAAAAAGTTCGAAGAAATCAATTTCCAAATGATCGCCCATAGCCCAAAAGGCACTGGAAATAGGCCCATCAGCCGCCATACTTTTTATTTCTATATAGCCATATTTAAACTCGTTTCTTCCGATAAAGCACGCTGTTGTGATGTTTTCATAGGGCATCGCTTCACCAAAAACCGGTTTTCTGATTTCGGGGCTAAATGGAAAATCTGGTTCCCATCTGGTTTCAAGAATTAGTTTTCCATCTTCCAGCCTGTAGTTTCGTCCTGAAAATTGGGAAGGTGCCCGCCCTTTCCATACCTTTTTGTTTGGCATATCTGGGTGTTTATAAAATGGCTCGCCATTCTTAAATTTTCCCACGATATACCATTTTCTCTCATCGATTTCTGCTGAGTCAAATTCATCGCTTACCAATTTATCCAATACCCAATTCCCTTCGTTGTTTGGATCGGTGTGAGGTAAAACTTGAGTTGCGTTTGTTTTGTTTGTAGTATTTTTTGAGGAGTTACACCCAACAATAAATAGTGCTGAAAAAATAATAGCTCCAAAAAATAGGATTTCTTTAATTTTAATATTCATTTAATTTATTTTTTTTGCCAAACGCGTATATATTCAATCTCGTAGTCGGCAGGTAAATCTTGTTCTTCCGGCAATCCCAACCAGGGGAACGTTTCAGAATCAAACCAAATATGATACGGTGTATCCGTAACCCATCGATTGGGGTCAGTACCATTATTTGTTAAAGCCGTTTTGGTTATAGTGCCTTGTGGGTGCAATTCGCCATCCACATAAATTTTTATAAATTCTGGCGACCATTCAAAACCGTACACATGGAAATCGCTTGCGGTTTCATGCCCTACCTGAATATTATCGCTATACACAGGCCCATTACCTCCGGGCAGGTAATATGGATTGTTTGGTTCCCAGCTTATTATGTTGAATTTAAGACGTTTTCTCCATGAAGCATTGGTTTTGTGACCGCCAAAAGTCTCAAACATATCAAGTTCAGATTTTAGATCCGCATTTTTTTCATTTGTGGTCCAAAACGAGCTGGTTATTTGTGCATTAGCCGACTTAGACTTGATTTCCATATAGCCGTATTTAAACACATTTTTGCTAATTACAGCTGCGGTGGTAATGTTTTCAAATTTCTCACCAGTATTTGGATTTGTTTTAGGTGAAAAATTATAATCTGGTTCCCATCTTGTTTGAATTTTAAGCTTTCCATCTTCCAAGCGCACATTATCCGTTGAAAACTGCGAAGGCGGTCGGCCTCTAAAGTTTGATTGGTATTCACCGTTTCTGCCTTGAACTAACCACTTATCTTCATCTAAAGCGACAGCTTCAAACTCATCGCTCATTTCTGAATTTAAAACCCAACCGCCAACATTATCCTGATCCGATAAGGGGAAACCTGAATTAACATCTACCTCATCCTCTTCCATTTGATCGATAGGTTTATTTCTGGCATCAATATCTTCTCTAAAACAAGACACCATAACACCTAAAAACAGGTACAAAAAGAGCATAAATGCCCTAGCGAACAGCATATTTCTTTTCGATTTCACCTCAATTATTTTATTGTAATCTTTTTATAATAGAGCAGTAGAAACTCTTTTCTTAACTAAATAATCCTCTAAAGCTAGATGAGAACAGTCATGCCCTATACCACTATTTTTAAAACCTCCATGTGGTAAGTATATCGCATATTTTACGCCATTAATTTGAACTTCTCCAAATTCTAATTCCTCAGTAAATCTCTCTATTCTTTTATGATCGTTCGTGAATATGTATGATGCTAATCCAAATTCAGTATCATTCGCCAACTCTATAACTTCATCATCAGTTTCAAAAGGCATTACGCCCGCCACTGGCCCAAAAGTTTCCTGATTGAATACAGTCATATCCATATTTACACCTGATAAAATTGTTGGTTCCATCCAATTACCTCCTTCTGGCAAATGCTCTGGAATCTTTCCTCCGAATTCTATTTTTGCACCTTTACTAACAGCATCTTCTATAATATCAAACATACGATCTCTTCCACCACTTGATGCTAAAGGCCCCATAAAGACATCTTCGTTCTCTTTTGTACCGAAACCAACTTTTATTTCTGATGCTCTTTTTACATATTCCGCTAAAAATTTATCGTAAATGCTTTTATGCACAAAAATTCTGTTTGCAGCAACACATATTTGCCCTGAATTGCCAAATTTTAAGCCTATAGCTAAATCCAATGCTACATCTAAATCCGCATCTTCAAAAACAATAAATGGCGCATTTCCACCCAACTCCATTCCCAATTTTTTGATGGACGTAGTACTATCTGCAATTACTTTCTGTCCTGTTTGGGTTGACCCAATCATTGTTATTACAGCTGGAATTTTACTAGTTGTCATAGTAGTTGCTACTTCACTACTCGGACCTGCTAAGATATTGACTACCCCTGCAGGAAAATTTATATCGTGCAATATTTCGCCAACCAAATAAGAAGATAAAGGCGATATTCCGGAAGGTTTAATAATTAAGGAACATCCGGATGCTAATGCAGGCCCTATTTTATAGCCGACGTTAAGCAATGGGAAATTCCACGCCAAATAGGCTACAGCGACACCTGCGGGTTGAGAAATCATTTTATGCGTATGCGTATTGTCATGATCTGGAATTTGCTCCTCCCGTAAATTTTGCATAGCACTCGGGTACCACTCCAAAGCCTCAGTGAGTCTGTCAATGTCTTCTTGAGAACCAGCATACGTTTTTCCCATTTCATGAACCATAGCTGTTCTTAGAATTTCTTCTTTCTCTAAAATGGCGTCACGTAATTTGAGCATCCATTTAGTTCTTTCTGCTAAAGAAAGTTTTGACCAATATTTGAATCCACGTTGTGCAGATTCAAGCGCTTTTTTGGCATCAGCAACTCCAGCTCTTGCAACTTGAGCAATCACTTCTCCCGTTGCGGGACAAACAACATCATCTTTCTCTCCACTTGCCGCGTCAATTAATTTACCATCTATATATAGTTTCTTATAGCCGTATTTTTCAACTTTCATTATCAATTTTTATCGTGAATTTTGGTTATTCTGTTTAAAAGCCTTTCTAAGCTATTTTACTTTGTATATTTTTTGAAGTACTTCTATATCAACTTCCTCAACACTAGAAGCATATTTATGGAGTACCTTTTCATTTATATCAATACCCAGACCAGGTCTTTTAGGCACCTCTATCATACCATCTTTCATTTTTATGGATGGAAAACATAATTTATCTCTTAAACCGTTTTCGGTTTGGTCATATTCCATTAAAAAATCGGGTTGATACATACGTCCTGGTACAGATTCTATATTTGAAATAAAATGCAAAGCTACATGCAATCCAATTGCCGTTCCCCAAGTATGTGGAATAATATCTACACCATTTGCACTTGCCAAAGCCCCAATTCGTTTAGCCTCGGTAAGACCACCACTTGCACAAATATCAGGCTGAATAATATCTACTGATTTACTTTCAATCAACTGTCTGAAACCAAATCTCAAGTATTCACATTCTCCACCAGATATAGGTATAGTTGTTTTTTGCCTTAACTCACTATATTGATCGTAAAATTCAGGTGATAAAGGCTCTTCAAACCAACTAATATCATATTTTTCAATCTTTCTCGCTAGTTCAGTAGCCTCTCTTAATGTATAGGCGTGATTGGAATCCACCATCAATTGGATATCAGGGCCAATGATTTCTCGCATGTACTTAACATTATTCACATCCTCCTTAATGCCAAGTCCAACCTTCATTTTCATCGCTTTAAACCCTTGAGAAATATATAGTTCAGCCTCCTCCTTAAAAGTTTTAGAAGGATTCTTATGATCTGTAAAATAAAGACCTGTTGCATACGGTCTAACCCTATCACGATGTGCCCCACCTAGCAATGTTGAGACAGGCAAACTTAAAAGTTTTCCTTTCAAGTCCCAAATAGCGATATCAATCGCGCTCATGGAAGCCACTAAAATCCCTCTTCTGGCAAAGTCAAGTGTCTTGCGGTACATTTTGTTCCAAATCACCTCATTTTCCAAGGCATTTTCACCAATAACAAAGGGCTCCAAAAGTTTAATACCAGCTTCTAAAACCGATGCCGGCCCATAGCCCTCTCCCCAACCATAAGTACCATCCTTAGCAGTTACTTTTACAATACAAATACATCTTTCCGAATACTCCCATTGGGAAAAGAAAAAGCTTTTCGACAACTTATCCTTTAAGACAAATGTTTCAATTTTTTTTATAACCACAACTGTACTATTTTTAAAATTAAAAATTACTCTTTTAGTATTTCTATACTTTTGTAAGACTCTACTAAATAGACTTCCAAATTAGGTTTTAATAATTATTTAGTTGTTTATTAAATTACCCTCGAAGTAACCAATTTTACCTTATTTAGAAATTCTCTAGTTAACTTAGCAATTTGTAAGTTAAGTATCTTATTTAAAACCAACAACATAAAAGCCCTTAAGGTCTCCCGTATATCTTTATTTGAAAGTGCAATTTCAATCAATTTCATTACCCATTTCCAAATTCATTTAGAATAACTGCAGGTATTAGGGTGAATAAAAAAATTGACCTAAACACTTTTACTATTAATTTCATTACTATTCTTTTTGTTATTATCTAACCACTCTTCCAGAACCAGAACCACCCATTAATGTCTCTACTTCGGCACGGGTTGAAAAGTTAAAATCACCTTTTATAGAGTGCTTTAAACAAGATGCCGCTACGGCATACTTCACGGCTATTTGAGGTTCAGATAATTCTTTGGTTGTTAAAGCAAATATAAGGCCTCCGGCAAAGGAATCGCCACCACCAACTCTATCTACAATGTTCTTTATTTGGTAAGACTGATAATTTCCATCTGCATCCAAAGGTGCGAAAAACGGCTTATCCGATTTTGCATCAAAAAGCATGGCGCCCCAGTTATTGTGAGATGCCGAATAACTTTCACGTAAAGTAATTGCAACTTTACTTACGTTAGGAAATTGGTTAATCACTTTACGGGCAACATCTGGATAGCGTGAGGTATCCAATTTTCCGGCATGCACATCGGTATCACCTGCTTTTATTCCTAAAACATCATGACAATCCTCTTCATTTCCGATAACTACATCAACGAACGGTAAAATTTTCCGCATGGTTTCTTGTGCCAATTCGCGAGCCGATTTGCTATCGTCCCAATTCCAGAGTTTTCCTCTAAAATTTAAATCGATAGAAACGGAAGCCCCTGCTTGCTTTGCTTGTTTTGCGGCATGCAAAGTGGCCTCAGCAGCGTTTTTTGAAAGTGCTGGTGTAATACCACTTAAATGTAACCAACTGGCACCTTTAAAAATAGCTCCCCAGTTATATGCATTTGCAGGTGTTATGGCAATGGCCGAATCTGCACGGTCGTAAATTACATTGCTTGGGCGCTGGTTGGCACCGGTTTCCAGAAAGTACATACCTAAACGCCCCTTATCTGTGCGTAAGACATATTGGGTGTCGACACCAACAGCTCTTACCGCATCCATGGCGGCTTCGGCCAAAGCATGTTTAGGTAATGCAGTAACATATCTAGCTGTACCCCCAAAATTACATATTGAAGCAGCAACACTTCCTTCTGCTCCGGCATAAGTCATATCAAATTGTCTAGTTTGTCTTAATCTCAAATTATCTGGAGCAGCGATACGCCCCATAATTTCACCAAATGTTACTACAGTATTCATTTTTACAAATTATTTTGTTCTTATGTCAGATATCAAGTTTCTTATTTCTTGTGCATTTTGGGTAATTTGGCCCCAGTTTTCATCATGTATCAACGAGCTTTTTGCTATCCAAGAGCCTCCAATAGCTGTAATTAAAGGCGACTCTAGATAGGTTCTTGCATTATTTATATTCAAGCCTCCTAAAGGAATAAATTTAAGCCCCAGATATTGGTAAGGGGCTACCATATTTTTTAAGTTAGCGATGCCTCCAGAAGTTTCAGCTGGGAAATACTTAAGTATTCTACAACCTTCTTGAAGAGCCATTTCAATATCTGTTGGCGTCATGATTCCCGGCGCAAATGGTAAACCCAATTTTACCGCCTCAGCTATTACTTTGGGATTACAACCAGGAGCAACTGCAAAATCAGCTCCTAAATCTACCACAGCTTTTACTTGCTCAGTGGTTAGCACAGTACCAAAACCTAAAGTAATTTCGGAAACTTCCTTTTTAATTAATTTGGCCGCATCAAGTGCTACAGGGGTACGCAAGGTCAACTCAATTGCGTCAACCCCTCCTTTTAGCAAAGCTTTTGCCAAAGGAACGGCATGCTTCAGTTGGTCAATAACCAGGACTGCAATTACACCTGAATCGTCAATTTTTGCGATCATTTCAGGAGTCATTGATTTTTGTGCTATGGGTTGCATCTTCTATTTTTAATAAGGTTTCACATAAACTTTTAAGCGAAAACATGTTGTTGCATCCTAAAAGTACCCTACAAAACAAAACAAAAAACAAAGGCAAAAGTTCATAGAACTTACCCAGTACTTATCTAAATTTACCCTTTGAATAAAAGATAGTGAAAGGGAACTTTAAATATCATAGGGTAAAGAAGAAATGGTATAGGTGTGCAACAAATTCATTTGAACAAACAAAGATTAAAGATTATATCTATATTCTTTTGGAGTAACCTCCATGATTTGCTTAAAGGGCTTGTTGAAATTAGAGATGGGTTCATATTCCACATTGTAGCATATTTCTGAAATGAGCTGGTCTTCCTGAGTTAAAATTCGTGAAGCGTGATCAAAGACATTATGATCTTCGCTTTTGATGATGTTACAAAAGAAATTCGAGAAAACGAAGCGCATGTAAAAAAAATTGACATTGATTAATTCCAAAATTGAGGCCATCGAAGAGCGTTTTGCTATCGGAGAAATTAATACCAATATTTATCAAAAATTTAGGGATAATTACACCAAAGAACAAGCAGATTTAGAGTACGGTTTGGATAATTCGTCAATTTCGAGTTCAAACCTCAATTTAGCCATTGAAAAAGCTCTGACAATTTCCTCTAAACTCAGTAATTTATGGCAATCAGGTGATTTGATCCAAAAGAAAAAAATTCAAAATCTCATTTTTCCTTCCGGAATAGGTTATGATAAGTCAGGAGGAAAAGTTCAAACCAAAAGAGTAAATTCCATATTCTCTTCAATCCCATTGTTGGCAAAGGGTTTATCTGAAACAAAAAACGGAGGACCTGTTAATTTTAACAAATTCTCCGTTCTAGTGACCTCGGCAGGATTAAATATCCTGACAAAGCTCCGCTTTGAAAAACGAAAACTCCAGCTTATAAATTCATTTAAGATTGATTTAACGCTGGAGTTTTCGTTTTATTCGTGACCTCGGCAGGATTCAAACCTGCAACCGCCTGAGCCGTAATCAGGTATTCTATTCAGTTGAACTACGAGGCCCTTAAAAGTGGGTGCAAATATACATTATTTATTAAAACTCCTCCAAACTTTTATTTCAATTTTATAAATGATTATTTTTGAATATGACAGGGACTTTACTCCATCAAAAATTCAAAAATATACTCGATGATGCGCTCATCAAAGAGATTGAAACCATCGGGACACGAATTACTTACGACGAAGGTGATATTATTATAGATATAAACCAGCCCTTACGCTTTATCCCATTACTTTTGGAAGGCAGCATTAAAATATTGCGTGAGGATTCTGAAGGCGACGAACTACTGATTTACTTTTTGGAGCCTGGCGAAACTTGCACTATGTCCCTTACCTGTTGTACTGGTAAATCTAAAAGCAAAATAAGGGCTGTGGCCGAAAAGGATTCTACACTAATTATGATACCTGTTCAGCAGATGCAAAATTGGTTTCACACACATGAAAGTTGGAGAAACTTCATCTTGGAAAGCTACCAAATACGGTTTGACGAAATGCTGGAGGCTATTGACAATATTGCCTTTATGAAAATGGACGAACGCCTTTATAAATACCTTATTAATAAGGCAGAATTACATGGATCCAATACTATTAATATCAAACACCAAGATATCGCTGAAGACCTTCATACCTCTCGTGTAGTTGTATCTAGGCTTTTGAAGCAACTGGAAAACAAAAACAAAATAAAACTAAACCGTGGCAAAATAGATTTGATTTGATTTTAAACAAATAAGTACTAAGGCCCAAGAAAAGAATTTAGGAAACAAAAAACTCGCAACGTTTATTTTGCGAGTTTTTTAATTTTTTTTAGCTGAAAGAAACCTAGATGTTATCCTCTAAATAATCGGGAGTACCGTTATCGTCAGTATCCGTAAATTCAATTATAGTTGCCACATAATTGTTATTGAGTACATCTTTATAAACCCGAACTCGTTCCTCATCCTTGTTTAGGACTGCGTTTTCAACTTCATCCTTGGTTCCCGTAATGGTTCTTACCTTAATCTCATCCTTAGTCAAAATACCATCGCCATCATCATCGGGATCAATAAAATCCCATAAACCATTATTATCAGTGTCGTCATCTTCTTCATTTTCATCTGCAAACACCACAAATTGGTCTAGGAATTGACTATCCGCAGGATCCTTTAATATTTTTTCTAAATGTGAAGGAATACCATCATTATCAAAATCAGTGAAAAAGTTCTGCAACAGCTCAAACTTGAAAATGAGCGGGGAATAGGCTGGTATTTGCGATCTGGACTCGTTAAAATATGCCAGTCCTGAAGGCATAAACATCACCCCCACACCATGGTTTTCATAATTTATAAGACCGCCATCCTCCGTAAAATTTTCGGCAGACTTAAAATCAACCAACGCCTTTTTCCAACCATCAATAACAGATCCAATGGTTCTGCCATCGCCTACTAGGTTAAAATCAGTAGGAGTTACAGCACTATCGAAAATTGTTCCATCCAAAAGAAATCCTTCATAATGCACCCTAACCTTATCTGAAAAATTAGTGGTTTCACCACCCCCTTCATTGAGTTTCAAAATATAAATCTCATAATCGGTATCGGCAAACCTTACGGGTTTGATATCAACGGAGTCTATCAACCTTGCATTTCCATCAGGGGTATCACTAATGATTAAATCTGCAACTTTTGGGTTGGGGTTATTTACAAAAGCTGAGGCATTATAATAATGCGTAGTTAGGTAATCCACCAACATTCCATTATCTATACTCTGCTGTTCATCCCTATCTGCGATCGGTATTGAAATTACACCATTTCCATCATCATCATTCTTACAGGATATTAGGGCCAATGTTGCCAATAATATCAAAAAACCGATTTTTCTAAAACTCATTATTGCTTATTTTTGGGGCGCAAGATACAATTTTAATGATATCTTGTGCAACAACATTAACGCAGTTTTTACAAGATTTGTATGCGGATTGACAAGTATTTATGGTGTACGAGATATTACAAAACTAGAACCTTGGCTACTACCGCCTGCAAAAAGGGGCAGGTAAAGGTAAATGACGATGTTGTGAAGCCCAGCAGGGAGGTTTACCCTCAGGACAGGATTGAGCTTCGCAAGACTCAAATCAATTATAAATTGAAAGTAAACGATATCCCTCCCAATCGGGTTTCGGCAAAATTGGTAGACATTTACCGTACCGATTTAACGCCCAAAGAAGAGTTTGAAGCCAAAGAGCTTTTAAAATATTCCAAAGACTATTATCGCAAAAAAGGAACGGGCCGACCGACCAAAAAAGATAGACGCGACATTGATGATTTTACCATTGAAAATGACTAATTTTAAACTTTCAAAATAACCGATTACCACATGGAATTAAAGAACAACGTTATTCTAAACCATAGTGAAATTCAACATAAGATTAGACGGATAGCTTTTCAGATTTATGAAACGAATGTTAATGAAACTGAAGTTATTATTGCAGGAATAGATAGCAATGGCTATATACTTGCTAAAAAACTGAAGGCCATGTTAGAAAAAATTTCAGATATCAATCCGGTACTATGTAAAGTAAAAATAAATAAAAGAGCTCCACTGGAAGCCATTGACACTTCGCTTCCTCCAGAAGAGTACTCTAACAAATCTGTTGTTTTGGTGGATGATGTACTTAATTCTGGAACCACCTTGATTTATGGCGTGAAACATTTTTTAAGTGTTCCGATGAAACAGTTCAAAACTGCGGTTTTGGTAAATAGAAATCATAAAAAATATCCTGTAAAAGCAGATTTTAAAGGTATTTCCCTGTCCACCTCGTTACACGAACATGTTCAGGTTAATCTTTCCGGAAAGGCAAATGAAGTAATTTTAGAATAGCGCTAAAATTATATCCTCAACAATTTCTATTTTTTCTTTGTAATCTGTAACGATATGGATTTCAGCCTTGCTATAAAACTGAGACCTTTCGAACAAATGTTTTCCAATGAATTCGGTCATCAATTCCTCAGATTCAACGTGTGCAATTAATGGACGTTTTGCTTTTTTCTTAAATAATTTTTGCGATAAAAACGGCAATGATCCCTTTAGGTAAATTGAGGTTGCATTTTCGGCATTCAAAATGGCGTCCATATTATTTGCGTAACATGGTGTACCACCCCCTAAGGATAAAATGGTATTTTCCTCTAGCTTCAACAAATCTTTTAGATACTCGGTTTCCTTTTTTCTAAAGTAGACTTCACCTTTGGTTTTAAAGATTTCGCTAACCGAAATGCCTTCCTTTTCTTCAATAAAATCATCTAAATCAATAAGATTATAGTTTAATTTCTCAGCTAAAATCCTACCAACTGAGGACTTTCCAGACCCCATATATCCTAATAAAACTATGATCATTTTTATGCTATAAATTGATTACTAAAAACATAGATAAACAGGCTACAAAAAAACGAAAAATTATATTAGAAAACCCATTGTTTTATTAATTAAACATTATATATTTGCACCCGCTAACGGAAATTTACCGATAGTTTTGACCGGGTAGCTCAGTTGGTAGAGCATCTCCCTTTTAAGGAGAGGGTCCTGGGTTCGAGCCCCAGCCCGGTCACTAAAAAAGTTAAGCAACATTGCTTAACTTTTTTTATTTTAGCATACTTCAAAAAAAGCACACGTGGCGGAATTGGTAGACGCGCTGGCTTGAGGGGCCAGTATCCGTATAGGATGTGGAAGTTCGAATCTTCTCGTGTGCACTTTTTAAGTTCAAACTTTATTTGGAATAAAGGCTATCTACCTCATTCGCTATCTCCGTTTTACACAACTACCACGATAACCGAAATTTGGAAATGGAATTTCTAAATCCTCAGTAAATTTCACTTATTCTTGCTTGACATAAATAGTTTGGGTCATACTTCCTAAAGGGTCATTTACCCATTCAATCTGAGTAGCGGAAAGCATATTAAACTCATAGGTTATAACTTGACTGGCTAACGTTATTTTTATTGAATAATTGTTGTCTGTATTTGTCTCCTCTACATCAGCCACAGCACCAGAACTTTTACTAAGCCTAATAGACTCTTTAAAACAATTTTCAGTTGTAAACAAAACCAAACAAAAATCGTCACTTGAAAACCGGTATCCAGAACGGGGGTTTGGCTCTTCCAATAACCAGGTGCCAATAATCCAGTTGGGAGGGTTTATTAGGGATTGATTTTTGGAATCCGAGTCATCTGAAGAAGAACAGCCAACAAGAAATATAGCCATCAGCAATAGTAGTATTTTTTTCATTGTTGAATAGATTTAGTACTACAAACTTACTGAATATTGTTTTACGGAGCAGCACCCAAACCATTTAACTGCCCATAAAAACTACGATACTGCTGATTATTAGGAAACATTTCTACCAATCGTCTGGCAATATTTTTAGCTTTAGAAATTTCCCCACCTTTTTGGTAGATATAGGCCAGAACATAAAGCAAACTTTCATTATTCGGTGCTATCTTTAAACCTTTTACGGCAGTGTCCTCTGCTTTTTTCAAGTCATTTACCTTGTCATAAAGCAAACTGAGATTGTAATAAAACCTAACATTTTCTGGCATGTGGCCAATGGCAAGCTCCATTTGCTTTATAGCCTCTTCCGTTCGGTTGAGCTCAGCCAATAACAGCGCGTAGGAATAATAGGTTTGCGCAAAATCGGGTTCCTGCTGAATAATTGTTTTAAAAGCGGCTTCGGCCTCTGCCGTTTGATTATTTCGGTAATACAAATTCGCTAGATTGGTACGAATCATGTTGTTCAAGTCATCAATTTCCAAAGCTTTTTCAAACCATTTTATGGCGTTGGCGACATCTCCTTTCTTTAGATAATAAGTTGCCTTTTTCGCACGACCTCCACTAAAGTCGCCCGTCACTCTTAAATGGGTGTTGAATTCCTTTTGAACCTTTCTGTAGGCATCTTTGTAATCCTCTGGAATTTGCAGTTCATTCAAGGATGCAATTGCTAAAAATGCTTTTGTTCTTACCGATCGTTTTTCATCTTTCAAAAGCGGTAAAAATGAATTCACGTAATCTGTTGTATTTAAATCGTTGAAAGCATCAATAGTTGCACCTCGCACCAAAGCAGATTCATCATCCAAAAATCGCAACAATTCGTTAATGGATTCCTGGGTAACATAACCGCTCATGGCCCTGACCGCTGAAGCCCTAGCGATTTCTGGGTAAATCGTGTCTTTCGATAGCTCCATTAATTTCTCCAAACCGTGCGGATCTCCTGTTAAAGCAGGTGCCAATAAATCAGAAAAATGTTTCTGCTTCGGAACGCCATGTGTCTTTTTATAGTTTTCCCATGCCCACTTGTCGTCTTTGTCCGTATGGCATTGTACACATGCATTGGGTGTGCCATATTTCAAACTCAAATCCGGCCTGGGAATCCGAAAACTGTGATCCCTCCTGTAATCGTTGCCCATATAGATCTTTCCAGTCATATGGCAATTGATACATTCGGATCCTTCGGAATTCGCCTTATGAAAATGATGTGTTGGTGCATCATATTTTTTGGTGTCATGGCACTGTGCGCAAAGCTGATTGCCTTCAAATCTTAATTTCAGCGAATGCGGATTGTGGCAATTGGTACAGGTTACGTTATTTTGATACATTTTACTCTGAAGAAACGAACCATACACATAAACCTCATCCAAAATTTGTCCATCTGGGTGATACAAATTATTTGCAATTAACTGAGGGAAATAATGATCTAAAAACGTACCTTCAAAATTGAAATGTTCCGAAATTTGCTCTCTCCTTACATGACATCTGGCGCATTGATCTACCAATTCTTTAGGAGGCGTATTCAATGTCATTTTTAAATCATTGTCAAATTTATACTTTGTGCCTTCTGCATTTGCTTTTTGCACATGTGTTTTTCCTGGGCCATGACAGGCCTCGCAACTTACGTTAATCAAGGCGTATTTAGTATCATAACCATGAGATTCCATATTATAGTTCTTCCTAACATTCGTGGAATGGCAATCAGCACACATATTGTTCCAATTCAATCCACCACGGGACCAATGTAACCATTCGGAATGCACCACCTTAAAATCTGGGTACAGATCAAACCATTTGCCTTTTTCTGTGTCCCAAGCCGTTCTTAGGCACTGATAATGCCCATCGGGAAATTTCACAATGTACTGCTGTAACGGTGTGACGCCGAAAGTATACTCTATTTTATAATCGTGGTACTTACCATCCCTACCTTCCGTATTTACAAAGAACTCACCATCCTTTTTATAGAATTTTGAAGTCACCCCTTGGCTGGAAAAGGAAGCATTATTGAAATCACCCAAGATCGTAGAATCTGTTGCAATTTGCATTGCCTTATCGTGATGGGAGCCTTTCCAATCTTTGAATTGATCTTGATGACAGGACTTACAAGCTCCATCACCCAAAAAGTGATTATCAGGGATCATTTCCGCCGAAACAAAAATATTGTCAGAACCAGCCGATGCCCGTACATAATCATTTTTTTTATCCTTACAGGAGATAAAAACCATAAAAATAATCAACGAAAAAAGGGACCGCATACAGGCAATGGAGTTAAAATAATATAACGACCAAAAGTATGGAATTAAAAGCCCTCAAACAAAGCTTTTACCTCAAATATGGCACCTCTTCAAGCATAACCTCATTGCACATTCATTTGCGTTTTGCCGAGAAAATAGAATATCATAAAACCATTAATTTTTATTTTTTTTCAATTTGATAGCCCTTTTCTATTGATTTCTCATAAGATATTCGTAATTTTGTTTAACTAAATTCTGTTTTTGATGAACAATATACAGGTTAATTTCAGCATAAAAGATCTTGAAAACCTAACGGGCATAAAGGCGCACACCATTAGAATATGGGAAAAGCGTTATAATTTATTGCATCCAGATAGAAGTAATACAAATATTAG
Source organism: Hyunsoonleella aquatilis (assembly GCF_014270105.1). GTDB lineage: Bacteria > Bacteroidota > Bacteroidia > Flavobacteriales > Flavobacteriaceae > Jejuia > Jejuia aquatilis. The sequence continues at coordinate 204,203 of NZ_JACNMF010000004.1, forward strand.
AAATTATAGTTTAGCCAGTCTCCAAAAACTCCTAAACATCTCTTTTTTAAACAATAACGGTTATAAAATTTCAAAAATTGCCAAGCTTAGCGAAGAGGATATTCCTATTAAGGTTCGGGAAATCGCCTCGAGAGCAAAGGTGGAAGACCATGCCATAAACGCATTCAAACTATCAATGTTAAATTTTGATCAGGTTTTATTTTACAACACCTATAATAATCTGATTGAAAACAAATCCTTTGATACCATTTTTTATGACGTGTTTTTGCCATTGCTAAACGAAATAGGGCTGCTTTGGCAAACCAGTACTATCACTCCGGCACACGAACACTTTTTATCCGTACACATCAAGCAGAAAATATTATTGAATATTGAACGCTTGCAAATCCTTGAACCCAAACCAGTAACCAAAACGTTTATTCTGTTTTTGCCAGATAATGAGGTACATGATATTGGTTTGCTATTCATCAATTATCAATTGAGGAGCAAGGGATATCATACGATATTTTTAGGTGAAAGTGTACCAATGGATAGCCTCGTGAGTGTTTTGGAATTCTTCAATGAAATTACTTTCGTCACTTATTTTACGGTAAATCCCGAGGCAAAAGAAATCCCCGGATATTTCAAAGAATTTGAAGAACTTTTGCTCAATAATGACAAAACCAACCTTTTAGCTTTGGGCCCAAAATTATCAGCGATCGAAGATGATTTTCAACTTCCGGACAGCGTTAAAATCTATGATTCTATCGAAAACTTAGTTAAAGATTTATAAAAACTTTTATTTTGTTTAACTTTTAATTACATTTGTTGAACAAAATGAAAACAACAGTATTTGTCATAGGGTCAGGGTTCTCGTCATTAGCCGCTTCGTGCTACTTGGCAAAGGCCGGTTACAACGTTACTATCTTTGAAAAAAATGCTACCATCGGTGGTCGCGCAAGGCAATTAAAAAAAGACGGTTTTACCTTTGATATAGGTCCTACTTGGTATTGGATGCCTGATGTTTTCGAGCGATTTTTTGCCGATTTCGACAAAAAGCCTTCAGATTACTATCAACTAGAAAAGCTAAGTCCCGCCTACAGTGTGTACTTTGGAAAGGATGACAGTATCACCATTGAGGATTCTTTGGACAAAATTAAGAATACCTTTGAAAAAGAGGAAAAAGGCAGTTCCCAAAAACTTCAGAAGTTTATGGACGATGCCCAAAGTAACTACGATATTGCCATAAAAGATTTGGTTTACAATCCAGGTGTTTCACCACTCGAACTGGTAACTCCAGCTACCATAAAAAAAGTCGGCCAGTTCTTCAGCAACATTAAAAAGGATGTTCGCAGAGACTTTAAGAATGACAGGTTGGCCAAAATTCTAGAATTCCCTGTGTTATTTTTGGGTGCGAAGCCCAGCGATACTCCTTCATTCTATAGTTTCATGAATTATGCTGATTTTGGTTTGGGTACGTTTCACCCTAAAAAAGGAATGTATCAAGTCATTCTTGCCATGGAACAATTGGCCAAGGAATTAGGAGTGACTATAAAAACGAACGCTCCCATTGAAAAAATCAATATTGAAAACGGCCAGGCAAAAAGCCTGATTTCAAATGGAGAAGCACATCATGGCGATATCATCGTAAGTGGCGCAGATTACCATCACACTGAAACACTTTTAGATAAAGTATATAGACAATATCCCGAATCCTACTGGAATAAAAAGACCTTTGCTCCCTCTTCCCTCCTATTCTATGTTGGTTTTGATAAGAAATTGAAAAAGGTTGAGCACCACACTTTATTCTTTGATGTGGATTTTGATGCGCATGCAGAAGCTATTTACGACGACCCCAAATGGCCTCAAGAACCTTTGTTCTACGCAAGTTTTCCAAGTATAACGGATGAAAGCAGTGCGCCCAAAGGTAAAGAAGCGGGCATATTTTTGATTCCGCTTGCCCCCGGAATTGAAGACACCCCTGAATTGAGAGCTCAATATTTTGAAAAGATTATTGAAAGATTTGAAGCATTGACTTCTCAAACTGTAAAAAATCATATTATCTTTAAAGAGTCCTTTTGTATAAACGACTTTATTAAGGATTACAACTCTTATAAAGGAAACGCCTACGGGATGGCGAATACCCTATTGCAAACTGCTTTTTTGAGACCTAAATTAAAAAGCAAAAAAGTGGATCAACTTTATTTTACAGGACAATTGACGGTTCCTGGCCCCGGTGTACCCCCGTCATTGATTTCCGGAAAATTGGTTTCCGAATTAGTAATAAAAAACAACAGTTAAGCTATGAAAGCACTTTTTGACACCGTTTCGTACCAATGTAGCAAAGTAGTTACTAAATCGTATAGCACTTCATTTTCTCTAGCTACCAAAATGCTGTCCAATACCATCAGGATGCACATTTATAACATCTATGGCTTTGTGAGGTTTGCAGATGAAATTGTGGATTCCTTTCATGAATACGACAAAGCAACCTTATTTGAAAGTTTCTCCAATGATCTGGAGAAGGCCTTACAAGATAAAATTAGTTTGAACCCAATTTTGAATGCCTTCCAATACACATTTCACAAATATAAGATTGATAAAAGCCTAGTAGATGCCTTCATGAAGAGTATGCGCATGGATCTTCATAAAAAAGATTACTTAACTGATGAGGAATATAAGGAATACATTTATGGATCAGCTGATGTGGTTGGGTTAATGTGCCTAAAGGTATTCGTAAAAGGTGATGAAGAAAAATACAATGATTTAAAAGGAATGGCGATGTCTTTAGGCTCGGCATTTCAAAAGGTAAATTTTCTACGAGATATTAAAGCCGATTTTGATGATTTAAACCGAAGCTATTTCCCGAATGTAGATCTAAACAATTTGGATGAGCACTCCAAACAAGAAATTATTGATGACATTGAAAGAGATTTTGAAGAAGGTCTTAAAGGGATCAAAAAACTTCCTATGGAAGCCAAATTTGGAGTATTTATGGCTTATCGCTATTACAGACAACTTTTAAAAAAACTGAAAAAAACACCTGCTTTACAAATTAAGGATACCCGCATTAGAGTGTCTAATCCAAAAAAAATTGAGTTATTAATGCGCAGTTATGTAAAATATCAACTAAATTTAATGTGATTTTTTAGTTATGCATACTTTACTTTGGATTTTGTGTTTTTTAAGTGCTTTCTGCATTATGGAATTTATGGCATGGTTTACCCATAAGTACATTATGCATGGCTTTTTATGGCACTTACACAAGGACCACCACCATAAGGACCACGACAGTTGGTTTGAGCGCAATGACACCTTTTTTATTTTCTATGCCATAGTGAGTATTTCTTTCGTTTTACTTTGGAAATTTACCTGGTTTTGGCCAGGTTTGCCCATAGGTATTGGCATTTTTGCTTATGGCCTGTGTTATTTTTTAGTGCATGATATTTTTATACATCAGCGTTTTAAAATATTTAGAAATGCCAACAATTGGTATGCTCGGGGCATAAGAAGAGCTCATAAAATCCACCATAAACATTTGGGCAAGGATGATGGAGAATGCTACGGCATGCTGTTCGTCCCCTTCAAATACTTCAAAAGCAAATAATACTCAATGTCGGGTAACTCGCATTTTGACTATGTTATTATTGGTAGTGGTTTGGCAGGGCTACAACTGGCTTTAAAAATGGCTTCTGATTCCTTTTTCGATGACAAGACAATTGCCTTAATCGACGCCTCGGAAAAAAATAGCAACGACAAAACCTGGAGTTTTTGGGAAACGGAGCCCTCGCAATGGAACCACATTGTGCACAAGTCATGGAAACAGGCGAAAGTAATAACTTCCAAAAATGAAATGGAAATGAATTTATCGCCGTATGCATATAAAACTATCAGAGCCATTGATTTTTACAAGTATGCGAAATCAACCCTGGAAAACCATCAAAACTTCCAGTTTTTTGTGGACGAAGTGGTGTACACGCACGAGGATTCAAGGGTTATTGTGAAAACAAAAAAACGTTCTTATACGGCAGAACATGTATTTGATAGCAGGGTTCCAATTGAATTTTATAATAACAATAAGAGCTTAAATATCAACCAACACTTCAAGGGCATCGTCATTAAAACGGAACGAGAAGTATTTGACACTAAAAGCTTTACCATGATGGATTATCGGCTGAAGGATGGCGAACAAACCACCTTTACTTATGTGCTTCCTTTTTCAAAGCATGAGGCGTTGGTGGAGTTTACATATTTTACTGAGCACATTGTTGAAACATCAGTCTATGACGGGTTCCTCCAAACGTACATCAAAAAGTACCTGAAAATTGACGATTACAAAATCATTGAATCTGAACAGGGTAATATTCCGATGACCACTTTTCCCTTTGATAAATTCAACACGGAAAAGATAACGAAAATTGGCACCGGTGGTGGCTGGGTAAAACCTTCAACAGGGTACTCCTTTAAGCATACTGAAAAAAAAGTGGCCAAGATTCTAGATAACATTAAAGCCAACAAAAAGCCATCTGATAGTCTTTTCTCGAAAAAATATAGATTTTTTGACACTGTGTTCCTTAAAGTTTTAAAAGAGGAAAACCATAAAGGCGAATGGATTTTTAAGCAGTTTTACGGTAAAAACAAACCAGCGAGTATGTTCCTATTTTTGGACGAAGAATCTAGCTTTAAAGAGGAATTGAAAATTATGGTTTCGCTATTTTCTTGGAGTTTTGTAAAGGCTTTTTTTAAAACGCTTTAGAGCTTTTTGGCCTCCTCCCAAAACACATCCATTTCTGCTAAGGTCATTTCTTTTAAGGGCTTATTTAGGGATTTGGCTTTCGATTCTAAATATTGAAAGCGTTTTGAGAATTTTTTATTAGTACGCTCCAAGGCATTTTCGGGGTTGATATTTAGGAAACGTGCATAATTCACCATCGAGAACATCACATCACCAAACTCGCTTTCCATAGCCTCTTCATTACCAACCTTTACCTCATGCCGAAACTCAGACAATTCCTCTTGCAGTTTCTCCCAAACCTGTTCAGGCTTTTCCCAATCAAAGCCCACTCCAGCCACTTTTTCCTGAATACGATTGGCTTTCACTAGGGCCGGTAAACTCCTTGGCACACCTTCCAAAACACTTTTTTTCCCTTCTTTTAATTTAAGATTTTCCCAGTTACGTTTGACATCGTCCTCATTTTCTACTTTAACATCACCATAGATGTGTGGATGCCGGTTGATCAACTTTTCGCAAATGGTGTTACACACATCGGCAATATCAAAATCTTTGGTTTCACTCCCGATTTTTGCGTAAAATACAATGTGCAATAACACGTCCCCCAGCTCTTTTTTAACCTCTTCCAAATCATTATCCAAAATGGCATCTCCCAACTCATAAGTTTCCTCGATAGTCAAATGGCGTAAGGTTTCCATGGTTTGTTTTTTATCCCATGGGCATTGCTCTCGCAGTTCGTCCATAATGGTTAATAATCTATCGAAAGCTTTGAGTTGGCGTTGTCTGGAATTCATTCTAAATATTTTGGCAAAAATACAATTTTGATTTGCTTCAAGGAATGGCCAAGGCCTAAATTAGTTTTGAAAAGTATATAATTCTCACAAATCTCTTTAATCAAAACAGAGAGAATTATACCATAAAATTCTATTAAAAAAGTAAGTTGTTTAGTTTATTTAAAGAAAGAAAAAACTCTATATTTGATATATTAACATTTCAAAACTTATTGTAATCTAAATCAACTCAAATACAGTAGGTATTTGTTTTTTTATAACTGAACAAACCTTATCTAAACCAAATCCAAAATGACTAAACTAATAACTTTACTCTTCTTTTTAATTTTAGGGCTAAATGGTTTTGCCCAAAATACATTTCTACAAGGGTATTATATCAATAACTCTAATGAAAGAATGGACTGTCTTATTAAAAACGGTGACTGGCTAAACAACCCCACTCAGTTTGAATATAAACTTTCTGAAAATTCGGAGCAAAAAATCCAAACCATTACTTCTGTGAAGGAATTTGAAATTACTGGTATAACAAAATATGTAAGACAGGATGTAGATATCGATAGATCTAGCGCAATAATCGAAGAGATGGACTATAACAAAAATCCTGTTTTTAATAGGGAACAACTGTTTTTAAAGGTACTAATAGAGGGGAAAGGGAATTTATATTTGTACGAAGACAATGGCCTAATAAGGTATTTTTTTAATCAAGACCTTACAGAAGTGAAGCAACTGGTTTTCAAGAATTATCTAACTGACAATGGACAAGTAGCCAAAAACCAACACTTCAGACAACAACTATGGAATGCCTTAAAATGCGAAAGTATTTCCATGGACCAGGTCGCTAAAATAAGTTATAGGCAATCAGAATTGATTAAGTTTTTCATAAAATACAATGAATGCACAAATTCAGAATTTGTCAATTACAAAACTAAACAAAAGAAGGATTTATTCAATTTAACTATTCGTCCTGGTGTAACTATTTCTTCATTGGTTTTAGATGGTCCAATTAGGGAGCCTTTTGATTTTGATGAGGGTTTAACTTCTTTTAGGTTTGGGCTTGAAGCAGAGTTTATCTTGGGATTTAACAATAATAAATGGGCTATGATATTGGAGCCTACCTACCAGCAGTTTGAATCAGAAGCTGTAGTTATTTCAAATAGAACCACTGGAGAAAAATCAATAGCAAAAATAAATAATGAATCTATACAGGTTAATTTAGGTATACGATATTATATGTTTCTGAATAAAGATTTAAAACTTTTCACCAATGTTTCGATGGTTATTGATAACAATAATTCATCAGTTGATGTTAGAAGTGAACGTGGTCTACCCATTTTTTCATCTGAAGGTATGTCGGGGATTAGCGCAGCCCTTGGTATAGGTTGTAAATATAAAGAAAGATATAATTTAGAACTAAGGTACATACCCAATAGAAATATTTTAAATGGTCAAGGGGCTTGGGGTACAAAATTTTCATCGGTATCCATGGTTTTAGGGTATTCTATGTTTTAAAATCTAGCTTGCGCAGACGTCTAAGTTAGAGTCCCCAGCTCTTTTTTCACCCATTCCAAATCATTATACAAAATAGCATCACCAAGCTCATAAGTTTCCTTGATAGTCAAACGACGTAAGGTTTACATCGTTTGTTTTTTATCCCATGGGCATTGCTCCCGCAGTTCGTTCATAATGGTTAATAATCTATCGAAGGCTTAGAGCTGGTGTTGTCTGGAATTCATTCTAAATATTTTTGCAAAAATACAATTCTAATGGTCTAGAAGAAGACATTATGCTTTATAAAGTAATTTAACAAACAACATTGTCAGAAAAAAATGATAACTTCGTTTAACGGTGCATATCCGATAGCCCATTATGTGTTATTAACACTCAACAATTTAAATACGAATAAATTAAAATAATGATGAAAATAAAACTACTATTTCTTTTAACGACAATTTTAAGTTTTAATTGCTACTCTCAAATTTCATTTGAAAATGGATATTTTATAGATAACAATAATCAAAAAACTAATTGTTTAATTAAAAATCTTGATTGGGGAGATAATCCAACTGAATTCAAATATAAATTATCAGAAAATAGCGAATTAAATGAAAAAACAATAAAATCAGTTAAAGAATTTGGGATTTTTAACGCTTCAAAATATGTGAGAAGCGCGGTAAAAATTGATAGGTCTAGTAACAAGGTTGATGAATTAGATAACGAAAGAAAAGCTAAATTTCAGGAAGAAGAACTCTTTTTAAAAGTATTAGTCGAAGGAAAATCTACTTTGTATAGTTACATTGACCGTGGTTTAATAAGATATTTTTACAGCATCGGAACATCTAATATTGAGCAATTGGTGTTTAAAAGTTATATAACTCCTGAATTTAAAATTGGCAAAAATAATAGATTTAGAAATCAGCTATGGAATAACTTGAAATGCTCTGATATCAAAAAGAGCAGAGTAGAAAAAATAAAATACAGAAAATCAGATTTGGTCAACTTTTTTGTAACGTATAACAGCTGTAGCAATCAAGAATATATCAACTTTGAAGAAAAGCAAAAAAAAGATTTGTTTAATTTGAACATCAGGCCTCGATTAAATTTCTCTTCATTATCTAATGACAGGAATATTAATATTAAAAACGATCTAGGTTTTGGTTTTGGAATAGAAGCAGAATTAGTTCTTCCTTTTCATAAAAACAAATGGTCATTTATAATTGAGCCAACTTATCAAAGTTTTGGAGAAAAATCAACTGATGGAGGTTCAGGAGATGTAATCGTTAATTATAGTTCTATTGAATTACATGCTGGTTTAAGACATTACTTCTTTTTAAATGATAATTCAAAAATTTTTATAAATGCTTCTTTAATTTATGATTCAAGTTTAAATGATTCACAAATTAATTCCCAAGAAATTACAGACGCCTATAATATGGCTTTTGGTCTAGGTTATAAGTATAAAGATAAATACAGCATAGAGTTAAGGCATCAAACACGAAGAGGATTAGGTTTTGATTCAAATTGGGTTGCGGATTATGAAACTTTATCAATAGTCTTTGGATACTCTTTATTCTAAAATAACAACACATAATAAAGTATAAATTTTATTGTTAGCTTTCAGCTTATTTGTGAAGGTCCTCGTGGACTTCCTATTCAGTAATAGTTTGCCTGCTTTTAGCATGAAAACGACGCAACAAAGTTTATACAGAGACCTTAAGCGAAACTGCCAAAAATGCTCACTTTAGGCCTAAAATCATTTTTAGCACCTCGAAACCACCTTAAATATCTGGCACTGAATTTGTTTGTAACATTTCGAAAGTTTTAGCTACTCATTAGTAAAACAAGTTTAATATTTAAAAAGAAAAACAAATGATTCATAAAGGTGCATTAGTTTTAGGCGTATTGATTGGCGCTGGTGTAGGCGTTTTATTCGCTCCCGAAAAAGGGGAAGTTACCAGAGCTAAGCTTAAAAAGGAAGGAGAAAAAATAAAGGACCAAATAACCGAAGATTTTACTGAGGTTAAAGAGGATATATCAAAAGCCACTAAATCCGGTAAGGACAAATTTAAGAAAGAGGCAAAGGATTTTGCGTCCAAAACAAGTTATAAAACCGAGCAGGTGATTACATTTTTGGAAAAGCAATTGGCAATTCTAAAGGAGAAAAATAAAACGTTGCAACAAACGAGTTAATACCCAATAATTAGATGAGATGCTGAAACGAGTTCAGCATGACAGTAATTCTGCTATTTAGATAAAAAGAATCCAACGCTATCCGTTGGATTTTTTCATGTATTGCTAAACCTATATAATAATTATAAATTACTTGCTGTTAAGTAACATTTATTACAATACTTAACTACGTTTCAATTTAAATTCGCATTAAAATCGACAATTATGGAATCCATTTTAAACCCATGGCCATGGTATGTTTCAGGCCCTTTAATCGCCTTAGTCATGGCACTTTTACTCTATTTTGGAAAAACCTTTGGAATGTCCTCAAACCTCCGAACCATGTGCTCCATCATCGGTGCTGATAAGTTTTCTGATTTTTTCAAGTTCGATTGGAAAGCACAACTTTGGAATTTAACCGTGGTATTAGGTGCCGTAATTGGAGGGTTTATAGCCGTTCAATTTCTGTCCAACGATTCGGGTACGGATTTAAACCCAATAACTATTGCTGAACTCCAAAACATGGGATTTGAAAACCCAGGCAAAACGTTAGTTCCCAACGAAATGTACAGTTTAGATTTACTGTCATCTCCTAAAGTCCTTTTACTTCTCGTTGTTGGTGGACTATTGGTTGGTTTTGGAACCCGTTATGCCGGCGGATGTACCTCAGGGCATGCTATCACAGGATTAAGTAGTTTGCAAAAACCATCATTGATAGCTGTTATCGGCTTTTTCATTGGTGGACTTATTATGGCTAACCTTCTCTTACCCCTAATATTTTAATTATGAAGTTCTTAAAATTCTTATTGGTCGGCATATTTTTCGGAATTTTATTGGTGAAATCCGAAGCTGTTTCATGGTATCGCATTTATGAAATGTTCCGTTTTCAATCGTTTCACATGTATGGCATTATTGGTACGGCGATAACATCCGGAATTCTGTTTCTTCAACTTTCAAAAAAGGGCCTTATCAAAAGCGTAAAAGGTGCGGATATTTTTGTTCCGAAAAAAGAAAATGGTTTTATAAGGTATATTGTTGGCGGTACGATTTTTGGGTTCGGTTGGGCATTGATTGGCGCTTGCCCCGGCCCCATGTACGTGCTTTTGGGCACTGGCGTTTGGAGCATGCTTATAGTAATTGCATCAGCTATTCTAGGGACTTTCATTTACGGACTTCTAAAAAACAAGTTGCCACATTAAATGGAATCCACCCAGATCTTAGGATATATCGGAGCACTAATCGTCGGGCTAGTATTAGGGCTTATTGGCGGTGGCGGTTCTATTTTAACCGTTCCCGTTTTGGTGTATATCTTGGGATATAATCCAATAGTGGCCACGGCCTATTCCCTATTTGTTGTTGGTTCGTCTTCTTTGGTGGGTACATTTCAAAAATATAAGGAGGGATTAGTAGATTTTAAGACTGGTCTGGTTTTTTCGTTTCCATCTTTCGTAGCGGTATATTTATCAAGACGCTATCTGTTACCCAATATTCCTGAAGCATTATTTGAAATTGGAAACTTAAGTTTCACCAAGGACATGAGCATCATGATTTTCTTTGCCCTCATTATGATTGGTGCCTCGTATTCCATGATTAAATCCAAGTCAAAAACTGCAGAAAATATTTCCGGTCAGCCCTATTACAAAACTTTTATTCAAGGATTAATTATTGGAACCATTACAGGAATTATCGGTGCTGGGGGAGGGTTTCTTTACGTTCCTGCTCTTGTGCTTTGGGCAAACATTCCGATGAAAAAAGCAGTAGGCACCTCTCTAATTATCATAACCGTCAATTCCTTAATTGGCTTTTTAGGGGACGTACAAACTTTAGATATTGAATGGGGATTCCTTTTGACATTTACTGTAATTGCAATATTGGGTATTGTCTTGGGGGTATTCCTTTCAAAATTTATCAGCGGAAAAAAGCTTAAAAAAAGCTTTGGGTATTTTATTCTGATAATGGCTACTTATATCATTTACAAAGAGTTAAAATAACTCTAAAAGTAATATAAGTTACAAAGTGTATCAATGAGGTTTATTAATTTTGAAAAAGAATTTTAAGAATATGAAAATAGAACAGATATATACCGGATGTTTGGCCCAAGGTGCCTATTATATTGAATCGAAAGGTGAAGTAGCTATTGTTGACCCTTTAAGGGAAACCCAACAATATGTGGACAAAGCAGAAAAAGAAAATGCCAAAATCAAGTACATTTTTGAAACCCATTTTCATGCGGATTTTGTTTCCGGTCATGTAGATTTGGCGAAAAAAACTGGTGCTACTATTGTTTATGGTCCTGGAGCGAAGACAGAATACAACATCCATGAAGCAAAAGATAATGAGGAATTTAAACTGGGAAATGTTACTATTAAAGTATTGCACACACCAGGGCATACACTAGAATCGTCAACATATTTATTGTTGGATGAAAACGGAAAGGAACACGCTATTTTTTCAGGGGACACATTATTTCTAGGTGATGTTGGGCGACCTGATTTAGCCATAAAATCTGATTTAACCAAAGAGGATTTAGCCGGCATGCTGTATGATTCGTTACGCAACAAAATAATGACCTTGCCCGATGATGTCATTGTTTATCCAGCGCATGGCGCAGGTTCCGCATGCGGAAAAAATTTAAGCAAAGAAACCGTTGGTATTTTAGGCGATCAAAAACAAACTAACTATGCATTACGAGCGGCTATGAGTAAGGAAGAATTTGTGAAAGAAGTCCTAGATGGCATCGCTCCTCCTCCCCAATATTTTGCTAAAAATGCGATGATGAACAAAATGGGCTACGACACCTTTGAGACAGTACTTAAAAAAGGTGACACACCTCTTAACCCAAATGATTTTGAAGCCATTGCCAACAATGAAGATGCGCTGGTTCTTGATGTAAGAACAGAGCAGGAATTTGTGAAAGCGCATATCCCCAACTCCATTTTCATTGGATTGAATGGCGGATTTGCCCCATGGGTTGGTGCTTTGATTACCGATTTAAAACAGCCGATCTTGTTGGTAACTCCCGAAGGGCGCGAAGAAGAATCCGTAACCCGATTATCTCGCGTTGGTTATGATAATACATTGGGCTATTTAGACGGAGGCATCGAAGCATGGAAAAAGGCAGGAAAGGACATCGAGACGATAGCATCCATATCTGCCGAACAATTTTCAGAAGATTTTAAAAATAAAAACATAAACGTACTGGACGTTAGAAAAGATGGTGAATATACCTCCGAACATTTGGAAGGCGACAACGTGCAGCATTTTGCTCTGGATTACATCAATGATAATATGAGCAAAGTAAATCCAAAAAACACCTATTATGTGCATTGTGCAGGTGGTTATCGTTCGGTAATCGCTTCGTCTATTTTGAAAGCAAGAGGTTTTAATAATATTTTTGACATTGCCGGAGGTTTTGGCGCAATAAAGAAGATGGACTTGCCAACTACAGATTTTGTGTGCCCTTCGGAACTGTAGCCGCTTTATAATTCAATGTTCGCCTTTGTATTATGTTGTTAAACGCTTATAAGCCTGTCTGCTTGGTACAGATATTTTTTGTTGCTCCGTATTTTTTACGTTTGCACTGCTAAAGCGCGGGTCGGCTATATATGCCATCCGTTCTTGCTTGATGACCTCAACACTCAAAAAATCAAACTCCTCTACCACCTTTCCTATAATACGATACACCCCCTTGCCCCTAAATGGATATCGTTTAGCCACGGGAGGAAAATGTACCGTATCCAACCACTCTCCCTCTTGATCCAAAAACGTTCCGAAATGCATACGGTCTCCTTTGTGCGTACTCGTGTTTTTTGCGGTAATCAAATAGCCATAAATAGTTACCACCCTACCTTTGTAAACTGCTAAATCCTTTGTTAAAAGTCTATTAGTAGGCGATTTTTCCAATAGTGAAAACACGTCATAAAGTGTAAAATTGAGCAACTCCAGCTGATCAAAAGCATCCTCTAATTGGGTAATGGTAAATTTTGGCAATTCAAAAGCTCTCGCCCCCAATCTAAATAATTGTGGTTGCATCTCATCAATGGCCAAATGATGGCATTTATAATAGGCTTCCCATAATAGCGTTCGTTTGTCTATCCCCGAACTTCTAAATGCATTAACCCTAATCAGTATATCCAATTGCTCTATGGACATGGGGACACGCTCCATAAAATCGTCCAGCGACATAAAATTGCCATACACCCTAGCTTGTAATATATTGACCATATTACGCCTTTCAAGCCCTTGCAAATGCTGAAATCCAAGATAAATATCTACACCCACAATAACGGTTTCAATACGGCTTCGATTAATGCAGGGCGGATGCACAACCCCTCCCCATTTTTTGGCTTCGTGCAAATACAATTCAGTCCTGTAAAACCCACCTCCATTGTTAACCGTAGCTACCATATATTCCAAAGGGTAGTAATGTTTTAGAAACAAACTTTGGTAGGATTCTACAGCATAGGATGCAGAATGTCCTTTAGCAAAAGCGTACCCAGCAAAGCTTTCAATTTGTCGCCATACCTCAAATATCACCTCATCTCGTTCTCCTTTTTCCCTGCAATTGGAAATAAACTTTTCCTTTACTGCCAAAAACTCCTCCCTAGAACGGTATTTTCCGCTCATACCGCGCCGCAGCACATCAGCCTCGCCCAAATCCAATCCCGCATAATGGTGCGCCACCTTAATCACATCTTCCTGATATACCATTACGCCATAAGTATCTGGCATAATATCCCACAATACGGGATGGGCCCTTTTTCTGCGTTCTGGGTTTTTGTGGCGCAGGATATATTCTCGCATCATGCCACTTTTGGCTACACCCGGACGAATGATAGAACTTGCCGCAACCAGTGTTAAATAATCCCGTACCCCCAATTTTTTAATCAGCATGCGCATTGCTGGGGACTCCACATAAAAGCAACCGATACATTCGCCCTGCTCTATCATATCATTTATGCTATCGTCTTCAAAAAAAGGCTTCGCATTATGAATATTGGGCAACTCAACCCCTGGCCTGTTTTCCTCAATAACAGCAATGGCATCCTTAATCTTTCCCAAGCCACGTTGCCCTAAAATATCAAACTTGTACAAACCGACATCCTCCGCAATATGCATATCAAATTGAACCGTTGGAAATCCTTTGGGTGGCATATTTGTTGCCGAAAAATAGTGGATAGGCCGTTCTGAAATCAAAACACCTGCCGCATGAATACTGACATAATTAGGACGGCCCTCCAAATATTTGGCATAGCGCAATACCAGTTTAGACAAATCGTCCAATTGCCTGTAATCAAACTTTCCAGAACATAGTTTATCGATCTCATATTTGGGCAACCCAAACACCTTGCCCAGCTCGCGTACTGCTCCTTTATATTGAAACGTTACATAAGCCCCCAACAGTGCTACCTGCCCGTCCCCTTTAAACTCCTCAAAAATAAAACGCGTAACATCCTCCCTGTCCCATGTTGAAAAATCAATATCAAAATCAGGCGGCGTGGTGCGGTATAAATTCATGAATCGCTCAAAATACAAGTCCAATTCTATAGGATCTACATCAGTTATCTGCAACAAATAGGCAACAATACTGTTGGCTCCACTGCCCCTCCCTACGTAATAATACCCCTTTGATTTTGCATATTGAATAATCCTCCAATTAATCAAAAAGAAACTCACATAATTCTGCTTTTTTATCAAGTCCAGCTCCTTTTCCAAACGCTGTTCAATTGTTTTTGAAACCTCATCATATCGTTTGGGCAAACCCTCATAACACAAGGCCTTCAACGTATTGAAATCCACTTCTTCGGAGCCATAAAGTGTTGATAAGTTCTGACTTTTTTTTGTGTTTGAAAAGTCAAACTCAATACTGCACCGCTTCAATAAATTTGATGTGTTTTCTATAATATGGGGATAATCCTTAAAGCTTTTTTCAACTTCGGAACCAGGCAGTATTTGGTGTGCCAACTTACCTTGTTGCGCTTTTGGAAGCTTGCTTAAAAGCAGATTGTTGTCTATAGCCCTCAACAGCCTATGCACATTAAAATCACGTTTACCCCTAAAGCTTATGGTATGTAGCAAAACCAATCTGTCCCTATGCTGGTTCAATCTTGAAAATGGAAGCATATTGATATCGTCTAGCGACACCCCTATATATTCGCTTTCAGAAAACGTATATTTTTCTATTTCCAATAATTTTCGAAAGGGATAAATAGTGACTGCATTTTCAAATACGGGCGCCTCATCAGGAAACGGCTCATCATCGTGCAAATGCCTGGACAGAAAATTGTTCAACTCCAAAAACCCTTCATTATTGGTGGCCAAACATACATAGCATTGTTGCGCACTGTTCCTAAAATCTATCCCCACTACGGGTGTAATACCATATTCTGGAGCACGCCTTATATAATTTAAGCATCCAGAAGTGTTATTGATATCCGTAAGCGGAAACGTGTTGCAACCACTCTCTTTTGCCAATGCCATAAGTTCTATTTCGGACATGGTGCCGTAGCGCAAACTATAAAAGGAATGGTTGTTCAAAAACATGGCTTATCCAAGCTTAATACTTAAATTGAATCTTTATTATTCTCTATTTTGGCGTTACCACGCTTAAGGGCGTGGTCGGGCTATCCACTATATCCCTGACGGTACCGTCAGGGGATGCCGTTTCTATCCCTAACGCACCTATCCGCCACCGTAGTTTTATCACCCAATCATCGGGCAGACCTTCTACCTTCAGGCCCAAAAGCCCTGACTGTGTACGGCCACATAAATCATTGCGTTCGATGCGCCAAAACAATGGGTGGCTCCCCATTAAACGGGTTGGTAAAATTCCCAACAGTCCGTGCCCCTTCGCCCATAGCAGAAGCCCTTATCACACTTCTGGAACCATACCGCAATCGGATCTTATCCATGGCACTGTAAAGGTTTACCGTTCGTTTTTCATCATCAAAAAGATTGATTTGGTATGTGCCAGAAGTAATACCACTAAACCTAACTCCCACTAAGCGGATAAGCACCCGCCTGTCATAAAGTTTATCAAACAGTTCCAGCACCAATGGTATTAAATGATGATCTGCCGACGTATATGCAATTTTTGTTTGCTTTGAATACGTCTGAAAATCGGAATACCTGATTTTCACCGTCACTACAGAAGCCAATTTCCCACCACGCCGTAATTGAAAAGCCAAATCTTCGGCCATGGCAGAAAGTGTGGTCTTTATTTTTGAAATGTCTGTGGTATCCCTTCCGTAAGTACGCTCGCTCGAAATGGATTTTCGCTCATGATATTCGATGATGGGCGTATGGTCAATGCCGTTGGAGCGTTGCCAAATCACACGCCCGTTTTTGCCAAATACCGAGGTCATCATCTCCACGGGCATTTGCTGTACGGTCTCAACAGTTTTAATGCCCATGTTGCAAAATGCCCGAAAGGTCTTCTCCCCGACCATAGGAATCTTTTTGATGGAAAGTGGTGCCAAAAACTGCTTTTCCGCCCCAAATTCAATCTTTAATTGATTATTGGGCTTGGCCTCATTGGTAGCAACTTTTGACACGGTTTTATTTTCGGAAAGCCCAAAAGATATGGGTAAGCCTGTTTCTCGAATAATCTTTTGCCGTAATTCCGTGGCATACTTATAGCAACCAAAAAAACGGTCCATGCCCGAAAGGTCAGCATAAAACTCGTCCACACTGGCCTTTTCCAAAACCGGAACTTCGCCCTGCAAAATTTCCGTGACCATTTTTGAGTATTTGGTATAGGTTCCCGCATTGCCCTTTATAAATATGGCATGTGGGCATAGTTGCCTTGCCATTTTTGCCGGCATCCCGGAATGTACGCCATAAGCACGAGTCTCATAACTGGCTGCACTTACCACGCCCCTATCCCCGGTACCTCCAACAATTACGGGCTTATTGTTTAGCCTACTGTCCAAAAGCCGTTCGCAGGATACAAAAAATGTATCCAGATCAAAGTGTAAAATGGTACGCTTCATTAAGAAGAAAAAAATTAGTGTTCTACAAAAATATAGAACAATAATATATTTTCTATATTTGTGTATCCAAAAATTATTAACAAAATAGCACGCCTTCCAAACCGCACTGTAAATGAACGATTTGCATGAAAACCAAATAGCGCTCTTAAAACTGCTCCATGAGCAAATTGATAATCCGCTTACCATCAGGCAAATTCAAGACAACCTTAATTTTTCATCGTCAAGCATGGTGGCCCATCATATTCAAAAGCTGGAACAAAAAGGCTACCTTAAGCGCAATCCCAATAACCCTAGGGACTACCAAGTATTTTTGAATCCCGAGCGCCCAATTATTTATTTAAATCTTTACGGAAATGCACAATGCGGTAAAAACGGGACGATTTTGGACGGCATTCCTATAGATAAAATCCCAATCGCATCAAGATTGCTAAAGTTTCCTGCACATGAAGGCTTTATCGTTACCGCCAAAGGCAACTCTATGGAACCATTTATAAAAGAAGGTGATCTGGTAATTGCTCAAAAAAAAGACAACGCCGAAAATGGAGAAAAAATCGTGTGCGTGTATGGCGAAAAAGTACTCATCAAAAGATTTTTTCAGCAAAACGACACCATAACCCTAACATCCTTAAATAGCGAAAACCATCCCCCAATTATTGTTGCTGATTATTTTAAAATAGAAGGTGTGATAAAGAATGTTTTAAAATACAGCTAAAAAACTGACAATTATCACATTAAAAGACCGGCCCCAGCAGTAATTTTGCATTAAACCATTGTTAAAATGAAAACCTCTTTTGAAATACAAAATTTAAAATGTGGAGGATGCGCCAATACCATTTCTAAAAAGTTACAGGAAATTGAGGATGCTAAAAGCATTGAAATTAATCCCGAAATGAATAGGGTTTCTTTTGAGCATACACATATGGAAACACTCAATAAGGTAAAAGCAGTATTGCATGCTATTGGTTATCCTATTGTTGGAGACAAAAACGCATTGATTACAAAAGCTAAATCCTTTGTAAGCTGTGCAATTGGAAGAATGAATTAATTAAACGATCTCAGCACTCAAACCAGCCTCTAATAATTTAGAGCAACGCGGTTTTAAATCTTCGTATTCACCAGTTTTTACGGTGCATTTTCCTTTGTAATGCACAATTAGTGAGCATTGTTCTGCTTGTTCTGAAGTGTGGTCGCAGGCATAAATCAGTGTATCGATAACGTGATCAAAGGTATTCACATCGTCATTGTACAGCACAATTTCATTGAGCTTCACTACCTCTTCTTCAAGTAGTAATTCTTCTGAATATTTTTCTTTTGAACTCATTTTTTAAATCTTTTGGGAGCAATTTTACTACTAATTTAAAAATTTTAACGAAACCCAGTTGTTTCGTTCCAACTTTTCTTTAAGCATCAATCCAAATTTTTCACATTCCCCCTGAATCATTGGAATATCATCCGCATAAAACCCACTTAAAAACAACATCCCTTTTTTATTTAAGCAAGACACGTACGTTTCCATATCCTGCATTAAAATATTACGATTGATATTTGCCACGATTACATCATATTTGTTTTTTCCTAAAACAGAGGCATCTCCTTCAATAACCGTGATGTGAGCACAATTGTTGCGCCCTACGTTTTCCAAACTGTTCAAATAGCACCAATTATCATAGTCCACCGCATCAATAGGTTTTGCTCCTTTCATTTCAGTCAAAACTGCCAAAACCCCCGTACCACATCCCATATCCAACACTGATTTTCCTTTGAAATCATTATTCAAAATATGCTGAATCATCATGTGCGTCGTCTCGTGATGTCCAGTACCAAAGCTCATTTTTGGTTCAATAACGATATCAAATTTGGTATTGAAAGGCTCATGGAATGGTGCTCTAATGGCACACATATCCTCAATAACTATGGGATTGAAATTCTTTTCCCATTCGGCGTTCCAGTTGGTTTGGGCTATTTCTTCAAAAGTATAGGTGATTTCGAATTCATCCGAGCCCAAAATTTGAATATCTTGCAAAATCGACTCGTGCCATTCTTCCTTTTGAATATATGCCGTTACGCCATCCTCAGTTTCCACAAAGCTTTCAAAACCTGCATATCCTAGTTCGGCAATTAGGATTTCAGTTGCGGGTTGCAATGGTTTTATTGAGAAATTATAGCCTATATAAATTGGATTAGACATCTATAAAAATTTAGGCCACAAAGATAGACCTTAATACTACAATAACTGCTTTTCCATCGCAATTTTGATGATGCCCACGCTATTTTTTGCTCCCAGTTTACTCATGATATTCATGCGGTGGGTCTCCACGGTTTTTGGACTGATAAAGAGTTTTTCTGAGATTTCTTGTGTGGTGAGCTCCTCTGAAATGGCGACTAAAACATCATGCTCGCGTCGCGTTAAATTCGGTTTTAGTGCATTGTCAATTGTTGACTTTGAAGTTTGGTTTAATAACTGTTGCTGAATATCCTTTTGTAAAAACAACTCCCCAGAAAGTACAGTTTTCATGGCAGTAACCAATTCCAACTTATCGGTGTTCTTTAACAGATAGCCATGCACACCATTTTTGAGCATGCGCTTCACAAAGGAAGTATCCTCAAAATTGGTGAGGGCGATAATCTTCAAATCGGGATAGGATTTAAGCAGTTGTTTACTTAAATCGATACCATTGATGTCAGGTAA
Organism: Hyunsoonleella aquatilis; assembly: GCF_014270105.1. Taxonomy (GTDB): domain Bacteria; phylum Bacteroidota; class Bacteroidia; order Flavobacteriales; family Flavobacteriaceae; genus Jejuia; species Jejuia aquatilis. Next base: position 224,051 of record NZ_JACNMF010000004.1, read on the forward strand.
ATTGATATCCAAGAGCAACACATCTGGTTGATCCGCACCAATATTTTCTAAAGTTTGAGAAGCATTTTCGTATAGACCAACAACCTTCAATTGGGTCGTGCCCTCAAGCATCGAGGCTATGCCCTTAAGCACCATCACATGGTCGTCCGTTATGGCTATTTTAGTTGTCATTTAATTTTTCTAAATCGATTTCAATAATGTAAGAGGTCCCATTTTCGTTGGATACAAAATCAACTTCCGCCTTTAAATAATCAATTCTGGATTGCACATTGCTCAAACCTATCCCGTCAGAATCGACCTTGTCTTTATCAAAACCTTTCCCATCATCCTCGACGGTTATTTGGAGCGTATTGTCCCTTAGGCTCAATTGAACATTAATCGTTTTGGCTTCAGCATGCTTCAAACTATTTGTCACCAATTCCTGAATAATTCGAAATACATTCACCTCAGCCTTTTGCGGTAATTCAACGGCTTCCCCTAGATGCTGAAAAATGATTTCCTCTTTCGGGTTTATATTATTTAAATTATTACAATAATCAGCAATTGCTTCTACTAAATTAAAGTTTTTAAGCGAAGGCGGCACCAAATTATGCGAAATAGCACGCACTTGTTTACAGGATTCGTCTATCATTGTGATGGCCTCGGCAATTACTTTTTGGTTGGTTTCCATCAGGGCTGACAATTTGTATTTGATGGCAGATAAGTCTCCATTTACCCCATCATGAAGTTCTCTTGCTATCCTATAGCGTTCATTTTCTTCGCCCTCAATAAGCGCTTCCAAAGTTTTAATCTGGCCTTCTCGCTTTAAGGCCAAAATTTCCTGTGCTTTTCTTTTCTGGCGTTGCCTGAACACCACAAAGGTCATTATGGAAACTATCAACAAAAAAATCGCAATTCCAGTCATATATTTAAACCTTGCTTGGTTTTTCTCAATGGCAAGCTGTTGCTCTACCAGGGCTTTATCTTTTTTTTCCGTTTCAAATTGAATTTCAAGCCTATTGATGTTTTTTAGATTGTCCTCATTTAGAATACTATCCTTATAACTTGTATAGGTTATAAAATGATGTAGTGCTTCTTCGACATTGCCCGAACTATTGTTGAGTTGATAGCTCTGCCAATGCAAATCCCGAAACACTTTTTTCGAGGGGACATCCATAGCAAAAGCCTGTTTCAAAAGGGTTCGACTTTTGCTGAAATCCCTCAAATGCATATAGGCTTTACTCAATAAGGACAATGTTTCGGGTATATCAGAAATATAGTCATGGGTTTGCTGAATGTTATAAGCCTGATTCAAATAACCCAAAGCATTTTGAAACTGTTCCTTTTCTATTAGAATAGCACCAATATTTCTACTCACTTGGGCCGTTCCCCATTCATTCTCAATTTGTTTGTCAATCGAAAGGGTCTTTTCGTAATATTCCAAAGCCCTATCAAGGTTTCCCTGCTCAGCATAAACCGACCCGATACCGTTGTAAACATTAGCCAAATTATCAAGATCGCTTTTTGCTTCATGGATGGCAACGGCTTGGTTGTAACTGGCTATGGCCTCATCGTATTTTTCCAGATTTTTATAAACAATCCCAATACTATTAAGGGTAAAACCCATCCCCGTGGAGTCCTTTAATTGTTCATATATGGATAAGGTTTTGAGATATGCCTTTAAACTGGCTTCATAATTATTTTCTAAACTGTAGATGACCCCCTTTTGATAAAGGCCATTGGCTATTTTAAAAGTGTCTTTTTGTTTTTCTACAAACCTCCGATATTTATCAATGTAATTATGCGCCTGTTCATAGTTACCCACCACCCTGCTAAGCACCGCATAGCGATAATTACTGGCAGAGATGCCTTCTTCATTCTTTAATTTTGAATACAAGGCCATGGCCGAATCCAAATGCGTTTCGGCAGTTTTTACGTCCTTGCTCAGGTTGGCCCACGCCAATTTTGAATGTGCTAATGCCCGATTAAAATCACTGGACTTTTTTGATGATATTACAGTTTTTAAGCTATCCAGATATGCATCCTGACTTTGCCCAAAACAAATTGAGTATAACAAAAGAAAAACATATGCTAGTTGAAATTTCAAAACTGTGACGTTAACAACTTAAATGTAGCGAATTTTAATTTTATCCATTACACCATCCTCATTGTTTCACAAATTGCTTCGAAATACTACCCCCCTCAGTTTTCAAATGAAACAGATAAGTACCGGATTGCAGGTTGCTCAGGTTTAATCTATTATCCGTTGGAATAACTTCCAACACCACCTGCCCTCTTAAATTTATGATTTTAAAGTCTGTTATTTGCTGATTATTGGTATCTAAAACCAGGATATCCTTCACGGGGTTAGGGTAAAAGGTAAAACTGTTCAGTACGAAATCGTCATCCGATAAGGTAGACAGTTGCCCAGAGCGCGCATACAAGCTCCAAGTACCATCGGTATTTTGCACCCTAATGTATAGAATATGATCGCCATCAGGCAAATCGGCAGGTACCTGTGCCACCAAATCCATATCTACCAGCACTGCATCGCTTATATCTATCGGCGTTGCATTTCCAATACCGGGGTCAATATCAAAAAAGTACTCTACTCCAGTAATTAATGCTGAATTTACTAAGTCTGGACTGACGTAAAACACATTTTTGTCATAAATACTCCAAGTGCCGTCATCATTTATCAATCTAACATATAGCTTATGTACCCCTTCAGCAAGGCCAGTTGTGGGCACATTCAAATCCTCATCAATCATATTTCCTGAAACGGCAAGAGAGGTTCCATTCCCTACTCCAGGGTCGGTATCTATAAAATATTCCGCAGAAGCGATACTTGCCGTATTTGAGTTATTGGGATTGACGTAAAACACATTTCTGTCATACAAGCTCCACGTACCATCACCGTTCTGCAACCTCACATATAATTTGTGAACTCCGTTGGAAAGACCCGTGGTAGCCACATTCAAATCAGCATCTACGGTATTACCGGTCACAGTTAAAGGAGTACCATTTCCAACTCCGGGGTCGGTATCCACAAAATATTCTGCCGATGAAATACTCGATGTATTGGCATTATTTGGGTTGACGTAAAACACATTCCTGTCATAAAGACTCCATGTGCCATCCATATTCAACAACCTCAAATACAGTTTGTGAACGCCACTGGAAAAGCCGGTTGTAGACAAACTAAAGTCTTGGTCAACCGTACTTCCCGAAACGGCTATGGAAGTACCATTCCCAACTCCAGGGTCGGTATCCACAAAATATTCAGCAGAAGCGATATTGTATGTGTTTGCATTACTTGGGTTAACGTAAAATACATTTCTGTCGTAAATGCTCCAGGCCCCATCATCGTTCAAAACACGGATATACAGCTTATGAACACCATCGGATAGTCCCGTGGTTGCTATGCTAAAATCTTGGTCAATGGTGTTTCCCGAAACCGCCAAGGTTGTGCCGTTGCCAACACCGGGGTCGGTATCAATAAAATACTCAGCCGAGGCAATTTGCGAATAGCACCATGGCCCGAACACCAACAACCATATTAAAATGAACGCTTTCATTTTCAGTATGTTTAAAATTAGTTAGTAATATTGGCGTTGGCCTTAATATTGATATTTAAAGGTGTTCCAGCGCTTAGGATATTGTTGAAAATGACAAAATCTGTCAAATAAGGTAGCTCCGTCGGATATCCCCGAATGCTAAACGGAAAACCGCCATTAAACACCCCTAAATCATTGCCATCTGTACCAGCGTTTTCAGCAGGAGATCCCGCTTGAATATGATAATCATTTGTAGTTGTATTCAAGGCCGCATTTGGGTTAAAGGACACAAACTGTGGATCCATATCATCAATATTATTTGTCCCCGAAAGCGCATCAAAAGTCGTGTTTATACTATAGGTCAAATTGTTCTGAAAGTTTAAAGCCGAATTTGAACCTCTATTCATGTTAACCACATCAGTCCCAGTAAATATGAAAATGTTATTGCTGATTTGCGTGCCACTGCAACTCCTAAAAACAGCAATGGATTGATTGCTATCCCCATTTTGGAGGGTCATAATAATATTGTTGTTCAAAAGGGTCGTATTATTAAACCGATAAAACAATTCATAATCGTACCAAGTGTTCCATCTGTTAAATGTGTTGTTGGAAATAATCCAGTTCTGGCTATTGTAGTTATCGATGGCTCTAGTTGTAGAATGATAAAAGAAATTTCCAGAAATAATGGCATTGTTGGCTCTTGAAGTCGTGCTATTACCGTAAATGGCAACAATTCTGTTATTGGTAATGATTACATCGTGGTTATTATAAGTGGTGTTATCCAAATAAATGCCATTAATATTTAGCCCCGATATTTTTGAGCCAGAGGCGTTTTCATATCTAAAAAGAATATTGTTAACCAATGCCCTTTCACCGGCGTTCAACTGAGCATGGTGCGCAATTCCATAAATACTCAAGGGTTTATTCATTTGAATATCACCATAACCATTTGGCGAAGGTTGCAAATAAATAATATCGCCTGCAACGGCGTCATCTACGGCCGCTTGAACGCTGGTGTATTGTGCTCCAGAACCTTGATTGTTGTCCACAACATAAACGGTTTGAGCTTGCAATGTCATACAGGCAATACACATAATTGCCAGTGTTAATAAGGATTTTCGGAGGTTTGCTAATAGCTTCATAATTAAAAAATTTTAGTGATTACTTATAGCTACAAGGTATTACCCCTTACCCTAAAAAAACTAAGGGCATTCCTTGATTTGTAAAAAATCAGGGAATACCCTTAGAAGTAATAAGATCTAAAATCAGATGAATTTTTATTTGGGCGCCTGCCTACCGGCGGTATTGCAGGCAGGTTACCCTTAACGATTTTTTGAGCGTTACCCTCGAGATACATTCCGTTGTTTCATGAAACCAGCGTACTCGGGTCGGGCCTGCCTGCCGGCAGGCAGGCTTTCACTACTCAATCTTTTTTAAGTGTCATTGCGAGGGAGTCCCAATAGCTATCGGGACGACCGTGGCAATCTTCTAAATTGTGTTTCCTCACAAACTTAAGCCTTCCCCTTTAAAAAAGGATTTCAAACAGGCCGTTCAATCCCTGACGCGGGTGTGTTTGCGGGCTTATGGTTTAAACCGAAATAGTATATGTTTTTTTGGGAAGTTCGCTTAATGGCCTTGTTATGCGGAGTTACCTGGGTTAGCACTTAATTTGGCAAGTATACACAAACTGAAAATCCTCGCGAATTTTCAGAAGTAAGTGGGAACGATCAATTATTAATAACCATCTTTTTTGCGCTGTCATTATTTTGCCTTTTAGCTTCAATCTAAAATTTCAATTGTTTTGTCAATATCCTTGATAATTTCCTTTAGCCAACGTACATCTATTTCCGCGCTTACATATATATCTTTAAGTTTTACATATGTTTCCTTCTTTTTTAAAAAAGAAATATACCCTTCTTCAGATAAATTATAATCTGGATGTTTTAACACTTTATCACCTGAAATATCAAAACTATTTAGATATAAGAAGAGCGTCCTGTTCTCTTGCTTCCATATGGTATTGATTTTTCTGGCTTCTTTATACTCTTCTAATGTAGTATCATATTTTGCTATCGCATTATTTTCTTTAGAATTTAATAGTTTTAATAAGCCTGCAGATTTAGCAGAAGCTCTTCTCGATCCATCAATCGAAAAAGACTTAATAGGCATCATTTCAATTGCATATTTTCTGATTGTGTCTATTGGTAATTCCGTGTTGTTACCCGCTGATATATTTAATATTTCCATGGCTTTGTTACGGCATTGCTCTGCATAAGCTTTATAGTTTTTGAAAAATATTTTGTTTTCAGATAACTCTGCTATGAGTTCTTTTTTAATATTCCTTCTTTCCTGTTCATTCGCTTTTGCTTGATTAAGATTATTTAACCATAAAGCAATTAAAATTCCAATAACTACAAGAACAATTTCTCCAATTGCGTAAATCAAATACTTGCTGAATTTGTTTTCGGAGAGTAATTTTTGTCTAATTTTTCTAAAGAATTTTATCATTGGCTTTTGTTGGTTATAATGAAGGTTACTTGCTTATGCGTATAAAATACATTTTAATGACCGATATTCAGTGGTTAACGAATCTACCCATTTTTCCTGACAAAGTCAAACCTACTCACCCTTTGTGCCTTGGCGTCTTTGCGAGATAACTTACTCAAATTACAAATCCACAGAAAACAACCCACAAAAAAAACCTGTCAAGATTTAACCTGACAGGTTCTATATGATAAGATGTTGAATCAATCCAGAAAACTCCCGTGTTAAGTTTTGAACACTTAGCGTAGTCGAAGTGTTCAATCCCTAACTCGGGTGAGCTTTCCATCGAGTTGTTTGTATTTCATTTTAATTCTTACCAATGGTAACGGTTACACGCGCTTTGGCATTAACGGCTTCGCAATTGGCTATTGCGCTATCTAGATAAATTAAGGAGCCACTCCCAGTACTGGTATTGGCGTGGTAAACTCCAGGGGTATATTCAGTAAGATGGCTTGCACCAGATCCTACACTATTTCCCGTTGGCAGAACGGTATCCGGAGTCCATGAGTAGGTTCTCCCAACATTGGAAGGTATGGGGTCCGGAGCATATGTTAGTATTTCTAAATGGTAACTTTTAGCGTCATCTACGGCAGGTACCTCAAAGTAATTTACAATACCATAGCCACCGCCACCTTCCCACCATCTGCATGCAATATCAACCTCCATAATAATCACTTCTGGTCCAGTAGCGAAAAAGAATTGGGCACGGGACGTGCCTCCTCTTCCATCTCTGGATTCCACATAACCTTCATAGGTGGTCTCAGGTTCTAGTCCAGAGAAGCCGTAGCTTAAGGTTGTAACTCCAGAGGCCATTTCTTGTCCATCTAGAACAATGGCATAGGTAACGGTATCGTCATCGGGGTCGATAGATTCCGTCCATTCGATGGTTGCTCCATCAAAACGTATTTCCGTAGTGTTTGCCGAAAAAATTGAAGGTGCATTGTTATTTGGGTCGTCACCATTGGTTGAGCAAGACATAAAGATTAATACGAAGGCAAAGCATAAAAAGTAGAGTAATTGTTTCATAATAAATTTGATTAATTTTGAACATTTACTTCTTCATCGCTATTCTACAAAAATGTCATCAAAAAAAATGGAAGTTTTTTTAAATGGGTTTTAAATAATGCTCAAAGAAAATGTGTACCCAATGTTTTAATACACCACAACTTAAGAATTTGTAACATTTTATTACCGAAACAATATCGATTTAAGTGTTTTTATTATCAGTAATTTAATAAATTGTTTTTTCTGATAAGCCAAGTTAACACATCCTTTGCGCCTTAGCGTCTTTGCGAGATAATTTCCTCAAATTACAAATCCACAGAAAACAACCCACAAAAAAACCTGCCAAGTTTTGACTGGCAGGTTCTAATATTATGAGATGCTGAAATAATCCCGATAGCTATCGGGACAGCATGACAACAAGTTTTATGTTTTAAAACGCATTCACAATAGCAAAGAAATCGGCAGCTTTCAAAGAAGCCCCACCAATCAATCCACCATCCACGTCTGGTTTTGAGAAAATTTCCTGAGCGTTTCCAGGTTTTACGCTTCCACCGTAAAGGATAGAAACGCTATCGGCAACCTCTGCACCATATTTATCAGCCAAAGTTTTTCTAATAAAGGCGTGCATATCCTGAGCTTGCTCTGGTGTTGCAGTTTCACCAGTACCAATGGCCCAAACAGGCTCGTAAGCTAAAACGATACTTTTAAAAGCATCTGCTTCTAAATGAAACAAAGCGTTTTTGATTTGGCTTTCAACCACCGCTTCTTCATTTCCAGCTTTTCTATCCGCCAACTCCTCACCGAAACAGAAAATAGTACGCATGCCGTTAGCTAAAACTGCATCAACTTTTTTGGCCAAGGCCTCATCCGTTTCATTAAAATATTCACGACGCTCGCTATGTCCTAAAATCACTGTAGTAATACCGATACTCTTCAGCATACCCGCACTAACTTCACCAGTATAGGCACCATCTTCTGCAAAGTGCATATTTTGTGCAATTACCTCTATGTTATCCTGTCTCAAGGATTCAAAAGCATTCCATAAGTTGGTAAAAGCAGGTGCTATCATCACCTCTGCATCCGAGGTTTTTGTTTGATTTTTAAGGTCAGTAATTAAGGCTTGGGTTTGCGACAAACCATTGTTCATTTTCCAGTTTCCGGCTACGATATGTTTTCTCATGATGTTGGTAGAAAGTATTTTAGTAATTGATTATTTCTGCAAAACTACTTAATTTTTCAGAGCTTGAAGCAACTTTTCGTCATCAGCTTCAATAACATTAAATACAACGATTTCGCCAGCTTCATTTACCACCATATATCTCGGAATCCAACCGATATTTACAAAATCGGCAAAAGGACATTTTTTCCCATTTTGCATAAAATAATGTTCGCCAACAACATCATATTTTTTGATGCCTCTTTTCCAAGGCACTTCTGCCCTATCCAAAGAAAAAAACAAGTAAACCACCTCAGGATGTTCCTTTTGAAGTGCTTTTACCTTGGGCATCCCTTTGATACAATCGCCACACCAAGAGGCCCAAATATCAATGACTATTTTTTTGCCCTTGTGCTTTTCTAAAATAGACTTTACAGTAACTCGGTTCCCTTCTAAGGTGGTGAAAGTATCATTTAAGGCTTCTTCTGAAAACGTCACCGGCTCTTTAGTACAACTAAAGAAGCTTACTAAAAGTATTAAAATATAACTCATCTTTTTCATAGGTTTTTATTGCAATTTAACTTTCGGGTCCAACCAAACATAGATTAAGTCGACTAAAATATTAATCATTACAAAAAGCGTTGCAATTACTAAAACCGAACCCATAATAACAGGTAAATCCAGAGTATTTAGGGCATTAACGATTTCCTTCCCTAAACCATTCCAACCGAAAATATATTCCACAAAAACGGCTCCAGCCAACATGGATGCAAACCACCCTGAAATGGCCGTAACTACAGGGTTTAAAGCATTTTTAACGGCATGACGCTTTATGATTTGAAATTCACTCAAACCCTTTGCCCGTGCTGTTCTAATATAATCTTGATTAAATACTTCCAACAACGAATTCCTCATCAATTGAATCACAACTGCCAACGGACGAATCCCTAAAACTATAGCTGGTAAAATCAGATTTTTCCACTTAATATGCATCGCTTCACCAAAATCATCCAATTCATAAAGGCTTCCCGTCATTTCCAGATTGGTGTAATTGTGGAGCACAAACCCAAATAACCAAGCGAACAAAATGGCACTAAAAAAAGACGGCACGCTCATGCCCAAGGTACTGAGGACTTGAATGGCCTTGTCTAACCATCGATCTTTGTACAACGCAGAAACTATTCCTAAAAGAATCCCGATAATAATAGCGATGATAATCGCCGAAACTGCCAAGACAAATGTATTCGGTAAGGTCTCGCCTAACACCTGAGTTACTTTTTTGCCCTGCTTAGTAAAGGATTCTCGTAAATAGGGAAATTTAATTACTGTAGTAGTATTTCCAATTGAAAACAACTTAACCGCACTATACTTGCTCACACTTAAATATGTATAATCTTCTTTTGAATTGGAATGAAAAGACAAGGGGGATAAATCATTAAGATAATAGGCATATTGTGTTAGAACAGGTTTATCAAAACCATATTTGGCCTTCACTTTGGCGAGTTGCTCACTGTCCTCATTTTGCCCCATCATCATTTGTGCGGGGTCGCCGGGAAGTACATTAAATAAAAAGAAGATAACTGTTACTACTCCAAATAAAGTGAGTATTGCGTAGAGGGTTTTATTTAGGAAATAGGTTATCAGTGTTTAGATTTTAATATCCTTGAGTATTTGAATTATCCAAGGATGCTCCTTTTCAATTCTTTTGACATCTTGGAGGGAATAAGACTTAAATCTAAAATCGTCTCCAAACATGCGTTTTCCATTTTCCTCAACAGTTGAAGTAAAACCTACTTGAAGTCTCAAGGAATCAACTGCACCAACATTTTCAATTGGCCATATTATGTTTACAGGATTACTTTTTTGATTGAGTACCGTTCCTTGAGTCCCATATATTTGAGGTTTGCCTTGTCCCATCAAATGCCTGTCTTTCATTTTAGCCCATAAAGGAAAAGGCAATTCGCCCGCATTGGTGGCTTTTTCAATCAAAAGAATATATTCATCAATCTTGGGGGAATGTTGAATCACATAAAATACGGATTCATTAGCCGGCTCTCCTACTAATGATTTTCCTGGATAGCCGTGTTTTTTTATAATTTTTTCTACTTTGAACAAGTTATCAGCATCAATACTGTCCCAAAGTTTCATATAACCTTCTTCTGAATTCTTGACAGGTAAATCCAATTTTAACGCCAAAGCTTTTCTTTGTTCATCTGTCTTTGAAAAATAGATATTTCGTACACCTTGGTCCAATTCATAAATTCTATTTAGCTCGTTTTTTAATTCTACATTAATCTTTGATGGCATCGTTGGCAATTCCAGATCCTCCAAGTCATTCCAATGTACCTTTTGCATCACGGTCCCACTATCCAGTTCCAAAATCCCCGGGTTAGAACGCACCACAGTTTTTAGGGCCTTTTCATCACATAAATACCAATCAAAATCTATCTCATAGGCCTCATTGATACGGTTTTTGGCTTCCTCGCCCGAAGCTGTCAAACCAATAATTTGATAGTTGTTTCTTCTGGCCTCTTTTTGTAATGCTTTCAGTTTTAAGGCACCATCCACCTCAATTTTTTCCAAACTATAGGATACCACCACTATTAAATTATCCTGCCTCAAAAAGTATTCGGTCAAATCTTCATCCGCACTTTCAATTGAAAAATCTACAACCGGTGGCGTATAACCTTCTTGAATCACCTTTGTTTCAACGCCTATAAATTCGCCATCAACCGATGGATAAGAGCCATTGGTGACAATCACTTTTTCTTCACCATTTACATTGAATTTCCAGCTGTATTCCTGCTCCGGCTTGGGTGCATCCTCAGGAATGGTCATGCCTTCTTTAATATTTTTCCCAATGGCATAAGCACGAAAATCAATCGCTGGCAAATGCATCAGCACATGATAGCCAAACCATAGACTAAATATAAACCCCAGCAATGCTAAAACGGTTGTTGGCAGTTTTCCAAAAATGGGTTTGATATGCTTTACTCCAAAGAACAAAATCAGAATAAATATCAACAGCACCACATCCTTACCAAAAGATTCCCATGGTTTTAACTTTAGAAAATCCCCGAAGCAACCGCAGTCTTTTACCTTTTCAAAATATGCCGCATAAAAGGTTAAAAAGGTAAAGAAGACTATCATCAACAATAAACTCCAAACCGTGAATTTAGGTTTGTAACCTATTAATAAAAATACGCCCAAAACGACTTCAAACACCACTACAAATACAGAAATCAATAAGGCATAAGGTTCTAAAAAAGGAATATTCAATACATCCGGACTAAAATATTCCTGAAGCTTATAGGAAAAACCGAGTGGGTCGTTGAGTTTTATAAATCCCGAAAAGATGAATAAAACTCCAACTAGAATTCTTGATATGTTTACTAATGTTTTCATTTAGATTTATTATTGAGACCTTTCGACTGCGCTCAAGGTGACAATTGTTCTACTTTTCAGACAGATGAATCATTGCAAAAATAGCGTAGTTTATCATATCCTGATAATTTGCATCTATACCTTCGCTCACCAAGGTTTTACCTTGATTATCCTCAATTTGCTTTACACGTAACAACTTTTGCAAAATCAAATCTGTTAAGCTGCTTACCCGCATATCGCGCCACGCTTCGCCATAATCATGGTTTTTGTTCTCCATCAATTTTTTGGTGATGGTAACGTGCTTCTCGTACAGTTCCAAAGCTTCCTCGGTGGTCATATCGGGTTGCTCTACTACTCCTTTTTCCAACTGAATCAAAGCCATAACACAATAGTTGATAATGCCGATAAACTCACTTTCCTGTCCCTCATCCACCTTTTGAACCGCATTCTGTTGCAAGCCCCGAATGCGTTGCGCTTTAATAAAAATTTGATCGGTTAAAGAAGGTAATCTTAAAATGCGCCAGGCACTTCCGTAATCAGTCATTTTCTTAACAAATAAATTTTTACAGGTATCGATTACGGCGTCATATTGTTTTGAGGTATCTTGCATTCAAATATTGTATTTTGCGTAAATTTCGCATAAAAAAGTGTAACGTTCAAGGTTTAAAGTTTAAAGTTTTTAAGCCCTGTTGATAACCCTGAATTCAAAACAACAAACCTAAAACCATCGATGACCATAAATTGCAAAGGCCAACTGATTAATTTATCCACCCCAAAGGTGATGGGCGTGCTCAACGTTACCCCGGATTCCTTTTACGATGGCGGTAAATACAAAGACGAAGCTTCCATTTTCAACCAAGTGGAACAGATGCTCACGGAAGGTGCCACATTTATTGATGTTGGCGCATATAGCTCCCGACCCAATGCAGAGCATGTGAGCGAGGATGAAGAACTAAGCCGAATTTTACCAATTGTTGAATTAATTTTGAAACGATTTCCGGAGGCATTAATTTCTATAGATACGTTTCGAAGTACTGTTGCCAAAAACTGTATTGAAGCAGGTGCCGCTTTGGTTAATGACATTTCTGCCGGACAATTGGATGATAAGATGATGCCAACCATTGCCGAGTTACAAGTGCCATATGTCATGATGCACATGCGAGGCACGCCACAAACGATGCAAAGCCTCACGGATTATGAAGATTTAACCAAAGACATTTTATTTTACTTTTCTGAACGCATCAGTGTTGCCAGAGATTTGGGCATTACGGACGTGATTATTGACCCTGGCTTCGGATTTGCCAAAACTTTGGAACAGAATTTTGAACTGTTAAACCAACTGAAACTGTTCAAAATGATTGAAAAGCCATTGCTGGTTGGGGTTTCCAGAAAATCCATGATTTATAAAACCTTAGGAAATTCGCCTCAAGAAGCTTTGAATGGCACTTCGGTTTTAAATACAATTGCGTTACAAAAGGGCGCGTCCATTTTACGGGTGCATGATGTGAAGGAGGCTGTGGAATGTATAAAATTGGTGGAGGCTCTTAAAACGAAATAATAACTGAAAACACCTCCCTGACTCCCTCCTTCTTAGGAGGGACACTCGTGCACAACAGTTTCCCCTCTATAAAGAGGGGATTAAGGGGTGTGTCATCAGAATAAAAGATGAAAATCCATTACAACCCAAAACTCAAAGAACTTGCAAGACAACTTCGAAATAATTCCACGAAGTCTGAAATCAAACTATGGACTTATTTAAGAAGAAAACAAATGCATGGTTACGATTTTCACAGACAAAAACCCATTGATAATTATATTGTTGATTTCTTTTGCAATAAACTGCAATTGGCTATTGAATGCGATGGTTATTCACATGAAATAATCGAAGTATTTGAAAAAGATATAAAGAAAACCAAACGTTTAAACGAATTAGGAATTCATGTCCTGAGATTTTCAGATTATCAAATTATGAATGATATTGACAATGTGATTAGGGCTATTGAAGATTATATTTTTAGATTTGAAGAAAATAATTTTACACCTCCCTCACTCCCTCCTTATTAGGAAGGACACTCATACTCTTAAAAAGAAAGTGTTAATGAAACTACTATATTTTAAACATCAGACGCAACAAGTCCCCTCTAAAAAGAGGGGATTAGGGGTGTGTATTTTTATGCTAACCCTTCTTATGTTTTCCTGTGGAAATGAGCGCGAGCTCCAACTACCTCAAATTGAAAAAGCAGATATCACCAAAATTCAGGACGTTTCGGTGGCATATTTATTTTATGATGAAACCCAACCCGATAGCGTTTTATTAAATAGAAAAAACCTTATCAGCACCACCAATTGGCTAATCAACGTAGATAAACGTTTGACACTGAAACAGGCGATTCCGCATATCAAATACCTTCAAGAAAAGAAACAGAATTCCAGCCATAAAAATGAAAAAGCCAAAAACTATTTTACCTGCCATGATTTGAGCATCAATAATTTGGGGTTTATGGAGTTTACGGATGTTGTTTATGAATTTAATACAGAAAATGAAAGTGAACCTGACTTAAATGCTGTTCCATCCATCTTTTTTGCAGAAATTAATTCTTTTAATGATATTCAATTAGAAATTCTATTCTTTGAACATGTTGACAATATAAAAATCAGCTTTGATAGATTTCTAGAGCTAATCGATGAAACTAGAAAAGGCTTAGTTGTGAAGTTAAAATTCTCATCAAATATTACTTTTCAAGAATATGTAACTATAAAATCAGAGTTAATCAAAAGAGAATCTCACGACGTTCAGTTTTTCAACTATGAACTTATATTTAATTAACCACAATTTCTTAAATTTACCAAAACCATTGGCCTTTGGACATCTTTGATGACATTCTCAACCTACGCTTTATAGATTACCTTGATGTGGTCCTAGTGGCCCTCCTGCTCTACTACCTTTATAAATTGGTAAAAGGCACTGTGGCCATCAACATTTTCCTCGGTATTATTATCATTTACGGCGCATGGCGATTGACGGAATTCCTGAATATGGAACTGCTTTCAGGGATTTTCGGAGGTTTTATGAAAGTGGGTATTATTGCCCTGATCGTCGTATTTCAACCCGAAATTCGAAAGTTTTTATTGATGGTAGGCTCCACCAATTTTGGACGACGGCGCAAGTTTTTGCAACAACTAAAATTCCTTAAAACCGAGGGCACAGACGACACCAATGTGGATGCCATCATTTCGGCCTGCAGTAAAATGTCCATGTCCAAGACCGGGGCATTAATCGTTTTTGAGCGCAACAATAATCTGGATTTTTTATCCTCCTCGGGTGATGAGATGAATATTAAAGTCACCCAGCCCATTATTGAAAGTATCTTCTTTAAGAACAGCCCATTGCACGATGGCGCTATTATCATCAGCAATAACATCGTAAAAGCCACACGTGTGGTACTGCCCGTAAACAATGAAAAACATATCCCACAGCGTTTTGGCTTGCGCCACCGCGCAGCAATCGGCATCACCGAAAAAACAGATGCTTTGGCACTGGCCGTGAGCGAGGAAACCGGACATATTTCCTATTTTAAGGATGGCGAATTTGTAGTGTTTGAAGATACCACAGAACTCGCAAAAATGATTAAGAACGATTTGGCCTAATGCAATGCAAAAACTGCCATACGACTTTAACTTCTGAAAGTGATTTTTGCCATGCTTGTGGCGCAAAAGTGATTCGGAAACGATTGACATTAAAAAACTTGGCCCAGCATATTGGCGAAACTTTTTTTAATTACGACAATAAGCTTTTCCAAACTATTATTGACTTGTTTAAAGCCCCGGAAGCGGTAATCGACAGTTACGTTAGCGGCATCCGTAAGCGTTATATAAACCCCATAAGCTTTTTCGGTATTTCTTTAACACTAACGGGATTCAACATTTTCATTATCAGGAAGTTCTATAAGAAATATCTTGATGCCTCCAACTTGTTTCAAAGTTCAGAAATGTATTCCAATGAAGCTTCGAAGCAAATCATGGAATCCTCGGCTGATTTTTCTTTGGAATATTCATCCCTTATTTATGCATCGATGATTCCAATTTTTGCATTGATTTCGTGGGTGGTTTTCATCAATAAAAGATACAACTATACCGAACATTTGGTAACCTACATGTACAGCATGTCGCTATATTCCATTGTATCGGTATTTTTGGGGCTGGCCATACTTTTGATTCACCCCAACAGCTACATGCCATTTAGTGCTTTTTTCTATGTCGTGGCCATGTTATACCATTGCTTTTTGCTAAAACGACTATTCCGACTAAGCAACCACGAACTGCTTTTTAAAACACTATTGTTTTTGGTACTGTTCTTTATTGCCTATGTCGTCTTTTCAGTAATTATCGGTGTGCTTATGGCTGTCTCAATGTATTTTAGTGGGGATTTACAAGAATTTATAGAAGCAAAAAAAGCAAGTGGTGGCGGTTAATTATCCCAAAGCTTCCTTATTAAAAAATTTTGCAGGATTTTTGCTGACAAGCCTTGTTTTTAACCCGAGAAATATCTGTTCAAGACTTTATGACTCCTAAGCAGCATTAATTCTATATACAGTAAATGACAACAACTTTTAAAACGATTAGAGTTTACTACCATAATTTGGGCGTTACTTAAAGGTCTATCTTTCCGTTACCACTCCTCCCCCACTTACGTCGGATAGAGGGCTTTACACTGCAATCCCTAACGCAATTTAATCTACCAACATTTACCCCAAAAAAACACAAAGCTCATTTTTAGCAAGCCTAATACAAAAATAACAACCTCATTTACAATTAATTAAAAAAAACAATCAAAAAAAGAATAGTTTTTTGATGACATTTTTGATGCTGTCTTTATGTAAAAGTGTGTAATCACTAAAAATACTTACAAATGCGAGCTATCAAAACTACAATTGTATGTCTTATAATTGGTTTTCTAAACTACTCATGCGGACAGATAACTAAGAATTCACAAGACAACACTATCCAACTTAATGGAAAAACTTACACTTTAAAAGAAGTTGAGCCATCTAGCAACAAAACAGAACCTAAAATCATTTTTCACAAAATTGACGATACTCAAAGAAACATGGTTATGTGCTATCAACCCATACCAAGTGACTGGAAATATCTGGATAAGTTAGATGAAGATGGTGCTTATATTAAAGGTAATAACAACGTGAGAGTATTAATGCCAAGAAATAATTTGTTTGTGTATTCTCAATTACCTGGTTATAACCAAATGATGGCTGAAGTTGGGCATCAAATAAAGCCCTTAAAAAGTGCTGAACAATTAGTAAAAGAAGAATTAACTCCTCTATTTTCTAAAGATGGCATTAATCTTCTTAAACAATACCACCTACCAAAACTAAAGGCTTACGATGAAAATTATGATGAAATGATGTTTACATCTGTACCACAACAAAAATCATTTGAAGTATTAGCCACAGAATGGGGTGACAATAAAGGCAATAGATTGTTACTTATAATTCGCCAATATATTAGCTACACTCAAGAAGCTTGTAATTGGGGCTATATGGTTAATATGCTTGATGCTCCAAAAACATATTTTGAAACCGCAAAAAGCAATTATATATACAGTCTAGAAAACACTAAGTATAATCCACAATGGCGATATGCATGCTATATGGAAGATGCAAAAAAAGCTGCGCAAGCTGGAAAATTACACCAACAACGTATGGCAAATTTACGTGCCGAAGGACAACGCATTATTGAAAGGGGAAAAGCACATAGTGCCATGGTAGATGTTAATCATAAACGTTTTATGGATTCGCATTTGGAAAGACAAACAGTTTCAACAGGAGGCGCCAACTATCAAGTTGATGCTGGTAGTAATGTGTATTGGATAAATTCTAATGGTGAATACATTCCTACCAACGATTTCAATTTCGACCCCAATCTAGACCCTAATCTAAATAACCAAACATGGACCAAAGGAAATATTAAAAACTAAAAAGACATAACCATGAAAAAATTTATATACACATTCGCAATACTATTTTTATTAACCAACTGTTCATCTGAAGATGATAGCAATGATCCTAATAATCGAAATCCTGGTCCGTTTTCAGTAACAATTCTAGATGTATTTATTGATGGTGCTGATATTGAATGGACTGAAGCTATAGATCTTGATGATGATCCTGTTACCTATTCAATTTATTTAAATGAAGTGCTTATCTCAACTGGAGGGACAACGCTAAACTATGCCTTTACAGGTTTAGAACCTGAAACGGTTTATGATGGCTATATACTGGCAGATGATGGTAATGGAGGTACATCACAGGCCAATTTCTTTTTTGAAACAGAGCCTGAAACATTAGTTTTTACTGTAGATGCATCAGATTGGATTTGGGATAGCTCCCCAGAAGCAGGAGGTACGCGTGAAGTTAGAGGTGCAGGTTTTGAAATACCTTATTATGAAAACGCAGTATCTTATCAAATTGAAATTTTAAACTACTCAATAACTTGGGTAGATGGTACTGTAGATACTCAAACAGGTGTTTATACATGGACTAACGAATCTCAAAACGATCCGATTTATGTATTGCTAAGTGATAGCAGTAAATATGTCGCTTCTCTAACTGGTATTTCTATCAATACCGTAAACCCAGATTATAATGATTTTATAGACTCCATCACTTCTAGAGAAGGTGAGGCACAAGTAATCATTACTTTTTAAATTCAACAATCAACTTATCTCAACAAACAATGCTAATTATAATCACAATGTGAATTTAAATGTAAATGGTACTTGGATCGAAGCTCAAATCAACAATTAAATTTTAATTAATCAATACATTATAAAATATTAATCATGAAAAAAAATAAAATAACCACACTTTTTGTACTATGCCTTTTTTTATTCAATTTAGGCTGTAGTACAGACGAAGCCTCAAATGAGAGCCAAAACACAACTCCCATTATATCGAATCAAAGTTTTACTATAGCAGAAAATAATGCCATAGATGCTGTTATTGGCCAAATTGTGGCAACAGATGCCGAAGGGGATAACCTTACCTTCTCTGGAGCAAATTCCGTGTTGAGCATTGCACCTAATGGCCAAATTACTGCCTTGACAGCATTTGACTTTGAAACAACCACCTCACATACCATAACTGTAACTGTAAGTGATGGTGAACTAAGCAGTACAGCAATCATCGCCGTAAATATTACCGATGTGCAAGAGAATACACGTCCTTTTATTACTACATGGCAAACCACTACTGCCAATGAGTCTATTTTCGTACCAACAAGAGCGAGTGAGTTTACCTATGACTATACCGTTGACTGGGGTGATGGCACTATAGAATCTGGAGTAACCGCAAATATCACACATACCTATGCTGCGGCAGGCACTTACCAAGTAGCTATTACAGGGACATTCCCAGCGATTTTTTTAGCCTCTCCAAGTCCGGCGAATTCAACCAAAATCATATCTATAGACCAATGGGGAGATATAGCGTGGCAATCGATGCGGGAAGCATTTGCCTACTGTCCCAATTTAGAGGGGCAGGCAACAGACGTACCTGACCTATCAAATGTTACCGATATGGTACGGATGTTTCAAAATTCTGTTGTTTTTAATCAAGACATTGGAAACTGGAATGTAAGCAATGTTACCACTATGAAGAGTATGTTTACCGACGCTGATGCCTTTAACCAAGACATTGGAAACTGGGATGTAAGCAATGTTACCGACATGGAGAATATGTTTGGTTCTGCTGATGCCTTTAACCAAAACATTGGAAACTGGGATGTAGGCAATGTAACCAATATGATACAGATGTTTTACCGTAATCCTGTCTTTAACCAAGACATTGGAAACTGGGATGTAAGCAGTGTTACAAAAATGAACAGTATGTTTGAAGACGCTACTGCCTTTAACCAAAACATTGGAAACTGGAATGTAAGCAGCGTTACCGACATGCGAGAAATGTTTCATCGCGCTATTGCCTTTAATCAAGACATCGGAAACTGGGATGTAAGCAGTGTTACCGATATGAGACTGATGTTTGAAGAAGCTTTTGTCTTTAACCAAAATATTGGAAACTGGGATGTAAGCAATGTAAACTCCATGTTAACCATGTTTAATGGAGCCGTATCCTTTAATCAAAATATTAGTACTTGGGATGTAAGCAATGTTACCGATATGGCTTTTATGTTTCGAAATGCCACAAACTTTAATCAGAACCTTACTGGTTGGTCTGTAGCAAACGTCACTAGCTGTGTTCAATTTAATGCAGGAAGTTCTGGGCTTTCTGATAGTAACCGCCCCAATTTTACAAACTGTACGCCTTAGTTTAGATGAATAGAAATTAGTGATTTTTATTGAAAAAGGTATTACAGCAGATATACAGCTGATTGCAACCTTTGAGTAAGAATAAAGAGTCAAAAGTTTAAACATAAAAAGTGTATCTTTCTCATGCTATTAACAACTTATGCTCGAGAAAGATACACTTCAAAAAGACCTCTCAGGTCAACAACAGCTTATTCAATCTATTAAAGCGAATGATGAATCTTCGCTGAAACAATTATATAAAGATAATTTCTATAAAACCGAGCAATACATTTTAAATAACAGTGGCTCTATAGAAGAAGCTAAAGATATTTTTCAAGAGGCTTTTGTAACCGTTTGGGAAAACGTTCAGGATAATAAATTTGTCCCTAAGAACCAATCAGCGCTAAATGGTTATTTATACAGTATTGCAAAAAACAAATGGTTGAATCATTTAAACTCGGCACGTTACAGGAAAACAAATTCATACGATAATAATATGCATGTTTTAAATGACGAAAGTATCGAAATGAATATTGAACCTGAAAATAACGATAATTTAAATCTAATAGCAAATGCCTTTAATAACTTAGGTGAAGCGTGTAAAAAGCTTTTATCAGCCTTTTATTACGACAATAAATCACTAAAAGATATAGCCAAAGTATTTGAAATCACAGAAGCTTCAGCTCGCAATAAAAAATACCGTTGTACTGAAAAACTGAGAAGTCTAACCGTAAAACATAGTTAAAACCTATTTTAAATTGGACCAGAATAACCCCATATCGCAAGAACTTTTAGAAACCATAGAACGGTATTTAAAAAATACCATGCCTATAGAAGAACGGAATACTTTTGAATTAAAAATCAAAAGTAATCCAATATTACAGCAACAAATAAAAGATGTTGAGTCTATTCTTTTTGGAGTAAGGCGCGGTATGTTTAAGAATAAAACCAAAGCGTTTCATGAGGAGGTAATTTCTGAAGATGTTACGTCTAAAAAAGACAAAAAGGTATTCACTTTAAACTTTAAAACCATCTCAATCGCTGCATCCATTGTTGTTCTTGTTGGTGGCTTTTGGTTTTTCAATCGTACACCACAAAACGAAGCCATTTTCAATACATATTTTATAGAAGATAGAGGTTTAGAAACCAATATGGGAGAGACTAACCAATATGCTTTTGATGATGCTATGGTAGATTATAAGCATGGTAAATATGATAAAGCCATTGAAAAATGGAATCTTCTATTAAAAAGCCAACCAAAAAATGACACCCTTAATTACTTTTTAGGTGTTGCACATTTGGCAAATAAAGACGAAGATAAGGCCATTAAATTTTTAAAAACTACAGTAAATGACAGCAAAAGTATTTTCTTAAGCGAAGCCAATTTTTATTTAGGCCTCTCCTATTTAAAAATGGATAAAACAGATTTGGCCATTGAAGCTTTCCAAAAAAGCAATTCTAAAAGAAGTAAAGCGATAATAGAAGCATTAAAAAAGTAAAGTCGTGTGTAAAACTTTATCAATTAATATTTTAAGTGTGTTTTTATGTATTCTTTTTTTAGAAAAAACCAATGCACAAGAAAGTATTAACCTTTCAGATATAGACAGTATTAGTTATAACAAAGCAAAAGCGTTTTATAACTCTAGAGCTTATTCTGAATCAGAAAAAATATTACATCATCTTAAAAAGAAAATCAATAAAAAAGATAGTACACATTCTGATTTATCGTTCAAAATTTTCAATCTATTAGGTTTTATAAATGCTTACACACAAAAGTTAGATAGCTCAACATATTATTCAAAACAGGCACTTAGTTTTCTTGAAAAAACGTCAATGCCTCTTTCTGAAAAATTCTATAATAAAGGGTTATTAAAAAACTCTATTTCTTTAAATATGTTTAATTCAGGTAGAACACAAACATCAATTGAAGAAATGAATGATGCCATTACCAATCTTCAAAAATCTATTCCTCTTGATACTAATAAAACTAAAATTTTAAAGACTAGAAAAAGGCTATATGCATGTATTGAAAATTTAGGTGGTTTTTATCGAGGCGTTGGAGATAACCAACGCTGTCTTGATTTAATGAATTATGCCTATCAACAAAAAAAACAATTCCTTCCTGAAAAAGATTTAAGCATAATAATATCGGAATTAATTTTAGCTCATATTCATTTAATTGCAATGAATTATAAAGAAGCAGATATGTTTAGCAACAAAGGATTAGCTAGAATAGACGAGTTGCCATCATGGAAATCTTATGCCCTAATTGTTAGATCTTCTATATATGAAAATATGGAAGATATGGCAAATGCTCAAAGAAGTTACGAAAAAACAGAAGCTGAATATAGAAAAAACAAAACACCATACACTTTTCAATTCCTTGATGCTCTGATAGAAATGTCCTTGTTTTACGCCAAAATTGGAGATAAGAACAAAGCTTTATCACTTGCTCAAGAAGCTTATGATTATACACATAGGGACGGCTTTAAAAACAAATTGTTGCGGTATTTTCAAACTCAAAACTTAGCTGATGTTAATTTTGCACTTAAAAACTATAAAGATGCTTTACGCTACAGTCATGAGGCTCTCGAATACTTCTCTAAGGATAGTTTAAAATTAACATCACTATTAGATTCTATTCAAAACGAAACTAGAAAGCCACGTTCATTATTAGTAAATATTAAATCCAAATACTTTCTAAAAGAGAATAAAAGTATTTCTTTTCTTGAGAATCAAATTAAGGAAACAGAAAAAGCTGTTTCCGTATTAGAGACCAGAAAGCGCATTATCAAAACACACGGAGATCTTGAGGTGTTATTAAATGACAATAAAGATCTTATTGATTTTAGAAAAAAATTGTATCTCAATTTGTATGAAAAAACAAAAAATGAAGCACATCTTGATGCCATATTAAATATACATGAATCTAGTATTTACAATCGTGTTAGATCTAGGTTGAACCTTAAAGATTTAGCACACTTTAATGTTCATCCAAAAATAATAAATAGAGAAAAACAACTTAAAGAGCGTATAGATAGTGTACTCGCATTTTCCGTTGACATAAAAGACTATATTAAAGCTAACAAGTTAAGAGACCAGTTTTTAGATTCCTTAAAACATTCGCATCCCAAATATCATAAAATGCGTTATGCAACAGTTTTTGAATCACTTGGGAGCTTACAGAAAGTAATTCCTGAAAATACAACTATTGTTCGTTATTTATTCATTGGCAATACCCTACAGGTTGTAATACTCAATCAAGATGTAAAGAAAATTATACCTTTAGATGGCTTTAACGATTCTCAAAAAATGATTTCTCAGTTAATAGAGAATCAATCGCACCTTCTTAAAACCAACGACCTATTATTTGATTTATATAAGGTATTGTGGAAACCGTTTGCCAATGAAATAACCACCAAAAATATCATCATCATTCCTGATGGCGATTTATATAACCTAAGTTTTGAAACGCTAACACCCACAAAAATAGAATCATTTAAAGAACTCTCAACAAACAGTCTTTTAGCTAAACACAATATTAGTTATAATTACAGCTTGTATTTAATAGAACAATCTGAAAACACTACTAATTATAAAAACAGTTTTATTGCTTTCGCCCCTGAGTTTAATGATAAAATGAAGGAGACCTACAAACTGGCAATCACAGATTCCATCAACCTAGACAAAACCTATTTAACCTTGTTGCAACAGCCCTTTAATGTGGATTTGGCAAAAGCATATGCTGACGTTTTTGATGGCAATTACTTTTTAAATGAAAACTCCACAGAACGTGTTTTTAAAAAAAATGCTAGCGAACATAAAATTATACATATCGGCACACATGCTGAGTCCAATAATATTAGTCCAGAGCTCTCCAGACTACTTTTTGCTAAAAATATTTCTGATAAAAATGAAGATGGCTCTTTATACGCCTACGAGATTTACGACACAAGTTTAAACTCTAATTTGGCAATTCTCAC
Source organism: Hyunsoonleella aquatilis (assembly GCF_014270105.1). GTDB lineage: Bacteria > Bacteroidota > Bacteroidia > Flavobacteriales > Flavobacteriaceae > Jejuia > Jejuia aquatilis. The sequence goes on from NZ_JACNMF010000004.1 coordinate 247,979, forward strand.
CGCATGTGAAACAGGCAAACCAAGTTATCAAGCTGGTGAAGGAATGATTTCATTAGCACATGCATTTAATTATGCTGGTAGCGAAAGCATATTGACTAGCCTATGGAAAGTTGATGAGCGTTCTACATCTGAAATTATCGAATTATTTTACAAAAATATCGATGAAGGAAAACCAAAAAACGAAGCCCTAAGGTTAGCAAAATTAGACTATATAAAGAATACCGAAGGCAGAACAGTTGCACCTAAATTTTGGGCTGGATTAGTACTAATGGGTGATGTAAGTCCGATTGAGATATCCAACACAACAACACCTTGGAAATGGCTGATTTTTATTGGGTTCGTTGTTATTGGAATTCTACTATTCTTAAAATTAAGAAAAGCAAATAGTGTTTAAAAGTAAAATGAACTAATGATACTAAACCACCTCAGCTTCCTGCAAAAACTGAACTTCATATAAATTCTTATAGTAACCATCCTTCTTTTTAAGCAGTTCTTTGTGAGTGCCTTGTTCTACAATTTCACCAGCATCCATCACTATGATTTTATCTGCTTTTTTAACAGTAGCCAATCGGTGGGCAATGACAATAGAAGTCCGTCCCTTCGTAATTTTATCTGTGGCATTTTGAATCAATTGTTCGGAGTAGGAATCCACTGAAGATGTGGCTTCATCCAACACCAAAATACTTGGATTGGTAACGTAGGCCCTTAAAAAAGAAATCAATTGACGCTGACCGGACGAAAGCATCACCCCGCGCTCTTTGACGTTATAATGATAACCACCCGGTAGGCTACTAATAAATTCATGAACGCCTATAGCCTTTGCCGCCTCAATGACTTTCTCTTCTGAAACATTAGGATTGTGCAAAGTGATATTGTTTAAAATGGTGTCAGCAAATAAAAAGACATCCTGCAATACCACGGCAATTTGGGTTCGCAAAGAGGCCAAAGTCACTTCCCGAATATCAATATTGTCGATGGCAATAACCCCATCCTTTATTTCGTAAAAACGGTTCAATAAATTGATGATGGTAGATTTTCCAGCACCCGTAGCACCAACAATGGCTATGGTCTGCCCAGCTTGTACATCAAACGAAATACCTTTCAGCACGGGTTCGTCCTCCACGTAATTGAACCACACATTTTTAAATGCTATATCTCCCCTAAAATGTGCCGCCTCATGTTGGCCATTATCATCAATCTGGGAAGTAGTGTCCAAAACCTTAAACACTCGGTTGGCCGCCACCATCCCCATTTGAAGGGTGTTAAATTTATCCGCAATTTGGCGCAACGGCCTAAATAATTTTGGAATAAACATCACAAAGGCAAACAACACCCCTTGGGATGCCGTATCGCTAACTACGTGGGTCAACCCACCATACCACACCACCAAACCAATGGTAATGGACGACGATAATTCCGCAATGGGAAAAAAGAAGGAGTTGTACCAAATGGTTTTTAACCACCCTTTTTTATGCCGCTCGTTAATGGCCCTAAACTTTTCATTTTCAATAGTTTCCCGAGCAAACAACTGCAATATTTTCATCCCTGTAATCCGTTCCTGCACAAACTGGTTTAGGTTGGACACTTCGCTTCGCACCTCTTCAAAAGCTTTTTTCATATACTTTTGAAACAGCTTTGTGGCATATAATAAAATGGGCAACATCGCAAAAACGATCAAACTCAATTTCCAACTCATATAAAACATCGCTCCGGAAACCACCACCATAGCCAGCAAATCCTTAAAAATCATAAAAAGGCCCTGGCCAAAAATATCGGCGATACGCTCCATATCGGTTACCGAACGGGTAATCAAAACCCCAACCGACGAATTATCATAATACTTCATTTTGAAGCGCAACAAATGGTTGAAGAGTTTTACCCTAACGTCCCGCACCACATTCTGCCCCAACCATCCCGAATAATAGATAAAGAACAATTGAAAAAGCACCTCCAATAGCAACAATGCTATCATGACAACAATAATCGTCAAAAAGCCTTCGCTCAGCTTATTGGTCAGGTTTTCATCAATGGCATATTTTAACAAATACGGTGTGGCAACGCCCAATAACGCAATAATAATTACCGAGGCAAACACCCCAGTAAACACCGTTTTGTAGGGCTTTATGAACTTGAACAGTCGCCTGAACAGTCCCACATCAAATATTTGTTCCTTTTGTTTTGTCATTTATAATCTAATCGATTCGGGGTACGCCACCTCGGTTAAGTACAACCCGTGCGCCGGCACCGAATACCCCGCCTCACTTCTATTTTTGGATTTTATGATATCGTGCAACTCCTCCACTTCTAGCTTCCCCAACCCAATATTAATCATCGTCCCAACGATGGCGCGCACCATATTGCGCAAAAACCGGTCGGCCGTAATGGCAAAATGCAGTTCGCCCTCGCGGACAAACCACTTCGCCTTCATGATATCACAATAATACGTTTTTACATCGGTATGCGCCTTGGAAAAGCATTGAAAATCTTTATACTGAAATAAAATTTTGACCGCCACATTCATCTTCTCCAAATCCAGTTCCTGCTTTAAATAGTAGGCATTTCGGTGCGTAAACGGATTCTTCTTCGTACTCACCCGATACAAATAACTGCGCCGTATCGCATCAAACCGCGCATGCGCCTCGGGCTTCACCTTAAAAATACGCGCAATAGCAATATTAAACGGCAAAAACGAATTGAGCTTGTACGCCAAATCGTCGGCATCAAACAAGCGGTCCGTATCAAAATGCGCAAACATTTGGCTGGCGTGCACCCCGGTATCGGTACGCCCTGCACCCACAACGGAAATCGTATCGCTCAGCAATTTGGAAAGTGCCTCCTCCAGCACCTCCTGCACCGTTAGCGCCGTAGGCTGTATCTGCCAGCCGTGGTACCCGCTACCGTTGTATGAGAGTTCTATAAAATATCGCAATGGTTGTTGCCCTTTTAATTAAAACGAAAACGCTCTGTCAGACTGAGCGCAGTCGAAGTCTCTTTTTTGTTTCTCATGAGAACCTGAAATAATCCCGATAGCTATCGGGACAGGTTGACAAAAACCTATCAATTTTTGTCAAGTTGCAAAGATATAGAGATTTGTGTTGGTTGAAAAGGGCGGTGTCTTAATTAAATATTAAAAATTTGGGCGTTACCCAGACGCTGACGGTCGGGGTCGGGCTTTCGGCAGTCGCTCTCTCCCGATAGCTATCGGGAGAGGAGCTTCAACAAATGCCTCAATCCCTAACGCGGGGCTTGCTTGCTGGCTTTTTTCCTTGTTCGAAGTTAAAGTACTTTTGAGAGGTTCGTTTAACGTGTTTGTATATGAAAAGTAGCGGTTATTGTGTGCAATGATTTTTCAAAGGAAAATCAGAAGCTAGCAAACAAAGAAACTAACATTGGTTAAGGATAAAGCTAGCAATTTTTTATACACTTAGATGTAGGTGGTGCTTAATTTTTTGTTGTAAATATATTTCTACCTTTCATTTTATTGTTACTTACATTTATCAGTTGAAACCATATGATTAATCAATGGATTATATGCGTTACCGGTTACATTATATGAACTCTGAAATTGGTTATAAATTTTAAAGTCTTTATTAATAGGACAAAAATCGACCAAATTAATATTGTTCGTAACATGAAATTTGTTTATTATTCTAATTAAACTTTCTAAACCTAATAGTGATGATAAAGAGTCATTATTCTCAATTTTTAAAGTTGTGGCACTTTTAAGAGAATTTAATCCAATTAAGTTTTTTAAATTATTATTATTTGTAATGAATAGGTTTCCAATTGCAGCAATATCTAGTTCCGTCAGATTTTCTAATGATTCATTGTTATTGATTATCAAATCTACACCTGAACTAGTAGAAATACCACCATACTCAGTGTGAATACCTTCTAAACCCTTTAAGTTTTCGAGGGTTTTGTTGTTTTCGATTTTAATAACTTTAGCTCGGGAAAGTCCATTTAACCCTGTTAAATCTACTAACGAATTATTTGAAATAATATTTACTCCACCTTGTATACGCTCAATGTTTTCTAATCCTTTTAAATTTACCAATTGAGGATTATCTTTTATTGTTAAAGATGAAGCATAATTAAAATTGACAAAATCGGTAAGGTTTGTAAGGTTTTTATTTTTTATAATCTCAAATGATTCTGTTAAATTAAGATTTTCTAAACCTTTTAAGTTTTTTAAAGATTCGTTACTACCAATAAAAATTCTATTTGCACTAGTGATATTTTCAATACCATTTAGGCTAACTAAGGTTTGGTTAACATTAACAAATAAGTGAGAAGTGTAAGTTAAATTTTCTAAACCCTCTAAGCTACTTATATATGGGCTTGATGTAATTTGTAATGTGCCATTAACTTTTGATATAGACTCTAAACCTATCAAACTTGTAATTACTTCTAACCCACTATTTGATGTGCAATTATCGTCTTTTATTGTTAAGTCCCCATCAATAATAGTATATTTTTCTTTAATAAAATTTTTTAAATATTGATTACAGTTGATTATTAAATTTCCAGAATATATCTTTTCCTTTAACTTATATGTGATTTTTAGACTATCTTTAGTAGGATTGAATAAGTTGTTTTCAATTTTGAAGGAGTTGTTTGGATTTTTGGAAACATAACCTTTATTAGATAAACTGTTTCCATCAATTAAGTTATCAATATTTAAGTTTTTTATAGCCTCAAAATCTCCTAAAGAGCGGTTGTTTGTAATGGATAAACTTTCACTAACAGTTAATAAGTTTTCTAAACCATGTAGGCTAATTAATTTAGGATTATTAACAATTTCCAATTTGCTTACTAAAGTTAATGAATTTAAAGCTGATAAATCAGATATATCAGAACCTGAAATTTTTAGGAAACCTATTTTCTTTATAGCTTCATTATTAAACGCATTAATATCCTCTTGGGTTGTAAACTCTATTTCATTTAATTCGATATCATTAGTTTCGTTTTCTTTACTACATGATAAAATGAATAATGCAAAAGAAACAATTAGTAAAATGATTTTTTTCACAGGAATTTTATTAATAATTAAATTTTTTAGATTATCTACATTTATTCAGGACGAGGCAGCATTGCCACGGAAGTGCGCCGTTCTAAATGGCTTATATCCGACGTTAAACGAAGTTCGTTATTTTTTTTAACAAAATCAAGAAAAGACTTATGTTAATGTTCAATACAAACATTTCATAATCCATAACTTTACCAAACAAATTTTCAAATAAAAAAGTGACCAAAATCCTCCTCCTCTCCGACACCCACAGCTATATCGATAACGATATCTTCAAATACGTCAAACAAGCCGACGAAGTATGGCATGCCGGGGATATTGGGGATGTAAAAGTTACAGATACCATCAAGGCCTTAAAGCCGTTGCGAGGGGTGTACGGCAATATTGACGACACCAAAACACGTACGGAATTCCCGGAGCATAACCGCTTTAAATGCGAAGATGTGGACGTTTGGATCACCCACATTGGGGGCTATCCCGGGGCTTATGATAGACGGGTGCGGGAGGCTATCAAATTAAACCCACCTCGGTTGTTTATCTGTGGGCATTCCCACATTCTAAAAGTAATGCCGGATAAAAAACTAAACCTATTACACATGAATCCCGGGGCGGTGGGGAAACACGGGTTTCATAAAAAACGGACGATGCTTCGGTTTACGATTGATGGGAAAGCTATTGATAATTTGGAGGTGATTGAGTTTAGCCGACGCTGATTCATCCCGTCATTACGAGGAGTGTACGACGAAGTAATCTCATCCAGCCTAAGACGTATCCGAAATAACATTAACAAGATTGCTTCACTGCGTTCTTGGCAATGACGAAAAATAAAACGTCATTACGAAGGAGGAACGACTGAAGTAATCTCCCGCTCTCAAAGACCAATCCTAGATTGCCACGTCGCACACTCCTCGCAATGACGTGAACCCATGCGTTAGGGATTGAACGGCATGTTGGAGCTCCCGACCTTAGGAGGAGCGACTAGTGAAAGCCCGACCCCTTGTGGGTAACGCCCAAATAAACAATAAGATTACAGCTAATTTATTGCATTGCGTTTAAAGGCATGAGTGTTTCCCTCCTTCGGAGGGATTAAGGGAGGCTTCAAAAAAAAAGCCCAAGATCTTCACCTTGGGCTTACGCACTAATACTACTAAGATGTTAGGTTTAACGCAATCTGTCCACAGATTTTACGAGATCTTCGTCCTTTTTAATGGCCTTGTTGGCCAAAGCCAACAACACGATAGAAACTATAGGAAGAAACATCCCAATACCTTTCTCAGAAACCTCGGTTTCTCCAGATAAATTTAGAGAGAGATACACGAAAAATCCTAGTAAAAAAAAGTTTAATATGATATTAAGTCGCCCCAAAACGAATTGAAGCTTCCTGTTTTTGAACAAAAAAATGGTGATTAAAGACAACGCTCCAGAGGCCAAAAATGCCAGGAAAAATGGCAATTTATCCTGCGCAAAAATAAGGGTTTCATCATTGGTCACCCATAGGTGGAACACAAAGATGAGCCCTAGTGCATTGGCCGCCGCAAGTAATAAATATACCGTTTGAATGCGTTGTAACATATTAATTTAATAATCCGGATGGCAAAAATAGTAGTTTCTTTATAAAATTGACAGTTTAAATTAAAATAAAGTTGTATTATTGCATCAATAATTCACAACAATCGCCAATACAGATTGTTAACTCTTCAGAATAAAAAATCTATTTTTTTTCAGAAAACTCAAATTTTATATTCAATATAATAGCATTCAACTAAACATTCATGTTTGAAATTTCACAATTAAAAGAAAAGAAACTTACTGATTTACAAGAGATTGCAAAAGAACTAAGCATCCCAAAGTACCGATCATTAAAGAAATTGGATTTAGTATATCAAATACTGGATACTCAAGCAGCCAACCCTAAGGTAGCAAAAGAGGCCGACCCAGCCCAACAGAACGGCAGTGGTGAACAACCGACTAGAAAACCTAGGCAACGCCTTCAAAAAGAAGCGAAACCTGAAACCAATAAGCAGGAGCATGCAGCTTCAAAAAACGGACAGGAAAAGCCTGCGGACAACAAGCCTACAAACGATAACCAAAACCGAGGGCAAAAAGACAACAAACAGCGCCACCAAAACCAAAGACGCGACAACAATCCACAACATAAAAATCAAAAAAATCAAGGCAACCACGGTAATAAGGACAATAGAAACCGTTACCGCGAGCCGGATTATGAGTTTGATGCCATCATTGAAAGTGAAGGTGTTTTGGACATCATGCAGGATGGTTATGGCTTTTTGCGCTCTTCGGATTACAACTATTTGTCCTCGCCTGATGATATTTATGTATCTCAGTCTCAAATTAGATTGTTTGGGCTTAAAAAGGGCGATACCGTTTTAGGACATGTGAGACCTCCTAAAGAGGGCGAAAAATATTTCCCTTTAATCAAGGTGAGTAAAATTAACGGCCAGGATCCTAATGTGGTTCGGGACCGTGTGGCTTTTGAGCATTTAACGCCTTTGTTTCCACAGGAAAAATTCAATATTGCCGAAAAGCAAAGTACCATTTCTACTAGGATTATGGATTTGTTTGCGCCGATTGGAAAAGGACAGCGCGGCATGATTGTTTCGCAACCAAAAACGGGTAAAACCATGTTACTGAAGGATGTGGCAAATGCCATTGCCGCAAATCATCCTGAGGTATATCAAATGATATTATTGATTGACGAGCGTCCTGAGGAGGTTACGGATATGCAACGTAACGTGCGTGGTGAGGTTGTAGCTTCTACTTTTGACAAGGAAGCCCACGAGCACGTAAAAATTGCTGATATCGTTTTGGAAAAAGCAAAACGACTTGTTGAATGTGGACACGATGTTGTGATCCTTTTGGATTCCATTACACGTTTGGCAAGAGCATACAATACAGTACAACCTGCATCGGGTAAAATATTAAGTGGTGGTGTGGATGCCAATGCATTACACAAACCAAAACGTTTCTTCGGTGCGGCCCGTAATATAGAAAATGGTGGTTCGTTGACCATTATTGCTACGGCACTAACGGAAACCGGTTCTAAAATGGACGAGGTGATTTTTGAAGAATTCAAAGGAACAGGTAATATGGAACTGCAGTTGGATAGAAAGATTTCCAACCGCAGAATTTTCCCTGCTATCGATTTGATGTCCTCAAGTACGCGTCGTGATGACAAATTACTGGATGACATCACTGTACAACGTATGTGGGTAATGCGCAAATATCTTGCGGACATGAACCCTGTTGAAGCCATGGAGTTTATCAATGATCGCTTTAAGCAAACTAGAAATAACGAAGAATTTTTGATATCCATGAATGGATAACTAAAAGCTGACTAACTCAAATTAATTGGAGCTCCAGCGTTTACGTTGGGGCTTTTTTTTGGTTGGCCTATTTGAGGCAGGCTACATGCAAACCAGTTCCAATTCTTAAGTAAAAGCAGTAATTAACATTCTAAAGCGCAGGACTACCCATTAATATCTACTATCAATTCTATATTTGATAGTATTTTGAAAAGATTCCGTTAATTCAGTAAAGGCCTGGTATTCGTTGACCGTTCCAAAAGGAACTAAAAACTAACAAGCACAAAAAAACCACTCAAATTGAGTGGTTCTTTCAAAATATTATATAACTATTGTTCCTACTAAAGCGCAGCAATATGTTTTGCCAAACCAGATTTTAAGTTAGCCGCTTTGTTAGCGTGGATCACATTTTTCTTCGCCAGTTTATCCAACATAGAAACTACCGATGGAAACATAGCCTCCGCTTCTTTCTTATCCGTTAATTCACGTAACTTTTTGATAGCACTACGCGTTGTTTTATGCTGATATCTGTTCAACACACGCTTAGATTCGTTACTTCTAATTCTCTTTAAAGCTGACTTATGATTTGCCATTTATTTTTTTCTTAATTAAAATATGTAGCCCGTAGGGGAATCGAACCCCTCTTACCAGGATGAAAACCTGGCGTCCTAGCCGATAGACGAACGGGCCATTTGGTTATTTTCATTCTTTAAATGAACATGCAATGTTTCATTGCGGATGCAAAAATACAACTATTTTTAAATGTTGCAACTGTGTGCGACAATTTTTTGAAAAAATTTACACTAGTAGGCCTTGGCGAACAAAACGCGCTTGCTTGATGGCTTACCTGAGTACACACAAACCCCTTCTTCCTGCTTGGCATCCAGCGGAATACATCGAATGGTCGCTTTTGTCAATTCCTTAATTTTATCTTCGGTTTCGGCTGTGCCATCCCAATGGGCAGATAAAAATCCACCTTTAGTTTCGAGCGCCTTCTTAAATTCATCAAAATTGTCAACCGGAGTTATATGCTCGTCCCTAAATTGCAACGCCCGATCAAATAGATTTCCCTGTATTTCTTCCAACAAATCTTCCATCACTACGGTAATCCTATCTAAAATCACAGATTGTTTGGACAATGTATCCCTTCTGGCCACCTCAACGGTTTTATCTTCCAAATCCTTGGGACCAATAGCTATCCTTAATGGTACGCCCTGTAATTCGTGCTGTGCAAACTTTGCGCCTGGTCTTAAGGTATCTCGTTTATCAAACTTCACCGAAATCCCTCTATCCCTTAAATCATTCATAATTTCCTTGGCAACTTCGGCAATGGCATCAAACTGCTCGTCATTTCTATAAATAGGCACGATAACTACCTGATAAGGTGCCAAGTTTGGAGGCAACACTAAACCGTTATCGTCACTGTGAGTCATTATTAAAGCGCCCATCAAACGGGTGGACACACCCCAAGATGTGGCCCATACATAATCCTGTTTCCCTTCTTTGTTAGCAAATTTCACATCGAAAGCTTTTGCGAAATTCTGTCCTAAAAAGTGGGAAGTCCCGGCCTGAAGCGCCTTTCCGTCCTGCATTAGCGCCTCAATACAATAGGTATCCTCCGCACCTGCAAAACGCTCGCTTTCAGATTTCACTCCCTGAATCACAGGAATGGCCATAAAATTCTCAACAAACTTGGCGTACACTCCATTCATCAATTTGGTTTCCTCAACAGCCTCTTCTTTGGTAGCATGCGCCGTATGGCCTTCCTGCCATAAAAATTCTGCAGTACGCAAAAACAGTCGGGTACGCATTTCCCAGCGCACTACATTCGCCCATTGATTAATAAGCAAAGGCAAATCCCTGTAGGATTGAATCCAGTTTCTGTAGGTGTTCCAAATTATAGCCTCACTTGTCGGACGTACTACCAACTCCTCTTCCAATTTCGCCTCAGGATCCACGCGAAGCTTCCCTTCTTTTTCAGGGTCGCTTTGCAATCGATAGTGAGTAACCACAGCACATTCTTTGGCAAATCCCTCAGCATTTTTTTCCTCGGCTTCAAACAAACTTTTGGGTACAAAAAGCGGGAAATAGGCGTTTTGGTGCCCTGTTTCCTTAAACATTTTATCCAGTTCTGCTTGCATTTTCTCCCAAATGGCGTAGCCATATGGTTTGATGACCATACAACCCCTTACTGCCGAATTCTCAGCTAAATCGGCCTTCACCACCAATTCGTTATACCATTTTGAATAATCCTCCGCCCTACTCGTCAATTTTTTGCTCATATCGCTTCTTTGGCACAAATATTGTGACTATGTTAAATAAAAAAATTGTAGCGCAAAACTAATTATTTTTTGCTATGTTCAACAATAAAAATTCTTGAGATATGAAAATTAACGACTACTTCAAAACCAAATTCCCATTCGTGGCAATCCTCGGATTGTTCTTCGTTTTGGTGTCCTGTGGGTCCTATCAATATGTTGGCGTAGACAATGATGGTATTTATGGCGAACCGCAAGTTCAGCCTGCAACTCAAACTACAACTCAAGAAAACGAAAAACCTGTTGTTCAAATAAACTCAAATGGCAGAAACGACAATGGCTACTACGATAACTACTTCAAAAATAAGGCCCAAGAATACGAAATAGCAACAGACAATGGTGCTATTTTCACGGATATTGACAATTACAGCACCGACGAAAACTTGGCTGTAAACGATACTATTTACAATGATTACCAAGGCTTTGCCGGCTGGGGAGACACTAATGACAGAGTGGTCATCAACTACATCGACAACGGTTGGAATAACTGGGGATGGGGTTGGGACCCATGGTTTAACGCTGGCTGGGGCTGGGGTTGGAACAACTGGGGATGGAATGCCGGTTGGGGCTGGAACCGCTGGAACCGTTGGGGCGGCTGGGGCTGGAACAACTGGGGCTGGAATGGTGGCTGGGGCTGGAACAACTGGGGTTGGAACGCCGGTTGGGGCTGGAATGGCGGCTGGGGCTGGAACGGTATTTACCGTGGCAATAGATTTAACAATGGTTATGCATACAATAATAGCAGAAGGGGCAGTAGCTCCTTATATGGAAGAGGTTCGAGTAACAATGTCCGAAGAAGCAGTAGTGCTGTGACAAGACGTTCAAGTATAAGCTCACCATCATCAAGGTATAGCTCCACACGACGAAGCAGTGTAACTTCCAATTCCGGAAGAACTGCAACCGCATACAGGCGTTCAAGTTCGCCAACAACAATTAATAGAAATTCTACGGTAAGACGCAGCAGTTCAAGACAGACTGCTTATCCCACAAATAGATCGTCGTCAACCGTATCAAGGTCTTCAACACCTATTAGAAGAAGCACGAGTTCATCTACGTATTCTAGAGGAAGTAGCAGTTCAAGCAATAATAATTCTAGTTATAGTCGACGCTCAAGCAGCAGTAACAATAGGTCGTACTCAAGGTCGTCTTCAGGTAGCTCGAGGTCTTATTCAAGGGGATCCTCTGGAGGAAGCTCGAGAAGTTCATCTGGCGGAAGAAGACGTTAATTCTAAAAATTACTAAGAAAAAACATTCGATATGAAAAAGCTCCATTTACTGTTCATAGGTGTGCTATCTATGTCTACGATTTACGCTCAGGAATTAAGTGATGCCTTGCGTTACTCTCAAGATAATATTCAAGGAACAGCGCGTTTTAGGGCACTCAGCGGTGCTTTTGGCGCACTGGGCGGAGATATGAGTGCGGTAAGCATCAACCCGGCCAGTTCGGCAGTGTTTAGCCAAAGCCATGCCTCCTTTTCCCTAGGAAACACCGAATTTGATAATGATACCAACTACTTTGGCACGATGGGCACTACCAACGATTCCCATTTCGACATTCTTCAAGGCGGGGCTTCGTTTGTATTTAGAAACACCAGTAATTCTCCTTGGAAGAAGTTTAGTATTGGGGTTGCCTATGACAGGACAAATTCTTTTGACGATAGTTGGGTTGCCGCTGGCACAAATACCAATAGTGCAGATTTCAATAATAGTATCGCCAGTTACTTTTTTGACTATGCCGTTGGAAAACCGTTCGGTGAAATAAGATCCTTTGATGACGAGACTTTAGATGAAGCCTATTTTGACATAGGTAATAGTTTCGGCTTTGCACATCAGCAGGCCTTTTTGGGCTATGAATCGTTTATTTTGGAACCTGCGGTAAATGATGATAGCAACACCGCCTATTTAATCAATATGACTGAAGGCAATTTTAGCCATAACTATAGTTATATTTCCCAAGGCTATACAGGTAAGATTGCAGTGAATCTTGCAGCTCAATACGGGGATAATTTGTATTTAGGAGCAAATTTCAATTCTCATTTTATAGACTTTGAACGCTCTACCTTATTGTTCGAAAACAACTCCAACAACCCTAATCCGGCTCCCTCCGATATCAATGTAGGCTTCGTGGAGTTTGAAAACAACTTGGCAACAACTGGTACCGGGTTTTCATTTCAGATAGGCGGCATTTTGAAATTGACTGATGAATTCCGAGTTGGTTTAACTTACGATTCCCCTATTTGGTATAGAATCGAAGAAGAAACAACCCAATTCCTTGGAACCGCTGGTGTGGACAGCGGACAGGACTTTACACAAAGCATCAACCCTCAAGTCGTAAATATTTATCCAGCTTACCGATTACAAACTCCAGCAAAAATTACGGCCAGTGGTGCGTATGTTTTTGGCAATATTGGATTGGTGAGCTTTGATTATTCCCGCAAAAACTATGGTAGTGCCAAGCTAAGGCCTGATGCCGATTTTCCAGATTTGAATGCAGATATTGACAATATACTGACCAATGCCAGCACTTATAGACTGGGAGGTGAATTTAAACACAAGCAATTCAGTTTTAGGGGCGGTTACCGCTTTGAAGAAAGTCCTTATGAAAATGGTACAACTATTGGCGATTTGACCGGATTTTCATTGGGTCTTGGCTACAACTTTGGCAATACCCGATTGGACCTTACTTACGACAGATGGGAAAGGGAGGACGAAATGCCATTGTATAGTGTTGGATTAATTGACACCACTACAATAGATAGACAGAACTCTAACATCACGTTAACCTTAGGTTTTAACATATAAAGATACTTTGTCACTATATAATTTTAAAAGCTTGAGTATTGAAATTCTCAGGCTTTTATTTTTTTGGTGTAATTTGGGAAAAACAATAGAGACTAACCCCATATTAATTATTTGCTTAGGCCAGGCGCAGGAAAATTGAAATGCTTATCTTTGCAAATTAAATTTTGAGTTGATCATTATGAAGTTCAATAACAATTTAGAGGATTTTGATGCATTCGGAGATGAACACATTGGTTCTTCCGAAAACACCCCATTGCGCAACGATGCATTCAAATTGACCAATGATGAAAAGATCGATATCATCAAAGATGATGTGCGCCATATTATGGAAACTCTTGGTTTGGATTTAACTGATGACAGTTTAAAAGGCACGCCTAATCGTGTTGCAAAAATGTTTGTAAACGAAATCTTTGGTGGATTAGATCCCAAAAAACGACCAAGCGCCTCAACTTTTGAAAACAAATATAAATACGGTGAAATGCTAGTAGAAAAGAATATCACTGTGTATTCTACCTGCGAGCATCATTTATTGCCAATTGTTGGTAGAGCACATGTGGCCTATATTTCTAATGGCACTGTGGTTGGACTGTCTAAAATGAACCGTATTGTGGACTATTATGCAAAGCGTCCGCAGGTTCAAGAACGCTTAACCATTCAAATTGTAAAAGAACTACAAGAAGTGCTAGGAACAAAAGATGTGGCCTGTGTAATTGATGCAAAACACCTTTGCGTAAATTCAAGAGGTATTCGCGACATAGAGAGTAGCACGGTAACCTCGGAATTTGGCGGAAAATTTAAAGATATGGCAACGCGCCGTGAGTTTTTGGATTATATTAAGTTAGATACTCAATTTTAAAAACATCCGGTCCCAAACGAATAACTCATCAATAAACCAAATGCAGTTATACCAATCTAACCCCATCAAGATATATAATTCTCTTACTGGAAAAAAAGAAGTATTCAAACCCATAAACGAAGGTCATGTTGGCATGTATGTTTGTGGACCTACGGTTTACAGCTATGTGCATTTAGGGAATGTGCGCACGTTTATGTCCTTTGATATAGTATTTCGATACTTAAAACATTTGGATTATAAAGTACGTTACGTAAGAAATATTACGGACGCGGGACACTTAGAAAATGATGAGGATTCCGGTGAAGATAAAGTGGCCAAAAAAGCACGTTTGGAACAAATTGAGCCCATGGAAGTCGTTCAAAAGTATACGGTAGATTTTCATGATGTATTAAATACATTCAATTTCCTCCCTCCTAGTATTGAACCTACCGCAACCGGGCATATTATTGAGCAAATTGAATTGATAAGTAAAATCATAGAAAATGGTTTCGCTTACGAAATTAACGGCTCTGTGTATTTTGACGTGCACAAGTTTAATGAAACCAGCCAATACGGTAAGCTAAGCAAAAGGGTACTTGAAGATCTGATTCACAACACGCGAACTTTAGACGGCCAAAGCGATAAAAGAAATCCTCAGGATTTTGCACTTTGGAAAAAAGCTGAGCCCCAACATATTATGCGCTGGCCATCTCCATGGGGTGATGGTTTCCCGGGTTGGCATTTAGAATGCACGGCCATGAGTACCAAATATTTGGGCGACAAGTTTGACATACATGGTGGCGGTATGGATTTAAAGTTTCCGCATCATGAATGTGAGATCGCACAAAACGAAGCCGCCAAAGGATGTTCGCCGGTGAACTATTGGATGCATGCCAACATGTTGGAATTGAATGGCGCCAGAATGTCAAAATCTACTGGAAATACTGTTAACCCGCATGAATTATTGTCTGGAGAAAACAACTTTTTCAGTAAAGCTTTTGCACCGGGAGTAATACGGTTTTTCGTAGCCCAAGCCCATTACCGTAGCGTTCTGGATTTGACTGATGATGGCCTGCTAGCCAGTGAAAAAGGGTTTATGAAATTGATGGATGCTATCAATCTTTTGGATAATTTAAGGCCTACATCAACATCATCCATTGATGTCGAGGTTTGGAAACAATCCTGCTACAATGCCATGAACGATGATTTCAACACCCCTATTCTTATTGCCAATTTGTTTGAGGGCGTTAAGTTTATCAACCAAATTAAAGATGGGAATGCTACCATTTCAGCGGAGGATTTAGCCACTCTTTCTGAAACCATAAAAACCTTTGCCTTTGACATCCTTGGCTTGGAAAACCATACTAATGGTGACAGCGGTACGGATAAACTGTCCGGAGCTGTTGAGGTTTTGATAAAACTGAGGCAAGAAGCCCGAGCCAATAAAGACTTTGCCCTATCGGATAAAATCCGTGATGAGCTTGCCGCTGTTGGCATCGTTTTAAAAGACGGCAAAGACGGGACGACCTTCAGCTTAAATTAAACATTTCTGTAATTCCGCACTTAATGCGGAATCCATATAATCCTAAAATAGCTTCCTGCCTTCGTAGGAATGACGATCAAAGTGTTCAAAAAAGTAATAATAGCACCCTTCCTGTTCCTTATCAAAGTCTATCAAACGTTGATATCCCCGATTACACCCTCTACTTGCAGATATCAACCTACTTGCTCCAATTACTCTAAGCAAGCCCTTGAAAAGCATGGTTTGTTTAAGGGAGCCTGGCTATCAATAAAACGTATTTTTAGTTGCCACCCTTGGGGTGGTTCAGGTTACGATCCGGTTCCTTAGCGGAAGACTTGTGCAATTTGATCATGCAAGAAAAGTGTTAAATTTATTTAGTAGAAGACATACTTAATAAATACTTAAAACCTCTAAGTCCTTCAACTCTTACTAACAATTTATTATGCCTTTAGTTTAATTTAAAAAGAACAATTACTTGTATTCCTTTCAAAACTTTAAAATTAAAATCATTTTTTTTGTGAAATTGGCAATAGTGAAATCGCGGGCAAATTAAATTGAGCAGACTACAATTATTTACATATCTTTGAAGCCAATAAACACAATGAAAAACAACAATAACAATAATAATTTCAATAATCCTACACGCTAGGAGAGGAAGGTTATTGTTTAAAAATATTGAAAAGCCTTCCAATAGCGGAAGGCTTTTTTTAATCTAAATAGTTGAACCATGGGTAAAATTATGACGGTGGACGTACTGTCCAGTATTAAAGGTGCAAAGCCATCGGAAACGGTGAATAAATTATTTGAGGTGATTAAAAATGCTGATACTTCAAATAATAATGGCCTTAATCATCATCATAATGCGGTGTCTCTGGACGATTTAAGAGAGGACGTGGTGATTCCTAGCACGGAGAAAGAGCGGGACATTATTATCGAGAACTTTCCAAAGGAAAAGAACGGCTATTTAGTAGTTTCAAAAGTAATTGACGCTTAGGTATGGATTCGCAGATACGACATATTCATCAGCAATTGGTGAACAGGGACATCACCTGCACTGCTTTGGTTCAGGAAAAACTGGAAGCTTTAAGGCCCAACTCCCATAACACGGTGAATTCCTTATTGGACGACATGGCTTTGGATTTAGCCAAAAAAGTGGATGCCAAAATTGCCAATGGCGAAACCATTGGTTTGTTGGAAGGTATTCCCTTTGGCATTAAGGACGTTTACATGGTGCAAGGCACTTTGACTACAGCCAGTTCGGATTTATTGAAAAATTATAAATCGGCATATACTGCAACTGCTATTCAAAAATTATTGGATGCCGGGGCAATTCCAATAGTAAAGGAAAATTGCGATAGCTTCGGCCATGGGTCTTCCAGTGAAAACACCATTTTTGGGGCGGTGAAAAATGCCAAAAACCCCGAGTTGGTGGGTGGCGGTTCCAGTGGTGGTTCTGCCGTAAATGTGGCCAAGGATTTTACGGTGTTTTCCATTGGGGGCGACACCGGAGGCTCCGTACGTCAACCGGCTGGATATAATGGGGTTTACGGTTTGAAACCCACTTATGGGCGCATTTCACGTTACGGCTTGATGGCCTATGCCTCATCCACGGATTGTGTGGGACCGATTGCTAAAACCATTGAGGATATTCGTATTGTGTTGAATGTGATGAGCGGTCGTGATGTTAAGGACCAAACAACTTTTGAATCAGAAGACATTTCAGAAGATAGTATTTCAAATTCAGATGACGTAAAAACCGTTGGCTATTTCAAAAACTTTATTGAAAGTGAAGCTATTGACGCCAAAATTAAAGCTGATTTTTTAGCTGTCATCGAAAAAATAAAAGCAAAAGGTATCGAAGTAAAAGCCTTGGACTTTTTTGAATCGAATACTTTGGTATCGACTTATTATACTTTAGCTATGGCCGAAACCGCATCCAACCTTTCCCGTTTGGACGGCACCAATTATGGCAATCGGATTGAGGCCGATAACCTAAAAGAAACTTATTCGGTAACCCGTTCCGAGAATTTTTCGGAAGAAACCAAACGGCGAATTGTTGGAGGCAACCAAGTATTGTCTCAAGGGTTTTCAGATGAGATTTATTTGAAGGGACTGGCATTGAGAGATGCCATTTCGGAAAATTTTGAAAAAGATTTTGAGGAAGTGGATGTGATATTATCGCCGGTAACTCCAAGTACCCCACCGAAAATTGGGGATAGTTTAAAAAACCCATTGGCGATGTACCTTTCTGATGCTTATACCGTTGGATTTAGCCTAGGGCAACTACCGACATTAACCGTACCTCAGGGCACAGAAACCGGACTACAAATCACCGCTTCAAAAAGAAACGACGCACTTGTTTTGAAGTTTGCTAACTTCTTAAAAGATACGATATAATGGAACTGGAACAATTAAATGAGCTGTTAAAAAAGCACGAACTGGAACTGGTTATCGGACTGGAAACCCACGTGCGCCTGAATACGAAAACCAAGTTGTTTTGTTCCTGCCCAAATGAGGAAACGGAGACACCAAATCTACATATCTGTCCAGTTTGTACCGGACAAATGGGTGTGCTTCCGGCCATAAACAAGGAGGCTGTTACCAAAGCGATTTATTTTGGAAAAGCCGTAAAATCTACTTTTGAAAACGAGGTAATTTCTTGGGACCGAAAGCATTACGAGTATCCGGATAACCCAAAGAATATTCAGATCACACAGTTCCATCATCCGATAATCCCTGATGGGCAGGTATCATGTTTTAGAAATGACGGGTCGCAATTTACGGTGAATTTAACCCAGGTGCATATTGAGGAAGATGCAGCTAAATTGATGCACGAGAAAAATATCTCTTTGGTGGATTTCAATAAGGCAGGTGTGCCTTTAATTGAAATTGTTACCGAACCGTGTATTCGTCATATTGAAGATGCTTCGATTTATGCGCAGTACATTCAGCGTATTGTTCAAAATTTAGGGATTTCAGAAGCAAATCTTGAAAAGGGCGAGTTTAAATCCGATGTGTCGGTGTCACTACGAAGAAAGCGGGATTACAACTTAAATCCGCGTACGGAAATCAAAAACCTCAACTCCTTCCGATTTATGGTGGATGCCTTAAAAGAAGAGGTTGAAAAACAGCTCAACTATTTCTTGGAGCACAAGGAGTTTCGACCTGATCAAACCACGGTGCTATTTGATGCGGATTTGAAGCAGACCAAAACCATGCGGAAAAAGGAATTTGAGGCGGATTACCGTTTTATTTCCGAACCCGATTTGCCTTTTGTGAATATCAAAAACGCCATTGAACGTATCGATGTGGACACTTCTGCCCTGCCTTTTGCGGTAGAACGTATTCTAATCGGCGGTGGCGTTTTGCCTCAAGATGCCAAATTCTTTACCGCAGATTCCCTGCGTTCTGAGACGTTTATAACCATTAATAAAGTCATCAACGACCCATCTTTTGTGGCGAAAACCTTGGTGAACAATATTGGTGCGGAAGACTATGGGGATATCCATCGCATTGAACATTTGATTGAAATCTTTCAACTGTTTAAGGAAGAAAAAGTCACTTCGGTTTTGGTACAAAACGCGATTACGGCCTATCTGAAAGACCGCACTTTCGATTACAATAAATATTTTGAGGACAATACCATTTCGGATACACAGATCGATGATGCCATAAAAAAAGTAATTACTGAAAATGAAGCGATTGCCAATGATATAAAGGCCGGAAATCAAGGCAAAGCTGGAATTTTAGTCGGCAAAGTGATTGGTATTATTGGAAAGGGGGCATCAGGAAAAGTGATTCGTCAGCGAATTTTGGATGAATTATCCGGTGAAGGAGCTAAAAGCAATCTCACCGAGACATCTAGCGCCCAAGCATCGCGCGCCAAAAGCCAAGAGCAAAAAGCCTACGACGACGATGTGATGCCTGAAATCCCAATGGTTATCAAGGAACGCTACCGCACACACAAAGCTTCAGATTTAAGCGAGGCCTCGATTTCGAAAAAAGCGACCCTAGCCGGTTGGGTATCCAGCGTTCGCGACCACGGAGAGTTGATGTTTATTGACTTGCGCGATTCTAGTCATGAAATTTTCCAAGTGCGATTAAGCAGGGAATCTTTCCCCAACCTAGACGAATTGGTGAAACTAAAACCAGAATCGGTCATTATGGTTACCGGTGAAGTGGTAAGGCGTAACCCCGATGACTATAACCCTTCGCTAAGAACGGGTACCATCGAAATGGAAACTTCGGCATTAGAGATTTTAAACTTGGCCAAAACCTTGCCTTTTGAAATTAAAAGGGCTCATAAATCCAATGAAACGGTTCGTTTTCAATATAAATATTTAGACCACAGGAATGATGATGTGCGCCGTGCCATCGTGCATCGCCATAAGGTGATTAAACTGATGCGCGATATGCTGGACGAGCAGGAATTCCTGGAAATTGAAACCCCAATTTTAACTGCGGGAACTGACGAAGGGGCACGAGAGTTTATCGTGCCAACACGAAAAAAAGCCGGGTCGTTTTATACGTTACCACAGGCACCTCAGCAGTTCAAGCAGATTTTAATGGTGAGTGGTTATGAAAAGTATTTCCAGATTGCACGCTGTTTTAGGGACGAGGACTCCCGTGGCGACCGACAGCCGGAATTTACCCAATTGGATATTGAAATGGCCTATGCCAGCATGCAACAAATCATTGATTTGAACACCAAACTCTTTAATGAGATTGTCAACACCATCTATGGCAAAAAATGGATTTTACGTCCGTTTGAAGTACTCACCTATAAAGAGGCGATGGACTTCTACGGTTGCGATAGGCCTGATTTACGTTTTGGCCTGAAATTAAAAGATATCACTGACATTGTAAAGGACACCACTTTCCAAGTGTTTAGTAAACCTATTGATGAGGGCGGTATCGTAAAATGCATCAAAGTATCTGCAAAGGAACAAGGCAACAAACGTCTATCTAAAGGGCAAATTGAGAAATTAACCGCCCTTGCCCAGGACCATGGCCTGGGAGGATTGGCATATATCATAGTGAATGAAAACGATTTACAATCGCCTATCATTAAATTTTTAGGCGAAACCATTGCCGAAAATATCATTAAGGCCACTAAGGCCGAAGTGGGCGACATTGTATTCTTTTCCGCATCGGATTATGCCACGGCCAATAAGGCTTTGGATGCAGTACGACAAGAATTGGGGCGTATGTTGAAACTCATTAACCCCAAAGAGTTACGACCTGCTTGGGTGGTGGATTTCCCAATGTTTGAAAAAACCGAGGAAGGCAACTGGACTTTTACCCATAACCCCTTTTCGATGCCAGCGGTTCAGGATATTGAAAAGCACATGAACGGCAAAGAAGATGAGATTGGAAGCATCATTGCACAACAATACGATTTAATCTTGAACGGTTACGAAATTGGCGGTGGTTCGGTGCGTGCTCACAAACCTGAAATTTTAGAAGCCACTTACAAAAACATGGGCTACGATAAAGCCGAAATGCTAAAAAGTGTTGGCACCATGTACCAGGCCTTTCATTATGGCGCGCCACCACATGGGGGTATTGCTTGGGGTGTGGACCGCTTGATGATGATTTTAGAGAAAAAAGCCTCGATACGCGAAGTGATGGCCTTCCCAAAAACTGGTACCAGTGAAGACTTATTGTTTGGCTCCCCTTCCCCACTTTCTGATAAAAAGGTAGAGGAGATGAATGTGAAAGTGATTAAGAAATAGATTAACTTCTAAAACAAAAATTGAAAAGCTCCGGAGGAATCTGGGGCTTTTCGTTTTACGGTCTATATATCGTAACTTGTAGGCATTGTATTTTGATTAATTCTTAATGCACCATAAATTTTCATCAAAGTGACAGAAAACATCATACGGGTTTCGGCAAATGAAATGCAGGATACATTATGTAAACTACTTCTGAAATACGGGTTTACCGAAGAGAATGCAAGATTAATTGCCGAAACGCACACTGAAAGCACCTTGATTGGTGTGAATTCCCACGGAATAAATCGCGTACCACTTTTCATTGAATACATAGAAAAAGGGATCATTAACGTAAATGCCCAAGCCAAAAAAGCAGAAGCTTTTGGCAGTATAGAACGATGGGACGGCAACTTTGGATCTGGAGTGGTCAATGCTATAACCTGCACAAATAGAGCTACGGAGCTTGCCAAGAAATACGGTATAGGCTTGGTAGCTTTGCGCAACACCAATCACTGGATGAGGGGAGGAAGTTATGGCAACCAGGCAGCGGATGCTGGTTGCATTTCCATACTTTTTACAAACACCCAACCTAACATGCCTCCTTGGGGAGGAAAAGATAGCCGTATAGGTAACAACCCTTTTATTGTTTCTATTCCTCATAAAAATGGGAATATCGTTTTGGATATGGCCATATCCCAGTTTTCATTTGGAAAGATAAATGACTATAAGCTAAAGGGAGAAAAGCTACCCTTTTATGGCGGTTGGGACGAAAACGACACACTGTCTAAAGATCCCGAAAAAATCTCAAAAAAAGAACGTGGATTACCAATAGGCTTCTGGAAAGGTTCAGCGCTTTCTATAGTTTTAGATATGCTGGCTACGTTATTATCAGCAGGAAATTCTACCTATAGAATTAGCTTAAACGAAATAGAAACTGGGATTTCTCAAGTATATCTATGTATTTATCCCGAAGTTTTTAATGATACGACTTTACAAGAAAAATTAATAAATGAAATTATTGATTATACTCATAATGTGGAACCCATACATCCTGATGATAAAACATATTATCCAGGAGAACGAAGTTTGCTCAGAAAATCTGAAAACTTAAAAAATGGTATTCCCGTCAACCAAAATATTTGGGATAAAATAACGATGCTATTGCAATAAATAGGCAACTAAGGAATATTTAATTATAACGTTTTTATGTCTTAGAGCAATCTTTTTTTGAAGCAGTTTTTTAGGGTTTTAATTTAAAATTTATAACGATGAGGAGTACATTTATTATTACATTTTTAATATTCAGTAACGCCTCTTATACCCAAACCAGATTCACCTTCACCAAAAATGGTTTGACACCTGAACATGTTGTTGTTCAAGTGGACAGTCTTTCAGAAACAGAATTATATAGCAAAACCCTCAACTGGATCAAAGCCACCTATAAAAACCCTGATAAGGTTATCAATAGCAAAATTGAAAATCACCATATTCAAATGACCAGTTTAAAAGAGAACGCTATTAAAGTTGACAAACGCCATTTGCACTTGAGGTTCACCATCAAAATTAGTTTTAAAACGGGGCAATACAAGTTTGAACCACTATCAATTCAGACCAAAGTCAACAGCAAATATGATATGGGATGGAAGCCTTTCGACCTCAAAAATGGAGCAGAATTTTTCAAAAATGGGAAAGTCATTTATAAAACAAAATCTTATGTAGAGGTTATTCCTGAAGTTTTGAATGAACTCAATAGCAGTTTTTATAATTATTTAATTTCTGAATAATGAGATACCTAAGAACATCATCCTTAGTTTTAATCTGTTTTATCTTATTTAGTTGTCCTGCCGCTCACTATTATGACTATGATTTCATTGACCCTCATGCACCAAAAGAAAAATTTGGGTTTACGCGCATAAAACTAGATCAACGAAATGATTTATTAATAAATGTTGGCTATTTCTATGAATATTCAGGAAATAGAGAAAATGGCTTGGGAGCTGTTATAAAAACGGAAAATAGTATTAATCCAAATACTCTTGTTAACAAAGTGAGGTCTCATAAATTTGGCCCTTTAAAAAAAGTGGATTCTTTATTTACCGATGACGACGAAAACATTATTCTTTACAGATTGATTTTTGAAAAACGAAAAGAAAGAAAATCGTTAAGGCTCATTAAAAATGACACTATTTTCATAGAACTTAAAAATGGTAAAAAACTATTATTTCTAAGAAATCAATAGTATTTAATCCTTATTCTCCAAATCCTCAGTCATATAATACAAGCGCTTTAAACTTCGCTTTAAGGTGGTAAATCTAAAAACACCAATGATAAAGAACAGGGCACTAAACACGAGAGACGCAAGGGCTAAATATTTGAAATTCGGGAATTCCTTTAACTGAAAGAAAGCAATACTGCCTATCAATAAATACAAGGAAGATCTTATATACGACAACAATGTTCTTTCGTTTGCCAAACGGGTGCGTTCTATAGCTAGGTAGTCCCTTAGGATGACACGTTCGTCCGGCTTAAAATCCCGTCCAAAACGCAATAGCTTCATTTTCCTGATTTTTACGTTGGGCTTCACCACAGTTTCCGATTTCAGTTTCCAAAATAAATTTACGGAAAATTTAAAATATATCCCACTTCCAACTTCGGGGTTCTAAGGTATATTCAAATACCTATTCGTCTGCAATGATATTTTCCATTTTTTGGAGGTTATTAAAAAGTCTTCAATTAAGGGAATGAATTCTCTCTTTTGCTTTTCGACCTAAAAACATAAAAAAGGAGCACTCCAACCCAAATGCCCCTTTTTTAGAGTTCTTAATCTACAATTATTCTTCTTGTGTACTTGGAACCTTCTATTCCAACAATAACATAATAGAATCCTGCATCCGCATTTTGTAGACTTACATTTGCCTTCCGTAATGGTTTTTTGAGCTTCTCATCTTTTATCAGTCTTCCGGATACATCAAAAACCTGAATAGTTTCGATTAACCCTACAGCTTTGTTTTCCACTATAAATTCACCATTATTTGGTATTGGGTAGACCAGTAAATCTTTATTTCCTAGGCCATTTTGTGAACTTGAAAGCGATTCCTCAATGATCAATGAAACATTATCCACTAATGCTTTCGAAGGCCCCGTATTACTCTCAGGGACGAATGCCGTAAAACTTAACACTATCGTTTCCCCTGCATACGCATTTAAACTTGCCAATATATCTTCACTGAACGAACTTTCTATTTGACCAATAGCTGGATCTAATCCAAATCGTATTTCCTCAACTTGAAATAATTGCACACCGCTTAAGTCGGTAAACCTTGCTTCAAAAATCCTTTCTTGAGTTGGATTATTATAGGTCATTTGATAATTTACCTTAAAATCAAAAGATAATATGGCACCATCTGCACTACCAATATCTGCAGGAACGTCAATTCTTTGCTCAAGTATATATACGTAACCGGCCTGACCATCAAACGACGTAAATGCCGCATAATTCCCGTCAGTAGGAACCACTTCGTTTACAATAGAACAAATTGAACCAGAATTATTTAACACGGTAAAATTATAACTGCAGCCAGAAAAAGCTGCAGTACCACTTACAGTCCATGGTGATAAATAGCCACACTCAAAACTACCGTTTACCAATAAATTATCACTATCCGAACCTGTATCACATAGTGTAGTAAAGCTTATTTGCTGTGTCCAATTACTGAAGTCATCCTCACCACAATCCTTTCTTAAAGAAGCATAGTAGGTAGTACTTGAATCAAGGTTATCCAGATTAACCAAATTTGATATTGAAGTTACCAGAGTTCCGTTGCCAGGCACAAATGGTGCCGTGCTATACTCTATTTCCCAACCTTCTGCATTCTCATCATCATCCCAAGTTAAAGACGCACTATTATCCGTTAAACCGATCACGTTAAAATTAGTGGGTGCCGGACAGGATATTAGCGTCCTAAAACTAATCGGCCCTACCCAACGGCTGAAGCCATCCTCATCACCGCAATTACTTCTTAAATAAACGTAATACGGTGTATCTTGTGTAAGCGACTCCAAAAGCAATGTATTGGATGATGCGCTTACACTGGTGGCTGCGCCTATCCCTGGAGTAAAAGGAGCTGTATTATACTCTACTTCCCATTCATCGGCATCAGCTCCATTTGTCCAATTTAAGGATGCTGTATTCTGGGTTATATTGGTCACTACAAATCCAGTTGGGATGTTACAAGAAACTTGGGTTCTAAAGGTAATGTAACCCGCCCATTCGCTATAGCCATCATCGGTACCACAATCACCTCTAACGTAGGCATAATAAAGCGTATCAGAAGAGAGGTCCTGTAACTCTATTTGATTGGTTATAGCAGTGGAAAGTGCTCCAACCCCAGAACCAGGACTGAAGAAACCAGGATAGTATTCTATTTCCCATTCGTTGACATTAGTATCCGTATCCCACTGCAACGTCGCTGTATTTTTAGTTAGTGAACTTACCGAAAACCCGTTAGGCCTTGCACAGGATTCCTGAGTTCTAAACCAAACAGAGCCTACCCAATTGCTTGTACCATTACCTGACCCACAATTGCTCCTTAAATATGCATAGTACAAAGTATCCGGAGATAGGTTTTCTATGGTAAAAACATTTGATGTTGCTGAAACCACAGTTCCCACTCCATTACCCGGTGAGAAAAATGAGGTATGGTATTCTATTTCCCATTCGCTTGTATCACTACTGTTATTCCATTCTATTGAAGCACTATTTTTAGTAACGCTATTCAACCTAAATCCAGTTGGCGCACTACAGGACACTAAGGTTCTGAATGAATAATAGCCCACCCAGTTACTATAACCGTCATCTAAACCACAATAACTTCGGAAATAAACATAATACCTTGTATCCTGCTGGAGATTATCAATGGTTAATGAATTTGAGGTGGTGGTAACCTGAGTTCCTACACCTGTTCCAGGGCTAAAAGCTGTAGTACTGTATTCAATTTCCCATTCATTGGCGTCACTACTGTTGGCCCATTCCATTGTTGCGGCGCTGCTGGTAATATTAGAAATTAGAATTCCAGTAGGTATATTACAGGATATTTCAGTTCTAAAAACGTAACGAATCCAATTACTAAATCCGTCATCTACACCACAATTACTTCTAATGTAAGCATAGTAACTCGTGTCAGGGGATAGGTTTTGCAACTCTTGTTGAGTAGATGTAGTAGTTATAACTGTACCAACACCAATACCCGGGGTAAAGAATCCAGGGTTGTATTCTATTTCCCATTCTTCAGCGCCGCTATTGTTTTCCCACTGTAACATGACACTGTTTTTTGTAATATCCGTAGCAACAAACCCTACTGGATCCGCACAATTCAATGGCGTTCTGAAAAATATATAACCCGTCCAAGCGCTGTAACCGTCTTCCGCTCCACAATTACTTCTCACATATGCATAATAATTTGTAAAGGGTGACAAATTTTCCACCAATACTGAATTGGTTGCTGAGGTTACAGTAGCTCCCACTCCATTTCCGGGTGAAAAGAAACTTGTGTGGTATTCAACCTCCCACTCTGTGGCATCACTTGCATTATCCCATTCCAGCACGGCACTATTCTTGGTAATATCTTTGGCTACAAATCCTGTTGGAACAGCACAACTTAAAGGTGTCCTAAAAGCTATATAACTTGCCCACCTACTATACCCATCTTCGGCTCCACAATTACTTCTCAAAAAAACATAGTAAAGTGTACTGGGAGTTAAGTTTTCAATATCTAATGTATTAGTCGTTGAAGTGATCGTTACACCAACTCCATTTCCGGGTGAAAAGAAACTTGTATGATATTCAACTTCCCATTCCTCTACATCCTCATTGTCATCCCATAAGATTGTAGCTCTGTTTTTAGTGACATCGGTAAACCTTAACCCTGTAGGAACAAAACAGGATATTTGAGTACGAAACGTAATATAGCCCATCCAGTCACTATAACCATCTTCCTCCCCACAATTTCTTCTTAAATAGGCATAATAGAAGGTATCAGGTGATAAGTTTTCCAAATTAATTGAATTTGTACTAGACATCTGAGTGGTACCAGTTCCAATTCCCGGAGTAAAGAAATTTGTATGATATTCTACCTCCCAACCTGAAGTATCTGGTAAATCATCCCATGAAAGTGACGCTGTGGAAGTTGTTGAGGAAACAAAATTGAAGTTGGTAGTCCTTGGACATAATTCTGTTGTAGTAAACCTAACAGGTCCAATAAATTCACTAGCATTACCTATATCGCAAACAGCCCTTACGTAAACGTCGTAAGCTCTCTCGGGCTCCAAATTGCTAAACTCATAAGTAGTAGTTGTAGTAAACACAGTCAGGGCCTCACCTGATGTAAATCCAGCAAAGCCATATTGTATTTCCCAATTGGTTTCATCATCTGTAGCCTCCCACGAGAATTCTGCAGATTTTCCCGAAATATTCGTAATTACTGGATTTATAGGATTAGTACATGATGGCAACTCATCAAAACTAACCTCATCGACCAAGATATCATTATATCGCTTACTGCTACTTTGGGTGTTTAAACGAACCTTAAAGGCTACCTGAATTTCATTTGATGTTAGCGCATACGTACTTAAGTCAATTACAAAATCTTTCCAAATACCCGTATCTCCGTCAACTACAATGATATCTTCAAATGCAACCCCATTCGAGTCTCGCAAAGTAACATATAGGGTGTTGTAAACTTCATTAATAATATTCTTACTAAAAGCAGAGAAAGTTACAGCCGGTAGGGTTAAGGACGAGATATCCACCCAAGGCGAATATAATATATAATCACCGTTAGATGCACTATAAGACCCATCTAACCAAGCATAGTTGGAATTCCGTAAAGGATTCCTATCCTGCACATTGGACGCTCCCGAACTGGCAAAGGTATTGAAACTCCAGTTTCCATTACTGCTCTGCTCCCAACAATCTGGGATGACGTTGGTAGTAACAAAACTCTCTGTATAAGGCGCAAGCAACGATTCACAGTCTGTTTTGAAAGTCTTTACAAATGACCAATCGCTGTACCCGTCATCAGCGCAATTGGCCCTGACATAAACATCATATTCAGTGTTAGAGATCAAACCTTCAAGAGTTTCTTCGTTTTCTGCAACTACCAAGCGAGTTCCATTACCCAATTGAAATCCCCGTACACCGTAAGCAATCTCCCATTCATTTTCATTGCCTGTACCATTGTCCCATGTAATGTCAGCACTAGTTGTGCTAACTGCTGTTATGTTAACATTTTGAGGAACAAAACAAGCCACAGGCGTTGTAAACCTTAGAGGCCCTACTATATCACTGAATCCACCTTCGGTACAATTTGCCTTAATGTAAACTTCATAACTTGTTTCTGGTGTCAATTCAGTTAATATTTTACTTGTGGTATTTGAGGTCACTTCGTTTCCTTCTCCCAAAACAAAACCTGCCACACCATATTCAACAGTCCAACTAGTTTCACTATCTGCCTGTTGCCAATCTAAACTCACTTGTTTTGCTTCCAAATTGCCATAGCTGAAATTAGTTGGTGCTAAACAGTTGGGTTTTGATTCACAGATTACCGTAGCTTCCCAGCCACTTCTTGTAACACTACCATCTGAGGTAAACAAAAACGTTAATGCACCACTCTCATGGGACGAGACGATTGTACCGGGATTAGTAGTATATGTCCCTATTAAAGGAGACTGGGCATCAGGCCCATCAAAAATTCGTAAGCGATCGCAACAAGTTTCCACCAAGAAACTATTAAACATTACCCTTACTCTTTCGTCTAAAGTATTCGGATGAATTGTGGTCAAGGTATTTTCCCGATTGGCATAATTTCCATTTGGACCCCCAGAATCATAAAACCTATCTCCACCACAATAGTCAAGGGAAGTAGTAAAATCGACTGGGCCGATCCAATCACTAAATCCATCCCCCTCAGCCTCACAACTAGCTCTAACGTATACTTGATACTGAGTATTAGATGACAGACCAGTAATTGCAACATTTGTTTCATTTACGACCTGGGAAGTTCCTGTCCCTTGAACAAATCCAAAATCACCGTACTCTAATTCCCAACTAGAAACGTCATTATTCAAATTATCCCATTCGGCGTTTGCCGTGTCGTTAGTGAAGCTAGTAATACGCAGGTTTGAAGGCGTTGAACACAATTCAGTGGTTGTTATTTTCAATGGGCCTACAGTTTCGCTAAATCCACCAACATCACAAATTGTTCTGATATAAATATCGTAGGCCGTCAGAGGTATTAAATCTGAAATTGTTACCAACTCCTCATTAACAGTTATTTTTGTACCATTTCCTTGAGAAAAACCGTCCAGCCCATATTCCAATTCCCAACTATTTTCGTCACCAACTCCCGTCCATACAAAGCTAGCTTCATCTCCTTTTATTTCAGATGCAGTAAAATCAACTGGCTCAAAACAATTTGGTTTTTCCTCACAAAAAACGGTTGCATCCCAACCACTAAAGTTTAAAAAACTGTTTGAAGTAAATACAAATGTTAGCGCACCAGAATCATGTGTAGATACAAATTCTTGACCCACTAACTCAGAACCAGTAAACGCCCCTAAAAAACTTCCGGTATTATCCTCTCCACTGTACACTGACAAATAATCAAATCCACTATGCACGTCGAAGGTATTGAAGAACACCCTAACCCTATCTGTTTCATTATCTGGGGCAATTTGGGTTGTAATACTTTCATTGTCTTCATAATTGCCGTCTGCTCCGCCCGAATCATAAAAGAGGTCTCCTGCACAATAGTCCGATTTTGTATAAACGCTATATGGTCCAAGGTACGTACTACTGCCCCCAACACTGCAATCTCCGGATACATAAAAATCATACTTTGTTCCAGATGCTAAACTCTCCGCTTTAAATAGCTTTTGATTTACTTGAGTCACAATCCCGGTACCCAATGTAAAGCCTGCCAAACCATACTCCACCGTCCATGAGGAAGTGCTTGATGCATCCTCCCATGTTATTTCAATAGATTCAATTTCTGTTGAAACCAAACTAATATCGGTTGGTGCAATACATCGCGTTGAAAAATTGAAAGCTGGAGAAAAATCCGAAGACCCACAAGGGTTAAAAGACTTTACCCTCCAATAATATTTTTGGTTGCCTTCCAAGCCTGAAGGCTGAAATGTAGTTTCATTTGTAACAAAGTCTTCAATAACATCAACAAAGGTATCATCAGTTGCAATTTGTACCTGATATGACACTGAATTGGCATCTTCATCCCAAATCAAATCCACTTCTAATGCCTCTGAAGTAGCATCGTTAATAGGTGAAACCAAATTTATTGCAACCGTATTCGCTGTATATATAGTAAATTGAAGATTAATATTTTTAACAATATTGGAAGTTCCAGACAGACCATCAACAGAGAAGTTATAGGTTCCTGTATCCAGTCCTTCTAATCCTGATAAGGTTACGATAAAAGGGGTACCATCCAAATGCGTTCCGCTGAATGTATCTACGGAAAACGTGGCATTAACTCCTGTTGGTAAATTAGAGGCTGAAATACCCACCTCTTCCTCAAATTCGAGGAAAGTTTTATATTCCAAATTAAATATGGCGTCTTCAGAATTACATGCGTCAACATGAGTTTCACCTGATAAAATTGCGTATTCCGATTTTAGGATCGCAAACTCTTCCTGATTGACTGCAAAATACACATTATCAACGGCCTTGACCATTATCCGCGCGCTTGATGTAGCTTCAACATCAGGTAAATTAAAGGTTTCCTCTCCATCATTATCCGTAATTAACAAACTGGATGAAAATGTGGCCCCTCCATCGATTGACAATAATATCTCCACCTGTTCAGTACTTATCGGTGATAAATTTGTCCCAGCCACATCCCAGGTAACAGTAACAGCATCCCCTACCGTCCATACTTCGGTGTTATCTGCCTGAGAAGTAACATTAAAGGGTCCTGCATTGGCATCTACATCAACAGCAATTGCATCTGCTGCTACCTGCCCCCCAATTAAATCATTGTCCCTTACAGTTAAAACAAAATTTAGCCTTCTTGATACTGAAGGGAGAACTTCCCATGTCGTATTCAAGTTATTGGCCAAGATATCGTCCAACCTAGGAAAGTATCTTTTGTTATCAGAGGTTGGTGGCAAAGATCTAAACATTGGTCCAAAAGTATTGGTGGACATAGGAGAAACTGTACTATTTGGGTCTTCCGGGTCGTTTTGCTCCCAGCAATAGGTCAATGTTTCATTCCCGTCAGGATCGGAAGCACTTCCCTCCAACACAAAAGCTGTACTTCTCGGAATAACATAATCTGCCCCTTCAACAACAACTGGGGCATTATTATTAGTTGGTATTAATTCCGCACAATTGGAATTGTCAATTGTCCAAATTGCTACATCCCTTATACTGGTGTAATTAAAATAATCATCAGAACTGGGTTGTACGTCTGGCGCACAGATACCGGCATAACTCATAATAGTACTACCACTTCCAGGTTCTACCTCGCTATTTAGACCACTTCTACAGTTTCTGCTACTTTGTGTATGATAGGCTCCAAATTGGTGACCAAACTCGTGAGCCGCCAATAGATTCATATCGTCGGTATCTGGATTTCCATGAACACTATAGGCCTGCCCTTTTTGCCCATCGGTACAAACACAGGCAATACAACCGGCATTACCATATTTTCTATTGGTTTCTTTATGGAATAAATGTCCTACATCATAATCGCTGTCGGAAAGCTCATTATTTAAAGTACTTACCAATTGGCTTCTTAAACTGATCCCGCTTGTAAATGGGTCGGTCGAAGGATTTAGAAATATTAAGGCATCAGAATTGGCAATTAACTGCATGGTAATGCCAAAATCACGTTCGAAAATACCGTTTAATCTGTTCACGGAATTTACCATCGCCTGCATGACCTTCGCTTTTCTTTCGCTATCGTCCACTTCCGAACCATCCAGGAACACCTGAGAATAATCCCCACTCACTGAAAGCGCTAAACGATATCTTCTGAGGTTCCCATCATCTACATCTCTATCTAAAATTCCACTTGCAAAACTATTTGGCCTTAAATAGTCCTCCATTTCGCATATAAATGTAGCGTCATCATTTAAGGCAGAATTAACCACAAACTCATAAAGTGCACTCCCCAAATTCCTAATCTCTCTTTTTTCGTGCAAATCACTTTCAAAAACCCCTTTGAAACCCCACTTAGAAGAATATGTAAACGCAATTGATTTATTGGTCCCATCTGTTGAAATGCCTCGATAGCTCTTAATATCAGGGAATTTCTCCGCTAAATCTGGATGCATTGTATTTGTCTCTTTAATGCGAAACTCCAACAGCTTACCATTGTCAACCGGAAAACCTAGCATTATAGGTTGATAGGCAGATATAGACGTTAGCTTTTGTTCAAAAGCATTCTGCTTAAGACTATATACTTCAGAGGTTGCACCATTTTTAGAAAGTACCCTTTTCCCAGGACTGGCTTTTTCCCAGACAACATTCTGGGAATTTATGGCCTGAAAAGAAATTAAAAAGTAAAAACAAAGGAGAATTGGGGCTTTTAAAAACTTGGAAGGTTTCTTTCTCATAGTTGAAATGTGAAAAAAAATATAACTTAAAGCAGCCAGAAGTGATAGGCTGATTTAAGTTAGTATTGTTATTAACTGGTTTTCTCAAATATGGCTTAAGTTTTTAGCTTGAAGAAATAAAACCGCCAAAAGGGAAATATTTTAGACGTAAGTTTTTACATTCATTAGATTCAAAAAAGTATTCCACTTTATGCTACCTTGGGCGATAAATATACGTAGGAATAAAAATTGAATAGGGCCAATGGTCATGAAAAACACATAAGTATTTGGTTACCAAAAACTTAGGGAATATTCAAATACTTATGTGTCTGTAGGGAAATTTTCCATTTGGGGTTTGCCATCACATAATCCACAATAGCTGGCACGGCCTTTTCACGTTTGCTCCACTCGGGCTGGAGATATAAAATACAGTTTTTATTGACTTTGGAGGCCTGCTCTTCTGCGAAGCGAAAATCGTCTTTGTTATATATAATAACCTTTAACTCGTCGGCCTTTTCACAAACCTCTTGAGTGGGCAATTTCAACTTTTTTGGCGACAAGCAAATCCAATCCCAAATTCCGGTTAATTTATAGGCTCCCGACGTTTCAATATGGGTTTGCAAACCTTCTGCCTTAAGTTTGGCTGTCAATGCAGTCATATCCCACATTAACGGCTCACCACCAGTAACTACAATGGTATTGCTATATTTTTTCGCATTATCAACAATTTTTTGAGTTTCGGTGGGTGGATGAATTTCGGCATTCCAACTTTCCTTTACATCACACCAATGGCAACCGACATCACAACCTCCAATACGGATAAAATAAGCCGCAGTGCCTTTGTGGTAGCCCTCACCCTGTATGGTATAAAACTCCTCCATTAAAGGCAACATCTCGCCCTTATCTACTAAATTTTGAATCTCTTTTTTCATTGGCTGGCAAAGATACAAATTCAAATATTTTTATGATTTCTTTGCGTTTTATCGGATTTTTATATCTTTACGTCGATTTTTAGTATAAATTGCTAATCTCTCAAACCCCGAGAATGAACAAAATAGCCTATGTGCTCGTGCTTTTTATTGCCTTTTGCCATCTTGGTTTAGCCCAAGTAGGTATTGGCACGACCAACCCTGATGCGTCGTCAGTACTGCATATCGAATCGACAGATAAGGGCATTCTAATTCCCAGATTAACTACAGCCCAGATTAATGCTATTGCCAATCCGGCGAATGGTCTTATGGTCTACAACACCGATATTGGTGAATTTCAATTTAATTGCGGCACTTTAGTAACTCCGGATTGGAGCAAAATTTCCCATAATAGTTCGGTAAAATACAGCAATACAGACACGGCAACAAACATCAATAATAATGGGGCATACGCCAACGTTCCCATTTTTGGTAATTTAGAATGGAACGATGATACGACACTCTATAACCAAGCTGGAAACACTTTAACCATCAATACTTCAGGCCGTTATCGCATAACGGTAAATATTGCATACAGAGTTCCCGCTATTGCGGGAAACACAGATCAAAGGGTGTCCGTGGAAGCACAAATTGCTATTAACGGCACACCTACGGGAACAATTGGAAACACAGGATACGTTAGGCATGCCAACAACCAATTGGAGGCTTCGTTGCACATTACCGAGGTTTTTAATATTGCCGCTGGGCAAACTATCAGCGTACAGACTATTAGA
This sequence comes from Hyunsoonleella aquatilis, assembly GCF_014270105.1. Classification (GTDB taxonomy): domain Bacteria; phylum Bacteroidota; class Bacteroidia; order Flavobacteriales; family Flavobacteriaceae; genus Jejuia; species Jejuia aquatilis. The sequence goes on from NZ_JACNMF010000004.1 coordinate 282,834, forward strand.
GGTGGCAATTCGGCTCCAGCAGTTATGCGTAGCGCAGGCACCTCCAATATCTACATTGAAAGAATAAAATAATACCATCCCCTCCAATTTTCTGGCAATTTCCTGTATTTTTATGCAAAATTGAAGCATATGAGTACGAAGGACAAGGATACCTTTTTTAAATACATTACTGAGGGCAACGCTACCAAAGGCGATTTTATCCCGATTGGCGCCGCAATGTTGGATGGTGAAACGATTGCTGGAGCACATGTTAAGATTCCACTTAAAACCATGAATCGGCACGGCTTGATTGCGGGAGCCACAGGTACCGGAAAAACAAAATCCCTTCAGGTTTTGGCTGAAAATTTGAGCGATAAAGGCGTACCTGTATTACTGATGGACATCAAAGGAGATTTAAGTGGCTTGGCACAACCGAGTCCCGGACACCCAAAAATTGACGAGCGCCACGAAAAAATTGGACTACCTTTTGAGCCAAAACCCTTCCCAGTTGAAATTTTGACTTTATCCGAGCAAAATGGTGTTCGACTTCGAGCTACCGTGAGTGAATTTGGCCCAGTATTATTATCCAGAATTTTGGATTTGAGCGAAACCCAATCAGGCGTAGTTGCAGTACTGTTTCAATATTGCGACGACAATAAACTACCGGTTCTTGATTTAAAAGATTTTAAAAAGATTCTGCATTATGCCACAAACGAAGGCAAGGAAGAGTTTACCGAAGCTTACGGACGTATTTCTACCGCTTCAACAGGAGCTATCCTTCGGAAAATTATTGAATTGGAGCAACAAGGCGCAGATTTATTTTTTGGTGAAACTTCTTTTGAAGTGGATGATTTGTTGCGAATTAACGAAGAAGGCAGGGGCTATATCAATATCATCCGATTGACGGATATTCAGGATAGGCCAAAACTGTTTTCAACCTTTATGTTGAGTTTATTAGGAGAAATTTACTCTACATTTCCTGAACAAGGCGATAGTGGCAGGCCTGAATTGGTCATATTTATTGACGAGGCCCATTTGATTTTTAACGAGGCTTCCAAGGCACTGTTAAACCAAATTGAAAGCATCGTAAAACTCATTCGTAGTAAAGGGGTGGGTTTATATTTCGTCACTCAAAATCCAACGGATGTACCGGAAGCTGTTTTGGGGCAATTAGGACTCAAAGTGCAACATGCCTTACGTGCGTTTACGGCAAAGGACAGAAAAGCGATAAAATTAACTGCGCAAAACTACCCTGATTCAGATTACTACGATACCACTGAAGTTTTGACTTCACTAGGAATTGGTGAAGCTTTGGTCTCGGCTTTGGACGAAAAAGGACGCCCTACCCCATTGGCGGCGACAATGATGCGCGCACCGATGAGCCGTATGGACGTGTTGACGGAAACTGAACTAGCTTCACTCCTTTCCAAATCGAAATTGGCCAAAAAATACAATGAAACCATTGACAGGGAAAGCGCATACGAACTGCTTAACGAAAAGATAAAAAAGGCGGAAGCCGAAGAGGCAAAAGAAAAAGCCAGAAAGGAAAAAGAAGAACTAGAAAAGGCCGAAGCAAAACGAAAAACATCTTCCAGAAGACGGAGTACACGTATGAACCCTGTGGTTAAGGTATTGACCAGTGCCACGTTTATTCGAAGTGTTTTTGGTATCCTGACCAAAGTGATGAAATAAAAACTAATTACATCTAAAAATTAGTGTAGTGAACGAATGTCAGCCTGAGCGCAGTCGAAGGCATTATAATAAGAGTTTTTTTAGCATTTCGACTGCGCTCAATGTGACATTTTATTTAATAAAACATATTATGACCCGAAACATTTTATATGGTATTTGCATTCTATTCATTTTGATTTCCTGTAAAAAAGAACAGGATCCATTCGAAATCTCAAAACGGCATGTTGGACTATTGACAGATTCTACATTCGTGAAAGATATTGAATGGGTTTTCAAAACCGATTCCGTAGTAAAACGCATCGGAGGCGATGAATTCACCGGAAATAAAAATCAGATAGAAATCTATGAAAAGGGTGGAAAACATTTATTATCCCTCACCCCTTCCCAAGCTTTAGATTCTGTTTCGGTGATTGAAACCGTTCAGATTATGGACGAGCGTTTTAAAACGGATAAAAACATTTCAGCATTAAGCACTTTTAAGGACATCGCGGATAACTATAAAATTTCGAGGATTGACAACCTCATTAATTCTATCGTAGTGACCGTGAACAGTATCAACGCCAGTTTCACTATCGACAAAAAGGAACTGCCCCCAAATTTAAGGTTCGATATGGACCTAAATATTGAAGCTACGCATATCCCTGATAACGCAAAGATTAAATACTTTTTCATTAACTGGCACTAAACTTATGAACCCTTTTTTATCCAAAATATTAGTAGATGTAGCAAGAAAACGTCTTGAAAAAAAACGACCGTCAAATACCCCTGTTACCAAAAAGGAAATAGAGCCTGTTGTACGACGCCTCCATGTTGAAGTCACCCACGCCATTAAAGAATACATGTTTATTGCTATCGGCGTTTTTTCTGCCGGTTTTGGCCTAAAAGGATTTTTATTGCCCAATAGCTTTATTGATGGCGGCGCCACGGGTATTTCTCTGCTTCTTGAAAATGTTACCCCATTGAAGCTGGGTCTACTTTTAGTAATAGTCAACTTGCCGTTTATTTACCTAGCCTCACGAACTATTGGAAATAAGTTTGCAATTAAAAGTATCGTCGCCATTGCATTCTTGGCCATTGTGGTTCATTTTGTCAAATATCCGATAATTACTGAGGACAAATTACTAATCGCAGTATTTGGAGGTTTCTTTCTTGGGCTGGGTATCGGGATGTCAATGAGAGGTGGCAGTGTAATTGACGGCACAGAAGTTTTGGCCATTTATTTAGGGAGAAAATTATCATTGACCATAGGCGATGTGTTACTGATTATTAATATCATCATATTTTCGGTTGGAGCTTACGTACTATCTGTAGAGACGGCTCTATATGCCATTTTAACCTATCTATCGGCGGCAAAAACAGTGGATTTCGTTGTAGATGGTGTTGAGGAATATGTTGGTGTTACCATTATATCCAATAAGCACAAGGAAATGAGAGTTATGCTAACCCAAAAGTTAAGACGCGCTTGTACCATTTATGCTGGAAAAGGGGGTTATGGTAGCAGTGGCGAAAGTTTTGACAAAGACATTATTTATACTGTTATTACCCGCTTAGAATTGGCAAAATTGCAGACTGAAATTGATAAAATTGATAGTAAAGCCTTTATCATAATGGGCGTAGTAAAAGATTTAAAAGGTGGCATGATAAAAAAGAAGCCTTTAAAAGACAACCACTAAGTTTTAATATGATGCCTCGGAAATATACCATTCAAAAAAATCCCTTTGCAGTACCTACAGATGATGGAAAAATCATAAAAGAGCATTTTGGAAATGCCACCAATGGAAACCCAGAAATTAGCATAGCCCATATGAAAGCCCCACCCGGTTGGAGTGAGCCTTTTCAAACCCCCAAGTTTGATGAATATACATTTATCATCAGCGGAAAAAAGCAGTTTATTATTGAGGGCGAAACCATTGTTTTGGAAGGTGGGCAATCCATTAAAATTGAAAAAAACACCAGAATTCAATATTCCAACCCCTTTGATCAAGTTTGTGAATACATCGCTATTTGCACCCCAGCCTTTTCAATGGATCTAGTAAATCGGGAAGATTAAATGGAAAAATATCTTCCCAGAATAATTGGAAGTTTTGTAAACTTTCTCAGCTATTTTTCATCGAAATATGCAGCCAAATTGGCCGTTAAAGTATTTTCAACACCACGAAAGGGCAGGCTAGATAAAGAGGCATTCGACTACCTTCAAAGTGCATCTATCCAAGATTTAAACCATGATGACTTTTCATTTAGAACTTACCATTGGAAAGGTTCAAAAGCGACGGTTTTATTGGTTCACGGTTGGGAAAGCAATGCCTTCCGATGGAAGGATTTAATACAACTTTTAAAAAAAGAGGATTACTCGATTATCGCCGTGGATGCTCCTGCACACGGTGCATCCGGCAGTAAAATATTTAATGCAATTCTGTACTCTGAATGTATACATACTGTTATGGAGGCTTTTGATATTGATTATGTTGTAGGACATTCTGTTGGCGGTAATTCGGTTGCCTTGGCACTTCAGAGCTACAAAAAGCAATCCATCAAAAAATTTGTAATTATGGGCTCCCCTTCCAATTTTGCAGGACTTGTGCAACATTATGTGGATTTGATGGGCTATAACAGCAAGGTTATAAGTGCTATGCATGATTATTTTCTTGAACATTTTAGACATACTGTGGACCACTACAAAGCTTCCAATTTCTTGGGCAAAATCGAAGCCGAAGGGCTAATCATTCATGACAAAATGGATGATGTGATACCGTTTAAGAATGCCCTTGAAAACTATAGGGCATATCCCAATGCCAAGTTGATAAAAACAGAAAGTTTAGGGCATAGATTGCGCTCTTATAAGGTGTATGGCTATATTCTCGACTTTCTAAACGACTAAGTTTATCGTACTTTTGAGCCATGGCAGAAACACCTTTAAAACGTATCAATAAATATTTAAGCGAAGTAGGTTATTGCTCCCGTCGGGAAGCGGACAAGCTTATTGAAGCCGGACGCGTAACCATCAATGGGAAAGTACCTGAAATGGGCACAAAAATTGCCTCGGGAGATGTGGTTGCCGTGGATGGTGAAACCATTAAAAACACTAAAGATTCGTTTGTTTACCTCGCTTTCAATAAACCCGTGGGAATTGTTTGTACTACTGACACTTCCGTAGAAAAAGACAACATTATTGATTTTATCAATTACCCAAAACGCATTTTCCCTATCGGAAGATTAGACAAACCCAGTGAAGGTTTAATTCTTCTGACGGATGACGGGGATATCGTCAATAAAATTCTTCGTGCCAGTAATAATCACGAAAAGGAATATGTAGTTACGGTGGATAAGCCTATTTCGCAAACCTTTATCAACCGTATGTCGGGCGGGATTTATTTGGAAGAACTAAAGCAACGGACTAAAAAATGTAAGGTAGAAAAACTAAGCACATTTAAATTCAAAATTGTCCTGACGCAAGGGCTGAACCGACAAATTAGACGTATGTGCGATTATTTGAATTACGAGGTACAAACGTTAAAACGTGTTCGGATAATGAATATTAAATTAGATACTCCGGTTGGTAAATATAGAGAATTAACTTCCGAAGAGTTTAGACAGCTAACCGATTTACTGAGCGATTCTTCAAAACTCTTCGAACCCAAAAAAAGGCATTAACCAGAGTCCAAGTTCCATTGTTTTTTCATAAAATTTCAAAAGACGACGAATATTAAGCCAACCTAAACGGATATCACTTCAAAGGTTTCGAAAAAATATTCGGTGTATTACACAACAACCCACAGCCCTACTTTAGTACCATTATTAACCCAAATTTATGGTACTTATGAAAAAAAATCTACTTATTTTAATCGCTTTATTTATTTATGTCGTTGGGTTTTCCCAAACATTTACGGACAACTTTATTACGTATCAAGTAATAAGTGCTACGCCTCCTTACACGGTACAAATAACAGGTTATGATTTCACAAATGGCAGCTCGTCAGTTACTATTCCAGCAACGGTAAGTAATAACTCGATAACGTACACTGTTACTGTGATTGGTGATCAGGCCTTTCTTGGTAATACCACAACAGGTGCTCAAATAACTAACGTAACTATTCCTAATTCGGTTACTTTTATTGGTTATAGGGCATTTCAAAGTAACTTATTAACCAGTGTTACCATTCCTGATAGTGTTTCACAATTAGGCAATCTAAGTTTTGGAGAAAACCCTCAATTAGCAAGCGTTACGCTTAGCGCTAATTTAACTGATATTGCTCCATTTTCTTTTGTTAGTTGTGCTTTAACTACTATTAACATACCTAGTTCTGTTACCGCAATTGGTTCTAATGCATTTTCTAATAACCAATTAACAAGCGTTACTATACCTAGTAACGTCAACAGTATTGCAACGCGTGCATTTTTTGGAAACCCTTTAACTTGTGTTATTTCACAAAATTCAACACCGCCTTCAATAGATACTCCAACGGGTCCAAATGTAAGTTCTGATAGTTTTGGTAACAGAAGTAACATCAATCTAACTATACCATCCAATACAGCTAGCGCTTATGCAAGTGCGACTTGGACGGGGTTCAATAGTGTGGCCGAAGGACTAACGGGTTTCTTTATTGTGGATCATATAACTTATACTATTTTATCAAGTAATACGGTAAGAACCGGGGGCTATAATACGGCTGGAGGTTCCGATGTTGTTATACCTGCAACAGTCACTAGAGGTTGTATAACTTATGATGTTACAGAAGTTGGATTCTTTTTTCAGAAGAACTTAACCAGTGTCACCATCCCTTCAAGTGTTACCGTTATTTTACCAAACGCTTTTTCCAACAACCCAAACCTAGCTAGCGCACCTTTGCATAATGGCATTACAAGTATTGGTGCCTATGCTTTCAACAATTGTGGTTTAACGAGCGTAAACATACCTACAAGTATTATTACAATTGAAGATGCATCCTTTTCTATAAATGACATAACCAGTGTTACAATTCCGGATAATGTTACAAGTTTAGGAACTTCTGCATTTCAAAATAATAATATCACCACTCTTGTCCTTTCAAATAATTTAACAAGTATAGGCGATTTTGCCTTTGAAAATAACGATATAACAAGTATAAATTTTCCTAATACACTAACCTCTATTGGTCAAAGTGTATTTATGAATAATGATTTAACCAGTGTAACCATTCCAAATGGTGTGACTGACATACCACAGAGTGCTTTCCTGCAAAATAACCTAACGAGTATTACACTTCCAAACGGTATTACTTCTATTGGAACTGCTGCTTTTCGATCAAACCAATTAACAACAGTAACCATTCCAGAAAATGTGACTACAATTGGGGAAAGAGCTTTTAATAACAATCCGTTAACCGATGTTACCTCACTAGCCAATACCCCACCAACCATTACAACCACAGCCGATTTTATGGATACGTTTGCTACAAATAGAGGCACCATCGACTTACATATCCCAACAGGTACTACAGGTGTCTATGTAACAAATTCGGGAGCGCTATGGACAAATTTTAATATGGTTACAGAAGATGCCAATTTAAGTGCATCAGATTTTGAATTAGAACATGGTATAAAAGTAATTACCAATTCTGATGAACTAAGAATCGTGTCGTCAGGAAACGTTACGCTTAAAAACTTAAGTGTTTTTGATATAATGGGTAAAGAAGTGAAAGCGCAAAACGATTCAAGTATTTTGGAAATTAGCGATTTACCTGATGGTATTTATATTCTAAAAGCCATTTTTGGTGAAGGAAAACTTGTTAAGAAATTTGCAAAATAAGCTAGTTTAAAGCCCCATCTGACTATTTAGTTAACCGTAAGCTTTTATGAAGTTTGCGGTTTGCTGTTTTTTTGTTTGGGGTTTGCAAAATACCGAGACAGATGATTTTTTTGCTAACTATAAAAATTAAATTGTTAATTAGCCTAATGAAATCCTTGACATTAAGTTTTGCTATTTTCATTCTCTTTTTTTGGATACAAACATCTGTTTTTGCACAAAATAAAAAAATAGATAGTCTAAAAATAGTTTTGAGCAATCAGTTAAAAAACAATACAAAAGAGGATCCGTCCACCCTTAGAACATTAGGTGTGGCATATTTTGAAATTGGTGATTTTACAGAAGCACTAAGCTACTATGATAAAGCTCTGAAAATCAACAGAGAAACAGATAACAAATCAATAACCGCACGGTGCTTATTGAATATTGGCAATGTGCATTTATCCAACGGCAACTATCCTGTTGCCATAGATTACCATAATAGATCCTTGAAAATTAGTGAAAGCATCAGTGATACTTTAATGATATCCTTCTCTTTAAACAATTTAGGACTCATTTACAGGAATTTAGAAGACTATGAAAAAGCAATAACCTTTTCGGAAAAAGCTCTGGAAATACAAAAAAAAATTGGTAACAAAAAGGGGGTTGCTGAAACACTAAATAGTTTAGGGTTGTTATATATTCAAATTAAAGACCACGAAAAGGCTAAAACAACTTTAAAGGAGGCATTAGCAATAAGTCAGGATATTAATAGCAAATACATTGAGGGTTTCACCTTGAATAACATCGGATATGCTTATTTGAATTCGAAAAATTATGAGAAATCGCTGGAATATTATAAAAAGGCAAAAAAAACCAATTTGGATATTAATGGAAAAAGAGCTTTGACGGTCTCGTATTATGGTTTAGCAAAAGCCTTAACGCAAAAGAGAGAATTCCAGAAAGCCCTACCAAATGCTTTAAAAAGTCTTCAGTTCTCGCAGGACCTCAACATGTCGGGCTTTGAAAAAGATATTCAAGAATTACTCTCCACTATTTATCAAAACATTGGCAATTACAAAGAAGCATTATCGAGCCACCAACACTATAAAAGACTGAATGACAGCATTTTTAACAAGAAAAATATTGAAAAAATAGCCCAAATAGAATCTGAATACAAATACCAAAAGGCTTTGGACTCTGCAAGCATACGAGAATTAAAACTTACTGAACAGGTCACAGCTACGAGTAGAGATTTAGCAAAATCCCAACAAAATTATCTATGGGCTATTATTGGTGTTTTATTGGTTTCAATAATTTTGGGTTCCACGGCTTTCTTTCAAAAATTTAAATCTATTAAAGTTAAAAATCAAACCATCGCCACGGAACAAAAGTTATTGCGTAGCCAAATGACCCCGCATTTTATCTTCAATTCACTATCCGTTCTACAAGGCATGATTTTAAATAAGGAAGAAAAAAAGTCAGTTAGTTATTTATCGAAATTTTCTAAATTGATGCGCATTACATTAGAAAATTCTAGAGACAAACTCGTATTGTTATCCCAAGAACTTTTAGCAGTAGATAACTATTTATCCCTTCAGAATTTAGAAAATGAAGCTTACCAATTTAGTATTTCTGTTGATGATAATATCGATAGTAAGGTATTTCTAGTACCGCCGATGCTGATACAGCCTTTTGTAGAAAATGCAATAGCGCATGCATTCAAAATCGAACAAGAAATTAAAACGATAGCCATTCATTTAAATTATTCCAACAAAAATTTAATCTGTACGATTACCGATAACGGAATAGGCGTAAACACCAAAAAGGAAATTAAAAGCGGAGATAAAACATCTCTTGCCACAGCAATTACTTCGGAAAGGGTAAAGCTCTTATCAAAAGATTTAAAAGTAAAAGGGTGGGTAACTATTGAGGATAGACGAAAATATGATGCCCAAGGTACGTTGGTAACTTTAGTAATTCCCCACAAAATAATTGAAGCATGATGAAAGCCTTAATTGTTGAAGATAAAGCATATATACGAAAAGGACTTTTAAACCTATTGCAACTTATTGAAGCACAGGTTGAAGTTTTAGGAGAATGTGCCAACGTTAAAGATGCCGTTACCGTTGCAAATGCCTGCCAACCTGAACTAATTTTTTTAGATATTAACTTAACGGATGGTACTGGATTTGATTTTTTAGAGCAAACGGAGCATTTGAATTTCAAGGTCATTTTTATAACCGCCTATGAAGAATATGCACTTAAGGCTTTAAAATTTGGAGCGGTAGATTATATTTTAAAACCCATTGATAGTGAAGAACTTAAAATCGCACTTCAAAAAATTGATAGTACTACTATAGCGCAACAAAAACAACAAATAAAAAACACCAAATCCGTTTGGAAACCTGATGACTCTAAAATAATCTTGTCACTTCATGACAGCTTTCAGGTCATTGATTTAGAGGAACTTCTTTATTGCGAATCGGACAAAGGTTATACAACGTTTTACTGCAATGACCATAAAAAATATGTTGTTTCAAAAACCTTAAAAGAATTTGAAGAACGCCTTTCGAAAGCCAATTTTACCCGTCCGCATCAATCCTTTATGGTGAATCTAAAATTTATCGATAAGTATGATAAATCCGGAGTTATCTATTTGAAAAACGGCAAGAAAATACCAGTATCTTCTAGAAAAAAAGAACACTTTTTAAGTACATTTTTACGATGGACAAATTCTGGCCACTAAAGTATTGGTTACTCTATCAAAAGGTTATTATCCGTGACGCTCCCTGGCCAACAACGTATTCTTCAACAACATAGCTATCGTCATCGGCCCCACACCCCCAGGAACAGGTGTAATATAGCTTGCTTTTTTGCTAACGCTTTCAAACTCTACATCCCCTGCTAATCGATAACCACTCTTTTTGGTTTGGTCTGGTACTCTTGTAATACCAACATCAATAATTACCGCATCTTCCTTGACCATGTCCCCAGTTAAAAACTCCGAAATACCTATGGCTGCCACAATAATATCGGCAACTTTCGTTATTTCTTTTAAGTTTTTTGAACGACTATGCACCACAGTAACCGTGGCATCTCCTGCCGGACGTTTTTGGCTCATCAAAATGCTCATCGGGCGACCAACGATATGACTTCTTCCCATAACTACCACATTTTTGCCAGAGGTTTCAATTTGATAGCGTTCCAACAATTCCATGATACCGTATGGCGTAGCAGGTAAAAATGTTGGCAGATCCAAAGCCATCCTTCCAACGTTAGTAGGATGAAATCCATCGACATCCTTATCAGGATCTACCGCCATCAACACTTTTTGCTCATCGATTTGTTCCGGTAAGGGCAACTGCACGATAAAGCCATCGATATCGTCATTTGTATTCAATAAATGAATTTTTTCCAAAAGCTCTTCTTCAGAAGTGTATTCTGGCATTTCTATTAGCGTCGATTTAAAACCGATACGCTCACAAGCTTTCACCTTGGCATTCACGTAGGTCATACTTGCACCATCGGAACCTACCAAAATAGCCGCCAAATGGGGTACTTTTTCACCTTTCGAAATCATGGACTGTACGTGTTCCGCGATTTCGTTTTTAATATCGTTACTTACTTTTTTACCGTCTAAAATTGTCATTTTTTATTCTCTCGTAAACCTGCCTGCCGTTAGGCAGGGGCGCAAAAACGCCAAGTATTAAATTGGAATGATTATCATGGTGCCATGAAAGCACTTCGACTGCGCTCAGTGTGACACCTTTAATTCTTAACTTTTAACTTTTAACTTTTAACTTTTAACTTTTAACTTTTAACTTTTAACAAGATTAACGCATATTCTTCATCATCTGCATCATCTTTTTGCCACCGCCGCCTTGCATCATTTTCATCATTTTACTCATTTGGTTAAATTGTTTCAGCAACTGATTTACCTCTTGAACCGTAGTTCCAGAACCTTTGGCAACACGTTTTTTTCTACTGGCATTTAAAACGGATGGATTTGAACGTTCCTTTGGTGTCATGGAGTGGATGATCGCTTCGATACCTTTAAAAGCATCGTCGTCGATATCAATATCCTTCATCATTTTGCCAGCACCGGGAATCATGCCAACTAGGTCCTTCATGTTCCCCATTTTTTTGATCTGCTGGATTTGTTTCAAGAAATCGTCAAAACCAAATTGATTTTTGGCGATTTTCTTTTGGAGTTTTCTGGCTTCTTCTTCATCAAACTGCTCTTGGGCACGTTCCACAAGGGATACCACATCCCCCATGCCCAAAATACGATCGGCCATACGTGATGGGTAGAACACATCGATGGCCTCCATTTTTTCGCCTGTACCAATAAACTTAATGGGTTTATTTACCACAGATTTAATGGAAATGGCGGCACCTCCACGGGTATCACCATCCAATTTAGTCAGGATAACGCCATCAAAATTTAGGACATCGTTAAAAGCTTTTGCCGTATTTACTGCATCTTGACCGGTCATGGAATCCACAACAAACAAAGTTTCCTGCGGTTGGATGGCAGAATGGATATTTGAGATTTCAGTCATCATTACCTCATCCACTGCCAAACGTCCGGCCGTATCAATTATGACAACGTTGAAACCATTTGCTTTGGCGTGGGCTATACCTGCTTGGGCAATAGCCACAGGGTCGTTATTGCCTTTATCGCTATACACCTCAACATTGATTTGTTCCCCTACAATATGCAATTGGTCAATCGCAGCAGGACGGTACACGTCGCAGGCTACCAAAAGCGGTTTCTTAGTTTTTTTATTCTTTAGGTAATTAGCTAATTTTCCAGAAAAGGTGGTTTTACCAGAACCTTGTAGACCGGACATTAAAATCACGCTTGGCGTTGCAGACAAGTTAATGCCTTCGGCATCACCACCCATCAATTCGGTCAACTCGTCCTTAACGATTTTTACCATCAACTGCCCTGGCTGTAAGGTGGTCAATACATTTTGACCCAGCGCTTGTTCCTTTACTTTATTGGTAAATTCCTTGGCAATTTTGAAGTTGACATCGGCATCCAGCAAAGCACGTCTTACTTCTTTTAAGGTTTCGGCAACGTTTACCTCCGTAATGCTACCGTGTCCTTTTAATACGTGTAGGGCCTTATCTAATTTTTCACTTAAATTATTAAACATAATCTTTCAGTCTTCAGTAGGCAGTATGCTGTCACCAGCCTGCCTTTTCGATTAAATTTTAAGAACTGCAAAAATAGCGAAATATTTGGTTTTCTGTAAGGTTGAATTCGTGTTTTACCACCTAATTTAAACTGATATTTAAAAGCTAATGGTATTTGACTTTGTGAAAATTTTCAACTAACTTCGTTTAACGGCGGATATAAGCCATTATATAACGGCGTATATATCTGAACTCATTGTAGGCAAGCTGAAAAAATGAACGTACGAGAAACCGAAAAGCAATTTGTAAAAAATTTTATTCGCAAAGAAAAAAGAGAAAGAAGTTTGTGGGCTTTGAATCATAAAAAGAAAAGAACTGACTTTATCGATAGATTCAATCACAGTTGGAATGAGATGATTGCGGAAAAAGACTTGACCGAACTGAATACAAAATCGGACTGTGATACCTATGAGAAAATCAAATCTGATTTGAAACTCAAGGATTCGGACTTGTGTTATGTGGTTTCCTATAATGAGTTTGATAAACAATTTGTTGAATTGAAAAGCGCATTTGAAGAATGTCAAAAAAGCACATTTGCAGTACTAATGATAAGTAAAGACGGAAAAAAATTCTATCTGAAAACTGAACAAGAAATTGGATCGCCGGCAAAGTTTATTGGAATTAAATAAAGCCAGAAAACACAACCGCGTTAGGGATTGAACGGCATGTTTGAAATCCTTTTTTAAAGCAGTTATGATTTAAGTCTGTGCAGAAAATAAATTTTTGAGATTGCCACAGTCGTTCCTCCTTCGCAATGACACTTTAAAAAAGATTGAGTAGTGAAAGCCCGACCCGCAGGGGAACGCCCAAAAAATCACACTAAAGATGATATCCCGATCTTCATCGGAATTATCCCGATAATTATCGGGACAACCATCAAACTTGAGCGCGTTTTTTAAAAACTTCTCAAGTTTGGGTTTCACAAAAAAAAAGGCTGCCAAATTAAATTTGACAGCCTCCAAAAAGGAATCTTAGTTAACCAACCTACATCCCGATAGCTATCGGGGCGAATAAATAAGGGTTTCCTTTATTAACCAAAAGCAAAAATTATTTCCTTGAAATTAATTTTTTAGATTCCCTCCCGATAGCTATCGGGATCCAGGGAATGACAACTTCAATGGAAACCTCGAGACCTACAGCCTCGAGGAATTCTTTTCAATTTTTTATTGTGCTTTTTCAAGAACTAGGATACGCTCTATCATTCCGTTGGCACCGAAATCTTTCAACTCCACTCTGTTAGGCGTGATTTCCTTAATTCTCCATCTGTGGTTCAACTCGCTCATTGGCTGTTGCTCTCTTCCAAAGTACAATCCTAAATGAAGGCCATCGTTTCTGTAGGCCAACCAAGATCCGAAAAAGTTTTTCCCGGCACCTTCGGCAATCACTCTACCATTTTCATTGAAGCCTATCACGATGTCGTTAAAGTTATCCGTTAAATCAGCATCAAGCTCCATGTACGAGGCCACTTCCCAGGTTCCGTTTATCAATACACCTTCAACATAATCTAAATCGTCATCAATATCTGGACAGTGTCTCTTCAATACCATCTGGTTGTTTACATTAGTCAACTTAATCAAATCTTTACCAAGGAAAGTAATCAACCATTGTAGTTTCAAGTCGGGTCTTCCTTCAAGATTGATTTCCAATCCGACACCTGCAGGTCTTACAATTACTTCATAAGTACCCTCAAGTAATTCACCTTGAACTCTGATATGAACTTTGTTTCCTTCGTAGAACTTTAATGGTGTACCGATATAATCTTTCTCGTTATCCGCACCGTCAACTTGTAAACGGGCTACTCTCCATAAACATTCCTGTAAGAAGTTTTCAACACGCTCTTTAGTAATATCAACAACTACTTCACAGTTTCTTTTTAGTACGATTCGGTTACCGCCTTCTTGGTAGATTTTAATTCTTCCGTCTTCGAATTCATAAATGAACCACTCTAAAGTAAAGTCAGCCAAAGATTCAAACTCCATCTTAATCAAAGCACCTCTATCACTTACTCTTGTGCTCCAAGAACCGGTCAATACATCGCCATTTCTAGCTTTCATGGTAACTACACCTTCTTTTTTGAAGTTGATAGCATAGTTTTGGTAAGCTTCAGTCAAGGCATTACTATCTCTTTTAAATTCGAACACCACCCAAGGACATCTAATCAAATACTCATCCAGACGCTCTTTAGTGAAATCGTCGTCGTTATGATCGTTATCATCGTCTTCATCACAAGCATCTTTAGCTTCATGAATGATAGCTCTTAGTTCTTCATTATTATTAGCCTGAATTGTAGTACCGTCAGCCAATACCATAGTTACTGGGAAATTTAAACTAGCAATAACATCTCTATTTTTTACACGCTTCATAAATCTGTGTAATTGACGGTCGTTTTCAATAGTCACCACATCAATCACATCAAAATTAGGACTATATACAGAAAAGGAAATTGGATATTGGAAATCGATACATTCTATATCGTCGTCCTCTTCGTTTTCGCCTTTACATTCTTTAACAAAAGCTTCCAACTCATCTGCATTGTTAATGACGATTTCATCATGCTCCCTGTTAATAATAGTAATAGGGAAAATGATGTCCAGACGATCTTCATCATTGTCAAACTCGTCATAGATTTTTTCGATTAATTTGAAATCCAATTTGGAATTAATACGGATTTCCAAACCTCTTACCTTAACAATAACAGGTAATTTTACGGCAATACAACTGGCTCTGTCGATAATATTATCTTCAGATCCGTCCATGGTAGATGCGGAGCTAATCATAGCAGTTAGTGCAGAATCTGCAACAAGGGCTTCAGCCTCGGTGGGCTCAGTAATTTCTAGTGCTTCCTCTTGACAAGAAGAAAACAATAGAAGGGCAAAAAAAGGCAATAGCAATAGGGCTTTAAATTTAGTTTTCATGGTATATGATTTTAGGTTAAACTTTTCTATGCGTTTCAATGATAAATAGGTGTTCATGATAGTTAAAAGATTGAAACGATTCATAGCGTTTTATTATAAAACAGGGCAACTTTAAAAATTCCTACCCCAGATGTTAAAAATTTTCAAAAAAATAAATTCCAAATTCCAAAATAAAACACCAAAACCTTTATTTTAGTGGCATTAACCACCAATGCGCATGGCCAAACAACTACATGAAAATATTTGCGAGGAGCGATTATTTTCATCCATATTTAATAAATACTCTAAAGATTTACACGATTTTTTATACTATAAGTTCGGAGAATTACTCAACCCGAAGGACAAAGTACAGGAGGCTTTTGTAAAACTGTGGCAAAACTGCGCCAAGGTATCACCAGATAAAGCCAAAAGTTTTGTTTTTACCACCGCCAACAATTTAATGTTGAATGAAGTAGCCCACCAAAAAGTGGTATTGAAACATCAGCAATCTTCAAAACCGAAGATGAGTACCAACGAAAGCCCAGAGTTTTTAATGCAGGAATCCGAATATAACGACAAACTGCAACGAGCACTTGCGAATTTAACCGAACCCCAGCGGGTGGCCTTTATGATGAACCGTGTGGAAGGGAAACGCTTTAAGGAAATTGCGGAACTGTTGGATATTTCCACCAAAGCAGTGGAGAAACGCATTTATGGGGCGCTGGAGAAGTTGCGGAGGGAGATTAAGGAGTTGTGAGTCGACGGATGACCGAAGACAGGAGACAAGAGACAGGAAAAATATTTGAGAGTTATGATTGTTTTGGAAATTTTGGGAAGAATATTCATTGAATTCCTATTTGAAGGTATCATCTTGGGTATTTATAGATTATTGAAAAAATTCTTTGAACTTATAAAAATCAGATTATTCGGTTTTGAAAAAAAAACACTTCACCGGAAAAAAATACTTGAGCAAAAACTTCTTTATAAAGAAATCGAATTGTTGGAAAATGTTAACCCTAATTTAAAATATGGGCAAAAAGGCGTGATATTAGAAATAATTGACAAGGAAAATGTATTTGCCGAGTTTTTAGATGCAAATGGAAAACAGATAGAATTTGAAAATAAAATTGTCTTTAGTATAAAAATGAATCAGTTCAAATTAAAAAAATAAAAAACCTCCGGTATATACTGGAATATTTTCTTTAGAAATTAAGATGGAAACTGGTATTTGGAATTTAGTTTTTGATTTTTTTTGAAACTTTTTTTAAAGCTAGGGTAGGAAAAAATAAAACATACTTGTTATATAATTGAATAACGATATAATGAAACGAGAAGAACTCATATCAAAATGGTTAAATAACGATCTAAACGATCAGGAATTCGAGGCGTTTAAAGCGCTTGAGGACTATGACGAGTTAGTAAAGTTAGATAACAGCCTGCAAGGATTTAAGGTGGATACCTATGATACTTCCAGTGAATTGGAAGGGGTATTATCCAAAATCCGAGCCACAGAAACGCAAAAAACGGCCCCAAAACTTGGGATGTTTAAAACGTTTTTACGTGTTGCGGCCGTTATTGCCATTTGTGTCAGTGCGTATTATTACACTACTACCCTTGATACTACAGTAACAACACAGTTTGCGCAAAAAGCCACTGTAGAATTACCAGATGCATCCACCGTTTCCCTCAACGCAAAGTCAGTTTTGGCTTATAATAAAAACCATTGGAACAAAGAACGTGATGTTGAATTGCAGGGCGAGGCCTTTTTTAAAGTGGCCAAGGGCTCTACATTCAATGTAAACACCACATCAGGAACCGTAACGGTTTATGGTACTCAATTTAATGTAAAACAACGGGACAATTATTTTGAGGTTATTTGCTACGAAGGATTGGTTGGCGTTACCTACAATGCCCAAGAAACGAAATTAAAACCTGGCGACAGTTTTTTAATTATCGATGGGAAAAAAATTGCTAAAGAAAAAGATTATCGCTCATCGCCTTCGTGGCTAAATAACGAAAGTGAATTTAAAAGCATTCCGTTTAAGCAGGTTGTTGCCGAATTTGAGAGACAATACGAGGTGGATATTACCTTGGTAGGCGTAGACTCCACAAAACTATTTACGGGATCGTTCACCCACGACAACCTTGATGTGGCATTAAAATCTATTGCCTTACCTTTACAAGTATCGTACAGCAAAAAAGACGGTACGATAATTTTAAAGCGTGAATAACAAAGGGCTACTTATTGTTCCTGTACTCTTATTTTTTTTGAATGGTGCCATCGGTTTCTCTCAAACCAATCAAGAAACCCAACCCCTTTCGGCTATTCTCAAAATACTGTCTGAACGCTATAAGGTTAGTTTTTCTTATGTAGATGAAACGATTGCAGATATTGAATCGCTGCTCCCTGAGGCCGATTTAGACCTTTTGGACGCCCTCGTAGAAATTGAAATCAACACCGGTCTGGAATTCAATGTTTTGGATACGCGCTTTATTACGATTATTAAACGAAAAGAAGAAGAAAAAACAATAGTAAGGGAAAGACTCGAAGAAGTAGTGGTCAATAATTATTTGACCTCGGGTATCACCAAATTCAACGACGGGACCATTAATTTAAGACCTGCCAAATTCGGTATTTTGCCTGGATTGATTGAACCCGACGTGTTGCAGACCATTCAGGCACTCCCAGGAATTTTTAGTATTGATGAATCCGTTTCAAATATAAACGTCAGAGGTGGCACTCACGACCAAAACCTTATCCTTTGGGATGGGATTAAAATGTATCAATCCGGACATTTTTTCGGGCTGATTTCGGCGTTTAACCCCTACACAACAGAAAAAGTGAATGTATCCAAAAATGGGACACGAGCACGATTTGGAGATGGCATTTCCAGTGTGATCGATATGCGTCTTTCGGATGATGTAGATGGAAATTTTAACGGCGGACTTGGGTTTAATTTAATTAATGCCCATGGGTATGCCAAGATTCCGATTTTTCGAAATATGGAACTCCAAATTTCCACAAGACGTTCCATTACGGATGTGATTACCACCCCGACCTACGACCAGTATTTTAAGCGGGTATTTCAGGATTCTGATTTATCGAACCATCAAAAAAATGACAATACGATTTCCCAAAATGAGGATTTTTCGTTTTACGATATTACGGCCAAATTACTATACGACATCACCAAAAAGGACAAGATTCGACTTCATTTTTTAAATGTCAATAACAGCCTGAAATATGAGGAACGTTCTACAATAAATGATAGAAATGAGGCCCTAAACAGTAAACTTTCGCAACAAAATTCGGCCTACGGCTTCACGTATATCAGGGATTGGAGTTCTAAATTCTCTACTACCGCGCAGTTATATGTAACCAATTATGATTTGGACGGCACCAACTTCGACATCATAAATAATCAGCGACTGATTCAGGAAAACGAAGTATTTGATGGTTCAGGTCGATTGGATATTGATTATCAAATGAACCCCAATTTTAAAGTCAACTTAGGGTATCAATTTACCGAAACGGGCATCAGTAATTTGGAGGATGTGAACAATCCTGAATTCCGGAGTTTTATCAAGGAAGTGATTCGAAGTCATTCCGGTTACGGGGAAATCGCTTTTTTATCCAACAACGCCAAAACAAAGCTAAAATTGGGTACACGGGTCAATTATTTCAACAAATTTGATGAAGTTCTCGTAGAACCACGATTGAATTTTAGTCAACGGTTTTTGGGGGCTTTCCGTTTGGAATTATTGGGCGAATATAAAAGTCAAACCACCACCCAGATTATCGATTTACAAAATGATTTTTTAGGAATTGAAAAACGCCGATGGGTGTTGGCCAACAATAAAGCCGAGGTAGAAATTGAAAATGGAAAATCGTTGTATCCCGTGCCTATCGTAAAAAGCAAACAGGCCTCAGCTGGTATTCATTTCAATAAAAACAAGTTTTTAATAAGTGCTGAAGCCTTCATTAAAAAAGTGGACGGCATTACAACGAGAAGTCAAGGCTTTCAAAATCAATATCAATTTACAC
This sequence comes from Hyunsoonleella aquatilis, assembly GCF_014270105.1. GTDB lineage: Bacteria > Bacteroidota > Bacteroidia > Flavobacteriales > Flavobacteriaceae > Jejuia > Jejuia aquatilis. The sequence continues at coordinate 302,410 of NZ_JACNMF010000004.1, forward strand.
ATGCCGTTGGCAGTTACGAAATCAAGGGTATTGATGTACTTATTAATAAACAATTTTCGGATGTAGTGAGTACGTGGCTGGGCTATTCCTACAGCAAAAACGACTATACCTTTCCTGAACTGAATGACGGACAACCCTTCCCTAACAACGCTGACATTAGGCATGCCCTAACCTTTGCTGGAACCTACAACTATAAAAATTTAAAATTGGCACTCGGTTTCAATTGGCATGCTGGACGACCAACCACCATGTTCCTTGAAAACGATGACCCCAACAACCAAGACACTATTCTTTATGAAAGCCCGAATGCTTCCAACCTTCAGGATTATATGCGAGCAGATTTTTCGGCAACGTATTCATTCAACCTTTTTAGGAAATCGAAAGGGGTGATCGGCGCCTCTCTTTGGAACCTTTTAAATGAGAAAAACATCCTGAACACCTACTATACGCAAGACGAGGACAATAATATAATCACTGTTGAAAACCAATCGTTGGGCATCACACCCAATGTAAGTTTTAGGATGGTGTTTTAGACAAGATTGTTTTTCCTACTGCAAATTACCAATCATCTATTTTTTTTCGTCAATTGAACTTAATTAGTTAATTTACAGAAAAATAGGAAATGGCTTCTTTAAATCCTTTAAGTGGTACTCTTGGTTTAAGACGGGCCAAACATTTGTTACGTAGAACCACCTTCAACTATACGAAATTACAGATTGAAGCTTTTGCTAATATGACAGCAACAAATGCTGTCAATAGCCTTTCTTCAAACCCAATTAATAAAATAGCAGAACCCTACGACCCACTTCCAAATGGAAACCCAGATGGGTTTTGGTTGCAATCCACAGAACACCCCAATACCTTTGGCGGACAAAGTAGAAAACGCTCCCACATCACGGCTTGGTGGTGGTATAATGCCTTAAACGAAGTAAGTTTAAAGCATAAGTTATCTTTCTTTTTGCATACCTGTTTCACCGTTGGAAAAGATTCCGGCGTAGGCCATTCCCCGTTTTTTTATGACCATATCCGCTTACTTGATTTTTATGCCTTGGGCAATATAAAAACCTTGGCAAAAAAAATCACCCTGGATAATGGTATGCTAGACTATTTGGACAATACACAGAACAATAAAAACAATCCGAACGAGAATTATGCAAGGGAGTATTTAGAACTGTTCACCATTTTAAAGGGAGAGCAAATTGGCGAAGGCAATTATACTAATTACACTGAACTTGATATTCAGCAAGCAGCCAAGGTATTTTCGGGGTTTAAAAAGAAATATGACAGAAATGGGGATATTGACCCAGATACTGGTATTCCCATTGGTTACTTGGCCCTAGGTCAGCACGATACCAATGACAAAACCTTTAGTAGTGCTTTTGGAGGCCAAACTATTACTGGTAGAAATACAGCCTCGGGCATGATGGACGAACTCGATGACTTTGTAGAAATGGTCTTTGCCCAACCAGAAACGGCCAAAGCCTATTGCCGAAAATTATATCGTTATTTTGTAAAAAGCACTTGGGACGATACAGTTGAAACTGATATTATTACGCCTTTAGCACAACAGCTCATTGATAATAATTTTGAAATTCTACCCGTTGTTACTACTTTGCTTTCCAGCGAGCATTTTTATGATGCGGATGATGGTGATGCAACGGATAATATTATAGGTTCCATTATTAAAAGCCCACTTCAGTTATTGACCGAAGTATGTAGCATGTTTGAGCCTACAATCCCAGACCCTGCAATGGATGCATTTCGCTTTTATGTTAATTTCTACTTGCGTTTTATTCATAATACGTATTATTCAGCAGCTGGGATGGAAATATACAATCCAGATTCCGTTGCTGGCTATCCCGCCTATTATCAGGAACCCAGTTTTGATAGAATTTGGTTTTCCTCAAACACCTTGATTGGGCGCTATAAATTGATTGAAAGCCTTATCATTGGCAGAAACACCATAGACAACAATGCTAACATATATGCCACCTTAGATACTGTAGTTTTTGTTGAAACTAAGATCACCAATGCCTCAGACCCGAATTTGTTAGTGATTGAAATTGCAGACCTATTATACCCCGAAAGTATTGATGAAGACCGTAAAGACTATTTTAAGAGCTTTTTAGTGGAAGGGTTCAATGATTATTATTGGACTGGGGCCTGGTTGCAATACATCAACACCCATAGTGAAGCAGATAAAACCACCGTTAAAACTAGACTAGATGCATTAATCACTGCAATGGTAAATGCAGCCGAATTCCAATTAATGTAAGCCTTTAGATTATGAAGAGAAGACAATTTTTAAAACTATCTGCCACGGCTTCTGTAATTGGAATGACCCCTTTTGAACTGCAAGCCGCTCTAAAAGCTGTATTGCCTTTTGCGTCCTGTCCAGATATTTCCAACAGAAAACTGGTTTTAATAAATCTTGCTGGAGCCAATGACGGATTAAATACGGCAATACCATTAAATCAATACGACACGTACAGCAACTTAAGACCTACCATAAAAGTACCCAACAGCGGGGCCGGCCAATACATTGATTTGGACACTACGCTTCCGACGAATCAACAAGTCGGTTTGCACCCAACTCTTACAGGTTTTAAATCGTTATACGACAACGGATTACTACGAATAATGCAGTCCGTGGGGTATCCTTCACAAAATAAAAGTCATTTTAAATCCACCGATTTGTATATGACCGGCAATGATGGCAACAGCAATTTAAATGGTGCCGAAACGGGATGGATTGGACGTTTTATGGAGCAATTTTATGAGGATTTTCTATTGGAAAACTATCCGTTAGCTGTCGAAATAGGTTCTACTAAAACTTCACTTGGATTTCACGGCGAAGAGGCGCATGGGATGTCACTCAACATTACAGGCCAGGATCCCGCAGGATTTTACAATATTTTGAATGGTTTGGGAGGTGTACCGCCAGCAAATATTCCCGATTCCGATTATGGTTACCAATTGCGATTTCTAAAAGATACGGATACCCTTTCAAATACTCATGCCGAAGCAATTTCTAATGCTTTTAATAGTGGGCAAAATGATGTAACCTATCCCGATACGGATTTGGCCAACCAATTAAAAACCGTAGCGCGATTGATTAGTGGGGATTTGGCTTCAAAAATCTATATGGTTCGGATTTCGGGGTTTGACACCCATAATGCCCAAGTGCAGGGCTCCGGTGATATTTTGGGACGTCATTACGTGCTTTTAGAAGAACTTTCAGGGGCCGTAAAAGCCTTTGTGGATGACATGCAAAGCCAAAATTTAGGAGATGATATTGTGGGTGTGACCTTTTCCGAATTTGGCAGAAAGGCAGCCGAAAACGGAAATTTTGGAACCGATCATGGAGAAATAGCCCCAATGTTTGTTTTTGGAAATCCAGTAGCAGGAGGTGTTTCGGGAACCAATCCAGATTTGACCGAAGCTACCAGTGCCAACAATTGGCAAATCCAAACGGTACAATACGACTACAGACAAACGTTTGCAACACTATTACAGGACTTTTTGGGCGCACAAAATTCCATAATTGATGGTACTTTTTTCAACCATACCCTTGGTGATAGCTTTACCAATTTAAAATTACCTGAAATTTTAAAGAATCCGTTATCCAGTGAATGCTACCAGACACTAAGTACCGAAGAACAATTAAAAGCCGAGCGAGAATGGTTGATATATCCCAATCCGTTTATCGATACCATCAACTTTTCTAGTGTGAATAAAAATTCCGAGATAAGTTACAAACTGTTCAACGCTACGGGGGTCGAAATTATGAACAGAACAGATAGTCTCGAAAATGGCAACCTCTCCTTAAATTTAATGCACTTGAGTAGTGGCGTCTATTTTTGCGCCATTAAATTTGGTAATGCTCAGGAAGTGCATAAATTGCTCAAACTTTAAACCAGCAGTTTTATGCCACATTTTAAAACCATTCAAAAATTGCTCACGGGTTTAGTAGTATTACTAACACTTGCTTCCTTTGATGGTTTTAAAGCCACCCTCAACCCCTCCCATAACCATAATGTTGAATTGCTGTCATATGGGCGTCCACAACAATATACCAAAGTTGCCCTATTTCAAATTTCAAAAAGTGTCTCACCAAAGGTCTATTTTGTTTTTGCATTTTTTGATTTTGATTGTCTTTTTAATGCGCAACTCATCAGTTCCAACACAGCTTTTTGCCACCAAAATAACACATTATCAGATTTTTACAGTCAAAAATCCAGTTTAGCCCAAAACTTAGTTACCATACTTTACTCAGGGGATTTTTTACAGGTATCCTTGCCGTAATTCCGCACGCTTTATTTGATCCATTCAACTTTTAGAAAGGCATTCTTTTGATGCCGCATTACCTGTATCCTAATGAAAAACTTTAAAAAAGCATTAAGGCTTATGGCCTTAGTTCTGCTAATTATGCTGGCTACCATCATACCAGTACCCATCACGGTTTACCGAAAAGACAAGCTCCCTAATTTTACCATAGAACAAATTGATAAAAAGGAGGATGAAGACGAAGAAGATGATATTAAAGAGTTGTTTTAAATACGAATCCATTACTTCAAAAAAAGAAGCCGCAACATTGTTGCGGCTTTTATTCACAATTAAACTGATATTATTACTTTTCTATCATAATCTTTTTAGTAATGGTTCTCATTTCTGATACAAAATTTATGATATACATTCCGTTTGCAAATCGGTTGGTATTAATGGTTAACCTGCCAAATTTAAGATCTTCGGCTGAACCACTAATTATTGCTCTGCCCTTCATATCAACAATACTATACTCAATTTCCTCGTTCTCAAACAATCTGATTTCAACATTTAAATCATTGACAACAGGGTTAGGATAGAACCTTACTTCATCGTTCTGTTCTACAAAAGATGCTTCAAATTCATCATAACTATCAAAGTCGCCTACATAGCCTTCCAAATCATCATCATTTGTCCCTTTACTCGTCAAATTGCTATTGTTTTTCGCTCGGTATTTATTGAAAAAGTAGCAGAACCATTTTGAGCCAATCACTAAATTGATAGCACCTTTTACATGTAGCGAAGCACAAATACCATTCTCTTCTATTAAATTTAGAACATCAAAACCCGTAGTCTCGCCAAACTTAACCACACTTAAATCTAAGGTATCCGGATTATAAACTAAACTATGAATACGATAGAAACCGCTACCATCCACATTAAACTCAGGATGCCCAGACACTTGTAAAACGGTTAGAGTAAACGCATCGGTAAGAACAAATAACTGCTTGTATCCTTTCGGAATATTAGGGTTTCTATTGAATTTTGCATATAGACTAGCCACGCCATTTTCGAGACATACTACAGATTTTGGCGAATACATTTTTCCTGAAAACGCCGTGCATTCTTCAGCCTCAACCTGAATTGGTGCTCCTGCCACATCCAAAGAGGCACATAACTCACCACCACCCTGAACCAGAAGGCTATTAACATCAAAACCTGTAGTGACATTTGGAACAACAGCACTTAAATCTAAACCTATGGGATAAATAAGGGTATGAATGGTGTAATTACCTGGCTCCGTAACTGTAAACTCTGGTGTATTTTCTATTTGACGTATTATTAGTTCTTCGCCTTGCGTTAGTACATACAACACGGAATAATCGTTAGGAATTATGGCATCATCATTTGGTTGCGCATAAAGCATTGCAACCCCACCAGTCAAAGCAACATTTGTATCTATTGCCGTTAATGTACCTGCATTTGGGTTTGTAATGCTAATTGGCGCTCCAGCTACATCCAAAGCAGCACATAGCTCACCTCCACCTTGGATCAACAAAGCATTTACATCAAAACCTGTAGTAACATTTGGAACAACACCGCTTAAATCTAATCCTGTTGAAAAAACAAAAGTATGAATGGTATAATGCCCTCCTCCAACAACTGTGAATTCAGGTGTTTCTGAAATCTGACGAATGATCAACCCCTCGCCTTGCGTCAATACGTATAACACGGAATAATCATTTGGAATTATCGCATCATTATTTGGATGTGCTGAAATAACAACTTCTCCAGTTGAGCACACCTCTTCTGCCGAAGCGGTTAACGTTCCTGCACTTACATCACAAGAGTCTGCTTCTTCTACGTAAACCGGTGCGCCCGTTACGTCCAGCGAGGCACATAAACCGTTCTCTATAACTATGTTCAGCACGTCAACACCCGTGGTGGTCGGGCCCACGACGCCAAGGTCCAAAAAGTTGGGGCTGTCCGACCTGCCGTCGAACACAAGCGTGTGGATCGTGTACATGCCCGGCTCGGTCACCTCGAACACGGGAGCGTCCATGTTAACGCCCTTGATCAAAAGGGCCTCTCCCATCGTAAGCACGAATATCTTGCTGTAGCCGTCGGGGACTACCTGGTTGCCGTCTTCGGTGGCGCTGATCTCAACGCTATC
>NZ_JACNMF010000004.1:308943-530504 GCF_014270105.1 Hyunsoonleella aquatilis
ATCAAAAGGGCCTCTCCCATCGTAAGCACGAATATCTTGCTGTAGCCGTCGGGGACTACCTGGTTGCCGTCTTCGGTGGCGCTGATCTCAACGCCGTCGCCCACTAAGGTTACCTTGCCCGCTGTAGCCTGCAACGTTCCGGCATCCGCAGTACAGGACTCTACCTCAACGGGTGCGCCCGGCACGTCCAGCGAGGCACATAAACCGTTCTCTATAACTATGTTCAGCACGTCAACACCCGTGGTGGTCGGGCCCACGACGCCAAGGTCCAAAAAGTTGGGGCTGTCCGTCCTGCCGTCGAACACCAGCGTGTGGATCGTGTACATGCCCGCCTCGGTCACCTCGAACACGGGAGCGTCCATGTTAACGCCCTTGATCAAAAGGGCCTCTCCCATCGTAAGCACGAATATCTTGCTGTAGCCGTCGGGGACTACCTGGTTGCCATCTTCGGTGGCGCTGATCTCAGCACTATCGCCTACTAAAGTTACCTTGCCTGCCGTAGCATGCAACGTTCCGGCATCCGCAGTACAGGACTCTACCCCCACGGGTGCGCCCGGCACGTCCAGCGAGGCGCACAGGCCGTTCTCTATAACTATGTTCAGCACGTCAACACCCGTGGTGGTCGGGCCCACCACGCCAAGGTCCAAAAAGTTGGGGCTGTCCGACCTGCCGTCGAACACCAGCGTGTGGATCGTGTACATGCCCGGCTCCGTTACATTGAATACCGGTGCTTCTTGGTTCACTCCCTTGATCAAAAGGGCCTCTCCCATCGTAAGCACGAATATCTTGCTGTAGCCGTCGGGGACTACCTGGTTGCCGTCTTCGGTGGCGCTGATCTCAACCCTATCGCCTACTAAGGTTACCTTATCCGAATAGGCGTGCAACGTGCCCGCGTCCGCAGTACAGACAGGTTCTTCATCTAAAATGGTAATCGTGTAGGTTTTAGTGTCACACTTAACAATGGCGCGGTCAAACTTATAAATGGAAACCCTAATTCTAAAATCACCGGTACCCAAATCCCACGCGGAATTTCCTGAGGGAAATGTGTAAGGTAGGAGGTTTTCAACTATAGTATACGTTTGATGCGTCTGTAAATTTTCAACAGTGTATTTCGCACTTTGTGAATATCCATGGACGTTTACATCCAAGTAAAAATGTTCTGGTAAGTCATTAATATTGTAAACGCCATTATTTTCAAGCGGAGCTGTTTCATGTCCATTAGAAAACTCAAGGTTTTCAATTTGACCACAAACAGTATTTGCAAAAACATTGGGTGATAACAATAAAAAAGTAAAAAAAACTAGTAAAAATGATTTGGGGGTTTGGAAGGATAATTTTTCTTTCATTCTTATTTTGTTTATTTATTTTGTTGTAAAGTTAAACAAAATAATTTAATGTTTAAATTTTTACATTTATTATTAAACAAAATATTTAGTGAAATTAACAAAAGTGGTTCTTGTGAAAGCATTATTCTGTACCGATATCTCTCACTTTACAAAGGGAATGAGCTCTCAAAAATGAAATAACTCGAGCAAGATTATTTCCAAAAGTGGATAGATAAATTGCTAGAATTCACTCTAATCAAAGCATTATTTGCAAGAGGTTTAATGGAGCTTAAGACAGGTTACATCCGCTCCGGCACATCAATCCCCAGCAAAGTAAAAGCATTTTTAATGGTTTGGGCTACAGCTTTTGATAATTGTACGCGGAATACCTTTTCATTCTCGTTTTCTGCACCCAAAATGGAAACGTTTTGGTAAAACGAGTTAAACTCCTTGACCAAATCATAGGTGTAGTTTGCGATTAAAGCAGGGCTATGTTGCTCCGCGGCATACTGAATGGTTTCTGGGAATAATTGAAGTTGTTTGATTAATTCGCGCTCTTTTTCGTGTAAATGCACTTCGACAGAGTTTATGCTGAGCGCTGTCGAAGTACTCAACCTGACAGCGTTATTTAAATCGGCCTTTCTTAAAATCGATTGAATCCTAGCATAGGTATATTGAATAAAAGGCCCTGTATTTCCCTGAAAATCGATAGATTCTTTTGGGTCGAACAAAATGCGCTTTTTGGGATCGACTTTTAGAATAAAATACTTTAAAGCCCCCAAACCGATAGTTTTATAAAGTTGCTTCTTTTCTTCTTTGGAGTAACCGTCCAATTTTCCCAGTTCTTCTGAAATCTCTTCAGCCGTGGTTGCCATTTCAATAATTAAATCATCCGCATCCACCACCGTACCTTCCCTACTCTTCATTTTTCCACTAGGTAAATCCACCATACCGTAACTTAAATGGTACAAGTTTTTTGCCCATTCAAATCCTAACTTCTTCAGTATTAAAAAGAGTACTTTAAAATGGTAATCCTGCTCATTTCCAACGGTATAGACCATACCTCCAACATCAGGAAAATCTTTGATACGCTGAATGGCAGTACCAATATCCTGGGTCATATAAACCGCAGTACCATCAGCTCTCAACACGATTTTTTTATCCAACCCCTCATCGGTCAAGTCGCACCACACGGAACCGTCGTCCTCTTTAAAAAACACTCCAGACTTCAATCCTCCAGCCACAAATTCCTTTCCTAACAAATAGGTATCGCTTTCATAATATAAGGTATCGAAATCTACCCCCAAATTCTTGTAGGTCTCATCAAAACCGTCATAAACCCAGCTGTTCATGGTTTTCCATAGCGCAACTACCTCTTTGTCACCTGCTTCCCATTGGCGAAGCATATCCTGTGCTTCCAACAAAATAGGTGCATTCTTTTTAGCATCATCTTGCGATTGTCCGCCGGCAACCAATGCCTCTATTTCCTTTTTATACTCTTGATCGAATTTTACATAATAATTCCCGACCAACTTATCCCCCTTAAGGCCAGTACTTTCAGGAGTTTCGCCATTCCCAAATCGCTGCCATGCCAGCATACTCTTGCAAATATGGATCCCCCTATCATTGATAATCTGGGTTTTGTAGACCTTTTTCCCGGATGCTTTCAGTATTTCAGCGACACTGTAACCCAAAAGGTTGTTGCGAATATGTCCTAAATGCAGAGGTTTGTTGGTGTTTGGAGACGAATATTCAACCATAATAGCCTTTTCATCAGCATTAGGCGATACAAATCCATAATTTTCATCATTCTTTATACTGTCGAAGAAGTTCAAATAGTAAACATCACTGATCTCAATGTTTAAAAAGCCCTTTACAACGTTAAAGCCTTTGACCTCATCCACATGATTCACTAAGTAATCACCGATAGTTTCACCGATAACGGCAGGATTTCCTTTCACAAAACGCAACATTGGAAAAATAACCAAGGTAATATCGCCTGCAAATTCCTTTCGGGTAGCTTGAAATTCTAGAGCCTCTAAATCTACTTGATATTCGGTCGAAACAGCTTGCTTTACATGTGCAAAAAGGATATTTTGAAGGCTCATCATCTTGTGGTTATAGGCTGGCAAAGATAACAAGTTTTTCAAGTTATTTCTAACAATAATTCTAAGCCTAAATTGGGGTTATAGCTTAAAAAGGTCAAACTTGAAGGATATTGAATGTTAGACATTTATTCCAGATAAAATCTGATGATTTTTTGTTGTCTACATTTCGTCGATAAAAATGCCGTTTTTCTATGTTTTTTGCCGTTAATCTATTCGTCGATTTTTTCAAAAATACCAGGGCTCCCTTTATCTAATATTTTGGTAGAAAAACCCATAAATTAGAATATCAAGGGGCTTTTTGCAACTTTTGCTTTGCGAAGCTATTATTGAACAAAAAATTGGATCAATCAACCGACCCCAATAAAGACTACTTGATCTCCCTCAACCAAGCATCTTTAGATAGTAGCTTTGAGATAAGCTATAATTTAAAAGCTATATGAGGAAGATAATTACCCTGATTTTATTCTTACCCGTATTCCTAGGTTTTGCTCAAACCAAGGAAATAGATAGCCTATCCATTGCTTTAGCTTTCCAGACCTCTGACACCCTTAAAGTTGATACCTCCCTCAAACTGATAGAATACCTTTTCGAAAACAAAGACTACGATCGTGCCATAAAATATATAATTGAAAGTGATAAGCTTTCATCCAAAATCGGTTACAGAGATGGTATAGCTAAGACCACATATTACAAAGCTTTGATTTATGCCCGAAAGAGCGATTACATTAATGCCATAGATGGTTATACCAAGGCAAAGGCTCTTTTTAATCAGCTAAAGGATACGCTTAACGTAGCCAAAGTAAACAATAGCATAGGCCTAATTGAGATTGAGCGTGGCAATTATTCTAAGGGGCTACAATATTCACTTTCTGCTATAAAGGAGTTAGAGAACCGTAATTTGTACGAAGAATTAAGGACAGCCTATGCCAGTTTGGGAAGAGCTTACTCTGAAATTAATGATATGAATAAGGCCATTGAATTCAATACCAAAGCCTTAGAAATTCAAGAACAACTTAACGATAATGAAGGTATAAGCAATTCAAGTCTTAAATTGGCAGAACTCTATTCCAAAATAAAAGAGCACCGAAAGGCCATTGATTTTTACGAAAGGGTACTGGCGGGCAAAAATGGCAAAAACGATTCGCTACGAAGTGAAATACTTCCAAAATTAGGTGGAGAGTACCTTAACTTTAATGATTACGATACCGCGACTAAATATTTAATTCAAGGCTTAAATCTTAACAGGAAAAACCGAAACCAGCAAAATTTGATGGTTACTTTGCATAATTTAGGAAGTTTAAATTTAAGCCAAAACAGATTAATTATTGCGGAGCAACAACTGCTAGAAGCCGGAGCCATTGCCAGAAGGCTTAATGATAAAGAGGAACTTTTAAAGCATTATAAGCTAATGAAGGCTCTGGATTCCACCAAACGGAAATTCGACGGAGCTTTTGTTTGGCAACGCAATTATTATAACCTAAAAGATAGTTTGGAAAAAGCCAAGACCAAACCAATATCCGAAACCGTTAAAATCCCTGAAGAAGACCTCAACCTAAATTTCGACCAAGAGGAAGCCAAAATAGAAGCTGATCTTGAAAATAAAGAACAGATTATAACCGAAAGTCAGGACAAGTTAACCCAATTTAAGTTGTTCTTTTATATTTTATTGGGCGCGCTTGCTCTGGTTTGTATATTCTTGGTCTGGGTTTATATGAAACGTAATAATAGCCTGAAATACGCTCAAGAACTTGAAGAAAAGAACCTAAAAATACAGTTGCAAAATGAAGCTTTTGTGGAGCAGACCAAGCACCTGGAAAATATCAATAACGTAAAGGACAAGTTGTTCTCGATAGTTTCGCACGATTTGAAAGACTCTTTATCGTCCATTAACGGGTTTATTGATTTGCTCAGGGACGGTTCTCTGTCCCGGGAAGAGTTTGATAACTTAATTCCCGAATTGAGCGAAAATGCCAATAATGCTTCTCTTTTATTATTCAATTTATTGAATTGGTCCAAATCCCAAATGCAGTCGCTGAAGCCAAGTCCGAGCTTATTCGATATACAGGAGGTATTTGAGGAAAAAGTGAAGCTAGTTGAGCAACGCTTGGAGAGCAAAGGCATTGAGCTGGTAGACCATTCGCTTCGAGATTTCGCTTATGCTGATAGAAGCATGATTGAAATCGTTATCCAAAATCTATTGGCCAATGCCTTAAAATTCTCAAGAAAAGGTGATAAGATTACCATTTCAAACCACATCAGCAATGGCACCTGTATTCTCAGCATTGCTGATACTGGAGTAGGTATTTCTCAGCACAATATCGAAAAACTCTTTAAAAGTAGTAGTTTCACTACTATGGGAACCAATAATGAAAAAGGTACTGGCTTAGGACTTTCGATTTGCAGAGAGTTGGTAGAACTTAACGGCGGTAAAATTTGGGTGGAAAGCACCGTGAATGTTGGAAGTACATTCTACGTTCAATTGCCGAAATCCAAACCCAACGGCGATCACTAATTTAATTTAGGCAAAAATACCTCTGCCATCATACATCGAGCACTTCCTCCTCCACAAGTTTCAATTGTATTCAGGTCACTTGAAAGGATTTCACAATGCTTCTCAATAGCATTGATTTGCTGTAGAGAAAGGCTGTCATACGCCGATTGGCTCATAATCAAATAGCGCTCATCATTTTGTGCCCTTACCTGCAACATATTGCCCGCAAATTGGGCTACTTGTTTTTCTGTAATATCAATAATTTCTTTACCATCATCTTTTAAGTGTTTGATAACATTTTTGCGTTCCTTTTTGTCATCAATACTACTTAGACAAATTACGACAAACGTCTCTGCCACGCACATCATTACATTGGTGTGGTAAATCGGTTTCCGGTGCCCATCGACTGTTTGGTTGGCCGTGAACACAACAGGAAAATATTCAAAATCCTCACAAAACTCAATAAACAAATCCTCATTGGCCCTAGGCGATAATGCACAATATGCTTTTTGGTTGGCGCGGTCTAAAATCACACTTCCAGTGCCTTCCAAAAACACTCCTTCCTCTTCGGCACCGGTATAATCAATAATGTTATTGATGATGAACCCCTCGGATTCCAAGGTTTCCAAAATATCTTCTCGACGCTCCAATCTCCTGTTTTCAGCAAACATTGGATACAAGCCTACATCCCCATTTTCGTGAAAGGACACCCAGTTATTGGGGAAGATAGAATCGGGGGTATCCGTTTCTATTCTGTCATTTGCCACAATAACATTTACACCTATATCACATAACTTTTCAACATAGCTATCAAACTCGTTTTGCGCTTTGGCGTTAATGGTTTCAGGCAAAACACCGTCAATGGATTCTTGATAATAGTTGTTAACAGCTGTCTGCTCGTTCATTCTAAAATTAACGGGACGCACCATTAATATGGTATTTGTAGTTTGTTGCTTCATATTTAAATTTAATCTCTAAACAGTGGCAAAGTGGTGCAACGCAACAACCCCTCTTGCTTTCCTATTTCAGCATAGGGTACTTCCTCAACTGTGAAGCCTTGCGCTTGAAGCCAGTTATTCAATCGGGTAAAACTGCGTTCGGAAATTATAACATCTTCTGAAATTGAAAACACATTACTGTACATATCGTACATTTCATCCTTTGTAATCTCAAATAGGTTTTCCTTTCCAAAGAAGTTAACTAGCCAATTATATTCTTCCTCTACCAAAAACCCGTTTTTATGGATAATGGCTTTTCCCTTTCCTAAAGGATTGAAGCAACAATCTAAATGAAGTGCATTCTCACGGGGATTGGTATTGGATTTTCTCAGTTCGAAAGATTTTACTTTTTTGTTAGGAAATAAATCCTGAATGGCGCCAACAGCTTGAATATTTGTTCGAGCCGTAATCAAATTTGAATAATCCTCTCCCGAGTAAGTACCCATAAAAATATAGTCATTCCATGGCATAACATCCCCACCTTCAACATGGCAATTCTCCGGTAAAATAATACGTTTGTCTTCGGACACCTGATTCCAGATATAATCAATGGCATGTACTTCTTCCTCGCGATGGGGCAAAATATTGGCCTCAATCATGATATCATCAATTACAAAGGCGATATCTCTTGAAAAAATTTGATTACAATTTTCAATGACTTCAGGACGATATACTTTAACATCGTACTTTTTTAATACATCCAAAACGGCATTCATCTCTTTTATCATAGCAGCCTCGGTTGGATATGTGCCCGCCAAAATATGCTCGATACTTTTTGGGTCGTAACAATCCTCAATGTTAGGAACGGGCCCAATGCTTTCAGCGGTGCCTAAAACGACCGAACGTAATCTTGAAGTCTCATTTTGAACATTTAATTGTATCATTTTTTCGACTAATATTTTCGAGTTTTTGAAAGTGCTAAACTACGGATTAAAATGTAATTTTTGAATTATTCTCAAAAATAACAGAAATAACAAAAAAAGCTTCATGAAAACATCATGAAGCTTAACAATATTATAATCCCCTAAGCACTTTATCTTTGATCAATCGGCTTAAACGATCTTTCTGTTGCACCAACATACAATTGTCTTGGGCGACCGATTGGCTCCTTGTTCAATCGCATTTCACGCCATTGTGCAATCCACCCTGGTAAACGTCCCATTGCAAACATTACTGTAAACATTTCAACTGGAATACCCATAGCCCGGTAAATGATACCTGAATAGAAATCTACATTAGGGTACAATTTTCTATCTACAAAATATTGATCTTCCAAAGCTTCTTTTTCCAAGCCTTTAGCAATGTCTAAAATAGGATCTTCAACACCTAAATCAGCTAGAACCTCATCAGCAGCCTTTTTGATAATTCGTGCCCTCGGATCAAAATTCTTATAAACTCTATGTCCGAAGCCCATCAAGCGGAAAGGATCACTTTTATCCTTGGCCTTCGCCATATACTTTTTAGTATCTCCCCCATCTTCCTTAATGGCCTCAAGCATTTCCAAAACAGCTTGGTTAGCGCCTCCATGCAAAGGTCCCCAAAGTGCAGAAATTCCGGCCGCTATAGAAACAAATAACCCTGCATGGGATGAACCTGTGATCCTCACCGTCGAAGTAGAACAATTTTGCTCATGATCTGCATGCAAAATCAATAATTTATCCAATGCATCCCTAACGATCTCATTAAGTTCAAAATCCTCATTGGGCTGTTGGAACATCATTTGCATTAAATTATCAACGTAGCTTAATTTTTTAGAGCCATAATTTAAAGGCAAGCCTTTCTTTTTGCGCATCACCCAAGCCACCAATACAGGGAACTGCCCCAATATTTTAACAATGGCTCTATACATCTCTTCCTCAGAGTCCACATTTACCGAAGATGGATTAAATGCAATTAATCCACTCGTTAAAGAAGAAAGCACACCCATAGGATGGGCATTCTTAGGAAATGCATCAAGAATCTTGTGTACGTCCTCATCCACCATTGAATTTTCCATGATATCATGATGGAACTTCGCCAATTGCTCTGAGGTCGGCAACTCACCAAAAATCAATAAATACGCCACTTCCAAAAAGTCGGCTTTTTCAGCAAGCTCTTCAATTGAATACCCTCTGTATCTTAATATACCCTTTTCTCCATCTAAAAACGTAATGGCACTTTCACATGACCCAGTATTTTTATATCCGGAATCTAAAGTAATGACCTTACTCACACCTCTAAGTGTTCTAATGTCTATTGCAACTTCATTTTCTGTTCCTTTTACAAGAGGAAACTCATATTTTTCTCCATTAATTTCAAGCGTAGCGGTATCTGACATGTATTTGTAGTATTTAATTTTTTGGAAGTGCTAAATTACGAAATATCTGCTGATTTCTGAAGTTGATTTCTAAAGGTTTTATTAATTGAGATATTGCTAAAATTAATACACAAAAAAAGTGGTTATTTCAAGAAAAGAACTACTTTGATAATTTAATTTCAATCGGGATTTGTTCTTACCTTTTAAGCACTTTTCATGCTGAAAACAATCTCTCAAAGCCCATCGCCTTTGGTTCTGTTGACTAATTAAACTGGACAAACTCGGGATGAGGCAAAAACGTTTCCAAAAGAAAAATAAGACCTTCCTTTGAAATTAATGTTATTGAAATCAAGATACTTATTAGAAGTAGCGCCACAGAAAGATTATTTTGCTTTAAAGCCTCTACCTCCTTGATATGTTTCGTCATCACTTTTACCAAGAAAAACGCGCCCATTTGTATTAAGGAAATCGTTAGAAATCCAATCAACAAACTAATAGTCGAATATTTGAGAACTTCTAAATACAGGTTCCCGTCGGTATTCGTTTTTATGAGCTGAACTGCATTGATAATTGAAGGAATGATAGCACTAAGTAAATATCCTATGCTGAAAATTATTCCCGAAAAAAATATGCTCAAGGCCAGATTATCGCTGTCAAACTTGCTTTCATTCAATTTAAATGCCTTAATCAGAATTTTGTACGAAATGAAAAATATCACAATTGACAAGAAAATTGAAATTATCACTTGGCTTAAGGCGAGATAAAATAAGTCCATTTTTTAAGATTTAGTATTAAATAAAAGTTCGAAATCCCATTTTTTGATATCTGACCATTCAGGATGCAAATAGCCAATAGGGCAACCACGAGTGGTTGTTTCTACAAAATAATATCTTTTATTGTTAATTGATTTAAACTTTCCTGTAGCAGGAATGTGAATCCCTAAAATTGAATGCTTATAAGCCTGACTATTCAGGATAGCAATATCGTAATTAAAGCGAGAAAGCAAGGTAAAGAGCAAAACGGTTCGTGTATCGCAATCACCCCTTAAATGGGAGATAAACTCTGCAGGTGCATAAAGCCCTAGTTTTATATTTCCATAGCAAGGTTTGATGTCCAAACTATCGCATCCCCTGCTCAAAATCAGGTTATACGGAATATCCTGAATGGCAGATATCATCAATTCGGCAAATTCTACTCTACTCAATTTTTCCTGTTGCTGGTAACTATAAAAGGTCTCGGCCAATTCATTTATCAATACTTGGTCGTTGCCACTAAGCTGTTGGTAAAAGTCACCCCATTTAAATCCAAACGTCACTTTATAATTACTCCTATTTCGAGTGGATAGTTCCACATTATCAAAATTTATTTTGAAAGGCAGGGTATGTGGTTTTCTGCTGAAATCCCTCCAATTTTGAGTACTTAAATAGTATTTTTCTACCTCTCCATCAATACTATCGGTATACAAGGTAACCGATTCATCCACAATTCTTGGTTTTGAAGGCTTAGGAGCCTTTTTTACGCTTAGGGCGATCACACAAAAAAATAGGATGGCAAATACTAATTTAAAAATCTCAAACAAAAGAAACCTAAATGAATTTTTATGACCAT
Organism: Hyunsoonleella aquatilis; assembly: GCF_014270105.1. Classification (GTDB taxonomy): domain Bacteria; phylum Bacteroidota; class Bacteroidia; order Flavobacteriales; family Flavobacteriaceae; genus Jejuia; species Jejuia aquatilis. The sequence continues at coordinate 319,770 of NZ_JACNMF010000004.1, forward strand.
AAATCTTTTCCCTATTTGACCAAACATATACGAATATGGCAGCTGCCAATCCAATCATCAAGACTAATATAGGCCTGTTAGTTATTGAATCAAAAGCTACACTTAAGATGATGACCAACGTTAACAGTACTGCAATAATTAGCATAGCACCTACCAGCAGATGATACAATAATTGAAGATAGTTTCTAATAATTTCTTTAAACTTCAATACGGGAGAATGGGTTAAAAACAAAAAATCCTGTTATCGATGATAACAGGATTTTAATATAATAAGAAAAACTAATCTATTTTACTTTAAACGCTTTTTCCTGAGGAAAATAAGCTACAGAGCCCAGCTCCTCCTCGATACGAAGCAATTGATTGTATTTGGCCATACGGTCGCTACGCGATGCAGAACCAGTCTTGATTTGACCACAATTTAATGCCACCGCCAAATCTGCAATGGTATTGTCTTCGGTTTCACCCGAACGGTGTGACATTACTGAAGTGTATCCAGCATTTTTCGCCATGTTTACCGCCGCGATAGTTTCGGTTAAAGAACCAATCTGGTTTACTTTAATCAAAATTGAATTGGCAATACCATTTTCGATACCTCGCGATAAACGCTCCACATTGGTTACATATAAATCATCACCAACCAATTGCACTTTGTCACCAACTTTTTCAGTTAAAGATTTCCAGCCGTCCCAATCATTTTCATCCATTCCATCTTCAATAGAAATAATTGGATATTTTTCGCAAAGTTCAGCTAAGTAAGTAGCTTGCTCTTCAGAAGTTCTTACCACTCCGGTATCACCTTCAAATTTTGTATAATCGTATTTGCCATTAACATAAAATTCTGCAGAAGCACAATCCAAAGCGATTTTAACTTCGTCTCCAAATTTATATCCAGCGTTTCCAACAGCTTTACCGATAGTTTCAATAGCATCTTCGGTGCCATCCAAAGTCGGAGCAAATCCACCCTCGTCACCTACCGCTGTAGATAAATTTCTATCGTGCAATACTTTTTTCAAATGATGGAAAATCTCCGTCCCCATTTGCATGGCATGCGTAAAGTTTTTGGCCTTTACCGGCATAATCATAAATTCCTGGAATGCAATTGGTGCATCACTGTGCGAACCTCCATTGATAATGTTCATCATAGGAACTGGCAACGTGTTTGCAGAAACACCTCCAACATATCTATATAAAGGCATATTCAACTCATTAGCCGCTGCTTTTGCTGCAGCCAAAGACACACCTAAGATAGCATTAGCGCCTAACTTTGATTTGTTTGGCGTACCATCCAAATCAATCATGGTTTGGTCGATAAAGTTTTGCTCAAACACAGAAACGCCAAGCAATTCCTCAGCGATTACTGAATTTACGTTATCTACGGCTTTTAAAACGCCCTTGCCCATGTAAGTATCTCCTCCGTCACGTAATTCTACGGCTTCATGCTCTCCTGTTGATGCTCCCGATGGTACGGCAGCTCTACCTAATACTCCGTTTTCAGTAATTACATCTACTTCCACAGTCGGATTCCCTCTTGAATCGAGGATTTGTCTTGCGTGGATATTAATAATTGCACTCATAATTGGTTGTTTTTTTAATCTTTCGAGCCCAAATTTACGGCTAAATCTTCTGTTATTAACTAGCTTTTGTCATAAATTCTTAAAAAGAAAGCTAAAACGTTTTAGTTTGAAAATGCCTCAAATATTACTGAACGGTGGTCAGTTTAGCTTTTTTTATATTTTCTACAAATTGGTCAAATAAATAAGATGAATCATGTGGTCCAGGACTCGCCTCTGGGTGATATTGGACCGAAAATACGTTTTTATCTTTCATTGCCAGTCCCGCCACAGTATTATCATTCAAATGAATATGGGTAATTTGCAAATCTGTGTTAGCCTCTGCTTCTTCCCTATTTACGGCGAAACCATGGTTTTGGGAAGTGATTTCCCCTTTTCCTGTGATTAAGTTCTTTACAGGATGATTTATCCCTCTATGCCCATTGTACATTTTATAAGTTGAAACACCATTTGCAATAGCAATAACTTGATGACCTAAACAAATACCAAATAAAGGCAAATCCCTTTTGATGATTTCTTTGGCCACTTCTTGGGCATCCACTAATGGTTCTGGGTCACCAGGACCATTGGATAGGAAATACCCATCGGGCTCAAAAGCCTCCAAATCCTCAAATTTTGCATTGTATGGAAACACTTTTATGTAACAATCCCTGCTTGCAATATTCCTCAAGATGTTCTTTTTAATGCCTATGTCCAATGCTGCTACTTTGTAAGTAGCATTTTTATCTCCGAAATAATACGGCTCTTTTGTAGATACTTTTGAAGCTAATTCCAAACCTTCCATACTTGGCACCTCGGCTAATTGCTTCTTTAAGCCCTCAATGTTATCCACTTCAGTTGAAATCACGGCGTTCATGGCGCCATGGTCCCTAATATAACTTACCAAGGCTCTTGTGTCTACATCCGAAATGGCCAAAAGATTATTTTTATCCAAAAACTCTTCAAGTGAACTATCCGCAGCGGGACGCGAATATTCGTAGCTAAAGTTTTTCACGATAAGACCGGCAATTTTTATTGAATCGGATTCTACTTCATCTTCATTGGTGCCGTAATTGCCAATATGGGCATTGGTGGCTACCATAAGTTGTCCATAATATGAAGGGTCAGTAAAAATTTCCTGATATCCTGTCATTCCAGTATTAAAACATACTTCCCCGAAAGCCGTTCCTTGCTTTCCTCCTACTGCTTTTCCATAAAAAATCGTACCATCTGCAAGCAGAACGATGGCATTTTGTCTCTTTTGGTATTTCATTGTGATGCTATATAAGATTCCCGTTTGCACTTCGACTGCGCTCAGTGTGACATGCCGGAAAAAGTTTTACAAAAATTCAAAAAAAAAGGATAAACTAAAAATAGTTTATCCTTTATATATTAAATGCTTATTAACATTTATTCTTCTTCGTTTGATGCGTTAGTTTCAACAGGTACTGCAACAGCTGGCTTACTGCCTCCTCTTCTACTTCTTCTTGTAGTTTTCTTCTTAGGCTTGCCTGCATTGTAGATTTCGTTGTAATCTACCAACTCGATCATTGCCATATCAGCGTTATCACCCAATCGGTTACCCAACTTGATAACTCTGGTGTAACCTCCCGGCCTGTCTCCAACCTTTGTAGCTACTTCCCTGAACAACTCGGTAACGGCTTCTTTTTGTCTTAAACGACTGAAAACGATACGTCTGTTGTGGGTTGTATCCTCTTTGGACTTTGTAATTAATGGCTCCACAAATTGTTTTAAAGCTTTTGCCTTGGCAACTGTTGTATTAATACGTTTGTGCTCAATTAAGGAACATGCCATATTGGCCAACATGGCCTTTCTGTGGGCCGTTTTTCTACCTAAATGGTTGAATTTTTTTCCGTGTCTCATGACTTTTGTGTTAAACCTTTATCTTGCTACATCACTCTTTTTGAGGAGCAAATTATAAAGGAGTTAATAAAAAAGACCTACAAGGTTATGGAAACCTTGCAGGTCTGAATAATTTAATCTTTATCTAATTTATATTTGCTTAAATCCATTCCGAAGTTCAAACCTTTAACGTGTACAAGCTCTTCAAGCTCAGTTAAGGATTTTTTACCGAAATTTCGGAACTTCATTAAATCATTTTTATTGAATGATACCAAGTCGCCTAAAGTATCTACTTCTGCAGCTTTCAAACAGTTCAGCGCACGAACAGAAAGGTCCATATCGATTAACTTAGTCTTAAGCAACTGACGCATGTGAAGTGATTCTTCATCATAAGTCTCCGTTTGCGCGATTTCATCCGCTTCTAAAGTGATACGCTCGTCTGAGAATAACATGAAGTGGTGAATCAAGGTTTTAGCCGCTTCGGTCAATGCATCCTGAGGCGTAATTGAACCATCTGTTATGATTTCAAAAACTAATTTTTCGTAATCCGTTTTTTGCTCTACACGATAGTTCTCAATGCTGTACTTCACATTTTTTATCGGTGTGTAGATAGAATCCGTAAAGATAGTTCCCATTGGTGCAGAAGGCTTTTTGTTTTCTTCCGCAGGAACATATCCTCTACCTTTTTCAATAGTGATTTCCATGTTTAGGCTCACCTTAGGATCTAAATTACAGATTACCAATTCTGAATTCAAAACTTGGAATCCAGAGATAAACTTTTGGAAATCACCAGCCAAGATTTGCTCTTGACCTGAAATTGAAATTGAGATAGACTCGTTATCGATATCCTCGATCTGTCTTTTAAAACGAACTTGTTTTAAGTTAAGAATGATTTCAGTAACGTCCTCAACAACTCCAGCGATTGTTGAAAATTCGTGGTCTACGCCCTCAATTCTAACCGAGGTAATTGCAAATCCTTCCAAAGAAGACAACAACACTCTTCTTAGAGCATTACCTACTGTTAATCCGTAACCAGGTTCTAAAGGTCTGAATTCGAATTTACCTTCGAAATCAGTAGAATCGATCATGATTACTTTATCGGGCTTCTGAAAATTAAATACTGCCATATTGTTTTGTTCTTCGTTTTAATTGTTATTTGGTTGCGCGGTTTATAAGTTTGAAGAAGTACGAACAAACCCTTTGGCCAAATACCAATGTTGTTAATATATTATTTATATTATTTAGAGTATAATTCGACGATGAATTGTTCGTTGATGTTCTCAGGAATTTGGATTCTAGCAGGAACAGAAACGTAAGTTCCAGATTTAGTATCGTTGTTCCAAGTAATCCATTCGTAAACATGACTAGAGTTTGAAAGCGACCTATCGATAGCCTCAAGAGATTTCGATTTTTCTCTTACCGCCACAACATCACCTGCCTTTAGTTGATAAGAAGGAATGTTTACGATTTCACCATTTACAGTAATGTGTCTGTGGGAAACCAATTGACGGGCACCACTTCTAGAAGGGGAAATTCCCATTCTGAAAACAACGTTGTCCAATCTAGATTCACATAATTGTAAAAGCACCTCACCGGTAATTCCCTGTGCTGCTCTTGCTTTTTTAAACAATCCTCTAAATTGACGTTCTAAAATACCATAAGTGTATTTTGCTTTTTGCTTTTCCGCTAATTGAATAGCGTACTCAGATTTTTTACCACGTCTTCTGTTGTTTCCGTGTTGTCCTGGAGGATAATTTCTTTTTTCAAATGATTTATCTTCTCCGAAGATTGCTTCGCCAAACTTACGGGCGATTTTAGTTTTAGGACCAGTATATCTTGCCATTTTTAATTAATTATGAGAGTAGTTATGAATTCAGGTCTTAATCTTATCCTTCGATAACCGTTATTCTCTCGGTGATACTTGTTTTTTTTCGGTTTGCAAATTTATGCAAAAAATTAACACCATCTGAGAAACAGATGATATTAATTTCCTTATTCAAAACACGTTATAAAACGTGATTAAACTCTTCTACGTTTCGGTGGACGACATCCGTTGTGCGGTAGTGGTGTTACGTCGATAATTTCGGTAACTTCAATACCTGTGTTGTGAATAGAACGGATAGCAGATTCTCTACCATTTCCAGGACCTTTTACGTACACCTTTACCTTTTTCAAACCAGCTTCCAAAGCTACTCCTGCTGCATCTTCTGCTGCTAGTTGCGCTGCATAAGGTGTGTTCTTTTTAGATCCTCTAAATCCCATTTTACCAGCTGATGACCATGAAATTACGTCACCCTTCTTATTGGTTAATGAAATGATAATGTTATTGAAAGAAGCCGTTACGTGTGCTTCCCCAACAGCATCAACTATTACTTTACGTTTTTTAGTACTTGACTTTGCCATTTTTTTAGTTTTTAGTGATTAGTTAATAGTCGCTAGAATCCTAAACCTTTTAAATTTCAAACAGATTCCTTCCAACGTCTAAAGACTAAAGACTATTTATTATTTAGTTGCTTTTTTCTTGTTAGCAACAGTTTTTCTTCTACCTTTTCTTGTTCTAGAGTTGTTTTTAGTACGTTGCCCTCTTAACGGAAGACCAGCTCTGTGACGAATACCTCTGTAACACCCAATATCCATCAAACGCTTAATGTTCAATTGTGTTTCAGAACGTAATTCACCTTCAATAGTATAGACCGAAATAGCATCACGGATTGCTCCGATTTCATCGTCTGTCCAATCTTGTACTTTAGTGTCTTCGCTAACCTTAGCTGTTGCTAAAATTTCTTTCGCTCTACTTTTACCAATACCGTAGATATAGGTTAAAGAAATAGCGCCTCTTTTTTGTTTTGGTATGTCTACACCTGCAATTCTTGCCATATTTTTTTAGTTTCTAGTTGTTAGCCTTTAGTTGTTAGAATCCTAAACCTTCCGATTTCGAACAGATTCGTCTAACGTCCAAATACTAATGACTCATTGTCTTAATTAACCTTGTCTTTGTTTAAATCTAGGATTCTTTTTGTTTATTACGTAAAGTCTACCTTTTCTGCGCACAATCTTGCAATCAGCGCTTCTTTTTTTTATTGATGCTCTTACTTTCATCGTATTTATTAATATCTATAAGTTATACGAGCCTTAGTTAAATCGTAAGGGCTCATTTCTAATTTCACTTTATCTCCTGGTAATAATTTGATATAGTGCATGCGCATCTTACCAGAAATATGTGCTGTCACAATGTGACCATTTTCTAATTCAACACGGAACATCGCATTTGATAATGCTTCTATAATCGTTCCGTCTTGTTCTATTGCTGCTTGTTTTGCCATATATTATTTTTTTAGTAATCAGTTCCGAATTAGCAAATACCTTGCCGAAACATTCAGTATGCAACTGATTTCTAATTCATTATACCATATTAAGCTACTGCCTTTCTGTTCTTTCCGGTTTTCATCAATCCGTCATAATGCCTATTCAACAAATATGAATTGATCTGTTGCATTGTATCGATTGCTACACCAACCATAATCAACAATGATGTACCCCCAAAGAACAATGCCCACCCTTGCTGTACGTTAATCAATTTCACGATAAATGCAGGAAACACAGCAATTAACGCCAAAAAGATAGAGCCGGGCAACGTTATTTGAGACATGATTTTATCCAAATATTCCGCAGTTTCAGTTCCCGGACGAATCCCTGGGATAAAACCACCACTACGTTTTAAATCGTCTGCCATTTTATTGGTAGGTACCGTAATTGCCGTATAGAAATAAGTAAAAATTATAATCAACAAGGCAAAAATCAAGTTGTACCAAAATCCGAAGATGTCAGAAAAATTAGTCTGTAACCATTGTCCTGTTGATGTATTCTCCAAAAAGGAAGCACCACCTATTAAACCAGGAACAAACATAATTGCCTGGGCAAATATGATTGGCATTACACCTGAAGCATTCAACTTCAAGGGAATGTATTGTCTTGAACCGCCGGCCGCCGCTCTTTCATAACCTCCAGATGCAGTACGTCGTGCATATTGAACAGCAATCTTTCTTACAGCCATTACTAGCATAACAGATGCAAGTATGATTACGAACCAAATCACCAATTCAATTAAAATCATAATCAAACCACCATTGGATTCCGTTACCCTAGCCGCATATTCCTGAAGGAATGACTGAGGCATGGTAGCAATAATACCTACCATAATCAATAATGAAATACCGTTTCCGATACCTTTATCGGTAATCTTCTCACCCAACCACATCGCGAAAATACATCCGGTTACCAATATGATTACCGAAGAGAACATGAATGTAGTTGAAGAAAATCCAGTCATCAATAAGGCTCCCATTGAAGGCGCTCCTGATAAGGCTGGTAAACTTGCCAAGTAGCCCGGTGCCTGCACCAAACAAATCGCGATAGTTAACCAACGGGTAATTTGAGTGATTTTCTTCTGGCCACTTGCTCCTTCTTTTTGAAGTTTCTGCAAATAAGGTATCGCTATTCCCATTAACTGTACAACAATAGAAGCCGAAATGTATGGCATAATTCCAAGAGCAAAAACAGAGGCGTTTGAGAACCCTCCTCCGGTAAAGGCGTTAATTAACCAAATTAATCCACCTTCTTCTGCACTTCCTCTAAGACCAGATAATTTTGAAAAATCTATTCCCGGAAGTACAATTTGGGCACCAAAACGATACACCAATAATATACTAAGGGTAAGAATGATTCTGTTTCTTAGCTCCTCAATTTTCCAAACATTCTTTATTGATTCTATAACTTTCATACGTTAATGTAATCTTATAAAGTTATCGCTTCTCCTCCTGCCGCTTCGATTGCAGCCTTTGCTGAAGCAGAAAACTTGTGAGCCGATACTTTTAATTTTGCTTTCAATTCACCTCTGCCCAATATCTTAACCAAATCATTCTTTCCGGCTAATCCATTGTTGAAAAGTGCTTCAAAATCAACAGTATCCTTTATTTTTTTATCATCTACCAAAGCTTGTAAAGTATCTAAATTGATTGGCTGATACTCCACTCGGTTGATATTTGTAAAACCAAATTTAGGCACACGTCTTTGTAGCGGCATTTGCCCACCTTCAAATCCTAATTTCTTGGAATATCCAGAACGAGACTTAGCTCCTTTGTGACCACGTGTAGACGTACCACCTTTTCCTGAACCTTGTCCGCGACCTACTCGCTTGCCTTGTGTTTTTACCGATCCTTTTGCCGGTTGTAAGTTACTTAAATTCATTTTTCAGTTTTATTTTTAAGCTTCTTCTACAGAAACTAAATGTGACACTTTAGCAATCATCCCCAAAATATTTGGCGTAGCCTCATGCTCTTTTACTTGACCGATCTTTTTAAGACCTAAAGCTTCTAAAGTTCTTTTTTGTCTTTGCGTGCGATTGATAGCGCTTTTAACTTTTGTTACTTTAATTTTTCCCATTTTAATAGTTTTTAGTTCTTAGTCTTTAGTTGTTAGAACTCAAATTCTAGACTTACATCGAATATCTATCGTCTAAATACTAATTACTAAGGTCTTATTTATGCGTTAAAAACTTGTTCAAGTGAAATACCTCTGTCCCTTGCTATAGCATTTGCATCCCTTAATTGTAACAAAGCATCGAAAGTTGCTTTTACTACGTTGTGAGGGTTAGACGATCCTTGGGATTTTGATAGTACGTCGTGTACACCAACGGCTTCAAGAACAGTTCTTACAGCACCACCAGCAATTACACCGGTACCAGGTGCGGCAGGAATGATATTCACTCTTGCTCCGCCGTATTTTCCCTTTTGGGCGTGAGGTAAGGTTCCTTTACGGATAGGAATACGCACCAAGTTTTTCTTAGCATCTTCAACGGCCTTTGCGATTGCGCTGGCAACATCTTTGGATTTTCCTAAACCTTGGCCAACTACGCCGTTTTCATCACCAACCACTACAATTGCCGAAAAACCGAAAGCTCTACCACCTTTTGTTACTTTGGTAACCCTTTGTACACCAACTAAACGATCTTTAAGATCCAATCCACCTGGTTTTACCAATTCTGCGTTTTTATATTTATGATACATATTGTCTTAGAATTTAAGTCCTGCTTCTCTAGCACCTTCGGCTAATGATTTTACTCTACCGTGGTATAAATATCCACCTCTATCGAAAGAAATAGTGTCCACACCAGCTTTCAAAGCTTTTTCGGCAACTGCTTTACCAACTAAAGTGGCTATTTCCTGCTTGTTTCCTTTTGCTTTCGCAATATCCTTATCTCGAGAAGACGCAGCGCTAATGGTTTTTCCAGAAACGTCATCAACTATTTGAGCATAGATTTCCTTATTACTTCTAAAAACAGTCAATCGTGGTCTAGTTGCTGTACCAGAAACGATCTTTCGGATTCTGTTTTTAATTCTTAATCTTCTTTGATTCTTTGTTAATGCCATATCGATTTACGATTTATGATTAACGATTTTTGATTTATGAGTTACTTTATAATTCGTAATTCTAAAATCTACAATCGTAAATTCTGTTATGCTGATTTACCTGCTTTTCTTCTTAATTCTTCACCAACAAACTTGATTCCTTTTCCTTTGTAAGGTTCTGGTTTACGGAAACCACGGATTTTAGCGGCAACTTGCCCAACTAATTGTTTGTCGTGAGACGTTAATTTTATGATTGGATTCTTACCCTTTTCAGAAACCGTTTCAATTTTTACTTCTGGTGCAATACTCATAACGATATTATGAGAAAAACCTAAAGCTAAATCTAATTTCTGTCCTTGGTTTGATGCTCTATAACCTACACCTACCAATTCAAGTTCTTTGGTCCATCCCTTAGATACACCCTCAATCATATTGTGCATTAACGATCTATATAGACCGTGTTTTGCTTTTTGATCTTTAGTATCTGAAGAACGAGTCACCAAAACATTACCATCTTCTACTTTAATTTCAATAGAATCGAAGTTTTGTGTTAACTCTCCTAATTTTCCTTTTACAGTGACAACGCCATCTTTAACATCTACTGTTACACCTTCTGGAATGGCTACTGGATTATTTCCTATTCTTGACATTTCTTCTAGGCTTTAATATTAGTAAACGTAACATAATACTTCACCACCTACATTGTCTCTTTGCGCTTGCTTCCCAGTCATTACACCATGAGATGTAGAAACTATGGCAATACCAAGACCGTTAAGTACTCTAGGTAGTTCTTTAGCACCCGCATACTTACGTAAGCCTGGAGTACTAATACGTTGAATTTTCTTGATTACAGGCTCTTTTGTCTCTTTATTGTACTTAAGGGCGATTTTGATTGTCCCTTGTACTGTAGAGTCGTCGAACTTGTAGCTTAAAATATATCCTTGTTCGAATAATATTTTAGTGATGTCTTTCTTTAAGTTAGATGCTGGAATCTCTACCACCCTGTGGTTAGCTCTGATTGCATTTCTAACTCTCGTAAGATAATCCGCTATTGGATCTGAATACATATTTATTAATTTGCGGTAATGGTTTTCAATACTGTCCTTTAGATTGAACCTTCTACCAATTTATAATTCTTTTTTGTACAAACGCGATTAATCGCGAATCTACCAAGATGCTTTTTTAACCCCTGGGATCAAACCTTGGTTTGCCATTTCTCTAAATGTAACACGAGAAATTCCAAATGTTCTCATGTATCCTTTAGGTCTTCCAGTAAGCTTACACCTATTGTGCTGGCGAATTGGTGAAGCATTTTTTGGTAACTTTTGTAATGCCTCATAGTCTCCAGCTTCTTTTAAAGCTTTACGCTTTTCAGCATACTTAGCTACTGTTTTTGCTCTTTTTACCTCGCGGGCTTTCATTGATTCTTTAGCCATATCTTAATTCTTTTTAAAAGGTAATCCTAATTCGCTTAATAATGATTTTGCCTCTTTATCAGTTTCGGCAGAAGTCACAAATGTAATATCCATACCAGAGATTTTGTTCACTTTGTCAATGTTTATCTCCGGGAAGATGATTTGTTCAGTAACTCCTAAATTATAGTTACCTCTTCCATCAAAACCCGTAGCCTTTATACCACCAAAGTCTCTTACTCGTGGCAACGCAGAAGTAACCAAACGGTCTAAAAACTCATACATTCTTTCACCACGTAAAGTTACTTTAGCGCCAATTGGCATACCTTTACGTAATTTGAAAGACGCTACATCTTTCTTAGACATTGTAGCTATAGCCTTTTGCCCAGTTATCATTGTCAACTCATCCACAGCGTGGTCAATTAGCTTTTTATCCGCAACTGCTGCTCCAACACCTTTAGATATTACTATCTTTTCCAGTTTAGGCACCTGCATTACGTTTTTATATCCAAATTCGTCTGTAAGAGCCGCAATTACTCTGCTTTTGTACTCTTCTTTAAGTCTTGGTGAATATGCCATAACTATATTACTTCATTAGATTTTACTGAAAATCTTACTTTCTTATCGCCTTCCATTCTATATCCAACTCTTGTTGTTTCTCCTTTTGAGGTCAACAACGATAAGTTTGAGATATGAATAGCGGCTTCTTTTTCAACGATTCCTCCTTGAGGATTTTGTGCACTTGGCTTAGTATGTTTCTTTACCAAATTTACACCCTCAACAATCGCTTTGTTCTTATCCAAAAATACCTGTTGCACTTTACCTTCGGCTCCTTTATGGTCACCAGCAATTACTTTTACGGTATCTCCAGTTTTTATTTTAAGCTTTCCCATTTTATTAGTTTTTAGTCGGTAGTTTTTAGTTGATAGAAATTCTAACGTCTAAAAACTAAAGACTATCGTCTTAAATCTTTACAGCACTTCTGGTGCTAATGATACAATTTTCATGAATTGTTTATCACGAAGCTCTCTTGCAACCGGTCCAAATACACGCGTTCCTCTCATTTCACCAGTTGGGTTCAATAATACACAGGCATTGTCGTCAAATCTGATGTAAGATCCGTCTGGACGTCTTACCTCTTTTCTAGTACGAACAACTACTGCAGTTGAAACGGCTCCTTTTTTAATGTTCCCATTAGGAGTTGCATCTTTAACTGATACTACAATTTTATCTCCCACAGAAGCGTATCTTCTTTTAGTACCACCTAGTACTCGGATAGTTAAAACTTCCTTTGCGCCAGTGTTGTCAGCTACTTTTAATCTTGATTCTTGTTGTACCATAATTACTTAGCTCTTTCAATTATTTCAACTAATCTCCAACACTTAGATTTACTTAAAGGTCTTGTTTCCATGATCCTAACGGTATCTCCTTCGTTGCAGTCATTTTGCTCGTCGTGCGCTACGTACTTTTTTGTTTTAAGTACGAACTTACCATACATAGGGTGCTTTACTTTTTTCACCTCAGAAACCACAATAGACTTCTGCATCTTGTTACTTGTAACAACTCCTATACGCTCTTTTCTTAAATTTCTTGTTTCCATATTCAGCAGAATTATTGTAGTTCTCTTTTAGTTAACTCCGTTGCAATTCTAGCTACGGCTCTTCTTAATGAACGTAACTGAATTGGATTTTCTAAAGGAGATATTGCATGAGACAATTTAAGGTCTGAATAACTCTTTTTAGTTTCACCAAGTTTTTCTTGTAACTCAGCTACAGATAATTCTTTAATTTCTGATTGTTTCATCATCTTAAATTATTATGCTTCGTAATCTCTAGCAATTATAAACTTAGTTTTCACAGGTAGTTTTTGAGCTGCCAAGCGCAATGCTTCTTTTGCAACGTCTAAAGGCACACCTCCAACTTCAAATAAGATTCGACCTGGCTTAACAACGGCTGCCCAATATTCTACACCACCTTTACCTTTACCCATACGTACTTCAAGAGGCTTTTTTGTGATAGGCTTGTCTGGAAAAATTTTAATCCAAAGCTGGCCTTCCCTTTTCATGTAACGAGTAGCGGCAATACGTGCGGCTTCAATTTGACGCGAGGTTAAAAAGTTCGAGTCTAGTGATTTTATACCAAAAGTTCCGCTTGAAAGTTGGTGCCCTCTTCCGGCATTCCCTTTCATACGTCCTTTTTGCTGTTTACGAAATTTTGTTCTTTTAGGCTGTAACATTTTTCTCTTGCTTTAAAAAATTACTTTCTACGACGAGGGCCTTTGTTGCCACCACGTCCACCTTTTCCACCTTTTTTGGATAAACCAACAAGAGGAGAAAGCTCTCTTTTACCATATACTTCACCTTTCATGATCCATACTTTTACACCCAATCTACCATAAGTAGTGTGTGCCTCAACCAAAGCATAGTCAATATCGGCTCTAAAAGTTGACAAAGGAATACGTCCTTCTTTGTAGTGCTCGCTACGCGCCATTTCGGCACCATTTAAACGACCACTGATTTGGATTTTGATTCCTTCAGCATTCATACGCATTGTAGCAGCGATAGCCATTTTGATTGCACGACGGTAGGAAATACGATTCTCAATTTGACGTGCAATACTTGATGCTACTAAAAATGCATCTAGTTCAGGTCTTTTGATTTCAAAAATGTTGATCTGAACTTCCTTTCCGGTAATTTTTTTAAGCTCTTCTTTCAACTTGTCTACCTCTTGGCCACCTTTTCCGATAATGATACCAGGACGGGCAGTAGTGATAGTAACGGTTACAAGCTTAAGAGTTCTTTCAATAATTACTCTACTCACACTAGCTTTTGCTAGACGTACGTGAACGTACTTTCTGATTTTATCGTCTTCGGCAAGCTTATCGCCATAATCGTCTCCTCCGTACCAGTTGGATTCCCATCCTCTGATAATTCCTAAGCGATTTCCGATTGGATTTGTCTTTTGTCCCATACTTCTATCTTAGCTTTGTGTGTTATTGTTAGCACCAACCACTAATGTTACGTGATTGGAACGTTTTCTAATTCTGTGTGCACGACCTTGAGGCGCAGGGCGCAATCTTTTCAGCATTGTACCGCCATCCACTCTGATTTCCTTTACGAATAATTCGGCAGACTCCACATCGGCATCCTCATTCTTAGCCTGCCAGTTGGCGATAGCAGATAACAACAGCTTCTCTAAACGGTTAGAAGCTTCTTTGTTGCTGAATTTCAAGATATTAAGTGCCTTATCTACTTTTTCACCTCTTACCAAATCGGCTACTAAACGCATTTTTCTTGGTGACGTAGGACAGTTATTAAGTTTAGCAAAAGCGATGTGCTTTTTTGCTTCCTTAATAGCGTCTGCCATTTCTTTTTTACGACTTCCCATAGCTTACTACTTTTTACCTTTGTTTTTAGCACCTGCATGCCCACGGAATGAACGCGTTGGTGAAAATTCTCCTAATTTATGACCTACCATGTTTTCAGTTACATAAACTGGAACAAATTGACGGCCATTGTGTACTGCGATGGTCTGTCCAACAAAATCAGGAGTAATCATACTGGCACGAGACCAAGTTTTGATGACTGTTTTCTTGTTAGCCTCAACATTAGCAGCAACTTTTCTTTCTAATTTATAATGAACGTAAGGTCCTTTTTTTAATGATCTTGCCATGTCTTATTTCTTTCTACGTTCTACGATATATTTGTTACTTGGATTTGTTTTAGAACGGGTTCTATATCCTTTAGCAGGAATACCGTTTCTTGAACGTGGGTGTCCACCAGAAGCACGGCCTTCACCACCACCCATTGGGTGATCAACAGGGTTCATTCTAACTGGGTTGGTACGTGGTCTTCTACCTAACCATCTTGTTCTACCGGCTTTACCGCCAACGATCAACTGATGATCAGAATTTGAAACAACTCCAATAGTTGCCATACAAGTCACCAAAATCAAACGGGTTTCACCTGAAGGTAATTTTACCGTAGCAAACTTTCCATCCCTCGCCATTAACTGAGCAAAAGCACCAGCACTACGCGCCATAACAGCACCTTGACCTGGACGCAACTCAACGCAAGAAATAATGGTTCCCAATGGAATTTCACTCAACGGCATTGCATTTCCAATTTCGGGAGCAACACCAGAAGCACCAGAAACCACATTTTGCCCAACCTGTAAACCATTTTGAGCAATGATGTAACGCTTCTCGCCATCTTGGTAGTTCAACAAAGCGATAAACGCTGTTCTGTTTGGATCGTACTCGATAGATTTGACTTCAGCAGGAATTCCGGCTTTGTCTCTTTTAAAATCGATAATACGATACTTCTTTTTATGACCACCACCAATGTAGCGCATGGTCATTTTTCCTTGACTGTTTCTACCACCAGACCTTTTTTTCGGAGCCAATAGACTTTTCTCCGGCTTATCAGTAGTAATGGCGTCATACCCATTTACTACTCTAAATCGCTGTCCTGGTGTGATTGGTTTTAATTTTCTTACTGACATTCTAATTACATATTAGCATATAAATCAATCATCTCACCTTCCGCCAGTTGTACAATTGCCTTTTTAACAGCATTTGTTTTACCATGTTGAATACCTGTTTTTGTATAACGGGTACTTCTATCTGGACGGACATTTATTGTACGAACTTTTTCAACAGAAACACCATAAGCCGCCTCGACTGCTTTTTTGATTTCTACCTTGTTCGCCTTTGTGTTCACTTCAAACCAATAGCAACCTTTCAGCTCGCTATCCGCTGTCGCTTTTTCCGTGATAATAGGTTTAATTAAGATACTCATCTGTTTCTTATTTACTCAAGTTTGATTCAATTCCTTCTAAAGCACCTTCTAAAAGCACTATTTGATTTGCATTCAAAATCTTATAAGTGCTTAATTCTGAATTAGTTATAACCTCAGAACCTTTTAAATTGCGCGATGACAAATATACATTATTATTCTGCCCACCCAACACAAACAAAGATTTTTTGTTTTCAAGGTCTAATGCCTTCAAAACTGCAGTAAAGCTTTTAGTTTTTGGAGCCTCAAAACTGAAGTCCTCCAAAACCGTAATGGCCTTTTCATTAGCCTTGATACTCAAGGCCGATTTACGAGCCAAACGCTTTACGTTTTTGTTCAATTTGAAACCGTAGTTTCTTGGTCTTGGACCAAACATACGTCCACCACCTTTAAACACACCAGATTTGATGCTACCTGCTCTAGCAGTACCAGTTCCTTTTTGCTTCTTAATCTTACGTGTAGATCCAGTAATCTCACCTCTTTCCTTAGATTTGTGAGTACCTTGTCTTTGGTTTGCCAAATATTGTTTAACATCCAAATACACTGCATGATTATTAGGCTCAATAGCAAACACATCTTTAGAAAGGTCTGCCTTTCTACCTGTGTCTTTTCCGTTGATATCTAAAACTGCTACTTTCATTACTTCTGAATTGTTACATAAGCGTTTTTGTGACCAGGAACACATCCTTTTACCACAAGTAAGTTCTTTTCAGGAACTACTTTTAAAACTCTTAAATTTTGAACTTTCACTTTTTCACCACCCATTCTTCCGGCCATTTTCATGCCTTTGAATACACGTGCAGGATAAGATGCAGCTCCGATAGAACCTGGTGCTCTTAAACGGTTATGCTGACCGTGGGTAGCTTGACCTACACCACCGAAACCGTGACGTTTTACAACACCTTGAAATCCTTTTCCTTTTGATGTTCCGGAGATATCAACAAACTCACCTTCACTAAAGTGCTCAACAGTGATTGCATCTCCTAATTTGTACTCCTCCTCAAAACCTTTGAATTCAACGACCTTGCGTTTTACAGAAGTACCCGCTTTTTTAGCATGACCTAAGTCTGCTTTAGTAGCGCTTTTTTCTGTCGCGTCATCGAAACCAAGTTGAATAGCTTCATAACCATCCACTTCTTCAGTTCTGACTTGGGTAACGATACATGGTCCAGCTTCGATTACTGTACAAGGAATGTTCTTCCCGTTTTCATCAAAGATGCTGGTCATACCGATTTTCTTTCCAATTAACCCAGACATTTTTATTATTTATTAATTATTAATATTTCGTTGAACTTATGTTCAACATTCTTATTTAAAAAATTTCAGGGACAAAATACCTTTCGTCCCTGAAATGTATTTATCCGTTTTTCCCGCGACCGCATCGGTGGGACATGTTTTATAATTCCGAATTCAGAATTCTGAATTTTGAATTACACCTTAATCTCTACTTCAACACCACTTGGTAATTCAAGCTTCATCAATGCATCAATTGTTTTTGATGACGAAGAGTAGATATCCAATAATCTCTTATAAGAAGATAATTGAAATTGCTCTCTTGATTTCTTGTTTACGTGTGGAGAACGTAAAACAGTGAAAATTTTCTTGTGCGTTGGTAATGGAATTGGCCCAGTTACCACAGCTCCAGTGCTTTTTACTGTTTTTACAATCTTATCAGCAGATTTATCTACTAAATTGTGATCGTAAGACTTAAGTTTTATTCTGATTTTTTGACTCATTTTCTTAAATTTTAAGCTTCAACGCCTTTAGCCGCTTTTATTACTTCTTCAGAAATGTTTGAAGGAGTTTCAGCATAGTGTGAAAATTCCATTGTTGATGTCGCACGACCTGATGATAATGTCCTTAATGTAGTTACATACCCGAACATTTCAGATAATGGCACAGTAGCTTTTACAGTTTTTGCACCAGCTCTATCCCCCATGTCACTTACCTGACCTCTTCTTCTATTCAAATCACCAACAATATCACCCATGTTTTCTTCAGGAGTAATTACCTCAAGCTTCATGATAGGCTCCATGATTACAGCTTTTGCCGCTTTTGCAGCAGCTTTAAATCCGAGCTTTGCCGCCAATTCGAATGATAACTGATCAGAATCCACATCGTGGTAAGAACCATCCGTTAAGGTAACTTTCATAGAGTCCACTTCATATCCAGCCAATGGCCCGTTAACCATAGCCATTTTGAATCCTTTTTCAACAGAAGGAACAAATTCCTTTGGTACGTTACCACCTTTGATCTCAGAAACAAATTCAAGACCTTGTTTTCCTTCTTCAGCAGGCTCTAATGTAAATACGATATCGGCAAATTTACCACGTCCACCAGATTGTTTCTTATAAACTTCTCTGTGTTCTGCACGCTGTGTAATCGCTTCTTTATACTCTACTTGAGGTTGACCTTGGTTTACTTCAACCTTAAACTCACGCTTCAAACGGTCAACAATAATATCTAAGTGAAGCTCGCCCATTCCAGAAATAATAGTCTGTCCTGAAGCCTCATCAGTTCTAGCTGTAAATGTTGGATCTTCTTCAGATAATTTAGCCAAAGCCATACCCAATTTATCTACATCAGCCTTAGTTTTAGGCTCAACTGCAATACCGATTACTGGATCTGGGAAATCCATAGATTCTAATACAATAGGATTCTTTTCATCAGACATAGTGTCACCAGTCTTGATATCCTTAAATCCTACCGCAGCACCAATGTCACCAGCTTCAATAAAATCAATTGCATTTTGTTTGTTGGAATGCATCTGGTAGATACGAGAGATACGCTCTTTTTTACCAGAACGGTTGTTCAAGATATAAGAACCGGCATCTAAACGACCAGAATATGCTCTAAAGAACGCCAAGCGACCAACAAAAGGATCGGTAGCAATTTTAAATGCCAAAGCCGAAAATGGCTCTTTTGCATCTGGCTTACGTACAGCCTCTTCTCCTGTTCTTGGATCAGTACCTACAATACTATCTCTATCCGTTGGGGAAGGCAAGTAACGGCAAACGGCATCCAATAAAAACTGAACCCCTTTATTTTTGAACGAAGACCCACAGATCATTGGGATAATGGCCATATCCATTACAGCAGCCCTAAGCGCAGCGTGCACTTCCTCTTCTGTAATAGAATCTTCATCTTCCATGAACTTCTCTAAAAGGTTTTCATCATAAGTGGCCACCTCTTCAATCAATAAAGCTCTGTATTTTTTCGCTTCTTCCTGTAATTCTTCAGGAATATCGATCACGTCAAATGTAGCCCCTAGAGTTTCATCGTGCCAAACGATAGCTCTGTTCTTCACTAGGTCTACCACACCTTTAAAGTCTGCCTCATCACCAATATTTAATACGATTGGCACGGCATTAGACTTCAACATATCTTTTACTTGCTGGCAAACCCCTAAAAAGTTAGAACCTTGACGGTCCATCTTGTTAACGAAACCAATACGAGGCACTTTATAGTTGTCAGCCAATCTCCAGTTAGTTTCAGATTGAGGCTCAACACCATCAACTGCACTAAATAAGAAAACCAATCCATCCAATACACGTAATGACCGGTTTACCTCAACGGTAAAATCCACGTGGCCTGGAGTATCAATAATATTGAAGTGGTATCCCTTAGTTTCATCGGTGGGCTGTCCATTCTTTAAAGGAAAGTTCCATGTACAAGTAGTAGCAGCAGAAGTAATAGTAATACCTCTTTCCTGCTCTTGCTCCATCCAGTCCATGGTTGCAGCTCCATCATGTACCTCACCAATTTTATGGGAAACACCAGTATAATAAAGAATACGCTCGGTAGTAGTTGTTTTTCCTGCGTCAATATGCGCAGCAATACCTATATTTCTAGTATATTTTAAATCTCTTGCCATGTCTTAGAATCTAAAGTGGGAGAATGCCTTATTGGCTTCTGCCATTTTATGGGTATCAACTCTTTTCTTCACTGCTGCACCTTCTTCCTTGGCTGCTGCCAAAATTTCGGCTGCCAAGCGTTGCGCCATAGATTTTTCGTTACGCTTGCGCGAATATCCGATTAACCATTTCATTGCAGTTGAAATTTTTCTATCTGGACGAATCTGCATTGGGATTTGAAAGGTTGCTCCACCTACACGACGGCTACGCACCTCTACGTGAGGCATCACGTTTGATAGGGCATCTTTCCAAATTTCCAAAGCCGATTTTTCCTCATCAGTCTTTTTAGCATCAACGATATCAATTGCATCGTAAAATACTTTGAACGCCACAGACTTCTTACCGTCCCACATCATGTTGTTCACAAAACGTGTTACCAACTGATCGTTAAATCTTGGGTCTGGTAAAAGTGGCCTTTTTTTCGCTGCTCTTTTTCTCATGTCTTCTTCTTAAAGTTTAATTACTTCTTAGGGCGTTTAGCACCGTACTTAGATCTGCGTTGGGTTCTTCCAGCAACACCTGCTGTATCCAAAGCTCCACGAACAACGTGGTATCTAACACCTGGTAAATCCTTAACCCTTCCACCTCTAACCAATACTATCGAGTGCTCTTGTAGATTGTGTCCTTCGCCGCCGATATATGCATTAACCTCGTTTCCGTTTGTTAAACGTACCCTTGCTACCTTTCTCATTGCAGAGTTAGGTTTTTTAGGAGTAGTTGTGTAAACACGAGTACATACACCACGTCTTTGCGGACAAGAATCCAAAGCAGCCGATTTACTCTTCTTGGTTATTTTGGCTCTTCCTTTTCTTACTAATTGTGAAATTGTTGGCATATAATTTTACTATAAAATTTTATTAACCTCTATTTAGAGGCGTGCAAAGGTAGAAATTAAAATGAATTATTCAAACCGTAGTTCGTTAATTTTGAATACTTTTTAAAAATAGGGTTTCAGGGCATATTAAAACTGTGGTTTTTCCGTTAGATTTACACCTAAAAAACCGAAGTTTGAAGACGGAAGATAGAAGAAAAACAAGCATCCCTCAATTCTGCAAATACTTTTTTCACGTGAATAAACTTGGCTTTTTACTCCTTATTATATGTATGTGGTTTTCTTCGGAAGGGGTTGCACAAAATTTATATTTACATATACATGGTAAAACTGATGCAGATACTGCGGTTATTGATTCGCTTGGCTATACCAAAAGACACGAAAATTTCCTTTCTATAAAATCTGAGGTGGATAGCTTGAAACGCCAAATCAATAAAATGGGATTTATTGAAAACCGATTGCTCGAACTCAAAAAGAAAAACGATTCCGTATTCAATGCAAAATTTCACCTAAAACAAAAATTCAACACCATATATATATATTACAATTCCGAAGACGTCGATTCATCACTTTTGAATTCTATTTCTGAAAACGTTACAAATACTTATTTCACCATAAATATTGAAGATGCGGCATATGCTCTAAACTTCTTAAATTCCGAATTGACAAACAAGGGCCTTCCGTTTGCAAAGTTGAAACTATTAAATATTAAGAAAAAGAACAGCAACGACCTTCGGGCAGATTTGAGAATCATATCCAATCAGAAGAAAAGAACCATTGACGACATCAAAATTGTGGGTTATGAGAAATTCCCAAAGTCGTTCGTAAAACATTATTTAAAATTGAAACCCTTCCAGATTTTTGATTTGGCAACTATCGAAAAGAAAACCGAGCAATTGAACAACCTTAGATTTGCCAATCAAGTAAAACCACCCGAAGTTTTGTTTCAGGAAGACTCTACATCCTTATATATATATGTAGAAAAAGCAAAAAGCAACACCTTTGACGGATTTTTGGGGTTTGGCACAAATGAGGACACCAATAGATTGGAATTTGATGGCTTCCTTAACTTGAGGCTTATCAATAATTTGAATTATGGTGAATTGTTTAGCCTACTTTATAAAAGTGATGAAAATGATCAGGACACTTTTGATGCGCGATTGGAACTGCCCTATTTATTCGGCTCCTCCATCGGTGTGGATTTAAACCTGAGAATCTTCAGAAAGGATTCCTCTTTCACCACCACTGACCAGAAAGCTAGAATAAATTACCAAATAAATGCATTGCACAAAGTTTCGGCCGGTATTTCAAGTACGGCATCCAGCAATTTAAGGTCAGAAAACGTTGTGCTTTCGCTTCAAGATTACAACTCTACATTTTTCACAGCTTCATACGAATATTTGAAACCAACCTTTTACGATAGGTTGTTCCCAATAAAATCTAACTTTTATCTGGAATCCAACTTTGGTAACCGCACCTCCTCCAATATTAAAACACAGCAATCCCTTTTTGTTTTAAAAGCCTATAATAATTTCAAATTGAATAGAAAAAATAGTATCTATCTGAATGCGGATGCGGCAAATCTCATTTCGGATAATTATTTTGAAAATGAACTCTTGCGTTTTGGGGGCATCAACTCTATTCGGGGTTTTGAGGAGAATAGCTTGTTTGCGTCTTTATTTGGCGTTTTGAACACAGAATACAGATACCGTTTAAGTAATTCCATTTACATCCATTCCATTACGGACGTGGCCTATTTCGAGAATAAGATATCGGATATCAAGGAAAAACTCTTTGGATTTGGGTTTGGTTTTGGAATATTGACCAATTCAGGTCTGCTGAAATTTAACTATGCCAACGGTAAAAATGAAAACCAAAAATTTAAGCTGTCCAATTCTAAAATCCATATTAGTTTGGTTGCTCAATTCTAGCCTTAAAATTTCTATTCCACACTAAAAAATTAGCCTTATGAAAAATCGATTTAGTCTTTAAGGATTTGAAATCAATCCACTTATACAAAAAAGGCACAACTATTATGCGCGCATAATTAAATAGTAAGCAAATAAAAGAATTTACAGTAAATCCTAAATTTTGATAAATTTAATTGTAACAAATTCTCGTTTTTTTATAAAAAACACAATCAATTTGGAACCGAAACTCAAATTTTAACCAAATTTTATTGTTTAATTAACTTTATTTTATGATTTTTGACACGACTAATTCAAATAATTATAAAATGAAAACAAAGTTTAGTGGAATTCTAACGCTATTACTGGCGTTTGTCGTGCATCTATCTTTTGCACAAGAAAGGACAATTTCAGGTACGGTAAATGATGGATCTGGTCTGCCCTTGCCTGGAACAACTGTCTTAGTTAAAGGTACAACTACTGGTACTTCTACAGATTTCGATGGTAAATATTCTATTACTGCAAACCAAGGGGCTACCCTTGTTTTTAGTTTTGTTGGGTATTCTACCCAAGAAGTTACCGTAGGTGCCTCAAACACAATTAACGTAACGCTCAAGGAAGATGCGGCGGCATTAGAGGAAGTTGTTGTAACGGCCTTCGGTATCAAAAGGAATCCGAAGAATTTGGGATATGCAGTTAGTACAGTTGAAGCTGAAGAGGTGATTGAGAACTCTGAACCAGATTTAGTACGTTCGTTAACTGGTAAAGTACCTGGTGTTGACGTAAATTTCTCTACTGGTGTAGCTGGTGTTTCCAACAGAATTCAAATTCGTGGTGCAACTAACTTAGGCGGTGGCCAACCACTTATCATTGTTGATGGTGTTGCCTATGACAACACGCAGATTACAACGACAAGCCAAACTACTGGCGGTGGTGGTTACGAATCTGGTATTTCATCCTTAGATCCTAATAGCATTGAGTCTATTAACATCCTTAAAAGTACGGCTGCGGCGGCACTTTATGGTTCCAGAGCATCTAATGGTGTTATTGTTATTACAACTAAAGGTGGTAGTGCATCCGGCAATACGAACAGAAAACTGGATATCAGCATAAATTCGGGTACCTATTTCGAAGAAATAGCTAACCTTCCTGAATATCAAAATAAATATGGAAATGGGGTAAATTACGGTTATGTAAATGCAAATGGTTCTTGGGGACCTGCTTTTGACACCTTAGAAACTATTCCAACTTGGCCAAACTTGCTTAATGCATTTCCAGATCAGTTTGGTCCTACAGTACCTTATGAGGCTAAGCCAAATAACGTAAAGGATCTATTTAGAACAGGGGTTGTATTAGATAACTCTATCTCTGCTTCTTATGGTGGTGATAAAGGCAGTTTTAATGTAACACTTTCTGATTTACAACAAGAAGGTTATATTCCTTTTAACACGTATGACAGAACTTCCATTTCAGTTGGAGGTACTTTTAAATTATCCAACAATTTTACTGTTGGCGGTAATATGAGTTACTCTCACACTGATCAGGTTGGTCCATTCCTAGGGAATAACCAATTTGCGGGATCTGCCGGTTCCTTTGCCCGTGCATTGTGGCTAGGAAGAACTTGGGATCTTAATTTACCTTACACCGATCCTGTTACCGGTGGTTCTGTTACTCCAAATAATGGTTGGGATCACCCGTTATGGGCTTGGGAGAATGATCAAATCATTACAGCTACGCATAGGACAGTTGCGAATTACAACATGTCTTATGAGTTTAATGACAACATTTCTGCGTTATTCAGAATTGGTTTAAACAAATACGACTTAGAAAGAAAGCAAATTCGTCACCAAGCTTCAAGAGCGTCTTTAACAGATGGTGGTTCGCTTCAATTTGATAATGCCACTAACGAAGATATCGAATCTACACTTCTAGTGAATTTTGATTATGACATTACAGAGGATATTGGTTTCAGTGCTATTGTTGGTGCAAACAGCTTACAAAATTCTTTTAAAAGAGACACCTATAATGGTAGCACCTTTGTAGTTCCTGGGATTTATACCCTAAGAAATACTATTAATCAGGCCAGTGATTTCGATCTTTTTACTCGTAAACGGAATTTTGGTGTATTTGGTGATGTAACATTCTCATACAAAGATTTTCTTTTCTTAAACGCAACGGGAAGAAATGACTGGAGCTCCACGTTACCAATAGACAATAGATCATATTTTTATCCATCTGTAAGTGGCTCTGTAATTTTAACGGAAGCACTTAACTTAAACAGTAATACGCTTACATATGCGAAATTAAGAGGTGGTTACGCCAGTGTTGGTCGGGATGCAGATCCTGAATTCTTAAATGTTGTTTACACCGTAGGCCAAGCATTTAATAGTATACCGGTGATTAGCCAACAGAATTCAGCAGGCGACTTTGTTTTAGGAGATCAAGAAATTACTCCTGAATTTACGGATGAATTGGAATTGGGTCTAGACTTGGAATTCTTTAATAGACGTATTGCACTTGACTTTACATGGTATAAAAAAGTGACAACTGATTTGATCGCTGAGGTAGCTGTACCAAGAACAAGTGGTTTTGACGAATTTGTCACCAATATTGGTGAGATGGAGAACACCGGCGTGGAAATTGGTTTGACCTTGGTACCATTTCAAACAGAGAATTTCGAGTGGACTTCATTCACAACCTTTACAAGTAATGAAAATACCGTAACTGAGCTGGTTGATGGATTAGACAGAGTGCAGTTGGCTCCGCAACAAATTGCTTATGCACAGGTAGGAGAGCCATTTGGTGTGTTCTATGGTACTCGCTTTGCAAGAGATGATGAAGGTAATTATCTTATAAATCAAGCAGGTGGTGGTATTATTCAGGATTTGCAAAATGGTGTAGTTGGTGATCCAAACCCTGATTTTAAGGTTGGTTTTATCAATACTTTTAGATATAAAAACTTATCTTTACGTACCCAATTTGATTGGAGAGAAGGCGGAGATATCCGTTCCATCAGTATTACGTCACTTCTTGGGCGTGGTGTAACAAGAGATACAGAGGATAGAGAGCGAACTTTCGTAATTCCAGGTTTCTTGGGTGATGGTGCTGGAAATCCAATACTTGACGGTAGCGGGAATAAAATACCAAATACTACCCAAATTGACATGAACGAGCTGTATTTCTCTCCTGCTGGGGGTAATACGTTCGGAATAAATTCAACGGATGAAGCCAATATTTTTGACGGTACTGTGTTTAGACTAAGAGAGGTGAGCCTAGCTTATGACGTACCTGCCAACCTTTTAAAGAAGACGCCGTTTGGAAAAGTAAGCTTCAGTATTGTAGGCAATAACCTTTGGTATTTTGCACCGAATGTACCAAAATACACGAATTTCGACCCAGAAGTAACGTCGTTTGGTAATGGTGCAGTTCAAGGTATTGAAAATACAACCGCCCCAACGGCCAAGCGATATGGATTTAAGGTTAATGTAACATTTTAAAAAATAAAAAAGCATGAAAAATTCAAGTTTTAAGAAGTATTTTAAGTACTTTTTATCAGCACTCATCTTATCCGTTACATTCGGGTGCGATAAATACTTAGACGTCGATACGGATCAGGATAACCCAACCGTAGCGCCTTTAAATCTATTATTAACGGATATTCAATACAATACCATAGCCAACTCAGGAAATTTTAATTTCTGGTCGGCAGATTTGATTTCGGTTTACACCCATCAGTTTACTGCTAGGGAAGAACAAGATCAATATGGTATTAAGTCTGATAATATTAATTTAAATAATGAGTGGGAAAATACATTTTTAGGCCTCAATAACCTTGAAACCCTAATATCCCAGGCTGCAGATCAGGAAAACCTGGTGTATTTAGGTATTGGTCAAATTCTCAAGGCTTATCTTATTACTTTAACCGTAGACTTATACGGTGATGTGCCATTTACCGAAGCAACTAGCCTAACTTCTGGGGTTGTAAGTCCAGCTTTTGATGATGATGAGGCTATTTATCAGGCGGCAATGGATCTTTTAGATCAAGGAAAAGCTAATGTAAACAGTGGCACAGGTTTACTTCCAGGTGCCGATGATTTGATTTATGGAGGGGATGTAGATCAATGGACTAAGTTTGCCAACTCCTTCAAATTAAAACTGTTAAATCAAGTGCGTTCTACCTCGCTTTACTCGCAGAGTGCGGTTGATGCCTTGGTTAACGAAGGTAATTTCTTTTCGTCAAGCGCAGATGATTTTGAGTTTGATCATACGGCCAATATTGCTCCTTCTGATGAGCGTAATCAATTGTTTCAAAGTGCTTATGGTGGCGCACAGGTTACTCACTATATTAGTCCTTGGTTCTACGAAATCCTAATGGGCATGAACCCTAATATCCACACTGGCACTGTTGACCCTCGAATTCCATACTATTGGGTAAACCAGTTACAAGATGGTCAATTCCCAAGAGATCAGGGTGATACTGACACTGGGGACCCAAATGCAGATTACTGGGATAGATCTACAGGATTCTTTAGTATTCGTTTTGGTAGTATAGGACCTGATAGGGATCATGCGGTTCAAACGGATGCTACATTCCCTGGTATTTTCCCTTGTGGTGGTCGATATGATGACAATGCCGGATTTGCAAGAACCATTACTAGTGGTACTGGTGTTGCTCCAAAACGTATGTTTACCTATGACGAGCTACTATATGTTATGGCCGAAATGATGCATGCAGGCGTTATTACTGGTGATGCAGGTGACAAATTAGAAGAAGCCATGACCGCTAGTTTTGCTAAGGTTGATGAAGTTGTAGCTGGAACAGGAACCACTCAAACTGTACCTGTTTTGTCAGGTTCCACTGAAGTTACCGACTTTATAGCTGCTATCATTGCTGAATTTGACGCGGCAAGCTCTGAAAAGCAATTAGAAATTATTATGACCCAAAAGTGGACCGCTACATTCGGCGATCCAATCGATCAATATACAGATTACAGAAGAACAGGATATCCTATTTTAGCCGACCCTTCTGCTAACTCTGGTGAGTACCAATTAGATAACGGTGATGGTTGGCCTTTAGATGATACGTTAACAACGTTGAACAACCAATTCCAGACAGCAATGTTCTGGCCGCAAAACGAATTGGACCTTAATCAAAATGCTCCAGAGCAAAAAGATGCTACATCTTACAAAATTTTCTGGGATAACTAAAAAAAGATGAATTATGAAAAATTTTAAGTATTTATTTTATTTGCTTGCTGTAACAGTTTTATCTGTTTCATGTGAGAATGATGGAGGAACATCCGTAATACCTTTAAATGACGGAGCCGTTCCTAACATGACCAAGTCTGCAACTACAGATGCCTTTTTTAATCTTATTAGGCTTAATAATGGTGAAAATGTTAGCGTATCATTTAACGCGGAAGTGGCTCAGGGTACCCCTGCCTCTGCCGACATTATTGGAATCTATAATACAGCTGACGGAAATACATACAGCGCAACGTTATTTAGTGATGTATCTTTACCACAGGATTTTACAATTTCGATCAGTGATCTTGTTTCTGCCTTTGCCGAATTAAGTACTTCTGACGATATAAAAGTAGGTGATGCGCTTACGCTTTCAGCTCGATTTACAATGGCTGACGGTACCGTGCTAAACATTCTAAACGACGATGGATCCAGCGGTACAGGTGCGAATATTCGAACTACGGTGTTGTTTACCACTGTGATTACTTATCCTGTGTCATGTCCTTCAGATTTAGCAGGAGAATATTCAGCCATAACCAATGGGGATAATACAGATGGACAACCACCAGCTGTGGATTTAGCTTATGACGTTACCATTACTGATCAAGGTGGAGGTATTTATACAATTTCTGATTTCCCTGCTGGAGCTTACATATTATGGTACACTGTTTATGGATTAACTTTTGAGCAAGAAGGTACATTTACTGATGTTTGTGGCGCAATTTCTGCTACCTTTGCAGATGCTTGGGGCCAAGATGTTCCTGCCACCGGTACCGTTAATGAAAACGGTACAATTACTTTAACTTGGTCTAATCCTTGGGGTGATTTTGCTACTACAATTTTGACAAAGAAATAAGGTTATACCAATAAAAATCAATTAATGTTCTTAAATAACCATCAAATTCACTTTTGATGGTTATTTTTTTAGTTTACCTTAAATTCTTTTTACCTTTATACAGCTATGAAACGAGTAATAATCTTATTATTTCTGCTTCATTTTAGTGTATTGCATCTCTTTCCACAACAATTCAAAGAGATATCCTCAGAAGCAAGACTAAATAATATATCTAAATCCAATGCTATATCCGTTGCTGACTACGATCAGGATGGCCTGTTGGATATATTCATAGTGGCCAGGTTAGAATTTGATGAGAACAACCCTAATAGTTACAGTAAACTTTTTAAAAATATTGGCAACGGAAGTTTTATTAACGTTACAGAAGACGCAAAATTAAATGAATTCGTCTTTCAAGAAAGTAGCCAATTAGAAACCCGATCACTAGGAAACAAAATAGGTGCTTCCTGGGGTGACTTTAATAATGACTCCTATCCTGACTTGTTCTTGTCAGGGGTGAGTTTCAACCATTTATTTAAAAATAACCGTGATGGCACTTTTACCGAAATTACTGCTAGCGCCAATATTCCGCAGTTTTGCCAAACGTGCACCACGACTTCTTCTTTATGGTTTGACCATAACAAGGATGGGTATCTAGACCTTTTTTTAACCGACTACACCAATAGGGAACCCAATCGTATCTATATTAATAATCAGGATGAGACTTTTAATTTACTGGAATCGAACGTAAATGACCTTATTTCTATTAGCTATTCTTCAATTCCAATTGATGTGAATAACGATGGGGAGTTGGATATTTATGTTGCCAATGATTTTGACAGGAACAATTTCTTGTTTATCAAAAATAATGACAACTATATTGAAGATGCCCAAAACTATAGTTTATTGGATCCCTTCGATGGAATGGGATTGGCTACTCCAGACTTTAATAACGATGGGCTTTTCGATTTATTTGTTACCAATATTAATGAAAATGGCTTCTATGTCAACAAAGGCAACGGAATTTTTGAGGACGAAAGCGAGACATATGGAGTAAAGGAGACGGAATGGGCCTGGGGTGTTGTATTTGCGGATTTTGATAACGACGGATATGAAGATTTATACATTGCTAATGGCGTTGCCACTACATTGCAGCCTAATTACTATTTTAAAAATGTTCCCAGCGGAAATAATAACCGAGCATTTGAAAACCAAAGTTCAAATTTCTCGGATTTCGGGAGAACGACAATTAGCAAGTGCATAGCCGATTTTGATTTTGATAATGATGGGGATTTAGACTTAATCGTAGGAGATTTTGAAAGTAATCTACAGTTTTATGAGAATACTTTGGACGGTGATAACAATTGGGTAAAAATAGTCCTAGAAGGAACAATTTCCAACAAAAATGCCTTTGGGAGTATTGTAAAACTTAAAAGTAACAATAATAACCAACAACGGTTATATCACGGATCAAGGTTCTTGTCACAGTCTGTTACACCTGTGCATTTTGGTATAGAAAAAGCCTCTACTATTGATGAAATTTCAGTGAAATGGCCAAATGGATTAGAAGAAACTTATTTTAACATACCAGCCAACAATACCATTTTACTAACAGAAAATGAAGGCATTACCTTTATAGACAATACAGATATCACGCCTATTTTTGGTTGTACGGACGTAAACGCCTGCAACTACAATAGTGAGGCCACACAGAATGACAATTCATGCACATACTTAACCGGACCAAGTATCACAGGCACCACTACCCCTTCACCTCTTAGCATTCACGACTACACAGTACCTTCTGGAATCTACTCCCAGTATGAATGGACAGTCGAAAACGGGAGACTAATATCAGAACCAAATTCAAATTCAATTTCAATTGAATGGGGCATTGCAGACAAAGGTACAATCAGGCTTGTGGCCCAGAATGGTGATTGCTCCACACAAGAAGTAAATCTTTCTGTTGACATATCCTATGCTCCAAGTACAACAAACAAACACTCGGTTGCAAGATTATGGAATGAGGTTTTATTGGAAGCTATTCGGAATGATTTTGCTCGACCTACAGTTCATGCCAGAAACCTGTTTCATACCAGCATAGCGATGTATGATGCTTGGGCGCTGTATAACTTGGACACGTCCACCCCATATTTCTCCGATGAGTATGACGCAACAAAAATACCTAGTTTTGATAATGAAGAAGAAAAGTTAGACGCTCAGGTAAAAACTATCAGTTATGCTGTGTTCAACATTTTAAAGCATCGCTTTAGGAATTCACCAAAATTTGGTGAAACTTCCGAAATTATGGAAGGTTTAATGTTGTTACTTGAGCTTAATCCAAGCAACACAAAATTAGACTATAGCGACGGTGATCCTATTGCTTTAGGCAATTACATAGCCTCAAGAATAATTGATTTTGGATTGAGCGATGGTGCCAATGAAACGAATGATTATGGCAACCAATACTACAACAGCGTTAATCCTGCCTTGGTGCCTTATGAAGATGGAAATTCAAAAATTGTTGATGGCAATAGATGGCAACCGTTACTGCTCGATGTATTTATCGACCAAAGCGGCAATTT
This sequence comes from Hyunsoonleella aquatilis, assembly GCF_014270105.1. GTDB lineage: Bacteria > Bacteroidota > Bacteroidia > Flavobacteriales > Flavobacteriaceae > Jejuia > Jejuia aquatilis. Next base: position 351,114 of record NZ_JACNMF010000004.1, read on the forward strand.
AGTCACTGATAATACCGCAATAGAATTTTTGAGCCCCGAATGGGGCAATGTAGTTCCATTTTCTTTGAATGAAACCTTAAGAACCGAACTCCAAAGAAATGGAAACAATTATAATGTATATCACGATCCAGGCCCTCCACCCTACCTCAGCCTAACTTCCCAATCAGCTGAAAGTGATGCTTATAAGTGGGGCAATGCTCTTGTGTCCGTATGGGGAGCCCATTTGGATCCAGCAGACAATGTATTGTGGGATATATCGCCTGCTTCCATTGGAAATATTGATAGTAGTTTATTCCCTGAGGATTTTTCAGGATATCCCAATTTTTACAACCTTTTAGAAGGAGGAGATATTGGAAATGGACGATCGGTCAACCCCGTAACCAATGCACCCTATCCTGCTCAGATGGTGCCACGTGGTGATTACGCAAGAGTTTTGGCTGAGTTTTGGGCCGATGGACCAGATTCTGAAACACCGCCAGGACATTGGTTTACAATTCTGAATTATGTAAGTGATCATCCTGATTTGGATAAAAAAATTATGGGTGAGGGCGAAACTTTGGATAACCTTGAATGGGACGTCAAATCTTATTTTATTTTGGGAGGTGGCATGCACGATTCGGCTATTGCTGCCTGGAGTGTTAAAGGTTGGTACGATTATGTTCGACCTATTTCTGCAATTCGTTATATGGCTGAAAACGGACAAAGTACTGATCCATCTAAATCTAATTATAATATTGGCGGTATTCCCCTTATAGAAGGCTATATAGAGTTAGTAGAATCCGGAGATCCACTTGAGGGTAGCATGCAAGAGAATATTGGTAAAATAAAATTATATACATGGAGAGGCCATGACTTCATTAATGACCCCAAGACCGATACCGCCGGGGTTGGTTGGATTTTGGCCGAAGATTGGTGGCCGTATCAAAGACCCTCTTTTGTGACGCCCCCTTTTGCAGGTTTTGTATCGGGACATTCCACATACTCCAGGGCGGCTGCGGAAATCATGACTCTAATCACAGGAGATGAATACTTTCCAGGCGGTGTTGGAGAGTTTATTGCAAAGAAAAATGAATTCTTAGTTTTTGAAGAAGGCCCCTCTGTGGACGTGAAGTTACAATGGGCAACATACCGTGATGCTTCAGACCAATGTAGTCTCTCAAGAATATGGGGAGGTATTCATCCTCCTGCGGATGACATTCCCGGAAGGCTTATTGGGGAAAAAATTGGCAAGGAGGTGGTCAGTCATGCATTACCTTATTTCAGTGCAAAACAAATTAACCAAGAAGGTGAAGTAAAAATATACCCTAATCCAATATCTGAAGGCGTTATAAATATCTCAAATACGCAACCAACTGATAACTTTACACTCTTTGATATAAGAGGAGGCCGAATAGAAATTGAGAACGTTCAATATGATGAATTAAGCCGAACCACCCGTATAGACTTACCACCTTCAATTGCTTCGGGCGTTTATATTATTTCAATTAATAGCTCTGCCAAATTAATTGTTTGCAACTGATCAACTTTTATCCTTCATTGACGGATTGAAAAAAACGAAAGTTAAGATTTTCGCTTAATGCATAAAGTTGGAAAAATGACAGGTGCCAAACAATTTAGAAAACCTTAAATTTACCCCATGCAAAACCAAACCCAAATATTCGGCTTACGGGCTATTATTGAAGCCATAAATTCTGGAGAAACCATTGATAAAGTCTTTTTGCAAAAAGGTCTAAGAGGTGAATTGTCTACGGAGCTTGAATCATTGCTAAGAAAGCATGCCATTAACAGTTCATACGTACCCATTGAAAAGTTAAATAGGCTCACTAAAAATAACCATCAAGGTGCCGTAGCGAATATATCGCCTATTGCATTCCATAATCTAGAGGATTTGGTAATGAACGTTGTTGAAAGTGGTAAAACGCCACTATTCCTTTTGCTTGATCAGCTAAGCGATGTAAGGAATTTTGGTGCAATCATTAGAACGGCCGAGTGTACAGGGGTTAATGGCATTATTATTCAAAAGAAAGGTGGTGCACCTATAAATGGCGATACGATTAAAACCAGTGCTGGAGCGGTTTTTAAAGTTCCTATTTGTAAAGTTGATCATATTAAGGATGCCGTTTTTTACATGCAAGCCTCAGGCATTAAAGTTATTGCCGCAACTGAAAAGACAGATGCACTCCTTTACGATCTATCATTTAAAGAGCCATGTGCCATAATCATGGGATCTGAAGGCAGAGGCATTAACCCCTCTACTTTAAAAGTTGTAGATGAAAAAGCCAAGTTGCCACTGTTCGGAGATATCGAGTCACTCAATGTATCCGTAGCCTGTGGTGCTTTTTTGTATGAAGTTGTGAGGCAGAGAACAGCCCCCCTATCCCGATAGTTATCGGGACCCAAAGGGAGAATCCTTACCTTCATCCTTCAAACCCTGAGACCTTGGCTTAAAAATATAGTTTACTGTACGATTCGTATCGGTATTTTCCAGTTCTCCCCCTTCGGGGGAGTCAGAGTGGGCATCAATAAAATTACCATCTTCATCAAAATGCCTTAAAAAAGGATCATCGTCCGGGTTATAGTTTTCTTGCTCCCAAACATATCGCTTTGGCTTAGCTATCTGTTTTCTAAAAAACAAAGCGAACAAAAACCCAGATATAAGACCTGCCAAATGCCCCTCCCAGGAAATCCCCTCCTCTATGGGCAAAGTGTACCACACCATACTCCCGTAAAGGAAAACCACTAGAAGCGACAAAGCTATCAGCCTAAAATGTTTTGCAAAAACTCCCTTAAAAAATGTAAAGCTCACCAATACATAAATTAGGCCACTAGCTCCGATATGAAAAGATGGTCTTCCAATACACCATGTTAAAAAACCTGATAGTAAAATACCTAAAAACAACACCTTCCAAGCTATAGGCTTGTAGAAATAAAATAGTGCCATGGATAGTACAAATAATGGAATTGTATTATGATATAAATGTTCAATATCTCCATGTATAAAAGGGCTCAACAGAACACCCCTTAGGCCTGTTAACGTTTGGGGGCGCACCCCAAATTGTGAAAAATCAAAACCAAATCGCACCTCAAACCAAAACACCAACCATATAATCATTACAAATAATATGGGATACGCGATGACCCCTGTTGAAAATTTAAAATGTTGATGTTGTTCCATTTCTCTAAATATAGCAAATAGCTATCCAATATTTGTTTAGTGCTAAATTGGCAGAAATACGTTTTCCAAAAGTAAAAGTATTTGTTCAAAACATGGTGAATAACTAACATTTTAACCTTGCAGGTTTGCTTTAAATTCCATTAAAAAGGACTAAATTTGCATTTTCTTAAACATACACAACTAAAGCGTAATGATTCACTTCTTTGGAAACGTAAACAACACCATTTTTGCGGTTCAAACTTCAAAAGAATTATCCACTGAAACGATTTCGAAATTAACATGGCTTTTTGGCAACCAGCCTAAAATTGAGCAAGCATCTTTGGATGCTTTTTTTGTTGGCCCCCGTGCTGCCATGATAACACCATGGAGTACCAATGCTGTGGAAATTACCCAAAACATGGGAATTGATGGTATTTTGAGAATTGAAGAGTTTAAAGCGGTTTCTAAGGATTTTAATGATTTTGATCCGATGATTTCGGAGAAGTTTGATGGTTTGAATCAAGAATCATTTACCATTGAAATTGAACCAGAGCCTATTCTAAACATTGAGGATATTGCGGCTTACAATGTGCAGGAAGGGTTATCGTTAAGCGATAAAGAGGTGGCTTATTTAGAAGGGGTTTCTGAAAAAATTGGACGTCCACTGACAGATTCGGAAGTTTTCGGGTTTTCTCAGGTGAACAGTGAGCATTGTCGTCATAAAATTTTCAATGGAACATTTGTGATTGATGGCGAGGAGAAACCGACCTCTTTATTCAAATTGATTAAGGAAACATCTAAACAAAACCCGAATGATATTGTTTCGGCATACAAAGATAATGTGGCGTTTATTAAAGGCCCGATTGTTGAGCAATTTGCTCCGAAACGCGCCGACATTCCGGATTATTATTCCACCGAAGATTTCGATTCCGTAATTTCCCTAAAAGCGGAAACACACAATTTTCCGACTACAGTGGAGCCTTTCAATGGTGCTGCAACGGGATCAGGTGGAGAAATAAGGGATAGACTAGCTGGTGGCAAAGGATCTATTCCTTTGGCAGGAACCGCCGTTTATATGACATCCTATTCCCGATTGGAAAAAAATCGCCCATGGGAAAACGGCGTGGCAGAGCGTGATTGGCTGTACCAGACGCCAATGGATATTTTGATAAAAGCCTCAAACGGGGCATCTGATTTCGGCAACAAATTTGGGCAACCGCTTATTTGTGGATCTGTCTTAACCTTTGAACATGAGGAAGATGCTCGTAAAATTGGGTTCGATAAAGTGATTATGCAAGCAGGCGGTATTGGCTACGGAAAAGCGTCTCAAGCCATAAAAGATACGCCAAAAACTGGTGATAAAATTGTAATTCTTGGAGGGGAAAACTACCGCATCGGTATGGGGGGTGCTGCGGTATCTTCTGCCGATACTGGGGAATTTGCTTCTGGTATTGAGCTGAATGCAGTACAGCGTTCCAATCCTGAAATGCAAAAACGTGCCGCCAATGCGGTTCGTGGTATGGTGGAAAGTGAAGAAAACCATATCGTTTCCATTCACGACCATGGCGCAGGCGGCCATTTGAATTGTTTATCCGAATTAGTGGAAGACACTGGTGGAAAAATAGATTTGGATGCCCTTCCTGTTGGTGATCCAACGCTTTCCGATAAAGAGATTATCGGTAATGAATCCCAAGAGCGTATGGGGTTAGTGATTGGTGAAAAGCATTTCGACCTATTGCACAAAATTGCCGACCGTGAGCGCTCACCAATATACACCGTTGGTGATGTGACGGGAGACGATAGATTTACCTTCCAGTCCAAAACAAAAGGGAATACCCCCATGGATTTGGCCATGGAAGATATGTTTGGGAGTTCACCCAAAACCGTGATGGTTGACAATTCTGTGGTAAGGAACTATGCAGATGTAGATTATAACCCAAGTGAATTTTACGATTACCTTGACCAAGTTTTACAATTGGAAGCTGTTGCCTGTAAAGATTGGCTTGTGAATAAAGTGGACCGTTGCGTCGGTGGAAAAGTGGCCAAACAACAATGCGCAGGACCTTTGCAATTGCCATTGAACAACGTTGGCGTGATGGCATTGGATTACAAAGGAAAGGAAGGGATTGCAACCTCAATAGGCCACTCCCCTATTTCTGGATTGATAGACCCAGTAGCAGGAAGTAGAAATTCTATTACCGAGGCATTAACCAATATCATCTGGGCACCTTTAAAAGATGGATTAAAATCGGTTTCTTTATCAGCAAACTGGATGTGGCCTTGTAAAAATGAAGGAGAAGACGCGAGATTATATGAGGCTGTTGAAGCGGTTTCTGAATTTTCAATTGATTTGGGTATCAATGTGCCAACAGGAAAGGATTCACTTTCGATGAAGCAGAAATACCCCAATGAAGATGTGATTTCTCCAGGAACGGTAATTATTTCGGCGGCAGCCAATTGTAATGATATTACCAAAGTGGTGGAACCTGTTTTGAAGAAAAACGGAGGCAATATTTATTATATCAACCTTTCTCAGGATAGTTTCAAATTAGGTGGGAGCTCGTTTGCCCAGATTCTGAACAAAATAGGAAATAAAGCCCCGAACGTTAAGGACGCTGGTTATGTAAAAATGGTTTTCAATACGATTCAAGATTTAATAAGAAACGAGCAAATCTTAGCAGGTCATGATGTAGCCTCTGGTGGATTGATCACCACACTTTTGGAAATGTGTTTAGCCGATAACAATCTTGGCGCTACTTTAGACTTATCTGCTTTAAATGAAAAAGATTCTTTTAAAGTTCTATTTGGGGAGAATGCAGGTATAGTGATTCAGGCAAAGGACGATTCTGTTGAAAGTGTTTTATCTGGTGCAAATGTTGATTTCGTCAACATTGGAAAAGTAACTGAAAGCGACACACTCAGCATTATTAATGATGCTGACGTATTTACGATGACCGTTTCAAGACTGCGAGATGTTTGGTATAAAACATCGTATTTGTTGGACCAAAAACAAACTGCTAATGGATTGGCGCAAGATAGATTTGACAATTATAAAAATCAACCGCTTCAATATAAATTTCCAAAACAGTTTACCGGGAAACTTGCCGATGTCATTCAGAGCGTAAGCGAAGAATCTGAGATTACCACGTCGCAAACTCCTCGTAATGACAATGAGAGACCTAAAGCTGCAATACTTCGAGAAAAAGGTTCCAACTCTGAACGTGAAATGGCAAATGCCATGTATTTGGCAGGTTTTGATGTGAAGGACGTGCACATGACCGACTTAATTTCTGGTCGTGAAACCTTAGAAAACATACAGTTTTTAGGTGCCGTGGGTGGGTTTAGCAATTCCGACGTTCTGGGTTCTGCCAAAGGCTGGGCTGGTGCTATTAAGTATAATGAAAAGGCGAAAAAGGCAATCCGAAACTTTTTTGATAGAGAAGACACTCTATCCGTGGGAATTTGTAATGGCTGTCAATTATGGATGGAGCTGGACCTCATCAATCCTGACCATGAAATTCATGGCAAAATGCATCACAACGACTCCCATAAGCATGAAAGCTCCTTTACTTCTGTAAAAATTCAACAGAACAACTCTGTGATGCTTTCAACATTGGCGGGAAGTACTTTAGGTGTTTGGATATCCCACGGTGAGGGGAAATTCCATTTGCCGTATTCCGAAGACAAGTATCATATTGCTGCCAAATATGGTCATGAAGGCTATCCTCATAACCCGAATGGATCAGATTTTAATACCGCTATGCTATGCGATAAAACTGGTCGTCATTTGGTAACCATGCCACATATTGAGCGTTCCACTTTCCAATGGAACTGGGCCAACTACCCTGAAGGGCGAAAAGACGAGGTTTCACCATGGCTGGAGGCTTTTGTAAATGCTCGAAAGTGGATTGAAAAACTTTAGGATTTTTTAACTCTTTTATTCTACCAAGGCCATTTAAAACTTGATGTATTTTCAAAAATACACCAGATTAGCCCTTGAAGTAAACTGGGATACGTCCCTGTTTCAGCTTACTTTTTTCTAAATTAGCCCCTGGCCATCGGCCGTTACCCGCCAATTCAATCATTTATGGGAAAGCAAGTAAAGGTTATTATTGTCGCATGCATACTCTTTGGGTTCCCTTTCCTGTTAAAAACAATCGACTTCAAACTTGAAATTTTCCCTTCTGTAACGCTTCCTTCGTATTCTGACCAGGTGAAAACAGATCGGGATCTTCACCTAGTGGAATTTGAACTTTTTGGCATTGATAAATTTGGGAAAGAACAAAAACTTGACCGCCAGAAATTTTTTAGAAGCATTCCTGCAAAATATGCGCCTTGGATTATTAAAAACAGTTTTGGTCTTGAACAAAACAGATATACCGAGCATACTACAGTAAGATTTAATATTACCTACAGAAAGACCATTAACAATACTGAAAAGGACATTGTAAAGACCAAAACATGGCTAAAAGAGGGACTTATAGGTCAGAAATGCCAAGATTCTTTCTTAATTGTTAAAAGAAACAAACTGACGATCTCGGAAAAAACCAGAAGATTAAAAGACAAAGCATTCATTAACGATACCCTATTCCGTCTCTATGATTAATCTGATTTACCGCATTATTTCGAGGTTGGAAAAAAACGCATCGGTGGATGGCAAAAGTTTATCCTTTTACCGCATTGTGTTTGGGGTGCTTTTGCTTGTCTTTTTTTTACCCTCATGGTCGTGGGTCGGTGGCATCCCTCCATCATTTTTCAATCCCAATATTTTTAGTTTTGCTTATTTAACGGGCGGGTATCTGCCTGCTATTGTCTATGAAACCGCAGATATTATCGCCATCATTTTGATTGTGATGATCACCTTGGGTATTCGGGCCAGAATGGCTTTAATAGGCATGTTTTTTATCAGTGCCATAATGTACAGCTACTCCTATAGCTTTGGAAAAATTGACCACAATACCTCTTTTCTAATATTTGCCTACCTCCTCTTGGCATTAACCAACTGCGGACACGAAGTGGCATTGTTGAAGGACAAAAAACTATCGGAAAAAACACAATCGCTTGCCATACTAATCATTGCCTTAATGATATGTTTTGGCTTTTTTACTGCGGGCATTTCTAAATTTATACGTTGGGTAGATTTTGATTTGTCCACCAGCGGTTTTTTGTACTGGTTCAATGGTCAATATTTTTTGGCGAATGAACCCAAAATGTTTTTGCAGGCATACGTTTTCGATATCCCACTTATAGTTTTAGAAATAATGGATTCAGTAGCTTCGATATTTGAAATCAGTGGCATTTTCTTTTTGCTCAAAAGCAAAAGAACGTGGTACATATTTTTACTCCTTGCGAATATATTTCACCTTTCCACGCTATTAATCTTGAATATTGATTTCTCATTAAATCTGCTTACCTATGGTATTTTCATGGTTACGCCAATGTTTTATTCTTGGCAATTTGAAGCTAAAAAAGGGAAGGGTTTAACAAAATGGTTCGTTGGAATTATTAGCTTAATCGCTCTAATTAAGATCATTGCTACACTTTATCAGGTGGAACATCCTTTATTGAATTATTGGTCGAATGATTTGGAAACTCAAAATTATATGTCCCTAGTCTTTTGGGTCATCAGTATTGGCTTACAGATGTATATCTTAAGAAAATGGAACATGCATGGTTTAAAAGAAGGCCAAAGATAAATTATTGGACGTGAAAGATTTTCAGCATCCAATTTTATTTACGAAGTCATTTAATCGTAACGCAAAAGCCCCGAAATGTTATATGCATCCCGGAGCCTTTGGACTAAAATAATTATAAAAAACGAAAAATTATAGCGTTGCCTTAATAGCAGCCTGTGCGGCAACCAAACGTGCAATCGGCACACGATATGGCGAACAGCTTACATAATCCATTCCGACATTATAACAGAATTCCACCGAACTTGGTTCACCACCGTGCTCACCACAGATACCCACCTTTAAATTAGGCTTAGTGCTTCTGCCACGTTCCGTCCCTATTTTCACCAATTGACCAACACCTTCCTGGTCCAACACTTCAAAAGGATCAACTTTTAAAATGCCTTTTTCGATGTAAATTGGTAAGAATTTACCAGCGTCATCACGGGAATAACCAAAGGTCATTTGCGTTAAATCATTGGTTCCGAATGAGAAGAAATCTGCTTTTTCAGCAATCTTATCCGCCATTAACGCAGCTCGTGGAATCTCAATCATGGTGCCGACCAAATATTCCACAGTATCATTTCTCTCTTCAAAAATCAGATTTGCAGTAGATCGGACAATAGTTTCCTGAGCTTCGTACTCCTTTACAGTACCCACCAAAGGAATCATGATTTCAGGCTTACAAATAATCCCTCGTTCTTTCAAATTCAATGCGGCCTCGATAATGGCACGGGTTTGCATTTCGGTAATTTCTGGATAGGTGTTTCCTAACCTACAGCCCCTATGCCCCAACATTGGGTTGAATTCTTCCAATTCGGCTACTTTGTTTTTTACAGCTTGAAGAGAAATATGCATTTCGTCCGCCAAATCTTTTTGGGTTGCTAATTGGTGGGGCACAAACTCGTGCAAGGGTGGATCCAACAAACGAATAGTTACCGCCAAGCCTTCCATGGCCTCAAAAATACCCTCAAAATCTGAGCGTTGCATAGGCAACAAGTCTTCAAGGGCTTGCTTTCTCCCTTTTACGGTATCCGCAAGTATCATTTCACGCATGGCCTTAATTCTATCAAGCTCAAAAAACATATGTTCTGTTCTTGTCAACCCAATCCCCTGTGCGCCAAAATTACGTGCTACTTTTGCATCTTTAGGACTATCGGCATTGGTCCGTACTTTCATTTTGGCATACTTATCGGATAATGACATGATTTCAGCAAATTCGCCACTTAACTCAGGCTCAATAGTGGCTACTTTCCCCTCCAAAATATTTCCTGTTGAACCATTTAAGGAAATCCAATCCCCTTCATGGTATTCATGTTCGCCTACGGTTAAAGTTCTTTTTTTATAGTTGATCTTTAAAGCACCCGCTCCAGAGATACAGCACTTGCCCATGCCCCGTGCCACAACGGCGGCATGGGAAGTCATACCACCCCGTGCGGTTAAAATACCTTTGGCAATATTCATACCTTCCAAATCTTCGGGAGAGGTCTCGATACGTACCAAAATACTATTCTTGTATTTACCAGCTTCATCAGCAAAAAATACAATTTTGCCTGTGGCGGCACCAGGAGAGGCCGGAAGTCCTTGTGCAATTGTTGTTGCTCTTTTTAACGCTTGGGGATCAAATACAGGGTGTAACAATTCGTCTAACTTATTTGGCTCAACCAATAAAAGTGCCTCTTTTTCGTTAATCATCCCTTCCTTGAGCAAATCCATTGCAATTTTCACCATAGCAGCTCCGGTACGCTTTCCGTTTCTGGTCTGCAATATCCACAGCTTACCATCCTGAATAGTGAACTCCATATCCTGCATATCGCGATAGTGCTTTTCCAGAATATCTTGATATTCATTCAATTCTTCAAAAATAGATGGCATTAATTCTTCTAGTGACGGATAATTTTCAGCCCTATCGGTTTCTTCAATTTTTGCCAATTCCGCCCAGCGTTGAGACCCTAATTTGGTAATTTGCTGTGGTGTTCTCACGCCAGCAACCACATCTTCACCTTGGGCATTGATTAAATACTCTCCGTTGAATACATTTTCACCTGTACCGGCATCACGGGTAAAACATACCCCAGTTCCAGAGTTGTTCCCCATATTACCATACACCATGGCCTGAACATTTACGGCCGTACCCCAATCTGCCGGATAGCCATTCATACTTCTGTAATATACCGCTCTATCGCCGTTCCAGCTATTGAACACCGCCATAACAGCCCCCCAAAGCTGTTCCCAAGGATCACTTGGAAAAATTAGACCCTTCCGCTTTCTTATAACATCCTTAAAATCGAAAACCAGATCCTGTAAATCCTGAACCGAAAATTCAGTATCTAATTGAATACCTCGCTTTTCTTTAAGGTTTTCAATGATTTCCTCAAATGGATCGATATCCTCTTTTGACTCAGGTTTCATTCCTAAAACCACCCCACCGTACATTTGGATAAATCGGCGATAGGAGTCCCAGGCAAAGGCTTCATTTTTGGTTTTTTTGGCAAGGCCTAGAACAACCTCATCGTTCATGCCCAAATTAAGAACGGTATCCATCATCCCTGGCATAGAAACCCTTGCGCCCGATCGGACCGAAACCAATAATGGATTTTTCTTATTCCCAAATTCCGTTCCCATAACGGCCTCAATACTTGCTATGGAAGCCTTCACTTCTTCTTTTATCAAATCTATAACTGCTTCCCTTCCTAGGGCGTTATATTCGGTACACACTTCGGTAGTTATCGTAAATCCAGGTGGCACTGGAATTCCAATAGAGCTCATCTCGGCCAAATTGGCCCCTTTACCTCCCAAAAGGTTTTTCATTGAACTGTTGCCGTCGGCCTTTTTGTCTCCAAAACTGAAAACCCGAGCCTTTACATTTTCAAGTATTTCCATGATATTATTTGTTAAATTTCCTGTACCGAAGTGATTCAAACTTTTTCTTTCGCTTAGAAAATGTTGCAAATTCACTCACTTTTCGTTTCTTTTTTTAACCGTAGCTGCGACTATGCTTTTCAAAAAGAGCCTCAATTGAGTAAATTTTCGTTCATCCCGATAATTATCGGGACAAAAAGCCCAAATCACTTCTTTAAAAACTCCAATAAAAGTAGTTTTAAACCACAGAAACATCTATGATAAAAGTCATATATCCCTTGTTATTATTGAAGAATTAACAATTTAACATCTGTTTTTTGTGAATATCGTTTTTTAAAATCCGTATAATGATAAAATCGCAAAAATGGTTTGCAGAAAAATGAGTAGCTACACAAAAAAAGCACCATCATTTTCATGAAGGTGCTTTTCTAACTAACCAAATTTAAAGCTTAGGCAAACTTTAATTTTTTATCAACCGAATTATCTTTTTTTTGGTACGCCTTTACCACCGTGCGCTTCATAAGCAAGGATACTAATAAAGCCACTACAAATAAGCCTGCAAAAACTTTAAGCGTAGTATCTAAAGAGCCCGTAGCGTTCTTGACCATATCATAAATAGTTGGACCCACAACACCTGCTAATCCCCAAGCCGCCAATACCATACCGTGGATGGCTCCTAACTGTTTGGTTCCGAATAAATCTCCCAAAAATGCTGGCAGGGTAGCAAAGCCGCCACCATACATTGTAATTACCGTAAATAGCACTACTAAAAACATTATTTCTATACCAATTTTTGGCAAGAAGAAAAATGCTAAAATTTGGAATCCAAAGAATATAATATAGGTATTGGCACGTCCTAGATAGTCGGATAAAGTGGACCACATAATTCTACCAAGACCATTAAACACACCTATCAGACCTACAATCGTGGCAGCTTCCATTGGGGTATAATTCAGTTTTTCCTGCATCATCGGACTAGCAGCCGAAATAATGGCGATACCACAAGCAATGTTGATAAACATCATAATCCAGATGTAGTAAAAACGTGATGTTTTTAAGGCTTCGTTGGCAGTAATGTTTGCCATATCCTTTTTGATGGTTTTGCCTTCACCTGGTTTGAAACCATCAGGTAAGTATCCCTCTGGAGGTCTTTCAATGTATCTGGCGGACGATAAAATCAGCACCATATAAATTAAACCTAAAACATAAAATGCATTGGAAACGCCAACGGCATCAAACAGCGATTGCATCACAGGGCCGAATATCAGCGCCGCAAAACCAAATCCCATAATGGCCATTCCTGTTGCCAAACCACGTCTGTCCGGAAACCATTTTACCAAGGTACTTACAGGCGTAATGTAGCCCAAACCTAAACCGATACCGCCGATAACGCCATAGCATAAATAAAATAACCATAACGCTTCTAGTTGAACGGCCAATCCCGAACCTAAAATACCAACACCGTAAAAAATACCGGCAGCGGTACCACTAATTCTCGGGCCTACCTTTTCTACCCAACGGCCTAAAAATGCTGCGGAAAGTCCGAGCAATAAAATGGCGATTTTGAATGCCCATTTTATCACACTCCCGTCAACATCAAAAATATCCTTAACAGGGTTGGTCATTACTGAATAGGCATATACCGATCCGATTGAAATGTGTATCCCTACTGCCGAAGCTGCAATCAGCCATCGGTTTTTTAGTTGTTGTGTTTTCATCGTTTTGAAATTTATTGTTGTAGGCTCAGGCTTAGTTTACATACTGTTGCCCCAACTTTTTTAATTAATTCTAACTTCCTTGAAGTAGTTTTTTAAGATGGCTTTCGCGGCATCTATTTCTTCCATAGTGTTTTCCCTTGCATCCTTCAATTCGTATTCCCACCCCATGGTTTCCCATTTATGCACACCCAAGGTATGGTAAGGTTGCAATTCGATTTTTTCTATGGTTTTATAATTTTTAAAATACTCCCCCATGCTGTGTAGGAGTTCTGGTGTATTAGTAATTTCGGGGATCAGCACATATCTCAACCACATTGGTTTTCCTGAGGCTTCGCGATATTTTGCAAAGGTGAATGTAGTGTCCTTGTTTTTTTGTCCTGTAATAAATTGATAACCCTCCTCCGTCATATGTTTAATGTCCAGCATCACCAAATCGGTGTAGTTATCCAAAAGTTCTTCGGAAAAATGATTGAGCAAACGCCCATTGGTGTCCAAATTAGTATGGATGCCCTCTTCTTTCAATCGTTTAAAAAAAGGAATCAATTCTTTTGCCTGCAATAATGGCTCTCCTCCGGACACCGTAACCCCGCCTTTTTTTCCAAAGTAGGCCTTTTCCTTGAGCGCCATTTGCACCAAATCTTCAATATGGTAATCCTTACCGCCGTGTGTGTCAATGGTGTCTGGGTTATGGCAATATTTACATCGGAGTTTACATCCCTGCAAAAAAATCACCATTCTGATACCCGGACCATCATGGGTTCCAAAGGATTCAATTGAATGTACGTGTAATATGTTGTCTGTATGTTGGATGACTTTATATTTTAGAATTATAATAGTTAATATTTGGCAATTAGCATCTGAAAAAGAAGCTTTTATACTTCAATTTCAGATGCAGATGCCTACAAAATATTAAATTAGTTTACATGGACTCATGGAAAGAACGGGTGATGACCTCCATCTGTTGCTCTTTGGTCAATCTTACAAAGTTAACCGCATAACCTGATACACGAATGGTCAACTGAGGGTATTCTTCAGGATGCTCCATTGCGTCAAGCAAGGTTTCCCTATTCAGCACATTCACGTTAAGGTGTTGTGCTTTGTGTACAAAGTATCCATCAATTATGGAAGATAGGTTTTCAATGCGCTCTTCATTATCTGCACCCAAAGATTTTGGTACAATTGAGAAGGTATTTGAAATACCATCCAAAGAATCTTTATAATCAATCTTGGCAACTGAATTCAAAGAAGCAATAGCGCCGTTACAATCACGACCGTGCATTGGGTTTGCCCCCGGTGCAAATGGAATACCTTTGGCTCTACCATCAGGTGTAGCTCCGGTTTTCTTACCGTAAGATACGTTTGAAGTAATGGTCAACACAGACATTGTTGGTTCAGCATCTTTGTAAACCGGTAACTTTTTAAGTTCGTCATTAAAGTCTCTTACTGCATTTGACGCTAAAGTATCCACGCGGTCATCATCATTACCAAAGCAAGGGAATTCACCTTCAATTTTAAAATCTATGGTCAAACCTTCTTCATTTCTAACCGGTCTTACTTTTGCATATTTAATAGCCGATAATGAATCCGCTACAATAGACAGGCCAGCGATACCGTAAGCAATATTAATGCTTGGGTTGGTATCAATCAACGCCATTTGTGCTTTTTCATAATAGTACTTATCGTGCATGTAGTGGATAATATTCATCGAATCGTTATACACACGCGCCACTTCTTTCATGGCTATTTTGAAATTGGCCATTACCTTATCAAAATCCAACACTTCACAAGTGCAAGGCTCGATACCCTTCACCATTTGCTTTCCTGTGATTTCGCAACGTCCACCATTGATAGCCAATAACAGCGTTTTAGCCAAATTGGTACGTGCGCCAAAGAATTGAATGGATTTACCCAAAGATTGGTGAGACACACAACAAGCAATACCATAGTCATCAGTGCCACGCTCATCTCGCATCAACTTGTCATTTTCAAATTGAAGGGAAGATGTGTCAATAGCTACTTTTGAACAGAAATCCTTGAAATTTTGTGGCAACTCTTCAGACCAAAGTACTGTCATGTTTGGTTCAGGCGAAGGGCCTAAGTTATACAGTGTGTTTAGGAAACGGAAAGACGTTTTTGTTACTTTAGTTCTTCCGTCTTCAAACATACCACCAATAGCTTCGGTTACCCAAGTTGGGTCTCCAGCGAATATTTCGTCATAGGCACCCATTCTTAAGTGGCGCACCATACGAAGTTTCATCACAAACTGGTCAATATACTCTTGAGCTTCTTCTTCGGTAATCAACCCTTCTTTGATATCATTCTCGATATAAATATCCAAGAATGTTGATGTGTTTCCTAAAGACATGGCAGCACCATCTTGCTCTTTTACAGCAGCTAAATAGCCCATGTATGTCCATTGCACAGCTTCTCTTGCGTTTTCGGCTGGACGACTTAAATCCAAATCGTATTTTGCACCGAGCGCAATCATTTCTTTAAGCGCCCTGATTTGTTCTGACACTTCTTCACGCAAACGAATCACAGATTCTGTCATAGGCCCTGTGATTTTTGCCAAATCCTTTTTCTTTTCTTCAATTAAGAAATCAATACCATAAAGGGCAACGCGACGGTAATCACCGATAATTCTACCACGTGCGTAGTTGTCAGGCAAGCCTGTTAAAAATCCTAACGAACGGAATTTTCTAATCTCGGCCGTATAGGCATCAAACACGCCGTCGTTATGTGTTTTTACATACTTAGAAAACAATTCGGTTAAAGCGTCATTTGGTTTTACACCATGCTCTGACAATGCTTTTTGTACCACTTTAAAACCTCCAAAAGGCTTCATGGCTCTTTTCAGCAATACATCGGTTTGTAAACCAACAATCACCTCATTTTCCTTATCGATATATCCAGCATCAAAAGCACTAACCGTTGAAACTATTTCGGTATCAACAGAACGTACCCCATTATTTTGGCGTTCTTCCTTGGTTGCTTGTTTGCAAAGCTCCCATAATTTTTCAGTTCTGGCACTTGGGCCAACTAAAAATTCGTGTGTACCGTGGTAAGGTGTAATATTGTTCAATACGAAATCGCGAACGTTCACCTTTTTGGTCCAAACTCCTGGTTTAAATTGTTTAACTTCCATCTCTTTATATATTTAATATTTTGTAAAAAATGTTTGTCTGCTAAGACGTATCAAAGGTAAATACAGCCCTTCTGAAAAAAGATGACAATTGTCATTAAACGCAAGAAATCAATGATTTAACCAATAATTTTTTGAACGCAAACGTTTGAAATTTTAAGTCAAAATAACCACTTTTTCAATATTTCAATTATTTTGATAAATATTCGATCTGTTTTGACAGTAATTTTTAATGAATATCACAACTATTTTCATAAAATATTTCATTATTCATAAAATTATCGGGGCCGAAATCTTATCTTTTTGCAAAATTTTCAAAATAAAGGGCTATTTGAAAATCCTATTTAATTTCATATTTTGCATAATGGCTCTCAAAATTATTCGCTATGAAAGAGATAACAAGACTTTTTGATTTTCCATATTATCAGCAGAACAACCATCCTTTGGATGCGGCTTTGAACACCAAACAAAATGGCCAATGGATAAAAACATCTATTCATGACTATTTGGATAAAGCTAATGCCATCAGTAGGGCGTTGCTAAAATTGGGCGTTAAAAAGAACGATAGAATTGCTGTTATTTCCACCACAAACCGAACGGAATGGAACATTGTTGACATTGGCGTGCTTCAGGTTGGGGCACAAAATATACCGATTTACCCAACTATTAGCTCCGATGATTACGAGTACATTTTAAATCATAGCGAATCTATTTATTGTTTTGTTTCGGATGAAGAGGTATTGGAAAAAGTCAATAAAATCAAAACCAAAACTGGGCTAAAGGAAGTGTATTCCTTTGATGAAATAAAGGGGTGCAAACATTATTCTGAGTTAATTGAACTCGGCAAAGACGATGCCAACCAACCTGAAGTCGAGGCCAGAATGGCCGATGTAAAACCCGAAGAATTGGCCACCATAATTTATACCTCCGGCACTACTGGAAAGCCAAAGGGCGTGATGCTCTCCCATAATAATATTGTGTCCAACGTACTTTCTGCATCCAACAGATTCCCTTTGGAAGCTGAAAACAGAGCCCTAAGCTTTTTGCCGATATGCCACATTTTTGAACGCGTATTTACCTATTTGTACCAATATCGTAGTATTAAAACTTATTATGCCGAGGCGATAGATAAAATTGGAGACAACGCTAGGGAAGTTAGGCCACATACGATGACCGTAGTGCCAAGATTAGTCGAAAAAGTGTACGACAAAATCATGGATAAAGGTGCGGATTTGACTGGCTTCAAAAAGAAACTGTTCTTTTGGGCAGTCGAGCTTGGAGCAGTATTTAAACCCTATAAGCAGAATGGTTTTCTATATGAATTAAAATTGTCAGTTGCGCGCAAATTGATTTTCAGTAAATGGCAGGCAGCCTTGGGCGGTGAAATTGTTTTTATGGCCTCCGGAAGTGCGGCATTGCAGTCGCGATTGGGACGGATTTTTGGCGCGGCCCAAATGCCTATTATGGAGTGCTACGGATTGACCGAAACCTCACCAGGTATTTCAGCGAGCGATAGACGCAACGGAGGGTGGAAAATCGGCTACGTGGGCAGGGTGATTGATGGTGTTGAAGTTAAAATAGCTGAAGATGGCGAGATACTCTGCAAAGGCCCCAATGTAATGATGGGTTATTACAAAGACCCTGAGAAAACAGCCTCGGTGATGACGGGCGATTACTTTCATACCGGTGATAAAGGTGAAATTGACGCTGATGGTTTCCTCAAAATTACTGGGCGTAAAAAAGAAATGTTTAAAACCTCAGGCGGGAAATATATTATCCCTACCCTTTTGGAAAATCAATTGAAACAATCGCGATTTATCGAACAGATCATGGTAATTGGAGAAGGCGAAAAAATGCCTGCCGCACTCATACAACCTAACTTTGAATTTTTGCAGGATTGGATCGAACGGAAAAATCATTCGGTAGGAAATACTTTAGAAGACATATGCAGTTCCGAAATTGTACAAAAGCGCATTCAAAAGGAAGTTGACAAATGCAACCAAAAATTTGGCAAGTGGGAGCAGATCAAAAAATTTGAAATCACCCCCGAAGAATGGTCCATCGACGCCGGCCACCTTACCCCTACCATGAAAATGAAACGGGATGTGATTAAAAAAATGTATGCCGATTTGATTGAGCGGATTTATAGGCCATAGTTTTTAAAAACATATTATTTACAATTGAAATCAATATGAAATGATAAGAGCAATACTTTCAATGATTATCACTTTTCTATTCTTAGATAATATTAGTGCTCAAAATACCATTACGTTTCAAGTGGATGTAACTCATGAAGAATCCGCAAAAGAAGTTGGTATACGCGGTGGCTTCGCACCTCTTTCTTGGAACGAAAATCTACTTATGCAGGACATCGATGGTAATGGTGTCTATAAAATAACCATTGAGTTTCCTGATTCACTAACAGGAAAAACCTTAGAGTATAAGTTTCTTAAGGATAACATTTGGGAGCGACAGGACGTAAACAATCGCAAACTATTTTTAACTGGTAAGAAGCAAATTTTACCAGCCAATACATGGAAAATACACAGTGATGCGTATTTGTTCAATAAAATGAGTAGGTCGTATTTTGGAAAATTTGTATTCATTTTTCATTCAGGCAAAAAACAAGGCAAGACACCAAAAGAGATTGTTTGGGAAATGATCGAATATTACAGCTGGCGTCCGAGCGATTGGCCCTCAAAACCCAGTGACATAATGGACAGGATAAAGTCCGGACAAGAAGGACATAAAGGTTCATTTTTTGAAATACTTGTTGACAAACCCAATAGAGTCAAATTTATAATGGGTAGGTATTGGAGAGAATGGTTCGATTTATATGGCGCAGGCCTAGGCATTGATGAGAAAGGTGTTATTCAGGGCGTGTCCAAGGAAGACCTTGAAACATATTACAGTACTTGGATTGAATATTACTGCAATAAGAACGACAAGAATTGGGAATTATCAATTGAGGATGACGGTGAATCGAAATGGATTGTAACTATTACAAATCCTCAGTAATTAAAACTTTGGCTAAATTTGTTTAAAGCTACCTACAATACACACCCCCTGTAATGCCTTCTATTCCAATTTTTTAGTACTTTTAAGCATAACCAATTAAAAACTAATACAATGAAAACAAAAAATTTTCTAGTTTCAGGTATTGTCGGTGGTATCGTCGATTTCCTTTTAGGATGGCTATTTTATGGTATCCTTTTTGCCAACGTGTTTCCACAACCAGAAGAAAGCAGTTCAACCATGCTGTACATCTTTTTGGGCTGTATCACTTTTGGGCTTTTTGTTGCCTATATTTATACCAAATGGGCGCAAATTACTACGGCCGCAACTGGTGCTAAAGCGGGTGCAATTATTGGGCTATTTATCGGTTTGTTTTACAATTTCTTCAACATGGCTATGGTACCAGGCATGGAATTGCAACTCGCAGCACTTGATGTGGGCATTTCTATTGTAATGACTACCATTATTGGTGCTGTTATTGGAGCAATAAATGGAAAATTGGGCTAATACTTAAATATCATATTATTCTTAAAACCACCCGATCTTGGGTGGTTTTTTTAATGTTTACAACAGAGAACACATTTATTTTATTTATTATGCATGCATAATATATTTTTATTATATTTGGGAATTCTAACTCTCAAGAATGAAGGACAAAACTATAGATTATGTATTGCGAACAACGTGGTTAACCGTGAACAAGATGTACAACGAAGAAGCATCAAAGTTTGAGAGTACTATGGCCACAGGATTCACATTATTAAGCATCGACCCTGAAAAAGGAACGCCTTCTACAGCTCTTGGTCCTAAAATGGGTATGGAGGCCACAAGTTTGTCGCGTATTTTAAAAACCATGGAAAAAAGGGGTTTAATTGAGCGGCATCCAAACCCTAACGACGGCAGGGGCGTCCTCATTCATTTAACCGATTTCGGCAAGGAAAAACGAGACCTTTCAAAAGAAAAGGTTCTCACATTTAACGAAACCATAAGAGAGCACATTCCTGAGGAAAAAATCAACCATTTTTATGAAGTTGCCGAAACGATTAATGAAATGGTCTGCAATAAAAAAATTTATAACAATAAATAGAAGTTTAAACACGAATGGGTAAACGCATAATTAAAAAAGTTGCCGTAATTGGTTCTGGTATTATGGGAAGCGGTATTGCTTGTCATTTTGCCAATATTGGCGTGGAAGTATTGTTACTTGATATCGTCCCAAGAGAATTGTCGGAAGCTGAAAACGCGAAAGGACTCACATTAGAGGATAAAATCGTTAGAAATCGCTTGGTAAACGATGCCTTAAAAACTGCCTTAAAATCCAAGCCCTCCCCTATTTATCATCAAAAATTTGCCAATAGGATTACTACCGGAAATTTGGAAGACGATATTGCGAAAGTAAAGGATGTAGATTGGATTATTGAAGTGGTAGTGGAGCGTTTGGATATCAAACAAAAAGTGTTCGAAAATCTTGAAAAGCATAGAACTCCGGGTACGTTGATTACGAGTAACACTTCTGGTATTCCTATCAAATTTATGAGCAAAGGAAGAAGTGAGGATTTCCAAAAGCATTTTTGTGGTACCCACTTTTTTAATCCGCCTAGATATTTAAAGCTGTTTGAAATTATCCCAGGGCCAAAGACCGATGCTTCTGTTTTGGAATTCTTAAACAATTACGGTGAACAGTATTTGGGCAAAACTTCAGTGGTGGCGAAAGATACCCCGGCCTTTATAGGAAATCGCGTTGGTATTTTCAGTATCATGAGTTTATTCCACGCCGTAAAGGAGATGGATTTAACTGTTGAAGAAGTGGATAAACTAACAGGCCCAGTAATCGGAAGGCCAAAATCTGCAACCTTTAGAACGGTTGATGTTGTCGGTTTGGATACTTTGGTGCACGTAGCCAATGGTATTGCCGATAATTGCAAAGATGATGAGCGTTTGGAACTGTTTAAACTACCAGATTTTATCCATACGATGGTAGAGAATAAATGGTACGGTAGCAAAACAGGTCAAGGGTTTTATAAAAAACAGGTCACAGATGGTAAAAAGGAAATTTTATCGTTGGACCTAAACACTTTGGAATACCGCTCAGCCAAAAAAGCAAAATTCGCAACACTGGAATTGACCAAATCTATTGATAAGGTTATTGACCGATTTAAAGTACTGGTTTCAGGAGAAGATAAGGCTGGGGAGTTTTATAGAAAATCTTTCGGCCAATTATTCGCGTATGTAACCCATCGTATTCCCGAAATTTCAGATGAATTGTACAAGATTGATGATGCCATGAAAGCTGGTTTTGGCTGGGAACATGGCCCTTTCCAAATATGGGATGCTATCGGTGTTGAAAAAGGTTTGGAATTGATGAAGGCTGAAGGATTGGAACCTGCTTCTTGGATCAATGATATGTTAAGTTCTGATAGTAAGTCTTTTTATACCGTTCAAAATGGAGCAACTTATTATTATGATATTTCTTCAAAATCTCAGGTGAAAGTTCCAGGACAGGATTCCTTTATCATTTTGGATAACATCAGGAAATCGAATGAAGTTTTCAAAAATTCTGGCGTTGTAATCGAAGATTTAGGTGATGGTATTTTGAATTGTGAATTTCAATCTAAAATGAATACCATTGGCGGTGATGTTTTGGCCGGTCTGAACAAAGCCATCGACCTCGCCGAAAAGGATTTTGACGGTCTGGTAATTGGCAACCAAGGTGCTAACTTTTCAGTAGGGGCAAACATCGGGATGATTTTTATGATGGCCGTTGAGCAGGAATATGACGAATTGAATATGGCCATCAAATATTTTCAGGACACCATGATGAGGATGCGCTATTCGGCCATTCCGACAGTATCAGCGCCTCATGGCATGTCCTTAGGAGGAGCCTGTGAATTGTCCATGCACGCTGATAAAGTTGTGGCGGCCGCCGAAACCTATATTGGTTTGGTTGAGTTTGGCGTTGGTGTTATTCCAGGGGGAGCTGGCTCCAAAGAAATGGCTTTGCGAGCATCGGACACTTTCAAAAAAGGCGATGTGGAATTGAATGTGCTTCAAGAATATTTTCTGACTATCGGTATGGCAAAGGTTTCCACTTCTGCATACGAAGCTTATGATTTAGGCATTCTGCAAAAGGGAAAAGATGTTGTTGTAGTTAATAAAGACAGACAGATAGCCACGGCAAAAGCACATGCTAGATTAATGGCTGATGCCGGTTATACGCAGCCCGTAAAGCGCAAGGATGTGAAAGTTTTGGGCAAGCAGGCTTTGGCCATGTTCTTGGTAGGGACGGATGCCATGGAAAATAGTAATTATATCAGCGAGCACGACCAAAAAATTGCCAATAAATTGGCCTATGTAATGGCGGGAGGTGATTTATCAGAACCAACACTCGTTTCCGAGCAATATCTGTTGGATTTGGAACGCGAGGCATTTTTAAGTCTGTGTACAGAACGCAAAACTCTGGAACGTATTCAGCACATGTTGACAAAGGGGAAACCGCTACGCAATTAAGGCCCCTCCTAGCCTCCCCGAAGGGGAAGAACTGATTTCTTATTGTAAAAGAATATTTTGAAAGATAAAAATTAAAAATACCCCGAGTTAGTTTCTCCCCCTTCTGGGGGAGTTAGAGGGGGCATCTTATGAAACAAGCATATATAGTAAAAGCATACAGAACTGCCGTGGGCAAGGCACCACGAGGTGTTTTCCGATTCAAACGAACAGATGAGTTGGCCGCTGAAACCATTCAGCATATGATGAAAGAATTACCAGAATTGGACAAAAAACGTATAGACGATGTGATTGTGGGCAATGCCATGCCAGAAGGCTCTCAGGGTCTAAATATGGCGAGGCTCATTTCCCTGATGGGCTTGGACATTGTAGATGTCCCTGGGGTAACGGTCAATCGCTTTTGTTCGTCTGGGGTTGAGACCATTGCTATTGCAGCCGCTAAAATTCAAGCTGGAATGGCAGATTGCATTATTGCTGGAGGAGCCGAAAGCATGAGTGCAGTACCAATGACGGGTTTTAAAACCGAATTGAACTATGACGATGTCGTAAAAAAGGGGAATGAAGAATATTATTGGGGCATGGGCAATACAGCCGAGGCCGTTGCAAACGAATTCAAAGTATCTCGCGAGGACCAAGATGAATTCGCTTATAATTCCCATATGAAAGCGCTAAAGGCTCAGGCTGAAAACAGATTTCAGGACCAAATTGTTCCGATTGATGTTGAACAGACCTATGTGGATGAAAATGGTAAAAAAGTAACTAAATCATACACTGTAACTAAAGACGAAGGGCCAAGAAAAGGCACAAACTTGGAAGCCCTTGCAAAGTTGCGTCCGGTATTTGCTCAAGGTGGTAGCGTTACGGCAGGTAACTCTTCCCAGATGAGTGACGGTGCGGCTTTTGTGATGTTAATGAATGAGGATATGGTCAAGGAATTGAAGCTTGAACCCATTGCCCGTTTAGTAAACTACGCGGCTGCCGGTGTTGAACCACGAATTATGGGTATCGGACCGGTTAAAGCCATTCCAAAGGCATTGGGGCTTGCCGGCCTGAAACAAAAGGATTTAGAGTTAATAGAACTCAACGAAGCCTTTGCATCCCAATCCTTGGCTGTAATTCGAGAACTGAATTTGAATCCAGATATAGTGAATGTTAATGGAGGTGCTATAGCACTTGGCCACCCCTTGGGATGTACAGGGGCTAAGCTTTCGGTGCAACTATTTGACGAAATGCGGAAACGAGATATGAAAGGTAAATATGGAGCTGTGACCATGTGCGTAGGTACTGGACAAGGCGCCTGTGGAATTTTTGAATTTTTAAACTAAAAATAAGCAATGGAAGCTCAAGAAAAAGATATTATTAGAGGTAGTCAATTTTTGGTAAAGGAAGCCAATTGCGAAGACATTTTTACACCTGAAGATTTTAACGAGGATCAGCTTATGATGAAAGAAGCGGTCACTGAGTTTGTGGATCGCGAAATATGGGCTAAAAAAGCTCAATTCGAACAAAAAGATTATGCTTTGACGGAGTCCTGTATGAGACAAGCTGGTGAACTTGGATTTTTAAGCGTTTCAGTGCCAGAAGAATACGGTGGCATGGGCATGGGATTTGTAGATACAGTCTTAGTCTGTGATTTTATTTCGGGTGCGACAGGCTCTTTCAGTACGGCCTTTGGTGCACACACCGGTATTGGCACTATGCCCATAACACTTTATGGAAATGAAGAACAAAAACAAAAATACGTTCCTAAATTAGCAACAGGTGAATGGTTTGGTTCCTATTGTTTAACTGAGCCTACCGCAGGAAGTGATGCCAATTCTGGTCGCACAAAAGCCGTACTTTCTGAAGATGGTAAAACCTATAAAATTACTGGGCAGAAAATGTGGATTTCCAATGCAGGGTTCTGCCGCTTGATGATTGTTTTTGCGAGAATTGAAGATGATAAAAATATCACTGGATTCATAGTAGAGTACGACCCTGAAAATCCTAATGGTATCACTATGGGCGAGGAAGAACACAAATTGGGTATCCGAGCCTCTTCTACAAGACAAGTATTTTTTAATGAAACCATTGTCCCAGTTGAAAACATGCTTTCCGAAAGAGGCA
Source organism: Hyunsoonleella aquatilis (assembly GCF_014270105.1). Classification (GTDB taxonomy): domain Bacteria; phylum Bacteroidota; class Bacteroidia; order Flavobacteriales; family Flavobacteriaceae; genus Jejuia; species Jejuia aquatilis. The sequence goes on from NZ_JACNMF010000004.1 coordinate 376,287, forward strand.
ATGGCTTCAAAATTGCTATGAATGCACTTAATGTGGGCAGAATTAAGTTGGCCGCAGCTTGTTTGGACGCACAACGACGTACCATTACGGAGTCCGTAAAATATGCCAATGAACGTGTCCAATTTAAAGTGCCGATTTCAAGTTTTGGTGCGATCCGTCAGAAGGTTGCTGAAATGGCTACCAATTGTTGGGTGGGAGAAGCCGCGTGTTATCGCGCTTCAAAAGACATTGAAAACCGTATCGAGTTGAGAAAAAATAATGGCAAAGATTCGCATCAGGAAGCAGAACTGAAAGGTGTTGAGGAATACGCTATCGAATGTTCTATTTTAAAAGTAGCAGTTTCAGAATTCATTCAAAATTGTACGGATGAGGGCATTCAGATTTTTGGAGGCATGGGCTTTTCAGAAGAGACACCTATCGAATCCGCATGGCGTGATGCCCGTATTTCAAGGATTTACGAAGGCACCAACGAAATCAATAGGATGCTATGTGTAGGCATGTTGATCAAAAAAGCTATGAAAGGACATGTGGATGTTTTAACACCTGCAATGGCTGTTAAAGAAGAATTAATGGGCATTCCTTCGTTTGAAGTTCCCAATTACACTGAATTGTTTTCAGAAGAAAAAAACATTGTCAAAAATCTTAAGAAGTTGTTCCTGATGGTGGCGGGTGCCGCTCTTCAGAAATACGGTGAAAAAATTGAGCAACAGCAACAATTAATGTTAGCTGCTTCAGATATTATGATTCAGATTTATTTGGCAGAATCCGCAATTCTTCGCGCTGAAAAAATGGCGAAAAAAGAAGGTGAGGAGAATGTGAAAGAACAAATCGCTATGGCGAAGTTGAATTTGTTCCACGCCATCGACGTTATCGAAACTGCTGGAAAACATTCCATCATTTCTTTCTCGGAAGGAGACGAGCAAAAAATGATGTTGATGGGATTGAGACGATATATCAAATATGTCAATATGCCAAACATCATAGAATTGAGGCATACTATCGCTGAGAAAGTAATCAAAGAAAACAAATATTGTTTTTGAGATTAGAATAATAATCTCCCCGTGACTAATTCAAATGTAAAATGCGTCTCAAATTCGGTTTTGGGGCGTTTTTTAATTACTTCAATCTTTATTGCGTATTAAGAAAATGAAAAATGCTGAACTTGGAGGCATGGTTTTTGAAAAAGTAAACGATAATGAAATGTATGCTTTTATGGACATCAAAAATAAATATGGTTCCACCGAAACTTATAAAGTCAATTATATTAAACCCTTAGGGTTGCCTCTTATTTTAAAAAACTGTAAATTCGGAGTATGTTCTGCTTAATTCAAAAGCCAATGCGCAGATTTAAACTTGTCATTTTTCTAATTGCCATTTGTTTCACTACAGGTTTGACTGCTCAAGCCCTTCTATATGAAAAAAAGAATTTCACCAGACAGGACACCCTGAGAGGAAGTGTCACCCCTGAACGTGAATGGTGGGATTTGACCTATTATCATCTGGATATTAAGGTTGATCCAGATAAAAAATTCATTTCCGGAAAAAACACAATTCAATATAAAGTATTGAAGCCGCATTCTGTCATGCAAATTGATTTGCAGGAGCCTATGCAACTTGTAAGCGCTGTTCAAAACGGGGACACTTTGGACATAAAACATGACGGGAATGCACACTTCATTTCATTACTTCAACCCCAAGATATTGGTACCATAAACGAAATTGAAGTGTTTTATAAAGGCCAGCCCAGAGAAGCCGTCAACCCGCCATGGGATGGAGGTATTTCATGGACAAAAGACAAAAATGGGAATCACTTCATTGCATCGTCCTGTCAAGGTTTGGGCGCCAGTGTTTGGTGGCCATGCAAGGATCATATGTACGATGAAGTGGATAGTATGAAAATAAGTGTAAATGTTCCGGATAAACTTGTTAATGTGTCCAACGGAAGATTAACACTGGTAGAACAAATAGGGGACACCAAAACCTACCATTGGGCAGTCAAAAATCCCATAAATAATTATGGCGTGAATATCAATATTGGAGATTATGTGAATTTTTCGGAGAAATATGATGGCATGGCTGGCAATTTAGATATGGACTATTATGTACTAAGTTATAACCTCGATAAAGCCAAGAAACAATTCAAACAGGCACCAAAAACAATTGAGGCTTTTGAACATTGGTTTGGTCAATACCCATTTTACGCAGATAGCTACAAATTGGTAGAAACACCTTATCTAGGGATGGAGCACCAAAGTTCGGTAACCTATGGCAATGGATATCAAAATGGGTACTTGGGAAAAGATTGGTCCGGTACGGGCTGGGGATCAAAGTTTGATTATATTATCGTTCATGAATCCGGACACGAATGGTTTGCCAATAACATTACCAATAAGGACATTGCCGATATGTGGATTCATGAGAGTTTTACGGCATATTCTGAAAACTTGTATTTGGACTATCATTTTGGTAAAGAGGCATCATCGGCATATGTTATTGGTACACGAAGGGCCATAGTCAATGACCGCCCCATCATAGGACATTACAATGTTAACAAAGAAGGTTCTGGAGATATGTATTTCAAAGGGGCTAACATGTTGCACACCCTCCGTCAATTAATTGAAGATGATGAAAAATGGCGAAAAATTCTGCGCAAAATGAATGTGGAGTTTTACCATCAAACGGTAACCACTCAACAAATTGAGTCTTTTTTAAGCAAAGAAACAGGTATTGACCTGACTGAATTTTTTAATCAATATCTGAGAACTATTCAAATTCCGACACTTGAATATTCGATAGACAAAAAAAGCTTAAAATACCGATGGATCAACATTGTTGAAGGGTTCGATATGCCCATTCAAATTGAAATCAACGGCGAAAGTCAATGGCTATTTCCGAAGGCGGATTGGCATATTTTAAAGACTGATTCCAAAATAAAGTCTTTTGAAATCGACCCTGGTTTTTATGTCCTTTCCAAACAGATTTAAGATTTGAAAGACTTACCTGAGCTTTATTTTGAGCGCGACGCGGATTGGTACGATTGGCTATTGCAAAACCATTCCAAAATCAATGGAGTTTACCTCATTTTCTACAAACTTGAAATGAATACACCCACCATGCGCTGGGAAGAAGCTGTAAAAGTTGCGCTATGTTTTGGCTGGATTGATTCCACGGTAAAAAGCTTGGGCAACGGACGACGACGCCAATATTTCTGTCCTAGAAATCCCAAAAGTACGTGGAGTGCACTTAATAAAAAATATATTGAGGAGCTGGAACAGTCAGGATTGATTCAGGAATCCGGTTATCAGATGATTGAATTGGCCAAAACCACCGGAACGTGGAGTGCCATGGATGATGTTGAAAACGGTATTATCCCCAAAGATCTTCAAAAGGCCTTTGATAAAAATGAGCGCGCCTTTGAAAACTACCAAAACTTTTCCAAGGGGTACAGAAAAAGTTACTTGTCTTGGTTGCATATTGCCAAACGCGAAGCAACGCGACAAAAACGTATTTCCGAAATCATTAGCCTTTGCCATGAAAATATAAAATCCAGAGACACCTACTAAATCATTCAAGGATAAATAAAGGACTCAATATCAGATTTGGATAATTTGGGGTTTGCACCTTCATTTTTAGCCACTAAAGCACCAACCCCACAAGCAATATCCACTGCTTTTTGAGGGTCAATTTCATTTAGTAATTGACTAATAAGTGTCCCTAAAAAAGAATCACCGGCACCTACAGTGTCCTTCACTTTGATTTGATAACCGCTGTTGTAGTACAGTTGCCCATCATAAAGTAAAACGGCACCGTGCTCACCTTTTGTAACGCAAATATGTTGGGTATTGGTTTGCTTTGAAATGAACTTTAAATTCTGCTCCAGTCCATTGTATTCCGAATTCAAATAGCCTGCAACTTCGTAAAGCTCCTCATCATTAAACTTGATAAAATTGGCCTTATTCATCAAATCAATCAACATATTTTTTGAATAATGAGGTGGCCGTAAATTCAAATCGAAAACACTGTACTTTGCTAAATCTATGAGACTCAAAAGGGTTTGTTTTGAAACCTCATCCCTAGTAACCAAACTTCCAAAAACGAGGGCATCAGATGATGCTACCGTTTCTTTTAATCCATCCGACAGTTCAATTTTATCCCACGCCCTAGGGTGCTCAATTTGATAAGAAGCAGAACCTTTTTTATTTAATGCTACGGTGACTTCCCCGGTACTAAATTTATCTTTTTTTTGTACAAATGAAGTATTCAATCCGTTTTCAACCAAAAAGTTCAACAACATCTGTCCGTTTTCATCTTTCCCGATGGCACTTACCATGGCAACATCATTTCCAAAGGAAGCCAAACGAAGTGCCACATTTAAGGGTGCACCACCAATTTTTTTTTCGCCATTTGGAAATATATCCCAAAGCACTTCACCGAAACAGACTATTTTGGGCATGAACGCAAGTTTAGTAAATATTGGATTCCATAGTTTGTTGGTTAATGGAATTTCTAAAGACCTGAAGCATTCGTTTTGCAATACCAGTCCAACCAAAATTTCTTCGGGCGAAACGTGCACCCTCAACAGAAATCTCATTTCTTAAGGTAGGGTAAAGCAAAGGCATGGCCATCATAGCTCCAAATTCCAAAGGTCTATGCGGATCGGCAAATAAAGCTTGATTACCAAAATCGATCAAATCATATAATCCACCGTGAACCGTAATTACACTTGGCGTGCCACAAGCCATGGCCTCAATGGCCACCATTCCGAATGGCTCGTATCTTGACGGCATAGCGAATATATTTGCAGAACGATATACGTTGGCCAAATCTTCATCGGCTATATAATTCTTCCACTTTATTTTTTTATTTACGCCCAATTCGTTGGCCAATTCCTTCAACTTTTTAATGCCTTGCTTGTCCTGTTCAGAATCTCCACCAACGGCCGCAACCAAACGAGCTTCAGGTACTAATTCAAAAACAGTGGGCAAAGCTTTAATTAGCAGGTCATATCCTTTGTTATGTGCCATTCTTCCCAAAGCCAATATATCGGTTGGGTGGATATCATATTTTGCCCGTATTTTATCGTTCTCTTTGGTTGGCACGGGATAAAATCGGTTTTCATCAATTCCAGGTGGAATCATGGTACAGTTTCTCGGCAGTACATCGTATTGTTGCGTCAACAAATCAACTTGTGGCAATGTGGTAGCAATCACGTGGTTACACATTTGAAATACAAAATACTCCTTTCGGATACGCTCCTTAAAACGATAGTTTTTTTCCATTTCCTTTTCGTCCATATCGCTACCCATGGTATGCTGTTTCCACCATCCTAAGGAATGCGGGGTGTGCACATGGGAAACCCCCAATTCTTCGGCAATTTTTTGTCCAGCCCAACCGGCATCCCAATAATGTGAATAAATTACATCGTACTTTTTGTTCTCCTTTTTTATCGCCGCTAAAGTATTGGTTACAAACTTTTTTAAATGGTCATGCATATCCTCTTTTCGAATAAATTCCTTACCCCCGAAAGGGATACGCCACACACTGTAATTCTCATCGACATGGTCGTACTCAGGCTGGTCTTCAAACCGCCTAGTGAGCAAATCTACTTTTTTACCTAGCCTGCTAAAACGATCAGCAAGTTCGAGTACGTAAACCACCTGTCCTCCCGTATCGGGTTTTCCCAGTTCTGGATTCGCGCCTACGTATCCGTGCAAAGAGATCATTAAAATCGATTTCATAATATTTCGTTTTAGTTGTTTTTATATAATTTTCAGGTCATGGCAAGCAGAAATGTACTGCGCCGCCGACCAAGCTTGGTATGCCTTTCCCATGGGTTTTCCAGTTGTACCGTGCGCCCATTCGTTAAACTCCCATTCTTCGTTAATGCCTTCTTTATTGATTAAAGCCAGTTTGTACAATTCGGCCTTGGCAATATCTTTTAGACCTAACTTATTGACAAACTTTACCCAGAACCCACCAACGAATGGCCATATTCCACCATTATGATAGTGGTTAGGCAAATTCAAAAGATTTACGGTATAATACGGGCGCCAATCCGGATCGCCTGGACTAACAACTGGATACACATTGGCAACAGGAAAAGGGTCATTTACACCTACCCCCAACATAAACTTGAACGTTTGATGGGCTTTTTCAGAGTCAATGGTTCCGTGCAGAAATGCAAGAATGTTACCCAAGGTATCGCAACGCCAGCTAAAATCAAATGGCGTGGTTTGCGCAATTAAATATGAGGTGTCCCCGAGTGTAAATTGCTTTTCTGCAAAGGAAACAGACTGAAATAATTGTTGCTGGGTGGATGGCCAAAAATTCTGAAGAATTTCTTTTTTAATGACCTGAGACCAACGGATATACTCCCCCGCCTGTTCATGATCGCCCAACATTTCCAGCATACGACCAAAACATACATTGGAGCGATACCATAAAATTTCATCATAAAGAATGTTATAACTCCTTCCAAATAAGTCGGTCCAATCTCCTGCTTCTGGGATTTCTAAAAGTGCATCATTATTACTATCGTGCGCACCCAACCATCGCATTGTTTCCTTAATATCAGAAATGTATTCCCTAAGGAATTTAATGTCCTTGGTGACCGAAACATATTCGTAAAACGCAATCACCGTCCAAATACCGCTATCAATGGAACAGATACCGCCTACTCCAGAATAATCGGGCACATTGTCCTTTATCCTAACATTTGAGGGTATTTGCCCGTTTCTAGAAATATGCTCAAACAACGTAACCAGTGTTTGTCGCGCACATTTATGGATTTCTTTATCTTTTTTGATTAATGGCAAAGCTCCAATAACAGTAATAGCACCGTCTCTAGCCCAAACACTATAATAGTTTTCATCTGTTCCATGTGCCACATTATCTTCTATTGAACAAGCAGAGAACCCTAATGGTGTAATATTTTTTTTCAAGGCTTCAATGGCCTTTTTATAGCCTTCCTTTATTAAGGCGATTTTCTCATCTTCATCCTCAGTAGCTATATGGCTCAATTCCTGTTGAATGAAAAAGTCTTCAGTATGATCTACATTCGTATCCACTTTGGCATCCTCTGGCAATACTCCATAATAAATTAAACCTTCAATGATACCATCTCCCTTCTCATTTTCGGTATGATATACTTGACGATGTTTGGTATATTGGTATAACTCCTCATGGGCATTGGCCACTACTATACCTTTAACATCCTTTACATCAAACATGGCGGAATCGTTACCACTATCTCCAGCTACCAAAACGGCATTTGACTTTATCTTTAACTGCTTAAGTAACCATTGCAAAGCATTGGCCTTATTGGCAAACTTCGGAAGAATATCGAGAAATTTATCCCCGGAATAAACCACATTAACATGCATATTAGCGTCGGCAAAATCCTGTTCAACACTTGCAATTAATTCTGGAGTGGCATCATGAAAAAAATAACTCCGCTTATAGGCATGCTGGAATTTCGTGGGTTGTTCACTAATAGGATGGTCAATATTTTGAATAACATTTTCAACCGATTTCAAATCCCAACCATCATCCAAAACATCATTAAACTCCTTAACTACCTTTTTTTCCTTATAATTGTAAATATGGGTGCCAACCCCTGAAATGATATAATCGGGTTTTGGCAGAATGCCCTTGGCAATTAAATTAAGGACGTCGTCAATCAATCGTCCAGTATTATAGGTTAACAGGACATCTTCAGGCTTGTATTTCTCCCAAATCTTACGGAAATTGCTTTTAAAGGTGTGAAAGTCTATTAAGGTATTATCTATATCGAATGAAAGAAGGCTAATATCGGTTTGATTAAGGTCTTCGGCTATTTTCATGAAGTATCTAAAATTTACAGTTTTTGAGCGTTTTTTACTCAAATTTTGATTAAAATAGCAGATTTTTAACAAAAAAACAAGGAAAAACGACTTATTGTGACGACTATTCACAATGTGATAAATTGAGAGCACAAGAATACTAAATCAGAAAAATGACTCCTGATTTTTTGAGTATTTGACAACAAGGAATTTGCTTTTTTTGAAAGTTTTATTTTACAAAACTAGCTTTAAAAAAGCCTTAAATACCGCTTATAAAACTACCGTAAGGATCCTTGAATTGGATGCCTTGTTTAAAGCGGTTTTTGCTCAATTGTTTGTATTCTGCTAGAGCCCATAACACAAATTCTTTTACAAAGTAACTTTCTTCTTTTCCCAAGTTTGGCTGGTAAGCACCCAACAAATCATCCAACGGGGCAACCCCATCCAACATGGACCGATATTCCTTATCCCTTAAATCGTCCAGCAATTCGAAACCTTCTTTTTGGTTAAAAAACCATGATACGATATCGTCATAAGGCGTTTCTTCATCCTGTTTCTTTAGTTTTTCAATTTTAGGAAAATAGGCTTCGAACAAGCTCTTTACCGCCTCGCCAATTAAATTATAAGCAACCACGGCCGCACCTTCCTGCTCGCCTTCATACACCAGTTCAACTTTTCCAGTGATAGAGGGAATAACGCCCATAAAATCACTTAAACGGACCATGGTATTATTATCTCCGGCCAACAATGCCCTACGCTCGGCAGTGCTCAATAAATTCTCGAATGCTGTAATGCTCAAACGGGCGCTGACCCCACTTTTGGCATCAATATATTCACTTTCCCTAGCCTCAAAAACGATTTGCTCTAAAAGGTCTTTAGCCAAACTTGGCACTAATATATGTTCCTTTTGACTTTCAACCACTTTGGCTTCTTGCGCGGTGATAATTCGGGCAGTTTCGATATCTTCAGGATAATGGGTTAAAATTTGAGACCCAATTCTATCCTTTAAAGGTGTCACGATACTACCTCGATTGGTATAATCTTCCGGGTTTGCTGTAAACAAAAATTGAATATCCAAAGGTAATCGAACCTTAAACCCTCGAATTTGAATATCACCTTCTTGTAAAATATTAAAGAGCGCCACCTGAATTCTGGCCTGCAAATCAGGCAATTCGTTAATCACAAAAATACAGCGATTGGCCCGTGGAATCATGCCGTAATGAATGACACGGTCATCTGCATAGCTCAATTTCAAGTTGGCCGCCTTGATGGGATCCACATCACCAATAATATCCGCAACGGTAACATCAGGTGTTGCTAATTTTTCTGCAAACCGTTCACTTCTGTGCAACCACGAAATGGGAGTATCATCACCTTTTTCCTTAATCAATTCAGTGGCATATCTCGAAATTGGATGGAACGGGTCATCGTTAATTTCTGAGCCTTCAACTACGGGAATGTACTCGTCCAGTAAATTTAACATCAAACGTGCTAAACGTGTTTTGGCTTGCCCTCGCAAGCCCAGAAGGTTAATATTATGTCGGGATAAAATGGCACGTTCCAATTCAGGAATCACCGTGTTTTCGTAACCGTGAACACCTTCAAAAGTGGTCTCCTTATTTTTTATTTTTTCAATGAGGTTGTCTCTTAATTCATCCTTTATCGATTTGGATTGGTATCCTGTTAGATTTAGTGCACCTAGTGTTTTTATTTTTTTCATAGACTTTTTCAATCTTTTTGTTTTTTATTCTTTTGGGTTTTAAACCCTCCGAATTCCAATTCTTAGGAATTGGAATCCACCTCCCTTTCAAAAAGGGAGAAACTTGATACAATTATATTTTTGCTGATTTTAATGCCCTATCAATTTATTCTTTATCCATTGGCTCTCCTCTTAAATTTAAGAGGAGAATGAATTCTGATTTTCCAAAAGTAAAATCAGAAGAAAGAGGAGTTTTATTTAAAATTACTTTGAATTTCCATAAAAACTGAAGCCAAATTCTCAAATACCATTTTGTTTTCAAATCTGACTACAGTATAACCCAATTCCTCTAAACCTTTTGTTCTTTTCTCATCATTTTCTTGAGCTAAAGCATTATTATGGACTTCACTATCCAACTCAATAATTAGTTTTTCCTTAGCACAATAAAAGTCAACTATATAATTTTTGATACTGTGTTGCCTATTGAATCGTCTACCTTCAAACTGCCTTGCTTTCAAATGTTTCCATAAATATGCTTCAGCTGGAGTTAATGATTTTCTTAGTTCTGCACGTTTCTCTTTTAAATGCTTTAATGTGTGTGTGTTTTGCTTCATCTTATTCTAAATTTTTAACCCTCCGAATTCCGATTCTTTAGGAATCGGAATCCACCTCCCTTTTTGAAAAGAGAGGAGCCAGTCTTGCTCTTAAAATATCATCCTCTTATCCTCTTTTTCCGATTCGTTTCATAATCCTCAAAAATCATTTCACCCAGACCTTTCAATCCGGTATAAAATGCCTTGCCTTGGTTGGCATAGGTAAACTCCCGTACAAATTGCATCAAATAGCTATCCTTTGCAATCATAAATGTGGTGATGGGGATATGCAACCGTCTGGCCTGTTGTGCCATCATATAACACTTGTTGATAATATGAGAATCTAGTCCCATGCTATTTTTATAATACTGTCCATCCGGCAATCGTAAACAACTCGGCTTGCCATCGGTTATCATAAAAATTTGTTTGTTGGTGTTTCTTTTTCTTCGGAGTATATCCATCGCCAATTGTAAACCTGCAACGGTATTAGTATGGTACGGCCCTACTTTTAAATAGGGCAAATCTTTAATTTCGATCCGCCAAGCGTCATTACCAAAAACGATGATATCCAATGTGTCTTTCGGGTATCGGGTGGTGATCAACTCCGCCAAAGCCATTGCCACTTTTTTGGCGGGGGTGATGCGGTCTTCACCATACAAAATCATACTATGGCTGATATCAATCATCAGCACCGTACTCATTTGGGACTTATGTAGAGTTTCCTCAATCACCAAATCATCTTCCGACAGGGTAAAATCTGAAATTCCATGATTGATCTGGGCATTTTTTAAGCTCTCTGTCATTGATACTTTATCCAAAGCATCACCAAATTGATAGGCCCTAAAATCACCCGTGTGTTCATCTCCAATTCCGGGGCTTTTGCTTTTGTGATTACCTTGTCCGCTTCGTTTTATCTTGCCAAAAATATGATCTAATGCTTGCTGGCGAATAGCGCGTTCCGTTTTTGCCGTAATGGCCAAGCCACTTCCGTTGCCGTCAGGATCAATTTCCTCTCTTAAGTAACCTTTCTTTTTCAGGTCCTCAATAAAATCCTCAATTGTATAATCCGGTGTGGTGAGTTTGTACTCTTTGTCTAATTCCCGTAGCCAATCGATAGCCTCATCAAAATCACCTGAGGTATACGTTATCAGTTCCTTGAAAATATCGAAAAGCTTTTCAAATGGGGATTGGTAGGGGGTTTCGTAAGTCCTAAAAACGAAGCCGGTTTTTGAAGCACGAGATTTATTCATAGCTCCATAAAAATACTACATTTTTATAGAAGACGAATGACCTCTTAATTAGATTTATCTATTCTTTAACAATAAAATTGAATAGGTACTATTCCACCCTTCTAAGCGCATTGATGTCCTCTATCTTGATGAATTTGCCAATAGTTGAAATCATGCCCTCTTTTTTGAACTGGGAAAGCACCCTAATGGCGGACTCTGTAGCCGTACCCACGATATTAGCATAATCCTCGCGTGATAACAAAATACTCAAAGTACCATCCGGGTTTACACCAAAACTCTCATGAATGTAAATTAAAGTTTCAGCCAAGCGCTGTCGAACAGATTTTTGAGCCATATTCACAATAATATCATCTGCCTCCCTTAAATCGTTCGCCATATCCTTTAGCATATCGAACGAAAACTTTGGGTTTTTCTGCAGATCGGATATAATCTCACTTCGGGGTATAAAGCAAACTTCCATATCATTGAGCGCCGTAGCCTGAAGATTGGCACTTTGATTACTCACCAAAGAACGTTGCCCGATCAACTGACCTTTTACCACCATTTTTACAATTTGGTCCTTGCCGTTTTCACTTAATTTAGACAATTTACAGATACCATCCTTGACGCAATACACCCCATTTATCGTATCACCTTCCTCAAAAATGACCTCGCCTTTTTTTATAATTTTTGAAGTTTTACACGCTGAAATTCTAACTAACTCATCTTTAGTCAACGATTTAAGCGCATTAAATTGCTTAATAATGCATTGCTCGCATTTGCCCATACCACTATGTTTGTTTGATGTGTAAAAATAAACAAAACATGACAGATATCATATTTTAAAACCCTTTGATTTTTGAATTTTGCTTCAGGTATAAATGAGCAAATAATATGGAGCATTCTAAATGTTTCCACTGTGGTTTGGATGCCACATCTTCTGAAATCATCTTTGATGACAAATCGTTTTGTTGTAACGGTTGCAAAACCGTGTACGAGATATTTTCTGCAAACGATTTAACTTGCTATTACGATTTAGAGAACGCTCCGGGTGCAACCCCAAAAGAAATTGAGGGCAAATACAACTTTTTGGACAATAAAAAGATTGTTGAAAGTCTGTTGGAGTTTAATGATGATAAAACACAAATCGTTACCCTTTATATTCCACATATACATTGCAGTTCCTGTATTTGGATTTTAGAAAATTTGAATAAGTTGAATCCCGCGGTGAGTTCATCCATCGTGAATTTTGGAAAGAAAACGGTTAGGGTTAATTATCATACAGATAATTTTTCGCTTAAGGATTTAGTGCGATTGTTAAGTAGCATAGGCTATGAGCCGTTTATAAGTTTGGATGATTATAGCGTCGGCAAAAAGAATGTGGACCGCTCTTTGATTTACAAATTGGGTATTGCGGGATTTGCATTTGGCAACATTATGTTTTTGTCCTTTCCCGAGTATTTTGAAGTGGGCGAATATTGGTTGGAACAATTTAAACACACCTTCAGGTGGCTGATGTTTACCTTTTCGCTTCCGGTAGTGTTTTATTGCTCTCAGGACTATTTTGTATCTGCCTACAAGGGTTTAACTTCCAAACTTTTAAATATTGATGTGCCCATAGCCTTGGGCATAACCGTATTATTTTTAAGAAGTACTGCTGAAATCGTTTTTGACATCGGCACGGGCTTTTTTGATAGTTTATCTGGTTTGGTGTTCTTTTTGTTGCTTGGAAAATTCTTCCAGCAGAAAACCTATAATTTTCTATCATTTGAAAGGGATTACAAATCTTATTTTCCTATCGGAATTACGAAGATTTTGAATGATGGTTCAGAGGAATCCATACAGGTTTACGATATTAAAAAAGGGGATAGATTGTTGATTAGAAATGAAGAATTGATTCCCGTGGATTGTATTTTGATTAAGGGGAATGCCCGTATTGATTACAGTTTTGTGACTGGCGAATCGGATGCGGTTTCGAAACAATCGGGCGATAAATTATTTGCAGGTGGCAAACAGACGGAAGGCAGTATTGAAGTGGATGTTTTAAAAACCGTGGAGCAAAGTTATCTGACCCAATTGTGGAGTAACGATGTGTTCAATAAAAACAAGGAGGACAGCTTTACGAATCTCACCAATAGAATCAGCAAACATTTTACACTGGCCGTACTCAGTATCGCCCTAATTGCAACAAGTTATTGGCTTTTTGCGGACTCATCCAAAGCCTTAAATGTATTTACAGCAGTATTGATTATTGCTTGTCCTTGCGCCATTGCCTTGGCCTCCCCTTTCACCTTTGGCAACCTGTTACGGATTTTTGGCAAATTGAAATTCTATGCCAAAAACGCTTCGGTGATTGAGCAATTGGCCTCGATTGACACCATTATATTTGATAAAACTGGAACGATTACGGCCAATAAGGAATCTTCGATTTCATACGAAGGCGAAACGCTTTCGGATGCAGAAGAAATCCTTTTGAAAAGCTCGTTGAGGAATTCAAATCACCCTTTGAGCCGTTCGCTGTATAGCCTTTTAGAAGACAATGACATCTTGACTTTGGATGATTACGAAGAACATATCGGGAAGGGCATTTCGGCAAAACACAAAGATGATTTTATAAAAATTGGTTCAGCACCTTTTGTGGGCCATCAAACGGATGCGGTGACATTGAACACCGCAGTTCACGTCAGCACCAACAACCGCTATAAAGGCAAGTTTACCTTTTATAATAAATACAGAAAAGGGCTGTCGAAATTATTCAACAGGCTCAAAAAAGACTATGATTTAGTGATTCTTTCGGGGGATAATGCTGGGGAACGAGAGAATTTAACCAAGCTGTTGCCGGCCAAAACCAAATTGTTTTTTAACCAAAAGCCGGAGGATAAATTGGAATACATCAAGCACCATCAAAATTCTGGGGTAAAAGTATTGATGATTGGTGATGGGCTTAACGATGCTGGGGCATTGGCGCAAAGCGATGTTGGCATCGCTATTTCGGAGGATGTGAATGTGTTTTCACCTGCTTGTGATGCGATTTTGGATGCCGGCAAATTCAATATGCTGTATAGATTTATCAAAGCCTCAAAATCGGCCATCACTATTATAAAATGGAGTTTTGTGCTATCGTTTATTTACAATGTAATTGGGCTTTATTTTGCAGTTACAGGACAATTGGCTCCTGTGGTTGCTGCCATTTTGATGCCTTTGAGCTCGATTAGTATTGTAGTGTTTACAACGGTTTGCACGAACATATTGGGACGGAAACTGAGGTAGCATTGGAGTCCTGTTGAACTCCTCTTTCTTCTGATTTTAAAAAAAAATCAGAATTCATTCTCCTCTTAAAATAAGAGGAGAGCTGGATGAGGATAGAAATTAGTTTGGATACAGCTCCTCCCTTTTTTAAAGGGAAGTGAGTTTTTCCTTAAGAAAAACTCAGAGGTTTAAAAACTTTGGCAAATGAGATGTTGGTTTGCAATGGAACAAAAACTGGCAGATTTGCCCGCGTTAGGGATTGTAGAGGAAAGCCCACAGTCACGCCCTAAGGCGTGACGAGGACTTGGAACGGAAAGCCCGACCCCTTGCGGGTAACGCCCAAAAAATAAAATGAAACATGACAATTGTCATCTTTTAAATATATGTATAAAAGTATTTTTGAACCGTAACTTCAATTAGGTATGAGTGTTATATATGTTTTGCTTGCAGTAAGCATTATTGTGGCTGTTGCATTTTTTGTGGCATTTGTTGTTGCTGTAAAAAAGGGTCAGTTTGATGATAGCTACACCCCGTCTGTCCGCATGTTATTCGAGGACGAATTAATCAAAGATAAAACCGATAAAACGATACTAACCAAGAAAGATTAAATATTTAGATATGGAAATGCAACAATTTCATTACGATAATAAAATCGTTACTAAGTTCCTTTATGCCACCATTATTTTTGGGGTTGTAGGAATGGTGGTAGGTTTACTGCTTGCCTTTATGTTTTTATTCCCGAATTTGACCGATGGCATCTCGTGGTTGAGTTTTGGTCGTTTGCGGCCTTTGCACACCAATGCGGTGATTTTTGCCTTTGTAGGGAACGCCATGTTTGCAGGGGTGTATTACTCGCTACAGCGCCTGTTGAAAACGCGTATGGCGAGCGACCTGCTGAGCAACATCAACTTTTGGGGATGGCAATTGATTATAGTCGCTGCGGCAATTACCCTGCCCTTGGGTATTACCACTTCCAAAGAATATGCCGAGCTGGAGTGGCCAATTGATATTGCCATTGCACTGGTTTGGGTTGTTTTTGGGGTGAATATGATTTGGACGATTTTAAAGCGTCGCCAACGCCATTTGTATGTGGCCATTTGGTTTTATATCGCTACCGTGGTTACCGTTGCAGTACTCCATATTTTCAATAGTTTAGAATTACCTGTGAGCGGCCTAAAAAGTTACTCGGTGTATGCCGGTGTCCAGGATGCACTAGTGCAATGGTGGTATGGGCATAATGCGGTGGCGTTTTTCCTCACCACGCCTTTCTTGGGACTGATGTACTACTTTATACCGAAGGCGGCGAATAGACCGGTGTATTCCTATAGACTGTCTATCATCCACTTCTGGTCGTTGATTTTTATCTATATCTGGGCAGGACCACACCACTTATTATATACGGCTTTACCCGATTGGGCACAAAATCTTGGGGTGACATTCTCTGTGATGTTGCTAATGCCTTCTTGGGGTGGTATGATTAACGGACTATTGACCCTTCGTGGGGCTTGGGACAAAGTACGAACCGACCCTGTATTGAAATTTATGGTTGTGGCGATTACCGGTTATGGTATGGCTACTTTTGAAGGGCCAACCCTTTCGCTTAAAAATGTAAACGCTATTGCTCACTTTACCGATTGGATTATTGCCCACGTACACGTTGGTGCTTTAGCTTGGAACGGTTTTATGGCTTTTGGTATGATTTACTATTTGATACCTCGCCTGTTTAAAACTAAACTGCATTCGTTGCCACTAGCCAATCTGCATTTCTGGTTGGGTACTTTAGGTATTATTATTTATGCGTTGCCGATGTATGTTGCCGGATTTACACAGGCTAGTATGTGGAAGCAGTTCAACCCTGATGGGACATTGGTTTACGGTAACTTCTTGGAAACTGTTACCGAAATTATCCCCATGTATTGGATGCGTGCTATCGGTGGTACATTGTATATCGTAGGGATGCTGATACTTGTGTACAACGTAATTGCTACTGTAAGAAGTGGCAGCAAAGTTGAAGACGAATTGGCCGAAGCCCCTGCATTAGAACGTGTGACCAAAAGGCGTACGTCTAGCGAAGGCTGGCACACGTGGTTGGAAAGACGCCCAATTCAATTGACGTTATTGGCTACTGTGGCTATTTTGATTGGAGGCATTATTCAGATTGTACCGACGATTATGGTGAAATCGAATATCCCGACCATTGCCAGTGTGAAACCATATACACCTTTGGAATTGGAAGGTAGGGATATTTACATCCGCGAAGGCTGTGTGGGCTGTCACTCCCAAATGATACGTCCGTTCAGAAGTGAGGTGGAACGTTATGGCGAATACTCAAAAGCTGGAGAATTTGTGTACGACCATCCTTTCCTTTGGGGAAGTAAACGTACCGGGCCGGATTTACACCGTATAGGTGGCAAGTACTCCGATAACTGGCATTTCAACCACATGTACGATCCGCAAAGTACCTCATCCGGTTCTATCATGCCGCGTTACCAATGGCTGATAAAGAATGAGTTAGACAAATCGCAAACCGAAGCCAAAATGAAAACTATGGTGTCGCTGGGCGTACCGTATTCGGATGAAGAGATTGCCAACGCGCAACAAAGTATGACAGCTCAGGGGACTCAAATCGAGCAAAACCTGTATAGCGATCCTGATTTTGCGAAAACTTATGAAGCGGATAAAAATTATGCCACAGAAAACGGAGAGGCTTTCGTAGAAATGAAGAACCGCGAGATTGTGGCACTTATCGCTTATTTACAGCGATTGGGTACGGACATTAAAGTTGAAACCGCGCAGAATTAACCCTCAAAATAAAGCATCATGTTAAAATTTGTAAAAAACCATATGGAGAGCATCACGGGGATAGAAATCTATCCTATCATTTCGCTACTCATCTTTTTCATCTTTTTTGTGGCCTTATTTTGGTGGGTCGTTTCCGCTAAAAAAGACTATATCAAAAAAGTAAGCAACATTCCTTTAGACAACCAAAACAACGACATATTATGAGAAATTTAGTTCCATCCTGGATTCGCGTTCCTGTAGTTTTCCTGATTATTTTCGGAGCAGTTGAATTCTTTATAGATTCGGGTGAAAAACCCGCCTTTATCGAATATCCGGCAGTACTATTGTTTCTCTTGCTGGTATTGTTGATTTTAATTGCCATTGAAGCCATTGTTGGTGCATTGGAAAACGTCATGCTTCACAAATTGGACGAAGAAGCTAAAGCTAAGTTCTTGGCAGAAAAGGAAAAGTCGTTTGAGTTTAAATGGTTAAAAGACACCTACATAAAACTATTGGGGCAAAAACCACTTGAGGAAGAAGGTGAGATTATTTTAGACCACAATTATGACGGCATCAAAGAGCTGGACAACAATTTACCGCCATGGTGGGTGTATGGCTTTTATGCCACTATCATCTTTGCCGGAATTTATTTAGTGCGCTATCACATTTTTGATGGCGATACGCAACTCGATGAATTGGAAACCGAATTAGCCGAAGCGAGAGTTGCCATTGAAGAGTATAAAAAGACAGCCAAGGATTTGGTAGATATCAATACGGTTACTATGTTGACCGAAGCTTCCGACCTTAAGGCTGGGCAAGCCATTTTTGAAACCAACTGTGTCGCCTGTCATAAAGCTGACGGTGGTGGAGGTATCGGTCCGAATTTGACGGATCAACATTGGATTCTTGGTGGCGGAATTAAAAATGTCTTTAGAACGATTTCCGAAGGTGGTCGTGACGGTAAAGGGATGATTGCTTGGAAGCAGAGTTTAAAACCGTCCGAAATGGCACAAGTAGCAAGTTATGTGCTGACTTTCCAAGGGACAACACCTGCAGAACCTAAAGCTCCGGAGGGCGATATTTGGGTAGATGAAAGTGCTCCCGCCGAAGCTGTTGAAGCGGTATCTGATGCAGTTCAATAATTTCATTAGAAAAACTAAAGATTTCAAGTACATCATATCAAACTAAGCTAAACTAAACATTTGACCTGCAAGGTTTTCGAGACCTTGTAGGTCTTTAAAAAGAAGCCTCAAACACATACCTACAAGGTTCTTAAAACCTTGCAGGAAAAGGATAAACAAGAGCAGTGAACACCCCAGAAAACGAAATATTTAGAGATAGCATCGCTACCGTTAACGAACAGGGGAAACGCGCTTGGGTGTACCCCAAAAAGCCTAGCGGGAAATTTTATGAGTACAGAAAGTATGTCAGCTATTTTTTGTTGGCCTTTTTGCTTCTGTCACCATTCATAAAAATAGGCGGCAATCAGTTTCTGATGTTCAATGTAATGGAACGCCGATTCAATATTTTCGGATTTCCGTTTTGGCCACAGGATTTTCACCTGTTTGTGTTTTCGATGATTATCGGGGTGGTATTTATCACCCTATTTACTGTGGCCTTCGGACGAATTTTCTGCGGATGGATTTGCCCGCAAACCATTTTTATGGAAATGGTATTTCGCCGTATCGAGTATTGGATTGAAGGCGATAGAAATAAACAGCGCAAGCTGGACAGACAAAAATGGGATGCTGAAAAAATTAAAAAACGAACACTCAAATGGTTTATCTTTTTGGTGATTTCCTTTTTGATTGCAAATGTATTTCTGGCCTATTTAATTGGTAGTGATAAGCTGTTGGGGTACATCACAGATAGCCCTGCAGCACATTTGGGAACATTAGCCCCTTTAGTGATTTTTACAGGAGTGTTCTATTTTGTGTTTGCTTGGTTTCGGGAACAGGTTTGTGTGATTGCTTGTCCGTATGGGCGATTGCAAGGGGTGCTGTTGGATACCAAATCCATTGTTGTGGCTTATGACCACAAACGTGGTGAAGGCGAAAGCGGACGTAAAAAATTTAGAAAAAATGAAGACCGTCAGGCTCTGGGCCACGGGGATTGTATCGACTGTTTGCAGTGCGTACATGTTTGCCCAACAGGAATTGACATCAGAAACGGTACGCAATTAGAATGCATCAACTGTACGGCCTGCATCGACGAATGTGACCATATTATGGAAAGCATCAATCTGCCCAAAGGGTTGATTCGTTATGCGAGTGAGGAAAATATTGAGAAGAAAGCCAAGTTCAAGTTAACCGCCAGAATGAAAGGTTACATGGGTGTGTTGACCATTATGTTTGGTGTACTGATTGGCATGTTGTTTTTGCGTAATGATGTGGAAGCTAATGTTTTGCGATTACCGGGACAATTGTATGAGCATAAGGAAGGTAACATTATCAGCAATGTATTTACCTATAAATTGGTGAACAAAACCACAGAGGATATTGCCGATGTGAGTTTGAAGTTGTTGTCGCATAAGGGTGAATTGAAATTGGTGTCCACGAGTGATGACTTTGTTGTGCCAAAACAGGGGATTGCGGAAGGGACTTTGTTCATTGAAATTGATAATTCGGCATTGACCGGAGATAGAAATAAAATTAAGATTGGCGTTTTTAAGGGCGACCAAATGATCGAAACGACTACTGCTAATTTTTTGGGGCCGAGGAGTTATCGGTAGCTGGCAGTATTTCAGCGGCAGTAAGCAGTAAGCTGGCGGATATGCCCGCGTTAGGGATTGAGCGGCATGTTTGAAATCCCCGACGCAGGAGGGATTGAGTAGTGAAAGCCCGACCGTAGTGACTCCTGCAAGGTTTCTGAAAAACCTTGTAGGTATGGAAGGCAGGGAACGCCCGAAATGAAATATTAACTAAAAATAGATTCCTGCTTTCGCAGGAAGTAGATATTATGAAAATTAATTGGGGTACCGGGATTGTTTTAGCTTTTATAGGGTTTATTGGGTTTATAATGTACTTTATTGTGTCGATGAATGTTGACGATAGGTACGACCATGACTTGGTGAGCGAGGATTATTACGGGGAGGAACTGAAATATCAGGAGGACATCGATAAGCTGAAGAATGCTAAAACGCTAACCACAAATATTAGTTACAACAAATCGCTCGAGGGGTTGAGGATTAATTTTCCGAGCGATATTGACTTTAAAAAAATCACAGGAAAAGTGTTCCTATATAGGCCATCTAACAAACAACTAGACTTTGAAACTTCTATTTCACTGTCTAATCCTTATTTGCTCATACCTGACAATCGTTTGGTAGATGGCCGTTGGAACATTAAAATTGATTGGCAATATAGGGGAAAATCTTATTTATTTAAAGAATCGATAACGTATTAGCATGCTTTGGTCGGCTTTCATATTGGGTGTATTGGGCAGTTTTCACTGTGTGGGGATGTGCGGGCCCATTGCTTTTATGTTGCCCGTAGACCGCTCTAATTCGGTAAAAAAAGCGTCTCAAATTACGATTTACCACTTTGGCAGATTATTGGCTTACAGTATTATAGGATTGATTTTTGGATTCATTGGTAAAAGCCTTTACATTTTTGGATTTCAGCAACAATTATCTATTGCCATTGGTATTTTGATGATTTTGGTGGTGGTGATTCCGCAGAGTACTTTTAACCGTTATAATTTTTCGAAGCCTATTTACAGAATCATTTCCAGAGTAAAATCGGCTTTGGGTACTGCCTTGAAGAAAAAAACCATGGACACCTTTTTGACTATTGGTTTTTTGAATGGGTTTTTGCCTTGTGGTTTAGTGTATATGGCTATTTTTGGGGCAATGGCGGTTGGCTCGGTGGCCAATGGAAGCTTATATATGGCCGTTTTTGGCTTGGGTACCGTTCCATTGATGACCACTGCTATTTACTTGAGCAATTTCCTTAAAGGAAAAACTAGACAGCGCATCCAAAAGGCAATTCCAGTTTTTGTGGTCATTATAGGAGCACTTTTTATTCTTCGCGGTTTGGGACTTGGAATTCCTTACCTTTCGCCTTCTCCGATTTATGAGATGGCTTCTTCGAACATGAACTGTCATTGATCGAAAAGTCTACGTCTATTTTCCAGTAGTATTTAGTTTTTCCATCCTTTCATCTTGTTCATTTTCAAATATTTAATTCACAATTTTTCGGATACATAAGAAATTCTTATAAGTATTATTGACAAAATCAATAGCTTTATTTCCAATATTGATAGTATTGCTATTATATTTGCAATCAAATTTATCAATTATGGATTCATTACTTTCAAATTTAAAGATTGCTGTTCCAGAAAAAATCTATGTGAAAGACCCCGAGTCATCCAACTTGGGAAAGCGCATCGTGGAGCACAGCATTCTTCTTATTGATGAAATTGGTTTTGACAGTTTTACCTTTAAAAAGCTCGGCACCAAAATAGGCTCCAACGAGAGTTCGGTGTATCGCTATTTTGAAAGTAAACACAAATTGTTATTGTATTTGTCCTCCTGGTATTGGGCTTGGATGGAGTACCAATTGGTTATCGAAACCCATAATTTAACTCCTTTGGACAAATTACAAAAAGCAGTGGAAGTAGTAACAAGGTCTACAAAAGAAGACTCCAACTTCTCGCACATCAACGAAGTGGTTTTAAACCGAATCATAGTAAATGAAAATTCAAAATCTTTTTTGACCAAAGAGGTTGACCAAGAAAATAAAGACGGTTACTTTGTAATATACAAGCGTATCGTTTACCGATTAAGAGATATGGTAAAAGAATTCAGGCCAGACTATAAATTCCCTTCCAGTTTGGCCAGCACTATTATGGAAGGCAGCCTTCATCAACATTTCCTTAAAGCCCATTTTACATCCATAACGGATTGTGGTGATGGCCTTACCCCAACCGATTTTATGAAAAACCTAGTGCTTAACACTTTGAAATCCTAACTATGGAACCAAAAAAATTGACGCCGTGGCAACGCCTGATAGGCCTGCTTCAGTTGGAAAAACGCGATATACTTCAAATCTTTTATTATGCTATTTTTGCGGGTTTGGTAGCCTTGTCCCTCCCACTTGGAATTCAGGCTATTATTAACCTAATCCAAGGAGCACAGGTATCCACCTCATGGATCGTTTTGGTGGTTATTGTTACCATTGGCGTGGCATTTTCTGGAGGCTTGCAGTTGATGCAGTTGAGAATCATTGAAACCATTCAGCAAAGAATATTTACAAGATCTTCTTTTGAGCTAGCATACCGTTTCCCAAAAATAAAAATGGCAGAGCTTCGTAATTATTACCCACCGGAGCTAGCCAATCGCTTTTTTGATACCTTGACTATTCAAAAAAGTCTTTCAAAAATTTTGATCGATGTACCAACGGCAGTGTTGCAGATTCTGTTTGCATTAATCCTGTTATCGTTTTACCATCCGTTTTTCATCATTTTCGGGCTACTGCTTCTGCTTTTGGTTTTTGTGGTTTTCAAATTTACGGCCATTAAAGGGCTGGAAACCAGCTTAAAGGAATCCAAAAACAAATACCGGGTAGCGCATTGGATCCAGGAGATTGCCCGTTCCGTTATCAGCTTTAAACTATCTGGAAGCACAAGTTTGGGAGTGGACAAAAATGATATTTTGGTCAGCGATTATTTAAAAGCACGCGAAAGCCACTTTAAGGTTTTGATGCTTCAGTTTATCCAAATGATAAGTTTCAAAGTGATTGTTACCGCCAGTCTTTTGTTGATTGGGGGTGCCTTGGTGCTGAATCAGGAGATGAATATCGGGCAGTTTGTTGCAGCGGAAATCATCATCATCTTGGTCATCGCTTCGGTTGAAAAACTCATTTTAGGCTTGGAGTCCTTCTACGACACTTTGACTTCATTGGAAAAAATAGGCCAGATTGTGGACAAGGGCATGGAAAGCCAAAGCGGAGAAACACCACAGTTTAGCAAAGGCATTCATGTTGAATTAGAGCATGTGGCCTATGAGGTGTCCAACAGGGATAAGCATATTCTCAAAGATATTTCATTAAAAATTGAACCAGATAGCAGAATTTTGGTACGCGGAGAAAGTGGCTCGGGGAAGTCGACGTTATTAAGGCTTATTGCCGGAGTTATAGCCCCTACATCTGGAAACCTATACGTCAATGACATGTCTATTAACAGTTTACATCTCAACTTTTACAGATCACAGCTTGGATTGTCACTTTCGGACGAAACGCCATTTGAAGGGACCATTAGAGATAATTTAACTTTTGCCAATGAGGGCATTGATGATGACAAAATCCATGAAGTCATCGGAATTGTCGGGCTAAAAGATTTCCTAAAAGAACAAGCCGACGGTCTAAACACTATTCTGTACCCTGACGGAAGACAAATGTCCTACACTCTATCGAAAAAAATTGTTTTGGCCCGTGCCATTCTAAAATCGCCTAAAATATTAATCCTTGAAGATGCATTAGACAGGTTCAACCCGAACGAAACGGAGAACATCGTTAATTATTTAACGCACAAAGATCGTCCATGGGCTCTGGTTGCGGTGAGCAGCAGTGATGTTTGGATGAACAAGTGCAGTGAAATGATCATTTTGGAAAAAGGAAGAATAAAATCTTAAAAGCCTCTAGTTATGTTGAATATATCCCATAATCAATTAAATAAAAAAATAGACCTGAGTAAATACAAGTCTGGCAAGGACATTATGAACAAAAGGTACTATAAATACTTCAACAGATTTCTGTTAGGGGCCGCAATCATATTGCTAATTGTCTTGTTTTTGCCATGGACCCAGAATATTACTGGCCAAGGCATTGTTACCACCTTAAAGCCCAACCAGCGACCACAGACCATACAGTCTCAAATACCAGGCCGTATAGAAGAATGGTATGTTCAAGAAGGGGATTCCGTTAAGGCCGGTGATACTATCTTAAGGATTTCCGAAGTCAAAAGTGATTATTTTGACGACAGACTCGTGGAACGTACCAATGAGCAAATTCAGGCCAAATCATCCTCGGTCACTGCCTATGGTGGAAAAGTGGAAGCTTTAAAAAGACAGGTTTCAGCTTTGGAAAACGAGCAGAGGCTAAAACTTGAGCAGACCCGAAACAAGCTAATGCAAGCCCGGCTAAAAGTGAAAAGTGACAGCATCGATTTAGAGGCAGCAAAGACTAATTTAAAAATTGCTGAAACCCGATTCAACCGGATCACCACTTTGCAAGAAGAGGGTTTAAAGGCGATGAAGGATGTAGAAGAAAAGCGCCTAAAACTTCAGGAAACGCAGGCCAAACTTATTTCACATGAAAACAAATATTTGGCCAGTCAGAACGAGGTGATCAATGCCGAAATTGAATTGTCGCGGACACGAGCTTCCTACGCCGATAAAATATCTAAGGCACAGAGCGATATGTTTACTGCTCAATCTAGTCAGTTGGATACGCAGGCACAGGTGACCAAATTAGAAAACTCCTATGCCAACTACAAAAAGCGTAATAGCTTGCTGTATGTTACCGCTCCCCAAAGTGGATTTATAAACAAAGCACTTCGAGGAGGTGTTGGTGTCACATTTAAAGAAGGTGAGGAATTAGTGGGAATCATGCCCTCAAAATATGATTTGGCCGTTGAAACTTTCGTGAGGCCTATAGATTTACCGTTGCTTCATATTGGCGAACATGTCAGGGTACAGTTTGATGGGTGGCCAGCCATTGTATTTAGCGGATGGCCCAATGTATCTTATGGAACATACGGGGCAAAAGTGGTGGCCATCGAACGCTTTATTAGCGATAATGGTAAATATAGAATACTGCTAGCTCCGGACGAGAGCGACCATGCTTGGCCGGAGGCCATCCGAGTGGGTTCGGGCGCATACACCATTGCCCTTTTGGAAGATGTACCCATTTGGTTTGAACTTTGGAGACAAATCAACAGCTTCCCCCCAAATTACTATCAACCTGAAGGCGGTAAAACAGCCTCCAAATCTGATAAAAAATGAGAATTCTCATAATAAGCATAATATTGCTCTGTAGCGGTTTACTACCTGCTCAAGACTCAACTTCCGTCATCACCTTAGCTGAGTACTTGGGCTATGTAAAATCGTATCACCCTATCGTGAAACAAGCCAACTTGGTCATCAATGAAAGTGAAGCCAAATTGATGAAAGCTCGTGGTGCATTTGACCCAAAACTTGAGGTGGACTACGACAGAAAAAAGTTCAAAGGCACCGAATATTACGACAGGCTAAACGCCACTTTTAAAATCCCTACCTGGTTTGGTATTGAACTCAAAGGAAATTTTGAGGAAAACACCGGTGATTTTTTAAGCCCAGAGGCCTTCGTTCCTGAAGATGGCCTATACAGTGCGGGAATTTCAGTTCCTGTTGCTAGGGGTCTACTAACGAATAAACGTATGGCCATGTTGCGCCAGTCCAGACTTTACATAAAACAGGCCCAGGCCGATAGACAATTATTGGTGAACGATATTCTGTACGAGGCCACAGTTTCCTATTTCAATTGGTTGCGACGCTATAACGAAAAGCAGGTTTATGAAGAGTTTTTGGTCAATGCCGAAATGCGTTTTAACGGTATTAAAAAAAGTTATGAAGTCGGTGACATGTCGGCCATTGACACAGTAGAGGCCCGAATTGCACTGAATGACAGAAGGCTCAATTTAGAGAAATCCAGAATCAAGTTTGTCAAGGCTACTTTGGAGCTTTCCAATTATTTATGGCTAAACGACAACACCCCCATTGAAATTCAAGAAGGTGTGATACCAGACATCGATACGTTTTTCAATATCGACGAAACCCTAAATACATCGGGCTTGGATATTGAAAATTTTAATATTGAGGAACATCCAAAAATGCTTTCGCTCGATTATAAATACCAAAGCTTGAACATAGAAAAACGATTGATGTCAAACAACCTGTTACCGCAAATCGATTTACAGTACAACTTTCTGACCCAAACGCCTAATGTATCAAGAACCTTCAGTACTTCGCAGTACAAAAGTGGAGTAAACGTTAGCTTTCCTTTGTTTTTAAGAAAGGAACGCGGGGATTTAAAATTGGCAAAATTAAAATTGCAGGATACCCGATTTGAAATACAAAACACCAAAGTAAGCCTTCAAAATAAAATTGATGCCATCAATCAGGAATTGGATTCATACGTACTTCAAAACGATGTCACCGGCACTATCGTTGAAGATTACACTACGATGCTTACTGCCGAGGAGCGCAAATTCTTTTTAGGTGAAAGCTCGTTGTTTTTGGTGAACTCGCGCGAATCCAAATTGATCGACGCTAAACTAAAAGCCATCGAAATTGAAAACGACTTCTTTAAAACCAAGGCAAATTTGTTTAATGTATTGGCGCTTTCGGAAGTTGAAAACTAATCGCCTAACCTTCAGAAATACCGTCCTCCTCCATTAGTTCAAAGCCATAATCCCGCAATGTGCTAATGATATTGATGCTACGTTTTCCCCTTTCGGTGATGCTGTATTCCACACGAACAGGGACTTCGGGGAGTATCTTTTTTTGCGCAAAACCATCCTGAACCAGTTCATTTAGATTTTTACTCAACATCCGGTCTGAAATATGCCCGATACTTTTCTTAAGCTCCGAGTACCGCCAAACTTTATCCTTTAAACGCCATAAAATGGGCATTTTATAGGTACCTCCTATCTTTGAAAACACATATTCCACAGGGGTATAATACCGCTTATTATTCTTCAAAAATTCTGGCATACTTACATTTTTGTTAGTTACTCACAAATATAGAAAATGTTAAGCATATTCATTTCTGAAATAGCTTTGTAGTATGATTTGAACAATTAAAAAGAGAGCAATGGAATCAAAAATAAAAGAGAAAAAACATTACGTCCATTTTCACGGTGCACCTTTTAAGGGCAAGATTTTAATGGTGGCGAGCAGTCCAACAGTTTCAAAACAAACCGGGTGGCCTATCGGGTTTTGGGCTTCGGAATTGACCCATCCCCTTTTGGTCTTTCAAGAAGCAGGATACGAGGTGGAATTGGCTTCCACGGATGGCGGAACGATAGCAATGGATGGCTATTCCAATCCAAATGACGACAGTGGGTATTCGGCTCACGATGTGATTACATCGGGCTATTTGCAAAAAGATTGGTTCAATGATTTTTTGAAAACCACCAAAAAAATCACGGATGTCAGCGCAGAACACTATGATGCTATTTTTTTAGTGGGTGGTCAAGCCCCGATGTATACCTTTAAAAACAATGCAGATTTGGAGCAACTTTTCGTTAATTTCTATGAGTCCGGTAAACCTTCCGCCTCGGTATGTCATGCTACAACAATTTTGCTCTCAGCAAAAACCTCAGACGGTGAATTGTTGGTTAAGGGTAAAACCTGGACGGGTTTTGCAAATTTGGAAGAGGATTTTGCGGACCAGGCCGTGGGGATGAAAATCCAGCCCTATCGCATTGAGGACGAAGCCAAAAAACTGAAAAACACTACCTTTAAAGTAGCCGAACCTTTTGCATCCTATGCCATTGAAGATGGCAATTTAATCACAGGGCAACAGCAAAATTCTGGAAGCGCCGTGGCAAAATTGACAATCGAACAACTAAACAACAAATGAGAAAATTATCATTTGTCATTCCTGCGAAGGCAGGAATCCAGAATACACCAATGGATTCCGCATCAAGTGCGGAATGACAAGGCTCTTCGAAAAAGTTTATAGAAACAAAATTAACAGCAATAAATCCCAATACCCAAAGGGAGCAAAGCTTTAACCTCTAATTTGATAATAAAAATGACTCTAGCATTTATAGGTATAGGCAATGTTGGTTTTTCACTGGCCAATAATTTGGAAAAAAATGGATACGAGATTATTGTTGCACACAATGATATCAAAAGTGAAACCGTGAAAGGCGCGCTTTCAAAAAATCCGAACTTCAAAGTAGATTCGATTCAAAATGCCATTGACAAAGCCGACATAGTATTTTTGGCCACCCCATTTTCAGCGAATGAATCCATTTTAAAACTCTTGGATTTTAAAGGAAAAATATTGGTGGATTGCACCAATCCCGTTGGCCCTGGAATTTCGCATGGTTTAAAAAGCACAATCTCGGGAGCCGAAAAAGTGCAGGAATTGGCTCCATCGGCAAAAGTGATTAAAGCCTTTACCATTTATGGTTTTGAAAACTTTAAAAATTCAGAGTACCCCAATTACAACGTAAAACCTGTGATGCTGGTTGCGGGAAACGATAGCACATCCAAATCAAAATTAAAACCATTGGTAAACGACTTGGGCTTTCAAATGAAAGACACTGGAAACCTCGACCAAGCACTGCATTTGGAACACATGACCCTGCTTTGGGTAAAAATGGTACGCCGTGATGGCCACCGCCCCAATTTTGTTTGGGGGTATTTGGAGCGGTGAGTATTACACCTCAATCCTTATCGTAGAATAGTACAAGTTTGGTTGGCATTTGACTTGCACTATTTGAAAAGTAACTTGACTTTGTGAAAGATTTCAGCTACCTTCGTTTAACGTCGGATATAGGCCATTGAAACGGCGCATATCCGTGTCAACTTTACCCAGCATTGAATACAGCATTATCATTAAGCTCGAGATGATAAACAATTAGATAATACAGTAAAAGAATAATGAAATATTTTTATAACTACCATATTAATATTAAATATATTTCTTAGAAATAACCATAAATAAAATTTAAAAAATGTTTAAACATATTTATTTATTATTACTTTTTTTTGTCTCAACTATCTCTGCTCAAATTATTGAAGTTACGCCTAAAGGATTAGTTTTTACCGAAGATGCAAACGCTCCATATATTGTTATACAGGAAAAAGGTACGGTTCAGGAGTTAAATAATAAAGTTTTGTCTTATTTAAACGGAATATATAAAAATCCAAAATTAGTAATCACAACTTCAGATAATCAAATTGTTGTGAATGCAGTAGCTAATAAATTATTTAAAGACCCTGCTGTAAATGTTAACTACAACTTAAAGATAGACTTTAAAGAAAATAAGATTAGAATAAACATCCCTCTTTTAGATATGACTCACCCCTTAAATGGTGGTGGCACTCGTAGATTACACCTTTCACTTCCGAAACGCCAACTATTTACTGATCAATATGGAATTTGGGAAAAGGACAAATTACGATTCCCAAAAGCTAAATCTGGGATTGAGGAATATTTTAACAGCTACTTTCTGAATCTTATCAACGCAATAAATGCCGAGGACGATTGGTGAAAATTATAGCATTTTTCTTGTGAATAGATTTTGAAATATTATAATACAATCTAACTAAGCTAAAAAAAACAACGTTGGGTAACACCTTGTATAATTAATGGTTTGTCTTCGGCTACTCGGAAAATCCTGCGGATTTTCCCTTGGTTCGTTCCATTTTTGGTAAGTTAGTGACTTAATCACGCAACTATCCTTACACGAACCGTTAAACGAATCTCCCCAACAACAACATTTGATTGGTGCCTATCTAAATCTTAAACGTCATCACCGGCAATGTAGAATGATTGGCCACATCCTCGCCAATACTACCCTCAAAAAAGTGCGCCAAACCTTTTCTGCCATGGGTGGGTACCACGATCAAATCTGCCCCTATTTTGCTGGCGCAGTTTAAAACGCCTTCTTCCACAGAATAATCATTGATGTAGTGTACATCCTCCATTTTATCCAAGTTGCGTTCGGCCTTGGCAAAAAAGTTGACCACTTTTTTCTCAATTTCCAAAGAACTTTGAAAGCGGTCATTGGGCAAATTCACATGAATCAAATACAATTTCGACCCCATATCCTTAAACATCTTTGACGCTTTTAAGTAAGGCTCAATGGCTTCTTCTGAAAAATCACATGCAAAGGCCACCACATCAAAATTGATTCCAGCACGATCATCCTTTACTACCAAAACTGGCACATTGGCATTGCGCACTACGCGTTCGGTATTGGAGCCTACAAAGAATTCTGCAATACCGCTGGAACCGTGCGATCCCATCACAATCAGGTCTGCATCATTCTTTATGGCCACATCATTCACCTCGCTAAACACTTTAAAATGCTTAACTATCGGGGTTAATTTTATTTCCTTCAGATAATCCTTTTCTAAAAATTTGTCAAACTTTTGCTGTGCCAATTTTAAAAAGAACACCGCTTTTTCATTTTGCAGACCGTCAGATGCTGACAACATGATATCTGACATTTCCAACATGTGCAAAGCCAATACCTCGGCATTATATTTTTTGGCCAATTTTGAAGCTGTTTTCAGGGCATATTCGGAATGCTCCGAGAAGTCGATGGGTACAATTATTTTTTTCATTAGTTCAGTTTTTAAGAGTTATACAGTCATTGAAAACAACTGTGTATCTGGTTTTTTCCGTTGCAATAGCATGTCGAATGCCATACAAACGTTACGTACAAATGGCCGTCCCTTTTCGGTAACCTGAATGCTATTGGAATCTATTACAAGTAATCCATCCTTTTCCATTTCCTTTAAACGGATCAAAACGTCCGGGAGTTCATCAAAATAAAGGTGGCTTTTGGTCCAATTCGTTTCAAACTGGCACATTAAGTTCAAAATATGTCTTCGTATAATTAAATCCTCATTATTCAAAATATGACCTCGAAATACAGGAATACTATCGTCTTTTAAAAGACTGTAATAGCTTTCAATGTCCTTAACATTTTGGGCAAAACCGTACCAACTGTCGCTTATAGAAGATACGCCCAAACCAATCATAGCCTGCGTTTTGGAAGCAGTATAACCCATGAAGTTTCGATGCAAATTCCCGTTTTCCATGGATTGATGCAGGGTATCCGTTGTTAACGCAAAATGATCCATGCCTATTTCCTCATAGCCCACTTCGGCCAATAATTGCTTGCCCGTTTCGTATTGTTGACGCTTCAATTCAGCCGAGGGCAAATCCGAATCTTTAAAACCACGTTGGCCATTCCCTTTTATCCAAGGTACATGGGCGTAGCTATAAAATGCCAATCGGTCTGGTAATAATTCCTTCGTCTTCAAAATCGTTTCGGTTACATGCTCCAAAGTTTGAAACGGCAAACCGAATATAATATCATGACCCACGGAGGTGTAACCAATTTTACGAGCCATTTCAGTAGCTCGTTTTACATTTTCAAAAGGTTGGATTCTGTGAATGGCTTTCTGAACGGTCTCATTATAATCTTGAACCCCATAACTTACGCGCCTAAACCCTACATCATATAATGCCTGCAAATGTGCTTCGGTAGTATTATTGGGATGGCCCTCAAAACTGAACTCGTGACCAACGGCTAATTCGGAAGTCTTCAAAATTTTCAGAATCAAATATTTCAAATGCTCTGGACTGAAAAAAGTGGGTGTTCCTCCCCCCAAATGCAACTCCTTTATTACTGGCTTTTCATCGAATAAATCCAAATACAAGCGCCACTCTTTTAATAGTGCCTTGATGTACGGCGACTCCACACTGTGTTGTTTAGTGATGCGTTTGTTGCATCCGCAAAACGTACACAGGCTTTCGCAAAACGGTAAATGGATATAAATACTGATGCCTTCTTTGGCATTACTTTCATTAAAAGATTGGACTAAAGTCGATTTCCATTTTTCCGTTGAAAATGTCTCATTATTCCAATACGGTACCGTTGGATAGCTCGTATAGCGAGGCCCCGCAATATTGTATTTATTGACTAAAGAATTTAACATACCTAACAATTCTACTTCAAAATTAAACCAAACCGTTTCAAAAAAACATGATATATGTCATGCTGGATTCTTGCAATTTGTGTAATAATGCCTTAACTTTCCAATGAATAAAAAAATACCAAAACCATGAAAAAATTAAGCATTTTATGCCTTGTATTGGCTGTTACGCTATCAGCATGCAAGAAGAAAAAGGAAGACATAAAAGTTGAGGAAACCGTTGAAGAAAAGTTAGAAGTAGTACAAACTAAAAAGGTAAAAATAGAGCTAAACGCAAAAAGCGAAACCAATGCTACGGGGAATGTAGTTTTTAAGGAAGAAGACGGAAGCGTAACCATGACGGCAATTATCAGCGGTTTGGAGCCGGGGGAACATGCCATTCATATTCACGCAAAATCGGATTGCTCCTCCCCTGATGGAAAATCCGCCGGAGGGCACTGGAACCCGACAAATACGCCACACGGTAAATGGGGCGCTGCGGAAGGTTATCATAAAGGAGATATAGGGAATTTTATGGCCGATGAAAATGGAAACGGTACGATTTCCTTCACCACCGATCAATGGTGTATTGGCTGTGGCGATGCAAATAAGGATATTATCGGAAAAGGTGTCATTGTACATGCGGGCGCTGACGATTTCACCTCACAACCTTCGGGTTCGGCTGGGGCAAGAGTAAGCTGTGCCGGGATTATTCAATAAAATTTTTAAAAAACCGAAATTCAAAAGCTACCAGTTTTTGGTGGCTTTTGTTGTTAATATTTGTTACTTTCGGAACACCTAATTGTTATGAATGGACATTGAAGCATTAGTTGATAAGTTTCAAAAAAAAGACGTAAAGGCCTTCGAAATCCTTTACGAAATGTACAGCGAAAGCATGCATGGGGTCATTTACAATATTGTGAGAGACCATACTATTGCCGAAGAAGTAATGCAAGATGTATTCGTAAAAGCCTGGAACAATGCCGATAGCTATTCTTCTAAAAAAGGACGGTTTTTCACCTGGCTGTTGAACATCTCCAGAAACGCGGCCATCGATAAAGTGCGCTCCAAAGCGTACAAAACCTCCAAACAAAACCTCGATGTTGATTATTTCGTAGATATAATTGAAGCCAATGAGAATTTGGATAGCAAAACAGATGCCATCGGTATAAAAAAATACGTGGGTGCGCTAGCAGAAAAATGTAAAAAAATCATTGAACTCCTCTACTTTAGAGGGTTCACGCATAGCGAAGTCTCCGAAACATTGGATATGCCAATTGGCACTGTAAAAACAAGAAATAGAAATTGTATTCAGCAATTAAGGGATATGGTTTTAAACTGATATGGATATAAACGAGTACATAGCGTCGGGCATTTTGGAACTTTATGTTGCAGGGTCACTTTCTGAAAAAGAAAACGAGGAAGTGTACAACCTGATGCAACAACACCCTGAAATTTTGCAGGAAGTTCTGGAAATTGAGGCGGCAGTTGTAAAATTAACATCCGCGACTTCCCAAAGAACGAATGCCCATATCCTAAAACAAGTTAAAAAAGAATTGGGACTGGCAGATGAAGGCACTAAAATTATAACCCTGACAAAACATAAGTACAATTGGGTAACCTACACGGGTTGGGCCGCCTCCATTTTATTGGCGAGCGGTTTGCTTTGGACAATTTACCAAAACAACCAATTGCAATCCGATATTCAAGTAGCGAAAACCCAGCAATCCTTTTTGGAAACCCAAATTGAAAACTCTAAAAACAGTTTAGTGGAAGCCAATGCGTTGATATCGGTTTTAAGGGACGACAATATTTCCAGAATCCCATTGGCCGGCCAGGGCAATTTTGCCAATACCTTTGCTAAAGTGTATTGGGATAAAGCGTCAAACCGTATATTTTTGGATGCCGAAGGTTTACCCGAACCCCCAGCCGGCATGGTATATCAAGTATGGTCTCTAACCTTAAACCCGCTGACGCCCACCAGTCTAGGCACCATAGATGATTTCATCACAGATGCCAACAAAATATTCGAGATTGAAAACAAAAACGCTAGTGAGGCTTTCGGCATTACCTTAGAGCCTGCCGGCGGTAGCGAAACCCCAACTATGGACCAATTGTATACACTTGGGATGGTGGGGTAATCGTTGTATTATTATTTATTGTCAAGCACTTGAGGCACAAACTACATGAATAAAAAAATAGTTTTGATTACCGGAGCAAGCAAAGGAATTGGACTTGCTTTGGCAAAAAAAATGCTAAACGAAAACTTCTTTGTTGTTGGAACAAGTAGAACTGGGAAAATTAGCGATATAGAAAACGACAATTTCTACTCTTTAAAATTGGATTTGTCAAAACCTAGGAGTATTGAGAATGCTTACCATAAGATTTCAAAAAAGTTTGACCGAATAGATATTCTAATAAATAACGCTGGAATTGGACCCGACTTATACACTTATAGTCCAGAAATAGAGTCTTTTAAATCGACTTTTGACGTGAACGTGACTGGCACAGTTTTCTTCACAGAGAAACTAATTGATTTAATAAGCAATAATGGAATCGTTTTAAATATTTCATCAAAAATGGGCTCAATAAATGTCTGCAAATTGACAGATTCAATAGCTTATCGAATGTCGAAAAGTGCTTTGAACATGTACACCAAAATATTGACAAATAGGCTCAAAGATAAAATTAGAGTTGCAGTTATTCATCCTGGCTGGGTTAAAACTTCTATAGTAGAAACCAACCTAAAAAATGGCAGATTGACACCCGAACAATCCGCAGAAAATATTTTTAAATTTATCAAGTCCAATTTTACGAGTGGTACTTTTTGGAATTCAGAAAACGAATCTGAATTGTTGTGGTAAAAAAAGAAAGCCACCAATCGCTTTTAAGCGATCGGCGACTTTCGTCCAAACAAAAAACCTAAAAACCAAACCTAATCTAGGTTTTCAAACAAAGATTAATTCCCTCAAATTAACTGCTGTAAATAATCAAATATTTTTTATGCTTTGTGTGGCCAGTGGGCCCAATTCAAAACTGCTTTCCAGTAACTCCTTTTTTAACTTTTCAGCCTCTTTTTGTTTACCGTTGGCCTTATAAATCTCAGCTAAATGATACAGAGCTTCAGGCTCAAAGGTTTTGTTCACTACCTGTTGCTCCATAATTTTTAACGCTTCCTTTTTATCTCCGTAGTTGAAATAGGTCCACGCCAATAAATCATAAGATTGAGCGGTTGGCCTGTTTTCAATTTCCTTATGGGCAATTTTAAGCGCCTCGGTGCTTTTGGCTTTATCCTCGGCGTACAAAAGCACATTATATTTGTTATACATATCGCCATATTCCGTTTTGGCAACCGCATCAAAATAGCGTTTTAATTCAGTATTTTTCCGATTGGCATCACCTTTAAATTCAGCTATTTCAGCTTTTAAAAGATAATAATCAGGAGCCTTGTGGGTTTGAGTAACCGCATCCAAAATCCGTAAAGCTTCGTCCGCATTTTTTTCATGTGAATATACTATCCAAGCTATCCCCTTTTTGGCGTATGCATCATGTGGATCCAACTCCAATGCTTTTAAATAATGGCTGTAAGAGGCTTTTATATCTCCAGCATGACCGTAGTAATCCGCAAGATTGGTATAAGCCCATTGCATCAACGCCTTATTTTTCGATGCTTCAGCAATTTCAGTGGCCTTTCTTAGATATAAAACAGCATCATCCAAATTGCCTTCGTGATCGCTCCATTTTGATAATCGAATTAAAAAATCAAAATCCTTATAGTTTTCGATAAGGCTTAAGTACTGTTTTGCCTTTTCGGTATTGCCCAATTCCAAATGCACATCGAATAACATTTTTTGAGTAGCTTTTAGTTTTTCGCCGTTTTTGTCGGCCTTTTCAAGCACTTCCAAAGCCTCTTTAAATTTATGTTGCGAAATGTAATTTCTGGCCAATGCCCTTAAATATCCCGGCGAATTATAATTGGTTGCTTCATTGGCTTCCACCAATTTTTTTTCGGCTTCGATTAAATTTTCGATGTGTCCCGTTAGTGAAAATATAAGAGATTGGGATGCTGCAGCCTTTGCCAAATACGGAAATTGATTTGGCTCTTTTTCTAGCTTTTTTTCCCAAAATTCATAATCTTGTTGTGCAACATCCAGTCTCTTATTGTCTTTTGCAGTTAAATAGGAATTGTAATCTTCAACTCGGGTCACTATCCTATCGGTTTCTTTAGTATCCTTGCACCCTAAAAGGCAAAACGCCAAACTAAATAGTGCGATATGTAATGTTTTCATTGTTGCGGTTTTTTGTTAAGTTAAATCTGGGCACACCTTTGATAGTATACCCAGAAAAATAGGTTTTACCAAGGAGTGGCCAAGTAAGGAAATGAGGTTAAAAATGCCTTGTCGTTAGCATCTACATTGTCGTTGGAAAGCGATGGATTTTCCATAAAATCCTCACCACCAAAAATCAACAACAATTCTACGGTAATGACGTCATCGGCTAGTGCACGACCTGTCAACACATTGGTGCCGTCAAAAAAAGTGGTGGTGCCGTCCAAGGACACATTTAGTACATCGGTAGCCAAAAGTCCTGTAAATGAAGGAGCATCCAATCCTAAGGCATTTTGATCCCCAGGGTTTGCATAGGCCGGGCTCAACGCCGTTAAATTCGTTTCGAACATACTTTGAAATGCCGCGCTTTGCTGCGAAGGAATAGTAGTGTTAAACATATCCTTGCTAGAGGAAGACACAAAAACCGTGTTTACCGCTGGTCTTCCCATTTGATCTGCCTGACTGTAGGTTCCTGAAAAATCAGGTCCGGTTGGAGGCATTATCGCATCATCATTATTAGAGCAGTTGAATGCTAAAAATGATAGTGTTATCGTTAGTGTTAATATTTTTAAAGTTTTCATAATGTATATCTTAAAATGAAGTAATCCGTTATTATTTTGTTTTGGTTTCAACCCATGTATTTATGGTTCCCGAACCTCCAATCATAGATTTGGGCACCTCAACCACAATGGACATGACGTTGGTTCCGGCAAAGGTGTCCGACCCTGGATTGTTAAACCCTGTGGCGTTGCCCGCAATAATTTCAGAATACTGGGCAAAATCCATAAAGAAAGGATCGTCTCTTGGGCCTGCAAAAAAGCTCATATCGCCATTGCTTGCAATAATTGCATTTGAACCATAGGCTGTAATATCGACAACGCCACCCACCGTGGCCGTCGTTTGTATGGTACTATTTAAACCGGTTTGTGAGGGTGCTACAGGACCAAAAAAGTACATTTTGCCGTCCCTCGGTATGGCTTGGATGACCAAATCCTCCACATTATCACCTGAAGTATCGATATTAAACTCTACTAGCACGCCTTCATCGAAGGTTGCGTCAGCAGTATTTACCGGACTTATCAAACCCTGAACATTGGCAACAAACACCAAATTATCCGTGTTTTCACCCTGAAAGGCATAAAAATCGGTGATATCGCTGGATCCACCTTGTACCGCCGGAGCATCTATATGATCGGCCGCAATAGCAAAGAAACTAGCCACAGCCAAAACCCCCGCTCCTAAAATTGTTTTTAAATTTTTCATAATTTTTGTGATTTTTAAATATTTATTTTGAGACTCTCGCCAATACCTACGGAAAAACAAAATGAGCGGTTTTGTTAAAATTTTGTTAATGAAAAAATATTCAGGATTCACTTCAAAAAGTTTAATTTTGAAGTATTAATTTGGAAGTATGAACCCATCATCGGCAGGTTGGATAAAAAAACTGGAGAGCGAAATAGTATTGAACGACCTTTTTTTGGGATTCGATTCTGAAACGTTTTATGACGCTTTAAGAACCTGTGGGTTCATTTATGGAAGCAACCAACAGGTCGTTGCCCAAGTGGTTCAAAAAAAGGATCTTACCGAGGAGGAAATCTGTAAAATTAACCTGTGCTTGGCTTTTTATTACAAGCATAGTATTTCCAAAAGTGATACGCCTTTTGTTGAAAGCGTCATCAATTTTTATTCTGAAATCAACGAAACCAAAACCTCCTTTTTTAATGAATTACTCGGAGGAAAAAAGTCGCCGGAACAACTTGAAAAAATCATTCACAAGCGCATTCAAATAGACGACAATGTACTGACGAAAAACTTCAACTATTTCATAATTAACGCCCTGCTTTATATTGATGTTTTGGCATATCAACGGTACCTGGAGCAGGGCTCGTTTTCCTTGGATTATATTAAGAAACTAGAGGGTGCCATCATTACAATTTCTTTAGATGTTTTGAATTCCAAGGAAGAAAAAAGCGACTACGATTTAAGTTTGATTAAATTGTTCCAATCCTCTTTACGATTTAGCGAGAACCAAAGTTTGGATTACAAAAAGTCGGTGTCCTATTTAAAGTCGATGCACGAACGCTACTATATTTTGGATTTGGCATGCATGGCCACTTGGAGCGACCAAACCATCGATATTGACGAGCAACATTTCCTTGAAAAGCTGGGAATGGACTTAAAACTCAGTATTTCCAGAATTCATCAGGCCATAAAATCCGTCAACCAATTTTACACCATTCACAAGGACAACATTGCCCTGTTGAGCTCCAAAAATGTGGTACAGAGCTTTTACAACAACTCTAGTAAAATGGTAAAAAAATTGATTACCAGAAACAGCAAACGCCTCTATCAAGAACTAAAGGACAGCAAAGAGTTGATGGTACTTTTGACGCAATCCACACTGCGGGATTTAACCGAAGACGAACAAAAAAAGGTTCAGGAGCAACTGTTGGACATTTTTAAATCCATCCCAAGTTTGGCCATTTTTATGCTCCCTGGAGGTGCTTTGTTGTTGCCTTTGGTCGTGAAATTTATTCCGAAACTTCTGCCCTCGGCTTTTGATGAAAATCGGGTTGAGGATTAGTATTCATATTGATTTTGTACTCATATTCATTTATCTTAGCAAAGGGTTGAAAAGAAATCCACATCAATGACATAAACACAACTGGGGTTTAGCTCCAAATTGAAAATAATTGAACCCATATGAGTAATAAGAAAAAAATCATCAGAACCTGGAAAGGTTGGACTTCCTTAGAGAACGCACCAATTTATGAAAACATGCTTATTAACGAGGTGTTTCCTGAAGTGAAAAGAAAGGGTGTTAAAGGTTTAGAGAAAGTCAGTATTTCTACAATGGAAAAGAATGATGAGATGGAGTTTTTTCTTGTCCTTCAATTTGATTCTTTAGAATCCGTAAAAATGTTTGCGGGTGAAAAATATGAAACCGCCTATATTCCAGAGAATGCGAAAAGTGTATTATCAAAATATGATGGGACGGCTCAACATTTTACCCTGAAAGAAGAATTAATATTAAAGTAAAACTCTGCCAACAAAGAACCGAGTTAAAAAACAAAACAACATGCAGTTCACCCTAAAATCAACGTTTAACACCACAGCAAAAGAACTATATCTCAGTTGGTTAAATAGTGAAAACCATTCAAAAATGACAGGTGGATTGGCCGAGTGCTCGGATAGTGTTGGGGGAAGTTTTACTGCATGGGATGGCTACATCTGGGGGAAAAATATAGAGTTGGAGCCTTTTCATCGTATTGTGCAATCCTGGAGGACCACACAATTTAATGACAATGAAAAAGACTCCCAAATAGAAATTCTGCTCAAAGAATTAAATGACGGACAAACGGAATTAACATTGATCCACACAAACCTTCCAGAAAGTGGGGAACATTATAAAAAAGGTTGGGAAGACCACTATTTTGAACCCATGAAAGCGTTTTTTGGATAAAAAAAGTAGGTTAACTACCGTTGCCTTTTCCGGCCTTCAACATAATTATTGATGGCCTCTTTTGTGGTGTACCAATTCCTGCCTTCTTTATGGGCATCGATTTTACCCTGTCGGGCCAGTAAACTAATATATTCCTGACCGTAGTGCACATCGGGCTCTTTAACAATATCTGAAATGATTTGATATTCATCGGTGCTATCGGGCAAAGCACTGATATAAATGTTCAAAGTGCG
Organism: Hyunsoonleella aquatilis; assembly: GCF_014270105.1. Classification (GTDB taxonomy): domain Bacteria; phylum Bacteroidota; class Bacteroidia; order Flavobacteriales; family Flavobacteriaceae; genus Jejuia; species Jejuia aquatilis. Next base: position 416,386 of record NZ_JACNMF010000004.1, read on the forward strand.
CTCAAGTGATTGGCACATTAACAGCATCAATTTGGAATAATTCCCATTATTGGCCTGGTTTAAGGCATCGTAATATTTTTTTCGGTCATTCTTTAAGATGATAGCCGGCGGAAAACCCGCTTTCATCAAAATGAGGTTCATGGCCAAACGCACAGTACGCCCATTCCCATCAAAAAACGGATGAATCCAAACAAATATATGATGAAATACCGTAGCCAACTCAATAACATTTAAACCCAAAGGATTATCAACAACAAAATGCACCAATTCATCCACCAACCCAGAAACCTTTCTGGCATTAGGAGGCACAAAATTAGCTCCTGAAATACGTACACCAGCGTTTCTTAGCCTACCGGCAAAATCATCCTCAATAGAACGAAGCACCAAGCCATGCAAAGACAAAATATCCTTAGCAGAAAATATCGCGTTTTTATCCACTAAAGTGTATAAATAATCAATAGCCGTTTCATGGTTTTTAGCCTCAAAATGCTCCCTTAGGGATTTGCCCTTTATCGTTACGCCCTCTTGAAGCACCATTTGCGTTTCCCGAAGACTTAAAGTGTTACCCTCAATACTGTTAGAATTATAAGTCCACTCAATAGATAAAGCTTCCTTAATTTTTTGCAGAGCAATATTGGGCAAAGGCCTTGCCTCCACTAAAGTGTTTGTTTTATCAAATAAACGCTCAAAAGTAGTACCCAGCTCTTCCCGATATGTTGTATCAACCTCCCACACACCCCAAAGGTACAAAATATCGTTTAAACTTAAAAATAAACCTATCCGATATTAAGGGTTTTTACTCCAACCAAGCCCTAAAATCCTTTACCCGTTCACGGGCAACGATGACCTCCTGTTCGTTATAAGAGTTTAGTTTTATTTGCAGTCGCGAATTGGTATAGCTTACCATATCCTTAATGGCATTGATGTTTACGAAGAATTTACGGTTGATGCGGAAAAACGTTTGCGGTTCCAATTCATCTTGAAGATATTCTAAAGTGGTGTCCATCAAATAATTTCTGCCATCCACGGTGTAAAGATACGTGCCTTTATTTTCGCTGTAAAAGCATTCGATTTCATCAATATTAATCAATTTCAAATGCTGACCCACCTTAACGGAAAAGCGCTTTTTGTATTCCCGATCAATCGGATTGACCAACAGTTTTTTGATATCGTTGAAATCCAAAGTAACGGCCTGCCTTTTAGGCAACCGTTCTTGGTATTTTTTTACGGCTGTTGCTAATTCATCTTCATCGATAGGTTTTAATAAATAATCAATGCTGTTCAATTTAAAAGCCTGAAGGGCATATTCGTCGTAGGCCGTGGTGAAAATAACCGCAGATTTAATTTCGATAGTTTCGAAAATTTCAAACGACAGACCATCACTTAGCTGGATATCCAAAAAGATTAAATCAGGATGGTGGTTGTTTTGAAACCACGTGATCGACTCCTCGACGGAATGCAACAGCACTTCGGCATTTAAATCCAAACTTTGGAGCATCCGCTGTAAACGCCTTGCTGATGGTTTTTCGTCCTCAATTATTATTATGTTCATTTTTAAAACTGTTGACTGTTTCTAATATTTCGAATTTATTTATCGATATTTTATTTAACTTCTGCATTGCGTTAGGGATTGAACGGCATGTTTGAAATCCTCGACGCAGGAGGGATTGAGTAGTGAAAGCCCGACCCTCCCGATAGCTATCGGGAGTGGGTAACGCCCAAATAAAATTACTCCCACATCCTGGTTTCGTTTTGCTCTTTTTTCAAGAATTCCTTCGCTCTATCGTTTTCCCATTTTTTACTAAAAAAGGTTTTTCCCTTCAGTGCCCACCTCCCGTGCAAAATGATAAACGCGGTCCATGCTACCATTATGATTGAATTAAACCAGTTAAAAAAATTGGCGTATGGCCCAGCAACTATCATTAAATTCCAAATCAACAATGCCACTACGATAAAATAGCCCACCAAATGATAGTAGAATATTTTAACCTGGCGCACCTTTTCCTTGGCCTTTAAATAGCTTTGATTTTTATCTGAATCCGTTTTCATCTTTTACTCAAATTGACGTCTATCCTGCTCTTCCTTTTCCATAAACTCACGGATTTTCCGTTCTTCCCATTTTTTACCGAATGCGAAGCGCCTACCAAATACACCAATGGCGTGAAATCCAAGGCCGATGCCCCAAAAAACAGGGGTGGCCCATGTACCGAAGTGGAAAAAACTGCCTCCGTTATATATAATCATTCCAACAATGAAGATGTTAACCGCCACGTACCAGAAGGCGTGCCAGTAAAATCCCTTCAATTCCTTTAAGCGCTTTTCTGCCCTTAGGTAGGCCTCTTCATTACTATAATTCTTTTCGCTATATGGCTTTATATCGTAATTTTCCATTGTTGTTAAATTTAATTCCATCTATTCTCTCGTTCTTCACGCATAAATTGTTCTATTTTTCGTTGTTCCCATTTATGGCCAAAGATTGGGTTTCGAGCATATACACGGTAAGCATGAAATGCAATTCCAATACCCCATCCTATAGCCGAAAACAAGAACCATTTAATTTCCCAAAAGGTTTTATAGTTGATAAAAGCCAGGAAGGGAATTACGAGGCAATATGCAAAAATATTGCAGTAGAGCCCTTTTAGTTCCTTAACACGAAGCCTTGCTCGTGTAAATCTGTCATTCTGTTTTTCGATTGATAATTTTTTCATAGTAATACATTTAATTCCATCTGCCGTTTTCCTGTTCCTCCTCACGCATAAACTGTTCTATCTTGCGACGTTCCCAATTGCCCCCCATGGCCTTATCACTTACAAAAACCTTAAAAGCCTGAATAGCCAAACCTAGACCCCAACCAAATACCGGGAACCAAAACCATTGAAAATTCCAGTACGTTTTGTAATTGATAAAGATGAGGAAAGGAATAACCAAAACATAGGATATTAAACTGAAATAAAATCCTTTAAGCTCCTCTACATGTTTTTTGGCACGCAGATAACCGTCGTCCAATTGATTTGATGATTGTGGTCTCATAACTGATATTTGTTTGGTGAGCATAGGGATGGCCACGGCAAACCTGTTAGCTCCTTTGTCGATATTAATTTTTCTTTGTGTTAATAAACTGTAGCGTTGCATAATGTTGCTTAAGCCTACGCCACTACTCTTTTTTACGATTTGTTTGGGTTGCAAATTGTTTTCAACCACTAAAAACCCATCATCCTCATAAATTTGAATATGTAGTGGCTTACTGGAAGTCACCATATTGTGTTTTACTGCATTTTCCAAAAGCAGCTGCAAAGATAATGGCACCACCTTACTGTCTGGATTTTGGGCCCTTTCCGGTAAGGTAAATACAATACTATCCTCAAATCGCATTTTAAGAAGGGACATATAGGTTCTGGCAAATTGCAATTCCTCATCAACCGTAACCAATTCCTTATTCTTTTGTTCCAAAACATAGCGATACACTTTGGAAAGCGAAGTGGTAAACTTTTGTGCCTGATTTGGGTTTTCCTCAATTAAACTGGTCAGCACATTCAAACTATTAAAGAGAAAATGAGGATCCAACTGGTTTTTGAGGGCATCGAACTTGGCGCTTGCGGTACCGGCAATGACTTTTTGTTCCTTAATGCGATTTTGTTGGAACCTATTGTAGAAATAAATAACGTGAAACACACCAACGATGGCCAGGGTAATCCACACTCCGAATTTATAGTAACCAAACTTTTCGCTGGACAAAAATTCCTCAAAGGTGTAACCGAGATAAAACACATACGTTCCTGCCCTAAGCAAAAACAATCCAGCAAGTGTAAGAACCGTCGATCCAATTACCCCTGCTATAATTCGCTTAAGCGGGTTATTTTTGTTCCAATTGAAACGCTCCATATAATCAAAGAAATACATGTTGGAGTATCCCAGGACGAAGGCGTATAACTGATAGAACGAAAACTCGATAAAAAACTCATTGGCATCCTTATAATCAAATCCATCGTATAGAAACTGTGCTATGAGATAAACAACGCATCCAATGATAAAGGTGATAATGATTTTTTTAATCGAAGCTTTCATAATGTATTAGGTACTTAAATCTTATTTTTCGCAAGATTTCAAAAGCATTTCAACACGGTCCTTACCCCAATTAGGGTGAAATGGCGACTCTGGTTTAAAATTAGCAAAAAGTTCTTTGGCTCTTTCCAAATCCTTGCAAAACGGCGTAGTATCCTGCCCAAAATACTGGGCACTACCAATATTCCATTCCGCATTCGAGGCTACTACCCTCGGATTTTCCGGAGCTATGGCCTCTGCCTTAGCATATAATTCTACCACTTTTGGTGACAGTGTCATGCCATAAGTAGCCCCATCCGATGCAATCCAAGCTGTGTGCAACATGGCCTGCATTACCATAATTTCGGGGTTGTTTTTGGAAATTGCCGTTGCATCATTCAACAAATCCTGTGCTTTTTTCAATTGCGCGGCGAGTTTGTCTTTGTCCTTTTCTCCAAAACTGGTGACAATATTGATTTGGGCAGCCCAATAGGGTGGCAACCAATTATCGGGTTCTGCCGAGGCTATACGTTCAAAGAGGTTTACAGCTTCGCTAGGTTTACCATTGCCCCATAATTCAAAGGCTTTATTCATTCCCTTTTCATAATTGGTTTGCGCAATGGTTACTGTTGAGATTAGAAGTGTTGCAATGATGATTAACTGTTTCATTCTGATTGATTTTAAAGATTAATATTTTGCTTTACTGATTTATTCTTTACTTCGAACTTGGCATCCTCCCATTTTGGAGGCCCCATAAATCCTGTGGCATTATTGGAACATCCGTAAGCCTCTTTCGGAATGCCAAACATACCAGTATCCATTTTGTTATTTCCGTTTTCATCGTGAAATAAAGAAATGGCGTAAATACCATTAGGAACATTTTTAAACACGACCGTACAACTATTATCTTCAATTTTTGAATTGACATGCTTAAAGCCTTTTCCTAAGAAACTTTCCTCGGTATTGTATAGCCCAACAAATACTTTTCCATCGTTGCTTTCTAAATTTGAAACAACAACGGTAATGTCGTTTTGGGCCATAACACAGGAAGTGAAGACAACTAAGCAATAAATAGTCTTAAAAATGCGGTTCATAATATTACTAGTTTTTAATGATGAAACAAATATCAGTGCAAAATCGAAGTTATTAAAACTATCCTTACCGAATTGTTAAATACCCATACTGAATTGTAATTAAGTAGATTTTTATCTCAAACGAAGAAAAAGAAAAGGCCGAAAACATCTTAAATTAAGACATCTTCAGCCTTTCAAGCACAATAACCGCTTAAACCCAAAAAAGTCAGTTATGTATTTTATTGTTCGGCCATCACAAAATTGATGGGCAGGCTAAAAGGTACGCTCACAGGTTTGCCACGCTGTTTACCCGGAATCATTTTTGGCAATCTATTGATGATGCGCTTAGCCTCATTCTCAAGCATTTTATCTGGTCCGCGGGTTCTTACTTTGGTAATGCTACCATCGGACGCAATCACAAAAATGACATAAACCCGTCCGCTAATACCCATTTCTAGGGCTACTTCTGGGTAGTTAAAGTTTTTTGCAACATGGGCATTTATCATTTCCTGAAAGCATTTTTTACGTTCCGGTTTCGCAACATTCTCGCATCCCGGAAAAATCGGAGCATCCTCAATAATGGCAAAAGGTACTTCAACGTACTCCTCAACAGCTTCCACATGCACATCCTCAACCCTAACTACATCCCGAATTACGTCCTCCTGACTGGTCTCAGTGCTTTCAAAAACGGTTTCCTCCACTTCCTCGGTGTCCTCCACAATGGTTACCGACTCCTGTGTTACCGCTGGTGGAGGTGGCGGAGGTGGTGGTGTGTCCATTGTAACCAGAGGAATTTCCTCTTCAATTTCTGTATCCATTTGGACAATGTCTGCAATAATCTCTTCCTGCTCATAGGTTTTATGCTCCAATGCCTGCCATGATAAAAACAGCATAACATTGAGTCCTATGGCGAAATAGAGGCTGCTATTCCGGCCTACCTCTAATTCTGGGTTCTTTTTAGGTATCATGCTTTTAATTTTAATGGTTAACACCTCAACAGAATGGCAATAAAAATCTACCATCTTGAACGTTCAAATTATTACATTAAAGTTACCTCAACCTACTGAGAATTACTATGATAATTATCATATTTTCAATTATAACACCTCATAAATGACAATATGAAAATACAATCTTGTTTTTTGTTCAATATTTTAGCATATTCAGAATTTGAAAGAAAACAATTATATGTTTGTGATACGAAAAACTTAGCCTTAACTTACCTGCTCATTTTAAAGCTTAACTATGAACATTAATCTTGCCGTTTTAATTGATGGCGACAATATTCCCGCCGGCCATGTAAAGGAGATGATGGAGGAAATTGCAAAATACGGTAACCCTTCCGTAAAACGTATTTATGGCGATTGGACCAAACCCCATTTAAACAAATGGAAAAACGTACTACTAGAAAATGCCATAACGCCAGTACAACAATACAGTTACACCATTGGGAAGAATGCAACCGACTCCGCAATGATAATAGATGCAATGGACATCTTGTATTCAGGCAAGGTTGATGGGTTTTGTATCGTTTCTAGCGATAGCGATTTCACAAGGCTTGCCCTAAGACTTCGCGAGGCTCGCATGCAGGTAATTGGTATTGGTGAAAGAAAAACTCCAAATCCCTTTATTGTCGCATGCGACAAGTTTATTTACATTGAAATTTTAGGCAGTAGAACTGAGGAAAAAGAGGATACTGAGAATGGCGATGACAAAAAGGAATCGAAACCCTCAGTTGACAAAATTACCCATAAAGAAATCAATTTGATACGCTCGTCCATTGCTGACCTTTCAGATGAAGACGGCTGGGCATTCCTAGGGGATGTGGGCAGTTTGATACAGAAAAAACGCCCCAATTTTGATTCCAGAAACTACGGTTTCCAAAAGCTGACACCCTTAATAAAATCTACTGGAAAGTTCGAAATTGAGGAACGCAATGCCCCCAACAACCCCAGATATAAGCATATTTATATCAAGAATATTGAAAAGCGACGGTATCAAAGGCGGAAGAAGTAACTTAAGCTAAAGCTCTGCATAGCCAGCCAAAAGAAGTGGCATAAACGGAATAAAATTCTGCATATAAATAAGTTACCTGCCATTAGAACAAAATGAAGTACTTTACATTTCACATTGATGATTCTGGTGCAATAGAGAACGTTGATTATAAAAAAATCAGAGGAGAATATATTGCAATCTGCAAAATGTATGACGATGATGACTTTAACAAACTCAATGATTTTTTACATTCCATAAATGAATATATAGTAAATGAAAAGGCATTGAAAATCCTCAAGGAAAGTAAAACAATACAATTTGAACTGAGAAAAGCAAAAGTACTACGGAAAGAAAAACTATTCGGATTTTTAAAAAAGAACAAATCTTATGATTATTTCCAACTGACTTTTCCTGACAAATACGCAACTGAATGTTATAATTGGATTGACTTTTCGGAAAGCGAAATATTTGCTACAGAAAACGGCGGAGAGAATTTTAAAATCCAATCTCATCAACACAAATTAGACCTGATTTCGGAAAACAAAACTGATTCAAAAACAAGTTATTCGTTTGAGACTAAAAAAGTAGTTTTTGGCAAAAATTTTGACTATGAAATTGATTTTTTTAAAATACCATTATACTCTTCAGGCAAATATGTTTCAGAAAGGTTCAAGGTTAAAATGGAAAAAGCAAAAATAACCGACATACGATTTTCCGAAAGAAAAGAACAACTGAATAAAATTTGGCAACCTATGTTTCCAATTATAGAATTTGATATTAAAAACGATAGGTAACAAAGAACTTTGTTAAAAAATAACTTAAGAAGGATATAGGCCTTTACTAATATCAAACCCCCATCAACAATCCGGATCCAAATAATTACCTTTATAAAATAGGTTATAAACTTTTCAAATTTTCACCAAAATGATAGTATATTTGATACTATCAAATGATAGTATCAAATATGTACCCACCATACGACATCACCCCAACAATTTTAAAACTCATCACTTCCATTTCTGAAAAAATTGGGGAAGTCAACGCCAACTTTTTAAACAAGCCTTCGCCTCAACTCAGAAAGCAAAACAGAATCAAAACAATTCATTCTTCCTTAAAAATAGAGGGCAATACACTTACCGAAGCACAAATAACCGCACTACTTGAAAACAAAAGAGTGATTGGCCCTAAAAAAGATGTGATTGAAGTTTTAAATGCTATTGGGATTTATGAGAACTTAAAACGATACAATCCTAAAAGCGAAAAGTCTTTTTTAAAAGCACATAAGGATTTAATGAAACATCTTATCGAAAATCCCGGAACCTACAGAAATCAAAATGTTGGTATTGTAAAAGGCTCAAAAGTAGAGCATCTGGCACCACCCCACGACAATGTGCCATTTTTGATGCGTAAGCTTTTCGAATATCTAAAAACATCGGAGGGCATTGCATTAATTAAAAGTTGCGTGTTTCATTATGAAATGGAATTTATCCATCCTTTTTTAGACGGCAATGGAAGAATGGGACGATTATGGCAAACGTTGATTCTTATGGAAAAGCACCCCATATTTGAGTTTCTGCCATTCGAAACCTTGATTAGCAAAGACCAAGACAAGTATTACAAAGCATTGGCGGAAAGCGACAAGGCAGGAAAATCTACCAAGTTTATTGAATATATGCTCAGTGTTATTGACAATTCAATAAATGAGCTTTTGAATTTTAATAACAGAACGTTAAACGATACGGATAGGCTGGAATATTTTATATCGCTCAACAAATCCGAATTCAGCCGAAAGGACTATATGGGCATCTTTAAGGATATTTCCTCGGCTACCGCAAGTCGCGACCTAAAAAAAGGAGTTGAATTAAATCTATTAGAAAAAATTGGCGAAAAGAATAAAACTATCTATCGGTTAAAATAACTAAGCATGAATAACCATCACAGACCTACAAAAACTATAAACTCAAACCCCCAACACCAACCCAGGATCAGGGCAATTCCCCAAATAAAACCCCAAATCAGTTTTACTGCACACCCCCGGGTAATCCCCAAAATACCCTTGTAAATCACGTATAATCTGAAAATGCAAATGAGGCGGGTAATCCCCATTAACATTGGCATCACCTAAAGTAGCCAACACCTCCCCTTTTTTAAATGTCCGCCCTACTCTTAAATCAGTAATGGATTCCAAACTCAAATGCCCATAAAGTGTATAAAATTGAACGCCAGAAATGTTGTGCTCCAAAATGATAGTCGGGCCATAATCCCCAAAATTGTCGTTGTTCTTAAAACTATGTACTTCCCCATCCAACGGCGCATAAATCGGAGTACCGGCATCGCACCATAAATCTAAACCCAAATGGATATTTCGCCTTTCGGATTCGGTCGTATTAAAATGATGGCTTCGATTATAAATGGTTCGTACTTCATTATAACCGCCATAGGCCACATGGGCGTTATGTCGTCTTAAACAGGAATTGATATATTTTGAAAAATCTTCGGAAGAAGCAGTATTGACGTTTTGGAGTTCGAGGTTACTTTCAGAAAGGTCCAAATGCACATATTTCGACTTGGGAATGGAAGCATCTAAAACGTGAAGTGGTTCGGGGCTGATGCTTTTAAGAAAGGTTTTAAATTCGTTTGGAGCCATTTATTGATGGTTTCCCCAAAACTAAGAAATCTACTCAAGAATCACCCTGCTGTATTTTGCATTTACAACAATGGTTTTGTTACTATCAGGGTGGCTAATGGAAAATGAAGATGCGTTTTTCCCGTTGGTATTATCAGGGTGAATCACCACAGCGTTTTTTCCTTTGTAATTCAAATTGTAATTCACTTTCGGCAATACCACATAGGCTTTATTATTCTGCAAAATAAAGTTTAAATTGGAAAAGGTATCATTGACTTTTAGGATTTTTATATCACCAATATTGCTATCCACAATGGCACTGTTCAACACATTATTAATTTTTACATTAGAGGAATTGGCATTAAGCACCACATGCCTTACCGTCTTCAATTGTGCATCTCGCACGTGGTTCAAATTAAGCTCGCCTAAATTCCAATCCGTAACATAGACCGGGGCATAAGAGGCACTAATGGAAGTTTTGCTTCCATTAATGCCTAGTGCTTTAAACGTGGTATAGTTCAAATCCGCCTGAACATCGTCTACCACAGAGGCAAATTCCAGTTCGCCATGCCTTACGTTCACCTTCAATTTTGCCTTTTTAGGCATTCTGATAATGATGGTTTTCTTCACATTTGAATGACTTCCTTTGTTCACCAGTTCTTCAACCAAAATACGACGTTCCTCAGAGAGTTTTCTGCGTTTCTCGGCATGCTTCTCACTCTCTTTATGCCGGTTTTCCATGGCCTTGGCCCTATTTTCCATGGCCTTCGCTCTTTCCTCCATGACCAAAGCACGTTTTTCCTGAATCTCTTCCATGCGCTCGGCACGTTTTTCCATTTTTTCGGCATAGGCCTCGCCCCACTCTTCCATCTCCACTTCAAACTTGGCTTCCCATTCATTGCCGAATTTCTTGCCCCATTCTTCCATTTGCTTACCAAACTTTTCGCCCCATTCCTTTCCGAATTTCTCGCCCCAAGCTTCCATTTTCTTAGCATAGTCCTCGCCATACTGCGACTCAATTTCCTTAGACCATTCCTCTAAATATTTATCGCCATCCTTTTGGTAGGCCTTGTAGTCAAATTGAAGCTTGTGGATACCCTCAGGTAATGGCGGTAATTCCGGTAAAGGTGGCAACGGTGCCATTTCGGGCATTTCAGGCAACTCTGGTATTTCAGGAATCTCAGGCATATCAGCTAGATCGTGCTTTAGCTCATCCATTATCACCCTTACATCAACGTCATGACCGTCGTGGTTGTATACCCAAACATTGTGCCTTCCACCTTTATTGGAGTTGATAGTCACCAAATTCTGTGACCCATCCACATCCAACGCCCAATCCTTTAGGGCCTGCTCCATCACTTCCTTGGAAAGGTCTTCAGCTTCAATATAGGCTTCAATGGCCACCTCGTTTTTGTTCCAAGTGTCGATAACGATATTACAGTAGCTTGTATTCAAATCGATGGTCACATCCTTGTCCACATTAATGGACTGCGACACTTTGGTCATTTTATCCTGTGCGCTAAGCGTCGTTGCAAAGCAAAGTCCCAGCACCAGTATTTGTAATCTTATGATTATTCTGTTCATTTTTTGATGTTTTAAGTCCTTTGGGATGTCTCTTCAACTAAATCATCCGAAACATCCAAAGTGTTCAATTGTTCTTTTAAGCGATACAACAAGTGCAAACGAAATTTCAAATTATCAATAAGGGCGTTTACAGTTAACTCCGTAGGCCCATTTTCGGTCAACTCCATAGATAGACGCTCATATTCCTGATTTAGGGTTTCCAACTGCTCCAAATACCCATCAAAAACAGCTCTGGTCTCAGGAGTAGGTTTCATCTTGGACAGCTCCAAATTGATACTCGCCAAATAGTAATCCTCCACCTTTTTCAGTCCTGGGGATACATCCCCCAAGGTTTTGGTCTTCACTTCAGCCAATTCAACCTTAGCTGGCTTTTCGGCCTGAAAATAATTTAAAGCCCCAATACCCAAGCCAATGAGCACCACAACACTCGAAGCCATATACCACCAATGGGTTTTAGTAGCCCGCTTATCTTCCGGAAACGCCTCGTCCAGCTTTTCCAAAAAACGCGCCTCGTGGTTTTTGGGCATGTCCTCATGCTTCAATTCCTCCCGATAACTATCGGGATCCTTAAATAAATCCCTAATATCCCGTGCCATTTTTTTCTGTTGTTAAAAGTTCCTGTAATTTCACTTTGCCTCTGGATAATTGCGTGCGGGACGCCACCTGCGAGATGTTCAAAATCTCCGAAATCTCCTGATGGTCGTACCCCTCAATTAAATACAGCATCAACACATATTGATATTTTTCGGGCAGTTGATCAATCGCCCGCTTCACATCGTTTACCGTAATTGCATCGTCCACTAACCATTTGTCATCCGTATCCACAACTTTAAGGTGCACCTCTTCCAATTCTACTAACTGTTGTTTTTTTGATTTCAGAACGTCGATACTTTTATTGATGACAATACGTTTCAACCAAGCCCCAAAAGTCACCTCAGCTTTGTACTGATGCAGCTTAGAAAACGCCTTGATAAACGCCTCCTGCACCACATCCTCGGCCTCGTGCGCATCCTTCAAAAACCGCTTCGCCACAATGTACATCCCATTGCAGTACTGGTTGTACAACTGCAGTTGTGCCTTACGATTGTTCTGTTTACATTGTTCAATAATGTCAACTTGAAACATGCGGTGTGCTTTTGGACTCAGTTAGTTGTTCATTTCTAAAGACGACAGAAAATCTAGAGTGTTGCAAAATCAAAACTTTTTTATGAAAAATAATTATTTGGGCGTTACCCACAAGGGGTCGGGCTTTCCGTTCCAAGTCCTCGCTCCTCCTACGTCGGGCTGTGGGCTTTCCTCTGCAATCCCTAACGCGGGGATGTCCGCCAAAGCCATTTCCCAGAACCAATCTACAATTACACATTTGCGAAAACCTTCCCATAAAGATTCGTGAAAATTAGTGAAATTAGTGTCAAGACTCCGAGTGTACAACAAAGCTAAATAAATTAGCGTTTCCATTTTATAAATCATTGTCTATCGAGTATATTTAGTGCTCCAAAAATTGCTCTCACATGAACACTTTTTTAAAGCGTGTTATTTTTATTTTAATACTGGCCACAGGCTTCGTTTTTGTGTATTCCTACATGAACGACGGCCTTCAAAAACGCAAAAGCCCGAAGAAAACCGTGGCTTTCAAAGTAGATGATTTAAACTTAAAAGTATTCTACAATCGGCCGTCAAAACGGGGGCGAGAAGTATTTGGAGCCTTGGTGCCTTTTGACGAAGTATGGCGAACCGGAGCCAACGAAGCCACCACCTTCGAAACCAATAAAGCTCTCAAAATTGGTAAAGACTCGCTTCCAAAAGGCAAATACACCCTTTGGACCATCCCCAACGACACACTTTGGGAAGTGATTTTCAACAGAAAACAATACCCTTGGGGCGTTGACCATCAAACCTTGGAGCCTCTCCGCGAACCTGAATTCGACGTCATCAATTACAAAGCGCCCGTCGAAACATTAAACACCACGGTGGAACAGTTCACCATTGCGTTTGACAATTCTACGGACAAACTTTTTATGACGCTCGCTTGGGATGATGTTCGGATAAAAGTGCCTTTAAGGTAAAAGCATATTGATTAAAATAGTATCTTGGTAATACATCCCTTTTACTGTGGCCAACAAAAAGAAAACAGCATTACAAGAACAACAAGGTGTTTCTGAACCAGAAATCATCAACACGGCCTCCATTCCCGACATCAAATCAAAGCGACTCAAAAATCCAGTTCCCGAAAAACTCGTTAAAGGTATTTTAAACCGAAACATCAGCGATTTAAGTCGCGCCATTACCCTTGTTGAAAGCACAAACCCCAAACATGCAAAGCAAGCACACACAATCATTAAGGCATGTTTACCGCATGCCAATACATCCGTTCGCATTGGGATAACAGGCGTTCCGGGAGTAGGCAAAAGCACGTTTATCGAAACCTTTGGTTCCCATCTCACCCAATTGGGAAAACGGGTAGCTGTTTTGGCCATCGACCCCAGTAGTTCATTAACCAAAGGCAGTATTTTAGGAGATAAAACCAGAATGGAAACCTTAGTAAAGGACAGAAATGCATACATCCGTCCTTCGGCCTCGGGAAATTCATTGGGTGGGGTGGCCAGAAAAACCAGGGAAACCATTATTCTCTGTGAGGCCGCTGGTTTTGATGTTATAATTATCGAAACCGTGGGTGTGGGCCAAAGTGAAACTGCCGTGCATAGCATGGTAGATTTCTTTTTATTGTTGAAATTAGCAGGTGCCGGAGACGAATTGCAAGGCATCAAACGTGGCATCATCGAAATGGCGGATGCCATTGCCATCAATAAAGCTGATGGGGACAACCAAAAACGGGCTAAATTGGCAAAAGTAGAATTCAATAGGGCACTACATCTCTATCCTAAAAAGGCCTCAGGCTGGACGCCAAAAGTCAAGGTATGTAGCGCTTTGCACAATGAGGGCATCGACGATATTTGGAAATTGATTTCAGAGTATTTCGAGCTCACTCAAAATAACGACTATTTCAACACCAAACGCCATGAGCAAAACAAATTTTGGCTCATCCAAACCATAGAGGAGCGCTTAAAATTCGATTTTTTCAATCAACCCAACATCAAAAAAGCCTTAACAGAACAACTAAAATTAGTTGAAAACAATGAGACTACGCCTTTTGTCGCAGCAGAGCTTGTTTTGGAGTTGTTCGCGCAAAGTCGCTGAGGCGCATAGTATAAAGTTTATAAATTTATTTCCTCTATTCTTTTGGGTTTATCAACGAAATTGAATAAAGAGGCAAAACCTTTCTTTCACACACCCCTGACTCCCCTCTTCTTTGAGGGGACACTCATGCTCAACAGTTGCGCCCTCCTACCAAGGAGGTCCCGATAGCTATCGGGACCGGATTTAGGGAGGTATCAAACCAAATAACCTTTCTAAATCAATTCGAAGTGCCTCAAAAGAATCCTCGAAAACTTATAAAACAAAAAACCTGATATTGCCCCAAAGGTCATCCCACAAACGATATCCAAGGGATAGTGCACCCCAACATAAATCCGACTATAAGCGACAACGGCACTCCAAAACAGTAAAATGAAAATGAGGTTTTTATAATGGGGTCGCAAGGCCAAACCAGCAAAAACCGCGGCCGCCATCGAATTTGAGGAATGCCCAGAAAAGAAGCCATATTTACCACAATAGCCTGCCACCATTCGTGCTAAATCCTTAACGTCTTCGGCTCCACATGGACGCGGTCGTTCAAATCCACGTTTAAACACGTTAGTAATTTGATCGGTAAACGTAATCATCAAAGCCACCACAATTACAAAGACCAACAAGGGCTTTGCCCCAAACTTTTTGTACAGCAAAAACAAAAGAATGGCATACAGCGGAATAAACGTCAATTTATTAGTAATCACCAACCAAAGCGTATCCCAAGTTTCGGAACCAAGATTATTAAGGTATAGGAATAGTTCTTTATCGTAGTCTATTAGCTGGTCAATCATTATGGATTAATCTTCGTATTTGGCGATTTCGGCATCGTAAAACTCGGTTGCGAGTTTGATGGCATTTTCGGTTTCGGATTCCAATTCTTTCTGATCTTCAGCATCAAACTCTTCAAACCATTCCACGGCATCATTTTCTAAATTGATGATAAATCTTGGAAATTCGGTATGAATCACGAATATGGCATTCGGATAATCAGAATTATCGCCTAGTATAAATTTTGGCAAGCTCATTTTCAAAGTTATAAGTTTTAAGTGCCTTAAGTATTTAGAGTTTAGAGTGTCTAAAATACTTAAAGTTTTGAGTTTTAGATTCTATTATAAAATGAATTTCAAAGTTTATTTGCTATTGAAGTGAAAATTGCCAGAAGTTCTTTGGCCTCTTTTCGGAGGTCTTTCAAATTTATATTTGACCAGCTCAATTCTTCAATTATTTCCAACCAATAATCTGTTTCACTTACTTCGCCCAAGCTAATCTTAATCTTATTTTTAAAGTCCTTCGGACTTCGAGACCGATTAGCCTCCCTATAATTTGCTCCAACGCTTGTTCCAGATTTTGTAAGTTGATTTCTAAGTACAATTGCTTCGGGACTTTGAGGCAAACTTGAGGATAAGTTAATAATATCTATTGCGAACTTAACCGTGCGCTTTTCCAACTTGATAGCAAATTCTTTATTCGTCATGTTTCACAACTTTAAATACTTTAGGCATTTTAGCGCACTTTTAACTTTTGATTAATTAAAATTTTAGTCAAATAATTAAATCGAAGATACAATAAAATCGCAGCAACGGTCAATCCGGCCAAGAGGCCAATCCAAATCCCCATGCTTCCTAAAGCTTCAGATTTCCCTAAAAACCAGCAAATAGGAAACCCGACTACCCAATAGGCAATGAACACGAGTATCATCGGGATTTTAACATCCTGCAACCCTCTCAATGCTCCCAACACCATCACTTGAATACTATCGCTAATCTGAAAAACTGCAGCTACCAATAATAATTTAGATGCGATTTCCATAACCTCTTTATTGTCCATGGCATTTTCCACATCGTTATAATCCAAATACAATTTAGGCAATTGGCCATGAAAGGCAAAAAACAAAATAGCAAACCCCGTGGCCAAAATAATTCCGAAAAAAAGGATAGAAAATGCTATGCGGCGTAATTCGAAATAGTTCTTCAAACCTTTTTGATTGCCAACACGAATCATGGCGGCCACACCCAATCCCATGGCTACCATAAAAGTCATCGATGATAGGTTAAGTGCAATTTGATTGGCCGCTTGAGGGTTCTTTCCCAAAAGGCCACTTAACCAGATGGCAGCGGTAAAAATAGCCACCTCAAAAAACATCTGCATCGCACTTGGCATGCCGAGGTTGACGATTTTTTTCACCATGAATTTATCTAAAATCAAAAACTTTATGTTGGAAACATAATATTTCGATTTCTCTTTTTGCTGTAACAAAAACCAGAGATAGGCCACCATCACAAAACGCGATATCAACGTGCCATAGGCAGCACCGACAATACCCATTTGGGGCATCCCTAACTTCCCAAAAATCAAAATATAGTTCAAAATGATGTTAATGATATTGGCCAACAATGTGGCGTACATCGGATGTTTCGTCATGGAGAGCCCATCGCTAAATTGCTTAAACCCTTGAAACATAATGAGCGGAATTAAAGAGAACGCCACCAAATCTAAATAAGGAATAGCGAGCGCTACCACCTCATCAGGCTGTTGCATTAAATACATCAATGGTTTTGAAAAAAATACCATAAGAAACAGTAATACCCCCAACACCGTACATAAAAAAAGACCGTGCTTAAAATATGATTTTCCATTTTCGAAATGCTTTTCAGCATCAGCCTCGGCAATTAAAGGAGTAATCGCCGTTGAAAACCCTATACCTAAGGACATCGCAATGAACATGAAACTATTGCCCAAAGAAACGGCCGCCAATTCAGCGGTGCCCAACTGCCCAACCATGATATTATCGACAAAACTAACAAAGGTATGCCCGAGCATACCAAGCATCACAGGGGATGCCAGTTGCCAGTTATATTTGAATTCTTTGGTATACTGTCGCAATTGCATTCGGCAAAAATAAAGTTTACGGGTGGCTTTACCGAATTAGGTAGTACGCATTTTAGAAATTTACACTTATTAACATATGTTAATAATTTTAGTTAAAAAGTTCTGGAGAAAACATGTGTTTTCTTACCTTTGCTTTGGTAATAAACGTCTCAAAGAAACTAATAGCATAAAGGAACTACTGGCTTTCATTTTAAAAGGGATTTAAAAAATAAGAGCTCGAGTTTCGATATTTGAAAAGGGAAAATTTTGGTTTTCCCTTTTTTATTTTAAAATTTGAAATGCTCCGGATTAGTCCTTGCCTCCTCAAATTCGCTCAAAATATCTCGAACAATAGTTTCAACAGGTTTTATATCATGTATCATCCCTGATATTTGTCCAATCTCCAATTCGCCTTCCTCCAAATCCCCTTCAAACATGCCTTTTTTGGCACGCCCTCTTCCAAGGAGCCCCCTCAACACTTCAACACTTGGGCTTTTTTTGTACAGTTCCTGGACATCCTGATAAAACTTATTTTTAATCAATCGCACAGGTGCGAGTTCCTTTAAAGTCAATTGGGTATGCCCTTCCTTGGCATCAACTATGGCTTTTTTAAAGGCTTCATGCGCCGAACTTTCTTCACTAGCGGCAAATCGACTTCCAATCTGAACACCATCTGCTCCTAAAATCATACAGGCCAACATGGCGCGCCCGGTTGCAATGCCTCCCGCCGCAATTAAAGGAATCTTAATCTGCTCTTTGACCATCGGGATTAACGTTAGCGTAGTCGTTTCGTCCCGACCGTTATGCCCACCGGCCTCGAAACCTTCGGCAACAATGGCATCCACTCCAGCTTCTTGGGCTTTCAGTGCAAACTTTACACTGCTTACCACATGCACTACAGTAATACCTCGTTCCTGCAACCAACCTGTCCAAGTTTTTGGATTTCCGGCAGAAGTAAAAACGATTTTAACTCCTTCCGACACAATGATATCCATGATTTTTTCGATGTCAGGATAAAGCATTGGCACATTCACTCCGAAAGGTTTGTCCGTAGCTTTTTTGCACTTTTGAATATGCTCCCGCAACACTTCGGGATACATGGATCCGGCACCGATCAAACCAAGAATACCAGAATTGCTTGCCGCGGACGCCAAACGCCAACCACTGTTCCAAACCATACCCGCTTGGATAATGGGGTATTTTATATTGAAAAGTTCGGTTATACGATTCGGCATTATTGTTTTATGATTTTGAAGGTTTTAGAAACGGTTTCAAGCTGTACTTCCGCCAAATATATCCCTTTAGCTAGATAGGACATATCAAGTGTATTCCTATTTGAAATCAAAGCATGTGTTCTGAGATATCTACCCGAAATATCAAATAGTCGAAGGCTTCCTTCATCCGCTGAAAATTTAATGAAAAGCTTGTCGGCCACAGGATTGGGAAAGATGTTGATACTGGATTCTGTAAGAGCATTTTCATCAACGGATAAAGCAGTATCCAATGCCGATTTTAAATTAGGAATGCCATGACCCAGAAAATTATCTGGCGAACTGAATTGGGACGCCGATTCCCGAACCAATTGCATGATTTCGGCATTGGTTTTATTGGGCAAAGCTTGCCACAAACAGGCCACGCCTCCTGCTAAAATTGGTGAGCTAAACGAGGTCCCATTTGCAGTAAAAATGATATCATTTTCTGAAATCACATAACTGGCCTGGCCTTGCGCCACAATATCCGGTTTTTGGGTAGGTTGATACGCAGTCCCCACCGAGCTAAAACTGGCATAGGTGCCTGAAGCATTTACGGCACCTATGGTTAGTACGTTTGGTGAATCGGCCGGCGCAGTAATACCCCAAGCCCCGGAATTACCAGCAGAATTCACACACAACAACCCTTTTTCAAAAGCAATGTTTGCTCCTCTGGTAATAAATGTTGTAGCTCCGTTCATATCTGCTTGAGAATAGTCATATTTGGTTCCATCAAAATCTGAGTAGCCCAACGATGTATTAATGATGTCCACACCCAAACTATCTGCACGCTCCGCTGCTTCCACCCAATAGCTTTCTTCAACTGGGGTTTCGCTGGTAGCATCCTCCGTGATAAATAAATAATAGGAGGCGTCAGGAGCCGTACCCACAAATTGATTTTCAATATAACCAGCCATATCGCTGAATACCAATGTACCATGGTTACTTGTTGTACCAGAATAAATATCGGTATCCCTGCCTACAAAATCATAGCTCCCCAAAAAATTTCCTGCATCCCGTAACCTTTGGAAGGAAGTCATCGTATTCACATTGGGATACCCGGCATCCAAAAGCGCAATAGTCATGCCCGTACCGGTATAGTTATCCAGATGCAAATCGTCCCCATTAAACATTTCAATTTGGTTGGTCGCATTGCCGTAATTGAAAGTGGTCAATTGGGTTTCCAACTTAGATTTATTTTTTTCATTTGAAAATTTATTGGTGTTCAAGCTTCTGTCCGCAAACTCCACCGAATCCACAAAACTTAGGTTTTCAAGAGCTTCGATATCAGTTTGACTTCCCCTGACGTGTACGGCATTAAACCATTTGGACTTCGCCATCACGGTAATTCCCGTGGCATTTTTTAATTGTGTTATATAGCTTTCGTTTACCGGTACATCGCGGGCATCAATACTGACGCCATGGCGATTTTTTCTATCAATGGCCTTCTGAGTTAAAATGGTAATGGGATTGGCAATGGACATGGCTACATTTTCCTTATCCATTAAATACACCCATGCTTCTTCTTGAGAATTCAATATAAATGAAGTGAAATAAAAGAGGATGAGAAAAGTAAAATTCTTCATAAACAGCGATTTGGAATCACTAAGTTACGAAATTACTCCAGAACCTATAAGTTCCTCATCAATATACCACGCGGCAAACTGCCCTTCTGTTATTGCGGATTGAAATTGTTCAAATTCAATATACAAACCGTTTTCAACCTTATGTAAAGTAGCTTTTTGCAAGGGTTGTCTGTATCGAATCCTAGCCTGAACCTGCATCGTTTCACCTGCTTTTAAAGCCATATCCTCTCGTATCCAGTGAAGTTCATCATTATTGATAAAAAGTGCTTTTTTCAACAATCCAGGGTGGTTTTTGCCTTGGCCCGTGTAAATCACATTCTCCTCAACATCAGTATCAATTACGAATAACGGCTCTGGTGTGCCACCAACGGCCAATCCTTTACGTTGCCCTTTGGTGAAGTAGTGGGCACCTTGATGTTTACCGACGATTTCGCCATCTCTAATAGAATACTCAATCTTTCTCGATAGATATTCCAGCTCTTCTTCTTTTGAAGCGAACTCACTAGCTTTATTTGAATAAAGTCCTTTATCTTCCGAAACCTCGACTATAACTCCATCCTTCGGCTTTAGCTGCTGTTGCAAAAAATCGGGTAGTTTTACCTTTCCTATAAAGCATAAGCCTTGCGAATCCTTCTTTTCAGCCGTAACCAAATCCAATCTTGTAGCTAGTTCCCTAACTTCAGGTTTTGTTAATTCTCCTATTGGAAACAATGCTTTGGATAATTGTTCTTGCGACAATTGACATAAAAAATAGGATTGGTCCTTATTATGATCCGCGCCTGACAATAACCGATATATGGTTTCTCCATCGTTTTGAATAGTCCCTTTTCTGCAATAATGACCTGTGGCCACATAATCGGCTCCCAACTCCAAGGCAATATTCATAAAAACATCAAACTTGATTTCCCTATTGCACAGCACATCCGGATTGGGTGTTCGCCCCTTTTCATATTCCTTGAACATGTAATCCACAATACGTTCTTTATATTGTTCACTCAAATCAATAGTCTGAAAAGGAATTCCTAATTTTTCAGCCACCAACATGGCATCATTACTGTCATCTAACCAAGGGCATTCGTTGGAAATAGTCACAGAATCGTCATGCCAGTTCTTCATAAACAGGCCAATCACCTCATAACCTTGCTCCTTCAACAAATATGCAGCAACGCTAGAATCTACACCACCAGAAAGACCAACTACAACACGTTTCATTATGGATTATCAAAAATTTTAGCCCACAAAGATACGGAATTTCATCACTTCTGTTAAAATGAAAAACATCGATGAAATGCACAAAATTGATATTTTGTTTAACTTTTTGAAAATTTTATGAAACATTATTTGGATTTTTGTTTAACTTATTTATATTTTTGCTAAACAATTTAAAATTCTTATGAAAATGAATGCATTAAAAATCCTTAAAAAATTAGCGCTAAGTCTCCTAGCTGTAACATTTTTAGTATCGTGTGATCTAGATGATGATAACACGGTTACTTTTACTCCAGAAACAATAGCCGAAATTGCTCAGGCAAGCCCAGGCTTAACCACTCTTGTCCAAGCTTTGCAACGCGCGAATCTTGTTGGAACTTTAGATGGTCCAGGGCAATTCACTGTTTTTGCTCCCTCAAATACAGCTTTTGACGCATTTTTAACAGCTAATAATTTTAGCTCGATTAATGATGTTCCAGTAGATGTATTGACGCAGGTGCTATTAAATCATGTTATAGATGGTGAATTCCCATCTTCAAGTTTAAGTACCTCTTACATAAAAACGTTAGCTACTCAAGAAGGAACAGGTTTAAACCTTAGTATGTTCGTAGATTTGTCAAGTGGTGTAACATTAAATGGGGTTTCCAATGTAGATTTAAATAATGCAAATATTGATGCCACAAATGGTATCATTCACGTTGTAGATGCCGTAATTGGATTACCAACAATTGCCACATTAGCTACCGCAAATTCTAATTTCAGCACCTTAACAGGAGCCCTTACCCCAGATTTAGTAACTGTGCTAAGTAGCCCTGGAACCATGACTGTTTTGGCGCCAGATAACAATGCTTTCAGCAATTTGCCTGCCATTCCATCTGGAGATGCTTTAGTAAATACCTTACTAAACCATGTAATAGGTGATATTGTGCAAGCTTCCGATATCATTGGTGCAGGAGCAGATTACACCAATACATTAGCTACTGGCCCTAATGATGCAAATATCAGTTTATATTATAGAGTAGTTGACGATGCTGTAGTATTCAATGGAATGTCAACCGTAACTGCACCAGACATTGTAGCCACAAATGGGATTATCCATGGCATAAGTGAAGTAATCACGATTCCAACTGTGGTAACCTTTGCTTTAGCCGATCCTAATTTCTCAACTTTGGTTACTGCTTTAACAACGTTAACTCCTGGAACTCCTTTTGAGCAAGTATTGGCTAGAACGGAAGGTGGAAACGGTGATATGCTTAATCCTCCTTTTACAGTATTTGCACCTGTTAATGATGCTTTCGCAGCAATCACAGTACCTGAAGAGAGCGTATTGACACAAGTGCTACTACATCATGTAGTCGGTGGTGCAAATGTGCAATCTGGAGATTTAGACCCATCACAAACGGTAGCTCCAACACTACAAGGTCAGTCTTTAACAATCAATTTACCTGGTACAAATGGAAATATTGCTGATGTAACGGACGGTGCGGAAAACTCCGATATTGGAATAGTAGCCGTGGACGTGCAAGCAGGAAATGGTGTAATCCACGTATTAAATAAGGTAGCTTTACCTAATTTAGATTAAGATATTTAGTTTAGTTTGGTTTGTTTAGTATAGGCAAGTTTTAATAAGAATTGTCTATGAAGAAGGGTCCCTTAAAGCAATTTAAGGGGCTTTTTATTTTGGCTTATACTTCCCTTCTACGGTAAAATTCTTAGTATAGCTTAACTCCCCGCTTTCAAAGTAGTTCCAAATCCCATGTTTTTTACCTTTTCTGTACTGCCCCTGCACTATCAGCTCTCCTTTGGGATTATAATATTTTGATGGACCGTGTAGCTCACCATTTTCATAAATAAAGGTTTTTAAAACAATACCCTTCAGTGAATAATTAATAGCCTCTCCATGGAGGACACCATCTTTGTAATGCTGCTTTTCAGCTATTTCTCCATTTTCGTAGTACACAAATCGTTCGCCATCCAATTGGCCCTTGTCATTGTAATGTTCCAATATCAATAATTTATCAGAATCCTTTTGGAAGTATTTCCAAGTGCCAATATAGATTTTACCGTTCATTTGGCCTTCACTGATTATCTTTCCTTTTGAAGTATAAAATTTTACGTCTGCAATAGCACTATTATCTTTGAAATCCCGTGTAGCGGATAGCACCGGTTTCCCTTTGATGTTTTTATAGAATTTGAAAGTGCCGATTTCCTTTCCATGATGGAACTTGCCTGTATAGCGTAGCACTTTAGTGCCTTCAAAATGCTTTTTCCAAATGCCGTGACGTTTGCCGTTACTATCAAATTGATTGCTATTTTGGGCAGATGAGAATGCAAAACATAATAAAAATAAGGATATAACAAACTTTTTCATAAAAGGAAATTTATAGTTTGAAAACGTTGAGTTTTGGAAATTCTTGTGAATACCTCTTTTGAAAATACCCTAGTGGTTTTAAGGGCTGAGAAAACCCCTCCGCCTGTTGGCACCTCCCCTTATTTAAGGGGAGGAATTGTCTTTTAATAATAAAGAAAGTACTGTTACGACTTAATCGGTCGCTACTTCTTGCGCTTCTGTTGCGCCTGCTTCTGTTGTTCGGCCTGCTCCATCATCTGTTTCATTTTAGCCTGAAACTTGCTTTCCTTTTTCGGCTTCTTTTTCTTCTCCTGGATTTGGGCATGGATTTTATCCTCGTCCAAAATATAATTCTTAATCACCAAAATGATTCCGATACTGATCAAATTCGAAATGAAGTAATACAAACTCAATCCAGAGGCATAGTTGTTAAAGAAGAACAGCATCATGATTGGCGAGAAATACATCATGTACTTCATCATTTTTCCCATGTCTGGCATACCTTCTTGTTGCGGTTGCGCCTGAACATTTTGACCAGTGGTCAATTGCATATAAAAGAAAATAGCGACGGATGCCAATATTGGAAACAAACTGACATGGTCTCCATAAAATGGAATATTGAACGGCAAGTTGGCTACGGTATCATAGGACGATAAATCGTCAGCCCAAAGAAAGCTTTTTTGCCTTAGATCAAAGGCCGAAGGGAAAAACTGGAACAATGCATAAAACACAGGCAACTGTATCAGCGCCGGCAAACACCCTGCTAACGGACTGGCCCCAGCCTTGGTCTGCAACGCCATGGTTTCCTGCTGTGCCTTCATTTTATTGTCCTTGTGCTTTTCACGGATGGCATCCAATTCTGGTTTCAGGATTTTCAATTTTGCCTGAGATAAGAACTGCTTGTACTGTACGAAAGACAATAAGATTTTTACCAAAATGGTCATTACGATAATCGCAATACCGTAAGGCATAAATCCACCCAAAAAGCTAAATAACGGCATGAAGACATATCGGTTGATCCAACCGAAAATACCCCAGCCAAGTGGCACCAACTCATCCAGATTCCTGTCATAAGCGTTTAGGATTTTAAAATCACTTGGGCCGTAATACCAATCCATGGTTTCGTTCAACTCGCCACCCTTTAACTCTAGTGGAATGGTTGATGCAAAACTTTTGGTGTACAGCGTATCAATTGCCTCGTCTTCCACCAAATCCTTGGACTTAAGATTGACCGTTTTAAATGGTGTGTCGGTTAATAGTACCGAGGAAAAGAAGTGTTGCTTATAGCCAATCCAAGTCACGTCTTCAACGGTTTCATCCGCATCCCGTGGGCCGGTGTAATCGTCCTTGCCATCGTCGTAGTCGTAATGGATATCAGTATATCTATTTTCATAGGAAATACTTTTTGCATGGCGATAGCCTTTTAGTTTCCAATCCAAATTGATGGCATGCGAACTGTTTAGCACATTGCTCAACCCTTGCGAACGGATAGAGAAGTCGATCATATAATCCCCATCCTTGATATCGTAGCGATACTCCAAAAACTTTGCATCCGAAACCTTTAGTTTCATAGATACTACAGTATTCCCTTCATTTTTGGTTATGGATGGCTCAAAATATAAATCCTTGGTATTTAAAATACGGTTGTCGGTGGTTCCAAAATTAATGTTGAAAAGGGCATTGTTATCCTTAATCAGATAAATTGGGTCCGATTTAAAATCGACAAATTCCTTTAATTTCACTTCGGAAAGGTAGCCTCCTTTGTTGTTGAAGGTCAATTCTAAAATGTCACTTTCCACTTTGGTACTTTCGTCCGTGGCATGAATCGCAGAATGCGCAAAAGCGCCTAATTTGTTTGTGAGTTCAATTTGTTGAAGCGAATCCACAGCACCAACTTTAAAATCTTCAGCAGTGGTTTCAAATGTTGTTTCTACTTCTTTGGCCTTTTTTTCGGCTTCAACCTGTTCCTGTTTTGCCTTTTCTTGGGCTTCCAACTCCTCAGGTGTAGGTTGGTTCTGCCACAGCATATACGCCAAAATCCCAAAAATCAGTACAAAACCGATAATGGAATTAATATCTAATTTCTTTTCTTCCATAATTTAAGTTTCAACTCCTTTAAAAGGAGAGAACAATTTCACTTGTCAAAAAACTGTCCAATCTACTGTAGTATGCCACAATGGCACTACTTTGCATTTTTATGTTTTACGGCCGCCTTTACAAAATCTACGAACAATGGATGCGGATTGGCTACGGTGCTCTTATACTCTGGATGATACTGCACACCAATAAACCAAGGGTGATCGGATAGTTCAACAATCTCCACCAAATCGGTTTTTGGGTTTAAGCCTGTAGCCTGCATGCCTCCCTTTTCAATTTGATAGCGGTAATCGCTATTGAATTCGTAACGGTGCCTGTGTCGTTCCTTAATATGTTCTGTTTTATATATTTTTTCGACTTTGCTACCTGGCATCAATGCACAATCCCAAGCACCCAAACGCATCGTACCTCCTTTGTTTTTGATATTTTTTTGCTCCTCCATTAAATCAATAACGGGGTGCAAGGTATCTGGATCCATTTCCGTGGAATTGGCGCTTTTCAAATTGAGGACGTTTCGGGCAAATTCAATAACGGCCATTTGCATGCCCAAGCAAATACCTAAAAATGGAACATTATGCTCTCTAACATATTGAACAGCAGTAATTTTCCCTTCAATCCCGCGCTCACCAAAACCTGGTGCCACCACTACACCATCCAAATGGGACAGCATCACATTCACATTGTCATCGTTCAAATATTCGGAATGCACAGATTCCACAATCACCTTTACGTTGTTGGCCGCACCCGCATGGATAAACGACTCTAAAATGGATTTATAGGAATCCTGTAATTCCACATATTTTCCAATAAGTCCAATATGTACTTCGCTTTTCGGATTTTTAAAACGGTGCACAAATTTGTTCCAACTGGAAATATCGGGTTTGGTACTTTCTAAATTCAGCTTTCCCAATACCACCTTATCCAAGCCTTCCTTCAACATCAAATTAGGCACATCATAAATGGTAGAAGCGTCTATGGATTGGATCACAGATTCCACCGTTACGTTACAGAACAAAGCTAATTTTCTTTTAAGTTCCTTCGGTAGATGATGTTCGGTTCTACATACCAGAACATCCGCTTGAATCCCACTTTCCATTAATGTTTTTACACTATGCTGCGTGGGTTTCGTTTTTAATTCGCCGGCAGCAGACAGATATGGCACCAAGGTTAAATGAATCACAATACCATTGTGCTCACCCAAATCCCAACGCAGCTGACGCACGGCTTCGATGTACGGTAGGGATTCGATATCACCGACGGTCCCTCCGATTTCGGTAATCACGATATCATAGTCGCCGGACTTACCCAACAACTGCACCCTACGCTTTATTTCATCCGTAATGTGCGGTACGACCTGAACGGTTTTCCCTAAAAACTTCCCCTCTCGTTCCTTTTCAATCACGCTTTGGTAAATACGGCCTGTGGTAACGTTATTGGCCTGGCTGGTGGGTACGTTTAAAAAGCGCTCGTAATGGCCCAAATCCAAATCGGTTTCGGCCCCATCCTCGGTCACGTAGCATTCCCCATGTTCGTAGGGGTTTAGCGTTCCTGGATCCACATTGATATACGGGTCCAATTTTTGGATGGTAACCCTGTACCCTTGTGCCTGTAATAGTTTAGCTAACGACGCGGCGATAATGCCTTTACCTAATGAAGATGTAACCCCTCCGGTTACGAAAATATACTTTGTGTTGGATGCCATGATGCGCTTATAAACGCAGGCAAATTTACAAAATTAAAACAGTTAATAAAGAAAACCTTTTTAAACATTTGGAGGGAGGTTATTAACAGTTGTTATTGCAGTAATTATCGAGAAGAAAATTGCTCTTATTAAATATTTCAACTACCTTGAATTCTACAACCTATTTGCTTGAATAAAACAAAACTTAAACTCCTTTCCATTATCAACCAACCAATACAAATATGCCTAAAAAAGACGAAAACAATACCTTAAGCTTCCTTCAGGTTTTTGGGAAAATCGTAAAACTTGTTCCTCAGTTGCCGCGATTTATAAAAAATATCAAAAAAGCCAAAAGCATCACTCCTGAAAGCCTTCAATCGATTGGGAAGATTATTGAATACAACGCCGAAAACCATGGAAGTACCATCGCACTGCAATTTGACAACCAAACCTATACCTATAAGCAGTTCAATGAAATCTCCAATAGATATGCCAATTACCTCCTAGAATTAGGCGTTAAAAACAACGAAACGGTTATTGTCATTTTAGAAAACAGGCCTGAACTTTTGTTCTTAATTACGGCCTGCGCAAAAATCGGAGCCATCATTTCGCTCATCAACCCAAATCAAAAAGGAGAGGTACTTATCCATTCTATCGAGCTTGCGACATCCACCCACTTCTTTGTTGGGGAGGAGTTGATTTCGAATTTTGAAGAAGTGAAATCATCGCTTTCCAATGCTTCAAACCACAAGTATTACTGGATTAGCGATGCCGGATTGAATGATTGCCCAACAGGTTACGTGAATCTAAAAGAGACTTTGGTTAATGCTAATTCAAACAATCCATCAACCACACAAAACATAAAAGCAGGTCAGGTGTATGCCTATGTTTTTACCTCTGGCACCACAGGATTGCCCAAAGCCTCGCGACAAACACATAAAAAATGGCTGTCGGCTTACTATTGGTTTGGCAAGGTGAATATGAACCTCAACCCAAACGATGTGATGTACGTGCCACTACCTTTTTACCACACCAACGCACTTATCGTGGGTTGGTCTATAACACTTTCGGGACCTTGCGCCATGGTGATGCGAAGAAAATTTTCAGTCACTCATTTTTGGAAGGATGTCAGCAAGTATAACGTTAGTGCCTTTATCTACATTGGAGAATTGTGTCGCTATCTCCTGAATGCCCCGGAATCGGATTTGGACAGGGCGCACCTTATTAAAAAAATAATCG
Source organism: Hyunsoonleella aquatilis (assembly GCF_014270105.1). Taxonomy (GTDB): domain Bacteria; phylum Bacteroidota; class Bacteroidia; order Flavobacteriales; family Flavobacteriaceae; genus Jejuia; species Jejuia aquatilis. Next base: position 445,174 of record NZ_JACNMF010000004.1, read on the forward strand.
GAAATGGGCTGAGGCCGGATATTTGGCATCAGTTTAAAAAGCGATTTAACATAGATGGCGTTTACGAATTGTATGGCGCAGCTGATGGCAATGTTGGGTTTACCAATACTTTGAATTTAGATTGCACAGTTGGGTGGTCGCCTCAAAAATTCAAAATTGTAAAATATGATGTGGAAAATGACGCCACGATTAAAGACCAAAATGGATTCCTCATTCCAGTACAGAAAGGCGAAACCGGACTATTGATTTCCGAAATAAGCGAAGCATTTGTGTTTGACGGCTATGTTAATAAAACGAAAAATGAAGGCAAAATTCTCAGGAACGTATTTAAACAGGGCGACCAATGGTTTAACAGCGGCGACCTGCTTCAGGACATTGGATACAGGCATGCCAGGTTTGTGGATAGAATTGGGGACACCTTCCGGTGGAAAGGTGAAAATGTGGCTACAGCAGAAGTTGAAGGCGTGCTTTGCAACTTGGGATGTGTCGAGATGAGTGCCGTTTATGGGGTGCAAATTCCAAATAATGACGGAAGGGCGGGGATGGCAACTATTTTAAAAGATCAGAATGAACCATTTAATGTAGAGGCAATAGCCGATTACCTATTGAAAAAGTTGCCGAGATATGCCGTTCCAATATTTATAAGGATGAAAGACGAAATGGATTTTACCCATACCCATAAAATCAAAAAATCGGATTTAAAGAAAGAAGGTTTTAATTGTAGTGACACAGTTTATGCGATGCTCCCAAAAAGCAATACTTATGTGCGTTTGGATGATGAGCTTTTAAGTGAGATTAACAAAGGGGCTTATATTTTTTGATTCCATCAACCTCCTCAGAACCCAATTTTTTTGTCATTCCCCGCAGACATTGAGCGTAGACGAAGTGTCATGCGGCATCTGACACGAATGTGTTATTGATATCCTGAATCAAGTTCAGGATTACAGCTATTCAATTATATCTTTCACCTCCCCAAAATTCAAACCGCTTGTCATTCCGCACTTGATGCGGAATCCATTGTTGAATAATTTACAAGATCCTGAATCAAGTTCAGGATGACAATACAGTTAATTGATTAAGCCTTTAACTTCGTCAAAATCCAAACCACCATAATTCCCAGAACTCATCAACAGCAAGGCTTTGTTATTAAAATCTTGGAAAAAGAGAAATTCTTTAAAATCGTCTGGATTGGTGTAAATGATTAAGTCATCTCGTTGAAAAGCATCTGCGATTTGTTGATGGGTAACTTCCTCCAGTTTTTTGATTTCTACGGCGTGCGGCGAATAAAATACCACCGCAACATCGGCGGCATCTAAAGCCCCTTTGTATTCTTTTAAAAATTCTGCATTGAGACTACTATAAGTGTGCAGTTCCAAACAGGCCACCAAAGTTCGGTTGTGGTACTGCTCTTTTACGGCCTTTGTTGTAGCTTCAACTTTGCTAGGCGAATGGGCGAAATCCTTAAAAGCCACACTATTTTTGCCTTCGGCTATTTTTTCAAGGCGCTTGCTGGCACCTTTAAATGTGGAAATGGCTTCATAAAAATCATCCTCGTCCACACCCATGTGCTGACAAATCCATTTGGCGCCGGACAAATTATTGAGGTTATGCTTTCCAAAAATTTCGATGGGTAAGTCTCCCTCAGGGGTTTCCAACAGGGTTTGTCCGTTTTCTACTTTATAAGATGGCGTTTGGTATGGAATTTTCCTAATAGTATTGGTACTGGCTTCCACTACCCGCTTGACTTCTGAGTCTTCTTCATTGTAATTGATACTGCCCCCGTTTACAATGGAATCCACAAAAATGCTAAACTGTTCCACGTAGTTGTCATAAGTGGGAAATACATTAATGTGATCCCAAGCGATGCCACTTATCAGTGCAATATTCGGTTTGTACAAATGGAATTTCGGCCTGCGGTCAATCGGTGAACTTAAATATTCGTCACCTTCCAAAACGATAAAATCGTTATCCTCAGTCAATTTTACCATCACGTCAAAACCTTCCAATTGTGCGCCAACCATATAATCCACATCCCTATCGTGATAATGCATCACATGCAAAATCATAGAGGTAATCGTAGTTTTGCCATGGCTTCCGCCAATTACCACTCGGGTTTTATGTTTGGATTGCTCGTACAAAAATTCGGGATAACTATAAATTTTTAGACCCAATTCCTGAGCTTTGAGCAACTCGGGATTATCCGCCTTAGCATGCATGCCCAATACAACGGCATCCAAATCCTCAGTGATTTTTTCGGGATACCAACCGAATGTTTCGGGGAGCAATCCTTTGGCTTCCAACCGGGATTTTGAGGGTTCAAAAATAGTATCGTCGCTACCAGTTACACGGTATCCTTTATTGTGAAGGGCTAAGGCCAGATTGTGCATGGCTGCACCGCCAATGGCTATAAAATGTACGTTCATGTAGCAAATATCAAACTCTAAGTTTAAAGTTCAAAGTTTAAGGTTCAAAAATGACGGAAGACCGATGACGGAAGACCAAAATCACTGTCTTAAAATTTTCGCGCAAAGGCGCTAAGACGCAAAGTAATCAGGGACTAAAATTGAAATACAAACTCTGCAAATTTAGTTAGACACATTTCATGGAGATAAAAATATACGCTACCAAACTCTTGGCGACTTTGCGCCTTTGCGCGAGATTGCTACAACATCAAAATCTTTTCGCGCTGCACTTTGAACGGCTTTATTTTAGGCAATTCGGCTAAAGCCAAATCTATGTGCTCCAAGGCTTTAGTTTTATTGTTTTTGTAGGTATGTATCTGAGCCAATCGATAATGCGCCCAAGCCTTTGGCACACCGTCCTCAGCTGAATAATTTTTCAGATATACTTTTAGGCAATGCTCCCCTTTTTCCAATTCCACATTGTACTCGGCGGCCACTTTTCCGATTTGATAATGCAAAGCATTCCGCTGATGTTTTTTATGAGCTTCCTGTATGGTTTTAATGGCGTTTTCGGGTTGGTTTTTGTTTTCGTAAAACCGCGTCAGTTTATCAAAACAAGTTAACGATCCGCCCTCACCAATAGCCATTTTATAATACTTTTCGGCAAGTTCAGGTTCGTCATCATACTCGTAAACATAACCTTTGGCGAGATAGCCATCTACCTTCGACAGGTTTCCCAACTCCTCGGCATATTTCAAAGACATACTCTTACTACCTCCAAAAATCGCAGGCAATTGCATGTAAAGTTCCACAAGTGCCCAACGCGCATTGATGTGGGTTTTATCTAATTCGGCTGCCTTTGCAAAAGACGATTTGATATCCCCAATAAAACCAATAGCCATCAACTTGTTTTCCAAGGCCTTCATACCCAAGGCTCCGCCGTACTTATAGTGGTAATTGGCCACATTGGGTTTGGCCTCCACCAGTTTTTCAAACTCGTCCGCAGCATTTTCCCATTGTTCTTGATGGCCGTAAAGGTCACCCAAAAGCTCAATAGCTCTTAAATTTTCGGGGTGTTTGTCCAATTTATTTTTGATAAGGGTTTCTGCGGTTTTGAACTGTTTTTTTTCGAAAAGCGATTCCACCTCATCCAAACTTTGTTGTGATACACACAACAGCGGAAATAATAAAAACAGAACAAATCGCATCATACATTTAGGGGATAGCTACTGCAAAAATAAGGCTTTGAAGCTAGATTTTTAATCGATTAGGATAATCTTAAGATTTAGCATTTAAGTCATCTTGAGATGAACCACTTTAAAGCCAAAATGATTAACTTCACTCATCCAACGGAAGCTTTCACCCAATTATTGTTTTTTGGAACGGCTTTTGAACGTAGTTTGATACAAATTTACAGAGATGAAACATCCCCTTTTTTTACTTATGATGCTATTGTTTTCTATCGTTTCGCAAGCCCAAAGCCCCAACTATAAGGATTTATGGACTCAGGTCGAAAAATTTGAAACCGATGGCCTTCCCAAGTCAGCCTTGAACGTTGTTGAGGATATTGCCCAACTTGCCAAAATAAATGAGAACCATCCTCAGGTGATCAAAACCATGCTCTTCAAAAGTAAATACGCTTTGGTTTTAGAGGAAAATGCCCAATTAAACATTATCCATGATTTTAAAAGTGAAATTGAATCCAGTTCATTCCCTGTTAAAAATATTCTGGAAAGCATTTTGGCTAATCTGTACTGGCAATATTTCCAGCAAAACCGATGGAAATTTTATAACCGCACCAAAACTTCTGAAAAAGTAGATATTGAAGATTTCAGGACATGGGACCTGCAAACACTTTTTGAAGAAATTCATCTGCATTTTCAAAAGTCTTTGGATAATGGTTTGATGCTCCAGCAGGAAGATTTGAAGACATACAACTCATTGTTGCACGAGCAAAAGGATTCAAAAATTTATCGCCCCACATTATTTGATTTCTTATCACATAGTGCCCTTCAATTTTATAAAACGGATGAAACCCATATTACGAAACCCGCATATAAATTTGAAATTGATGACCCCAAGTTTTTAGAGGAGGCTAAAACATTTTCTACTTTGGAAATCAGTTCAAAAGACACCTCTTCATTACAACTGAATGCCCTTAAGATTTATCAAAATTTAATTGGGTTTCATTTGAATGATGAATCACCAGAAGCTTTAGCGACTGTCAATATTGAACGTATAAAATTTGTAAGTCAACATGCCATTTTTAATGATACAGAAGCGCTCTTATTAGAAACCTTAAAATCTGAAAGTATTCGCTTGCAAAGCCATGAAGTTTCGGCACTTTATAATTTTGAAATTGCCTCTGTTTACTACGAGCAAAGCAAAAATTACATACCTCAAAAGAAGGAAGAATATCGTCCCGACAGTTATCGGGAGAAAGCCAAAAATGCCATCGAGATTTGCAATAGCGTTATGGCCAAATTCCCTAAAAGCAAGGGTGCCGACAAATGCAAAATTTTAAAGTCCCAAATCGAACAACATACCATCCAGGTCACTTCGGAATTGGCTTTACCCATCCAAAAAGACGCTCGGGTTTTGGTACGCTATAAAAACTTAAACACCCTTCAATTTAAAGCCTACAAATTATCGGAAAGAGCATTTAAAAAATTTAACAATACCTATCGCCAAGAGGAGCAATGGGATTTTATTCAAAAGTTGGAGGCCACAACATCGTGGGAAAGCCAACTGAAAAATGAGGGCGATTATCAACAGCATACTACTGAGGTGCTACTACCAAAACTGGACAATGGCAGATATCTTTTGGTAGCGACAACCGATAAAGATGGCCCCAACAACTTCGCCTTTGCCCATGTGCAAGTTACCAATATGGCCTTGGCAGAACATGATACCCGCACGCATCAAGTTTTTCAAATTATTGACAGGAATACTGGTGCGCCAATCGCGAACGCAGATATAAAAATGACCTATTATAAAAGTGGCTCGAGAACGGAACATTCCAATAATTACAGCACAAATGAATTGGGTCAAATCAAAATTGGAAAGCACAACGATTGGTATAGAAATGTGAAACTGAAAGTGACCTTTGCCAATGAGGTTGCCTATTTTGGTGATTATTATTTAAACCGTTATTATGAGGACAAAAAGGAAACCGTGTCTTACGAATCCTTTTTGTTTACGGATAGAAGTATATACAGGCCTGGGCAAACTACTTATTTTAAAGGTATTGCGATAAAAACTGAACATGGGAAATCAGAAGTACTTGAAAAAGAAAATCTACTAGTTACCCTTTTTAATGTAAATAGAGAAATTGTTAGTCAGCAAGAATTGACTACTAATGATTTTGGCTCTGTTTCAGGCGAGTTTATCTTACCCAACAATGGCCTTAATGGACAATATAACATTCAAATCCATTCTCCAGGACTGCGTTTAAAAAACAACTATTATTTCTCTGTTGAAGAATACAAACGCCCAAAGTTTGAAACTAAATTTAATCCTATTACAGACACCTTTAAAGTAAATGATTCCATAACGATAAAAGGCAATGCATTAGCCTATGCCGGTAGCAATATTACCGATGCCAAAGTGGTATATCGCGTGCATAGAAAAGTGCAATATCCGCGCTGGTATTTTTGGTACCGCCCTTGGTTTCAAACCGAGCCACAAGAAATTACCCATGGCGAAACCATTACAGATGACAAAGGAGAATTTGAAATCATATTTAAGGCTATCCCAGACCAAAGTGCGGACAGAAGCAGTTTGCCCATTTTTAATTATGAAATCACGGCCGATGTTACCGATTTGAATGGTGAAACCCGAAGCGCAACTATCATAGTAAATGTAGGCTATCATGCGATGACCGCCAATTTGAGTTTGGCCGAACGTTTAGACAAAACCAAAAAAGACCACGAACTGAGCATTGATACCAAAAACCTCAACGGGGAATTTGTGCCAGCAAAAGGTGTGGTGAAAATCTACAAACTGAAAGCCCCTGAAAACGTTTTGAGAAAACGTCCTTGGCCTGCTCCTGATTACCAGACCTTTTCAAAAGAAGAATTTAAGACCTTATTTCCGCACGATGCTTATACCGATGAGCACAACTCCAATAATTGGGAAAAAGGCGATTTGGTTTGGGAAAAATCCTTTGACACCGGGGATTCCAAAACATTGAAATTAGGCAAGATTAAAAAGTGGCAATCGGGCAAATACCTCATCACTTTAGAAAGCAAGGACAAGTTTGGGCAATTGTTAAAAGATGAAACACGAACCATAGTATTTAGCAACGACGATAAAGCCCCTGCCGATAACGAATTGTTTACCATTACTACGGACAAAGCTTCCTATGCCATTGGTGAAACGGCTCAAATAACCATTGGGTCCTCTGCCCAAAATTTGAATGTTACTCTATCCGTGGAAAAGGATAAAAACATTATCCGCACTGAGGTGATCCAACTCAACAACAATAAAAAAATAATTACGATTCCAGTAACGGAAAATGATTTGGGGGGCTTTGTGGTACATTACAGTTTTGCTGTTTTTAATAGTTACCAATCGGGTACACAAACTATAAATGTGCCCTATCCAAAAACGGATTTAGAAATTGAAACACTGACGTTTCGTAATAAATTACAACCGGGCACCGATGAAACTTGGTCATTTAAAATTAAGGGACCACAAGGCGATAAGGTAAGTGCAGAGTTGTTGGCCAGTATGTATGACGCGTCATTGGATCAATTTAAACCACATCAATGGCAGTTTAGGCCTATTGATCAACCTAACTATTATGCCTTTAGTAGTAACAATGCGAACCGTAGTTTTGGCACAGGGAATTTTAGGGTGTACCAAGATAGGTTTCGCCTGAATTATAAGCATCAAGGCTATGATCAATGGAATTGGTTTGGGTTTTATTTTGGGAATGGTGGTATAGCTCGATTTAAGGCATCGAGACAATATGCCAGAGTCGCAAGTGTTCCAGGAGTTCAAGTTGAATCAAATATAGTTGAAGAAGAAGTGATTACACCTATGACGGTAGCCGATGAAACCGATTTAGAGGAAAGTGTGGTTGTTGGTTATGGCGTTAAACAAAAAGAGGCCGTCAATACTGGAGCCACAATCAAAACAGAAACACCAAACTTCGACAACATCAAAATCCGTAAAAACCTTCAGGAAACAGCCTTTTTCTTTCCGCAACTGCAAACCGATAAAGAGGGCAACGTGAGTTTCAGCTTCACCACTCCTGAAGCTTTGACCCAATGGAAATTACAACTATTGGCACACACCAAAACCTTGGAAAGTGCTACAAAAAGCTTAACCGCAGTCACCCAAAAGGAGTTGATGGTTATGCCCAACGCCCCACGGTTTTTGCGTGAAGGCGATCAAATTACGATTAGCACAAAAATTGCAAACCTTTCGGATAAACAATTGTCAGGGCAAGCAAAACTGATTTTGATTGACGCTATTTCAGGTGAGAATATAACACACCAGTTGCTCAGTCCTCCCCCTTCGGGGGAGTTAGAGGGGGCTTCCTTTTCAGTTGAAGCATCTGGGAATACTCAGGTTTCTTGGAAACTCAGTATTCCCGATAATGTACAGGCAGTCCAATATAAAATCCTAGCCAAAGCAGACGACTTTAGTGATGGCGAACAAAATGCGTTGCCCGTGCTCTCCAATAGGATGTTGGTTACTGAAACTTTACCAATGTGGGTAAAAAGCAATGAAACGCGAACCTTCACTTTGGATAAATTGAAAACCAATACTTCCTCCTCCTTAAAGCACCATAAGCTGACTTTGGAAATGACTTCCAACCCAGCATGGTATGCCGTACAGGCCCTGCCCTATTTAATGGAATATCCACACGACTGTAACGAGCAAACTTTTTCTAGATATTATGCCAATGCCTTGGCGAGCCATATAGCGAATTCCAATCCAAGGATTCAGGAGGTTTTTGACCAATGGAGAAACTCGGATGCTCTCATTTCAAATTTGGAAAAAAATCAGGAATTGAAATCCATTTTGATCCAAGAAACTCCTTGGCTTCGGGATGCACAAAGTGAAACGGAGCAGAAAAAACGTATCGCCCTTTTATTCGATTTGAATAAAATGAATAATGAACTGCAATCGGCTTTGAACAAATTGAAAGCCAATCAAATGCCTTCAGGAGCTTGGGCTTGGTTTAAAGGTGGACGTGAGAACCGCTACATCACGCAACATATTATTGCGGGATTTGGACACCTAGAAAAACTCAATGTCATTTCGACAGAGCGAGGTACAAGCGACGAGAAATCTCATCAAAAGATGATAAAAAACGCTTTAAAATACTTAGACCAAGAATTCATCCAAGAATACAAAGACATCCGAAAATACAATGCAAAAATCGATTTAAACATAGACCACTTGAGCCATACGCAATTGCATTACCTCTATATGCGAAGCTTTTTCACTGATATTAAAATATCCAAAGACGTTGAAGATACCATGGCCTATTACCAAAAGCAAATACAAAAGTATTGGCTTAAACGACCATTATACTCCAAGGGGATGATGGCGCTAGTATCAAATCGAAATGAGGACACAAAAACGGCTTCCAAAATTTTAAAATCATTAAAGGAAACTAGTATCACCTCTGAGGAATTGGGGATGTATTGGAAAAACAACACCAACTCCTGGCACTGGTACCAAGCCCCAATTGAAACCCAAGCCTTGATGATTGAAGCCTTTTCGGAAATTGAAAATGACATCGAAATCATCGATAACCTAAAAATCTGGTTACTCAAAAACAAACAAACCAATCGATGGAAAACCACAAAGGCGACCACAGAAGCTGTCTATGCCTTATTACTTCAAGGCAGTGATTGGCTAAGTGTTACAGATATGGTGGATGTAGTTTTAGGCGGTCAGCAAGTTTCACCTTCAAAATTAGAAAATGTAAAAGTTGAAGCTGGTACGGGGTATTATAAAACATCTTGGGAAGCCTCAGAAATCACTCCAGAGATGGGCGAAGTCAAAATCTCCAAAAAAGGAAATGGTATAGCCTGGGGCGGTTTGTATTGGCAGTATTTTGAAGATTTAGACAAGATTTCTTCTGCTGAAACACCTTTAAGTTTGAAGAAAAAATTATTCCTAAAAACGAATACCGATACTGGTGAGGAAATTTCAGAAATAACAGAAAACACAACATTGAAAGTTGGGGATTTGATACGTGTTCGTATTGTACTAAAAAGTGACAGAGCTATGGAATTTCTTCATATGAAAGACATGCGTGCCACTGGTTTAGAACCTATCAATGTACTTTCCCAATACAAATGGCAAGATGGTTTGGGTTACTACGAAAGCACAAAGGACGCTTCCACTAATTTCTTTTTTGACTATTTGCCCAAAGGCGTTTATGTGTTTGAATATGATTTACGGGTGAACAATTCAGGCAACATGAGCAACGGCATTACAACCATTCAAAGTATGTATGCCCCAGAATTCAGTAGCCATAGTGAGGGGGTTAGAATTGAAGTGGAGTAATGGCTTTTTGTCCTTTGAGGAACCGAAACTAAATCTACTCCAACAGCTCTTTTTTTATTTTATTAACTTTGTGTTTCATTTTTAAGTTGCTTATTTAAAGAGACATGTATTACGGACGCCCCAAAACCATTAATACGGCCAAGCCATTGATAATGCTTTGGGTTGCATTCTTATTGTCGTCCTGTAGCCCCAAAATCAAATCTTCAGCAAATGCAAATACCACAAAAGAACAACCTCCTCAACTCATTTTTTTGAATTATAGTATTGCCCAAAATTCAAACGGGATAAAAACTGTCAAACTCCTTAGTTCTAAAAAAGTAGAAGGCAAAATTAAAGGCGGGAAGTTTAAAAACAATATAACCCAAAACGATTTAATTTGTTATCAACTTAAGAATAAATCCTCCGTGATATCCAAAATTGTTATTGAAGATCCACTGCATAAACGTGTGGAATACCTTGACGAATCTCGAAGTTTTAAAGTTGCCCAAATTGAGTCGGATAGCGCGTACTTTTCCATAAGGTTGCAATTAAACCCTGAGACAAGGTATATTGCCATAGGAGATAATACTTCCGAAAACTATTTTTTACTTTCTAAAGTGAAGCCCCTATGAAGCGGTATCTACTTTTTTTAGTTTTCCTGTTCAGTTTGAATTTGATTTCGGCACAGGTTTTTGATGTGGAAACCTTAAAATTTTCGGGACCAAAAGATAAGCGCATTAATTTAGTTATTTTAAGTGAAGGTTACCAAACTAGTGAACTCAACCAGTTCATAACAGATGCCGCAAGAGTCAGCAACGACATGTTTATGGAATCTCCCTTTTCAGAATATGCGGATTACTTTAACGTTTTTGCCATAAAAGTGCCCTCCACCGAAAGTGGGGCAGACCACCCAGGCACCAGCACAGAGCCTTTGGAATCTACCATTTCGCCAATAGTTCCCATACAAACCGTGGATACCTATTTTAATGCCACCTATGATTCCTTTGGGTTCCATAGATTATTATATTACGAAATTGATGACGCCAATGCGAACAATACGGAGGCCAAAATAATGATGGTTTTGGCTGACAACCTACCGGAATACGATGCCGTTGTACTTCTTGTGAATTCTGATGAGTATGGCGGTAGCGGGGGAAATTTTGCTATGAGTTACTCGGGATTTTATGCGCCCGATGTAGCCATGCACGAAATGGCGCATTCTCTGTTCTCATTAATAGACGAATATTTTCCTATAGATGAAACCTTAGCGGTTGAAGGTATCAACATGACACAAGAAACTGACCCGAACTTGGTTAAATGGAAAAATTGGATAGGCATAGACGGTGTTGGGATATATCAACACGAGGACGATGATGGCAACCCCAAGCCCTGGTACAGGCCACACCAAAGTTGTAAAATGAGAAGGGTAGATTGGGATTTTTGTGCAGTCTGTAAAGAAGGAATGATTGAAAAAATTCATGATTTGGTCTCGCCAATTGAATCTTTTACTCCAAACAACACTACAGTGAACAATCCATCGTTGCCTTTGGACATTCAGCTTAATTTAATAAAACCAATTCCTAATACCTTAAAAAGCGAATGGACTTTAAACGGATCAAACTTCGCGAATGATGTTGATGATATTTCCTTGACTTCATCAGATTTAGTGGAAGGCAATAATACATTAACAGCTGTTGTCCATGACGATTCGCCTTTACTAAAAGTGGACAACCACTCTACCTCCTCACATGTTTATACGGTAACCTGGGCTATCAATTATTCTTCTTTGAGCCTAGAAGACATTCAAAGCAAAACGAATAATTATAGCATCTTGCTTTACCCCAATCCGGTTGCCGACATTTTGAATGTAAAGATAGAAAGCAATACACCTGCAGACTTAAAAGTTAATATTCTAAGTTTCGATGGTAAAAATATTAAGGAATTTAGGCTATCAAGTGGCGTCCATCAAAGGATAAATATCGATCAATTGAGCCAAGGGATTTACCTGATTAATTTTTATGCGAACAACGCATTAATCGACAGCAAAAAATTTGTAAAACAATAATCTATTTTGAAGGTGGCGAAGTTGGCCTCACCTCAATTTTACTTGGTAATGTTCGGGGATGCATCTCCAATAAATCCACTACCAATTTCCCGATGTCCTCAATTTGAATTTTCCAGGCATCCTTTTCGGCAGGTTCGTTTCCATTGAAATAAGTAGATACTGATCCGGGCATTATTGTGCTCACTTTCACACCCTTTTGTCGCAAATCCAGCATGACAGCTTGCGTAAACCCGGTAACCCCAAATTTGCTGGCGTTGTAGGCTGAACCCCCAGCAAAAAAGTTGGTACCCGCCAAACTTGAAATCGTAATAAAATAACCTTGGGATTGTTTTAAGGCCTCCACCCCTGCTTTAATAGAATAAAAAACTCCCGTTAGGTTGGTATCAATCACTTCGTTCCAGTCCTGAACAGACAAATCCTCGATACTTCCAAAACGCCCCAAACCGGCATTAGCAATCAAAACATCCAGTTTACCGAAATGCTCCAAAACGCTGGAAACGGCCTCCTGCTGACTTTCAAAATCCCGAACATCGGCTTTAATTCCGATAGCCTTTGCGCCTGAAGCACTATCTTTATTTAATTGGTTTGAAGCTTCGTTGGCAGATGCCTCAGTACGACTGGTTATCGCTACATTTACCCCTTTTTTCATAAGTGCCTCGGCTATACCGTGACCTATTCCTTTTGAACCTCCGGTGATCAATGCAACCTTATTTTGAATGGAATTCATAGTTTATTGCTTTAGAAGTAAAGCTACGAAACAAATTGAAAATAAATCTAATTAAAAGACAATGAGTATTGTTGAATTTGAGTTATTAGGATTTAGGCGGATACTTTTTAAATACCTTTTCAACAATCGCCCTAAAACGTTCCTCTCGTTTTTCCGGGGTTGCCTTAAAATTAAAATTGGATTCGCTTTTGGCTTGCCAAAACAATTGTTTGTTTGAGCTGTCCACAAAATCAAACACAATTTCCCGGGTCATACTGCCCTGTCCAACAGGGATGCCAATAGAAATACCACCACCAACATTACCGCCTCCACCGCCGACACCAACGCCAACAGTTTCCCGCTGTGGATTTTGATAATCTACACTTTTGATGTCAATTAGAAAATCTGGATTCTCAGAAATACCGAAACCATTGGCTTTCAACTTTTCATCCAGAACGTCCAGCAAGCGTTTGGTGTCCAATTCACTTAAGCCCGTATCCATATCTCCGAAGTATTGGTAGGTTTTATACTTTGAAAAATCAGCTGTCTTTTCGTAATCATAATTCACATAAATTGGCGCACATGACATTAAGAAAAGTGTGATGAGGATGGATAGAACGTATTTCATAACTTTTGATTTTTTTCAGATAAATGTAATCAAAAATTATTCCAAGGGCTTTCAATTCTCTTCTGAAGTATGTTGATTTTTATCCACCGATTTGGTCAAAGCCGAAGAAATAATTCCAGTTGGAATGGCCACAATGCCCAAACCAATCATCAAAATAATAAAAGTAAATACTTTGCCTCCAACGGTAATCGGATAGACATCACCATAACCTACCGTAGTTAATGTAATTATCGCCCACCACAAACTATCAAAAATTGAGGAAAAATGCTCGGGCTGCGCTTTATTTTCAAAATAATAAATACCCACAGCCGAAAAATAAATTAGTATTAATGTGATAAACAAAAAGAGGAAAATCTCTTCCTTGGCAGATTTTATTGCTGTAGTAAAATGATTCATCGCCCGATTGTAGCGTACCAGTTTAAATATTCTAAAAAGCCTAAGAAAACGCAAAGCTCGTAACGAACGTAGATCTACACCAAATGATAAATAAAAAGGCAATATGGCTAGAAAATCTATAATCCCAAAAAAGCTAAAAATGAACTTTGGCTTACTGTCTGCCACATAAATTCTCAGAACATATTCAATAGAAAATACAATAACACTAAACCATTCAATAATTTGAAGTATGGTTTTTGTTTGCGGTTTTAAATTGGGAATGGTTTCAACAGAAAATGTGATAACGGATATTAAAATAAGCCCCTGAATAAAGAAAGCAAAATATCTGCTCTTTTTATTGTCGTTAATTTCTACAATGTTTTTCAGGTACTGTTTCATCCGAAAACTTTATTGTAAAAAAACGAAAAAAATGCTTGAAATAAAATTCAGGGCAATTAATCGTTCAACATTTTCCATAACTTATCTTTCAGTTCGGTAATGCCTTTTTGGGCAACTGATGAAATAAATAGATAAGGAATAGGAATTTCATTATCTAGTTCAGCCTTAAGCTCTTGCTTTAATTCAGCATCCAGCATATCGCTTTTTGAAACGGCTATCAATCGATCTTTGTCCAACATTTCAGGATTATAACGTCTCAATTCATCCAAAAGGATATCGTATTGTTTTTTGATATCATCGGCATCTGCAGGAATTAAAAACAATAATACCGAATTACGTTCGATATGGCGCAAAAAATAATGTCCCAAACCTTTGCCCTCGGCCGCACCTTCAATAATACCGGGAATATCGGCCATAACAAACGTTTGAAAATCACGATACTCTACTATTCCCAAATTAGGCTTTAGAGTGGTAAACTCGTAATCTGCAATTTTTGGTTTAGCAGAAGTAATAACAGAAAGCAGTGTTGATTTTCCTGCGTTAGGGAACCCCACTAATCCAACATCAGCCAGTACTTTAAGCTCCATGGTGATGTATTTTTCTTCCATGGGCAGACCGGGTTGCGCATAGCGCGGCGTTTGGTTAGTCGAGGATTTAAAATGCCAATTGCCTAGGCCGCCTTTACCACCCTCTACAATAATTTTTTCCTCACCGTGTTCGGTAATTTCAAAGATAACATTATTGGTTTCAGTATCCCGAACCACTGTGCCCAAGGGGACATCAATATACGCATCTTCGCCATCGGCTCCAGTGCTCCGGCTACTACTCCCATGCTCGCCATGACCAGCGCGTATATGCTTTTTGAACTTTAAATGATGAAGTGTCCAAAGGTTTGAATTCCCTCGAATAATAACATGACCTCCGCGACCACCATCTCCTCCGTCGGGGCCTCCTTTAGCAATATATTTTTCTCGATGTAAATGTGCAGAACCCTGCCCTCCCTTTCCGGAAGCCACATACATTCTTACGTAATCGACAAAATTTCCTTCGGTCATATTCGAGTTTAAAGTTTCAAGTTCAAAGTTTCAAGTTTAAACTCTCGTAAAAAGCACTATAATGCGTCTATTACGCTACTTAACCTTTTGGTTATTTCTTCAATACTACCTACGCCATTAACGCCGTAATATTTATCCTGTGCAGTATAGTAATCCTTCAAAATTGCAGTTTCGGCGTAGTACACCTTTATTCTATTTCGGATAACAGATTCGTCCGCATCATCAGCCCTGCCACTGGTTTCACCTCGTTTTAAAAGACGTTCAACCAAAATTTCGTCATCAACCTCTAAAGCAATCATCGCATTGATTTGAGAGTCCTTACTATCCATCAACTCATCTAGAGCATCAGCCTGCGCATTGGTTCTTGGAAATCCGTCAAAAATAAACCCATTGGCATCCGTATTTTTTTCAACTTCGGCATTTAGCATATCGATAGTAACCTGATCCGGCACCAAAGCACCTTTATCAATATATGATTTGGCCAACATGCCAAGAGCGGTTTCATTTTTAATATTATATCGAAAAACGTCACCCGTAGAAATATGAACGAGGTTATACTTTTCCTTTAAAAAATCGGCTTGCGTGCCTTTACCTGCTCCCGGAGGGCCAAATAATACTAGATTAGTCATGTGTTGCGTTTCTTTTATTTGATATATTTCTGGTAAATCCCTACCCAAATGGTCATAATCCAAGCCATAACCAACTATGAATTTATCAGGAATTTTTATGCCTACATAATGTAATTTAAAGTCTTTTTTGTATGCCTCGGGCTTGAAAAAAAGTGTAGCAATTTTCAAGGTTTTCACCTTTTCATTTTTAAAAATACGATACACTTCTGCAAGTGTTTTCCCCGAATCAATTATATCTTCAAGGATTATTACCGTCCTTCCAGTCAAATCCTGTGTTAATCCAATTAAGCGCTGAATGTCTTCGGAGGATTTCAAACCTTCGTAAGAGGCCAATTTTATAAAAGTGACTTCGCAAGGATGGGGATATTTCTTCACAAAATCACTGGTAAACATGAACGAACCGTTCAAAACCCCCACAAAAACAGGAACTTCGTCTGCAAAATCGTTTGCAATTTCAGCCACCAATCTGTCCACCGCGGTTTCAATTTCTTCGGCAGAAATAAATGGTTTAAAAAATTTATCGTGAAGTTGAATCACCTTTTGGTTAGTTTGAAAGATGCAAAGATAATTAAATGATTTGCGATTTGCGATATTTTCGATTTACGATTTCTACTCAACAGTATTCGTATGAATTGCTATGAAACAAAAAAGGCCACAACATCCAAGTTATGGCCTTTTAAAAATTATTTATTTCGAATTTATCTTTTGAAGAATTTTACGGAACGTTCACTATCTAGTCTGAGAAAATACATTCCACTTTTTAATGAGCGGACATCGATTTCTCCATTTGTACCAACTGCACTTCTCATTAATTGTTTGCCCAGAATATCATGTACACTAAAAGTTCTATTTGCAAAGGTTTTTGATAACTTAATATAGTCTGATGTTGGGTTTGGGTGTACGCTCAATTTATTTTGATCCAAGTCATCAGAAGTGAGGGTTGTACAAATCTCTGCTAACCAAGTCCCACTTAATCCTTCAAATGGCATCCCCGGTAAATTAAAGTTTACGGCTAACAACAATCCAATTTCCGCATCCGAGGTAATTACTGGAGGGGATGAAATAAATTGGTGGATTAAAACCTGTGCTAGCGGGTCTTCAAACAATGCAAATTCACTGATGACAAATCCACCCAAATCCTTCAAATTTCCTTTAATGGTTGCAGGGTTGACAGTACCCATCAGGCCAGCCAATTCTACCAGGTTGATCTGAGTAGAAATTTCCGCTACCCCGTTTACATACAAGGTGATCAGACCAGCATCACATACCACTGCAAGATGGTGACACCCGGATTCCAATGATGTGTGAGAGGTAATCTGGTAATTTATGGCAGGGATACTAAAATGCAACCTGAAATCATCGGTAATGGTAATAGACGAAAAGACCTGTCCTTCTTCATTGGACCAGGTAAACAAGTTAGACCCGGCAATATTGATCTTTATTTTTGCCATTACCGTAAAATCCGGAGTCAATGGCAAATTATAGGGCAAGTTGTTTTCATCAGCAAATACCGTGTTCTTTCCGTAATCAGCAATATCTTCCTTCCCAAAGCTAATTCCAGTAAACAATAGCACCAAACAAAATGCACCGAAATATTTTAAAAAAGTAGTTTTCTTCATGGGGTAATCTTTAATTTAATGGCTTAATTAATAGTATATTACAAACCTAGCATTAAATCGGAAAATTATATCCGAGTTTTTATTCCACTTATCGAATATTACACCTAAGTTTTTGGTCACATTATCGATAAACCCAGTGTTCACAATGGATTCAAGAATTCTCTTCATCTTCTGGAACTTCACATTTTTGGTGCTGTACGTTCCATTTTTAAATGTATTTTTGCAGTAGTTTAAAATTCAGATTTCAACTAAAATTTTACGATGAATTATTTTTCTTCAAATTTCAAACTGGGTATTTTAGGAGGCGGTCAATTAGGCAAAATGTTGCTATATAATACCCGGAAATTTGATATTTATTCCTGTGTTTTAGAAGCCAGTGAAGACGCCCCGTGCAAAATAGCATGTGATGAATTTCATTTGGGAAGTTTAATGGATTACGATGCTGTTTTCAACTTTGGCAAAAACGTGGATGTTTTGACTATAGAAATTGAAAACGTAAACGTAGATGCGCTGGAAGCTCTCGAAAAAGAAGGCGTAAAGGTTTATCCTGCATCGAAAACTTTGCGCACCATCCAAAACAAAGCCAAACAGAAGTTGTTTTACAGGGACAATGATATCCCTACTTCTGATTTTACGCGATTTGCATATCTTTCGGAAATTGAGGATGCCTTACAAAATGGTGGATTGGAATTGCCTTTTGTTTGGAAGGCGGCTCAATTTGGATATGACGGCAATGGGGTAAAAATTGTAAGGACTTTAGAAGATTTGGACGGCTTGCCAAAAGGAGAATGTATTGCTGAAGAATTGATTCCTTTTAAAAACGAACTCGCCGTGATTGTTGCAAGAAATGCCTCTGGCGTCACAAAAACCTTCCCTGTTGTTGAAATGGAATTTCACCCCGAAGCTAATCAGGTGGAATACGTAATTTGCCCAGCTAGAATTGCGGATAATGTGGCCACAAAAGCGCGTGAAGTCGCTTTAAAGGTTTCCCAAGCTTTTAGTCATGTTGGTTTGTTGGCGGTAGAAATGTTTCAAACCCAAGAGGACGAAATTCTTGTTAATGAAGTAGCTCCAAGACCCCATAACTCTGGTCATCAAACTATTGAGGCTAGCTACACCTCCCAGTTTGAACAACATTTACGAGCCATTTTGGATTTACCTTTAGGAAGAACAGATAGCAAAGTGGGAGGTGTGATGGTAAATTTGGTGGGTGCCGAAGGCTTCACCGGAAATGTAGTTTATGAAAATATTGAAAATATTATGACCATGGAGGGTGTTACGCCACATATTTATGGCAAAAAACAAACCCGCCCGTTTAGAAAAATGGGTCATGTAACCATCGTAAATGAAGATTTAAATGAGGCCCGAAGAGTTGCTGAGGAAGTTAAAAAATCGATTAAAGTCATAAGTGGATAAATCACGACAACTAAAAACCAAATTCCAATAGGTTCAATTAAATAATTTTTGGGATTTGGAATTTCAAAATTTGGAATTTATGAATAAAGTAGGCGTAATCATGGGAAGTAAAAGTGACCTTCCCGTAATGCAAGATGCGATTGACATCTTAAAAGGTTTTGATATTGAAGTTGAGGTAGACATCGTGTCCGCCCATCGCACTCCAGAAAAGCTTTTTGACTATGGCAAAAATGCTCACACCCGAGGTTTTGCGGTAATTATTGCTGGTGCTGGGGGTGCGGCACACTTGCCAGGAATGATTGCATCCTTGTCGCCTCTGCCGGTTATCGGAGTGCCCGTGAAAAGTAGTAATTCTATTGATGGATGGGATTCCGTGTTGTCCATTTTACAAATGCCCGGGGGTGTTCCCGTAGCCACAGTAGCCCTTAATGGTGCAAAAAATGCAGGGATTTTAGCAGCACAAATCATAGGTTCCAGCGACCCCTGTGTTTTGGACAAAATTATAGCTTACAAGGAAGGGCTGAAGGTAAAGGTAAACGAATCTGCCAAAGGCCTAAAATAAAGAAACCCCGACAAATCGGGGCTTCATTAGCTATTAACAATAATTCTTACGAGTCTTTCAACTCCTCTGAAAAATCTGTGCAAAAATATACAAAATGTACAATGCTAGCATAACAAATTGAAACTTTAACATTTTTTTATTATCAATGAATTCAAACGCTCTGCTCCAACCCTTCAATACACCTTACGAAACTGCTCCCTTTTCAAAAGTAAAGGACGAAGATTTTTTGCCCGCCTTCAAACAGGCTATCGCCGATGCTAAAATTGAAATTGCTCAAATAGCACAAAATAACACGGTGCCTTCTTTTGAGAATACCATTGAAGCCTTGGATTTTTCAGGGAAGCAATTGGAACGTATTTCGAGCGTCTTTTTCAATTTGAACGCGGCCGAAACAAATGAAAACATTCAAAAAACAGCGCAAGAAGTCTCTCCTCTTCTTTCTGAATTCAGCAATGACATTACCTTAAATGAAGATTTGTTCAAACGTGTAAAGGCAGTTTACGATTTAAAATCTAGTCTCAATCTGACCATCGAACAAGAAACCCTTTTGGACAAAAAGTATAAAAGTTTCTCCAGAAATGGAGCTAACCTTCCAAAAGAGAAAAAAGAGCAACTGCGCGAAATCGACAAAAAACTGAGTCAGTTAAAATTGAAATTTGGCGAAAACGTTCTGGCGGAAACCAACAAGTTTGAAATGTTGATTACAAATGAGGTAGATTTATCAGGACTGCCCGATGGCGCTAAAGAAGCCGCTAAACAATTGGCCGAATCAAAAGACAAAGAGGGCTGGTTATTCACCTTGGACTACCCAAGTTATATCCCTTTTGTAACTTACGCCGACAATAGGGAACTACGCAAAAAAATAACGCTTGCGGCAGGGAGCAAATCTTTCAAAAATGATGAGTTGGACAACCAAAAGAATGTTCTTGAAATTGCAAAGTTACGTCACGAACGCGCTAAGCTTTTGGGTTATAAAACCCATGCACATTTTGTGCTGGAAGAGCGCATGGCAGAGACTCCGAAAAATGTACAAAAGTTCCTCAATGAACTCTTGGAAAAAGCAAAGCCTGCGGCAGAAAGGGAATTTAAAAAGCTCCAGGAGTTTGCAAAAGAATTAGATGGGATTGAACAACTTCAAAAGTGGGATGGCTCATATTATTCTGAAAAACTGAAACAAAAACTGTTCAGTTTGGACGATGAGCTATTGAAGCCCTATTTTAAATTAGAAAATGTTATTGATGGTGCTTTTACGATTGCTAATAGACTTTTCGATTTGAAGTTTGAGGAAATTGACTCCATTGATAAGTATCACGAAGATGTATTGACCTATAAAGTGACCGATACCAAAGGCAATTTTGTAGCCATTTTTTATGCGGACTTTTTCCCAAGACCCGGAAAACGCAACGGGGCGTGGATGACGGTTTACAAACCTCAGTACATTAAGAATGGTGAAAACAGCAGACCACATATTTCCATAGTTTGCAATTTTACCAAGCCGACAAAAACCAAACCATCGCTTCTAACTTTTAATGAAGTTACCACATTGTTCCATGAGTTTGGACATGCCCTTCA
Source organism: Hyunsoonleella aquatilis (assembly GCF_014270105.1). Classification (GTDB taxonomy): domain Bacteria; phylum Bacteroidota; class Bacteroidia; order Flavobacteriales; family Flavobacteriaceae; genus Jejuia; species Jejuia aquatilis. Next base: position 466,114 of record NZ_JACNMF010000004.1, read on the forward strand.
CGGGATGTTGGCCAACACTACTTATCCAAGTTTGTCGGGAACTAGCGTGTTTTGGGATTTTGTGGAACTGCCCAGTCAGGTAATGGAAAACTGGTGTTATGAAAAAGAGGCTTTGGAACTCTTTGCCAAACACTACGAAACCGGGGAAACCATCCCCATGGATTTGATTGAAAAAATTAAAAAATCATCCACGTTTTTGGAAGGCATGCAGACGTTGCGCCAATTGAGTTTTGGCTTGTTAGACATGAGTTGGCATGGGCAAGATCCAGGCGGTATTGCCGATGTTAAAGCACATGAATCCAAAGTTTTTGAAAACACTACTTTATACCCCAAAACTAAAGAAACCTGCATGAGTACAGCGTTCTCGCACATTTTTCAAGGCGGGTATTCCTCTGGATATTATAGCTACAAATGGGCTGAAGTTTTGGATGCCGATGCGTTCGAGTATTTCAAGGAAAATGGGGTTTTTAACAAATCCATCGCTGACAAATTTAAGGAGCATGTATTAAGCAAAGGGGGTACTGAAAACCCAATGACCCTTTATAAACGTTTTAGGGGGCAAGAACCCAGACCTGAGGCTCTATTGAGACGTGCCGGCCTATTGGAAGAAGTGTCCTAAATCACAAATTTTTAATAAGACTATACATATTCTCTCGAGTTTTTGTATCTGGCATTCTACCGAAACCTGCCATCATATTATCCAAAGCATGTTTCGGTTTCGAGGTTCCGGGAATCACGCAGGTCACCAATTCATTCGATAAAATAAACTTCAGAAAGAATTGTCCCCAGCTTTTGATATCATAATCCAGGCACCATAAGGGCATTGGCTTGCCTTTAGTTTTTCCGAAAAGCGAACCACTTTCAAAAGGACGGTTGATTAATACGGCCGTGCCATTTTTTTCTATCGTATGAAAAAGTGATTTTTCAGCATGTCTATTCCTAATCGAATAATTGAACTGCACGAAATCAGGCTTTTCAGCTTGAATCACTTTTTCCAATGCCTCATGGGCCGAATCCAAATAATGCGTGATGCCCCAATACCGGATTTTCCCTTTTTCTTTCCAATCCCTTAAAGTTTTTACATGGGTTTCCCAATCCACCAAATTGTGAATTTGCATCAAATCCATTTGTTTTCGTCTCATCAATTGAAAGGACTTTTCCATTTGCTGTATACCTTTTTCCTTTCCAGAAGTCCAGACTTTTGTAGCATAAAAGTAATCATCGGCAATACCCATTTTTTTCGTCAAATCACCAACTACCTCTTCTGATCTTCCATACATCGGCGACGTATCAATGACGCTACCTCCTTGTTCCCTTAAGATTTCTAGGACCTTTACCAGTGTGGTATCAACTGTAGGTGAGCTTTTAACATCAAAGGTTTGCCAGGTACCCAGTCCGATTACCGGCAGTTTTTCATTGGATGAAAAAATCGAGCGCTTTAACATTGTATTGGATAAATTAAATGACATGGCATTTTGCGACATTAAAAGACCTAATGCAGATAAGCCTGTCAATTTAGCCATTTCCCTCCGGGTGTATATTTTTGAATTCATTGCAAATTATATTTGGTCGAAACTTCTTCAATTTAATAAATTAAGACAGGACAAATTAATATACCTGCAACCTTTATGAAAATTTTAAGGGTTGGATAGGCAATCAAAAAATATGAATATGAACATATTAATTGGAAGTGTTATACGTTTAAAAGTCAAAACGTTTAAGCCATTGTGAATCTTCTTAAGTTAATAAAACACCTTTTTATTTTTACTTTCCTTACTTGCCTCACTCAGATTGGTGGGTTGATTTGGTTGCTTAGTATTGGGGTTTCAAAACACATGAGCATTCGAAAACGATTTGTGTTTCCAATACTTTATTTACTTTTCAATATTGCTATTATACCCCCTATCGCTAAATCCTTTGGCAGGGAAAAATTACCAACCTTCAGTAAAGAAATAAAACCTAGAAACTGGTGCTACCCCTTATTGTTCAGAAATTATGTCGCACCCAACCTAAAGAAACAATTGCAAAATGACGCATCGGTTTTTTATAAATCTACTAGCATGCCCATCACCTATCTGGATGCCAACTTCCCATTTATTGACGGCTTCCCTTTGTTTCCGCATTTAAGTCATAACGATGGTAAGAAAGTAGACCTTTCCTTGATGTATTTAGATGAAAAGAAAGAGTCTACGGACAAAAAGCCATCGGTTTCAGGTTATGGGGTTTATGCAAATTCTGAAGATAATTATACTGTAAAAAGATGTCGAAACAATGGATATCGGCAGTACGACTTTACCAAATACCTTTCTTTTGGAACTATCCATGAATTGGATTTCTATCAAGAAGGAACCAAACACCTTTTACAACAGTTACTTTCCAATTCGTCAACTCAAAAAATATTTATAGAGCCCCATTTGAAGCAGTCGCTAGGATTGTCAAATGAGGCTCGAATTAGATTTCATGGCTGTCAAGCTGTGCGTCATGATGACCATATTCATTTGCAAATTAAATAATGCTACAAGACCTACAAGGTTTTTGAAACCTTGCAGGTCAGCTAAAAATTTAAGTGTTGCAAAAGAACTATTACCCCTGTTGCATCGGCGTAAAAAAGAATTCCTCGTGCACAATTTTGCCACCCTCAACTTGATACAAACAAATTTCTTCCATGGTCATTCTTGGGGCACCCTTAAAGGTAACATCCATTTTCATACTGCAAGAAAAAAACTTGTCCGCCACTACTGGATCTGATACTTCATTGCCATGGACTTCCTCTGTCATTTCTTGAAATTGTTGTCCTTTTGCAATCACAGCCTCTATGCCTTCACATACTTTTACGGGCGCCCCATCGGGCTCAATACTTACGATATTTGGTGAGTACAACTCTTGTACAGCCTCGGCGTACTGCCCTTGCCTGCAATAATTTACTAGCTTTTCAGCAACTTCTTTTGTTGTCATAATGTTCAAATGTATTGATGAATATTTATTTTCTTTGCTTTGACTTCCTTTCAAAAATATAAAATCATCAAATCGGTTACAGTGGGCAAATTTGACACTTTAGGGTGTTGATTACGACAGATAAATGTGCTACTTTTAAAAGCCACTTTTACAATCATTTATAATGACAAAACATGTAACAATTTTGGTTCCTAGGGCAAATGCAATTCTAAGCAGTGTGGTTGGGCCTTATAAAATTTTTAGTGCCGTCAATGATTTTTATACCCAATCGGGACGGAGCACATCGCCAATGTTTAAAATCGATTTGGTAGGGATACACAAAGAGTCCATATTGTATGATGGGGCATTTTCCATTCATAGTACTGCCACGCCTGAGGACATCGAGAAAACAGACCTCATCATCATTCCCGCCGTGTTGCCCCAGAGTGTAATTCAAGATGTAGAAGCCAACTATGATTTTATTCCATGGATCCAACAGCAGCGGTTGGTGCACAATGCAGAAATTGCCAGTTTGTGTATGGGTGCTTTTTTCTTGGCGGAAACCGGTTTAGTCGATGGTAAGCAATGCGCTACGCATTGGGCGGGCATCGAACTGTTTAAACAACGTTACCCCCATATTGACGTAAAACCCGAAAAGATTGTAACCGACCAAGAAGGCATCTACTCCAGTGGGGGTGCCTATTCTTTTTTGAACCTCATTGTGCATTTGGTTCAAAAATACTGTGGAAAAGAAGTGGCCATTTATATCTCGAAACTATTTGAAATAGATATCGATAGGGACAACCAAAATCAGTTTGCTATTTTTATGGGACAAAAGGAACATTCCGACACTACAATAAAAGAAGCGCAGACCTACATTGAGGAACATATTGACAAGAAAATTTCGGTGGATGCCCTGTCCGAACAATTGGCCGTGAGCCGAAGGAATTTTATTCGCCGATTTAAAAAGGCTACAGGCAATACCCCTTTGGAATACATACAACGTGTAAAAATTGAAGTAGCTAAAAATGCATTGGAATCCTCCCCTAAAACCATCAATGAGGTAATGTTTTCAATTGGATATTCCGACACCAAAGCATTTCGTAATTTATTCAAACGACATACAGGGTTAACACCTGTAGCCTACAAACAGAAGTATAATAGGGAGTTGGTGAGTTATTAACTCTTTAAATATTGTAAATATTCAAAAGCACCCAAAATAAACTTTCAATAATTATTGAAAGTTTAGAAATTATTTCTATCTTTGTATCAGAAACCTAGAATTAAGGATTTTGGAATATCAAGAAGCGAAAGAAAAATTTATTAGTACATGGGGCAGTTTGGGCACACTATGGGGCATCAACAAGGCTATGGCTCAGATTCAATCCCTGCTTTTTATATCAACCAAACCACTGTCCATGGAAGAGATTATGCAGGAGCTCAAGATTTCCCGCGGCAATACCAGCATGAATTTACGTCAGTTAATGGACTGGGGCATTGTTACCAAAGAGTTGGTTCCAGGTGAGCGCAAAGAATTTTTTACCACTGAAAAAGATGTACAGGAACTGGCAAGACACATCGCCAAAGAACGTAGCCGCAGGGAAATAAAGCCAGTTATAAAAGTATTAAAAGAAGTAAGTTCAATAAAAGACGATGGCACAACAAAAACCAAAGAATTGATTAAACAAACCAAAGCATTACACGATTTAGCGGATACGGCAGATGCCTTACTGAACAAAATAGCAAACCAAGAACAAACCTGGATTACTAAATCTTTAATGAAATTAATAAAATAAAAAATTTTAAATTTTACTTTCAATATTTTCTGAAAGTTTAAAAATAGTTAAGAATGAATTATAATATCCTTACATACACATGTTACATTCCCATGATATGCTACATAACGATTTATGTTGGATGGCTATTCTATAAAAATGGCGAAGTATTTCTCATTCATCTCTTAAGTAACAACATCTCACTTGCCAAAAGTATTAACAACATCCTATTAGTGGGGTACTATTTGGTGAATTTAGGATATGCGATAGTGACTATAGCCTTTTGGGAAAATATTGGTTCAATATCACAACTGCTCAATAGTCTAAGTTATCATCTAGGAATAGTAATTATGGGGCTTGCGGTATTACACTACAACAATGTGCTCTGTCTTAATTATCTAATAAAATCAAAAGTTTTAAATCTATAAATTATGGAAAATTCAAAAATCATTATCGGTTATTTAATCTATCTACCAATCGTCATCGCATTAACAATTTATGTGTCCAAAATGCTTTTTAAGAATGGCAAACTATTTATGATTGACATCTTTAAGGGAAAGGAAGACATAGCAATGGCCACAAATAAGTTATTCGAAATAGGCTTCTATCTAATTAATATTGGCTGGGCAATGCTCATTCTAAAAATCACGTATTACGGCAATAATGAAATGAGTTACCAATACCTCATCGAGATATTAAGTAAAAAAATAGGAGGTTTTTCAATTTACTTGGGAATAATGTTGTTCATCAATTTGTTTTTCTTTTTCAGAGGAAGGCGGATTTCTAGACAGTCTAAACGGATTCAAAAAGCTCAACACTAATATTTCGTCATATGAAAATACTACATTACATAAACTGTTTTGCATATTTGGTTACTCTGGTCCTTTATGCCAGCGTTATTTACATCCTGATAGGCATGTACGCCCAATTTTTTCTGGGTATAACACAATTAATATTGGCCATTATTTTAGTTTTCTTAAGAAATAAATTCACGGATATCGTAAAGGTTCATTTGAAAAAATACTGGCTTTTGGCTTTTATCAACATTTCTTTAATAGCAACTCTTTTTTACATTGGGTTATTTGAAAATAATGTTATTCAAATCACAATCGCATTTGTATTTCCAATGCTAATTGCTTCGTACTTTGTATTCATAACATACCTAATCAATAAACAAAGAAAAAATTCAATTATTTAGCGTATTTTTGATTTTCAAAAAAAAGCGCTATCTGAATGCCCGAACATAAAATAGATCCTAATAAGTGGATTGACCTATATTCCGACTACCTTTTTAACTATACTATTACGCGTGTTAGCGATAGGGAAATGGCACAAGATTTGGTGCAGGAAACTTTTTTGGCGGGGCTGAAATCCATGAAAAACTTTAAGGGAGAGGCCAGCGAGCGCACATGGCTCATTTCGATCCTAAAAAGAAAAATTATAGATTATTACCGGAAAATTAATTCTAACAAGGGCAAAGCCGAAGTGCGGATTAATTACAAGGATGCCGAGAGCGAGGGCGACTGGCTAGAAGAGCGTGTGGCGGATCCCTTTGATAAAACTGCCGAAGACACGTTGCAGAACAATGAACTTGGAGACGCAATTCATAACTGTTTGGGCAAATTGCCTAAAAAACAAGCGGATGTTTTTAAAATGAAAACCATTTTAAATTACGAAACTGAAGTAATTTGTAATGAACTAAATATTACAGCGTCTAACCTGTGGGTAATCATCCATAGAGCGAGAACTGCATTGGCGGATTGTCTCGATAAAAATTGGTTTTAACAATGAAGAAAAGGTTTTTATTTATAAGCTGTGAAGAGGCACAACATATATGCGATAAAGCGCAATATGATGAGGCTAGCGGATGGGAAAAAATCAAACTGAATATTCGCCTGTCGTGGTGCAGGATAACCCGCGCCTATTACAAGCGCAACACTAAACTTACCGAGGCTGTAAAGTCTGCTAAACCTGATTGTTTGGATCCTAAAGCGAAGCAAGCCATGGAGGCCAAATTTAATGAGGAATTAGCCAAACATTAAAAGCAGGATAAGCCAAAGCATTGGAATCCCTTCCACCCAAAACGCACTGTAATATTTCCCCTGGCTTACCTTTGAAAACGCTACAAAGATTCCCGTAATAACAGCAATCACGAGCAACACAAAAATGTAGGACACACGTGTTTCATCCTTAAAAAACTCCATTACAAAAAATAGTATCAAAAGAAAAATACCTAATCGCTTTGCTCCTTTTAGGCCTAGTTTTTGAGGTAATGTTCCCAATGTTGCAGTATCATATTTTAAATCCCGAATTTCAAAAGGCAACATCAGCACAACTATAAAAAGGAAACGCTTTAGCATCATCAAAACAATATCTGCATTCATTTCCAAATTCAATTCTACCAAAGGCAACATTACCGTTACGCCTGCCCATGTGAAAGCAATCACATAAACTTTTAAGCCGCTAATATTTCGTAAAGCAAATTTTCTGTTGGAAGACAATGGAATGGCATACAGAAATGTCAAAACACTTAATACAAGGCTAACTGCAAGTGTTTTCAATTCAAGATAAAATCCATAATAACACATCAGCGCAAAGCAGAAGAATGAGAACACTTGAATCCACTTCAAATAATCTGCCAACTGCCTATGATGAAACCTCGCTATCCCAAAATACTTCACAAAGTTATACCCTGTGATAGAGGCATAAAAAATAAAATACAGTAGGTTTTCATCATAATCCAGCTCCAACTCCAGAAGTGTTATCCATGCCAATGCATACACGGCCAAAGCCACATGAATACTACTATTGATATAGAAATTAAAAAGTTGTTTCAGGAAAGACATGATGCAAAAATACTTATACTTTACCGTTAGCGAATAGGCAACCGGGAAAGATCGTCTTTCATTTTATGATAAATTTAAGATTATTGCTTAATGATGTTAATAAAGCTTTCAAAAAGTTAAAAACTTTCGTTTTTATGCAATAAAACACCGCCTTTATTACTTAATTTTGCGAATTACATAATGAAGTGAATAACACTTTTATTAAATTTTGCTATGAATACAAACGCTTTTGCACTGCGTCATGTTGGGCCAAGGGAAGAGGATCAAAAATTGATGCTCGAGGCCATTGGTTTGGATACTTTGGATGAATTGATTAACGAAACCATCCCCAAGGAAATACGTTTAAAAAACGGTTTGAATTTGGAAGAACCCATGACCGAGCATGAATATTTGCTGCATATCCATGAGCTTTCAAAAAAGAATAAAGCGTACAAAACTTACATCGGTTTGGGCTACCACCCAACCATTATGCCGGCAGTAATCCAACGCAATATTTTGGAAAATCCAGGCTGGTACACGGCTTATACCCCGTATCAGGCCGAAATTGCACAAGGAAGATTGGAAGCACTTTTGAATTTCCAAACTATGGTAACCAACCTAACGGGAATGGAGTTAGCCAATGCTTCTCTCCTGGATGAAAGTACCGCAGCCGCCGAAGCCATGGGTTTGCTATTTGCTGTTAGGGAACGCGACCAGAAAAAAGCCGGAATTAACAAATTCTTTGTTTCGGATAATATTTTGCCTCAAACCCTTTCTTTACTGAAGACACGGGCAACACCTATAGGTATTGAGTTAGTGGTAGGGGATGAAAATGAATTTGATTTTTCAACAGAATTCTTCGGAGCCATCTTACAATATCCCGGTAAAAATGGTCAAGTTTCGGATATCAAATCTTTCATCGAAAATGCCAATAACTCTAGAATTAAAGTAGCTGTTGCTGCCGATATTTTAAGTTTGGTGAAATTGGAAGCGCCCGGTAAATTTGGGGCAGATGTAGTGGTTGGCACCACCCAACGTTTTGGGATCCCCATGGGTTACGGTGGCCCACATGCCGCTTATTTTGCCACCAAGGAAGCTTACAAGCGAGAAATCCCTGGCCGTATTATAGGGGTAACCAAAGACACCAACGGCAATAGAGCGCTTAGAATGGCGCTTCAAACTAGGGAGCAACATATTAAACGGGATAGAGCCACGTCCAATATTTGCACTGCCCAAGTACTTTTGGCCGTAATGGCTGGAATGTATGCGGTTTACCATGGACCGAATGGCTTGCAATTTATTGCGGATCAAGTTCATTATAAAGCTGTTGTTGTGGCCAAGGCGTTAGAAAAATTAGGTTATTCCCAGGTGAATACCTCTTATTTTGACACGCTTCAAATAAAAACAAAAGCGAAAGCCATTAAAAAAGTAGCTACTGAGAAAAAGGTCAATTTATGCTATCCCGATAAGGAAACCGTTACTATTTCCATCAATGAAGCTACTTCTGTAAGGGATATCAATTATTTGATTTCTGTGTTTGCAACTGTTGCCAAAACCGAAACGATTGTGATTTCTTCTATCGAAGAGGAAAATCACATTTCAAAAGGACTACAAAGAACATCGGAGTTTTTAACCGAACCTATCTTTAACAGCTATCATTCGGAAACCGAATTGATGCGATATATTAAATTTTTGGAACGAAAAGATTTGGCATTAAACCATTCCATGATTTCTTTGGGCTCTTGTACGATGAAATTGAATGCGGCTTCCGAAATGTTACCTTTAAGTTGGTTCAAATGGGGGAACATCCATCCTTTTGCACCACTGAAACAGGCCAAAGGTTATCAAATCGTTTTAAAAGAATTGGAAGACCAACTGACAGAAATCACAGGTTTTGCCGCCACTTCCTTGCAACCCAATTCAGGCGCCCAAGGTGAATTTGCGGGCCTAATGGTCATCAAAGCCTATCATGAATCTCGTGGTGACCATCATAGAAATATTTGTTTGATTCCATCCTCAGCACATGGTACTAATCCTGCAAGCGCGGTAATGGCAGGTATGAAAGTTGTTGTTACAAAATCCACAGTGGAAGGCAATATCGATGTTGTCGATTTAAGACAAAAGGCCGAGCTGCATAAGGACAATCTTGCAGCCTTAATGGTTACCTATCCGTCAACCCATGGCGTATATGAATCCGCTATCAAGGAAATCACAAAAATTGTACACGACTATGGCGGGCAAGTGTACATGGATGGTGCCAACATGAATGCTCAAGTAGGATTGACAAATCCTGGAAACATTGGTGCTGACGTGTGTCACCTCAACTTGCACAAAACTTTTGCCATTCCTCATGGTGGAGGTGGCCCAGGTGTTGGGCCAATTTGTGTTGCTGAACAACTCGTCCCATTTTTACCAGGTAATCCAGTACTTAAAACTGGTGGCGAAAAAGCAATTACAGCCATTTCGGCCGCACCTTTTGGCTCTGCCCTAGCCTGTTTGATTTCATACGGATACATCAAAATGCTTGGTGCAGAGGGATTAACGGAAGCTACAAAAGTTGCGATTTTGAACGCCAACTACATAAAACATAGGTTGGATGGCTACTATAACACGCTGTATTCAGGTGAAAAAGGGAGAGCGGCCCATGAAATGATTGTGGATTGCAGACCTTTTAAAGTAAACGGCATAGAAGTAACAGATATCGCCAAACGATTGATGGACTATGGATTTCACGCACCTACGGTATCCTTTCCAGTGGCAGGAACATTAATGATTGAGCCTACGGAAAGTGAAGGCAAAAACGAATTGGATCGTTTTTGTGATGCTATGATTTCCATTAAAAATGAAATTGATAGTGTCTCAAAAGATGATGACAATAATGTTTTGAAAAATGCACCTCACACCTTAGAAATGATTACTGCTGATGAGTGGTATTTTCCATACTCTAGGGAGGAAGCAGCATTTCCATTGGCATACATACGTGAAAACAAATTTTGGCCAAGTGTAAGGCGTGTAGATGATGCCTATGGCGACAGAAATCTTATTTGTACATGTACCCCGATTGCCGATTACGTAGAGACATAAAAAGCGCTTTGGGCATCGTAAATAATTATTCTAATTGATGGAGCTTACATCAAAAGAAAGTATATTGCTATAAATCGACTAATTAATAGCAATTTTCACACTTATGTCTATCAAGATTACCGGGACGGGCAGCTATATTCCGTCCAATATTGAAAAAAATAAAAACTTTCACAACCATACATTTTTAAATGCGGACGGTTCCTCCATCAATTCACCAAATGAGGTGATTGTTGAAAGGTTTAAATCTATAACAGGTATTTCTGAACGTCGATACGCCGACAACGATTTAAATTCCTCCGACATAGGCTCCATTGCGGCCGAAAAAGCAATTACCGATGCCGATATCGACCCTGAAACCATTGACTATATCATTGTGGCTCATAACTTTGGAGATGTAAAACACAATACCATCCAGAGCGATATGCTCCCGTCTTTGGCATCTCGTGTAAAGCACAATTTAAGAATTAAAAACCCAAAATGTGTGGCTTACGATATTCTTTTTGGTTGCCCAGGTTGGGTTGAGGGCTTAATTCAAGCCAAGGCGTTCATCCAGTCCGGAATGGCGAAACGCTGTTTGGTCATTGGTACCGAAACTTTATCTAGAGTGGTGGACAAACACGATAGGGATAGTATGATTTATTCGGATGGAGCGGGCGCTACAATAATCGAAGAAACCGACGAGGATGGTGGTATTTTAGCCCATGAATCGGCTAGCTACACATATGACGAAGCCTATTACCTCTTCTTTGGACATTCCAATAATCCAGGGCTAGACAAGGATACCCGCTACATAAAAATGGACGGCAGAAAAATCTATGAATTTGCATTGACAAATGTTCCAAAAGCAATGAAAACCTGTTTGGGCAAAAGTGGTGCGCACATTAAAGATGTAAAAAAGATTTTCATTCATCAAGCTAATGAAAAAATGGATGAAGCTATACTAAATCGTTTTTATCGACTCTACAGAACCGAAATTCCTGAAAACGTAATGCCGATGAGCATCCAAAAACTAGGCAACAGTTCAGTAGCTACTGTTCCCACCCTGTATGACTTGGTAAAAAATAATAAGATGAAAAATCATAAGGTCGAAAAAGGTGATATCGTTATTTTTGCCAGCGTAGGTGCAGGCATGCATATTAATGCTATTGTATATCAAGTTTAACAACTAAAGCAAAGCGAATTTCTTTGAAATTATTTGTCCATTGAAAGAAAGCTTTACGAAATATATCCCTTTTGCTTGTCTTTTTAAATGTATATCTGAAGCATGAGCACCGTAATAAACACGCTCTCCTAAAGTATTAAATATTGCTACTTTATCAAAATCAATACTAGACTTAATTTTTATGACTCCCGTACCAGGAATTGAATAAACTTTTACGTCTTGTGCTACTTGCGAAAAATTGGAAGCACTTAAATAAGTGCAAAGGCTTTCAACTTCTTTCTGCGTTAACTCTCTATTCCAGTATCTAAAATCATCCAAGGCTCCCTTAAAATAATTTGCTGGAATACCTATATCTCTGTCATGCCTTCCAATACTTCCAGGAGTATCAGAATATTTCAACTCCCCTCCAGAACCAGAATATGTACCACTAATTTCAGCACAATCTACATATATCTTCATATTTAATCCCGAACTTACGATACCAATAACATGATGCCATTCACCTACTTCAATAACAGAATTGGAAACATAAGTTTTCCGGGTCGCCGAAGTGTAGATACTTGAACCATCCCCATAATTTACAGCATACTTACCAGTTGAAGCCTGAGAATTAAAGACTACGCCTGAGCTTTCGTCTTCTTTGAAAGAGGTGTTAAATACGTCTCTATCCTTGTAATCATTACTGTCATATCTTATCCAAAATGAGAAAGATACTGGCAAAGCAGGTTTTAGCTCCAATAGATTGGGCAAATCAATATAGCTGTCTATTCCGTTGAAAAAAGCGGCCGAAAAGGGATTCCCAAATCTATCATTTACAAAACTTGTTCTATAATTCGTTCCGTGATATTCATTTCCACTACTATCATCCGCATTTCCATCAAACTCATATTCAAGCAATAACCCATTATTTATATTTTGTGCTAGTGCACCCGTACCTAAAAAAATTAATAACAAAATAATTTTATTCATCTTCTTTTTTCTATGAGGTTTTAATACTTTAATATTGTCAGATATATGCTCAAATCAAAATCTTAGCTCAGATTTCTTTTTTCAATTTGGGGAATCAAATTTCTTATCTAAAATATGGAACTCAAACAAATCGTTTATAAAATAATCTACCAAAGGCAAATAAACTATGTCGTAAGAAACTTACTTCTTGTATTAAGGCTCATTCTGCCAAAACATTTTCGCCTCCCGCCTACAGGAAATCTTCAGGTAAATTTAGACTCTGGGAAAGTAAAGTTGGCTACTAACCAAACAAGCTATCTTACACAATTGCTTTTTTGGGAAGGATATAAAAGTTTTGAATACTCTGAAATATTTGAAAAACTATCCAAGAAAATAAACACATTTTTGGACATAGGCGCAAACATTGGATACTACTCATTGATTGCCGCAAAAGCAAACCCTAATATTAAAGCCTATGCTTTCGAGCCAGCTCTTGGACCAAAATTTTACCTCAGAAAAAATATAGCATTAAATAATTTTGAACAAAATATTAAGGCCCTTGATGTCGCACTAAGTAACACATCAGGAAAAATTGATTTTTACGAGGTGGAAAACGTAAAATACAAGTACCTAAAACATAATCTGGCTGGAGAAGGGAATGCCGGTACAAAAACTACTTCTAGGAACTTCGTAAAAAACACCGTAAACGCCATAACTCTGGAAAAATTTGTCGCAAAAGAAGGAATAAAAAAAATAGACCTTATAAAAATTGACACTGAAGGCACGGAGATTGATATTTTGCAATCCGGAAAAGAGGCTCTATTAGAATTTGAGCCAATCGTCATTTGCGAAACATTGTTTAACACCATAGAGAATGAATTAGACTCCTTTTTTAAGGATCTTAAGTACTCATTTTTCAACCATACCGAAAAAGGCTTAAAAAGGGTATCATCAATACAAAGGTCGGAGGATGACGGAATAAGGAATTGTTTTTTTGTTCCAGAATCCAAATTGCATATAATATCTGAATTTATAACCGACTAATTCATGAACTTCTCTATCGTCATACCTGCCCACAACGAAGCTGATTCTATTGGTCTCACACTTTATTCATTGGTTAATCAGACGTTACAACCCAAAGAGATTATTGTAGTAAACGACAATTCAACTGACGAGACGCAATCGGTAGTTGACGGTTATGCCGAAAAACACAGGTTCATTTCATTAGTAAACATCAAATCTTCAGACGAACACTTGCCAGGCTCAAAAATTATTAATGCTTTTTACAAGGGTTACGAAAACCTGAATATTGAATACGATATTATCTGCAAGTTTGATGCTGATTTGGTGTTTCCTGAAAACTACCTCCAGAAATTGGCCGAGCATTTTAACACAAGCCCCCAACTAGGAATGGCTTCGGGTTTTTGCTATATTGAAAGGGAGGGTGAATGGTTATTGGAAAATCTAACAAGAAAAGACCATATTCGTGGCGCTTTAAAGGCCTATAGAAAAGATTGCTTTCATCAAATTGGCAAATTAAAACCCTCAATGGGTTGGGATACAGTTGATGAATTATTGGCAAAATACTATGGCTGGACCATTTTAACCGACCCATCCTTGCAAGTGAAACACCTGAAACCGACAGGAATCAACTACAATAAAGCTTCAAAGCACTTGCAGGGTGAAGCGATGTACAAAATGCGCTATGGCCTAATTATTACCTTAATTTCAGCTTTAAAATTGGCTTATAAAAAAGGAAAATTGTCGTTATTCAAAGATTACATGGCCGGCTATTTTAAGGCGAAAAAAGAAAATATGGGTTTTTTGGTGTCTGAGGACGAAGGCAAATTCATTAGAAATTTGCGTTGGAAAGGCATGATCGGAAAATTAAAATAGCTCCTTCCTCTCCGACTAAAATCCCCACCCTTTATAACTACTAGAAGCCTCAAGTTTAGTCTCAATTTCATCTCCTAGTTCCGGGAAAAAGTCTATTCCAGTGAGTGTTTCAATATTATCTACGGACTCTACAAATTCATACAATGGCATATTAGAATCCTTGTGGGGGATTAAAAAGCCAATCATTTTTGGTTTGCCGCTATTAAAATCCAAAAGCACTTTATAAAAATAGTCGGGAACAGAAACATCTTCGTTCCCAATAGTTTTTAAATCCCCATTCAAAACGCCTCCCGTTACCACAAAGACGCCGTCATATTTTGAGGACCAATAGCGTACTTTTTGTTCCAACCTGTTCCAAACACCAGAATTAAATTGATGTTCCTGCGGACTAATATTACTGGTTAAAAATGTTTCATCATGGGCTGATTTGCTAAATCTCCTATCTCCTGCCGGACACAAATGCCCCTTATCAAATCCAGAATTTTTATAGTTTCTCCAACTGGCCGCTCCTGTTTTTACTGCCTTATCAATTTCGAAATACGGACGTTTATGATTTGTATTTGAAAGATGAGATTTCTTCAATTCATAAGCCACCCATTCCGCCTGTTCATGGGCTTCGCTATAAGACAATGAATAGGTTTCATGATGCACAATTTGCCCGGTAGTACTTGAGGGCAAGAAGAATGTATTCGTATCAGTTTTAGTTTTTTCACCCTGGCTGACAATTTCTTTTTTCTCTTCTTCAGCCAGAACATATTCGAAAGCGTAAATACCCAGAATTATCAGCAAAGCTACTAAAGTGAAAAGTGTTCTCTTTTTCATTATTCAAAAACAAATTCCAATGGTTGACCTGTAGCTCCATTTGGAAATGCGATGCCCAAGAGTGCTGATATTGTTGGTGCTATATCCGGTATTACGGTTTTTTGAAGGGTCTCTCCATGCTTTATACCTTTTCCAAAAAACAAGAGGGGTACATGGGTGTCATAATTAAATCCTGAACCGTGCGAAGTCCCTGTTTTTCTAAAATAAATATGACTAGGGTTCGGAACAATCAAAACATCGCCAGAGCGCTTTTGATTGTATCCATTTTGTAAAGATGCTTCTACCTCTACCCCATCGGAAAAAGATGTAGTGCTCATTGTGGTCGCAGAATACACTTTATACACTTCATCGTAGCCAATAATTTCATTTACTATGGCCTCCTGGATATCTACTAAATCCAAGCCTAAAGTTTTTATTTTACTCCTATTTAGGAATATCTGATTGTTGCTCATATTTTCAATTAAATCATCAGCTTGAAACTTACCTTGAAGAAAAGTCTTCAACTGCTTTCTTAAATCTGCATATCTCACATATCCCGCCGGTATTTTTTCGGATTTCAAATAATTTGGCACATGAACGGCACCGTGATCGGATGTCAAAAACAAGGTATAATTCCCAATACCAACCTCCTCATCAAGGGCTTTCAGAAAACGCTCCAAATCCTTATCCAATCTCAAATAAGTATCTTGAATTTCTTTTGAATTCACTCCAAATCGATGCCCCACATAATCCGTACTCGAAAAGCTTACCGTTAAAACATCTGTATCGTTATCTTTTCCTAAATTTTCTGCCTTTAGGGCTTCGATGGCAAAATCGGCAAGTATGCTATTTCCAAAGGCGGTCTCCTTTAAAATATCATATCCCATATTTTTATCCATTAACGCTTTTAAATCATATGGGAATGTTGGTTCATCCTTTCCACTAAATCCACCTTCAAACGCATTAGAATCAGCTCCACTTTCGGTGTAAGTCGTAATGTCATATAAAGTATTCCACTCCTTAAGATAAGATTCAACCGCTTCAGAACTATTAAATTTTTTCACCCATTTTGGCAGTTCTTTCATGTAATAAGTACTCGAAATGAACTTACCTTCATTTTTTCCTCTGAACCAATACGCAGCAGTCGCAGTATGACCCGCTGGAAATACAGCCCCTCGGTCTTTTATAGAAATGCCTATGGTTTTACCACGCATTTGAGTGAATAATCGGTTTTCATCCGTAAAAGTCGTCGTTTTCATTCTGTGGGGAGACATGCGCTCTTTTTCCGAAGTACTACCAACCGCCAAAACAGAATCATCTTTTGCGCAGTACACCATTTTTTTTAGTTCCTTATCATAAAAATCATTGGCAATAATACCATGATTTTTAGGCGTAGTCCCTGTGAATACGGAAGCATGTCCCGGCCCTGTATAAGTCGGTATATAATTAAAATGATTGTTCTTGCAATTATACCCTTCTCTCATCAACCGCTTAAAACCACCTTCTCCATATCTATCATAAAACCGAGTGAGGTAATCATAGCGCATTTGGTCAACCACAATTCCAACCACCAACTTAGGCCTTTCTTCTTGTGCCACAACGAGAAATCCCCATAAAAAAAGTACTAAAACTGAAAATAAACGTTTCATTTTTTAAGTAGATATTTTGAATTCAAAAATAACATATTTAGGGCATCATTGTTTTAAACAGTCTCTAAGTTTTTTATACTTTAGCACCAATAATCGGACGAATGACTTACCTGCACAATATAGGCGCATATTTTTTGATGATTGCTGAGATGTTCCGCAAACCGACAAAATGGTCGGTAATGCGACAATTGATCTTGAAGGATATTGAAGACCTTATCATTGGTTCGCTGGGGATTATCGCATTTATTTCCTTTTTTGTGGGTGGTGTAATTACTATTCAAACGGCGTTAAATATTGACAACCCCTTAATCCCTAAATATTTGGTAGGTTTTGCTACTAGACAATCGGTGATTTTGGAATTTGCCCCTACTTTCACCTCCATTATTATGGCCGGTAAAGTAGGCTCCTTTATAACCTCGAGTATTGGCACTATGCGAGTTACCGAACAAATAGACGCCCTAGAAGTGATGGGAATCAACTCATTAAATTATTTGGTATTTCCTAAAACTGTTGCGCTGATGCTTTATCCATTTGCAATTGCTGTAGGTATGTTTTTGGGCATTTTGGGCGGGATGGCCGCCTGCGTTTTTGGGGGCTACTCTACACTTACCGACTATATCACTGGGATTCAAACCGATTTTGATACTTTTCATGTAACTTATGCATTTATAAAAACCTTTATTTTTGCTTTTGTATTGGCCACAATCCCTTCATTTTATGGCTATTATATGAAAGGTGGAGCTTTGGAAGTCGGGAAAGCAAGCACCACGTCCTTTGTATGGACCAGTGTGGTTATTATTTTGATAAATTATATTATTACCGGAATGCTATTAGGCTAATGATTGAGGTTACAGATTTACATAAGTCATTTGGCGATGCCCATATTTTAAAGGGCATCAGTACTACTTTTGAAAAAGGCAAAACCAATTTGATTATTGGACAAAGTGGTTCTGGCAAAACGGTGTTTTTAAAATGCCTTTTGGGGCTTTTCACTTATGAATCTGGCTCAATTTCATATGACGGGAAAGTTTTTTCTAACTTATCCGAAGGCGAAAAGCGGGATTTGCGGGCCGACATTGGCATGGTATTCCAGGGTAGCGCCCTATTCGATTCAATGACCATTGCTGAAAATGTGATGTTTCCTTTACGGATGTTTACAAAAATGAACAAAAGCGAAATGGAAGATCGGGCTGATGTTGTCCTGAAACGGGTCAACCTTCCTGATGCCCACCAAAAGATGCCCAGCGAAGCCTCTGGAGGCATGCAAAAACGTGTTGCAATTGCACGCGCAATAGTTAACAATCCGAAGTATTTATTCTGTGATGAACCCAACTCGGGCCTTGACCCAAAGACGGCTATTGTGATCGATAATTTAATTCAAGAAATTACGGATGAATATCAGATAATTACGGTAATCAATTCTCATGATATGAACTCCGTTATGGAAATTGGCGAAAAAATTGTATTCCTGAAACATGGCATTAAAGAGTGGGAGGGCTCTAAAGACACTATTTTCAAAACAGACAACCAAGCGGTTACGGATTTTGTATACTCCTCAAACTTATTTAAAAAAGTACGCAAAATGTATATAGATGAAAATCTTTAGCATTTAATACCCCTCACTAAAGATTTTCGCAACTCGTGACAATACAATCTTCTATTGTCTTTATTATTCAAATTTTCAAAAAGAAATATTTGTGATTATTATCAATCAAAGATTAATCCAAGTTCTTTTGTCGGTTATATAATTTACCCATCCAAAGGCCAACTCCAGCCCATAATGCCGCAATACCAGCTCCAATTAAACCTACTGCGGTAAATCCAAGCCCCAATCCTTCAGTTAACCCTGTAAAAATCCATGCCGTTGCCATATCTCCACCTCGATAGACCACAACATCGATCACTGGTTTTGCCTTAAATCTCGTTTCCTTGTCCACTTCGGTAAATAGCATTTCACGCGCTGGTTTGGTTACTGCATAGTTTCCTGCCCTACGTGCTACTTGAAGCGCCAAAAGCACCACTATAATTGGGGCAAATGCCAAAACCAAAACTCCGGCACATACTATTATCGGCATAAGTGCAAGCGTAAAACCCATTCCTATTTTTTTGACAATTCTGGACGTTGCAAAGAATGCGACCCCAAAGGTCAAAACATTAACAATCCAATCTATACTGCCCAAAATCTGGGTTCTGGCAGACCTATCATATTCGGCCAATAAATTTTTCTGCTCAAAGTACACAAACGTACTTATCATAGTGTAAAGCAAAATAAATATTCCAATGGCTAAGAGATAAGGATTAGTTACAAAATATTTAAACCCAGCAAACGGGTTTCCGCCAATTTTGTACTTACTTTTATCTGTTGCTTCATCTTCATTCATTAATTCACTAGCTTTCAGCCTGGTTAAAGTTAGTATAATTGGGATCGGAATTAAAAGCAACAATGTGGCCACCAAAATGAGATTGTCCGTTCCTATTCCAGCGAACAAGGTTGGAATCATAGGCCCAATCAAAGCTCCGGCACTGGCACCTGCCGCAATCGTTGCAAAAAGCCTTCTTGCCTGATCCTTATTGAAAATATCAGACATAAAGCTCCAGAATACCGAAAGGTGGAACATGGCAAATACACTTAACCAAACATAAAAGCACTTGTCTACGAATTTACTATCGTCTATAGCCGACATCGAGGAATAAAAAAGAATAAAAGTGATGGCAAAAAATACATAAACACTTGGCACCAAAAACTTAAAGTTTATTTTAGAAACTGCAATTCCGTATAGTGCTACAACTCCCGTGCTAAGAAAGAAATTTAGTGTCCACAATTGACTCACCTCCGAATCAGACCAGTCGCTAGCCATGGCGTCCCTAATGGGCCTCAAAATATAATAAGCCAACATTAGAAGAAAAACAAACAGAAAAGATAATACTGTTGCTTTTATTTCGTGTGCTTTTATTTCAGAGGTCTTATTAAGAATGTTTTTTAGCATTTTAATCCATTTTACTTTAAAAATAAGCTTATTAAATTGTCAAAATCCTTGTAAATTTTCATTCAAAAAACTTATGGCGCTTTCGTATTGATCACTAATTCCAATCGATCGGTATCACACCTTCAATTCCTCGTTCACTTTTTTGGATTTCGATAAGACTCCGTTTGCAAGCTAAACGAAAAAATATGTGCTTTTAATCCATTGGAACGATACATAAAGTTGTACCGAATTACCATAGCATTTAATAGTCTCTTTCGCTTTAAACTATTGTGAGGGTTCAATTTTATGCCTAGTCCTGCGTTGTAGGTTTGGAATTCTGAAAGGTCAAAGTCAGAGGTATAGAATTCCGAATTGACATCATGTTGCATGAACTCATCAAAATATTTAGAACCCTTTTGTGTATAAAATCGAATGTTGGGCAATAATTGAAATTCCGGTTTTAGTTTAATGACAGTTTCATTTTCAAATGATACGGCAACTATCCCAAAATTATCTGCATACCCGTTGAGTACATTTTTTAAAATGATATTCCCCAAAAGAAATCTGTTCCATTTTACTGCCAAGGCTCCTTTCCATCGCTCATCTGGCAACTGCTCAACCCCCAAAGTGCCATCCGAAAAATAAATACGATGAAACGGCGTTGCCAATAGGCCTTCCTGATACGTGATTTCAGGATAGAACCCTAAAATATTCTTTTTATCAATTGGCCTTGAAACCCCCAATCTTAAATTGAAAGAATTCCTTTTTACTTCATCGTACCATTCTTGAAATCTCAATTCTTCGGGATATATCAAATTTGAGGGACCATTATTCGTTTTAGAATTCAATCTACCCCAGCGCAAGTCGTCATTGAACATTTGAAATTGGGCGGAATAAGTAGTCAAGGTTTTTTTATCTTCTTTTACCAATCCAATCTTGGTTCCAACGGAAAAATAATCGCTCTCTATAGAAAAACCGATACCGCCGTACAGTAGCATGTTGTGAACTGGCAGATTCTTTTCAAAAGAAGTAAAGGCATAAGTCCTAGCATCCAATCGCGATGCGGAAGACATAATCATATCAATATTATCGGTGGAAGCGGAGGAAATCACGTCCGTCCCAAGATTAAAAGAAATGGCATTGGTTTTCCAAGATTTTTTCATGCTGAATGAAGGACCATACACAATTAAGCGCTCAGTACCAACCCCACCCGTAACTGCCGAATTATCCCCATCCTGAAGATAATGGTTGTATACCAACTCTACCTCGGATTTGTTCAAACGCTCCTGCTGTGCATTCTCTTTTGCCTGCGCCCTTGCCATCAATTGCATGAAAGCAAAACTCCCGACCATCAAAAGTTTTTTGTTCATCCCCCAGATTTAATTACAGCCACAGCCCCCGCTACCTTTGGCACTTCCGACCGGAGTCGCACCCTCCCGAATCGATTGCACATAAAGGTTAAAATTTCTCCCCGCATCATTTTGCATTTGCATCTCGGGGTCACTTACATATTGCCGTTCATAAGGTTTTACCGTTTTGCAGGACGACAGCAATATTGCTGACAAAAGACTAAGCCACAGGATTTTCATAGGCCATTTTTTTAGAGAAAAACAATTGGTTGTCGTCATTTATTATGATACAATAGGTTTGAGGTAATTGATTGATAAATTCTAATCCTTTGGCAACCCCTTTAACATAAACCGCCGTGGCCAAGGCATCCGAAAGTTCAGCGCTTGGGGATACGACTGTTACACTTTTAATGCCAGACAAGGGCATCCCAGTGTGCGGGTTGATATTATGAGAATAGCGTTTCCCTCTCCATAAAAAATACTGTTCGTAATCCCCTGATGTTGCTACCGAGGCATTGACCAGTGGAATATTCAAAAGAGCTTCTTTCTTCATATCTGGATTGGCAATACCGATGTTCCAATGGGAACCATAAGGCTTTTGCCCAAAAGCAGTTAAATCCCCGCTAGCATTTATAAATCCGGAGATAACGCCGTACCCTTTCCATAGCTTTTTTACCCTATCAGATGCATAACCTTTTCCAATAGCATTAAAGCTGATTTTCATGTCTTTTGCTTTAAAAGCTACCTCTTGCTTTTCTTTATTCAAAATGATATTTTGAAATCCAATCGAATCCAAAGTCTTTTTTATCAAACTTTTAGATGGCATTTCAAAATCCGTGTTCTTAAAATTGAACAGTCTTTTTAAGGGACCAACAGTAATATCAAAATCACCCTTGGTTAATTTTGAAATCGCTATGCTCCGCTCCAAAAGTGAAAAGGTTTCTTCATCAATGGCTACCTTACGTTCTTCTGCAAAAGCATTAATATTTGAAGTGACCGAAGTGGTTTTGTATTCAGAAAGTAAATTCTCAATTCTCTTAATTTCATCAACCCCCTTTTTGAGCCAATGTTTTGCCTCTTGCTCATCTTCTGCCACAACGCCCAAACTGAATGCCGTACCCATCAATTTTTCCTTGTGGACAAAAGTTTTCATTTCAAGACTTTAAGTTGAGTTAGAATAAGGTCTTGCATCCCCTTACTATCCTGTTTTTTGTTGTAGTAAAGTTTTCGATAGTACAAGGTATCGCTTCTCGAAAGAATCAAAGTGGGGAAAACACCATCAAAATTATAGCGTTCCGCCAATAGTTCGTTGTTCTTTTTCACTTGACTATTCTGTTTTGTTCTTTGAGGAAAGTCTACTCTGGTTAGTGTGATTTGTTTTTCATCTAAAAATGAAACAAAAGTTGTATCTGACAGGATATTTTTTTCAAGTCTTCGGCAATTAACGCACCAATCAGAGCCCTCAAAAACAAAAAGATTGAATGTTCTTGATGAAAGCGATGGGTTTGAATAACTACTGGTAGTCAACCAAACTAAAATGACAACTACAATTAAAACTAGATTTTTAATAAGGTATAGGGTTTTTGGTTGCCTTAAAATTAAACCTTTTTCTCAAAATGAAATATGGAATGGCTATTTTATCCTAGTTTAGCCGCTTAACGACAAGGGTATCCAAATCTAATTTGAATTTCAGCCAATTTTCTAGTTTTGATTTATCTTTTGCCCGCGATTCATTGTTGGACAAGGAGTCTACCCATTTTACCTCAAACACCGACAATGTATCCATCTTTGAAAAATTGGAACTGATAACATTTGAATATGATATGCTTTCAATAGCATCATAATTTATCTTCATTTCCTTGGTCAATTCATCAAATGCAAAATAGTTTTTTTCTAAAACGGCCAATTGTTTCACCTTGCTTTCCAAAAAGGCAATTTTCTCGCTTTGCGATAGAATATCCAAAGAATCCCTTGCCCGGAGTTCCTTCATGTATTTAAAATTGTCTAGGCCAGTACTTTTACTTTGGTTAACGATGAGCTGAGTGTTGCTCGCTAATGATGGGTAACTGGCCAAACGGGTGCGCAATACCTCAATTGTTGTTTCAGGGATTTCATCCAACCCGAAAGAATTCAACAAAATCTTACTGTCCTCATCCGCTTCATATTTATAAGATGAATTATTTTTGATGTACTCAGCATGTGGTAGGGCATCCAATTCTTTATCAATAAAATTAGCCGCATCGCGTTTAAAATTACTTTCTTTATACACATCGATAAATGTGAAACCTGCCGGAATCATAACCACAATAGCCAAAATAGTAGCCACCCTAGAAATCATCCGCCGCTTTTTAGAATTGGCATATCGCAACATGGGAAATCGTAATAACTTCAATACCAAAAAGGTGGCCAAGGCAATAAAAATGGTATTTATAGTGAACAAATACATGGCCTGCCAAAAAAAGGCAAAGTTAGCCTTGGCAAGTCCGTAACCCGCCGTACACAAAGGAGGCATCAAGGCTGTAGCAATGGCAACACCAAAAATCACAGAGGCAATCGTACCCTTTTTAGTTCGGGCAATAATAAGGGCCAAACCTCCAAAAAAGGCAATTAAAACATCCCGAATATCAGGTTTTACCCGGCCTAAAAGTTCTGATGTATCTTCGCTAAGCGGAAAAAATCTGAAGAACAGAAATGCGGTCAATAAACTCAACACAATCATAATGGCCAAGTTGGTTAACGACCGGCGTAAGGTATCAATATCATTTATGGCAATTGAAAGCCCTACTCCCAAAATAGGTCCCATTAAAGGAGAAATTAACATGGCACCGATAACAACGGCAGTAGAATTGGCGTTGAGTCCCACGGAAGCCACAAAAATTGAACATATTAAAATCCAAGCCGTGGCGCCTTTAAAGGAAATATCGCCTTTTATGGCCTGAATGGTGGCATCCCTGTCGGTATCCTCCCTGAAATCTAAAAGTTCATTCAGAAATTTTTTGGTGCTGGCATATAATCCCTGGGCACCTTTTCTAACTTCCTCTTTGGATTCCTCTACTTTTTGCTCGCTGTTTTTTTCTTCTGGCTCCTCAGAAAAATTGAATTTACTTTCTTCCATTGTATTTAAATTGGCTCATACCTCACGAATATAAGACAATTTAAAATACAACGGACTTAAAAAAATGTTAGGAATTACCCATATTTCTCACCAAACTTGTCCTTAACTTTTTGCAGTGTTTTTTTAATATCCTGCTCCTTGGCTTTAGGATAAATAAGCAACACATCTTCCTTATCTACAATAATGTAGTCGCTGATGCCGTCTACAACCACTATTTTTTTCTTTTCCGTGCGAATCATATTTCCGGAGGCCTCTTCGGCCAAAACCATGGCATTTACTAATGCATTATCCGATTCACTTTTATCCAATTTATCGTAAAGGCTTCCCCAAGTACCGAGATCGTTCCAATCAAATTCAGCGGCAATCACAAATACATTTTTGGACTTTTCCATGATGGCATAATCCACAGAAACGTTTTCCGCTTTTGGATAATTTTCAGAAATAAAGCTCTTTTCGGCATCGGTATTATATGAGGCCATGCCACCCTCAAAAAGTTCAAATAAGTTAGGCTGATTATTTTTAAATGCATTCACCACACTCTTCACGCTCCACATGAAGATACCAGCATTCCAGAGAAAATTACCTTGTGCAATAAATTCCTTGGCGGTGTTGTAATCTGGTTTTTCCCTAAATTGATTTACAGGTTTTATCTCTGTTGAAGACGATTTATCATATTCGATATAGCCATATCCTGTGTTTGGAAAAGTTGGTTGAATCCCTAAAGTCATCAACGCATCGTTTTCCGAGCAGAACTCAAAAGCCTGTGTTACATTTTTGGCAAAGGCTTTCTCATCCTCAATCCAATGGTCGCTCGGTGCCACTATCATTACCGCATCCGGATTTTCCTTTTGGATTTTCAATGAAGCATACAGTATACATGGTGCCGTATTGCGCATCGCTGGTTCCAACACTACTTGGTCCGGGTTTAATATGGGTAGCTGTTCCAAAACCAGATCGTTGTAACGTTCATTGGTCAATATCAGAATATTTTCCTTTGGGATAAAACTTGCCAACCTGTAAAATGTTTTTTGGAGCAAGGTATCTCCAGTCCCCAACATATCGTGAAATTGTTTTGGGAAATCCCGGGTGCTTACAGGCCAAAAACGTGACCCTACACCTCCGGCCATTAATATCGCGTAATAATTTTTATTCATGATTCTAATTTATCAGTTCTACTTCTGCGTTTGAGTTAAATAAATATATTTTTCCCGTTCTCACCTCAACGCACTCAAAACGTTTTGTGCGTTTTTTGCCCATTTGAAATACTTTGCCGTTGTATAATTTGAATGTGCTACCCTCAGGCACTTCAAAAATATAGGTTTTATCATTAGGCGCATCAAATTGTTTCAATGCTAATGATAACTTAACATCGGTATCGCTACTGGCTCTTGGATTTTTAAAATGCTTAGCCAAAAGAGGCAATACTTCCATTGGAAATACTTCTGGATTCAAAAATGGTAGCATTAAACGCTGAAAGGTACGTTTCCATTCCATACCGTGGGGTTTAATAAATCTGCCATGTTTTTGATAAGCCTCAAAATGGGCAATCTCATGGATTAAAGTGATTAAAAACCGGTACGGATTTAAGTTTGAGTTGATGGTGATTTGGTGTTGTCCATTTGGTAACGGCCTGTAATCGCCGTGTTTAGTTTTGCGTTCATTCTTAATTTTGACCAGAAGATTGTCATGTTCCAAAAGCTTTTCAACTTCGGGTAAGGCCTTATTGGGGATATTGCTTTCCAGAGCGGTTTGCATTAGTACAAAAATAACCAATTTTAGCCATTTTTAATAGCTGAATTACGCTTTCTTTTAGCAGGATAATTCATAAAAAATACAGAAATTGCACCCTATAAACTCTTAATTATGCACCGCAAGTTTTACTCCATATTTTTCATATCCGCACTTAGTCTAATAGTTGCAACCTCTGCGTATGCACAACCGCAAAAAGGCAGGTTTATAAATGCCTCCATTGGGATAGGTATCACTTTTCCTTATGATGATTTTGATATTTCGGGATCAGGGTTTTATGCCCAGGCTGAATACGTAATGGGCATAAAAACATGGTTTGGCGTTCGCCCGTATGCAGGGTTTATATTTACATCTCCTGCGGATTCGGACAATCCCAATTTAGCCGATTTTAAAGTATCTTCAAAAGCCTTCATGTTTGGTGGCAAAGTAAGAGTTGTGGCACCTATTCCTTGGGTAGCTCCTTTTATTGAAATTGGGGTTGGTGCATCTATTGGAACTTTTGAAACCTTTACACCTTTAACCAATATTGACGAAAGCGGGGTTTTCATTCATATCCCCTATTCGCTTGGGTTAGCTTTAGGCCCCAAACATAATGTTGAACTCGCTGTAACCTATTATGAACACCCTTCCTTAGAACAGGTCAATGGAGGTGTTGGCATAACGCTATCCTTTCCTCTAAGAAATTAAAAGAATGGATTGATAAATTAAATCATCCCCAAAAACCTATCCATACTATCAAAAGTTTGTGTAGCCAAGGCTTTAAGTTCATTTTTATAGTCATGTTCGGTATAGCCAAACACATCAAATCCTCCAGCTTTTGCTGCCTTTATCCCTGAAACGCTGTCCTCAACCACTAAGCACTCCTCAGGCTGAAAACCCATAGTTTCTGCCGCCCATAAAAAAATATCGGGCTCTGGCTTCCATTTTTGGATGTCGTAGCAACTAAATATCTTGCCATCGAAATAAGGCAACAGACCTGTGATTTCCAGATTTAAGCGTATTTTGTTGGCGGGGCCGCTGGATGCGGTACAAAATGGTATTTCTAGGTTTTCAACCACTTCCTTAATCCCTTCAATGGGTTTAATATCCTTCCGGAATGCTTCAAAGGTATTGATACGATAATCGGGTTCAAAATTAACGGGGAGCGGTTTTTCAATACGCTCAGAAATCAACGCCATACAGGAGTTTAGCGATTTCCCCTTTAAATCAATCAAAGAAGTTTCAAATTCCATATTGGCACCCAAATCATTGGCCATATCCACTAAAATACCTATGGCGATGGATTCGCTATCGATTAAAACCCCGTCGCAATCAAAAATGATGCATTTGTATTTGCCCATAAATTAAGGTGTAGAATTGGAAACTTGTAACAGTTTTCCGTTGTAGTATTTATTTCCGTTTAACGAAAAATCGAAGATGTACTGCGCCATTTCTGGGGCTGTGATTGGGGCTTGATAACCAGGAAAAGCCTCCTCCAGCATTTCGGTTTGCACTGCACCCAAAGCCAAAACGTTGAATGAAATACCGAAATCTTTATATTCCTCGGCCAATAATTCTGTTAAAGTGATAACAGCCGCTTTGCTGGAACTGTAAGCCGCCAAACCGGGGAATTTCATACTGCCTTGAACCCCGCCCATAGAACTTATAGTTACTACATGACTTCCATCTTTCATAAATGGTAAAACGGTCCTCGTCAGTTCGGAAACGCCGTAAACATTGGTTCTATATACCCTTTCAAAATCTGAAATTGTTGTTTCTGAAAACGGTTTATTCAGAAGCGCACCAGCATTATTGATTAGGATATCCACTTGATCCCATTTCTTTTTAATAAGGTCTTTTACATTCTGATAGGCTTCGGAATCATTCAAGTCAAAAGAAAAACAAGATACATTTTCAAGATTTAAGTTTTGAACAGCCTTTTCATTCCTTGAAAGCGCCAAAACCTCATGACCTGCTTTGGCAAACAATTGTACCAGCTCAAAGCCAATACCCCTGCTTGTTCCTGTAATTATAATGTTTTTACTCATTGATAAGTTTAATTTCCTGTGTTGGGGTATTGCTCATTTTTTCAATGGCTGGAATCGTTCTATTGATAAGGTTTGCCATAAAATTGAAATCTAATTTATCGACTTCATCATCCACGTGATGGTAATAATCAAAATTAGACATATCACATGAAGAAATAGTTTGACACGGCACATTAAACTCCAAATAAAAAGGATAATTATCAGACCGTTTGAACAATTGATATTTAACAGCCACGTCTGATTTCCCAATTAAATTTGATCCAGCGTAATCATTAATTTGTTTTGCCATATTCGACATGTCGTAACCGGTCAAAAAAGCTTTATAATCCCTATCTTTAAAAGGCACGCCTACCATTTCAAAATTCACCATGGTATAAAGATTTAGGTTTTCTTCTTTTAATCGTTTTGCCAAATGT
This sequence comes from Hyunsoonleella aquatilis, assembly GCF_014270105.1. Classification (GTDB taxonomy): domain Bacteria; phylum Bacteroidota; class Bacteroidia; order Flavobacteriales; family Flavobacteriaceae; genus Jejuia; species Jejuia aquatilis. Next base: position 494,810 of record NZ_JACNMF010000004.1, read on the forward strand.
TTTGAACCCAATAGTCCTTTTTCTTCTGCTGAAAATAAAGCGAAAATAATACTCCGTTTGTTGTTCTTTTTATTGGCAAAATATTTTGCCATCACCATCACGGCACTTGTTCCCGCTGCATTATCGTTGGCGCCGTTGGCTATGGAATCGCCCTCAACCTTTTTGCTATAACCAATATGGTCGTAATGAGCACCAAGAATGATGAATTTATCTTTTAGTTTTTCATCTGTTCCTTCCAAATACCCCACCACATTAAAAGCATCCAAACTATCTACCATAAAATTATCCCGATAGGTTTCAAAATATGGTTTAACACCCAAATGATTAAATTGATTTTCAATATAGCTTGCGGATTTATCTATACCTTCTGTACCGGTATCCCTTCCTTTTAAGCTATCGGAAGCCAAATAACTGACTATGTTCTGCACATCTTCAGAAGTAATGGTAATAGGCTTTGCTTTTACCTCGCTTTTGCAACAGCAAAACAACAAAGGCAGCATTAATATGAGTAACTTTTTCATCTTTCAATTTTAAAATTTAAAGATACATAATTCGAACATGAAACGCCCATAAACTCTTTTAAACAGTATTATCGAATTATTAAAAAATATTTCCTAATTTTAGTAAGTTCCACAAATACAAAATGTTATGCCCATATACATGGATAGGCACGATCTACCAGGAGTTACCTTAAAAGACGCCGCTGAAGCGCATTCGCAAGATTTAATCCATCAAGATAAATATAGTTGCAAAGCGTTAACATATTGGGTGGACGAAGATCGTGAAAATGCTTTTTGTTTGATTGAAGCCCCCAACAAAGATGCTGTAACAGAGTTACATTATAATGCCCACGGTTTAATTCCCCACGAAATTATTGAGGTTGATAGTAAATTGGTTAAATCATTTTTGGGGCGGATTCATGACCCAGAGTCAAACACTGAAATTGTAGATTCGGCCTTTAGGGCCATCATGGTTATTGAATCCAGCAATTTTATTCATCGATTAGACAATAATCAGTTTGACCTTTTTTATCAACGTTATCATAACAGTGTTGGCAAATGCATCAGCAAATACAATGGAAAAGTAGTGCTTCTCAAGAGCAATAGTTACCTCGTTTCGTTTAAAACTGTGGATGACGCCGTAATGTGTGCTCTACAAATAACACACAATATTAAATACATCACTCCAAACTTTGATAGCTCCTACAAAGAACTAAATATCGGTATAAGCACCGGAGAACCAGTTATTGAGAAAAAAGAGTTATTTGAAGATGCTATTGCACTTTCTACATATTTATGTGAAGTTGTACAAGGTCATATAGCAATATCTGCTGAAGCAAAAACACAATATCAAAAGGAGCACAAACATGCCAAAATAGACGAGTCGCTTATACGTTCCTTAAAATACACGGAAGAAGTTTTTTTAGTTAAACTTATGGATTTCGTTGAAAAGCACTGGAATAATTCGGCATTCAACGTAAGTGATTTCAGTACCAAAATGGGGTACAGCAAGTCACAGCTTAACAGGAACATTAAAAAACTTACAGGGCACTCCCCAAATAATTTCATTAAACAATTACGCCTTCAACGTGCCATGAAGCTTTTATATAATGGAAAAGGGAACATTTCGCAAATAGCTTTTGAAACAGGTTTTAATACGCCGTCCTATTTTTCAAAATGCTTTTTAAATTATTTTGGGCTCTTACCATCCACTTTCTTAAAGCAATACAGCAATTGATGGTTACCACAAAAAAAGCGCGTCAAATTTGCTGCTTTTTGAACCAATAGTAGAATTTCCATTTAAGCATCTATTCTAATTTTGAGTTATTAATTTAAAACTCTTTATTATGAAAACTCTAACGTTATTTACACTATTTGGCTCCCTCCTGCTTTTCAATTGCTCCAACAAGACCAATTCTGTTCCCAATCAATTAAAGGCAGAATTAAATAAAAATGACGGTCAACTTTTTGTTATTGAAAGAAATATTCCTGATGCCGGACAACTTACCGCAGAGCAATTACAAAGCATCTCTCAAACCTCATGTGATGTTTTAGACGAACTTGGCAATGATATAAAATGGTTGCACAGTTATGTCACTAACGACAAAGTATTTTGTGTTTACAAAGCCAGCAATGAAAGTCTTATCAAAGCACATGCAAAAAAAGGCGGATTTCCTGCTGATAATATTGTAGCAGTAAGTTCAATAATCGACCCTGAGACCGCGAATAAATAGACCCAGAAAAAACCCTGTTTCACAAATTGAAACAGGGTTTAACTTTTGGGGACTTAACTATTAACCTAACTTAGTGCTAAAAAAATCAAGGTTATCAATACGCCATAAAAGCAAGCGAAAAATAGTTCCATTCTGTATTTTTTCAGCTTTGAAATCATATTAACCGTTTTCGTTAACATCCAAAATGTTAATTGTAAGTGTTGATTGTGTAATGTTAACACCATCTGTTACTTCAATATTTACTACAATCGAGGTGTTTTGCTCGTAATCAAAAGCACTTGCATTTGCGATGTAAACTTCTCCGTTTGTTGAATTAATAAGTACACTATTTGCAGGGGTTTGTGATACTATTGAGTAGGTTAAGGTATCGTCATCAGCATCGGTTGCAGTAATTGTAGTTAGTAAATCGGAGGTAGGATTTTCATCCATATTCATTGTTCTGTCCTCCACAACTGGGGCCCTGTTGGTTGGGCCATCGTCTTCTTCACATGAGAAGAAAAACACAATGGCACATGCTAATGCTAAAAATTTAATTGTGTTCATAATTTTAAGATTTGGGGGTTATTTTATTAAATATTATTTGATATGTGTTTATCAATCATAATCTCAATACTGAGTAAAGTTAATTGTAAAGGCACCATGTTAGACCACCCATAACGGGTAGTTTTTTATTCTTTAATGAGTTTTTTTGTTATACTTCCTTTTTCGGTTTGAATTCTTGCGAAATAAACTCCTGAAACTAAATCTTCAATACTAAACCTATTTGAACTGTTTTTAAATGTTTTGATTTGCTTTCCTGTGATATCTAGGATTTCGACAGTATTAATATTGGAATTTGATTGAATTGAAAAACTATCAGAAGTTGGGTTTGGGTAAAGTGAAATCTGTTGTTCCAACTCAAAATCATTTACCGATAATGTCGGATCTTGATACTTCCACAATTCAACACCAGCCGAACCATTATCTGCAGAAAAGAAAAGTATATTATTAGATACTATCAAATCTGTGGGGTTGCTATTTCCTGAAGGGTTTATATTGCTTACCATTGTAGTTCCAGCATTTGTTCCATCGGTAACCCAAAGTTCTGTACCGTTTGTTCCGTCGGTTGCCGAAAAATATACTTTTCCATTGTACTCGGCAAAACCTGACGGATTACTGTCTGGTGAAGAGGGAGATGTATTAATGTTCTTCACCAAATTTGTGGTGGCTGGAAATCCGGTGGTCGACCACAACTCAATACCATTTATATTATCATCAGCAGAAAAATACAATCTCCCTGAAGCGGCATAAAGGTTTGAAGGGTTACTGCTACCACTTCCTGAAGCTATATTTTTCATGTTAGTAAACGTTGTCCCTCCCAATTTAAAGATTTCTGTTCCCAAAGATGGATGGGTTGCCGTGAAATAAAGGGCATTATTAAAAACAGTTAAGTTTTCTGGGTTGTCCAAATCTGCTGCCACTGCATTTACATTTGCCATACGCTGCGTTCCAGCCAATGTTCCATCAGAAACCCAAAGTTCCCTACCGTTCACACCATCATCTGCAGTAAAATATAAATTGCTGTTAAGAACAATTAAGTCCGTTGGATTAGAACTAGCACCACCGGCATTAATGTTAATCAACATATTTGTTCCCGCATTTGTTCCATTGGTAACCCACAATTCCCTTCCATTTGTTCCGTCATCTGTTGCAGCGAAATATAGCAGGTTATTAAAAACCGTGTATGAATCTGGTGACGAACTGTTTCCTGAAGGGTTTATGTCCTTTATCATTATTTGATCTCCTCCTCCTGTCCAAGCGTTCCCATTAAATCCGAGAATTTCCTCACCATAAAATGGTGTAGATTGATTAAATGCCGAAGGTCTTGCGCTAAAAACCAACAGGTTCCCGAAAGTGGTAAATAATCTTGGTGATGCTGAACCCGTGCCACTTCTTATTGCTGGATAAGAGGAAATGGTTGTACCATTTGTAGAAAAAATATTGAACTTATTTTGTACACCAGCAGCTGAAAAATAAAGTTGAGAGTTAAATTCATGAAATCCATTTGGACTACCATCTAAAGCCCCTGTTCTTATATCGCTTAAAAGAGTAGTTCCTGCACTCGTGCCATCAGATTCCCAAAGTTCCATTCCGTCCGCACCGTTATCGGCTGCAAATATGAGCTTACCACCAAAAGCAATTCTATTTTTGGCATACGAAGGCATGCTACTCGGAAAACCTAAGTTTATATCCTTAACTAAACTTTGCGCTTGAATAAATGTATATGCCAATAATGACATAAAAAGTAGTGTTCTTTTCATCATAAATAGGTTTAAAAGTTTATGATGTAAAAGTAAATTGGAGATTAAAGGGCTGTACTACCCAATGGGGTAGAAGTAAAAAAGAGGTATTTCAAGGTACTATAGTAAGTTTTCCCTATTTGCTTTTTGAACCGCTTCAATATTAGAGTTTACCTGAAGTTTAATATAGATATTCTTTAGGTGAAATTTGATGGTATTTCGGCTAATAAATAGCTGTTCTGCAATACTATCGTAAGTGTTTCCTTGAGATAGCAGAGATAGCACTTCCTTTTCTCTAGGAGATAATTCTATTTTACTAGGTTTTACCTGAAAAGAACTTACCACCATTTTAGCAATTTTAATACTCATTGGAGCGCCACCGGCAACACATTCGTTAAGGGCGTCTTTAAGTTCCTCTGGAGTTATGCTTTTTGTTAAATACCCCGATGCTCCAGCACATAAGGCTTCAAAAACCATATCTGAATTTTCAAAAACGGTAACCATGATAATATTAGCTTTCGGCAATTTCTTTTTAATGAGCTTTGTCCCCTCTACCCCATTTATTCCAGGCAATTCAATATCCATCAAGAAGATATCAGCGTTATCGAATTGTAATCGCTCGATGGCTTCTTCACAGTTGCTGTAACAATTTGTAATCTCAAAATTATCTGTAGCCTTTATCACCTCTGCAAACCCTTCGCTTAAAGGTATATTATCTTCAATTATTACAACTTTATGCTTCATCTAAATAGAACTTTTCTCAAGATTACCTATAAACCTAACCGTAGTACCTTTACCTATATTGGAATCAATAAAAAGTTCGCAACCAATTTTTTGGGCCCTTGTTTTCATGTGAGAAAGCCCGTTTAACGATTCAAAATCACTTTCCAAAACACCCACACCTTCATCTTCACATTTTATGGACAGTTCATTATTATTATAATCAAAAGAAAGCTTTACTGTCTTACTTTTTGAATGTTTTAAAGCATTGGTGAGTGCCTCTTTAAAAATAAAAATTAATTGTTTATTCCAATAATGAGGTAATTTCACATTATCAGAAATATGCTTTTCTACAATAAACTTCACTTCGGACTTTTTAAAAATATCACTACCAAAATCGGATAAATAAGTTATAACCTCTTCTAAATAATCACTATTGGACTTTAAGGAAAAAATAAAGTCGCGCGTACCTCTATATAATCCATTGGCGTCTTCATTGATTTGCTTTATTTTAGATTTCACCTTTGGGTTTTTTATGGAAGCTTCACCACTTATTAAATTAGACAACAATGAAATTCTTGCTAGTTTATTTCCAAGGTCGTCATGAAAATCCTGGGCAATTTCATCCCTTACTTCTGATAGTTCTTTCTCTAATTGAAGCTGTTTTTCAATAGCCAGTTTCAACTCTTGATTTTTCCGTTGTGTCCTTTTTAGCCGAACCATACTTCCGATTAAAAGAATGGAAACTATAACTAAGGATGCAATCACAAGTAAAACAGTAAGTTTTTTTATTTGGGCTTGTTTGTTTTGAATTTCTAAAGCATCTATTCTTTTTTGTTGACTTAAACTTTTTATCTCTGCGTCTTTTAACTCTGTTTCATACCTAGTTTCTAATTCATTGATTGATTTTATGCGTTCTTTGTCATTTAACTCCTTAACAAATTGCTCTTTTTCTTCTAATGCGCTTAACGCTAAATTTGGGTTATTAAAATACTTATAAATCTCATGTTTCAAATTTGAAATTTCTACTGCATAATACGCATCTGATTTAATCTTTAAATGATTTAATGAGTCAATGTAAGCTAATGCTTTTTTTTTATTATTTCGCACCTTATTCACCCTTCCCAAAACACAATAACTATTCAAGATTAAAGGTTCGGTTATCAAATCCCTTTTTTTTAACACCTTATTAGAATAGTATGCAGCTTTACTATAATTTTTATTTAGAAAATTAAACTCACTTAAAACACCAAGACTAACTGGTTTTGTGTAATCAAAATCATTTTGATCAGCTATAAGAAATGCTTTTTCGGCATATTTTTTTGCCAAATTTGCTTGAGCGGGATATTTGTTATTCTTTGACGCTTCCATATACTGCTCTGCAGCGTAATTGTAAATAAGAGTTTCTAATAAACTATCGTTAATATCATTATTTTCAAGAACATCGACGGCTTTTGAAATATAATCCAATTGTTTCTCGTATTCACGTTGAGCGGTATAAACCAAAGAAATACCGTAATAAGCATTTGCTTCCGCTCTATAATCTTTTATTTGATTAGAAAACTTTGCCGCTTCAAGGAAATGCTGTATTGCTATAAAAAAATTGTTTTGATTTTGATGCAAAGTGCCAATTTTATTATGAAAATCAGCTTTTTTGGGAATATCATTTATATAAGATACCTTTTCAAGGCCTTTCTTAAAATAGGCCTCAGCTCTATTAAAATCTTGGTTCACCAAATTACCTACACCTTTGTACTTCAAAGCTTCTATTTCTAAAAGGGTATCCTTCAACACCTTAGATAACTCGAGTGCTTTTTCCGCATAAAAAACAAGAGAATCTCCCTTTCCAGTTGTCTGATAATAGTACTTTGCTAAATCTAAATAGGCTTTTACTAAAGCCGAATCTTTTGTTGTTTCAATGCTATTTCTTAATTCAATTTCAACGTTTTGGGAGAAAGTAAATTTCACAGTGAAAAGCAAAACAAGCAAGCAATATTTGTAAAATTTAGGCAAATACATGTTCAGAAGAAATAAAACTTAAAAGTACAAAAACCTAATAGAGCAATTACCTACCCGATTGGGTAGTCCAAAAAAAGAATACAAAAAAAACCTGTTTCAATCTAATGAAACAGGTTTTTAATATTATAGATTCTGAAACAACACTTCGACTGCGCTCAGTGTAACAGTTCAGAATGACAAATTATAGTTTTACACCAACATCGTCACAGGATTTTCAATATACCCTTTTAAAGTTTGCAAGAATTGTGCTCCTGTAGCGCCATCAACCGTTCTGTGGTCGCAGGCGAGAGTTAACTTCATTGTATTTCCTACAACGATTTCTCCATTTTTAACGACTGGCTTTTGAACAATCGCTCCAACTGATAAAATTGCCGAGTTAGGCTGATTGATAATCGATGTAAAATAATCGATACCGAACATCCCCAAGTTGGATACCGTAAAAGTACTTCCCGACATTTCGTCCGGGGTCAATTTTTTATTTTTTGCTTTACCTGCAAGTTCTTTAACCTCCGCACCAATTTGCGGTAAACTTTGCTCGTTTGCAAAACGTACTACGGGTACTACCAGTCCATCTGTAACTGCAACTGCCACACCGATATGAACATGGTTGTTCAATCTCATTTTATCATCAAACCATTGCGAATTTACCTGTGGGTGCTGTTTTAATGCCAAGGCACATGCCTTTACCACGATATCATTAAATGATATTTTAGTATCTGGAATAGAGTTGAACTGTGTCCTAAACGCAATGGCATTATCCATATCGAACTCAACCGCCAAATAATAATGTGGTGCAGAGAATTTAGATTTAGTCAATGACTTAGCAATAGCTTTACGCATTTGAGAATTTGGTACCTCATCAAAATCTTCTGTTCCTGACGGTACAAATTTACCAACTGCGGCTGCTCCTGCTGTTGGCTCATAATTTTCGATATCTCTTTTTATGATACGTCCATTTTCACCAGAACCTTGGACTTTGGTTAGATTGATACCTTTTTCCTCTGCCAGTTTTTTAGCCAAAGGAGAAACATATACTCTTCCGTTTTCGGTTACTGGTGTGGGAGCAGGTGCTTTAGTTTTTGTTTCTGTTTTTGTTGGCGCCGCCTTTGGAGACTCTGCTTTAGCCTCAGCTTTCGGCGCATCTTCCTTTTTCGCTGGCGCTGACGAGGTTGCAAAACCGACGGCAACTCCCGAAACATCCGTTCCGGCAGGACCAATAATAGCTAATAAAGAATCTACTTTTGCAGACTCACCTTCCTGTAAGCCTATTTCCAAAAGTGTACCCGATTGGAAGGATTCGAACTCCATCGTTGCTTTATCGGTTTCGATTTCTGCCAGAATATCGCCCTCCTCAACGGTATCACCCACTTTTTTTAACCAAGTAGCCACTGTACCCTCTTCCATGGTATCACTTAAACGCGGCATGGTAACAATGATTACCCCTTCCGGTAATTCTTGCGAGGCTGGGGCTTCACTTTCTGTAGCATCTTCAGAAGCACTTGGCGTTTCGCTTACTTCTTCTTTAGCTTCAGGAGCAGGTGCATCTCCGCCACCACCATTCAACAATCCTGATATATCCTCACCTTCTTCACCAATAATAGCCAAAAGCTCGTCCACCTTTGTAGTTTCGCCTTCTTGAACCCCAATATGAAGCAACGTACCTTCATGGAATGATTCAAATTCCATGGTAGCTTTGTCGGTTTCAATTTCCGCCAAAATATCACCTTCCTCAATCTTGTCCCCTACTTTCTTTAACCATGATGCCACAGTTCCCTCCTCCATGGTATCACTCAATCTCGGCATATTTACTACTGTTGCCATATCTTATAATTTGTGTTGAATAAATGGATAATCTTCTTGCTCATAAACCACATCGTACATCACGCTCTTTTCTGGCCATGGCGATTCTTCTGCAAATTTTTCACATTCAGAAACTCTTGCCTTTACGCGCTTGTCAATTTCTTTGATATCCTCTTCCGTGGCATATTTATTTTTGAGAATTACGTTCTTTACTTGTGTGATTGGGTCAATCTTCTTGTATTCCTCAACCTCCTCTTTCGTTCTGTAATGCTGCGCATCAGACATGGAGTGCCCTCTGTAGCGATACGTCTTTAATTCCAAAAATGTTGGCCCTCCACCTTTTCTGGCACGTTGTATGGCTTCATCAAAAGCTTCCGCCACTTTTACCGGATTCATACCATCTACCGGTGCAGAAGGCATTTCGTAGCCCCTACCTAGCTTCCAAATCTCATCGTGATTTGCAGTTCGCTCAACCGAAGTCCCCATGGCGTAACCATTGTTTTCACAAACAAACACTACAGGCAGATTCCACAACATAGCCAAGTTAAAAGTTTCGTGCAACGAACCTTGTCTGGCAGCCCCATCTCCAAAGCAACAAAGAGTAACAGCGTCACTGCCATGGTACTTATCTCCAAAAGCAATACCAGCCCCTAAAGGAATTTGTCCCCCAACAATACCGTGCCCTCCATAAAAACGGAACTCTTTTGAAAAAATATGCATTGACCCACCTAAACCTTGCGATGTTCCGGTTCCCTTTCCGTAAAGTTCTGCCATCACCCGCTTTGGGTCAACGCCCATGCCGATTGGCTGTACGTGGTTTCGGTATGCCGTAATCATTTTATCCTTGGTCAGATCCATGGCGTGCAAGGCTCCTGCCAATACCGCTTCTTGGCCATTATATAAGTGAAGAAATCCTCTTACTTTTTGTTGAATGTAGACTGCAGCAAGTTTGTCCTCAAACTTTCTCCAGAACAACATATCCTCGTACCATTTTAGGTACACCTGTTTCGTGATTTTTTGCATTGGCTAGTTTAATATTATATTTAAGCGAAATACAAAAGTAATACTTTGATTCCTATTGGAAAAACGGTTGGGTATGTAATGTCTAAAAATTGTTAAATATCAAGCCTTGACACCCATTTTTTGGAAATCTTTTGGTTTGGGTTCGATTATTATAAATTTTAAAAAATGACTTCAGTTTCACAACAGCGAATTATCAAAAAGCAGAGGTAGCAAGTTTTTAAGGGAATCGGATTTTATTACTTCTCCAGAGGTGCCCATAAAGTAAATTTCAATTGGGGTTTTCTGTTTGATTTCATATTCCGCAATAGCCTGCCTACATGCTCCGCAAGGCGGTATTGGTTTTGAAGTATTTCCATTGGAAGCCCCTGCGGTAATCGCTATTTTCAGGATTTTAGAGCCAGGATATTTAGCACCAGCATAATAGATGGCAGTGCGTTCGGCACATAATCCCGATGGATAGGAAGCGTTTTCTTGGTTGCTTCCCGTAATCACTTCGCCACTATCCAAAAGCAAGGCTGCCCCTACTTTGAAGTTTGAATAAGGGGCATAGGCATTTTGTCTTGCCTCTAAGGCTTTATTCATAAGACCGCCGACATCCTTTGGTAGTGCTTCGGTATTCTCAAAAATATAAAAGAGGCTTTCAATTTTTTCTACCTTCATAAAAGTAAAATTAAGAATCTCTGGAAAATAAAAAAAGCTATCGTAAACGGAACAATAGCTTTTCTAAATTATATTTCATTTTGCCTAATATTCGTAATACGTGCCGTCCCCAAAATTAAACGTTAGGGAAAAACGCAATGTTCCCTCCAAAGGGCTTTGAACCTTTGACGTCGAGAACAGATAGGAAAAGTCAATATTAAGAATATTCAGCTTAAACCCTGCTCCCACTGCCATAAATTGTCTTGCTCCTTTTTCTTCGGCCTCATTGAAGTATCCAGCTCTAAAAGCGAATGAATCCTGATAAAGATACTCCGCACCTAACGCCCATGTAAATTCCTGTAATTCCTCACTAAATCCACCTGGGGCATCCCCAAAAGATTGAAAAATTCCTGATAGGAAATTTACATCTTGAGATTTTCCTTCATAAATTACATTTTCAGTTTCCGAAACCAAAACGTCCTCCCCGGGTTGTGGGTCTCCTGGATCGGCCGGCTCATCGTACATTCCATTATTATTATTATCGGTAAACACGAGTTCTGTTCCAAGAATTGGTGGCGTAGGCACCAAAAGTTTCGCAACTTCAGCAGTAATCGATAACTTATTATAATCATCAAAAATAAAATCGAATCCACCACCTAAGCGTAAATTAGTAGGCTGGAAATTATCAGCTCCTCCATCATCATATTTAAACTTGGGACCAAGATTTTGAATTGCAAAACCTAAACGCCAACGACCATTGAAGTCATTATAGGCCTGCTCCTCGGTTTGATAAAATCCAGAAATATCTACCCCAAAGGTATTTGCCGCACTTGCATCGACGTTTTGTACATTAAGCCTTAAATCCGATCTTAAATAACGCATGGCTACAGACATCGCAAATTGATCGCTTAGCTTCAAGGCGTAAGAGATGTCAGCCTGCAGTTCATTGGGCTTTTGTATGTTAGGTTCTTCAAATTCGCTATTTCGAAATTCTATTTCCCCCAAACCAAAGTATTTGAAACTCGCACCAATAGCGCTACGCTCATCCAAACGGTTGTAATAGGTAATGTAGGCCAAACCTATATCATTTACTAATTTACTTAGGTATGGCGTATAACTTATAGAAAACCCTTGGTCATTTTCTGAAAATGCATATTTAGCGGAATTCCATTGCTGGGAATAGGCATCAACGCTAGTGGCCACACCCATATCCCCCATTCCTGCAGACCGCGCATCGGGCGCAATTAATGTAAAGGGCATACCGGTTGTAATCACTCGGGAATCATTCTCATTGGGAACAATTACGGTAGTATTCTGGGCGGTTAAGTTCAGTGCTAAAAACGAAAGGATCAGCACTATAATTGGATTCTTCATATATCAGATTTATTTTGCAAATATAAATTTTTATTAGAGTATCACAAGTTTCTCGATTTTCTCTACTTTTTTATTCAAAAGGTTTGATTTTACTGTGAGCTTATATACGTAAACCCCTTTTCCTATTTTATCACCAAAATCGTCCCGACCGTCCCAAACTATATCTTTTGAAAGGGAACTAGTCGCTTTAATGCCCCCGGAAGTCTGTCCGTTTAAGGTTCTTACCAATTTACCGGATACTGTAAATATTTGTATAGAAACGTCCAAAGGCTCCGAACTATTGTGGTTGAACCAAAATTCAGTATAATTCACAAAGGGATTTGGGTAGTTCAACACATTGTTAATCACCAAGTCCTGATCTTTGTCAAACACCACAAACTGGATTTCGGCCGTGGAGGAATTATTGTAAACATCCCATGCCTTAAGGGTCAACGTATGCAATCCTGGCTCTAAATCCCTGAATGGAAAGCTTACGGTTCCTTTTTGATAGCTGTCCAATTCGGTTTCGTAATAATCATTTAATATAACAGGATTGGTTTCATCGCCATCAATTATGGCAACAATATCGTGCCCAACACCACTTGCTGTATTGATCCCGTTGGCATCTTCCAGTTTTGCCAATAGAGTTGGAGATTCATTGGTAATGCCCCCGGAAACAAAATTTTCATCATTCATAAAAATATTAATGACGGGACCGGTATTGTCAACCTCAGCATTTTCGTTAATACCACCAATTCTGACATCCGAAAGGTTAGCCCCTGCATGATCCTCCAATATTTGTCCGTTTTTTGCGTAAAAGCTCACTTTTCCTAAGCCAACGGGAATACTAATATCCTTTGGCACCACAAAATCAAGCTCAAATTGACCATTACTCACAGTAGCCTGCCCCTTGAAAATAATTTCTCCAAGTGTCCTAAAATCCATTCTCACCAACTGGCCATTAAGTCGGGTATTATCATTAGCCAAGGTTTGCCGCTGCACAAACTTATCATAAATGGTGGTAGAAACCGTGCCGTTATAACCGCTTAATAAATTTCCATTTACATCGGTAACCTCACCGGCCAGTTTAACTCGGCTCAATGCCTTTAAGGTATCTGTAGCTTGCGCCAAGGGCACATCGTTAATTTCCGTCAATCTAACATTGGGCTTTGGAAATGCCAATTTCATGGCGGGGTCTCCTATAAAGAAAACCAACCTTCTCTGGCTGGAAAATGTAATTCCTGGATCTATTTTGGTCAACCTCAATGCTTCGGCCATAGTGGGGTACTCATTGTCTGGGATGTCATCGTTATCACTAAAGGAAAATAAATATTGGTCCAGAGCTTCATTGAACTGTACGCCAAAATTCACAAATACCTGACGCGTAGTAGTAATCAAACTAATGGCGCCGGCCTGCTTGTTCCAATAGGTAAACTCCCCTGCCGTTTCCCGAAAAGGATTGTCAAACTTGGTAAATTCACAAGTTACGGTAACAAAACAATTCAGTTTACAGAAATTCCTAAGCTCCTGGATATTAGTTTTTTGAAGCACACGTTCATTGGCAAGGCCTTCTTCACCTCCATGCCCAAAATAATTAACAACTAAAGCTCCATTATCGATTGCATTCGCAAACTCCTCCGTAACTTCAGGATAACTATTCCCCCCGGCAGAAGACTCCTGCTGAAATGCGTCCATATGGATTTTTACTACATTAATAAAAGGCTTGTTCTGCGTTACCCTTTCTCCAACATCATCGGTTGTTTCCTGTAAAATACCTTCCCAATCGTGGTCTACATCGTCTGACACCACCAAATAACTGTTCCGCCAACTTCCAAAAGCTTCCTTGATGTAGTAGGACTCTATTTTGTCCACCAATTCACGCGCCCTTTGTGGAGTATCTGCCAGAATGCGACCCACAGCAACATCCAATTTATCGCTAATGCTCATGGTGCCTTCGTTATCATCCATCGAACCGTAAAAATCATCCGAAACAAACGCACTCGTCAAACTGAAACTATTATACGAGTGCCAAGAAGGTACTATATTGGTGTTGTTGGGAATCCTATCCTTGTAATCGTAAGAGGCATCCCCAAAAAGGCATAAATACTTTATCCGCTTTTCAGGTGTACTTGCATTGTCATAAATATATTTCACCAGATTACGGATGGCACCGATATCTTGATTTCCAGTACTAAATTCCGCATAAATTTCATTTAGGCCGACGGCTTTCGCAGTCAATCCGTATTGATTCCTATTGATTTGGGCAAGGCGTTCGGCCTGCTGCAACATATTATTTGGTGCCACAATGAGATAATCCAAATCCTGAAACTGACCTTGCGCATTTTGCAAAATTGTGCCTTTAATGTCCTGGTTGGCTACACTTCTGTTACCATCTGCCTTCGGTGGAAAATAGTCCGATGCTGAAACTGCAACATATAGCCGTTCTTCACCCATAGCCACCCTGAAACTAAAATCAGAAGAAGCTTCGGTATTTTCATAACTTGAAACATTATAAATATCCGTAATATCCCAAACCTCCTCTAGGCTTCCAGCACCTGAGATAACATATTCTCCTACACCCGAACTCCCGGCAACATCTTTATTTCTAAATTGAAACTGTTTATTATTAAACCTCAACTCCCTTGTCGCTTCTATGGAAATATAGTCCAAATAGCCTACAGCGCTTGGATTTCCCTGGTTATTATAGGTAAGGGTAACATCAATGCGGCCATCGGAAACATCTCTTTCCGTGGATAAAAACGACCCGGACCCCACAACAGTTTTGCTAGTAGAACCAAATGGAATCGTACTTAACTCATTGTCATTCAAATCAATAGTCATGGATGTATTGGATGTCGAAACCGCTGCTGCATACACCTTTAGTGCAATAGGCTCGGATACGACTAAATCGGGAAAATTAAACCTAAAGGTTTGCTCGCTATCAATATTAAACCGTTCGCCAAACCATCTCCGTCCAACAGTCCCTAAGTTATGTATATCCTTTTCGTGAAACTTGTAATCCTGGAAGGTATCAATGGTAAGGTCTACAGCACCTGTAGGCTGCACACCAGATTGGATACGCTTCCCTTGCCCCGAGCTTACATTTACATAATAATAGGTTTTGTCCATGTAGGCATTGATATTGGTGTTGCTTTCCTCGTTATAGCCTTTTGGGCCTTGGGCATAGAACAAAATGTAATCTTCATTGTTAAAAACACCATCTGCTTCACCAACAAACTTAACGGCATTCTCCATGACATCAAACGGATAGGGCACACTATTGGAATAAGGGATCATCGCTCCTCCATTTCCAAAGATCTTAATAGTTCTGGGATCCACATTATTTACGTTTACCCCAAGCGCCTGTAAAAACCCTTTGCTTAATTGAACAACCCCAGTAGTGTCAACATAAAACTTATACCACTCCCCGGTGCGCAACACGGAATTTGAAACAACTTTTGAACTAGTAAATCGCTTAAAATTCGCTCTCTTATTTTGACGGTTTGAATTTTTATAGTTGATTTGAAAAGATACAACCTTTTTGAAGGTACCATTTGCATCTTTTACAATAGGTGTTATTTCAAAAAACACGTAGCTTTTGTTCCTTGCTTTCGAATTTTTTAAACTGAATTTTATCCGACTGGGAATGGTTTTGATATCCAACTCGAATAAATCCTGCTGGGATATCGGGCGATAGGCAATGTTGGATACCGAAACAGAGGATTCATCAACGGTATTTGTAGCTTCCCACTGATCGACAAAGGTCAGCCCTTGCGCAAAATCAAAATTGTAGTGCTTATCATCGAATGACGGTAATACATGCTTATATTGGCCAAAATCCAACACTTTTTTGCCATTCCAGTTTATCGAGAAGTTTTTCTTTTGACCAAAAACAGCCGATATAGTCAATAAAAATAAAAGTAAAATTTTTCCTTTCATGCACTAAAATAACGTCTTTAATTTGACGTTAGTATTTAATAAAAACAACATTTTTTCTAAAGCGTTCAAAAATACAATAATAATTTCTGAAATTGAGCGTTTATTCAAAGCAAGAAATGTCGGAAAAGCGTCAAAATCATCGATGAAACGCACGGTATTTAGGATGAAATACATAATTTTTTCGCCAAAATGCAAAAAATTGCTTGTTCTGTAAGGTTTAATTCTTATATTGCAGCACCAAAAAGAAATTTAGCTTACTTAAACGTATGGATATGAGAAACGTAGTGATATTCAAGGTACTGTTGCTAACAACACTATCTGTTACAACCTTTAGTTGTAAAAAATCATCCAGCTCCAAAAATAGCTCCAGAGCAACAGGATGGCAGATCAACAGTCGCGAAGGAGGTTTTCAATACAATACCAACTTTAAAGAGCAGGAAACTTCTCCTGGCTTGGTTTTCATAGAAGGCGGTACGTTTACCAAAGGTCGTGTGCAAGATGATGTCATGCACGATTGGAACAATACCCCTACGCAGCAACACGTTCAATCCTTTTACATGGACGAAACTGAGGTGACCAATATGATGTACCTCGAATATTTGGATTGGATTAAGCGCGTTTATCCGCCATCTGACGAAAACTTTAGAGCCATCTACAACGGGGCTTTACCAGATACCTTGGTATGGAGAAATCGTTTAGGTTTTAATGAAATTATGACTGAGAACTATTTACGTCACCCGGGTTATGCAGAATATCCCGTGGTTGGGGTTAGCTGGATTCAGGCAGTAGAGTTCGCCAACTGGCGCTCAGATCGTGTTAACGAATACAACTTAGAAAGAGCGGGCTACATCAAGCGTGATGCTAAGACTACTGAAGTTATGGCAGACGCTACTTTTAATACTGATACTTATATCAACGCTCCTACATTAACGTATGGGGGCAATGAAGAAATCACAAGCGGAGATGGACGAGGCAGAAGAAATGTTCGTGTGGATGCCGATGGCAATGAAACTGGACTTTTTGCCACTAGAGAATCTGGTTTGATTTCTCCGAAATACAGACTCCCAACTGAAACGGAATGGGAATATGCCGCTCTTGGTTTAAGCGAATTAAGAAGCTACAACCTATATAGAGGTAGAAAAAAATATCCATGGGATGGACAATACACCCGTTCTGGAAAGCGTAAATATCGTGGTGACCAATTGGCGAACTTTAAGCAAGGTAAAGGTGACTATGGTGGCATTGCTGGATGGAGTGATGATGGTGCTGATATTACAAATCAAGTAAAATCATACCCTCCAAATGATTACGGTTTATATGATATGGCCGGAAACGTGGCCGAGTGGGTAGCAGATGTTTACAGACCGATTGTGGATGATGAGTTTAACGACTTTAACTATTATCGTGGTAACGTGTATACAAAAAACGCCATTACTGAAGATGGTACAGTAAAAGTAGTTACAGTAGATGATATTGTTTACGATACGCTTTCTAACGGAAAAGTAATTGCAAGAGACCTACCGGGTGAAATTGTTCAGGTACCTGTTGATGAGAATGAAACGTATTTGAGAACCAATTTCGATAGAAGTAACCACATCAACTTTAGGGATGGTGACAGACGTTCTTCTCGCTACTATGAAAGTTTTAACGATATTGAATCGGATGAAGAAGGTAGCGTTCAAGAAACTGAAACCAGAAAAATGTATAATTCGCCTAAACACACAATTACTAGAGATTCTCTAGGAAATATTGTTAGAGAATATGATAAGGCCAATAACAGAACCTCCATGATTAATGACGAGGTAAGAGTTTATAAAGGCGGTTCTTGGAAAGATAGAGAGTACTGGTTGGATCCAGCCCAAAGGCGCTACTTCCCGCAGGATATGGCCACGGACTACATCGGCTTCAGATGTGCGATGTCCCGTGTTGGTTCAAAATCAAAAATGAAAAACAAAAAGAAGAGTTAAATCTCAACTCTAAAGATTATATTTAAGTCCTGATTCCGATCAGGACTTTTTTTTATTTAATTTTTATGGAGATAGCAGAACTTCACCGATTGTATCTAGATTGCAATTCAGTATGCACGGATACGCGAAAATTGGAAAATGGAAATATGTTTTTCGCCCTTAAAGGCGAAAATTTTAATGGGAATACTTATGCAGAACAAGCCCTAGAAAAAGGTGCGAAATATGCAGTAGTAGATGAAAAAGCTTATGAAACCTCTGATAAAACCATTTTGGTAGATGATGTTCTTAAAACACTTCAAAAGCTTGCAACTTACCATAGAAATTATTTGAAAGTACCAATTATCGCCCTCACAGGAAGCAATGGCAAAACCACCACCAAAGAACTCATTAATGCTGTATTATCGCAAAACTATAAAACGACTGCTACTTTAGGTAATCTTAATAACCACATAGGAGTGCCCTTGACTTTGCTTTCTATGACATCGGAAACCGAAATAGGCATTGTAGAAATGGGTGCAAACCATCAAAAGGAAATTGAGTTTTTGTGCAATATTGCCTACCCCGATTATGGATTAATTACCAATTACGGAAAAGCGCATTTAGAGGGTTTTGGGGGTATTGAAGGGGTCATCAAAGGCAAAAGTGAAATGTTTTCGCATTTGGTGGAACACGATAAAACCATTTTCCTTAATAGTAACGACCCCATTCAGATAGAAAAATCTAAAGGAGGGAAAACCGTCACCTTTGGAAATTCCGAAAGCCAATCAGAAATCGTCATCGACTTTTTGGGAGCGCAACCTTTTGTGGTTTCAAAATACAAAGACACTAATATTAACAGTCAACTGATTGGAGATTATAACTTTACGAACATTGCCATTGCTATTGCCATCGGAGATTTCTTCAAAGTTGATTCTGCCAAAATAAAATCGGCCATTGAGTGTTATATCCCCTCAAATAACCGTTCCCAGATCATTGAAAAAGGCACGAACAAAATCATATTGGACGCCTACAACGCCAATCCTACAAGTATGCGGGCGGCCCTTTTGAATTTTGAAAAACAAGAAGGTCGCAAGATGGCAATCCTTGGGGATATGTTTGAGTTGGGCGAGGATGCTGAATATGAGCACCAAACCATTGCGGAATTAGCCAATTCGATGGCTATTGACAACATTTTTCTTGTTGGCGAAAACTTCAGTCAATCTGAAATCAATTCTGAAAAGACAAGCCAATTCAAATCTTTTGAGGATTTCAAAGAAGCTTTCAATGATAGCATTTTCGGGGATTCCCTAATTTTAATCAAGGGTTCAAGAGGCATGGCTTTGGAACGGGTTTTAGAGTTGCTTTAATCAAAGCAATATCCCAAAGGTTGTTAATATCGTGGGTCATACTGGATTCGAACCAGTGACTTCTACCCTGTCAAGGTAACACTCTGAAACCCGCCTGCCATAGTGAAGTGTACTGGATTCGAACCAGTGACCCCCACCCTGTCAAGGTGGTGCTCTGAACCAACTGAGCTAACACTCCATTAAAATTTTATGACGGGCAGGCAACTGAGTTAATGACCCTTTTAGTTTTTCAAAAATAAGATTAAAATATTAAATAAGCCTCTTTTTCATAAACGCTCTTCCCGAACCCGACTTTAAATATTTTTCAAAATTGTAAGCCTTATACTTATCATTAAAAACAATATAAGTTACAATGTCTACAGGCAGTCTATTTTTAGTTGAAATCACCTGTCCTTTTGAATGCCGCTTCAATCTTGAAGCTAAATTACTTGTGCATCCAACATAATTTGTCCCATCCGAACATAGTAAAATGTAAACCGTCCAAATTTCATCTTCCATAAGAGCTTTTAAAAATTAGGAGATAGTGGGCGTTGCCCGCCGAAGCTCGCTACCAAAATTAAAATATGGAACGCTTTAAAACAAAAAACTCGCCTACGTTTTCAAAAAAGAAAACTTCGGCGAGCGAAGGTGGGCGCGAAGGGATTCGAACCCCTGACCCCTTGGGTGTAAACCAAGTGCTCTGAACCAACTGAGCTACGCGCCCTATTAATTAGGTGTGCAAATATAACCTAGTTTTTAATTCTGCAAAAACTTTTTTGGGAAAAAATCAAATAATTTCAGCCACCACAAATGTACTGCCCCCGACAAATATAAAGTCCTTTCTGGAAGCGTCCTTTAAGGCTGATTGATAGGCCTCATTTACAGATTTATAGGAGGTTCCATTTATGCCATATTTGCTCAACTCATTCCTTAATTCCTCGGCATCCTTTCCTCTCGGCATATCAGGTTTACAAAAATAATAGATTGCCTCCTGGGGCAACAAATCGACAATTGACGCTAAATCCTTATCGTTCACCACGCCAAAAACGATGTGCAATTGATCAAAGATTTGATTTAAAACTTGATGCATCACATAGCCCAACCCTTCCCGATTGTGTCCCGTATCGCAAACCACTTTTGGGGCTTCACTAATCACCTGCCAGCGTCCTAGTAAACCTGTGTTTTTTACTACGTTTAATAATCCCTTTTTAATATGCTCCTCTGAAATCACGAATCCTTTTGAACGCAGTTCTAAAATGGTCTGATGAGCTGTTTTTATGTTTTTGGATTGATAAGTACCCACTAAATCTGACGGATACGTTTTATGAACTAGCTGATCGGCATATACTATTTTGGATGAATGTTCCTCGGCCTTTTGGTCAAAAACCGGTTTTGTTTCTATTTGAGTTTCGCCAATTACAACGGGGACATTATTTTTTATAATGCCGGCTTTTTCACCTGCTATCAATTCCAAAGTATCACCTAAAAATTGAGTGTGATCCATGCCAATATTAGTAATGACCGAAACCTCAGGCGTTAAAATATTTGTGGAATCCAACCGGCCACCCATTCCAACCTCAACCACAGCAATATCTACCTTTTGCTTTGAAAAATAATCGAAGGCCATGCCTACCGTCATTTCAAAGAATGAGAGTTTGTTCTCCTGCAAAAAAGCCCTATTGCGCTTGATAAATCCAATCACGAACTGCTTGCTTACAGTTTCGCCATTAATTCGAATACGTTCCCTAAAATCTTTTAAATGCGGTGAGGTATACAATCCAACTTTGTATCCTGCCTCTTGAAGTATTGAGGCTATCATATGGCTTGTTGAGCCTTTCCCATTTGTACCAGCCACGTGCACGGACTTAAAATCCTTTTCAGGATGATTTAGGTGAGTCGTGAAATTTAAGGTGTTGGTTAAATCCTTTTTAAAGGCGGTTTTACCTTGACGTTGATACATTGGTAGTTGCGCAAACATCCAATCAAGCGTATCGGGATAGGTCATGAACTATTGGGTCAATTTGAAGTTAACGCTTACAAACCCTATTTGACGGGAAGGCGCATTGGAATCGGCAGGCCATTTATGCGAAAGTGCTATCTTTTTGGCTGGCTCAAGCAAACACTGAGCGTTGTTCGTGGTACCTCGTACACCAGGAGTCGCTTCTACCACATTGCCACTTCGGTTTACTACTATTTTTACAATAACGAGTCCAGATTCGTTACAATCCTGTTTTAGTCTTTGAAATGTGGCCCTACCACGGCCATTTAAACCGTAACCTACTCCTCCGCTTCCCGCACCTTTGCCTCCAAAATAGCTTGGCGCATAAGGATCTCCATCCAGTTGGCCTTTATCCCCGGATTTGTTATCGTTGCCTTCACTGCCAGTTTCGGTGCCTTCCGATTTGCTTACTCCACCTATTAAAGCATCCAATTTTTTTCGTTTTTTCTCTTGTTCCCGCTTTTCTTTGGCAATACGTTCAGCCTCTGCTTTAGCCTTTGCTTCCGCAACAGCCTTTGCTTTGGCCTCTGCCTCTTTCTGTTTTTTGATGGCTATGTCTTCTGCATTATCCTGAGTCAACACTTCTTCTTTCGCTTCTGCGGATTTAGTAGGCTCCGCTTTTGAAGATTCTGGTTGAGGTGGTTCTTCAATTACTCTTGGTTCAGATTTCACAGGTTTCTTCGGCTGTACATTTCCTTTTCCAAAATCAGAATTTCCAAAATTCACCGCTACGCCATATTCTATCGGAGGATCCATGTAAGGCGGGCCAACCACAAACAACAGGAGCAACAAAATAACAGCGATCAAAGCCGTTATTTTTGCTGAATTACGTTCATGTTTGGTTTCGAAATATTTCATTTGACATAACTTCTCGATACAATTCCACCTATGGCGGAATCACTCGAAGTGACATGATTTAATTATTCGGTTTTACCGCCAAGATTACCTTAAATTTATTTCTATTGGCTATATCCATCACCTTTACTACATTTTCCACAGGTACGGACTTTTCGGCTCGTAATACTATGGTTGGCTTGTCCTGATTGGAAAGGGCTGCCATCAATTCGTTTTCCAAAACGCTAACTCCCACGCGCTTTTGGTCGATATAATAGGTCAAATCCTTTTTGATGCTAACGGCCACAGATTTTTTATTTTCGGTCTTTCCACTGGCTTTGGGCAATAAAATGTCTATCGCATTAGTGGTCACCAAAGTGGAAGCTATCATAAAAAAGATGAGCAAAAGGAATACAATATCCGTCATGGACGACATATTGAATTCCGGCGTTACCTTATTTCTTCCTCTAAAATTCATATTAAGTAGGCTCGTTTAAATGATCCAAGAATTCTAAGGAATTCGCCTCCATTTGATACACCACTTTATCGGTTCGTACCACCAAATGGTTATAGGCCATATAAGCCACAATACCAACAATCAAACCGGCAACAGTGGTGGTCATCGCTGTATAAAGCCCACTGGCCAATACGTCAATTTGAATACTACCTCCGGCGTTTGCCAGTTCAAAAATGGCTAAAATCATACCGATTACGGTACCGAGGAATCCAATCATTGGAGCGGCACCTGAGATGGTAGCTAATACGCTCACGTTCTTTTCCAATTTATAAATTTCCAATCTTCCGGCATTTTCAATTGCCGTATTGATATCAGCTAAAGGTTTACCAATTCTAGTGATACCCTTTCCGATCAATCGCGACACAGGTGAATTGGCCTGAGCACATAGCACTTGGGCAGAATCCACTTTCCCATTGCTGACATGGTCCTTGATTTGGTTCATAAAATTCGAATCAACCTTAGAGGCTGCCTTAATGGCAAAAAGTCTTTCAAAATAAATGTAAGTAGCCACCATAAGCAATAAGAACAAAACAGCAATAATCACCTGCCCTGCTACACCACCGCTACTTATCAATTCAATTATAGATAGGGTTTTCTCAACGGATTCCCCTTCTGTTACTTCAGTCCCTTCTTGGGTAAATAGTAATAATAGGTTCAACATAAAATTTAGGTTAAATGCAACTGTATAACGTGCGTTTTGCTGCTAAAGTATAATATTTACGGTTTTAAAAAACAGAAAGATTAGCGTTTTTGCTAATCTTTCAAATTTTATACCATTCTATAGTTTATCTTTTAAAATAAAGTTCGGGTGAACATAAACGCAACGGCACCGACCAAAAATCCAGCAAGAGCTAGCCACGAAATCTTTCTTAAATACCAAAAGAAATCAATTTTTTCCATTCCCATAGCTACCACTCCTGCAGCCGAACCGATAATCAACATACTTCCTCCCGTTCCTGCGGAATAGGCAATAAAATGCCACAATTCATGATCCATGGGCTCAGAAAACATTCCCAAACTGGCAGCAACCAATGGTACATTGTCAATCACCGCAGAACCAACTCCTAGCAACAATACCACTAAATCTGAAACGCCACCTTCATGTAATTCCGTACCCAGCTGAGGCATGGTTTCTCTTAAAGAATCAGCAAAACCAAACAGAATTCCCAAAGACTCCAATGCCGCCACTGCCATCAAAATTCCAAGGAAAAACAGGATACTTGGAGTTTCTATTTTAGACAATGCTGTATGCACAGGGCTATGGTGAGCATGAGCATCACTCTCCTCGCGGTCAGGACTAGAAAGCGCAAATTTTGAACTACTGTAGATTTCCGCAAAAGTAGCTACGACGCCCAAAGATAGCATCATACCAACATAAGGCGGTAAATGGGTAATTACTTTAAAGATTGGCACAAAAATAATGGCTCCCAAGCCTAAATAAAGCATGGTACCACTAAATCTTGACTTTGTCTTTTCCGATTCTTCGACAATATCCAGATTGCCTTTAAATACGGGCAGGAACGAGGCTATTAGCGAAGGAACCACCATGCATAATAATGAAGGCAAGAATAAATACCCTATTAAATGCCCTGTGGATACTTTATTCCCAATCCAAAGCATCGTTGTAGTAACATCTCCAATAGGTGACCAGGCCCCTCCAGCATTAGCGGCAATGATTATTAAACCGGCATACCAAATTCGGATATCCCTGTCTTTTACAATTTTTTGAAGAATAGATATCAATACGATAGTGGCAGTTAAATTATCAATGATTGCGGACAGTATAAACGCCAAAACAGAAAATATCCATAGGATTTTAGTTTTCTTCTTCGTCTTAATAAACCCTTTAATCGTTGCAAAACCATCAAAGTAATCGATGATTTCAACAATGGTCATCGCTCCCAAAAGGAACACCAAAATTTCAGCAGTTTTACCCAAATGATGCAACAAGGTTTCTTCCATTAGATGCATCTTTTCTTCATGCCCAAAGCCACCGAAATCTTCTAAAAGGGCATGTTTACCGGAGTCAAACCACTGAGGGAAAGTTTCTAGTCCCAACGCAATTAAGGCCCAACAAATGGCCATCATGACCAGTGCCGGAATTAATTTATCAATTTTTATACTGTGTTCCAAGGTAATGGCCAAATAGCCCAAGGCGAATACTAGGATAATTACTGCTTCCATAAATTAGTGTTTAAACAAGTTGGTTCAGCGCAATCTCAAATGCGGTTGCACTTATCTCGGTTTTTGAATTATTTTTATTGTGAACTTTCTTTATTGCTTCTCGAATTCTATTCGATGTATCATTAAAAATTGCTTCATCCGTCATCTGTACTTTTCGCTCCATAAAATACGAAAAAACCCGTGCCATCCCACAATTTGATATAAAATCGGGAATTAAACTCACCCTATAGTCCGTATGCTCCATGATAGGACCAAAAAATATCTCCCTATCGGCAAAGGGCACATTGGCACCACAGGATATCACCTGCAACCCGCTATCGATCATTTCATCGATTTGATGTATAGTAATCAGCCGCGATGCCGCACAAGGCGCAAATATTTCCGTCTGCAATCCCCAAATGCGTTGATTTATCTCCTCAAAAGGAATCAAATTATCGGCCACTAAAGTATTACCTTTCTTGGCAAGAAACATATGACTAATGTCATGAAAACTAAAACCATCTTCATTTATTAACCCTCCAACTATGTCAATAATACCCACTACCTTTGCTCCCATTTGAGACAGATAAAACGCTGAAGCCGCACCGACGGTTCCAAAACCCTGAACTACAGCACGTTTACCTTTTATAGAACCGCCATAAATATCATAGTAATGTTTGACTGCCTCAGCCACACCAAAGCCAGTAATCATATCGGCAACGGTATATTTTCTGGTAACATCAGGTGAGTAGTATGGATTTTCAATCACCTTAATAACACCTTGGCGTAACTGCCCAATCCTATTAATCTTATCGGCATCCGTAGGTTTAAAATGGCCATTAAACACACCTTCCTGCGGGTGCCAAACGCCACTTTCCTCAGTTATGGGAATGACTTCATGGGTTTCGTCAACATTCATATCCCCTCCAGTACCGTAATAGCTTTTCAACAATGGGGAAACAGCCCGATACCAACGTTCTAGCACTCCTTTTTTCCTAGGGTCTTTTGGGTCAAAGTTGATGCCTGATTTTGCCCCACCTATGGGAGGACCGGAGACGGTAAACTTTATTTCCATGGTTTTGGCAAGCGACAGTACTTCGTTCATATCCAAACCTTTGCGCATTCTAGTACCTCCGCCGGCCGCACCTCCTCTAAGCGAGTTGATGACCACCCAACCTTCGGCATCGGTTTCGGCATCTTTCCAGTTAAAAACAATTTCGGGGGCTTTATCTTCAAACTTTTTTAATAATTCTTTCATCTTAAAATTCATTTTAAACTAACACATAACTTTATTCGCAGTAATTATCTATGTGAAGCTAAAGCTGAGTCATAAGAAAGAATTTTTAAATGTTGTAGACACAAATATAAAAAACTAAATACCCATTGTAGATTAAATCGGTATTAATTTAAGGTTGATAAATCATACCCGATGAATGATTTTTTGAAGCACCGGTAACACTTTTTAAACAATTGATTTCATTTCGAAGTCTCCGCACACCTATGAGCGCAAAAATTAGGGCTTCCTTAAATTCGACTAGACGAGCATCGGGAATTACTAATTTGTTTTCCGAATGGAATTTGATGCGATTTACGAGGAATGAATGATATGCTCCACCACCTGTTACCAAAACGAAGGCTCCCTTTTTTCTGTAGATTTCTTTTGAAATTTGAATGGCAATATGCTCACAAAAGGTATTCAAAACATCATTAATCTCAAGTTGGCACCCATCGATTAAAGGAAAAATATGGGATTGTACCCATTCCAGCCCAAGTGATTTTGGGTGTCGCTGATGGTAAAAGCCCAACTGATTCAGTTTGTCCAATAATTCAAAGTGAATTTTTCCTGAAGAAGCAATGGCACCTTTATCATCATAATCCAGTCCTAATTGTTTTACATAATGATTTAAAACGATATTGACGGGGCACACGTCATAGGCTATCCTTTCGGAATCTACATCCATAGAAACATTGGCAAAACCGCCCAAATTCAAACAAAATTCATATTCTGAAAACAACAGTTTATCACCAATAGGCACCAATGGCGCACCTTGTCCGCCGAGTTTGACATCCTGAACCCTAAAATCACAAACTACAGTTTGCTTGAGCAGTTTTGAAATGATAGGTTTGTTTCCAATTTGACATGTTAAACCTTCCTCGGGTTTATGCAAAGCCGTATGACCGTGAGAGCAGACTGCATCAATTGCCAGAATATTGTTTTTTAATATGAAAACATCAATAATCTTTGCCAGATATCTTGTATACGCCTCATCCAATGTCTCGAGTGCATCTGGATCTAAATGAACCAAACTTCGCAATTTTTCAGTCCAAGTAGCTCCATAAGAAACTGTTTCGGAATGGATGATTTCAAAACTCCAGTTATCCTGGTATTTGAATATTGCATAAACCAAATCGATGCCATCCAGAGAAGTGCCTGACATCACCCCGATAACATTATAACTATCTTTTATCATTGGCGGTAAATTTAGTAATCTGTATTGAAAAATTCCCATTAAAAAGCTATATTTGTGAACTTTTTTTACCAAAAACACTTATTAATTACGAATTATGGATTTTAACCTTTCTGAAGAGCATAAAATGATTCGAGACGCGGCACGGGATTTTGCCCAAACCGAATTACTCCCAGGCGTTATTGAACGTGATGAAAAACAGCATTTTCCAAAAGACTTAGTGAAGAAAATGGGAGAATTGGGTTTTATGGGTGTTATGGTAGATCCCAAGTATGGCGGAAGCGGTATGGATACCATTTCCTATGTGTTGATTATGGAAGAATTATCCAAGATTGATGCTTCGGCCTCGGTGATTGTTTCTGTTAACAATTCTTTGGTGTGCTATGGTTTGGAAGCCTACGGTACTGAGGCCCAAAAACAAAAATATTTGACCAAACTGGCTACTGGGGAATTCGTCGGTGCCTTTTGCCTCAGCGAACCCGAAGCCGGCAGCGATGCTACTTCACAAAGAACGACGGCTATTGATAAGGGGGATTACTATTTAATGAACGGCACCAAAAACTGGATCACCAGCGGTGGTCGTGCGGACGTTTACCTCGTGATTGCTCAAACAGATCGGGATAAAGGTTCACACGGCATTAACGCTTTTATAGTTGAGAAAGGCACAGAAGGGTTTCATGTTGGCCCCAAAGAGGATAAACTAGGCATTCGCGGTAGCGACACGCATACTTTGCAATTTAATGATGTAAAAGTACCCAAGGAAAACCGTATCGGTGTTAATGGTTCTGGATTCCGATTTGCTATGAAAACCTTATCCGGTGGTCGTATCGGTATCGCTTCACAGGCCTTGGGCATAGCACAAGGGGCTTATGAATTGGCGCTTAAATATTCAAAGGAAAGAAAAGCATTTGGCACCGAGATTTGTAACCATCAGGCCATTGCCTTTAAACTGGCTGATATGTACACCGATATTGAAGCGGCTAGGTTGTTGGTTATGAAAGCCGCGGCGGACAAGGATGCAGGTAATAATTACGATAAATCCAGTGCCATGGCAAAACTTTACGCCTCAAAAGTAGCGATGGAACATACCGTTGAAGCCGTCCAAATTCACGGTGGCAACGGTTTTGTAAAGGAATACCATGTGGAACGACTAATGCGTGATGCCAAAATCACCCAGATTTATGAGGGGACGTCCGAGATTCAAAAGATTGTGATTTCTAGGAGTATTTTGAGGGATTAATTTTAATATCAACTATTAAAAAAAATATGCAGTTTGCTTCATTCCGGTAAATTGTTTTTTTAAGCTATTTCCCCATTTTCAATACCTCTTAATATTTCTTTCATATATTTATGTAAACACATGTTTTATTAGAGTTTACAATTACATACTATTCATTTTAGTGCTTTTGCCGATAATACTAACGGGCCAAAATACTGAGTTAGACGCAACGGGAACAAATCTCGTTTTGGATCCTATTGCCTTTCATAACTTAACCGTTGATCAAGGTTTGTCACAGAATAGCATCGTGAGCATCGCCCAAGACAGTATTGGCTACATGTGGTTTGCCACTCAAGATGGCCTCAATAAATATGACGGTAAACGATTCAAGATTTACAACAAGCAATTTGAGGATGTTACGAAAATTACGCATAGCAAATTGGGAAAGGTGTATTCCGATAAAACCAATCAGCTATGGATTATTTCGAACTCTGGGAATCTTGAAAAATTTAATGTAGAGACCGACAGTTTCCGAGGTATTTCCAATATAAAAAACGTAAGTACTATTTTTCAAGATAACAGCCATAATTACTTCATCGGTACTTTTGGCAATGGCCTGTACCATATCAATGAAAAGTCAAAAGACACCACCCAAATTATTGCTTCGGAAGATAGGTCAAAAACGACGTATGCCTTTTTAGAGGACAAAGACACCATTTTTGCCACCACTTCAAACAGCGTTTTAAAAATCTCGAAGTACGACCTTGGTTATAGGAAGATTGCTTCGAACATTGATGATCCTGTAAATTACAGTTGTACTGAACAGCTTTCGGACGGACGTATTTGGATTGGAAGCTACAGTTATGGGCTTTTTTATTTAGATGAAAATCATACCAAGTTGCATCGTTTTAAGGGCTTTAAAAATCAGCCCTTGCCCACCAATTTGAATATTGAAGCCATATTGGCCGATAAACACCAACGCCTATGGTTGGCCACTTATGGGCGAGGCGTTTACATCATCGATTTCAAAAGACATAAAATTGATAATTATACCGTTCAGCAAAACAATCCTTATGCCCTGCATTATAATGATGCACTTAGTCTTTTTGAAGATAATACGGGAAATATTTGGGTCGGCACTGATGGCGGAGGCCTAAGTTATTATGATGAACATCTATTGAAATTTAATGTATTGACCAACAATCAGTTACCACAGGACATTAGCGTGGACGTGGCCCGTGCCATTTGTGTGAACCCTAAAAATAGCGTGATTTGGGTGGGGACTTCCGGGAAGGGCCTCACCAGTATTGATTTGAAAACGAACACCTACAAAACGATAACCACGACTAACTCCAACTTAAATTCAAATAGAGTGATGTGCCTGAACTTCGTAAGCGATGAATTATGGGTCGGTTTTCAGGACAGTGGACTGGATATTATTAACGGTAATGGTTCTATCGATCATTTTAATGAAAACACTACCCCTGGTCTTAGTACAAATGCCGTTTGGTGCATACTAAAGGAAGACGAAAGTAATATGTGGTTGGCAACTGGAGGCCAGGGACTTATTCTGTTTAACAAAAAAGAAGGTATCAAGGAAAATTACCTATATGACCCGACGGACAACAATTCAATCTCCAGCGATAATATAAGAGTCATCACAAAAGGAAAAAGCGATGAACTTTGGATTGGTACCGAGGACAATGGACTTTGCCAACTTAACACAAAAACGAAAAAAATTAAACGCATTAACGGGATTCCCGATAAAATAAAATCGCTGTTATGGAATAACCACAAAATGGTATTGTGGGTGGGCACCAACGGTGGCGGTTTAATAAAATACAACCCAGCAAGCGAAACCGTTACCCATTATACCACCGTTGACGGTTTGCCCAATAATGTGATTTACGGAATTCTTCCTGATAAAAACAATAATCTTTGGCTGAGTTCAAATCGGGGCATCACTATGTTTTCTGAAACGGATTCGGAAGTGTCGGTTTCAAATTACGACCAATACGACGGCTTGCAAGCCTTTGAATTTAATACTGGGGCCTATACTAAAGATGATTATGGGATGCTATATTTTGGGGGATTGGACGGCATCAACTGGTTTAAGCCTGAACAATTAACATTGAATCAGGTAAAGCCAAAAACGATTATTTCAGGGCTGTCTCTGTATAACGAGGCCATTGCGATGGAAGAAAACCAACGGTTCAGCCACAAGGAAAATTCGTTGACCTTTTCTTTTGCTAGTTTGCATTTCTCCCAACCTGAACTGAACACCTTTAAATATATGTTGGTGGGTCATGACAAAGATTGGATTGAGGCTGGCAATAACAATACGGCTTACTATGGGAATCTTTCACCAGAGGCATACACGTTTAAAGTCATTTCTAGTAATTATGATGGCATCTGGAACGAAACACCGGCCACCTACTCCTTTACTATCCAGCGCGCTTGGTACAATACGCTAACAGCACGAATCATATATGCTTGCCTTGCCTTACTTTTAGGTATTGTTATTTATAGATATATTAAATGGCGATGGCATATCAAAACCCAATTGCAATTGGAGCATGCCGAAACGCAACGCCTAAAAAACTTGGATGAATTTAAAACCAGGCTGTTCACCAATATTTCGCATGAATTTAGAACACCGCTCACTTTAATTCTAGGTCCAGCCAAAAATCAGCTGGCGCGGTCCGAGGTCTCTAAAGAAAACAAAGAGGAACTTTCATTAATAAAACATAATGCCGAACGCCTGCTCAATTTAGTAGATCAGCTGATTGACTTGGCTAAATTGGAAACGGGCTACTCGAAACTAAAAGTGGAAAGAGGAAACCTTGCCATTTTAATCAACCAATTAACTAGTAGTTTCAAATATCAAATTGAGCAAAAGAGAATAAAATTTAAATCTAATATCGACGAAATAGAGAATGCTTGGTATGATAAGGATGTTATTGAAAAAATCATGGTGAACCTTTTGGCTAACGCCATAAAGTACACGCCAAAAAAAGGGTATATCGTTTTAAAAGTAGTGCGACAGGATGGTCATTTAGTAATTACTATTTTAAACAACGGAAGCAAAATTGACCCCAAGGACATCAATCAATTGTTCAATAGGTTTTATCAAATCAACCCCAATGCGGATGGCGTTGGGATTGGCTTGGCGTTGGTCAAAGAGCTGGTGTCCCTGGCAAAAGGAAGCATTTTAGCCAATAGTATTAATAAAGATGATATTCAGTTTACCGTAACCCTTCCAATAGAAAAATCCGCTTTTGAAGAACATGACATTAGCGAGGTTACAAATATAAAAGATGAAGCCTTATCAATTGATGATTCAGATGAAACTAATGCACAAGGAGAACTTACTTTAAATCACAAACCAATTGTTTTGGTGGTTGAAGATAATTCTCAACTCAGGTCTTATATACAATCCATACTAAAACCAAAATATAAAATTCTAAAAGCTCCTAATGGAAAAAAAGGTTTGGAAAAAGCCATCGAAAACGTTCCTGACCTAATTATAAGCGATATAATGATGCCAGAAATGAATGGAATCGAACTTTGTAACGCCCTAAAAACAAACACACTAACAAGTCATATACCGTTTATTCTGCTTACCGCAAAAACGGGCGAATCCAATGAATTGGAAGGCCTAGAGGTGGGAGCGGATGATTTTATCACCAAACCTTTTAATTCAAAAATCTTACTAAAACGGATTGAAAATCTTATCACACTTAGTAAATCGCTTCAAAAAAGATATACGCAACATTCAGTTTTAAAACCTAAAGACATTGCTATTACAAATCTGGATGAAATATTCATCAAACAATTAGAGGAAGTTTTGAAAGCGCATTTAGATAATCCAGAATTTAATGCTCAGAGTTTAAGTAAACAGATGGCCATGAGCCGAATGCAACTGCACAGAAAAATTGTAGCACTTACTGGGTTATCAACTTCACAATTTTTAAGATCACAACGTCTAAAATCCGCTGTTGCCCTTTTAAACGAATCCGATTTAACAGTTTCTGAGGTGGCCTACCAAGTCGGTTTTAACTCCGTTTCTTATTTTATAAAATGTTTTAAGGAAGCGTATAACACCACACCAAACGCCTATAACCAAAGGTAAAACCCAGGGTTGTTACGTATGTGGCATCATTTGTTACATATCTTTTATCTCATTTTAAAACCTCATTTTACTTTTACAGTATAATAACTTTTAAACAAAAGTCCTGTGGCGAAAGATGAAGTTCATGAAAAGGAAAGAGGCCACAAAAATATAGTTTATCTGAGTATAGATCATTTAAAAAAGGGAACCTATAATTTAAGAATTACCCTAAAAGAAAAAGTAGTTAAGTCGATCTTCTTTAATAGAGAATGAACTGAAAATATTAAAAATGCTATTAATCAGTGATGGAAAAGGAGAGTTAACCGAAGGTAACTAAAGTGGCTCTCTTTTTTTTTATTTCTCTCCCTTTTGAACACGCCCGTCAGGGCAAAGCTCTCCCTAGAATTGTATTAGTAGCGATATTAAGATATACATATATTATTAACCCTGAAAAACAAAAATCATGAGAAGAGGAATAACATCAACTTCAATTCTTACAAAACTGAAAATGGCTGTTTTAACAACGTTGTGTTTTGCGACCAGTGTTTTTGCAAACAATATTACGGTCAGCAATATTTCACTGGAAAACTTAAATGAACCCTCAAGCTGGGTACAAGTAGAATTTGACCTCAGTTGGGAGAATTCCTGGCGTATCAGTGCAGGCCCTTCAAACTATGATGCCGCTTGGGTATTTATTAAATTTCGCGTAAACAGCGGGGATTGGCAACATGCCCAGCTGAGCCAAACCGATTTTGTGGCACCAAACGGCAGTGTTGTTGACATTACTTCAGACGGTTTAGGAGCTTTTGTGTACCGCGACAGTGATGGTAGTGGCACCATAAACCTTCAAGATTTACGCCTCAGGTGGGATTACGGTGCCATTGACTTGAATGATATTTTAGACATCCAAGTATTTGCTATCGAAATGGTTTATGTACCGGAGGGATCATTCGGTGTTGGAGGTACGTCTGGTGATGAGATAGGAAAATTTTACAGATGGATTCCCACCTTGTCATATAATATTAATTCGGAGAATGCGATTAACGTTGCTCCTGGTATTGGCAACCTATATTACAGTGTGGCCCAAGGAGAGCCCGGTGATCAGGCAGGTCCCATACCGGCAACATTCCCAAAAGGTTTTAATGATTTTTATTGTATGAAATATGAAACCAGTCAGAGTCAATGGGTAAGCTTTTTCAATACACTAACCGACACACAAAAAACCGAGAACGATATCACAGGGCCAACCGGAAAGAACTCGGATGATGAATTTATAAGAAACGCTATTTCATGGCCGGACGGAGCCGCCAACGCTACCACAACAAATCCTGATGTACCAATGAATTATGTTAGAAATACAATGGTTAGCGCATATTTGGATTGGGCTGGGCTCAGACCCATGACCGAACTTGAATTCGAAAAAGCATGCAGGGGTCCCATAGCTCCGAAAGCTGGTGAATTTGCATGGGGAAGTGCCAATATAGCTGTAACACCTTACACGGTTATCAATGAGTCACAGCCCAACGAACTGGTGTCCAATCCTGACACCGGCACTGGAAACTCGAATTATCAAACAACCGACGGAACCACTTCTGGGCCTAAAAGGTGTGGTATTTTCGCGGCAAGCGCAATAAACAAAACTAGAGAGGAAACCGGCGGTAGCTATTATGGCATTATGGAACTTAGTGGCAACGTCTACGAACGTTGTATATCTGTTGGAAATCCAGAAGGCAGGAGTTTTACCGGTGTGCACGGCGATGGTGTACTGGCTACCTCAGGACTTGCCAATGCGAGCAACTGGCCAGTTGGCAACGAAGGTTGGGGATACCGGGGAGGTTCATATCCAAATGCAACTACTTTTATTAGGGTCTCTGACCGAAATGACGCTGCCAATAGCTTTTCAGGAACCAATGGGAGAATTGGGTTTAGAGGTGTCCGCACCGCTGAATAATATACATTATTATGATAAAGCGAATTTATATCATAGGCATATTGCTCTTCGCGCATTTTTCTCACGCCCAGTTTATGGGAGGATCGGACGATGGGACAAACCGGTCAATCCTTCATGGAAGCCGGTTAAGTGGAGAAATCGCATCCTTCTCTGTTCTCTATCAGGGCAACGCTGGCGATGGTTTTGACACGCGCAAAGCCCAACTTGTGCTGTCAAACTCTAATGTTAATATCTATGCTGGCAGTTTAGGTGATGGATTTTCCCAAAAAACCGCTGTAGTGACCATTTCAGGCGATAATATAAATAGCCTATACGCTGGAAACATTGGAGATGGATTTTATAGTAAGGCCCTCCAAAGTATCCTCAGTGGTGAAGATACGTCGGTTGTTTTCGGTGGAAGTATTGGTGATGGTGCTGATAACGAATTAAGTCTCGGATTATTGCTTGAAGGGTTTATGACCATGCTCTTTAAAGGAGGAGACGGAGACGGGTTTGCTTATGCCTTCAAACCTGATAATTATCTCACAGGAATTATGTTGACGCTTTTTAATGGTGGTATCGGGGATGGGTTTGCCATTAATAATTTTACATCTGCCCTTACATTGGATTTAGTTGAAAAGCTAATAGAAATGGAGCTATTATTATATCCAAATCCCGCAAGCCATGTTGTTACACTGAAATCAGACAATAACTTAGAAATAACCAAAATTCAGTTGTTTGATGTAGCGGGTAAGGAATTAAAAGTAAACCTATCTAAAAACAATACCATTAACGTCAACGCCTTACCAGATGGCATTTATTTGCTAAATATTTACGCAACAAATGGGAATATTAGTAAAAAGTTGATTGTTAAAAAATAGAGGTACAGTACTTTTTTTGTCCAATATCATCAAAAACTCCATATTGTGAACCACGAGTGAAGTTTCGTTTAGCTAAGGACTAAGTATTTCGCATTCCATCCAACCGGGTCCAAACCAAAAAAAGGGCCCTTCACTATTTGTGAAGGGCCCTTGAAAAAAGGCGGCGACCTACTCTCCCACGGATTGCAGTACCATCGGCGCTGGCGGGCTTAACTTCTCTGTTCGGAATGGTAAGAGGTGAGCCCCGTCGCTGTAACCACCTTAAAATTTAAGTTA
>NZ_JACNMF010000005.1 GCF_014270105.1 Hyunsoonleella aquatilis
GGCTTCCTTCTCAGGATCTGATGCCTGTGGTTCTGCTTCCGTTACCCACAACAGTGCAGGGCTAAGCGACCTTTGTGGCGCTACGGGTGCCGAGACCGTAACCTTTACGCTTACGGACGAGTGCGGCAACTTCATAACCAAGGATGCTACGTTCACCATAGAGGATACGACCAATCCTACCTGGACGGTTGCGCCTTCGGATTTGACCGTAGAATGCGACGGTACTCCAGATCCTAGCGGTGCATTTGCCAACTGGCTGGCCTCGTTCTCTGGATCGGATACCTGCGGCACGGCTACAGTGACACACAACAGCAACGGACTGAGCGACCTTTGTGGCGCTACAGGTACGGAAACCGTGACATTCACCCTTACGGACGAATGCGGCAATTTCATAACTGCCGATGCGACTTTCACCATTGAAGATACCATCAACCCAACATGGGACAACGCCCCTGCGGATTTGACCGTGGAGTGCGACGGTACCCCCGACCCTAGCGGCGCCTTTGCCAACTGGCTGGCTTCGTTCTCTGGTTCGGATACCTGTGGAACGGCTACCGTAACTACCAACAGCAGCGGATTGAGCGACCTTTGCGGTGCGACCGGAACCGAAACGGTAACATTCACACTTACGGACGAGTGCGGCAACTTCATTACTGCAGATGCGACATTCACCATAGAGGACACTACAAATCCGGTAATCGACAATACAAATACCGCCAACATCGAGATCGAGTGTGGCGTCGGAAATACCCAGGACCAGCTTAATGCGTGGTTGAACAACAATGCAGGTGCTACCGCTACCGACAGCTGTAGCTCGGTGACCTGGACCAACGACTACGGTGCCGACGATGCTGTAAAATGTGACAATGGGGCGCTGACAGTGATTTTCACTGCTACCGATGATTGTGGCAACACATCCACAACATCGGCCACCTATCTTATCAAGGATACCGTAGGGCCAACTATTTCGACCCAGGCAGCGGACCAGACGGTGGAATGCGACGGTTCGGGCAACTTGACCGACCTGAACACATGGCTGAACAGCAACGGTGGTGCAATAGCCAGCGACGACTGTAGTTCAATTACATGGTCCAACGACTTTACGTCCGTGTCAGACCTTTGTGGGGCTACCGGTGCAGTAACGGTTACATTTACCGCTACCGATGCCTGTAACAACTCTAACAGCACTACGGCAACGTTTACAATTGAAGACACCACCAACCCTACTTGGAGCGACGAGCCCCAAGATATGACAGTGGAATGTGACGGTACACCGGACCCAAGTGGCGCTTTTGCAACTTGGTTGGCTTCCTTCTCAGGATCTGATGCCTGTGGTTCTGCTTCCGTTACCCACAACAGTGCAGGGCTAAGCGACCTTTGTGGCGCTACGGGTGCCGAGACCGTAACCTTTACGCTTACGGACGAGTGTGGCAACTTCATAACCAAGGATGCTACGTTCACCATAGAGGATACGACCAATCCTACCTGGACGGTTGCGCCTTCGGATTTGACCGTAGAATGCGACGGTACTCCAGATCCTAGCGGTGCATTTGCCAACTGGCTGGCCTCGTTCTCTGGATCGGATACCTGCGGCACGGCTACAGTGACACACAACAGCAACGGACTGAGCGACCTTTGTGGCGCTACAGGTACGGAAACCGTGACATTCACCCTTACGGACGAATGCGGCAATTTCATAAATGCCGATGCGACTTTCACTATTGAAGATACCATCAACCCAACATGGGACAACGCCCCTGCGGATTTGACCGTGGAGTGCGACGGTACCCCCGACCCTAGCGACGCCTTTGCCAACTGGCTGGCTTCGTTCTCTGGTTCGGATACCTGTGGAACGGCTACCGTAACTACCAACAGTAGCGGATTGAGCGACCTTTGCGGTGCGACCGGAACCGAAACGGTAACATTCACACTTACGGACGAGTGCGGCAACTTCATTACTGCAGATGCGACATTCACCATAGAGGACACTACAAATCCGGTAATCGACAATACAAATACCGCCAACATCGAGATCGAGTGTGGCGTCGGAAATACCCAGGACCAGCTTAATGCGTGGTTGAACAACAATGCAGGTGCTACCGCTACCGACAGCTGTAGCTCGGTGACCTGGACCAACGACTACGGTGCCGACGATGCCGTAAAATGTGACAACGGGGCACTGACCGTAACATTCACCGCTATAGATGAATGTGGTAATTCAAGCACTACCTCTGCTACATATTTGATCAAGGATACGGTTGGACCAAATATTTCAACACCGGCTTCCGATAGTACTGTTGAATGTGATGGTGCTGGAAATATGGCCGACCTAAATAACTGGTTAACCTCAAATGGAGGTGCTGTGGCAAGTGATGATTGTAGTGATGTCACTTGGAGTAATGACTTTACCTCCGTGTCCGACCTTTGTGGGGCTACAGGAGCAGTAACCGTTACATTTACAGCTACTGATAATTGTAATAACTCGAATACCACAACAGCTACATTCACCATTGAAGATACCACTGCACCGTCTTGGACCGACGAGCCACAAGATTTGACAGTGGAATGTGATAGCACGGCAGATCATCTTGCTACTTTCAACACATGGTTAGCTTCATTCTCAGGAATGGATTCTTGTGGATCAGCAACCGTGACGCACAATAGCAGTGGACTGAGCGACCTATGTGGCGCTACCGGTTCTGAAACCGTAACATTTACCCTAACTGATGAATGTGGTAACTCTATCACTAAAAATGCAACCTTCACCATAGAGGATACGACCAATCCTACCTGGACTGTTGCTCCATCTGATTTGACCGTGGAGTGTGACGGAACGGCAGACCCAAGCGGTGCCTTTGCGGCATGGTTGACCTCATTCTCAGGTGAAGACACTTGTGGGACAGCTAGCGTTACTCACAATAGTTCTGGCTTACAAAATATTTGTGGAACCACGGCGTCTGAAACTGTAACATTTACGCTTACCGACGAATGCGGAAATTCCATTGAAATGGAAGCCACTTTCGGAATAGTAGACACTACTGCACCAACTTGGACTAATGTCCCGGTGGATATGACAGTAGAATGTGATGGAACAGCTGATGCGAGTGGTGCTTTTGCAACATGGTTGACATCCTTCTCAGGAACTGATACATGTGGAAGTGCAACGGTAACAAACGATAGTTCTGGATTGAGTGACCTTTGCGGAGCTACAGGTACAGAAACGGTAACGTTTACACTCACAGATGAGTGTGGTAACGCGATAACAAGAGATGCTACCTTTACCATTGAGGATACTACTGCTCCTTCTTTTGAAGGACGTTTACCCGAAAATGTAACAGCAGAATGTGATGCTATTCCAGATCCAGAAAATGTTACTGCAACCGATAATTGCGGCAATGCATCAGTAACTGTTGAAGATGTAAATACCGCTGGAGCATGTGAAGGTTCATATACGATTGCTCGTACTTATACAGCAACTGACGAATGTGGATTATCGGTATCTTATACCCAAACTATTACGGTTGTAGATACCACCGCGCCAGTACCTTCAACAGCGTTTGACGCGAATCTGACAGTAAGTTGTACCGATATACCGGATGCACCAAGTGTGGATTTCACTGATAATTGCTCTACTGACATTACCGTAGTCTTTAATGAGGTTAATGGCTTTGATGACGCAGTATTTGAGGATTACCAGATTGTAAGAACTTGGACAGTAAGAGATGACTGTGGTAATGAAGCAGCTTATACACAAACTCTTGATGTGATGTTGGATGAAGTGATTACTCAAGTTACAGGTCCTGACAGATGTCATGATGATGGTATCATAGAATTGGATGATTTCTTAACTTCTGACAACAAAGAAGGTACTTGGGAAATGATTGAAGGAGATACGGATGCAGAATTGAATGGAAGCCTATTCAATCCTACAACGCTTCAGCCATCATTAGATTTCCGTCCAGGAACTGAGTCCATTCAGTATGTATTCAGATATACTGGATTGGATAGCGGCTGTATCAATATCACTGAGTTCAGTATGAAGATTACTCCAGATTGTATCGTCTTGCCATGTGAGGACAACGATGTAGTGGTATCAAAAGCCTTAACTCCAAATGGGGATGGCATTAACGATTCCTTCGATATTACAGGAATTGAGCTATGTGGCTTTACAGCTGAAGTTAAAATCTTTAACCGTTGGGGTGCCCTAATCTATGAATCTAGCGATTATAGAATCGGCGAGGAAGATTCTGCCAATGCTACCGGGCGTGATTCTTGGGGAGGGATTGCCCATAAAGCTTCGGTTGGAGCATCAGGAACAGTACCAAACGGAACGTACTATTATATTATAACACTGAAAGATAGTGGGTTGCCACCTTACACTGGCCCTCTCTATATAGGAACCAAATAATAAACTTTTAACCTATGAAACTTATTAAACATTACATAATCGCTTTTGCGTTATTCAGTTGTACGGTTGGGGTTGCACAACAGTTGCCCCAGTTTACCCAGTACATGTATAACACAATCTCTATTAACCCGGCCTACGCGGGAAGTAGGGAAGCCTTAAGTATTATTGCGTTGCACAGAAGCCAATGGGTCGGTTTTGATGGTGGTCCTATTACGCAAACCTTATCCATACATACGCCTTTGAGGAATGACAGGATTGGACTAGGTCTTACCTTTATTGAAGACGACTTGGGTTATGAAAACTTCACTTATCTATATGGAGATTTTTCATATACCATTCCAACAGGGGCAAAAGGAAATTTGGCTTTTGGCTTAAAAGGAGGCTTTA
This sequence comes from Hyunsoonleella aquatilis, assembly GCF_014270105.1. GTDB lineage: Bacteria > Bacteroidota > Bacteroidia > Flavobacteriales > Flavobacteriaceae > Jejuia > Jejuia aquatilis. The sequence continues at coordinate 4,796 of NZ_JACNMF010000005.1, forward strand.
CGCAGTATAGTCTGGACGCAGAATTTTTAAATGACCCTACCATAGTTGCAGATGACTTTTTTAGAGGATACCAAAGAGTTTGGACGCCGAATATTGGTTTAGGAGTCTATTGGAGTACTGATAGAGTTTATGTTGGAGTTTCTGCTCCTAGGGTACTAAATACTGATAGAAATAAGAACGAGGGGTTTGAAGCCTTGGAACGTATAAGTTACTACGCTACAGCGGGTGTAGTTATCGATCTAAGCGAAAAGTTCAAATTAAAACCCTCTACCCTATTAAAGGCAACCAACGGAGCACCCCTTTCTCTCGATTTAACAACTAGTTTTTTATACGATGAGAAATTTTGGTTAGGTGGATCCTATAGAATTAATCAGGATACGGCGGCCTTGGGACTGTTTTTAGATTTTCAAATATCTCCTCAGCTTCGCATTGGATACTCCTATGAGCACCCATTTTCTGAAATTAGAAGCTATACCAGTGGTACCCATGAAGCACTGTTAATATATGAATTCAAATTTGTTAGTTCTAAACTTAAGTCACCTAGATATTTCTAAATAACAGCATTAGATTACTATGAAATTTAAAAACTACATATTAGTTTCTCTCATATTAGTAATGACTTCAACGGCATTCGCGCAACAAGGAAGGCAAAGACGTGCAGACACCTTGTTCAATAAGTTTTCGTTTGTTAAAGCAGCAGAAGTTTATAAAGATCTTATTAGAAAAAATTATAATAAGGATTATGCCACCAGAAGATTGGCAGACTGTTATGCCTACATGCGAAATCCTGCAATGGCCTCCCGCTATTACAAAAGGGTGGTGAAGCAAAAGAATGTGCCGATTGAGTATTATTACAGCTATGCCCAATCGCTGAGAGGCATCAAGAAATATGATGAATCCAGAGAATGGTTACAACGCTTTAAGGATTCCGGTGGTGTATCCAATACTATAGATTTTGAAAGGGACTTAGATTTTATTTCTCACGTATTTAACGCTAAAAAGCAATACTTCCTTAAAAGAACACGCCTCAATTCGAAATTTAGTGATTTTGGTGCTCTGGAACATAACGGGAAGATATATTTTACTTCCTCCAGGGACGAAGGAATTGCCGTTAAGCGATTGTATGGTTGGAACGAACAACCTTTCTTGGATATCTATGTCACCGAAAAAGGAAGTAAAAGACGGCCAGACCATACTTATAAGCTAAAAGGCGATGTAAATTCGCTTTACCACGACGGCCCTGTTACCATTAGCAATGATGGCAAAACCATGTATTTCTCAAGAAATAAGGCCAACAGATTTGGCAAGGAAACCGACAAAAAAGGGGTAAGCAATATGAACATCTACCGTGCCACTTTTAAAGATAGTATTTGGACTGATGTTGAAGATTTATCCATCAACAGTAAAGATTTTTCAACACAACACCCTGCTTTGAACAATGACAATACGAGACTTTATTTTACGTCAGATATGCCGGGTGGCTTCGGAGGCTCTGATATTTATTACGTAGATATCAACCCTGACGGCACATTAGGAGAGCCTGTAAATGTTGGTGAAATTGTCAATACTAAAGATAAGGAAGGCACACCATTTATTAATAATGAAGGAATTTTATTTTTCTCTTCAGACGGACATTTTGGCCTTGGCCTCTTGGATATTTATGGCACCATTACCGATGACGACGGAAATATTGCTGATATTGTAAACCTTGGTGTTCCTGTAAATTCTGAAAAAGACGATTTCAGTTTCTCTATGAATCCTGACGGCCTTACAGGTTATTTTTCGTCTAATAGAAGAGGTGGCCGAGGAAGTGACGACATCTACGAATTTTACCGCAAACCCTTACTTAACGTGAGAGGCCAAGTGGTGGATGCCATTAATACAAAACCAATCCCTAATGCTAAAATCAAGTTATTGGATGCCGATGGAAACCAAATCGCTGATATGATAACGGACAAAGATGGCTTTTACGAAATCAACATTGACAGAAACAAGGACTATAAAATTGTCGGAAGTCAGAATAAATATATTGATGATTACCGAGAGTTTACGTCAAAACGTTTATCGAGTATTGAATCTATAATTGTTGCCAATCTAATACTTAATCCGAAACAGGAAGTTGTAGTACTTGCGGATTTGAGCTTGAATACCATATATTTTGATTTTGATAGTAATCGCATCAGGGAAGATGCAAAAAAAGAACTGGATAAAATTGTTGGTCTGATGACAACGGATTACCCCGAAATGGTCATCAGGATAGAGTCCCATACGGATTCCAGAGGATCTCTTTCGTACAATGATCGATTATCTATCGACAGAGCGAATGCTACATATGAGTATTTGATTTCAAAAGGCATCGATGCAGACCGTATTACCGAGCATAAAGGTTTTGGAGAAAGACGATTGACTAATGGTTGTGAGGATGGCGCTAAGTGTGAAGAAGGCGACCACCAATTAAATCGTAGAACACAATTTATTGTTGTAAAAATGGAATAAGGGCACCAATTAAGTTTAGTGTTCGTGTGTATAAATAAACCATACCCTAGCTTATTTAATTAAAACAAGACCCCTATGAAACTAAAACATTACTTACTATTTGGTCTGGCAATTTCAACCTTCTTTAGCGTTGGCGCACAGGAGGGTAGACAGAAAAGAGCGGACAGTCTGTTTAATAAATTTGCTTTTGTTGATGCCGCCGAAACCTATAAAAAATTAGTCAAAAAAGATTATAACAAAGCCTATGCCTTAAGACGCTTAGCAGACTGCTACGCTTATATGAGAAATCCTGACAGCGCAGTAGTATATTATAAGCAAGCTGTACAACAGGAAAACGTTCCGATTGAATATTACTATAAGTACGCCCAGTCCTTAAGGGGATTACAGGACTATAAAGAATCTAGAGTTTGGCTAAAAAAGTTTAAGGATGCCGGGGGTACTATTGAAAAAAACAAGCTTTCCAGAGACCCGGATTTTATCACAGCCGTATTTAACGCTGAGAACAAATACATCCTTAAGGAAGTAAATATCAACTCCGCATTTAGCGATTTTGGTGCGTTTGAAAGAAATGGCCAAGTATATTTCTCTTCAAGTGTAAATGAAGGCGCTTTAATAAAACATAAATATGCGTGGAACGAACAGCCTTTTTTGGATATGTATGTTACCAAAAAAGATGCTGATACCATTATTCATCATAGATCAAAATTGAGAGGAGATGTCAATTCAAGATTTCATGACGGTCCTGCGATTGTTACCAAAGATGGCAAAACCATGTATTTCTCGAGAAACAACTTTGGTAAATATGGCTTAAAACAAGATAAGGACGGTATCAGCAATCTTAAAATTTTCCGTGCTTCATTAGTAGATGGGGAATGGACAAATTTAGAGGAATTACCATTTGGTAGCACCGAATATTCCGTCGGTCACCCTGCTCTAAGCAATGATGAATCCAAGCTTTATTTTGCTTCGGATATGCCCGGTGGTTTTGGCGGTTCTGATATTTATTACGTTGATATCAATGACGATGGTACTTTCGGGCCCATTCAAAATGCAGGAGAGATCATTAATACGAAAGATAATGAATTATTTCCCTTTATCAATAGCGAAGATATTTTGTTCTTCTCTTCCGACGGACACCTTGGCCTCGGACTTTTGGACATTTTCGCAACGGTTTATGATGAAAACAATTTGCTGTCAAGTGTTGTAAATCTTGGACTTCCTATAAATTCTAACAAAGACGACTTTTCATTCTTTATGAATGACGACGGCCTAACAGGCTACATGGCTTCCAACAGAGAAGGTGGCATGGGCGATGATGACATTTACGGCTTTAATAGAATTCCACGCTTAAAATTGGAAGGAACTGTTATGGATTCCATTGGAGGTACGCCTATTGCCAATGCCCTGGTAAAATTATCCGATGCTGATGATATTCAAATCGTTTATGTTGAAACAGATGAAGACGGTAAATACGAAATTAATATTGACAGAAACACAGATTATATAGTAAAAGTTAACAAAGAAGGATACCCTGAAAACAGCGTTTCAGTTACAACAAAAGGGTTACCCAGCGATGCGCAATCTGTAACCGTAGACTTCTCTATTAATCCAATTCCTTCAGCGGACGATGATAGCAATGAAGACGGAGACGCCGGTTCAGACCCTATGGATGACAAAAAAACCAAGGCATTATTGGCCAAATTTAACACACCGATTTACTTTGATTTTGATAGTTCAAGAATCAGAAAAGTTGATGCCGATAGGTTAGCTGAAATCATTGACCTGATGAAAAATGACTTCCCAGAAATGACCATCAGAATTGAATCCCATACCGATTCCAGGGGCCCAAGCGAATACAATGAAAGATTATCCGCTAGAAGGGCTTATTCTACGCTACAGTATTTAATTTCCGAGGGCATTGACCAATCCAGGATTATTGAATATAAAGGCTTTGGAGAACGCCAATTGGTAAACGGTTGTGATGGTACAATTCGATGTACTGAAGCTGAACATCAGCTTAACAGACGTACTAATTTCATTGTAATAAAAGTACAATAACCTAAAACTAAATAGCCAACTAAAACAAGGCCTTTCAATTTCTTGAAAGGCCTTAATATTTCGAACGCCGAACGAAACCTAAAAAATCCCACCTCCAAACTTGGATTGAATCCAACCATCATATTTGAATGCTATAAGGTGGAACATTTTATCTCCGAAGTTTTGATGGACTTAATAATTGTATTATTTTGCTCACACATTAAAGACGTATGCAGCTATTAACTTTATATAATTCCACGGATAAATCAACATGAAAAATTTCACCCTCCTAATTTTACTGATCGGAGCATTGTCTTTTGCTCAAAATTGCAGGTACCATATCAATGAAACCGACGATTTTACTAACGAAAAAATCAAAGAAACTAAAGGGGTCAGTATAACAAAAGCGGACGTTATATCAACAGGTATCGGAACTGGAGCCAGTGCCAGGGCCAAAGCTAGAAAAGTGGACAATACTAGGTATCTTGTATTCCAGTTGACTTCTTACGAAATGTTTATTGTTAATGAAGGAGGAATAATTATGCTGAAGTCAACTTCTGGAGAAGTAATCAAACTAAAATTCGACAAGTCTGTAGTTGCAGACTTTTCATATTCTGGTGACACTACCATATGGACGGCAGTTTGCTCGGCAACATTAGATGACGAAACCTTTAATAAACTTGAAAATGCTGAAATTGAAAAAGTAAGGTGGTACACCGACGAAGGATACCTTGAAAGAGATGCCAAGAAAAAACAATTTGGGAACATAGCAGGAATCCTGAAATGCATTAAATAGGATTTAAACTTTTTATCGGAAGTTTACAAATCAAAGCCTGACATCGCACCAAAAACAAAAGAAGCCCCTCGGCAAACCGAGAGGCTTTTATTTTGGGTGGAAGATCGGTCTCGAACCGACGACCTCCTGAACCACAATCAGGCGCTCTAACCAACTGAGCTACAACCACCGTATATTTTTATTAAAACTTTAAAAAAGTTTTGCAAAGGCACAGCTCTAACCAACTGAATCAGAGCCACCATTTATCGCATTTTTAAATGCGTTTGCAAATGTAAATTATTTCCTTTGGTCTGCAAAACGTTTTTTTATTTTTTGAAGGGCAGTTTGTTATTTTAAATCAAACAAACTGTCCACTGCTGGGTAGCGTTCCACGGTAAAGCCCTCGCCATGCTCTACCCCGATCAGTCTCCCTAAATCCCTGGCGCGGTAAATAATACTGTCCGTAAAGTTTTTACTAGAAATTGGGGTGTCTGGTGCCTTAATGGATTCATTGTAAAATTGCGTTTTATAAGCTAAAACCGCATCCATTTTGGTATCGATAAACCCCGAAACATCCACAACGATATCCGGTTCCAAATTTTTCCATTGGATATAATGATAAATACATTTTGGTCGCCATGGTTTCTGAATTTCACTTTTATCTTCAGTTTCAATTTTGATTAAACCACTTAAAAAACATGCATCGCTCACCAAACTGCTTCCCCTACCATGATCAATATGTCGGTCTTCCACCGCATTGCAAAGGACAATTTCGGGTTGAAATTTTCGAATCATTTTAATAAGAGCCAATTGATGCTCTTTGTCATTTACAAAAAATCCATCGGCAAACCCCATGTTAATTCGAGTTTCAACACCGAGTATTTTCGAGGCTTCCTCCGATTCTGATGCCCTTATTTCGGCACTTCCACGTGTTCCGAGTTCACCCCTTGTTAAATCGATAATGGCAACTTTTTTTCCATAGGCAATTTCCTTTGCAATTGTACCACCACAACCTAATTCAACATCATCTGGATGGGCGCCAATTGCAAGAATATCTACTTTCATATATTAACAATGTTTTTGACAATAACTTTTGCGTTTCCTAAAATTATGAATAAAATTACGATATTATTTGCCAAACTTACCGCACGAAAGCGTTTTCGAATATATTTTTAGCATTTCAATTGCATTAAAAATAATAATTATTGAAAACTAACACCCATCAAAAAAGCATGACATTAGTCATACTAATTGGGGGTAAGGCTAGGTAATTTTACACAATAATTAACACATAACTACATAAAACCATGATGTACCTGATGCTTGCTATACTTGTAATAACGATTGCGTTATTCGTATGGGGGAAATTCACACCTGATATTGTTGCTCTTATTTCTATGCTGAGCCTCTATTTAACTGGAATATTGGATTCCAAAGAGACTTTAAGTGGTTTTAGCAACCCGACTGTAATTATGATTGCTGCCCTTTTCATTATTGGTGAAGGTATCGCCCAGACAGGCTGGACGGCAATGGCGGGTAAAAAGTTTGTAGAATGGGCAGGAAAAAGTGTTCCTAAGCTATTGGTAATCGTTTCCCTAGGGGCTGGCGTACTTTCCGGTTTTGTGAGCAATACAGGTACAGTGGCAACTTTAATGCCTTTAACGATTTCTTCAGCTTGGAGCATTGGTACATTACCGTCTAAAATGTTAATGCCCGTTGCCTTTGGTTCTAATACAGGGGGGTTGCTCACCCTAACTGGTACACCGCCTAACATCATCGCCAGTAATGCATTAATTGAAGCCGGATTTGATGGGTTTTCATTCTTCGAATTTGCTTTGATTGGATTGCCTCTTTTAATCATTGCATTACTCTATTTCAGGTATTTTGGCTATAAATTATTACCAAAAAACAAAACCAATAATAAACCGGTAAATATTGAAACCACCCTCCACCAGTGGATTGAAGCTTACAAAGTGGATAGCGGATACTACCGCTTACGTGTACGATCAATATCACCTTTATTGAAGACCAAAATTGAAGATTGGAACTTTGAAGAGGATTATAAGGTAGAAATTATTAGGCTAAAAAGAAGGCATCCTAATGTCCTTAAAAAAATACCAACTTTTATAGAATTTCCGGACCCTAGTACAGAATTCATGTACCACGATATCATTACCGTAAAGGGTGAAACGGAGGCTATTAACAGAATGATGATTACCTTCAGATTAGGACTTTTACCCTTAGAGCCCATTACAGACGAACTGAAAAACAACCTCATCAACCAAGAGGTAGGGATGACAGAAGTAATCGTCAACCCTAACTCCATTATGGTTGGTAGAAAATATAAAATTGGGGCGTATTTTAAACGTTTTGGCTTGCAACTTTTAGCGGTTTCAAGAAACAGACAGCCTATTTTGGACCGAGAGATTACAGTAAAATCAGGAGATGCCTTTTTAATTAGAGGTTCTTGGGAAAACATTGACGATTTAAAGAAACAACATGAAAACTTAGTTATTATAGGTAGTCCGGAAGGAATGGCAAAGAATGTCGAAAACCTAACAACAAAATCCTATATAGCCTTGGGCGCCCTAATATTGATGATTGTACTTATGGTACTTAAATTAGTTCCGGGTTCAATAGCTGCATTGATTGCTGCCGGAGTGGTTCTACTTACAGGATGTGTGCCTATTTCAAAAGCCTATAAAGGCATCAGCTGGACCAGTGTGGTGATGATTGCGGCAATGATACCCATGGGTATCGCTTTACAAAAAACAGGTACGGCACAAATCATTGCCAACGGTTTAGTGGATTATTTAGGGGCCATACACCCTATAGCCCTATTAGGAGGGGTCTTTTTATTGACAACAACTTTTAGTCAGGTTATTAACAACTCCGCAACAGCCGTTTTGATGGCACCAATTGCCATATTGGCAGCAAATTCCTTAAACTTGTCCCCTGCCCCATTTATGATTGTAGTTGCCATTAGCGCATCCACTGCATTTTTAACACCAATAGGCACAACAACTAACGCCATGGTTATGTCCGCGGGCGGCTATAAATTTATGGACTATTTAAAGGTAGGCGCACCATTGTTACTCATGTTTTTTATCATAAGCATGGTGTTAGTACCTTTGATTTGGCCATTTTAAAAAAACAATGATAAAAACAGAAAAGGGTTCAATTTTGAACCCTTTCTTATTTAGAGTATTTTTAATTTAAATTTAGGAATAGCTTTCTAATTCCATTTGCATTTGTTTTTGAAGATCTTTGGCTTTCTCAGCCGCCGCAGTTGCAAAATCCTCTCCGTTTGAAGCATAAATAATACCTCGAGAAGAGTTTATTAAAAGCCCGACGGAATCGGTCATCCCGTATCTGCATACCTCTTGAAGATTACCCCCCTGCGCACCAACTCCGGGCACCAGTAAAAAACTATCAGGAATAATGTTGCGGATATCGGCTAAATATTCCGCCTTTGTGGCCCCAACGACGTACATTAAGTTTTCAGAATTCTTCCAGGCTTTTGAAGTTTCCAATACATGTTTATACACTTCTATATCGTCCACAAGTTTCGTTTGAAAATCAAAAGCTCCTCGATTTGAAGTCAATGCCAAAAGAATGGTATGCTTGTCTTCAAATGCTAAAAAAGGCTCCACCGAATCCTTTCCCATATAAGGAGCAACCGTGACGGAGTCAAATCCCAAATCCTCAAAAAATGCCTTGGCGTACATGGTGCTGGTATTACCAATATCGCCTCGCTTTGCATCTGCAATTGTGAAAATATTAGGATGGTTCTCGTTTAAATAATTGATGGTTTTTTCAAGTGCTTTCCAACCTTTTAAGCCATAGGCCTCATAAAATGCAGTATTGGGCTTATACGCCACACATAGATGATGGGTCGCATCAATAATGGCTTTATTAAAGGCGAAAATTGGATCTTCCTTTTCCAAAAGGTGTTTGGGAATTTTAATTAAATCCACATCCAACCCAACACATAAAAAGGATTGCTTTTTTTTGATTTCTGAAATGAGTTGGTTTGTTGTCAATCTAAATTATGTTGTAGATTCCTGCCTTCGCAGGAATGACAGTTAAATAGTTTCGTCACTAGCTTTCAACTTTTCGGTGTTTTCAGCCAATTGCAATTCATCAATAATCTTTTGAATATCTCCATTTACGATATTCTGAAGGTCATAAAGTGTTAGACCTATTCTATGGTCAGTAACACGGCCTTGCGGATAATTATAGGTTCTAATTTTTGCACTTCTGTCCCCAGAAGACACCATGCTTTTTCGCTTTTCGGAATCTGCCGCCTGTTTTTTTGCCAGTTCCATTTCGTATAATCGAGAACGCAAAACTTTCAACGCCTTCTCCAAGTTTTTATGCGAGGACTTTTGGTCCTGACAACTAACGATCATCCCCGTAGGCTCATGGTGCAATTTTATGGCCGAATAGGTGGTGTTTACAGATTGGCCCCCAGGACCTGTGGAAGTAGTACGTTCAATACGCACTTCGGACATATCCAATTCCACATCAAACTCCTCCGCCTCAGGCAATACAACGACTGTTGCCGCACTGGTGTGGACCCGGCCTTGAGTTTCCGTTTGAGGCACACGCTGCACACGATGCACACCAGCTTCAAACTTCATGGTACCATAAACATCTTCGCCACTCACTTCAAAAATAATCTCTTTAAAACCCCCAGCTGTGCCTTCATTTAAATCCACAACACTCACACTCCAGCCTTTGCTTTCACAATATTTAGTGTACATTCGATATAAATCACCTGCAAAAATACTGGCCTCGTCCCCGCCTGTTCCTGCTCTTACCTCGACCACAACATCTTTCGCATCATCGGGGTCTTTAGGAATCAGTAAAAAGCGGATTTCATCTTCCAATTTCGGAATACCTTCCTTAGCTTCGTCGTACTGGATTTTGGCCATTTCTACCATTTCGGCGTCACTTCCATCGGCTATAATTTCCTCAGCTTCCTTTAAATTATCGGTAAGTTCAATATAGGAATCACGCTTTTCCATGAGTATCCTCAAATCCTTGTATTCCCTATTCAATGCTACGTATCGCTTTTGGTCTGAAATGATATCCGGTTGGATAATCAAATCGTTCACCTCGTCAAAACGTTGCTTTACTATCTCTAACTTATCTAACATCTGCTTTTTTTATCGGACATCAAAAATACGATAATTTATGAATTTTGAGAGCTCACCAGAAACAGATATAGTTGAAAACAAAAAATAATTCCCAGTGAAAACCGTTACATTATTTACCATGCAACAGTTTTCATCAATCCTTCTGTTTTATCGGCCTTTATTTATATGGTCTTTTGGAATAAACGCATTGCTTTCCATTTTTGGATTGGGCCTTGTCCCTTTGTTTTTAATAAAATTTCTTCTAGTGATTTTTCTTTGGCACATCACTACGGAAACCTTATCAAAACGAAAATTGTTATTTTACAGAAAACTGGGCATTTCTACATTTAAATTATTTTCAACACTATTTATCATTGACGCCATTTTGAGTCTTCCCTTTCTTTTGGTTTTAAAGGCTTTTATATAAATAAAAAGGGAAGCGCACTGGCCTCCCTTTCGATTTCAAATTCATTCTAAAGTCTATCCACACTTTGAAGACCCACAATCGCTACAGGTCAGACAGCCTTCCTGATAAATCAAATTCTCTGATTTGCAATTGTCACAGGTTTGCCCCTTTACTTCAGTCCCGTCCTCAATAAAGCGTTTCAAAGCACGTACCACACCATTTTTCCATGTGTTGATGGAAGCGCTGTCCAATTGCAAACTGTTAATCAAATCCACAATTTTATCAATAGGCATACCGTGCCTCAGCGTACTTGAAATTAACTTGGCATAGTTCCAAAACTCCGGGTTGAACTTATGTGACAACCCTTCGATGGTAGTTTTGTAGCCTCTTGTGTTTTTATATTGAAAATCGTACCGGGAAGTTCCATCCTCATTTCTGTTTTTGATAATCACTCCACGATTGACCCAACGTGGCAACAAAATACCGTCTTCGTCATCAGCAAGACCAGTAAATATCTCATAAGGTTTGTCGTCCACCAAGCCGATAAAAGCAATCCATTTTTCCTTGTTATTTTGAAAACGCACCACATCGGCTTCTAAAGTTTGAGGACGCTTTTTGGGGAATACCGTTAAAATAGTGTTTTGTGGCTCCTCTTTCTTCTCATCGTTAGAAATCAATACTCCCGAACGCGAACCGTCACGATAAACCGTTACGCCTTTACAGCCCACTTCCCAAGCTTTCACATACAATTCACCAACCAAATCTTCATCCACATCATTTGGCAAATTGATAGTTACACTAATGGAATGGTCCACCCACTTTTGAATAGCTCCCTGCATACTTACTTTGCTCAACCAATCAACATCGTTGGAAGTAGCTTGATAATATGGCGATTCTTGGATAAGCCCGTTTAATTCATCTTGCGAATAATTTTTGGTGGTATCAATACCGTTAACCTCCATCCATTGTTTGAATTTATGATGAAATACCACGTATTCTTCCCAAGAATCCCCAACCTCATCTACAAAGTCCACACGAACATCCTTATCATTTGGGTTTACCTTTCTTCTTCTTTTGTAAACCGGCAAAAACACAGGTTCAATTCCCGATGTGGTCTGGGTCATCAAACTTGTTGTCCCCGTTGGCGCAATGGTCAACAATGCAATATTGCGACGCCCGTATTCCAACATTTCATAATACAGTTGGCTATCGGCTTCTTTCAAGCGTAAAATAAAAGGGTTGTCCTTTTCCCTATCGGAATCGAAAATAGAAAACGCCCCACGTTCTTTGGCTAAATTCACCGAACCACGATAGGCTTCCAAGGCAATGGTTTTATGCAACTCTACCGAAAAGGCATTTCCTTCTTCACTGCCATATCTTAAACCCAAAGCCGCCAACATATCGCCTTCTGCAGTAATGCCAATACCTGTTCTTCTACCTTCGTAGGCTTTTTTCCTGATATTCAACCACAAGTTTCGCTCCACTGCTTTTACCTCATCTTCTTCAGGATCTTCATCAATTTTCTTTAGAATTACATCAATTTTTTCCAATTCAAGATCGATGATATCATCCATGATTCGCTGTGCATAGGCCACATGTTCTTTGAATAAATCAAAATTGAATGTTGCATTTTTTGTGAAAGGCTCTTCAACATACGAAAACAAGTTTATGGCCAACAATCTACAAGAATCATACGGGCATAACGGGATTTCTCCACATGGATTGGTAGAAACGGTTTTGTACCCCAAATCCGCATAGCAGTCTGGCACGGATTCCTTGGCAATGGTATCCCAAAATAAAATTCCAGGCTCAGCGGATTTCCATGCGTTATGCACGATCTTTTTCCAAAGGGAGTTGGCCTCAATGTTTTTAGAAAATTTAGGATTATCACTAAAAACAGGATATTTTTGAACATATTCAGTACCTGCCTTTACGGCCTTCATGAATTCATCATCAATTCTAACGGAAACGTTAGCTCCCGTTACTTTTCCGGCTTCCAACTTAGCATCAATAAAATCTTCAGCATCGGGGTGATTAATTGAAATAGACAACATCAAAGCACCTCGCCTGCCATCCTGTGCCACCTCGCGGGTAGAGTTGGAATAACGTTCCATAAAGGGTACAATTCCTGTTGAGGTTAATGCCGAATTTTTCACTGCCGAACCTTTCGGGCGGATGTGGGATAAATCATGACCAACACCACCTCGGCGTTTCATCAACTGCACCTGTTCTTGGTCAATCTTCATAATACCACCATAGGAATCCGAAGCACCACTATTGCCGATTACAAAACAATTGGACAGCGAAGCAATTTGATACGGATTACCAATACCTGCCATAGGACTGCCCTGTGGCACTATATATTTAAAATCTTTGATTAAATCGAAAACGTCGTCTTCGGAAAGAGGGTTTGCGTATTTATTTTCGATACGGGCAATTTCCCTTGAAATACGACGGTGCATGTCGTTGGGCGTGCATTCAAATAAATTCCCGTCAGAGTCCTTTAGGGCATATTTGTTGATCCAAACACGGGCGGCTAAGTCATCATTTTTGAAGTATTTTAGAGAGGCTTCAAAGGCTTCTTCTTGGGTGAAAGTTTGTTGTGCGGGGGAGGTTTTCACATTCATTGTAGCTTATGGTTTTTTGAAAAAAAATGGAATAATTTATGACACCATAAAACAACAAAATTTATTTCATTTTTACTACACGTAAAACCAAAAAGTTAGCAACAATATTATGTTAATATTATCAATATCAGTAATTTAAAAATTTATCAACAAGAAAAAGTTAACAAATTTTATAAATACCTGATAAGAATCCTTTTAAAAGTCAACAGCAAAACCTATACCCAAAAACTGCTTCCATTGCACTCGTGCACCGGTTTCGTCGAACTCACCTTCAACAGCTGTTGGCTCCAAAATTTTCACATCATCATCGTAGCGCAAATGGGACTCCAAAGTTGCTCGAACAAAACTGTTAACTTTAAAATCGAAATTCACTCGCCAATCCACGTCAACATTCCCAAAATTATTGATATAATCCGTGTACAAACTTAAAAGATGGGTGGCTCTAATATTTTTAGTCAATTCAAGAGCGTAGCTATTCGTCATCAGAATACCAACTTCTGTTCGGATGTTATCTCCCTCTTTAATCAAATTACCATTATCATCAAAAACCCCAGGCTCAACACCAAACGACCCGGCATTGGCCAATTCCTGGTCTAAAACAAATGTGGCCTTTAACGTCAGTGGCGAGAAATAAAATGACAGTTCCTCAATATTTTTTCCGTATTCCATCCCCCCTCCAAAAAGCAAATATCCAGGCGCCATAAATCTAGAAATGGGATTGTCAGTATCGGGATAGTTATAACCGTTGGTGATTTGGGTTCTAAAATTAAATCGTGCAGAATAAAACCACTTGGAGTCTTCGGTGGGTTGATAACCTAGGTTCGAAGTCATTTCAACAATATCATCCGTTTTCCGCAACCCTCGGCTTTCCTGATTGTTTACGCCGTAACCGACCCGAAAACTATTGTTCCAAAAGTAAAATTTATCCTTATAGTTTTTTTGAAATTCATACCCCAATAGGGCGGAAATGGAATTGGCCCCCCCGGCATTCCAATTGGTAAAACTTACCTGGCTGATATCCAAACTGGCTTTTTGGGATTGTTTCCACACCGGGCCATCATAAACTTTTTTTTCTTTGATAAAGAGGGAATCGGGTTGTGCAAAACTAAATTGTAATGTAAACAGAAAGGCTAGGACCAGAAGACGTCTAGACATGGTTTGTTAGGTTTATTAAAAAATCTTCATGGCATCAAAAACTGTTCCATTCGATAGTTTTGAATTATATTTTCTAATATTCAAACTCACCAAACTCACTTTTTATTGTGAGCCTTTTGGTTCTTGAATCCTCAACCCTACCAATAATTTTGGCATCCACATTGAACGATTTTGAAATAGCGATGATATCTTCCGCAATTTCTGGCGCAACGTAAAGCTCCATGCGGTGTCCACAATTAAAGACCTGATACATTTCCTTCCAATCGGTATTGGATTGCTCTTGTATTAATTTAAACAGTGGCGGCACCTCAAACATATTGTCTTTAATAATATGCAATTCATCCACAAAGTGAAGAATTTTGGTCTGCGCTCCACCTGAGCAATGTACCATGCCATGAATACTTTGGCTATTGTATTTTGACAAAATCGATTTCATAATCGGCGCATAAGTACGCGTTGGGGACAATACCAGTTTTCCAGCATCAATAGGGGCATCTTTAACGGCATCCGTCAATTTTACACCGCCCGAATACACCAAATCCTCAGGCACGGCGGCATCAAAACTTTCGGGGTATTTTTCAGCTAAATATTTATGGAACACATCGTGTCGGGCGGAAGTTAAGCCGTTACTGCCCATACCGCCATTGTACTCAGTTTCGTAAGTGGCCTTCCCAAAGGATTCCAAACCAACGATAACATCCCCGGCCGAAATATTGGCATTATCTATCACATCACTTCGTTTCATACGAGCTGTAACCGTAGAGTCCACAATAATAGTGCGAACCAAATCACCCACATCGGCAGTTTCCCCACCCGTGGAATGAATGGTCACTCCAAAGGATTTTAAATCTGCAATCAATTCCTCGGTACCATTGATAATGGCCGAAATCACCTCGCCCGGAATCAAGTTTTTGTTTCTTCCAATGGTTGAGGACAGCATAATGTTGTCCGTTGCACCAACGCACAGCAAGTCGTCAATGTTCATAATCAAGGCATCCTGAGCGATCCCTTTCCAAACGGAAATATCCCCGGTTTCCTTCCAATACATATAGGCCAAGGAGGATTTTGTGCCTGCGCCATCGGCATGCATAATTAGGCAATAGTCATCGTCATTGGTTAAATAATCAGGTACGATTTTGCAAAATGCCTTTGGGAAAAGCCCTTTATCAATGTTTTTGATGGCATTGTGCACATCCTCTTTTGAGGCCGAAACCCCGCGTTGCGCATAGCGTTTTGAAACTTCTTGGCTCATGGTACTGTATTATGGTGCAAAGAAACGGAATATTTTAAAGATTTGTTGGATTTGAAATCGATTATGAAGGGGTTTTATTAACTAGGTTTTTAACCGAGTTTAAGATCATAAAATTGACATGTCATGTGTTGTCAGTACTTCTTGACTCGGTCGGAAAAAATTACTAGATTCGTTTAATAATCAATGAACTTTATTAAAAACGCAAGCCTACCTCCTCCTTGTACACCATGTTGTCCTGTTCTAAAAAAAGCAACTGTAAAATAAACACTATGATTAATAAAATATATTATCAAAATTCTTATTTTACTTGATTAAACATTTATCACCATGAAAAATACATACCTATTATTGGCTTTTGTTTCAATACTAGTTCCAACTTTAACGAACGCCCAATCCACAATTGAACTTTTTAACGGCAAGGATTTAGATGGCTGGTATGCGTACGAGAAAGAAACCGGAAAACATGATAATGCTACTGATATCTTTCAGGTTGACCATCAAATGATTCGTTTATATGGCAATAAAGTTGGTTACCTTATGTCCGAGCAATCATTTCAAAATTTTCAACTAACCGTTGAGTTCAGATGGAATACGGATTCAACTTTCACAAAGAAAAGCACTAAAAAAAATAGCGGCATAATGTACCTAGTTCCATCGGATACCCCGGACATGCTGTGGCCTAAGGGCATTCAGTTTCAGGTAAAAGAAGGCGCTACGGGAGATTTTATTTTGCTTCAAGAGGTCACTCTTCGAATAAATGGGAAAGTAACCGAGCCTGGTAAAAGTGTGGCGGCTAAACGCTTTATAGATGCCACAAGACCTATTGGCGAATGGAATACCATTGTAATTACAGTACAAAACGGAAAAGTAAAACAAGAACTTAATGGTAAATTGGTTAACGAAGGTATTGAGCCTTCTGTTTCAGGAGGTAGGGTTTTATTGCAATATGAAGGATATCCAATTGATTTTCGTAAAGTTGCAATTGAGAAATTATAACTATTCACTCTGCCCCCTCCTGAGCAAAGCTACATGATTTCAAACTTATGAATTAATGCATTGGATTGAACCCCAAAGTTCTACCTAATAAACAACATCTCCCGGTACTTCGTCAAAGGCCAAAGTTCGTCATCTACCAATAGTTCCAGTTTATCGCAATGGTAGCGGATATCGTCTAAAAACGGCTTTACCTTTTCGCAATATGCTTCGGCTTTTTTGGCTACATCCGCAAGGGCATTGGCCTGTTTGCGCTCACCAATCATTTTGGTGACTTTCCCATTAATGCCTTCCACATGGCCGGATATTGCCCGAATCAATTTAAGTTGCTCCTTGGCCAAATCTTCGTAATCCTTGCCAAAAATCTCTTTTAGCCCTTTTACGTTGTCAATTAATATATTTTGGTATTTCACCGCTGTTGGCACAATATGGTTTCTCGCCACATCCCCAAGCACACGGCTTTCAATTTGGATATGTTTGATATAAGCTTCCATTTCAATTTCGTAGCGGGCCTCCACTTCTATTTTGCTCATCACTTTCATATCCTCAAACAAGGCCACCGTGCTTTTTGCAATTTTTGCCTTTAAGGCTTCTGGAGTGGTTTTGTTGTTGCTCAGCCCTCTTTTTTTAGCTTCTTTTTCCCATTCTTCACCGTAACCGTTACCTTCAAAAAGTATATCCCTAGAGGACTTGATATATTCGCGCAATATGTTAAAAATAGCCTCATCCTTTTTAAAGTTTTTACCATCCACCAAAGCATCTACTTCAACTTTAAAATCCTTCAATTGTTTTGCTACGATAGTATTCAGTACCGTCATGGGGTTACCACAATTCGCCATGGAACCTACGGCGCGGAACTCAAATTTATTGCCCGTAAACGCAAAAGGCGAAGTCCTATTTCTATCCGTATTGTCCAATAACACATCGGGTATTTTCCCGACCACGTTCAATTTTAAATCGGTTTTTTCCTGAGGTGACAGCTTGCCTTTAGTGACGCCCTCCAAATCATGCAATACTTTCGTCAACTGCTCCCCAATAAAAATTGACATTATGGCCGGAGGGGCTTCATTTGCCCCCAACCTATGATCGTTACTGGCGGAAGCCACTGTTGCCCTCAACAATTCTTCATTTTCATAAACCGCTTTTATCGTATTGACAAAAAAGGTCAAAAATTGCAGGTTGCTCATCGGTGTTTTACCAGGTTTCAAAAGGTTCACGCCTGTATCTGTAGACAATGACCAATTGTTGTGTTTTCCCGAACCGTTCATATTGGCAAAGGGCTTTTCGTGCAACAATACCTTTAAATTGTGCCTTGATGCCACACGTCCCATCACATCCATCAAAAGAGAATTATGGTCCACCGATAAATTTGCTTCCTCATAAATCGGTGCAATTTCAAACTGGTTTGGCGCCACTTCATTATGCCTTGTTTTGGCGGGAATACCCAACAACATACATTGGTTTTCCAAATCTCGCATAAAATTCAATGCCCGGTTGGGAATAGAACCAAAGTAATGGTCGTCCAACTGCTGCCCCTTCGCTGAGGAATGCCCCAAAAGTGTTCTTCCTGTCAGGGTAACATCTGGGCGACAGGCCACTAGATTTTTATCCACCAAAAAATATTCCTGCTCCCATCCCATGGAAGAGGTTACTTTTTTCACATTCTTATCAAAATACCGGCACACATCCGTTGCTGCGTCGTCAACAGCGTGCAAGGCTCTTAACAATGGCGTTTTATAATCTAGAGCTTCACCGGTGTAAGCCACAAAAATCGTTGGGATGCACAATGTAGTTTCATAAATAAAAGCAGGGGATGTAGGATCCCAAGCGGTATAACCTCGCGCCTCAAAAGTATTCCTGATTCCTCCACTTGGAAAACTCGAAGCATCCGGTTCCTGTTGCACCAATTGACTCCCGCCAAATTTTTCAATAGCGTTGCCGTTTTCCGTAGTTTCGAAAAAAGCATCGTGCTTTTCGGCCGTTGTTCCGGTTAGTGGCTGAAACCAATGCGTATAATGCGTTACCCCTTTGGAGAGTGCCCAATCCTTCATGGACGAAGCTACTTGGTCTGCAACCGACCTGTTAATTTTGGACCCATCCTCAATGGCACTCATAACGCCTCTAAAAGCATCCCTTGTTAAATACTGGCGCATTGTACTTTCGTTAAACACATTAGTGCCGAACAATTCGGAACGCCTACCCGCTTCAACAAATGTTTTTGATTTATAGGAAATGGATTCCTTTAGGGCATGAAATCGTAAACTCGCCATGGGAATAAATAGTTTGGAATTAAACTTTTACAATAGCGCAAAAATAGATGTTATGTCAAAATAATCGCAAAAAATCAGATAATTTATTGTTATCAATTTTTCAGTATTCATATAAAAAACTATACTTTTTTTAAAATATACCCACAAAAAATAGGGTATAAATAAAAATAACATTGGCTTTTATGAAAAGCACCCCCAATAATTTAAAGTATCTTAATAAAAATTTATATTTGTTCGGATTAAATAAAAAAATACACCTATAAATCATTAATTATGGCTAAAATTAAATTAGAATACCTTTGGTTGGATGGTTATAAACCGACTCAAAACTTGAGAAGTAAAACCAAAGTAGAAGAGCATGAAAATTTTAAAGGAACTTTGGATGAAATCGGTAACTGGTCTTTCGACGGATCTTCCACCAGACAAGCTGAAGGTGGGGCTTCAGATTGTATTTTAAAACCTGTAGCTATTTACCCAGATCCTGAAAGAAGAAATGGATACTTGGTTATGACTGAGGTTTTGAATGCCGATGGAACTCCGCACGAATCTAATGGTAGAGCCACAATTGATGATGACGATAATGATTTCTGGTTTGGTTTTGAACAAGAGTATTTCATCATGGACACACACACACAATTGCCTTTAGGTTTCCCTGTTGGTGGTTATCCTGCACCTCAAGGAATGTACTATTGTTCTGTAGGTGGTAAAAACACTCATGGTAGAGACTTAGTTGAGGAGCATGCCGATTTATGTATCGACGCAGGCTTGAACTTTGAAGGTATTAACCAGGAAGTTGCATGCGGTCAGTGGGAATTCCAATTGTTTGCCAAAGGTGCTAAAAAAGCTGGTGACGAAATTTGGGTTGCAAGATATTTACTAGACCGTTTAACTGAAAAGTATGGTTACTACATTGAGTACCATCCAAAACCATTAGGTAAGGATATGGACTGGAATGGTTCCGGTATGCATGCAAACTTCTCTAACACAACGTTGAGAACTGCTGGAAACAAAGCAACTTACGAAGCTATCTGTGAAGCTTTCCGTCCAGTAGTAAAAGAGCACATCGAGGTTTACGGTGAGTTTAACGACCAACGTTTAACTGGTGATCACGAAACAGCAGCTATCACTGATTTCTCTTACGGAGTTTCAGATAGAGGGGCTTCAATCCGTATTCCTGTTGCAACTGTTGAGAGCGGTTGGAAAGGTTGGTTGGAAGACAGAAGACCTGCTTCTAACGGAGATCCATACAAAATTGCAGGTAGAATTATTAAAACCGTTAAATCTGCTAAGATTTAAATCTTAATAAATTAGTTAAATTCTTAAAACGCTTCTTTCTTTTTAGATGGAAGCGTTTTTTGTTTTTGGGCGTTCCCCTCCTACCGTCGGGTCTGGCTTTCCGCTACAAGTCCTCGGGTTCCCTCCTAGCGTCGGAAACCCTGTGGGCTTTCCACTACAATCCTTAACGCACACTTGCCCGCCAACTAACAGAAATACCTCAAGCCCAATTTCTTCCTTTTGTCATTCTGGCATAAAACAAAGTCCGAAAAGCGTTCTAAAATAAATGGCAAGATTTTAAGTTTTAATTTGGTATTGAACATTATTATAATCCTTATTTTTGCCCAAAACAGTCCTATTTTGAAAGCATTTCATTTACTCGTTTTTATCGCCCTATTTTCTATTTTTTCCACTTACGAGGCCGTGGCCCAAAAAAAGATTGAAATCAAATATTCAGGATTTTTAAATTTTGACGAAGACAATTATCCCGGTGCTAAAATCCTAACCCGGGACGATTCCGAGCAAGTCCACATCGTTCACGAAAGTATCAATATGTGGTGTGACAAGGCCTATTATTACGGAAACGAAAATTTCCTAGAAGCCTACGGAAACGTGAAAATGATTCAAGGCGACACCATTAACATGACATCAAAATATGTGGAATACAGTGGTATAACCCAATTGGCATTTGCCAGTGGCGATGTAGTTTTAAAAGACCCTAACTCCACAATTACGACCGACACATTATATTTTGACAGGGAAAGGCAGCAGGCGTTTTACCAAAATCACGGAAAGGTTGTTAAAGATTCTTCAGGAATCATCACCAGCAGGGTCGGCCGGTATTATATGGAAAATAAAAAATACCAGTTTGTGGATAGTGTTGTTCTCACAAATCCGGATGCCAAAATACTTTCTGATTACTTCGATTTTTATTCCGCAACTGGCCACGCCTATTTGTTCGGCCCGTCAACTATAACTACAGAAGAAAGTATTACCTACTGCGAAAAAGGGTTTTATGATACCAAGGCCAAAACTGGCTATGCCATGAAAAACGCAAAGATTGACTACGATAGTAAGGAAATCCTTGGGGACAGTCTATATTTTGATCAAAATAGAAATTTCTCATCTGCAACAAATAATATCAAAATCATCGATACCATCAATAATAGTGTGGTCAAAGGACACTATGCCGAAATTTTCAAGGCTAAGGATTCCATTTTTATTACTAAAAGAGCCTATGCCATCACCACTCAAGAAAAGGATTCCATTTACATCCATGGGGATACCCTTATGGTGACTGGAAAACCAGAAAAGCGCATCACGCGAGTTTTTAGAAACGTAAAGCTTTACAAATCGGATTTAAGCGGTAAAGCGGATTCCATTCATGTGAATCATGAAAGCGGATTAACACAACTGATAAATATCAATGACCCTACAAAAACCGATGCGTTTTCAGTGTCCCGAAAACCAATATTATGGAACATTGGCAATCAAATGACAGGAGATACCATCCATTTGCAAAGTGATACCGTAAAAGAAAAAATGGATTCCTTAATCGTTTTTAATCATGCTTTTCTCATCAGCAAAGACACACTTGGGGATGGCTACAATCAAATCAACGGAAAAAAGCTTATAGGTTTGTTTAATGATGATAACGAAATCTACCACATCGATATTATCAAAAACGCCCAATCCATTTATTATTTCAGAAATGAGAATAACGAACTGGTAGGTATTGATAAGTCAAAATCAGGCTTAATAAATATTCTCATTAATGACAATGCGATTGAGGAAGTCAGGAAAATCAACCAAGTGGATGGCGACATTTATCCAGAATCCGAATTCCCAGAAATAGATAAATTACTGAAGGGTTTTGACTGGCGTGAGGAAGAAAGGCCAAGTAGTGTTGAAGATTTATTTAAGGATGACCCGCCTTTGGAACTTCCAATAATCAAAGGCCTTGAGGATTATGTGCCTCAGGACGATTTTTTTGATGGAACGCTCAAGGAACGGCTCAATTTTGAGGGCAAAAAACCCAAAGCACTGAAATTAGCAAGTTCAAAAATCAAAAAAAATCCTAATTTACTAATATCCAGAAACAATTTCAAGGCTAGCGAATGGGAAAAAGTGAGGGTGAGGGTCAATTCTAACACAGGGGTTTCTCCAATAAATACTGCTACAAGCTTTACATTGGTTGGTACGAAATCCCAAAATGGCTATATATACCAACACGTTCCAAAATTAAAGGGAAATTTCAAATTAACAATATGGCTAAAGGGTAAGGGATCTGTATTAATTGCTCTACAGGAACATGAAGGAGACACTTCATTATATAGAAAAAAAATCGTTACTCTTTCTAAAGAGTGGACAAAACATACAATACAATGTCAAAAGGATGATGATGGACATAAGCTCAGAGTGATTATAAGCCGAATTAATTCAAGTACGAATCTAGAATTATGGAATCCTGAATTGATTGAAATCTTACCTTAGTAAATGGTAAAATTGACGCTTATGAAAGTTGAATTTTTAAAATACCAAGCTCAAACTACCACAATGCCATTAGCCATGGAAGTCTCGCATGCCGAAGGTTCCTATATATACGATACAAATGGAAAGGCCTACCTAGACTTTGTAGCCGGAGTTTCCGCATGCACAATAGGCCATGGCAACTCTAGAGTAATTGAGGCTATCAAAAAACAATTGGACAAATACCTCCATGTAATGGTCTATGGTGAATACATCCAAAAACCGGCTGTTGAACTTACAAAGCTATTAGCCAGTCATTTACCTAAACCACTTGAGAAGACCTATTTAACAAATTCTGGCACCGAGGCCATTGAAGGAGCGCTAAAATTGGCTAAGCGCGCGACACAGCGCAGTGAAATCATTGCGGCAAACAAAGCATACCACGGCAACACCATGGGTTCATTAAGCGTTATGGGTTTTGAGGAGCGCAAGCAAGCCTTCAGGCCGTTGTTGCCGGATGTTCGGTTTATTGGATTTAATAATGCATCGCATTTAAAACACATCACCAAAAAAACAGCCTGCGTTATTTTGGAAACCTTACAAGGTGGCGCGGGGTTTATAGAACCGAAAAAGGGTTACTTGAGAAAAGTTCGTGAACGCTGTACCGAAGTCGGCGCATTACTTATTCTGGACGAAATCCAACCTGGTATTGGAAGAACCGGCAAGTTATTTGGTTTTGAACATTATAATTGTATCCCAGATATTTTGGTGACCGGCAAGGGTTTAGGAGGAGGCATGCCCATTGGTGCTTTCACCGCCTCTGGTCAGCTTATGGATTTACTAATGGATAACCCAAAATTAGGACATATTACCACTTTTGGAGGGCACCCCCTAATTGCCGCGGCCGCACATGCCACTTTAAAAGAGGTGCTGGAAAACGACCTGATGGAAAATGCACTAAAAAAGGAACAACTCATTCGGAACCACCTAAAGCACCCTCTTATTACTGAAATAAGAGGTAAAGGCTTAATGCTTGCCTTGATTGTGCAATCTTCAGACATTGCCAACTCCCTTATCCTCGAATGCCAAAACAAAGGTCTCATTTTATTTTGGTTGCTGTTTGAACCAAAGGCCGTTAGAATAACACCTCCATTAACCATTTCAGATGAGGATATTATTAAAGGATGCAATATGATTTTGGATACACTTGATGAAACAGCATCTAAATCATAAATTAAAATACTGAAAAACAAAACATTAACACCTTTATTTTGCTAAATCTTAGGATGTTGTTCATTACTTTGTTAAAAACATTTGCTATTTCTCCACCAAAAAAGGCATCCAGAATCTTACTTTTATTTCAGAAGAAAACTTAAAACTGCTTATGGAGTTTAGTCAAAGCGACAACAACAATTTGCCTCTTACTAAGTTTGAATCGATGTTAAAAACCAACCACGTTTTGTTTTTCGATTCCGAAGAATTTGAAAACATCATTCACCACTACCTCAACCAAGGAAAAATAGCCTTAGCCAAAAAGGCCATAAAACTGGGGCTGGAACAACACCCTACTTCCATAAATTTGAAATTGTTTAAAGTGGAAGTATATGTGTTTGAGGATAAGTTAAGTGAGGCCAACGACCTATTGAACCAACTCTATTCCATTGACCCTAATAACGAAGAAATCTTCATCCAAAAGGCTAATATTTATTCGAAACAGGACAATCATAAAAAGGCTATTGAAGTATTGCAATATGCGTTGGATTTCACTGATGATGTGGTCGATATTTATTCCTTGATTGGAATGGAGTATTTGTTTTTAGATGAGTTTGAAAATGCCAAAATGCAGTTTTTAAAGTGCTTGGAAGAGGATATCGAAGACTACTCAGCATTGTATAATGTTATGTATTGTTTTGATTATTTAGAGCAACACGAGGATGCAATTGACTACCTGAATACCTTCTTGGACAGAAATCCATATTGCGAGGTCGCTTGGCATCAATTAGGCAAACAGTACTTTACAAAAAAGGATTACAAGAGGGCCTTGGCATCTTTCGACTTCGCTATTATATCAGACGACACCTTTGTAGGGGCCTATTTGGAGCGTGGTAAGGTTTTAGAAAAAATAGAAAAATATTATGAAGCTATTGAAAGTTATGACCTAACCCTAAAATTGGACGACCCATCTGCCTTTGCCTTATTTAGAATTGGAAGTTGCCATGAAAAATTGGGCAATTATGATAGTGCCCTTCAGTTTTACAAGAAAACAAGAGAAGTCGACCCACAATTGGACAAAGGCTGGATTGCCACAACAAAGTTTTTCATTAAACAGAAAAACTACCAAAAGGCATTATATTACATAAGCAAAGCCCTTAATATCGACTCAGAAAATGTGGTGTATTGGAAGCTGTACGGGCAAATCAATCACCGTTTGGATTTGTTGGAAGAAGCGGAAAGAGGCTACAGAAAGGCATTGGATTTGGGTAATTTTGAATTTGAAACATGGATTGCCAGAGGAGATTTATTGATTAAACTCGGAGAACATCGGGCATCGATCTTAAATTACGAACAAGCTTTGGACTTTTTTCCCGAAAATGCTGAAATCGAGTATCGCTTAGCCGGGTTGCACTTCAAAATGCATCAAAACCATAAGGGTATTTTCCATCTTAAAAATGGCCTGCGCTACAACGCTGAATACAGCTTTATCATAGACGAATTATTTCCCGAACTACTAAGCAATATCAAGATAAAAAGCTTACTTAAAACTAATCACTAGTTGTTGCAAATTGTATACCTTTGGTTTTCCTAAAAATCATTGTATGCAAAGACGGTTTATCGATTACTTTGTTATTTCTTTAAAGGGGGTTGCCATGGGAGCAGCGGATGTTGTGCCTGGAGTTTCTGGAGGTACGATCGCCTTTATATCTGGTATTTATGAAGAACTAATCTCGTCATTAAACAATATTGACTTTTCTTTATTCAAAACACTAAGAGCCGATGGGGTTAAAAGCGCCTGGAAGCAATTAAATGGCAACTTTTTACTGGCCCTTTTTATCGGAATTGGTGTTAGTGTTTTATCTCTAGCGAAAGCTTTAAAATGGGTATTAGAGCACTACCCGATATTGATATGGGCTTTTTTCTTCGGATTGGTATTGGCCAGTATTCTTTTTGTTGGAAAACAGATAAAGACATGGAACGCTCCAATTATTTTAGGCCTAATAATTGGAAGCTTGGTCGCTTTTTATATTACCACAATTCCTTCAATTAGCTCATCCAATTCTAGTTGGTTTTTATTTCTTGCTGGAGCTTTAGCCATTTGCGCCATGATTTTACCGGGTATTTCGGGCGCTTTTATTTTAGTTTTACTAGGGGCTTACAAGCCTATTTTAGAAGCTGTAGATACCTTCAACATCAAGATTATAGCCATTGTTGGATGTGGAGCCATCGTTGGACTTTTATCCTTTTCAAAATTATTGAAATGGCTTTTCAAAAAGTACGAAAACCTTACCCTCGCAATTCTTACCGGTTTCATTATCGGATCGTTGAATAAAATTTGGCCATGGAAAAAAGTACTCTCCTATCGAACAGACTCACACGGTAAAGAAGTACCTTTCTTATCAGAAAGTATATCTCCTTTTTCCTATGAGGGGGAAAATTTCTTTCCGTATGCCATTGTATTAATGGTTGTTGGCTTTTTAACTATTTTTATTTTAGAAAAACTAGGCAGTAAAAAACAATAAATGGAGAGTACCCGAACGCTTAAGGACAAGCTTTTTCTGGTTTTAAAGGGACTGGGTATGGGTGCCGCCAATAAAGTACCCGGGGTTTCGGGTGGAGTTGTGGCCTTTGTTGCAGGGTTTTATGAAGAGTTTATATATTCCTTAAAAAAAGTAAACTCAAAGGCCTTCAAATTACTTATCAATGGTCGGTTTAAAAGCTTTTTCAACTACATCAATGGGCGTTTTTTGGGTCTGTTGTTCCTCGGAATGATCATCAGCTATTTTAGTGTTTCAAAGTTGTTGGATTATCTTATTCTACACCATGAGCTTTATGTTTGGAGCGTGTTTTTCGGGATGATCGTTGGCTCAATTTATTACGTTAACAAGGATTTTGACGACTGGAATAGCCGAACCTACACCTCACTGGCATTAGGTATTATTCTTGGGCTGAGCATTAGTTTTTTGAATCCTGCTAAGGAAAATGACAATCTATTTTTCGTTTTTTTCTGTGGCATCATCAGTGTTTCTGGAATGACACTCCCTGGGTTTTCAGGCTCATTCATTCTTATTTTAATGGGCAATTATGTCCTGCTTTTGGTTGATTCCGTTAATGCTCTTTATGACACCTTTGCTGAGCTATTTCAAGGGGATTTTGGGTTTATTGATAACCAAGAACGTATAAGAATGCTTAAGGTACTGGCCATGTTTACATTGGGTTCGGTTGCGGGGTTAGTGACGTTTTCTCATCTTTTGAGTTACATTTTGAAACATTACAAAAGTATTACTATAGCTACAATTATCGGTTTTATTATCGGGTCGCTAGGTGTGGTTTGGCCATGGAAAAAAACGATTTATAAGCAAATGGAAAACGGTGAGTTTTTATTGGACTCCCGTGGTGAAAAGATTATCGAAAATTATAAACGATTTCTACCCGAACTGAATGTGGAAACATATTATGCCATTGGATATATTATCTTAGGTTTCGCAATTGTGGTGGGGTTAGAAATTTACGGCCAAAAACAAAAAAAACATGTATAGATTAGGGCTTTTAGGCAGAAACATATCCTATTCGTTTTCAGTAAGTTATTTCAAAAAAAAGTTTCAAAAAGAGGGTATTCAAAATGTGAGCTATCAAAATTTCGATATTCCAAAAATTACCCTTTTCTCAGAAATAGTAAAGAATACAGAGGGCTTGAAAGGGCTCAATGTAACCATTCCGTATAAGGAAGAAGTAATCCCCTATCTGGACAAACTCAATAAAAAAGCAAAGGAAATAGGTGCTGTCAACACCATCAAGGTCACCAAAAAAGGAAAATTGGTAGGTTATAACACGGACTGTTACGGGTTTATTAAATCTATAGAACCATCATTAAAAAAGCATCACAAGAAGGCACTGATTTTAGGGACTGGTGGCGCAAGCAAAGCGGTTATCTATGCACTAAAGCAAAAAGATATTGAATGCAACTATGTATCGAGAAAGGCCTCAGACCTTGTCAGTTTCACTTATGAAGAGTTGAGTGCGGATATAGTTTCAGAGCACCAAATTATAGTAAATTGTACACCTTTAGGCACATATCCAAACGTAGACAGCTGTCCATCAATACCATTTGAAAGCATCTCTGAACACCACATCCTTTACGATTTAATTTACAATCCAGAAGAAACCAAGTTCCTTCGATTGGGTAAGGAAAAAGGAGCAACAACCATTAACGGATTGAAGATGTTGAAGCTTCAGGCCGAAAAAGCATGGTCTATTTGGAATCTTCATAAATAGAAAACTTACTCGTTAAAACTCTTTTCCTGCTTTGTAAATCATCTAGTTGTTAGTATCTTTAATGAATAAACTAGACGAACCCTAAACATTTTTTAAAATGTCAGAGCGAGATAACCTGCAAGAAGCAGATGGAAAACAAGAGGATATAGATGTTTCTAAGGTCGAAAATGAGGCCGAAGAAACTATTACAGCCCCGGAAGTTAAAGAAGAAGTCGCAACAACGGAAGATACTGTTGTGGACGAAAATAAAAACGCGGTAGATGATACTCCTGAACCCTCTGAAACTGATGCCCCTAAAGAGACTACTTCCGAGGATGAAGCCATCAACGAAATAGACGAATCCAACGCTGAGGACGCCGAGGACGAGGGCAATAAAGAGCGCCACACCATCGAGTTTAAGGAATACGACAAAATGTCCTTAGAATCTTTGGCGATTGAACTTGAAAAATTGGTGAAGAACGAAAAAGTTCAGGCCATTAAAAGGCATGTGGATGGCATCAAAAGCGAATTCAACAGTAAATTCAATTCATTATTAGAAGAAAAAAAGGCAGATTTCATTAATGATGGGGGCAACGAAATAGACTTTTACTACTCCAATCCTATTCAAAAACGATTCAAAAGTGCTTATCGGGAATATCGAGGAAAACTCAATGAACATTATAAAAACATTGAGCAAAACCTCAAACAAAACCTTAAGGATAAACTAGAAATTATCGAGGAATTGAAAGGGCTGATCAATGTTGAAGAAAACATAAACACCACTTATAAACATTTTAAGGAACTGCAGGAACGCTGGCGCAATACAGGTCCTATCCCACGAGATAAATACAATAATGCCTGGAACAGCTACCACCACCATGTGGAAATCTTCTATGATTTTTTACATCTCAATAGAGATTTACGTGATTTGGATTTTAAGCACAATTTAGAAAAAAAGCTTAAAATTATTGAACGTGCGGAAGATTTGGCCCAAGACGACAATGTAATGCGTGCTTTTAGGGAGTTGCAAGAACTCCACAAAATGTGGAAGGAAGAATTGGGCCCAGTTGGCAAGGAGCACCGTGAAGAAATTTGGGAACGTTTTAAGGCGGCCACCAAAATTATCAACGACAAAAAACAGCTATACTATAAGGAAATTGATAAAGTTTACGAGAAAAACCTTGAGAAAAAACTTGAGATAATAGCATCCATTCAGGCCATTGCCGATGAACCTAACAGTAGCCACGGTGCTTGGCAAAAAAAGATTAAAGAAATTGAAGCCCTGCGTGAATCCTTTTTCAATGCTGGAAAAGTACCAATAAAAGTTAATGAGGAAACCTGGGCGAAATTTAAAGAAGCTGTAAGAACTTTTAATAGACGTAAAAATTCGTTTTACAAAGAGCTAAAAAAGGAACAGTACCAAAACCTTCAAAAGAAAAGAGAACTTGTTAAAATAGCCGAGGACAATAAGGATAGTGAGGATTTTGCCGTGACTACACCATTGATGAAAAAAATCCAAAGCGACTGGAAGAAAATCGGTCACGTACCAAGAAAAGACAGCGATAAAATTTGGAAACAGTTCAAATCGGCATGCAACCATTATTTTGACCGTATTCATGCCAAGCGTAATGCTGCCGACAAAGAATTCGTTGAAGCATTCAACAAAAAACAGGAACTGTTGCAAACCTTAAACAACCTAAAACTGTCAAAAGACAAGAAAAAGGATTTGGAAGTTCTCAAGGATTATATCAGCAAATGGAAAACCTTGGGGCGCGTGCCTAACGATAAACGCTATATTGAAAGCAAATTCAACAAAGCAGTTGATGAGCTATTTGGTAAGCTTAAGGTGGATAAGAATGAGGCCGAAATGATCAAGTTTGAAAACAAGCTTGAAACCCTAAATAGCAATGATGACAATCATAGAGGTTTGGACAACGAACGTTCTTTTATTCGTAAAAAAATAGATGACCTTAAGGGCCAAATCAATCAATTGGAAAACAACCTTCAGTTTTTTACAAATGTGGATGACGATAATCCTTTGGTGAGGGAAGTGAATACCAATATTTCTAAACATAAGGAAGAATTGAGTCTTTGGAAATCCAAGCTCATTAAAATAAAGGAAATGTATTAGTACATTCATTAATACCACAAAAAAGAGCCTGATTTTGTAAATCAGGCTCTTTTTTTGACATTTTCTATTAACTAATTCAAAAACTATCTTGTAACCGTACCTGTTGGCAATGAACCCAAGTTAGCACCAAAATCATGGGTTGCCGGGGCAGTATCTTGTCCTGCAGTACCAACCAATGGTTTTATGGCAAAAGGCGCCGGTGAATCATCAGGAACAGGCTCCACAGAAATTACAACAGTTCTACCTCGAACATCCAATGGGAAAGTTTCCCCTGTAGGTGCATTTAAAAAGAAATCTTCACCGGGCACTGGAGGTCCGGGTTGAGAAGTTTCACTAAAATCATCAAAAGCATCAGCCATATTAAAAACATTAAAAGTGCCCGTGGTAATTGGGCCGTTATCCCCTACTACCCAGCCTTCATAAGCCCATCCAGCAGGTAAAGTGGGTAATACGAAATTCGGTGCTGGAGGCATTCCTGGCGTACCAAACCAAACGCCATAATGGTCATTTCCATTGTTAGTTCCAGTTTCATCAGTTGGAGTTCTTAAAAAGAAAGCTCCGGCTGCATTGCTGAAATCCCCGACAATAGAAGAATTAAGCGTAGCCGAATTTCCAGAAAAATCCCCAACAAGCACCTTGGTGTCAGCCGGAGCTGGGTCCGGGTCTACAGCTGGTTCAATAGAAAGTACAAATCGTGTTGCATTGTTTAATTTCTCTGTGTTTACCGAAAATACCTGAGCACTTGAAACATCTGTAAAAGTACCAGTAGAAACTGGTGCCCCGCTTACTATAATCCAACCTTCATAAACATAACCACTACCTAAGGCTTCCAAACCTTGAGCGTTAAAGGTTAAATTAGAATTTGTTGGTCCAGAATTATCATCGTCATTACTACATGAGGTAGCAAAAAATCCTATTGCCGCTAAGGCGAAAAACATGTTTTTAATCATTGCTATAATTTTTATTTGTTATTTGAATTCAAAATTATAGCTCGGGAAGAACATAAAATGTTAGCTACCTAACACTATGCGGAATTTTTATAAATTCTTATTTCTTTTCTTGAAAATTCAATGATTTTATCCTCTTTCAACTCATTCAAAAGAATGTTTAAAGTAGGTCTAGAAGTACCGATTAAGGAAGCAATATCCTTTTGGGTGTAAGGATGATGAATAATTTTATCCCCGGTTTTTTCGCAATCATAACCATAGTCGTGACACAGTTCGTGCAAAAATTCCATCAATCTTGTTTTGGCATCTTTAAATAGCAACAATTGTAAACGTCGTTCCAATCGCTTTAGTTTCAGTCCGATAAATTTATAGACTTTAAAGCTGAAGGTTTTGTTGTCCCGCATTAAATCATGCATAGTTTCCACACCTATGGGGCAAATACTTGTTGTGTTATCAATGGATTGTGCAAATTCGTCACGCTTGGACTCCCCAAAAATGGCCGTTTCACCAAATAGTTCTCCTCGGGTTAAAATGGCCTTTACCACCTCATCCCCTTCTTCAGTATAGTATCCTATCTTTACTTTCCCTTTTTCAATCAGATACACTTTGTTTGCCGAATCGTCTTCAAAATAGATGTAATCCTGCTTTTTGTAGGCATCAAAATCGTGGTCTGCCTTGTAGGCCTTAAACTTGTGCGGGCAAAGAATTTGAAATAGGTTAACGTCTTCAAAAAACCAAAGGGACTCCATCGATGATTGTTTTACAAGAAAATGTCGTTAAAACCACATCATACTTACAAAAAACCCATAAAAAAACCTCCGAAAATGGAGGTTAACTTTTTATTCTTCTTCGTCGGCTGATGAATCGTCTGCTTCATCGTCATCCAACAAATCCAGCATATCATGCTTTTGAAGGAGGTTATACCATTGGATCACCTTTTTTATATCGCTCGGATAAACGCGATCTTCATCATAATCGGGCAACACATCGAAAAAATATTCCTCCAGTTTATCCTTGCTTTCTTTTGGTCCAACACTACAAAGCTGGCCGTTTTCCCTTTCCCTGATTTTGCCCAAAACCTTGTATAATGGGATTTCTTCGTTCAAAGTATAAATCGCTATTTCACTAAGTACGCTAACGTTATTTTGCAAGCTAACAGAGATACGCTTGCTATCAATTAGAGATTCAGCCACAAAACCGCCTCTTGTTTGGGTGACCAATTTATAGAGTCCTGGTTTTCCGGAAATTGCTAAAACTTTTTCTAAGCCCATACTAGATTTTTAATTTTTGATCCCCATGGTTATCGGGAGGGCAAATATCAGCTTTTTCAAAAGTAAAGCAAAAATTATCGCTTCTTTTTTTGATTAGGAAATCGCATTCTATAGTCCACATTTATCTTCCCTTTCGAAATGTTTGAAAGCCTACCTTTTATCAACCGCTTTTTGAAACTGGACAATTTATCGGTGAACAAGATACCCTCAATATGGTCGTATTCATGCTGAATGACCCGGGCAATCAAGCCGTCAAATGTTTCGGTGTGCTTTTTAAATTGCTCATCAAAATATTCAACTGTGATTTTAGGCTGCCTAAAAACGTCCTCCTGAACGTCGGGAATACTAAGGCAACCCTCTGTAAACGCCCACTGCTCGCCCTCCTCTTCCAAAATGGTGGCGTTGATAAACACCTTCTTAAAATCTTTTAAGGATTCCCTTTCTTCTTCACTTAACTCCTCATCTTCGGCAAAAGGCGCTGTATCCACTAAAAACAAGCGAATAGGAAGCCCAATTTGAGGTGCTGCAAGACCAAGTCCCAAAGCATTGTACATCGTCTCAAACATATTGTCCAGGAGTTCTTCAAGTTTAGGATAATCTTTGGTTATTTCCTTGGCTTTCTTCTTTAAAACGGGGTCGCCATAGGCTACTATGGGTAAAATCATCGTTAGGATTAAATTGTTTTTTGCAAAAATACAACTCTCTATTATATAATGTGCATGGAAAGTTATTTAGAATACAAATAACTCTGAAGAATTAACGTAGCACTAATTTCATCTACCAAAGCTTTGTTTTGGCGTTGCTTCTTCTTTAATCCGCTGTCCAACATAGTCTGAAAGGCCATTTTTGAGGTAAAACGTTCATCCACGCGTTTTAAGGGAATATTCGGAAATTGCCTTTTAAGCTTTTCCAGAAATGGCTGAATAAGAGCTTCACTTTCTGAAGGGGTATTGTCCATTTGTTTAGGTTCTCCCATTAAAATTAACTCCACTTCTTCTTTCGAAATATAATCTTTTAAAAAAGCCAACAATTCCTTTGTGTCCACAGTGGTCAAACCCGAGGCAATAATTTGCAACTCATCCGTTACGGCTATCCCCGTTCGTTTCATCCCGTAGTCTATCGCTAAAATTCTTGCCATGCGCTTAATTTTCGCAAAAATAACCAAATAAAAAAAGACCGCCCTTTCGGACAGCCCTTTTCGTGTTTAACCTTATTATTAATATTTGAATACTTGTTCTAGTTTATGATAATTTTCTTTTGTGAATCTTTGGAAATACTAACTTGATGTTATCAACTTTTCTTTCTCTGTTCAAGAAAATTCTAATATCGCTACTGCTACGAGCAATAGTTTCTTTGATTTTTACAGTGTCGATAATTACTGTAGCTTCTTCAGTTTCAGAAACAGTAACTGTTTTTTCAACATTATTAGTCTTAATTTCATTTTGAGCGCCTACGGCAGAAAAAGAAAGTAATAAGATAAATAAGATGTAAAAATTCGTTTTCATGATTTGGGTTGTTTCATTTGTTTCAACGGTTCAAATATATATCCGCATCAATGCTCAAAAAGAATAAAATAGTTGTAGCACACGGAATTTTCGATTACTAGAGAAGCAGAAATTTTTACCGATGAATAGTGGAAGTGCTCGATTTTATCGATTAAAAACACGAAAAATGCATTTCATCTAAAAAAATAATTTTTTCACGGGAAAAACGGCATCGAAATCTTTAGAAAATCGACAGGATTTCGACAAAATTTTTCAGGATATTTAAAGACGAAATACACATCGATTTTAGGCTTTAGATAGTATATTTGCCCAAAATATTGAAACCAATGACGGATTTACAACAAATTATAGAAAGCGCTTGGGAGAACCGAGAACTATTAAAGGAAAGTAAAACAACAGACGCCATAAGGAAAGTGGTCGACCTTTTAGACAAAGGCGAGCTTCGTGTTGCAGAGCCTATCGAGGGAGGATGGCAGGTGAATGAATGGGTTAAAAAAGGTGTTGTACTTTATTTCCCTATCCAAAAAATGGAAACCATTGAGGCCGGGCCTTTGGAGTTCCATGATAAAATTCCTTTAAAAAAGGGTTATGCCGAAAAAGGGATTCGTGTAGTACCGCATGCCGTTGCAAGACATGGGGCATATATTTCACCTGGTACTATTCTTATGCCAAGTTATGTTAACATTGGAGCCTATGTTGATGAAGGTACCATGGTAGATACTTGGGCCACCGTGGGTAGTTGTGCGCAAATTGGTAAAAACGTACACCTTTCTGGTGGTGTTGGTATTGGTGGAGTTTTAGAGCCATTACAAGCCGCCCCTGTAATTATTGAAGATAATGCCTTTATCGGTTCGCGTTGTATAGTTGTTGAAGGCGTCAGAGTTGAAACTGAAGCCGTTTTGGGTGCTGGTGTAGTATTGACCATGAGTACAAAGATCATTGACGTTACTGGTGACAAGCCAGTGGAGCACCGAGGGGTAGTTCCAGCACGTTCGGTAGTCATTCCTGGAAGCTATGCTAAAGAATTCCCTGCTGGGACATATAATGTGCCTTGTGCACTAATCATTGGAAAACGAAAGGAAAGTACTAATAAAAAGACCTCGCTAAACGATGCTTTGAGAGAGCACGATGTAGCGGTTTAAAAAGTTTGCAGTCTACAGTCGCAGTTGGCAGTTCTAACTCTTATGTGAAAACTTATGCTACTCGTAAACTTCAAAATACTAAAATTCCAAATCCCAAACTTTTATCCTTGGAATTTGGAATTTTTTATTTGTAATTTATCGGCATGAAGGTTTTAGTGATTCAGCAAAAAATGATTGGAGATGTGCTTACAAGTACTATTTTGTTTGAAGCCCTTAGAGAACATCACCCTAACGCTGAGCTTCATTACCTAATAAATTCGCATACCTTTCCCGTTGTAGAGCACAACCCGAATATTGACAAATTTCAGTTTTTAACTCCAGAAATTGAGAAAAAAAAGTCATTGTTCAATAGCTTTCTGAAAAAGATTCGAAAGGAGAAATACGACATTGTTATTGATGTATATTCAAAATCCTCCAGCAATCTCATTACCTTATTCTCTGGGGCAAAAACGAAAATTTCAAAATATAAATGGTACACAGCATTTTTGTACACACACACTTTTAAAGAAAAAACCACACCTGATACGAATGCCGGTTTAGCCATTGAGAATAGATTACAACTGCTAAAGTCTATTATTAAAGATGATTTGAAGCCCATAAAGCCTAAAATATATCTTACAGAACTGGAAGTTGAAGACGCAAAGGAGCTTTTGGAAAAATTCAAGATAGAACTTTCAAAACCTCTTTTTATGATTGGCGTTTTAGGTAGTGACAATTCAAAGACCTATCCTCTGGCATACATGGCCAAATTGATTGATGCTATTGTTGCGGAAACCCGAGGTAATATTCTTTTC
Source organism: Hyunsoonleella aquatilis (assembly GCF_014270105.1). GTDB lineage: Bacteria > Bacteroidota > Bacteroidia > Flavobacteriales > Flavobacteriaceae > Jejuia > Jejuia aquatilis. The sequence continues at coordinate 40,951 of NZ_JACNMF010000005.1, forward strand.
AATTATATTCCAAATCAAATTGAAGACGTAAAAACACTGATGTCTTTTTGTACTGATAGTACCAAAGAGCATATTCATTTTCACATTTTTGGTAAAAGCCTAAGAGAATTTATTGCCATTACCAAACATTGCACAGCTTTGATAGGCAATGAGGGAGGTGCAATCAATATGGCAAAAGCTATTGATAAACCTACATTTGCTATTTTCTCACCATGGATTTTAAAAGAAGCCTGGAACATGTTTGACGATGGAAAACTAAATGATTCCATCCATTTAAATGATATCAAGCCAGAGTTGTATCAATATCAAGACTTAAAAGCTATCAAAAAAGACTATCAAAATTATTATAAAACTTTTGCCCCAGAATTAATTATTCCAAAATTAAAACAGTTTCTGAAAGCTATTGGTTAATACCGTAAGCGGTTCTTGTAATCTTTTGGGATTTGGTAGTTTCCCTGATTTTCTTGTTTTTTTGAATCATTTCAGGGCTTACATAACCTCTTTTATGGTCTAAATGCAAACAAATTGCAGAATAGCGAATCTGTTTCGCCTTGATACCTGCATTGAACAGCCGTTCGCCCAATTCCCGGTCTTCTCCACCGTACTGCATACGCTCATCATAACCATTGGCATTTAAAATATCAGATTTCCAGCCAGAAGTATTATGCCCGTTCCAAGTGGCAGTGGTTGGCGTAAATCGGTTTAAAAGATCTTCTTTTAAACCCTTGGCAGTAATTTTGTTGTTTTTGAATGAAGATTTCAAACCGTGAGATTTTAACCAATCAATATTAAAACATTGCTGGTTTTCAATATCTTCCTTTGAAATTAATTTGCTAATAGACAACGGCAACTTAAAATAGCCCCCGGATAAAAAATAGCCTTCTTCCCTCCTATCAACGTGGACTTCCAAAAAATCCTTCCGGGCAATGCAATCGCCATCACTATAAACCAGATAGTTTCCTTTACTGGCTACAGTGGCCTTATTTAAAATAATCGTTTTTTGAAACCCATTGTCCTCGTGCCAAATATGTTGGATAGGATAGTCTAATTTGGGTTTTAAGCTTTCAATTAACGTTTTGGTAGCTTCGTCGGAACCGTCATCAGCAATAACAACTTCAAAATCTTTAAACGTCTGATAATTATAGCTCCACAATACTTTTTCCAACCATTCCGGGTGATTATAAGTGCTTATTATTACTGAAACATCAATTGAATTCATTGATTCAAAAATAGCTATTTTTACGGAATAAAATCTGCTTTTCTTGAATAAGAAACATATCCAAATATCCGCTTTATTAATAACGTTCAATGAGGAAAAACACATCGACGCTGTTATTGAGAATATAGACTTTGCGGATGAAATAATTGTTGTTGATAGCTTCAGCACTGATGAAACCTTAATTAAACTAAAGGGTTTTCCACGCGTTACCGTAATTTCAAGAACTTTCGAAAACTTTGCTGACCAACGAAATTATGCCATAGATCAAGCCAAATACGACTGGATATTGTTTATCGATGCTGACGAGCGTATTCCTGAAAACTTGAGGCAGGAGATATTAAATGTGGTTAAAAACACAGATGAGATCGTGGCTTACATGTTCAAACGCCGATTCTTCTTCAATGAAAAAGTAATGAGATTCAGTGGACTGCAGTCCGACACTACCTATAGATTATTTAGAAAAGGATATGCTAAATACGATGAAAATAAAATTGTACATGAAAATCTTATAGTGGACGGCAAAAGTGCTGTTTTGAAACATTATATGCTTCATTATTGCTATACTAGTAATGCGGACTACAAAAGAAAAATGGAGTATTATGCTTCCTTAAAGGCCAAAGAACTGTATAACAAAGGTAAAAAGGTCAATCTTTTACATTTAATATTAAGGCCAGTTTATAAGTTTATCACCAATTATGTTGTAAGGCTAGGGTTTTTAGATGGGATAGAAGGGTTTAATGTCTGCTATCTAAGTGCCTACGGCGTTTGGCATCGGTACAAGGAATTACAGCGGTTAAACTCGCTTCCAAAACTTTAGCTTTTTCTTTAACCTCCGTTTCCGATGGTATTTTTCCTGAAATTCCTCGGTTAACTTCCACATCAGGCTGAACACCTTTTCATAAGATTCTCCAGAACATTTCGCATATTCATCGCTCATCACCTCCACCATACTTTTATGAATGGTCAATCTCGCAAAATTCTTGATTCGCGTTTCAAAATCCAAGGGCTTGAATTCCATACGGTTTAAATCCACCAAATAAAATTTGTAATTGCCTTTGTTGATTTCAATCAACGTATTTCCTGGGGAATGGTCCAAAAAATGGATATTTTTCTTGTGTAGCTCAAAAGTGAAGCGGGTAAAAGCTCTCAAAACAGCTTCGTGATTGGGGTAGTCCACATCCAAAGTCAATTCGCGATAGGTAATATCGCAGGGCTGTTGTTCGCTGATATAGTAACTATTCTTAAATAAAAACAGGGTGGTAAACTCATAATACCCCATGGGCTGTGGCGTTCCCACTCCCAACTCCATCAAACGGTTGGCATATTCAAAAGAGCGCTGTGCCTTACTTTTTCTGAAAAACCTATAGGCAATTTGATTTATGAGATTGGGTACCCTAAACGATTTTACGTTTATAGTTCTATCTTCTAAATTGAACAACTTTAGGGAATTCCTATCCTGATTACCAAAATCCTCCCCTTTTGAATCAAAGTTTTGGATGATATCATCAAAAAACGCGGCATGTTCCGCAAAATTATTATGTATTGTTTTATTGATTTTCACTTAAATATTTATCAACACCGTTTTTGCACCTTTTAATTCTTTCGGAAATTGTTCTATCCTGAATTTCATTTCCGGTTTCAGGGTTTTCAAGAGCCGAAGGCTTATGGTAAATATGAAAACAAATCCCTGAAAACTTGAGCCGTTTAGGCTTTATACCTAAAAATGTTAATCTCATACCAAAGTCGTAATCTTCAAAACCCCAACCCAGATAGTCCTCATTGTAACCATTAATAGCAATGGCATCAGCTTTCCAATAAGACATATTTGCCCCTCTTAATTTTGTGGAAATCGAGCTATCGGGTTTTCTGTTTTTATAAACAAACGGAAGGTACAACGCCCTCATTCTTTTTTTAAGACCACTTGACAACCAACTAAGACTGAATGTTCCCTTTGATAAAATTTTCTCTGATTTCTCTTTTGTAATAGTTACCCTGGTTCCAAATAAAAAAAATCCTTTTTTGCTTATCTCCAGATGATTCTTAACAAAATGTCGGTGCAGGATGATATCCCCATCAATCTGAATAATATATTCCGATTCAATTTTAGCAATAGCTTTGTTTAGAATAATCGTCTTAGTAAACCCTTTATCTTCATGCCAAACATGGATAAGCGGTATCCTGAATTTTGTTTTATAGGTATTGATTAACGCTCTTGTATCATCCTTGGAACCATCATCAGCTATAATAACTTCATCAGGCATCACAGATTGTTTCAAAACACTCTGTAGCACCAAATCTAAGGCTTGTGGCCAATTATATGTTGAAATCAGTAAAGCCACCTTAGGAAGGTTATCCATTTTTTCCTTTTTTCAATTCAAAAACTTTATCTACCCAACCCGGTAGAGCATAGGCATTATATATGTTTACAGGTATTGGTTCATAAGGCGTTTCAAAAAAAGATTTAGGTATTTCAACATGATTTTTGTCCACCACCAAAATATTGTTCGGGTTGTAAAAATCATAAGTAACGATGTCCTTATTAGTAGTAATTAGTTTTTTTGAAAACCCCAAGCTTTCAAATACCCTAAAGGTTAAACCTGCCTGATTCTCCCTATGTACGTCCAATAATACGTTAGATTGTGAGATAAAAGACTCAACCTCATTCAAATCAAAAGTCTGTTTTGAATATTCTATTTGAGTCGAATTATGGCTTGGGATATTTTTACCAACTATGATGATTTTGTATGTTATCCCAATAGCGTCCAAAGCCTTAGCTATATTTTGTATTACTACATCCCTTTTCCCGGTTGAGCTAACATTAAATACTTCATATTTCTTTTCATTTACAGTTAGTTCTTTTTCGTTATATATAAAGTTGGTTATAAACGAAAAACCAAACTGCTTTACATCCTCTTTCTCAAAAGAGTACCCCTTATCAAAAACATTATAAATTTTAGCAATTTTAGGAGACCGCCTGTAATTATCATTGAAAAAACCTATTAATTCATCTGTAAATGGTTTTATCTTTTCAATAAAATCAGGATTTAAAAAATCGCCTTTTATTAGTAGTATTTTATCTTGTTTGCCATTGCTTCTTAGTTCCTCCAAAATTTTTTTCTCTAAAAACTTCTTTTTTATGTTATATTTAAAAAATAGTTTTGCGAAGAAATTAAACACTCTATGAAAAAAAGTAGGATAACGATAGCGTAGCTGATAAAAATTAATTTGATTTACCTCAATATTTTTGCGCTCTAACTCTTTGGCAATAAATTGATTAAAACCCCAATTATCTAAACTAATTAATGTGATTTTCATACAGCTGTATATAGTGCAATATTAAGAATTAAATACCAAATGCGAAGGCTTCTTTAGAGGCTAGCACTCAACACTAATATTTCCTTTACATCAAAAACACAATTTAGATGGATTACGATAACAAACCAGACAATTATTATAACAATACCAGATATGAAATGTTTGGTTTTTATCCTGAGGGTGCAAAAACTCTACTTGATGTAGGGTGTGGAGAGGGTACTTTTGCTTCGTATATAAAAGAAAAGCATAGTCCCGAAACCTGGGGTATAGAGCTGATGCCTGAACATGGGGAAAAAGCAAAAAAAATACTGGACAAAGTCTTTATTGGGGAATGTGAAAGCTTTATTGAGGAGCTCCCTAATGATTATTTTGATGTCATCTACTTTAATGATGTTTTAGAACATTTGGTCGACCCGTATTGGGTACTAGAAAAAATAAAGGATAAATTATCTGAAAATGGTGTAATAATTAGTTCTATCCCCAATATGAGGTACCATAGCGCTTTAAAAAAGCTAGTGCTTAATAAGACATGGGAATATGAAGAACACGGAATTATGGACAAGACCCATCTAAGGTTTTTTACGGGAAAAAGTATCGCAAATATGTACAAAAATTTGGGTTATAAAATTGTTACCCACAAGGGTATTAACAAAACGAAATCCATTAAACCCTACCTTTACAATATTCCATTTTTATTTACTGCAATGGACATGAGATATCTGCAATACGCCACAGTAGTTAAAAAATAGACATCCTTTTCGCATACGACACCAATACTATGAAAATACTTATTGAAGACAAAACAGCCGTATTACCAGCAAAAAAATATGGAGGTACAGAACGTGTTATTTGGGGCCTTGCCAAGGAACTGGTAAAATTGGGGCATGAAGTTTATTTACTGGCCAAGGAAGGATCCCATAGCGATTTTGCAACAGTGATTCATTATGATGAAACCAAAGATTTGAAAAGCCATATTCCAGATGATGTTGACGTAGTTCACTTATTTCATTCGTTGGGAAAAGCAATAGACAAACCCTATATATTTACAATGGGAGGAAATCCATCTCCCGAGCAGGCGTTGGATATAAATATGGTTTTTGTTTCCAAAAACCATGCACAGCGATATGGCTCTGAGGCTTTTGTTCATAATGGGCTTGATTGGGATGATTATCCTGACCCAATATTAGATAATAAAAGAGATTATCTTCATTTTTTGGCAAAAGCGTCATGGAAGGTAAAAAACCTATTCGGAACTGCTAAAATTGCATTAAAGTCTGGCCACAAATTGCACGTAATGGGTGGAGAAAGATGGACCTACCGCAATTTTAAAAGAGGTTTAAAGTATATTTTGAATAAAAATATCATTTTTCATGGTATGGTTGAAAATGATAAAAAAATGGAAATTGCACAACACTCCAAGGCCTTGGTTTTTCCAGTGGTATGGCACGAACCTTTTGGACTTGCCATTACCGAAAGCATGTACGCAGGCTGTGCTGTTTTCGGAACTAAAAATGGATCATTAGCTGAATTAATTACGCCAGAAGTCGGTTTTTCAAGTAATAACTCTAACGAAATCATAAAAGCCATCAAGGAATTTAATTACAACCCTAAACGATGTCATGAACACGCTGTTAAATACTATAATTCTAAGGTAATGACAGAATCATACTTAGAATTGTATGAAAAAGTGATTTCGGGAAAAACTATTAATCCGGAAGTGCCCAAGTATATTGAAGAAGCGAATGTGGTTCCAAAATTCACCTAATTATCAAAATTACTGGTTGATAATAATACCCGGCAAGGAGTTTAGCGCCCTTCTTTAAAGCGCAAAATATGGGTCTCAAAATCATTTCAAATCCCTAAAATAAATCGCTACTTAGGTTTTAAAAGGTTGACATATGTTGTAAATTTGCAATGCCGATTTTTGTAGCCAGAAATTCGCAAATTTCGCGAAATAGCGTTTTATGAATTACAAAGAAGCACTACAGCATAACATTTTCAAAATCATCTCTCAATCTGCCGAAACATTGCAACTGGACTGCTATGTAATTGGTGGCTTTGTACGCGACTTTCTATTGAAAAGAGGCGATGCCAAGGACATCGATGTTGTGGCCATTGGAAGTGGCATAGAATTGGCTAAAACCGTTGCAAAAAACCTTCCCGATACGCCAAAAGTACAGGTGTTTAAAACCTACGGTACGGCCATGCTACGCTATGATGACATCGAAATAGAATTTGTGGGCGCCAGAAAGGAATCCTATTCTAAAGACAGCCGAAATCCGAAAGTAGAAAACGGCACGTTACAGGATGATCAAAATCGACGTGATTTCACCATTAATGCCTTGGCACTAAGCCTTAATAAAAACTCTTTTGGCAATCTATTGGATCCCTTTGACGGATTGAAAGATTTGGAAAAGGGTATTATCCGAACGCCTTTAAACCCAGATATTACTTATAGTGACGACCCATTGCGAATGATGCGCGCCATCCGTTTTGCCACCCAATTGAAATTCACCATTGAAGCGGAAAGTTTGAAAGCCATTTACCGCAATGCCGAAAGGATAAAAATCATCACCAACGAACGTATCGTTACCGAACTAAATAAAATCCTGGAAAGTGAAACGCCATCTATTGGTTTTTTACTTTTGGAACAAACCGGACTTTTAAAGTTGATTCTACCCGAATTGACTGCTTTAAAAGGCATCGATGAAATTGAAGGTCAACGTCATAAGGATAATTTTTACCACACTCTGGAAGTGGTGGACAACATTGCACTGCATACTGATAACCTTTGGTTGCGTTGGGCTGCCCTGTTGCACGATATCGGGAAAGCCCCAACTAAAAGATTCAGTAAAAAAGTGGGCTGGACGTTTCATGGACACGAATTTGAAGGCGCAAAAATGGTGTACCATTTATTCAGGCGCCTAAAGATGCCGCTGAACGACAAGATGAAATTCGTCCAAAAAATGGTGTTTATGAGCTCACGCCCTATTGTATTGTCTCAAGATATAGTGACCGATTCGGCCGTAAGGCGATTGGTATTTGATGCAGGCGATTATGTTGAGGATTTGATGACCCTGTGCGAAGCGGATATCACCACCAAAAACCCAAAACGATTTAAAAAGTACCATAACAATTTTAAAATAGTACGACAAAAAATTGAGGAAGTTGAAGCGCGGGATCATGTGCGGAATTTTCAGCCACCCGTCTCTGGAGAGGAAATTATGAAAACCTTTAACCTCAAGCCCTCAAGAGAGATTGGGATTATCAAAGAAGCGATTAAAGAGGCAATTTTAGACGGAGAGATTCCAAACGAATACGATGCCGCCCATGCACTGATGTTGAAAAAAGGGAAATCCCTGGGCCTAAAAGTGAGCGATTCATGATAGAGCTGAAACGGACCAACCATACCGATAAGGATTTTGTGCATCTCGTATCACAACTCAACGCGTATTTGAAGGTTATTGACGGGAAAGATCATGAATTCTACATGCAATACAATGGCATTGAGGTTCTCAATAATGTTGTAATAGCTTATCGGGACAACATCCCTGTCGGTTGTGGCGCTTTTAAAACTTATGACGAAAACAGCGTAGAAATCAAACGAATGTTTACCCAACCCGAATTTAGGGGAAAGCAGGTAGCTACTGCCGTCCTACAAGGTTTGGAAACTTGGGCAAAGGAATTGGGATTCAATTCCTGTGTTTTGGAAACTGGAAAACGCCAAATAGAAGCTGTGAATTTTTATAAGAAAAATGCCTACCAAATTATTCCCAATTTCGGGCAGTACCAAGGTATAGAAAATAGTTTGTGTCTTGAAAAACAATTGAACAATGAAAAAAGATAATAAAGCTGTAATATACTGGTTGTTAACAGGTTGTTTTTTGATTTTTATCATGGTAGTTGTAGGTGGCATTACCCGGTTGACCCACTCGGGATTGTCCATTTCAAACTATAAATTGATATCGGGGACTATTCCTCCAATGAACGAAACGGAATGGCAGGCCGCCTTCGATTTGTACAAACAATACCCCGAATACCAAAAACTGAATACCCATTTTACACTTCAGGATTTTAAGGACATTTATTTTTGGGAATGGCTCCATCGTGTGATTGGACGCTTTATTGGTTTGGTGTTTCTTATCCCCTTTTTGTACTTTTTAATTAAACGGCAATTGACTAAGCCTACCATTAAAAAATGCATCGTGCTTTTAGGCTTGGGCGCCTTTCAAGGCTTTTTGGGCTGGTATATGGTAAAAAGCGGTTTGGTGGACAACCCCGACGTGAGCCATTACCGTTTGGCCGCACATTTAACCACGGCCTTTATCACCTTTGCCTATACCTTTTGGGTGGCCTTGGATCTGCGCTATCCTGAGAAAAAAGAGGTAGATAAGGCATTTAGAAACCTGGTACGTTTTGGGTTGGCCGTTTTATTGTTACAAATTATTTATGGAGCCTTTGTAGCCGGTTTGGACGCTGGTTTTATCCATAATCATTGGCCCATGATGAGCGAAGGGAAATTTATGCACCAAACGGTTTATATTGAGCAAAACCCGTTATACAAAAACTTTATCGAAGGCAAAAGTGGCGTCCAGTTTGTGCACCGCTGTTTGGCCTACGTGGTCGTACTGATGGTTGTGATTATCTGGCGAAAAAGCAAACGGTTTTCATTGACCTCTAGCCAATTTAACGGGATTACCGCATTGTTGCTTTTGGTGGTGCTGCAGTTTGTTTTGGGCGTATTTACCATTTTACTTCAAGTGCCTGTTTGGTTGGGCGTAGCGCACCAGGTGGGGGCGTTTTTCCTATTGTCTGCTATGACGTTTGTGTTGCATCGCTTTAGTAGATAATTTCACAATTTACCTTTCTTTTGCGTAAGAAAGTATCTATATTTACATTGAAACTTTTAAAAAATAAAAGTTTTATATACGTGACTTTGTTTTCAAAAACTTCTGCATAGCCAAACTAATTGGTGGTATAAAAGGAAAAAAGTTCTGCATATAAACAAGTTGTGTGTAATTTGAGAAATGACAACAGAAGAATTAATAAATAAGGAATTTGAAAAAAGGAAATTTATTCCTGCTACTAAAAAAGTCTATTCTCAAAAACTGACTGAATTATTTGAATTTTACAGTCATATTGAACCTGCAAATATAAATTTTGACCAGATAGATTCTTACTTGTATCGAATTAAGAAAAGTCAATCACCATCGAGTATGGAGAATTGTTACTGGTCATTTAAGCTATATTTCAATGAAATTCTTGGGAAAAATTATCCATTTCACTCATTAAGATTACCTTTAAAAGATTCTCACATTCCTAATGTAATTTCCCAAAATCAAATTAAAGAACTACTTGAAACTTTTGAAAACTTAAAACACAAAACCCTAATAACATTACTGTATGCGACTGGAATGAGAGTTGAAGAGTTATTGGAACTAACACCAAAAGACATTCTATCTGACAAAAAAGAAATTAGAGTAAGAAATACTAAAACTGGAAAAATAAGATACCCTCATCTCTCTGATAAGCTATTAAAACTTCTTCGAGAATATTACGTTCAGTACAAACCAAAAAAATATTTATTTGAAGGTCAAAAAAAAGACACGAAATATTCTGTGTCTAGTATTAGAAAAATATTAGAGAGAGCGAAAATAAAAGCAGAAATAAAAGAAGAACTTACATTAATAAGTTTAAGATATTGCTACATTAAACATATGGTTGAACAAGGTCAATCTTTACCTGCATTACTCAAAAGTATGCAAGTTCATAATTCGGACACAGTTCAATTTTATTATAATCTTTGTGGGAAAAGCGACAAAATAAATTACTCACCAATTGACAAATTGGGAGTTATAATTGACACTAATAAATTCAATACCATAGAAATTGAAAAAATCTTTGATTCGATTTCTAATTTGGACGAAAGAGATTATTTAAGAGAAAGCATCGCTTGTTTAAAAGTCGGAGCAATGAGAGCTGGAGTCGTATTTGTTTGGGCTTCAGCGATTAGAAATTTACAAAACAAGTGTGTCGAAATTGGGTACAAACAAATAAACGAAGCTCTAAAAAAAATTAACCAAAGAGAAAAACCAATAAAACAAGTATCAGATTTTGAGAGACTGAAAGATAAAACCACTTTGGATATAGCAAATAAAATCGGACTTATCACAAAACATCAAAAAGGAGAATTAGATAAACATTTAGATTTAAGAAATTATTGTGGACATCCAAGTGAATATTATCCAGAAACCCAGAAAATAAAGGCATATTTAGAAGATTTAATTAATATAATTTTAAAAAAATAAAAACTACACACAACAATGGCTATAAGTAATTGCTGGTTATAGTCTACTTCTGAATATCCTCGCGGATTTTCTATTCGGTTTGTATTTGCTAAATTAGGTGCTGAAACACGCAACTAATCTTATACAAACACGTTAGGCCCAATTAACCAACAAATTATGATCAAAACAAATAAGAAGATTTTAAACCCAATAGCTGTATTCTGTCTGCTTTTACTTTTTGCTTGCAAACAAGAAGTTAAACAAGTAAAAGAACCTTCATTAGAAGATAAAATAGCGTTAGCAGTAAAGTCTCGGAAAATTCCTAACCTGACTGAACAAAAAGTAAGTTTTACAGTGCCTGAATCGATCATTGGAAGAGGACCTCAAATAACCGAGGTATTTAGCCATATGGAAAACTATATTCCTACTGTTCTGATAGAAAAAGGAAATACGAAAACAACAAAGCTTCCAGAAAATATAAGTCATACCCTCGGCCAAGAGATTCTCACCAGTACCTTCTTTAAAAAGGAAACATCACTTGACCAAATTTGTAATAAAAAATATGTTAATGGAGTGATTGTTCTGCATAAGGGCCAAGTGGTTTATGAAAAGTATCCGGAAATGAAACACACTGACAAGCATTTTCTTGGTTCTGTCAGTAAAACATTTTTAGGAACCATAATCGCACACTTGGCAGATGAAGGAAAACTTAACGAACAGGATTCGATTGGGAAGCATATTAAAGAATTTAAAGGTAAGCCATTGGCAAACGTAACTATTGAAAATTTGTTAAGGATGACCTCAGGAATCAACTGCCGAGAAATGGAAAAAGGGTCCTTTACTGACCCGAACCATTGTTTTTATAAATTACTTCAGCATTCTGCCGTTTATACGGAGCCAAATCCTGGAGTTGAAGAAAGCTTAATAGAATTATTGGCTAGTTCGGGAAAAACTGAACCCGCTGGGCAAACCTACGATTATACTTCTGCCAATTCTGTTATTCTGACTACCATCGCTGAAAGAGTTTCTTCCAAACCTTTTCATGAGTTGGTTCAGGAATATATATGGACAAAAATCGGAGCTGAAGATGATGCAAGGGTAACGCTATCCAGTACTGGTGTTGCTGGAAGTTACGGTTTAATGCTAATGCGCTTGAGAGATCTGGCCAGATATGGACTGGCCTTTACAGATGATGCTACTACAAAAATAGCATCGGCACGATATATAAATCAAATCCATACGGGAGATAGAGCATTATTTAGATCTGAAGGCGGAACAGATCAGCATTTGAGGAAACTATTTTATGAAGGACAAGGTGCAGATTTTCAGAGCTATCATTGGGATGTGATTTTTGAAGATGGTGACTTCTTCAAGGAAGGCTTTGGAGGTCAGGGTCTTTACATATCCCCTTCAAAAAGATTAGTTATTGGATTTTTTAGTGCAAGCAAGGATGAGACGAATAATAACATGTATATGACAGCCCTTGTTCGTAGTTTGGCAATACTAGAACAATTTAAAGTATAAATTAGTAAAAAACTGAGCCTAACAAGGGCTGTAATTCAGCGTGGCTGAAGAACTAATATGAACAAAAAAACAACAAATACGGCTAATTTCTGCTCCTGAAGGATTCTGCCGAATCATTCCACACCGAAATCATAGCCGAGACCTTATGCAAAACATTTAAAAGATTTATGGAAAGAAATATAAATTTTATAATTTTAGTTGTTATAACATTGATGAGTTATGGATGTTGTAGTGATGACGATAGCAATGGGGGTAATGATATTGATGCAGAAAATCAACCACCAAATTCTTTCTCCCTTTTAACGGTAAATAATGGAGCAATAGATGTTGCCTTAAAACCTACTTTAACTTGGAGTACGGCAACAGATCCGGATGGTGACCCAATTACTTATGATTTAGTCCTCGATGATAATACTAGTCCTGGCACTATAGTCTCATCAAACCTAAAAGAAACTGAGTTTACTTTTAGTACCTCTATAAATTTTTCAGACGTTTTTTACTGGAAAGTAATAGCGAGAGATAACAAGGGCAATTTTACTGAAAGTAGTATTTTCAGTTTTACTACTATTGATTTGTTTTCTCAAATAACCAATAACGCTGGATTTAATGGGAGATTAGACCATGAGACCGTAGTATTTAATGATAAAATGTGGGTGATTGGTGGATCAGATGAGAATATTAATCAAAGAAATGATGTTTGGAGCAGTTCAGACGGAATTGAATGGATAGAGACAACTTCCAATGCAGATTTTACTAGGCGTGCTTCACATACGGCGTTGACCTTCGACAACAAAATGTGGGTGATTGGTGGATATTCTGGGGGAAATAAAAATGATGTTTGGTCAAGCAGTGATGGTACTAATTGGATACAAATGACAGCTAATGCTCCTTTTAGCCCGAGATATGCTCACACTTCAGTAGTTTTTGATAATAAGATGTGGGTGATAGGCGGAGAAGTTGGCTCACTTGATGTTCTTAATGACATTTGGTATAGTGATGATGGCGTAAATTGGGTTCAGGTAAATGCAATTGGAGCTAGGGAAAAGGGACGTCATACTGCGGTTGTCTTTGATGGCAAAATTTGGCTAATTGGTGGTTTAGGTCAAGGTAGTGGCAGACAAAATGATGTTTGGAATAGTAGTGATGGGATTAATTGGACACAAGTAACTCCGAATGCTCCGTTCGCGAAAAGATATTACCATACTACAGTCGCTTTTGATAACAAGCTTTGGGTTATTGGTGGAATTGGTGATAATAATGAGTTCTATAATGATGTATGGAGCAGCATTGACGGAATTAATTGGACACAAGTTACTTCCGATGCTCCTTTTTCTAAAAGAGACCTTCACTCGTCCGTAGTATATAATGACAAAATATGGGTAATTGCAGGAAGAGACGCTAATGAAAGAAGAAATGACGTCTGGTCAATGAATTAAAACAATATTATGAAAAACGCATTTGATGGTTCAATCGGTTTGGTTGTCGTAATATTGATTATATTTTTCTTCTGGTTTATCCCAATTTGGTATGGTATAAAATGGGCGAAAATTAAGGGTGTTTCTAAACTTTGGATGCTTTTTGGAATTCACCCAATGACCGGATGGATTGTCTTTTTAATTTTGAGATACGGAATTGACCCAAGAAAACAGTGCGACAAATGCAAGGAATCCATTAAAATTGAAGCTCAAATTTGTCGCTATTGCGGTAACCAAATAAGCCAAGAAGAAATAGATATGGCAATAAGAGCATTCGAAGAGAGAAAAAAATAACCACCCACTGCGCGGTAACAAGTACTTGCATTCTCTGCGTACTGACCCAAATCTATTAAAGTAAGTAACGAAAGCTTACAGCACCAAACACCTAGACAAGGTATCCTCATAAATCGCCTCGTATTGAGGTACTATTTGATGCAAATCGAAGTTTTGGGCTTGAGCCCTAGCGTTATCCTTAAAGGTTTTTAATCGGGCTTTATCCTTTAAAATATGGAGGGCATTCTTTACCATGTCGTCCACATCGCCCACATCGCTTAAAAATCCGGAATAGCCATGAATATTTACTTCTGGAATACCGCCCGTGTTACTTGAAATAACGGCTACTTTTGAGGCCATAGCCTCCAAGGCCGCCAAGCCAAAACTTTCGGTCTGCGAGGGCAACAAAAATAGGTCGCTAAAGCATAATATCTTATCAATCTCGTTACTTCTTCCGAAGAAAATCACTTTATCTAAAATGCCCAGTTCGCGACACTGTAGCTCTACGTTTTCCTTTTCAGGGCCTTCACCTATAAACATCAGTTTTGCAGGGATTTCTTTTTGGATGCCGTAAAACACCTTAATCACATCTTGAACCCGCTTTACCGGTCTCAAATTACTGATATGAGTGATGATTTTTTCGTTTTCATCAGCCATCATGCCACGCTGACAATCCGTAAAACTATGATTGTACTTCTCCAAATCGATAAAGTTTGGCACGACATGAATATCATTTTTCACCTCAAACAAACGCATGGTATCCTCCTTCAAACTTTTGGATACCGCAGTAACCGCATCGGATTTATTGATACTAAAGGTGACGGCTGGTTTATAAAAAGGGTGATTGCCCACCAAAGTGATATCCGTACCGTGAAGCGTTGTCACAATAGGCACATAAATCCCTTCTTCCTGTAGCATCTTTTTTGCCATATAGGCCGCATAGGCATGCGGAATGGCATAATGTACATGCAAAATTTCAATGCCGTGCAGTTTAACCATATCCACCAACTTACTGGATAATGCCAGTTCATAGGGCTGATAATGAAATAAAGGATACTCCGGCACATTTACCTCATGGTAATGTACATTATGGCTTATTTGCTCCAACCTTACCGGCTGGCTATAGGTAATAAAATGTACTTCATGTCCGCGCTTGGAAAGTTCCAAACCCAATTCAGTCGCTACGACACCACTACCTCCAAAGGTTGGGTAACATACTATGCCTATGTTCATATTTTAAGTTTTAAGTTATAAGTACTTAAAGTTATAAGTGCCTTAAGTTGCAAATGTCCAAAATTCTAAGTGTTGAAAGTTTACAAAACTTTAAGTACTTATAACTTTAGGCACTCTAAGTACTACTAATCTACAATCGCGTCATAAATTGCACGTTGTATTTCCGTTCTTATATTTTCTTTTAGCAATCGGTTTCGCCCTGCCTTGGGATAGGTTCGATTTGCTAAAAACACATATACAATTTCCTCCTCAGGGTCCGCCCAAGCATAAGTGCCCGTAAATCCTGAATGCCCAAAACTTGTCATCGAGATACAGCCACAAGTAGGACCGGCATCACCCAATTGGGGCTTATCGAAGCCTACGCCACGCCTGTTATCCTTCGCACAAAAATAACAGGTATTGAATTTTTCAATAGTTTGAGGGCTTAGATAGCGCTTGCCTCCGTAAAAACCCTTTTGCAAATACAACTGCATCATTTTTGCTACATCGTTGGCATTACTAAACACACCCGCGTGGCCCCCTACTCCGTTTTGCATCGCAGCACCCATGTCATGCACATACCCATGAATCTTCGTGTAGCGGTAATAATCATCCACTTCCGTTGGCACAATGTGCGTATTGCTTATCTTTCGATACGGATTATACATGGTATAATTTGCGCCTAAGGACTGATAAAAATGTGTCTGTACTAACTCGTCCAATCCTTGGTCGTAATGTTCCTCTATAAATTTCTTTAAAATATAATAGGGAAAGTCGCTATATCGGTAACGCAGATTATCCAAGAGTTCGGAGTCCCGAATAATCTTCTGGATAGAATCTTGATAATCCGTCCGGAGGTAAAGGTTTTTGGTGACTTCGACACTAAAGTTTTTACTTTTTTCGGTTCTATAATATTTCCCACTGGGACGTTTCGTGATGGTGTCAAGAGTATGGTAGTAAAACGGCTCCCAAGGACGCAGTCGCGCATAGTGGGACAGCATTTGCTTAACGGTGATATTTTCTTTATTTGAACCTTTATATTCCGGTAATAATTCGGAAAGTGGACTATCAAGTGACAATACCCCTTTTTCTTCCAGTTCCATAACCAAAGGTAATGTGGCCAATATCTTGGTTAGTGAAGCCACATCATATATATCCTCAAAAGTTATTTTTTCCTTGCCTTTATACGTATGCTTTCCAAAATTTTTGTTGTAAACCACTTTTCCCTTTCGAGCTATTAATAGTTGTATGCCCGGAGTCATCATAGAATCCACCGCCACTTGAGCTATAGAATCCACTTTTTTTAACCGTTCAGAGCTCATGCCAACACGTTCGGGCAACGTATATCCCAAACGCTTGATGGCATTGTTTTTAATACCATCTCCAGCTTTAAAAAATTCACCAATGGAAACGGGTAAACATCCTTTTGCAGGGATAGCCCCAAATATCAATTGCGCTGATTTTTCCTGAGCTATTTTGCTGTTTTGATAGCTGACAATAACACTTTCGAAATTTTCGAAGGTTTTTAAATCATCCAGAGCATAAGGCTTAGTAAACACATCCAAGATAACGTCATGAACCCTCGCGATTTCATAAAGCCACACCAATTCCCTACTACTGAATTTATGTGCTTTCCAAGGATTTGCATTGGACCGGTGAAACCCAACTATCACTGTATTGTAAGGTTGCAATTTCTTCATCAATGTGTACAGATTGTCATCAGTAATCTGGTGGACTTTGGCATATTTTTTCAATTCCTTCAGAAATACACTTCCATCATCATCTCCCATTTGTACATAGGCAATACTTTTGGTTTCCAATCGCGTTAGGGGTACCAAACTCCCTTCATTTTTCACCACCGTAATGGCGTTTTCCATTAGCTCCTCATAAAGGATATCGTCCTTTAATCGATTCAAATCTTTATCTAAATTATACAATCCGATAGGCTCATAATTGTGCAAACCGACTTTGTATTTTGCCTTTAAAACCTTTTTAACGGAATGCGCCAAACGCTCTTCCGAAATGTCTCCACTATTAATAGCCCCCAATAGCTTTTCAACACCTATAGCAACATCTTCGGACATCAACATCACATCATTCCCAGCTTTGAAGGCGGCCAAATCGATATCACCCGTATCACTAAAATCCGCAGCACCTTTCATAGTGAGGGCGTCTGTAAAAATGAGTCCCTGAAACCCAAGTGAATCTTTTAAAATATCGGCAACTATATGTCTGGAAAGCGAAGATGGATAGCCCGTTGGCTCCAAACTAGGCACATTTAGATGGGCTACCATAACGCTGGATAAGCCTTTTGAAATCAGTTTCTTGTAAGGATATAGCTCTATTGAATCGATTCGCTTTGCGTCAAAATTAATAGTTGGCAACGTTAAATGCGAATCTTGTTCAGTATCTCCGTGCCCAGGAAAATGCTTGGCATTGGCCAAAACCCCGGCACTCTGCATCCCTTTCATAAAGGCCAACGCTTTTTCGGTTACGTTATCTCTATCCTCGCCAAAGGAACGATTGCCTATTATGGGGTTCTTTGGATTCGTATTGATGTCCACCACAGGGGCAAAATTAAAATGAACACCCAAACGCTTGCAATGTTCCCCAATGTATCGCCCCGTTTTTTCCACCAATTTATTATCCTTTATGGCTCCAAGAGTCATATTCCAAGGAAAAGCATAAGTGGAATCCAAACGCATACTCAGGCCCCATTCGGCGTCCATCCCTATTAGCATTGGGGTTTTAGAAATTGCCTGTAATTCATTGTTTAAACTAGCCTGTCGCTTTGGGCCTCCATTGGAATAGATGATACCTCCAATATGATGTTCCTGTATCAGTTTGACAATTTTATTCTTGGTTGCAACATCTTGATTAGACATTACCTGAACCATATATAACTGCCCAACTTTTTCTTTAAGTGAAAGCGAATTGTAAACACTATCTACCCATTTTTTTTGAGCTTCCTCGTCCTGAGATAAAAGTGGACTTAAGGTATTCTGTGCATACGAAGAAAGGCAGGTGAGAGTAATTAAAATAAAATAGATATGGCGCATAGGGGAATACTTAAGCAATTCGATTATAAGTAAATAACTAATAACCGTGCCAAAATACTACTTTTAGAAAAAAGAGGAAAATAGTTTATGATAGATTTAAAGGAATTATTCAGCCAATCGTATCACTTTATGATTCATTGACTTTAACCCTAACTTTCAACTATAAATAGGATCGCCCTTAATACGCACAAAAAAAGCTCCAACATAAGGGTCGAAGCTACTAGTTTATCTGTTCAGAAACCATTTACCAGAACAAGGCATAGAGTACCGTTAATACTAGCATTACGGCAAACGCCCCAATGTTAAACAAAGGTGAGGTTTTGAACAACTGTTTGGTAATTGGGATGCCTTTTTCGTCATCCGCTCCCTTATGCTGTATATAACTTACCAAAGCGATTACGCCCATAGTAAGCAACAGAGTATAGCCCATTTGATCCATAAAGGGTACGTCCACAAAAATTGGTAAAGACGACCATCCTTTGGGCGCCACCTTAAAATACATCGCCATTGGAATGGACGTCAAAGCTCCTGTAATTGCCGCCTTATTGGTAGTTTTCTTCCAAAAAAGACCCAGTAAAAATACGGCCAAAATACCTGGGCTAACAATACCGGTATATTCCTGTATAAATTGGAATGCTTGGTCTATCCCGCCTAAAAGAGGGGCCATAATACATGCAATAACCAAAGCAATTGCGGCTGAGATTCTACCAACATTTACAGTTTTCCTATCATCCGCTTCTTTATTAAAATACTCCTTGTAAATATCCATAGTAAAGATGGTAGAAGTAGAATTAAGCATTGAAGCAAGAGATGACACAATGGCGGCTGCAAGGGCGGCAAATGCTACTCCTTTGAGACCTGTTGGCAAAAACTGTAATAGCCACGGATAGGCGTTATCCTTCTTTTCAAGAGGAGAGTTTTGTAGGGCGATATCACCCAAGCCTGCCATTAGTTCTGGGTCGTTTATGATGACATAGGCCGCTATACCGGGTATAACAACTATTAGCGGAATTAGTAATTTCAAAAATGCTGCAAATAAAATGCCCTTTTGAGATTCTTCCAAAGATTTGGCAGCAAGGGTTCTTTGTATGATGTATTGGTTGAATCCCCAATAATACAAGTTTGCAACCCACATGCCCCCTACAAGAACGGCGATACCAGGCAAGTTTTTATATTCCGGATTGGACTCATCCAAAATCATTTCAAATCTTTCAGGAACAGTTTCATAAACAGTTGTTAAACCAGCAACAAAACCTTCGCCACCCGAAACTGTATTTAATGCCAAGTAAGTTGTTACCAATCCGCCCAGCACCAAGAATACTACTTGAATAACATCCGTCCAGGCTACTGCGGACAACCCTCCATACAAAGAGTATGCTGCTGCAAACATAGCCAACCCCATAATACCATAAATCAAAGAGATTCCCATAATAGTCTGCAATGCCAAAGCTCCTAAATATAGTACGGAAGCAAGATTAACAAACACGTAGAGACCTATCCAAAAAACAGCAAGAATGGTCTTTAAATTGGTAGAAAACCGCTTTTCAACAAATTCTGGAATAGTGTATAACCCCTTTTCAATAAAAATCGGAAGAAAATATTTCCCTACAATTATTAAAGTTAGTGCCGCCATCCATTCATAGGAGGCAATGGCCAAACCAGATGCGAAACCAGAACCAGACATACCTATAAATTGTTCTGCTGAAATATTTGCTGCAATCAGTGAAGCACCAATGGCCCACCATGGTAAAGATTTACTTGCTAGAAAATAGTCCTCTGCATTTTTTTGGTGCCCTTTCTTGTCCCTGGACACCCAAAGTCCTACTCCCAGAATTAAAATGGCATAGGCCACAAACACCACATAATCCCAAGTACCGAATCCTGCTGACATAAAAATTTATTTAGTTGGTTATTATAAATGATTTCCAAATATATGTTTTTAATTTAACTAAATATAGGTGTGAATTCAGAAAAAAACCAAACTAGTAGGGTCTAGTAGGTTTTTTAATGTGTTTTTTCATATCTTTGCGTTTCAAATGATTAAGGTTAAAAACAAAATAGGGGTTCCAAAATATCAGCAGATTGTATTTTCTATTGAAAAGGCAATTATTCGTGGTAAATTGAAAAAGGGAGATCAAATCCCCTCTATTAACAGTATAAGGGAGGCGAATGGTCTTTCGAGGGATACGGTGTTGATGGCCTTTAATGAGCTAAAAACCAGGGGCATTATTCAGTCTGTTGTCGGCAAAGGTTATTACGTTACTAGCGAAAATATAGATGTTAAGCAAAAAGTACTTTTATTGTTTGATGAATTGAATGCCTTTAAGGAGGATTTGCACAATGCTTTCATTAACAACCTGGGAGAGGGCATTGAAGTAGATATTTATTTTCATCATTTTAACCTTCATGTTTTCAATAAGATAATAGAGGATAATAACGGCAATTACAACCACTACATTATAATGCCTGCGAATTTAGAAAACACGGATGCCATTCTGAAAAAACTGCCAGATGACAAGGTTTATATTCTAGATCAAATGCCAGAAGAATTGAAAAAATATCCCGGCATATACCAAAACTTTAAACAAGATATGTTCAACAACCTCAACAGAGCTTATGAGCATATCAAAAAATATCAAAAATTGGTCCTTGCTTTTGAGCCTAAAAAGCAACCCAAAGGAATGCTTGATGGGTTTATCATGTTTTGCGAACACAAAAGTCTAGCTTATAGTGTTTTAGATTCACTTCAAAATAAAACCCCAGAAAAAGGCGAACTTTATATAATTCCCGACGATAAAAACTTATTAAGAATTATTAAAAGAATGAGAAACAACGAACTTGTTTTGGCCAAAGACATTGGTGTTATTTCCTATAATGATGCTTTGCTAAAGGAAATCGTGGAAGGTGGCATTACCACTATTTCAACAGATTTTAAGGCCATGGGCGAACGTTTGGCGAAAATGATTTCCAATAATGAAAATTTTCAAATTGAAAACCCAAATCATTTAATTTTAAGACAATCACTCTAAATAAAACCAATTGTACACAACACACTTACATTCAGAGCAAAACATTTTAGAAATATCAAACTCTAAAGAAACGCTAAAGGCCAAACTATTTTTAAATGATGGAGGTAGCCTTCAAGAACTAACACTTAAGAGCCATCCCATTATTCAGGATTTAGCCCCGTTAAAATATGGCGACACTTACGCCTCGTCTATTTTGTTTCCATTTGCCAATCGTATCAAAGATGGCCAATACAGTTTTAAAGGCCAAGCCTATCAACTAAATAAGAATCAAACTGAAGAACAAAATGCATTGCATGGGTTTGTTTACAATAAAACCTTTAAATTGATAGACGAGCAAATATCCGATGATTCCGTAAAAATAGCCTTGATTTATGTTGAAACTGAAGAAACCCAAGGTTTTCCCTATACTTATAAAATCCGTTTGGACTACGAGTTTTTTGAGGATCGCATTAGTTTGGGTGTTACCGTAACCAATTCACATTCCAATGCCTTTCCCTTTACCTTGGGATGGCACCCCTATTTTGTAAGCAACAATCTATATGACAGCAAAATTTTGATGGATAGCACCCAAAAATTAATTCTTGGCGACAGGAATATTACTACTGGCGTAGCTAATATTGACAACGTAAAGTCCTTTCCAATAAAAGACCAACAACTTGATGATTGCTGGATTTTGAACTCGGACAAAGTCGTATTTGAAACCCCAAAGTACAGTCTGCGTTTTAGCTCATCATCCAAAAATAATTTTCTGCAGGCCTATACCCCTCCAAAGGCCAACACCATTGCGATTGAGCCAACAACGGGTGTTTCGGATAGTTTTAATAATAAAATAGGGTTAGAAATTTTACAACCCAACGAATCCTATGAAATAACTTGGAATTTGAGTATAAACTAGATATCTAAATTAAACAATATCATGAGCGAGGCATTAATAAAAGACGTAAAAACAACGTTTATTAAAACGTTTAAAGTAGAGCCCATACTTATTTATTCGCCCGGGCGAATAAATATTATTGGGGAGCATACGGACTATAATGACGGCTATGTATTTCCGGCAGCTGTTGACAAAGGCATAGCCGCAGCCATCCAAAAAAGCGATAATGGCCATTGTACAGCAATAGCGTTGGATTTGGACAGTACCATCGAATTTGAATTGGACAAACTAAGTCCCTCAAAAGAAGGCAGTTGGGAAAACTATGTGTTTGGTGTTGTAGCCGAAATACAAAACAGAAATAAAGTAGTTGGTGATTTTAATATTATTTTTAAGGGAAATATCCCGGGCGGTGCCGGCATGTCCTCCTCTGCCGCTTTGGAGAACAGTGTGGTTTTTGGTTTAAACGAACTCTTTGAGCTAGGGCTTTCAAAAGAAGAAATGATCCTGATTTCGCAAAAAGCCGAGCACAACTATGTTGGTGTAAACTGTGGTATTATGGATCAGTATGCAAGTATGTTTGGGATTAAAGACCATGCATTACATTTAGATTGTAGGACGATAAAATCCAAGCCGTACAAAATTGACTTTAAAGACCATCAATTAATATTGATCAATACCAACGTAAAGCACAGCTTATCGGATAGCGCATATAATGACAGACGCTCGGCGTGTGAAAGCATCGCTGAGTTACTTGGGGTTAAAGCTCTTAGGGATGCTACCGAGGCTGATTTGGACACAGTAATTGACAAGGTTACACCTGCAAATTATCAAAAGGCGCTCTATATTATTCAAGAAATAGCGCGAACCGAAAAGGCAGCAAAGGCTATAAAAAAAGGAGATTTGGAAACCTTAGGCTCACTGATCTATCAATCTCACATGGGGCTGTCCACACAATACAAGGTAAGCTGTGAGGAATTGGATTTTCTGGTAGAACAGGCCAAGAAAAACAAACATGTTTTGGGCGCGCGGATGATGGGCGGTGGTTTTGGTGGCTGTACCATAAATCTTATCTCTAAAAGCGAAGCCAAAGCTTTTGCCGAAACGGCTTCAAAAGCCTACAGAAAGAAATTTGGCAAGGAATGCTCCGTCTATTTTATTCAACTTTCCAATGGAACTCATGTAGTTAAATAAACCAATCCTAACTGAAATATATTTTAAAATGGAAAATACCAATTTACAAGATTATTCACATAAACGCTTTAACATTCTTACAGGCGAATGGGTGCTAGTATCCCCCCATCGCGCCAAGCGTCCTTGGCAGGGGCAAAATGAAGCAGTTAACAATGAAAAGCGTCCAGTATACGATGAGAGTTGCTATTTATGTGCAGGAAACACCAGAATAAACGGTGAAGTCAACCCGAAATACACCGATGTATTTGTTTTTACTAACGATTTTGCAGCCCTACAAAGCGATTCACCATCGTTTTCGGTAAATGATGGTCTTTTAGTGGCCGAAAGCGAAACAGGTATCTGCAAAGTGATTTGCTTTAGCCCTGACCACTCCAAGAGTTTGGCCGATATGTCTCCCAACGAAATCCAAAAAGTCGTTTTCGCTTGGAAGGAACAGTACAAGGAATTGGGGAGCAACCCAAAAATCAATTATGTTCAAATCTTTGAGAACAAAGGTGCCGTAATGGGCTGTAGCAATCCGCATCCGCACGGACAGATTTGGAGCCAATCCACATTACCTAATGAAGTGGACAAAAAGAACACCCAGCAACTGAACTACTATTCCAAAAATAAGAGCAGTTTACTAGGCGACTATTTGGCTCAGGAACTGGAAAAGCAGGAACGCCTCATTTATGAAAATGACGGATATGTGGTACTGGCACCGTTTTGGGCGGTTTGGCCTTTTGAAGCGATGATAGTACCCAAAAAACACCAATCCAATATTTTAGAGATGACGGATAAGGAAGCTTTACAATACGCCGAGGCTATCGCGGTGTTGACCAAAGCTTACGACAAACTATTTAAAACCTCATTCCCCTATTCTGCAGGGATACACCAATCTCCAACAGATGGCAATGACAACAAGCACTGGCATTGGCATATGAGCTTCTACCCGCCATTATTGCGTAGTGCAACGGTTAAAAAATTTATGGTTGGCTACGAAATGTTTGGCTCACCACAACGGGATATTACAGCGGAAACTGCCGTACAACGTATTCGGGAGTTGATTGATTAAAACTAAAAACACCCCAAGCGAAAACCTGATAAACCCCATCAGGTTTTTGTTTTTTAGCATTTTATACTATTTCTTCGTTTCAAAAGTTATATTTTTAGCCATCAAAAACAGCTGTTTTAATGAAACGCCATTTCTACTTTTTAATCACCATTGGTTTCTTAATCCTTTGGAGTTCTTGCCGTAAAGATTTTGAATTTTCACCTAGTACCGGTAGCCTGGAGTTTTCAAAGGACACAGTATATCTGGATACCATCTTTAAAAATATCGGCTCAAGTACTTATAACCTCAAGGTTTACAATCGAAGCGATGAGGATATCCTAATTCCCACCTTAAAATTAGGACGTGGCGAAGACTCTCAATATAGATTGAATGTTGACGGAATTGCCGGCAAAACGTTTGAGAATATAGAGTTACTGGCAAAAGATAGCATGTTCATTTTTGTGGAAACTACCTTTAACACTGACATCACTCCTATCACATCAAATGAAATGCTTCATACGGATGCGATTGAGTTTGATTCTGGTGGCAATTTGCAAAAAGTTGAACTAGTCACTTTGATTAAAGATGCGATTTTTTTGTTTCCTGAAAGAGATGGTGATACAAAAATTATTGAAACCCTAACCTTGAATATTGGAGGCGAATTAATTGAAACCGACCTTCCAGGGCGTGAATTGGAAGCAAACCAATTAACCTTGACCAATGAAAAACCCTATGTTATTTACGGTTTCATGGCCGTACCGACTGGACAAACCCTGACCATTGAAGCGGGAGCAAGACTACATTTCCATGAAAACTCGGGCATTATAGTACAGGCGGGTGCCTCAATAAATGTGAACGGTGCTTACAGTCCAGACCAGGAAACATTGGATAATGAAGTGATTTTCGAGGGAGATCGTTTGGAACCGGGATTCGCAGAACGTCCAGGACAGTGGGGCACGATTTGGCTTTTGGAGGGTAGTGTGAACAATGTCTTCAATTATGCGACCATTAAGAATGCATTGGTCGGTATTTTAAGTGACGGCAATGCCACTGGACCAAACAATAAATTGACCATTACCAATTCCCAAATTTACAACTCGGGGAGTTTTGGCATTTTGGGCCGAGGTACTTCTATTTCAGGTGAAAACCTCGTATTGAACAACGCCGGGCAATCTTCTTTGGCTGCTACTTTAGGAGGTAAGTATAATTTTACCCACTGTACCATTGCTAATTATTGGAATAATAGCTTTAGGCCACTGCCTGCGCTATTGATTAATAATTTTATTTTGGATGAGGAAAACAATGCCACAGTAACCGATTTAATCGAAGCCAATTTCAATAACTGTGTCATTTACGGCAATGACAACCCTGAATTTCTTCTGGATGAAATTGAAGATGAGGCCGTGGAGTTCAATTTTAAATTTACCAACTGCCTAGTACGATTTGAAGACCGCAACGATAATTTTGAAGGCCCCAATTATAACTTCGATAATACCGACCATTACGAAGGCATGATTTTTAACCGAGACCCCAACTTTTTGGATACCAATAAAAACCTATTGATTATTGGGGAGGATTCGGCAGCTAATGGACGAGGAAATGCGTCTTTTGCAAGCCAAGTACCCAATGATATTTTAGGGGTGAGTAGAACAACAAGCCCAGATTTGGGGGCTTATCAACACATTACCTTTCCTGAGGAGCAATAAATAAGTTACTTTACTAGTTACCAGTAATTTCAAAAGTTATATTGGAAGTCACCAAAAAAGATGTTGAAAAACTAATTGAACTGAAAAGAAAAGACACTTTTTTTAATCATTTATGGAACGTCTTTTCCCGAGATTTGAGATCAGCGGGAGAAATTAATAGACATGAAATAAAAGTTTGGAATCAAAACCTTTGGAATGCATCTTTTTATCCGATTTTCAAATTTGAATTCAATGCTAGCAATCACCTGATAAAAATTAGTGACCGACTTAATCCTGTTGGAAAAATGCTAATCGGAATTTTAGTTTTTGGGTTTCTGTATTTCGTGTTTCCAAAAAACCCGACAGAATTTAATTTTATTGGCAGTTGGCCAATAATTCTTTTCTTATCGGCTTTTTCTTCAATTTTTATTTTGTTTGCACGAATGATTTATAGGTTTGAAAAACAGAACCAGCTTGATGAAATATTTGAATTATTAGATATAGAAGTCGAGGAAAAGGAACCTGAAAAAGAGTGGTCTGCCAAAAACATATTAATAAGACTATTTACCTACCCCTTTTGTCTCTTTTTAATCGGACTTAATATCTTTCTCATTATTCCAAATCAGGGATACATTCCAGCAATTGGAATATTTATATTTGTTGGGCTTTACTTAATTTCGGATTTGAGAATGATCTTTAAAAACAAAAACTGAAATTCAAAACGTGCAACTCAAATCACTCCCCCTCCAACTGAGCCTTATACAAATCCAAATTAGCCTTGGTTTCTTCATCCAATTCGGGCTCCACAATATCGGTATATTGGCTTAGCACGTCATACATGATTTTTGCAACAATATACCGAGCCGTGGGCTTGTCATCCGCAGGAATGTTGTACCAGGGCGCATGTGCTTTTGAGGAACGGTTTAAAACATCTTCATAACATTCCTGATATTTATCCCAAAGTTTACGTTCCTTTAAATCCCCTGATGAAAATTTCCAGTTTTTTTCCTGTTTGTTCAGCCGTCTTAACAAACGGTACTTTTGCTCATCTTTGGACAGATTTAAAAAGAACTTAAAAATAATGGTGCCATTTTCGGCCACGTGCTTTTCAAAATTGTTGATTTGCTCAAAACGCTTGTCCCAAAAGGCATCGTCAATATCATCCACCGAATCTACTCCTGGAATATTTTCTGCCATAATGTACCCTGGATGCACCCGAGTGACCAATACATTTTCATAATGCGTCCTGTTGAATACCCCAAACTTACCCCTTTGCGGCAAGGCTATGTAGTGTCGCCATAAATAATCATGGCTCAATTCCAAATCCGTAGGAACTTTAAAACTATGCACCTCTACGCCCCTTACATTAAAACTCTTGAACACCTCGCGAATCATACTGTCCTTTCCGGCAGTATCCATCCCTTGTATACAAATCAACACCGCATATTTGTCATGAGCATACATGGTGTTTTGGATTTCAGCCAGTTTTTTTCTGGTTTTTTTGAGTGCCTTTTCAACGGCTTTCTCGTCCGCACCTAAATCTAAAGCCGTCGGCAAATCCTTAATATTGATTTTTGAGGTGATTTTGAAATCTGATTCGGTAATTTTTTTCACGGTAATATTTTAATGGATTCCTGCCTTCACAGGAATAAAAGTAGTTATTAATTATCTAGTTAGAAGTCAACCCCTGCAATTTCATTGCAGTTAATTTAATTTCTATGAGCTTTTTTTATTCTGTTTGTCATTTCGAACAAAGTGAGAAATCACATCATCATTTCCAAAATTATGAAATTCCTCTTCGTCCCGATTGCTATCGAGACTCATTCGGAATGACAGAAATTTTGGATTTTTACTTTGAAGCAAACAATTTTACGTCCTGTTCGCTAACTTCCTTGCCTCCTAAGATAATCAAACGCTCGATAACATTACGCAGTTCCCTGATATTTCCGGTCCAATCATAATCTTGGAGTAATTTGATAGCTTTATCAGAAAAGTTCTTCTGAGCCGTACCCTGCTCGTCTGCAATTTTCTTTGAAAAATGTTTTACCAGCAACGGAATGTCCTCACGCCTGTCGTTTAATGCAGGCACTTTTATTAAAATAACAGCGAGGCGATGGTATAAATCCTCTCTAAACTTACCTTCTTCGATTTCCTTCTTCAGGTCTTTATTGGTGGCAGCAACCACGCGAACGTCCACTTTTATATCCTTATCGCTACCGACTCTTTGCACCCGGCTTTCCTGCAGAGCTCTTAGCACCTTTGCCTGGGCAGACAAACTCATATCACCGACCTCATCCAAAAAAATTGTGCCTCCGTTAGCCGCTTCAAACTTCCCCGCACGATCTTTATTCGCACTGGTAAAAGCCCCTTTTACATGCCCGAACAATTCACTTTCAATCAATTCGCTTGGAATGGCCGCACAGTTTACTTCAATCATCGGGCCTTTCACTCGCTCACTTTTTTCGTGAAGCCAGTGGGCTACCAATTCCTTGCCCGTTCCATTGGGTCCAGTGATCAAAACCCTGGCGTCGGTTGGAGCCACCTTATCGATCATTTCCTTAATCTGGGAAATGGAATCGCTCTCACCAATCATTTCATATTTCTTGCTGACCTTCTTTTTAAGAATTTTGTTTTCAACTACAAGTTCCTTTCTATCCAATGCATTCCTAACTGTGTTCAACAGTCGGTTTAAATCTGGCGGTTTTGAAATATAATCAAACGCCCCCAAACGCATGGTATTCACGGCCGTATCTAAATCACCATGACCAGAAATCATCACCATGGGTACTTCAGGCTTTATTTTTTTTGTGGCTTCCAAAACTTCAACACCATCCATTTTTGGCATTTTGATATCACACAATACCAAATCAAAATCCTCTTTTTTGATTTTGTCCACACCACTCAATCCGTCTTCTGCTTCGGAAACTTGGTAGGTATCATTTTCTTCTGATAGTATTTTGACCAACACACGCCTAATAGCGGCTTCATCTTCAATAATCAATATTTTTGGCATATTCTTAAATTTTAAATTTTATTCCAGTTCTTAAATAAAAAGCATTTAGGCGGTTCAATTTAAAAATTTCATCTCGATTTGAATTCCTTAAAACGTTATTTAGCCTAAAAGTGTAACCTGTATACAAATACCCTACCAAATGTTTAGTGAACAAATATTCGTAACCAAATCCTCCTACGATAACCGATAGTGAAATATGGTCAACATTCTGCCCATTCACCACTGAAACCTCTTGTAAATGAGCAAGGTATCCATCCAAAGCTGAAAAAGCCTGCACATTACTTTTGCCATTTATGGCATATTTTAAATTTGATTTAGGCACACCGGCATTATAACTCCATTTGTCATTTATCTGCCGAAAATAACTTATAAAGGGCAAAGGAAAAGGTAATCCTGTGGTGGCATTATAAGTGAGCCCTAAAACCAAACGATACGGACGCTTCAAGCTTTCATCGTCCTTGCGGTCGTGAATCAAAAACAGGCCTCCATTCATAAAATAGTCGTCGGACACCAAACTTCTTGTAAGGGTTGAGGCAATCCTTGGATTGAATTTCATCCCTACACGCCAATGGGCGTTCCATTTAAAGGTATAGGCCAAATTGAGGTCTATCACATGAATTTTATTTATTCTGCTGGTATTAAAGGGATAGTCCTCCTCGAGCTCTAATAAGATGTTGTTATATTCTGCACCGACCACAAAATAATTGCCTTCTTTTACTTTAATCGGATAATTTAAAAGTGCCCTCAAGCGGGTGTATCGGTCTTCAGATCTACTTTGTGGAATAAAGGAATATTCCACTCTTACTAAATCGGTCAATTGCGCTTCCACCTCAGTCAGTCCTGCGAAAACAAACACTGCAAAAATCAACCCTTTTAGTTTTTGAAACATATTATTCCTTTGGATTTGCTTCTGAAGTATTTTGAATAATATGAATATCTCTTTGCGGAAATGGAATACTGATATTATGTTCTCGAAAAAGCCTATCGATTTCAAAACGAATATCGCTCTTCGGAAAAACGGCTTGAAAACTATCATTTGTGGTAAACATCACCCTGAAATCCAAGGAACTTTCTCCAAAATCATCAAAAAAAACAGTCGGAGCGGGGTGCTTTAAAACCATGTCGTGCGATAATGCGGCCTGCAACAATAATTTTTTGACCAACTGAACATCACTTCCATACGCCACCCCAACAGAGACACCCTCCCGAGTGGTAGAACCATTTTGAGTCCAGTTGTATAAGCTATTTGTTAGATATAAATGATGGGGTATAATAAGTACCCGATTATCTCGCGTTACTGCTCTGGTGGTGCGCAGTTTCACTTCCTCAACTCTACCGATTTTTCCATCTATTTCTATTATATCACCTACATGGATAGTCTGATCCAATAAGATTAAAACCCCAGCAATAATATCTTGAAAAAGAGTTTGAAGCGCCAGCCCAATTCCAATTAATAACGCCGCTGAGGCCGCGAATACCGCCGTCACATTAACCCCTACCGCATGAAGGGTGATCAGTAGTATGACCACATAGACCAACCATCTGAAATACCCAAATACAACATTAAACTTAGTCTTATCCGCCTCGGGTAATTTCTTGGTAAGTATTCTAAAAATAAGCTTTAATAGTAAAGTAGTCAAGAATATTACAGTTATGATAACCAGCACATCCTTGACAGAAATACTGATACCATCACTAAAATCATAATGTGCATTAAGTACAGTATTGATTTTCTCCCAAGCGGAACTGTCTGTAATCTTTTCTTCTATTTCTTTTAATTGAAAAGGCATATCAATATTTTATCCATTTCATTAACTCTTTATAACTTGGTTTCTTGCCATACATCAATATGCCTACCCTATAAATTTTGGCCGCAAACCACACCGTGAACATAAACGTACCGATCAACAACGCCAACGAAAGCAACTGTTGCCAGACTGGCACACCAAAGGGGATTCGCATTAGCATTACTACCGAGGAGGTAAAAGGTATAAACGAAAACACCGTGGACACCGTACCGTGCGGATCCTCAATTACCGTAAATATACCAATATAAACGGCTAAAATTAAAGGCATAATGATGGGCATCATAAACTGCTGCGTGTCTGTTTCATTGTCCACGGCAGCACCAATAGCCGCATACAACGAACTGTATAACAGGTACCCGCCAATAAAAAATAGCACAAATGCGATGATCAAATTGGCCAATGGCAAGTTAAAAAAGGCTGCCATTCCCTCCTGAATATGCGCATTGATCTCAGGATTTTCTAAAGTTTGTTCCAGCATCGCTTGTTGCGGGGTGCGCATTTGGGTCATGTCAATATCAAAAATGATGGAGACGATAACCAGTAAAATACTCCCAAGAAAAATCCAAATACCAAATTGGGTCAGCCCTGCCAAAGAGGTGCCAATAATTTTCCCTAACATCAACTGGACCGGTTTTACCGAGGAAATTATGACCTCGATAATACGGCTCGTTTTCTCCTCTATGACACTACGCATAATCATATTACCATATATAATGATGAACATGAAGAGTAAATACCCCGCAGCGCCACCAAAACCCAACTTTAAATAACTATCTAATTTTGAAGAAGTTTCGCCAGCAAAGGTTTCTTGGTTGATATCCACCCACACCTTCGAGGCTTCAATTTGAGCCACATCTAAATTGGCGTTTTTACGATTTATATCTGTGAGATGCCTCCCTAAAATGCGTTCCAAATTTGAAATCACCGTCAAGGACGGTGATTCCTCGGAATAAAATTTTACGCTTTGTGAAATTTTTTCAATCGATGACTCATTCTGAATATGCAACAACCCATAGGAAGAAGCCTCAGCCACCAAATCCTTGGCATCTTTTAAAGACATTTGTTCTAATGGAGTAAATTTAGTTTGCTCAGTATCCTTAAAAACATCAGAGACCATTCCCGATTCGTCCAAAACCATAATACTGCGTATCTTGTCATTATTCAATTGAGACAAATAGGCGACTACTGTGATCAGGGCAATCATAATCACTGGACTTAAAATGGTCATAATAATGAACGACCTGTTCTTTACTTTGGAGAGATATTCCCGCTTTATGATAAGTGGTAAGTGGTTCATAGGTTATTTTGGGTTACCGTTTGAATAAAAATATCGTTGACACTCGGAATTCGCTCCACGAAATGAGACACCTCCCCTTTTGATGTTAGATACTTCAATAAATCGTTGGGGGTTTGATTTCCGTTGAGTTTAATATTCAATTTTAACACATCATCCAGGCTTTTAAAATGTGCAGGAGCAGTTTCAAATTGCTTCCCCAAATGTTGATGCAATGCTTCTGGATCTGAGTTTTTGACACCTATCTCATATATATTGGCCTTATAACTGCGTTTAACATCCAATATCTTGCCATCCAATATCTTGTTTGATTTGTGAATGAGAGCGATATCATCGCACAGCTCCTCTACCGACTCCATCCGGTGAGTGGAAAAAATTACCGTGGCACCATTGTTCCGCAGGTTCAAAATTTCATCCTTGATCAAATTGGCATTTATGGGGTCAAAACCCGAAAATGGCTCGTCAAAAATCAAAAGTTTAGGTTGGTGCAATACAGTAACTACAAATTGTATTT
The DNA here is from genome assembly GCF_014270105.1 of Hyunsoonleella aquatilis. Taxonomy (GTDB): domain Bacteria; phylum Bacteroidota; class Bacteroidia; order Flavobacteriales; family Flavobacteriaceae; genus Jejuia; species Jejuia aquatilis. The sequence continues at coordinate 73,756 of NZ_JACNMF010000005.1, forward strand.
TTTGTGCCATCCCTTTGGAAAGTTCTTGAATTTTTTTATTCCACCAATCTCCGATCTCCAATCGGTCGAACCAGTACTTCAAGCGTTCTTTTGCTTCGGTTTTGCTCAAGCCCTTCAGTTGTGCTAGATACAAGGCCTGCTCCCCAACCTTCATGGACTTGTACAAGCCTCTTTCTTCTGGTAGATAGCCAATATCCTTTACATGGGAGGCCTTTAATGGCTCTCCATCTAAAAAGACAGAGCCTGAATCCGGTATAGTAATCTGATTGATGATTCTAATCAAGGTCGTCTTTCCGGCACCATTTGGGCCCAAAAGGCCATAAATACTGCCTTTGGGAACAGAAATAGACACGTTGTTGAGTGCAGTAAAACCTCCAAATTTTTTACTAACACCATTAACTTCCAATAGGTTATTCATTCATCGTTTTTTGTTAAGCGGATGTAAAGATATTAAATGTTGGTGAGTCAAATAAGGCTAATAGCTTCAAAAAATAAACGCAAAACTGCAAAAGAATTCGGGCACCTGTTCAATCAGAACACTCCCAAAAACAAAACCCACCCTCAATCGAAATTAAGGATGGGAAAAAAATTGCTATGAAAAAGAAAAATTATCACTAATGTTAATTAGCGATAATCAAATATAGTTTTTTTTTCTCAACTAATAGCAAAACTATTAAGATAAGTTATTTTATGCACGAAAATTTATTTGAAATAAAGAAATTTCAGAATTCTTTTACATTATTCTCAGCTATGAAAACATATCCTTCACTTTTTCAAAAAAGGATTTATCCGAGCTTTCCGGTTTTGGCGAAAAGTGGTCGTCTTCCAGCATATTTTCGAAAAATTCACGTTGTTGCTTATTTAAAGTCTTTGGCGTCCAAACGTTAACGTGGACCAACAAATCTCCCTTGCCATAGCCGTTGATACTTGGAATACCTTTGCCTCGCAAACGCAGTATTTTTCCTGATTGAACACCAGCTTCCACCTTAATCCGAACCTTACCGGTTACGGTATCAATCTCTTTTGAAGTCCCCAAAACGGCCTCTGGAAAACTTACATATAAATCATAATGCAGATTATCACCTTCGCGCTGTAGGGCCTCATGGTCCAATTCCTCAATGGCTACCAATAAATCGCCAGAAATGCCATTGCCGGGGGCTTCATTTCCTTTACCCGTGACTTTCAATTGCATGCCATCAACAACGCCTGCTGGAATCTTGATGGAAACTGTTTCCTCAGCCACCTTTAAGCCCTGACCGTCAGCATCAGCCGGTTTTTTATCTATGGTCTGTCCTGCACCACCACAAACATTACATGGTGCTGAAGTTTGCATGCGCCCCAGAATAGTATTGGTAATGCGGGTAACCTGCCCCGTTCCATTACATGTAGAACAGGTTTTGTAGGTAGTTCCCGGTGCCTGGACTTTGCGTTTTACTTTAATTTTCTTTTCCACGCCATTGGCAATTTCCTCCAAGGTCAATTTAACCCGGATACGAAGATTGCTCCCCTTCATACGGCGTTGGCCTCCGCCTCCACCGAAACCGGAAAATCCACCACCAAAAGCACCCCCAAAAATATCACCAAACTGGCTGAAGATATCATCCATATTCATACCTCCACCACCAAAACCGCCTGCTCCATCAAACGCTTGGTGTCCAAATTGGTCGTATCGTGCTTTTTTATCAGGGTCACTCAAGACCTCATAAGCCTCTGCCGCCTCCTTAAATTTTGCCTCAGCCTCCTTATTGTCTGGATTTTTGTCCGGGTGAAACTCGATAGCTTTTTTCCTGTAAGCTTTCTTTATTTCACCAGCACTCGCACCCTTGCCAACTCCTAATACCTCGTAATAATCTCTTTTTGCCATGATATTTTCTTATAAGCCTATTACCACTTTTGGATAACGGATAATTTTTTCGCCCAGCGTGTACCCTTTTTCAATAACGTCAATAATGTTGCCCTTCAAACCATCAGATGGTGCTGGAATTTGTGTGACAGCCTCGTGAATATCGGCATCAAAAGTATCCCCTTTTTCAATAGCGATGGCCTTCAGTCCTTTTTGTTCCAAAGTGGACAACAATTTTTTATAAATAAGCAATACGCCCTTTCTTAATTCCTCGGCCTCTTTGTCTTCTTCAATATGCGTTAGTGCGCGCTCAAAATCATCCAATACCGGCAACAAAGTTTTCATCACATCCTCACTTGCAGTAGCAAACAACTCCACACGCTCTCGAGATGTACGCTTTCTGTAGTTTTCAAACTCTGCAAAAAGCCTTAAATACTTATCTTTTTCCCGTTTAAGCTCGGCTTCCAACTTCTGTTCCGCAGTCAGTTCTTCCTTTTCGGAAGAGTTTTGCTCCTGCTCCTCAACTGCTACCGCTTCGTTTTCCAAGCCATTAACCTGCTCCTTTTCAATATCTTTTGCTTTACTCTTTTTAGCCATGATGTATCATTTTAATACTACTCTATTTCGGTTGGCAAAAGTACTGCCATTATTGCTAAAATGCCATATTGTCATCAAAAAAAATCACGTATTTTGTTTAATTTTTATTTTCATTTGTGAAACAAATTATTAGATTTGCATGTCTAACACTAAAAAACACTACAAAATGAAAAAGAATTTTCTAAATCTTCTTGGAATTTGCGCTATTGCCCTTGTGGTAGTGGGTTGTAAAAATAAAGCTAAAGAAGCAGAGACATCGGATGCGGAAACAGTTGCCGAAGCTAAGGTTGAGGCTACAAAATACGTGGCGGATATCGATTCGTCAACTATAGAATGGAAAGGCTTCAAGCCAACTGGAACTCATAACGGCACAATTAAATTGGACTCTGGAGTACTGAAGGTAAATGAAGGGGCTATTGAAAGCGGATCGTTCCTTGTAAACATGAACTCCATTACCGTTTTGGATATGCCAGCAGATGACAAAATGAACTCGAAGCTTACAGGACACCTTAAGAGTGCAGACTTTTTTGATGCTGAAAATCATCCTAATGCCGCATTTGAAGTTACTGGAATTGAAGAATCTGAAGGCAAAACTATGCTTTCCGGAAATTTAACCATAAAAGGGATCCAGCAAAATATTACTTTCCCGGTTTCAGTTTCCCAAAATGGAGATATGTTGACACTGACTAGCGAGAGTTTCACTATCGACCGTTCAAAATGGGAGGTAAAATATGGGTCTAAATCCTTCTTCGACAACTTAGGTGATAAATTTATCAATGACGATATCGAGCTAAAAGTAAATCTTTCGGCTAAAAAAGCTTAATAGAGCGACTAACTCAAATTATTTATTGAAGCCACCCCATTTTGGGGTGGTTTTTTTATGAAAACTGACAAATGTAAGGCATTGGGATTTTATTTCGTTTTAATTTTGTAGTCTAAACTAACAACTGCAAACCCATGAAAGCAAAAATCGGTTTTATCTGCTTTGTCCAATTATTGTTACTGCTATCCTGCGTACAATACGATAAGGAAAAACACAAATCGCATTTGGCCAATGCACACTGGAGTTATTCTGGTGAAACCTCACCTGAAAACTGGGCTGAAATTGAGAAAAATTCAGACTGCGATGGCAACCATCAATCCCCTATAAATATTATCCATCGAAGGGCTGACTCCATCCAGATGTCGGATGAGCTGAAAATTCTATACTCCCCTAAAACACTTCTAAAAGAAGTTGAAAATAATGGACATTCCGTGCAGTTTGATTTTGAAGCTGGTGACTCCATTAATTATAAAAACGAGACTTATTATTTGAAGCAAATCCATTTTCACGAACCATCAGAGCATAAAATAAATGGGTTAATTTATCCAATTGAAATGCATTTGGTGCATATCAGTAAAACAGGAAGCATTACCGTTTTAGGATTATTGGGAGAAGAAGGCGAAGAAAGCCAACTGTTCGAATTCTTTGAAAGCTTTTTGCCTTTAAAAAATGGCGAAATAAAGGATATCCATCAAAAAATTGATCTTTCCGGATTGTTTTTAGAGAACAAACATTATTATTCCTATGGCGGTTCATTGACCACCCCTCCATGTAGCGAGGGTGTTAATTGGATTGTGTTTAAGGAGCCTATTGTTTTATCGGTGGAGGAGGTTATTAAATTGAGAAATAACATGCCCCTGAACAATTACAGGAATGAACAGCCCATAAATAACCGGTCAGTCAAATATTATTATTAGATTTCACGGATGAAGTATAAAGCAGTAATTTTTGACCTTGACGGCACGTTAGTAAATTCGATTTACGATATAGCCGACGCCATGAACATGGTACTTGCAAAACGTAATTATGAAACCTTCGACTATGAGACTTACAAAACGTTTGTCGGTCACGGGGTACGGAGCTTAGTTGTCAAGGCAATTCCCGAAGCAGATGAACATCTTATTAAAGAATGCCTTCATGATATGATGACAATATACAGCAGGAACTGTACCCATAAAACAGTGACCTACGAAGGCACTCTGGAACTTTTGGACACTCTAAACTCCAATGGCATAAAGCTTAGTGTATTATCCAACAAGGAAGATTCTTTGACCAAAAAAGTAGCTTCAAGCCTTCTTCCCGGTTACGTTTCACCAACTATTGGATTAAAAGAAGAGCATTTAAAAAAGCCCAACCCCAAAGTCTTATTGGAAATCTGTAGCTCACTTGGGGTTACTCCCTCAGAAAGTATATATGTAGGGGATACTTCTGTTGACATTAAAGTAGCCAAAAACGCCAAAATGCTTGCCGTTGGTGTAAGCTGGGGGTTTAGGGCCAAAGAAGAGCTAATAGAAGCTGGTGCCGACTATATATTGGATTCCCCCGCCGATTTACTAAAAATCTTATAGTTTTTCTATTTCAGAAAATCTAAAATGTTCCTTTCAATACGCTCTTGAATATTGGACACATCTGCTTTTACAAATTTTTCACCAGTAATGTTTTCGTATAGTTCGATATAGCGTTCGCTAACTGTTTCTATATACGCATCGCTCATAAAAGGCACGGTTTGCCCTTCCAAGCCTTGGAAGTTATTGGAAATCAACCATTGGCGCACAAACTCTTTCGATAGCTGTTTTTGTAGCTCACCCTTTGCCTGACGTTCTTCGTAACCTTCAGCGTAAAAATAGCGCGAAGAATCAGGCGTGTGGATTTCATCGATTAAAACGATTTTGCCGTCTTTGGTTTTCCCGAATTCATATTTCGTATCCACTAAAATTAAACCCCTAGAGGAGGCAATTTCCGAACCTCTTTGGAACAATTTGCGTGTATAATCTTCTAAAACCAAATAGTCTTCCTCCGAAACGATACCTCGTTTTAGAATATCCTTTCGTGAAATATCCTCGTCATGGTCGCCCTGCTCTGCTTTGGTGGCTGGTGTAATTATTGGCTCAGGGAATGCATCGTTTTCTCTCATACCATCAGGCATTGGCACCCCGCAGAGTAATCGCCTACCTGCTTTATACTCCCGTGCCGCATGACCAGACATATAGCCTCGGATTACCATTTCCACCTTAAAAGGCTCACACAAATGCCCAACAGCTACGTTGGGGTCGGGGGTTGCGGTTAACCAATTTGGCACCAAATCTTCAGTAGCCGCCATCATTTTTGTCGCTATCTGGTTCAAGATTTGGCCTTTGTAGGGAATCCCTTTTGGCATTACCACATCGAATGCCGAAAGGCGGTCCGTTGCAATCATGACCAGTTGCTCGTCATTAATGTTATAAACTTCCCGCACTTTTCCTTTATAGACGTTTTTTTGGCCTGGAAAATTAAAATTGGTATCGGTTAAGGTGTTGTTTTTTTCTGCCACGAATTCGCGAATAATTTTATAATGATTTAATTTCAGATGCTTCGACTGCGTTTCGACTCCGCTCGACGACCATTCCCAGCTATAGCATCCGTTTATTTTTTTGCCCTACTGAAACTGCGACTGCAAACCTGCTAATCCCTATTTTCTATGCTTTTATATGCTGAAATGATTTTCTTTACCAATTTATGGCGAATCACATCTTTATCGTCCAAAAATACGATGCCGACGCCATCTACATTTTTCAAAATTAATAGTGCTTCCTTTAAACCCGAAATAGTCCTCCGGGGCAAATCGATTTGTCCAGGGTCGCCCGTCAGCAAAAACTTAGCGTTTTTCCCCATCCGGGTTAAAAACATCTTCATTTGGGCATGTGTTGTGTTTTGCCCTTCATCCAAAATCACAAAAGCATTATCCAGGGTCCGCCCTCTCATAAATGCCAATGGGGCAATTTGAATGGTGCCCTTTTCTATATAGTTCGCCAGTTTTTCTGGGGCAATCATGTCACGAAGGGCATCGTAAAGCGGCTGCATGTAGGGATCCAACTTTTCCTTTAAATCCCCTGGTAAGAACCCAAGATTCTCGCCTGCCTCCACTGCAGGTCGCGTTAAAATGATGCGCTTTACCTCCTTATTTTTTAAGGCTTGAACCGCCAGTGCTACTCCCGTGTATGTTTTACCCGTTCCAGCTGGACCAATGGCGAATACCATATCATTTTTGCGCATCAGCTCCACTAATTTCCGCTGGTTTACGGTTTGTGCCTTTATCAATCGACCTCCTACCCCGTGTACGATAACCTCTCCGCTTTGCTGAGATGTTTTATAATCTTCGCTACTTTGGCTTGTCAAAACCCGTTCAATAACATTTTCGTCCAGCTTGTTATATTTTCCAAAGTGTTTTAGCAACATCGTAATGCGCCTATCAAACTCCTCAAGCAACTCTTCGTCACCAAAGGCCTTTATCTTATTGCCACGCGCTACAATTTTTAACTTAGGGAAATACTTTTTAAGAAGTTCTATATTCGCATTTTGCGACCCAAAAAATTCTTTTGGACTTATTTCTTCAAGTTCAATAATAATTTCGTTCAAAAGTATGTTATTAGTTTAATGGTTTACAGGTTAATAAATTGAAATGATTTATTAGCTTTGCTAAACTGTTTTAATGCATCCAAAAATACATAAATTTGGGTGAGCCAACATTAAAAACATATCAACAATTTTTTGCCCATGGCTATCATCACATTAACTACCGATTTCGGTGAAAAAGACCATTTTACTGGGGCTACCAAAGGTGCCATATTCAGTGAACTGCCCGATGTAAATATTGTTGATATCTCGCATGGGGTTTCGCCGTTTAACATTCCAGAAGCGGCATATATTATTCAAAATGCATACAGTAGCTTCCCAAAAGGCACGATTCATATTATTGGCATTGATGCGGAACTTAATCCTGAAAACCAACATATTGCGATTGAGTTGGACGACCACTATTTTATCTGTGCCAACAACGGCATCATGAGTATGATTTGTTCGGAAATCGCACCACGAAAAATTGTGGAAATCAATATCCATGATAAAATCCAGAGCAGTTTTCCTGTTTTGGACGTTTTTGTAAAAGTAGCTTGCCACATTGCCCGTGGTGGGACTTTAGAGGTAATTGGAAAGCCGATCAACAACATCAAGCCTATCAATAATTTAAAGCCCTATGTGAATGAGGACAAGACCAAAATTATCGGTCGCGTGATTTACATTGACGCCTATGGCAATGTGGTGACCAACATCAGAAAGCCCTTTTTCGAAACGATTCAAAAAGGCCGTAAATTTGAAATTACCGCACGCCAATACAAGTTCAAAACCATTCACAAAAAGTACAGCGATTTTATCAATTTTGACATTCCAAAGGAAAAGCGCCAAGATGAAGGCAAAGGTTTGGTTGTATTTAATTCCGGAGGGTTTTTGGAAATTGCAATGTATAAAAGTGATTCCAAAAAGCACGGTAGTGCCGCTACACTGATGGGTCTACAAATCCGCGACGCTATTGGCATTGATTTCATTACGGTTCCCGTTGTGCCACAAAAAGAGGACGTATTTTAAAATAGAATTTTATGCTGGTACGAATCGTAAAAATGAGCTTTGAGCCACAGTCCATAGAAACATTCTTGAATATTTTTGAAAGCAGTAAAACTAAGATTAGAGGTTTTGAAGGCTGTGAGTTTTTGGAACTTTACAGAGACAAAACTAACCCCAATATTTTTTTTACTTATAGCTATTGGAATGACGAAAGCGATTTGGAACGCTATCGAAACTCAGAGTTGTTTAAATCTGTTTGGGCCCAAACCAAAGCAGTTTTTAATGCGAAACCTGAGGCTTGGAGCTTGGATAAATTGGAAACGATGAAGTAGGCAGTCGCAGTCGCAGTAAAAGAAATACTATTTTTTTAAATTAGCCGACCTGAATGAAAAACTTAACAACATAGTATTACAAAATTCAAAACCGTAACCTGGAACTAAAAACTTGAAACCTTAAACCTTCCCGATGCTGTCCATCCTAAAAAAAGAAATCAATACATTTTTTGCCTCGCCTATCGGATATCTGGTGATAGCCATGTTTTTGGTTTTGAACGGATTGTTTCTTTGGGTCTTTAAAGGAGATTTTAACATCCTAGATTATGGGTTTGCGGATTTGTCGGCATTCTTTTTATTGTCGCCTTGGATTTTATTATTTCTGATTCCAGCAGTAACCATGCGTAGTTTTTCGGATGAAAAAAAACAGGGCACTTTGGAACTGCTAATGACCAAACCTGTTTCTAAAACCCAGATTGTTTTAGGAAAATATTTTGGAGCATTTATCCTCATTATTCTGGCTTTGTTGCCAACCCTCTTGTACGCTTACTCGATACATCAGCTTGGGGACCCTATTGGTAATTTAGATTTGGGCAGTACTTTTGGCTCCTTTTTTGGCCTGATTTTGTTGGCCGGGGCTTACACTGCCATTGGAGTTTTCGGTTCGACGTTATCGAGTAACCAAATAGTCGCGTTTATCATTTCTGCTTTTCTATGTATTTTATTTTTTATTGGATTTGAAGGAGTTACGGATTTTACTTCAAGTACTACTATAGAGCAGTTCGGCATGAATTATCATTATAAAAGTATGAGTCGTGGCGTGATTGACACTCGGGACATTCTTTATTTTTTAAGCGTTATTGTCTTTTTTGTGTACGTTACCAAACTCAACTTAAACAACCATAAGAAATGATTTTTACGCCTAAATTTATTATCGCTTTCTGTATTATTTTCATTGCTGTTTGGATATTTGCAACAACTATAGATAAACGTAAATGGGTAAGTTTTTTGATTACTGTCGTAGGTGCACCTATCTTCTACTTTTTTATTTTTTACCCGTTAATAAATATCTTTTTTAGTTTTCATCACCAGAAATATTTTGATGCGCAGGCATGGGAGGACAAACCAGCCTTGCGCTATGAAATGAGCGGTAATTTGCTCGATGAAAAGTTGCTCATTGGTAAATCTAAATCCGAGGTTGAGTCGCTTTTAGGGGAAAGTGAATGGTTTGGCTGGGATGATACTTTGAAAGCCAATTCCCCTGAAATTTGGAATTTCAATTTAGGTTTCAAGCCAGGGGCTTTTAATACGCTGCAGGAGTGCTTAAAAATTGCTTTTAAGAGCGACAAGGTAATCGAGGTAGAACAATACCAAATTGAAAAAAAGTTTGAGTAAATTGATAAAACATATTGGCATTGCGGGTATTGTAATATTGGCAGTAAATTTTGTGGGACATCAGTTTTACAAGCGTTTCGATCTTACCAAAGACAAACGTTATACCTTAAGCACTTCTGCAAAAGATATTGCAAATCTGGCCGAATCACCCCTTGTTATCGATGTGTTTTTAAAAGGCGAGGAATTCCCATCGGAATTCAGACGGCTTCAAGATGAAACACGCCAAATACTTGAAGAGTTTTCCGATGTCAACTCCAATATTGTTTTCGACTTTATCAACCCATTGGAGGATGAAAATTCAAGGCAACAAACTATTCAGGTGATGACCCAAAGAGGATTGATTCCCATGCAGTTGGAAGTAAAAGAAAATGGAAAATCCTCGCGGGAAGTTATCTTTCCATGGGCTTTGGCAAGCTACAATAATCAGACTGTAAGTATTCCTTTGGTAAAAACCAAAATTGGCATGTCCCAGCAAGAGCTAGTAAGGAATTCCGTGCAACATTTGGAATATGCCTTTGCCGATGGATTTAAAAAATTGCTCACTCCAAAAGCCAAGAAAATTGCAGTGTTAAAAGGGAATGCACAACTGGATGACAAATACATTGCAGACTTTGCTAAAACTTTGGGAGAATACTATTTTATAGCGCCTTTCACCTTGGATAGCGTTGGCTCCAATCCTCAAAAAACTTTGAAGGAGCTATCAGAATTTGACCTCCTCATTTCCTGCAAGCCCACAGAAGCCTTTTCCGAAGAAGAAAAATTTACTTTGGACCAATACACCATGCATGGAGGAAAAAGCCTTTGGTTAATCGATGCCGTGGCTATAGAAAAGGACAGCCTTTATAACGATACCGGTAAAAACTATGCAGTCGCCAGAGATTTAAACCTCACGGGTTTTTTCTTCAATTACGGCGTGCGCATCAATCCAGTCATGGCCACCACGCCCTATTCTGCGCCTATCACCCTGGCCATTGGTGGCGGTAGTGATTCGCAATTTCAGCATTTACAATGGCCGTATTCGCCATTGGCAAATTCAGGAAACAACCATCCTATTACCGATAACTTAAATTTGGTACGTTTTGACTTTGCAAATGCAATTGATACACTTAAAAACAACACAAAAAAGACCATTCTTTTAGAAACAGCACCTATTTCAAGGGCTGAAGGCACACCTCGGGAAATTAGTTTGGATTTAGTAACCAAACCTATTGACCCAAAAACCTTTAAAAACGAAACCCAAACACTTGCTGTACTATTGGAAGGTGAATTAAAATCAGCCTTTGCTAACATTGTAAAACCTTTCAAAATTGAGAACGTTAGAGACAAAAGCGCAGATACCAAAATGATTGTAATCGCCGATGGCGACGTGATTAAAAACGACGTAGTACGCAATCAACCACAGGAACTTGGCTTTGATAGATGGACGGGAAAACAGTACGGCAATAAAGAATTTTTGCTTAACGCGGTGAATTACCTTTTGGATGATAATGGACTTATAAACATTCGTTCCAAGGAAATTGAAGTTGCCTTTTTAAATCAGGAAAAAATCGCCTCTGAAAAAACGTACTGGAGGCTCCTAAACATTGGATTACCAATAGCTTTGCTTGCCATTTTCGGTTTCGTTTTCAACTACTTCAGAAAGAAAAAATACGCTACCTAGCTGTTGATAAGTTTGTTTCGATAAAACAGAGGTTTAGGATATATTTGTAGATAGCGATTTTCAAAATTAAACGCATTTATTCATAATGAAATTTATAGTATCAAGTACTTATTTGTTAAAGCAATTACAGGTTTTAGGCGGTGTGATCAACAGTTCAAACACATTACCGATTTTGGACAACTTTTTGTTTGAATTGGACAACTCCAAACTTACGGTTTCCGCTAGCGATTTGGAAACCACCATGTCCTCTACCCTCGATGTGGAAAGTGACAGCGAAGGTAGCGTGGCCATTCCTGCTCGTTTATTGCTTGATACCTTAAAAACCTTTCCGGAGCAACCCTTGACCTTTGTTGTTGAGGACAACAACACGGTTGAAATCAGCTCCAACCACGGAAAATATGCCTTGGCCTATGCGAGTGGTGAAGAATTTCCTAAAGCTGTGGCTTTAGAAGACCCAAGTAAAACTGTGATTTTAGGAGATATTTTGGCCACGGCTATCAGTAAGACCATTTTTGCTGCAGGTAATGACGATTTACGTCCGGTAATGAGCGGTGTATTTTTTCAGTTTTCAACGGAAGGCTTGACTTTTGTGGCTACGGATGCCCATAAATTGGTAAAATACACCAGAGAGGACGTAAATGCCAGCCAAGTTGCCGAATTTATCATGCCCAAAAAACCTTTGAATTTGTTGAAGGGTATTTTAGCAGGTAGTGAGGACGAAGTGACAATTGAATACAACGACTCTAATGCTAAATTCACTTTTGAAAACTCCGAATTGATTTGCCGTTTGATCGACGGGAAATACCCGAATTACGAAGCTGTGATTCCCAAGGAAAATCCGAATAAATTATCGATTGACCGCAATCAGTTTTTAAATTCTGTACGCCGGGTTAGTATTTTCTCAAATAAAACAACCCACCAAATACGTTTGAAAATCGCAGGTGCAGAATTAAATATTTCAGCCGAAGATGTGGATTACAGCAACAAGGCCGAAGAACGTTTAACCTGTGATTATCAAGGCGACGATATGCAGATAGGCTTTAACTCCCGCTTTTTAACAGAAATGCTAGGTAATTTAAGTTCTGATGAGGTGAGCTTGGAAATGAGTATGCCCAACCGCGCCGGTATTTTAACGCCCGTGGATGGATTGGATGATGGGGAGCAGATTACGATGTTGGTGATGCCGGTGATGTTGAATAACTAGTCACAGGTAAAAAGAGACCTGTCATTCTGTCCCGATGACTATCGGGATTTTTTCAGAATCTAGATATAGTGATAAAGCAGTAATCGGTTTGGTTACTGCTTTTTTATTCTTGACTTTATCAGAAAAAATAACGAAATTCGTTTAACGTCGAATACAAGTCATTAATACTGCGGATATCTGTGGCAACATTAGCTCCAATGTGAAACGAAATTGGTTTATTCAATTACTTTACAGAAAAAAATTATCAGTTCACAATTCATTCCCCCCACTAAAAAAACTCAATACATTTTTATCGATGTTCTTTTGTAAAAACATTAGAATGATAAATTTCTCATGAGTATACTGACTATATAATGAATATATCATCATTTCAAAATAGTATATTTACATACTTAAAATTCAGAATATAGTTTACCGTAATAAGAAGTAATGAAAAAAATAAATCCAATACAGCATTATCAACTTATAACAAATGTAAAAACATGATATATTACATATCTAAGTTTAACAGAAGAGAATTAAAAATAATAATTGCTATTTGTTTGCTATCAATAACAGCAACCACTCATTCGCAAGCCATTATTCACACAGGTATAACTTTTGATGCAAACTCAGGGGCAGGAACTATAAGAATAGATTCTAACAATAACGGTTCACGAATTACCGACTGTACTTTTATCAATTATAAGGATCCAATCATCACAATAATTGGCGCAACAGATGTTATTATTGATAACTGCAGGTTCATTGATGCTCCTGGAAAATTATTAGATAGAGATATACATGCCATTAACATAGGCAGTGAAGGACATGACATAATCATTCGTAATTGTACATTTCGTGACATTGGAGCAGATGGATTCCAATGTGGTCATTCTGGAGGAAACATTACAAACATCACCATTGAAAATAATCTCTTTGAAGTTACTAAACCTCGAACTGGTGAAAATGGTGTTGATTTAAAGCAAACAACTGGACCAATCTATGTTCGTAATAATGTGTTTAAAGGATTTAGACCTTGTGAGAAAGATACTCAACTTGGATGTACAGGAAGTTCAGGAGAAGGACTTGTGATGCATTTAGGCACAAAAAATGTCATAATAGAAGGCAATCGATTTACTGATTGTATAGATGGTATTGAAATTGAAAATGCAGGTGATACAGAAAATGTTGTTATAAGAAATAACGTTTTTCATGATAACGTTGAACATGGTCTTAATGCACGAGTTGGTTTTAATCTTCGTGTCTACAACAACACATTTATAAACAATGGGGTAAGGCATGTTCGTTTTCAGTCTAATAATATAACAGGTGCTAATAAGAACAATTTTTATGTTGGGAATGGTACTAGTTTTGAAAATGATCAATTAGGTGGAGAAGGAAACCTTGTTATTGCAAATGTAGCAGATGCAAAATTTGTTGATGTAAGTCAACACAATTATCGTATCGAAAGTAATTCACCAGCAATAGATGTTGGAGTAGAAGTTAGTGAAGTTACCAAAGATTTGGATGGTGAAGATAGACCTACAGGTGGATTATACGATGTTGGTGCCGATGAATATTATGCCTCCCTAGGTATTCAAGATTTGTATTTAGATAAAATTCAATTATTTCCAAATCCAGTAAATGATAATAAATTGTTCTATAAAGTAGCAAGTGGTACATTAATAAAGAACTTTTACTTAATGGATGTAAATGGACGTATAGTATATCAAGTCAACTCTTTTAACCAAAATTACATCGATGTAGCAACCATTCCCTCAGGAATTTATTTTGGATATATTGAATTAAACTCAAACCTTATTATTAAAAAAATAGTAAAACAATGATTCAGAAATGAACTTCATCTATCAGTGAAAGAGTTTAAAAAAATAAAAACTGGTGCTAAAAACGTGTATATTCAATTTCTTGCTTCTTGCCTACTTGGGAAAATACTCTCGGATTTTCCATTCAGTAATTATTTGCTAATTTTAGTGCTCAAACCACGCAACTGAAACAAACACCAAAACATCAAACGAAACTCCCCAAAAATAAAACAACCTTCAAATTAAGAATACTTACTTTCTTGTGCAACGTTAGAAAGAGACCGTAGCAGACTACTTTTATGTCAAAGTAAAAAGTCCCTCACTGCCAGGAGGCCCCTATGGCTATCGGGACGACCAAGTAATCTCTTGGAGGGAAAATAGCGTTTATTTAAAGCAATAACCTTGTCTTAACCTCCCCCCATGAGAGGAGCGTCCAAATTATATGGTTTATTCCTAGGACAGCGATGTTTAATTCCGTGGACCAAACATTTCCTGCCTTTTGTAGCCTGAAGGTGGCTCAAAAGCATCTGGGTCAATCGCTTGGCGTCTGGTACTTCTTAGAGTAGATTCGCCTTCCAACGCGCCTGTATTTTCATCAAACTCTTGGGCTAGCACAGGGAAACCGTTTTCAAAATTTAAATCGGTAAACATATCCTTGGATCCGGACATGTTACCTACCCTTTCCTTAATGCCTTCATAAAAATTCTTCATGGAGTTAAAGGCATCCCTCGCTTCATCCCCGCCATCGATATTCTTCCAATCCGTTGTCCAAATTTCCCTTGTTTTCTTACCGTTGACATGTACCTCATATTTCACGCAAGGATATCCCTTTTTGGTGTCTTTTTCACCAGTTTTGGTCAATTCGGGTTTGGTTACTGGGGGTGTCATTCCGGGAATGGTAGTGCCATGTTCCTTCTGCATTTTTTCTATCATATCACGCTGTTCCTTGGTTAGGCCCTTCATGGCTTCCTCCATCATTTTTTTGGACTGATCCACGCCTCCCATAATGGACTCTAATGTAGCATCGTCCATTACATAGTAGCCTTTTGAATCGTCATCCACAATAATCATTTCGCCATTTTTCCCTCTATCGCCACGAAAAATCATTTGCCCTTTGCCTCTTCCATCGGCCCCTGCAGGAATTCCGATTTTTAAATTCTTTCCTTCAATGGACGCCTCCATAATATCAACCTCGGGTGGTGATTGTTCGTGATCTTTTACCTCTATTTCAAATACCACCCCGGGCATCAGCACTATATTTGATGCTGTTTCAGGACTTGGCATAAAGGCGGTTAAACCTAACAAAAAGAGTGTTGCCACAAACGTTACGGACAACTTTGATGGTGTGCGACTTAAAAATGATTTCGCTTCTAATTTTTGGATTGTTTTCATGATTAATAGCAATAATATTTTCATTATCAGAAAGATACTAAAAAAAAATGTTTCATTTGTTGTAAATATTCTTCGTATGAAGTAATTTACTTGCAGTACTTTGCCTAAATAGAAAATGAAAAGAACCAAAATAATCAATGCCTTCCTTATTGGATTTTTCGCAGGTGTCATCATTTATAGCGTTGCTAAAAACACTTGGGGATTTCTCACCTTGATCCCGTTGTTTTTTATTTACAAATTGGTTAATGGCTCTAAAAAATAGAATTAAAATACTTTTACCTAATTAACTTAAGGATAGATATCGCGCATCATCCTCCTGGATTATACTTGCGTGAAAAGCATTAGCCTACTGATTTCCAAGAAGGACATTGCTTTCGGGCTAAAAACAGATGTTGGCAAATAAACTCGCGTTAGGGATTGCAGAGGAAAGCCCACAGCGTCCCACTAAAAGGGCGCGAGGACTTGGAACGAAAAGCCCGACCCGATAGGGTAACGCCCAAATATTAAAAACTAAAAACGCCCACCAAAAGGTGAGCGTCCTAATTTATCTCATACTAACATAAACTAACTAATAAAATTAAGAGATAAAGAGTGTTTTTTAATTTTTAGTTTGACTGACCATTAGTTTATAAAATTAATGGACAGTGGATATGTTGGGGTCTCGCCGTTACTGGCTTTTATGGCATTGATTATTGGAAACACTACTGAAATAATACCCAGCACAACAAAACCCAGTAGGCCGAGGCCGAACAAAAGGATAAGCGGGATACACAACAGGCAGTACACGATTAAACTTAACTGGAAGTTTAAAATGTTTTTCCCGTGTGCGTCCATTTGATATACTTTTTCTTTTTGGGTGACCCACAAAATTAGCGGCACGATTAAACTGCCGAAACCGGTGGCCAATGAAATCAGTTGGCTTAAATGGGTGATAACTATTAGTTGATTGTCTTGTCTCATGATGGTTGTTTTTGATTGATATTGTTTTGATTGACACCTATTTGACGCATCAATTCCAAAAATGTTACAAGAGCTTTAGGGCTTTACGACTTAGGGATCAAAATTGGTCATCACTAAAAACGGAAAGTTAAAATTGTAGGCAATCTGCTCTTCTGGATAGGTTTTTAGCAAACGCTCAAAAAAGGAATGCTGTTTTTTTACCATGCCCAACATTTTAAAGTTGTTCATGTACATGTATTCCGTAATTGCACTAACTATATCTTGATCTTCTGCATCAATATATTCGTGCCTGGCATCACTAAAATGCTCATCAAAGAAAGCGAGATTGATGGATTGTTTACTGGCTATGCTATGCTTATCTGCCAAATGCAAAATGGTAAGATTGGCGTCATGTTTCTTCAAAATCGACTTCATAGCCAAAAGGGTTTCGCTATTGTACAAAGCAATATGATTGGCGGTAAATGCCACTTTGCGCAAGCCTTCGTACCTACAGTTTTTGGGGATGGCCAAAATGGGGGTTTTGCAACGATTAATGACGTGTACAGTGTTACTCCCAAATAATATTCTATCCAAACCTGTTGCTCCTTTAGTACCCATCACTATCAAATCGATTTGGTATTTTTCCACAGCTTGATTAATGGCATCCACAAAATTGTCATAATCCACAATGGAGAAAAAATGATGCTTTTTGTTAGGGTTTTTCTGTTGCTGTGTCGTTATAATATTTTCAATTGATTTTTTGGCTGCATCCACCAAAGTCTTATAAATAGTGGCCGAAGAATCCACCACCAACATGTCGTCCGAAATAAATGCCGAAGCCTTCTGTACATTTAAAAGGTAAAAATTACAAGGCTGGTCTTGGAACATTGCAACTGCATATTCAATGGCATTCAATGAATTGCTAGAGAAATCCGTTGGTAGTAATATTGCTTTCATGACCTTAGAATTTGATAGTATCTAAAGTTAGAGCCTTACAAACATTTAAACTATGACAATTGTCATCCAAAGTTGGCTCATGCCGCGCATACATGATATTTTAAGTCCTCCAGTATGTCTCAATAAAATGTAATTAATATCTTTAACATGGATTACATTTCAATTATGGCAGAAGAGGTTTCCATAAATCTTATTCAATTTTTGGCGGATATTCCGTTTTTTTCTGAAGTTTCGAATAAATCACTTAAACATTTATGCGATAATGTCGCTAAAGAGACCTTTATCAAAAATGAAGTGGTTTTTGAAAAAAACACAATAGGACAAGCCATGTACGCCATTTTGGAAGGCTCCGTAAAAGTCCATGATAAAAGCCACATTTATGACACCCTTTCGGTAGGTGATTGCTTTGGGGAATACGCCCTAATTGACAATGAAACACGTTCGGCCTCGGTTACGGCATTGGAAAAAATTAAAGTATTAAAAATTGAACGTGATGATTTTTTGGATTTGTTGCAACAGGATAGCGGATTTGCCCAGGGCATTTTGTCGGTAATGATAAAACGGCATCGCGAATTGGATACAATCCAGGAACGTTTGGCGACTTCCAAAACTGAGCTTGAAAACGCCAACAGTAAATTAAGCGGGTTGATTAATGGCGCGATGGATGCCATTATTATGTTTAATAGCAGTTTAAGAGTCGTACTAACCAATACTTCTGCTAATAAACTACTGGAGAATGATGATATTTTGCAACGTAACGTGCTGTTCTTTTTTGATGAAAACAGCGCTACTATTATTGAGAAGATTGTAAAATCAGAAGACAATAAAGAAGTTAATAGATATTTGCCAAGTATTGTGAAAGTGATAGGCTCCAATGGCACGGAAACTTTAAATGAAGGAACAATTAGCAAATATGGTCCGAGCGATAATCCCTTTTACACTTTGATCCTTAGAAATATCGAAGACCGGTTAATTGCCGAAGACAAAATAAATTTGCTCACTAAACAAACCGAATACCTTGAAGAAGAAATCAAGGAATTAACCAGCAGTTATGGGATTATTGCCGAGGATGCCAAGATGCAAAATACTTTAAATTTGGTGCATCAAGTGGCCAAAACAGATGCCACCGTACTGATCCATGGCGAAACGGGGACAGGTAAGGAATTGGTGGCGCGCGCCATCCACAAGGAAAGCAACAGAAACGATAAGCCACTTATACGCATCAATTGTGGAGCCATACCAGCCAATTTAATTGAAAGTGAATTATTTGGGCATAAAAAAGGAGCATTTACTGGAGCCACAGTTGACCGCAAGGGGCGATTTTTGTTAGCGGACAAAGGCACCATCTTTTTGGATGAAATTGGCGAAATGCCTCTAGAATTGCAACCCAAATTGCTTCGCGTTATCCAAGAAGGGGAGTTTGACCCCGTAGGGAGCTCAGAAACAGTAAAAGTAGATGTTCGGATTATCGCTGCTACCCACAGAAACCTATTCGAGTTTTCAAAAGAAGGCAAGTTTAGGGAAGATTTGTTTTACCGATTAAATGTTTTCCCCATTTCCGTTCCAGCACTCAGGGAACGTGGTAACGATATTTGTTTGATAGCTGAGGAAATGGTGTCTCAATTTTCAAAAAAACTGAACAAACCCATAGTCGCTCTGTCCGAAAAGGATAAGTCCCTCCTAAACTCCTACCACTGGCCCGGTAATGTCCGTGAGCTTCAAAATCTTATCGAACGGGCGGTTATCATCTCCAATAATGGCAAAATAGACTGGAAATCGGTGCTTCCCGGAAATTCAATTTCTAAAAATGAAAACGAAAAAATTCCCACCAAAAACATTTTGACTTCTAAAGAGCTTGTTAATTTAGAAAGGGAAAATATATTGAAGGCCCTCCGGCAAACCAAGTGGAAAATTTCTGGTAAAAATGGAGCAGCCGAACTTTTGGATTTACCACCCACTACCCTAGCCTCTCGGATTAAAGCCTTGGGCATCGAAAGACCCATATAACTTCACGATATTTCGTTGATTTAATTACGATATTTCGTTAATATTCGAATTATCGCGATTGATTTTATTTCCCTATTTTGATTTATATAATTGATTATCAATTACTTATTTAGTTTGGCACGCCAATCGCATTAAACCAATCAAACATTTAAAAAAATCAATTATTAATCAAATTAAAAATTAGAAAACATGATTACTACAGCAAATGTAAAAAACGGAGTTAACGTTGATCAATTAGTAGAAACTATTGGACACATCCAAGAACAACCAGAATTAGCAAAATTTGAATTCAGAGCGAAAAACAACTGGATCGAAGGCGGACACTGTGTGTCTGACATTAAAGGATTCTACGGTGCAGGTCAGGAAGACACTACGCGTCAAGAAACTTTTACTATGGAATGTGGGCATCCACATGTACTTTTGGGAGACGATAAAGGTGCTACGCCACCAGAGGTTGTATTGCACGCTTTAAGCTCTTGTTTAACCGCTGCAATGGTGTACCATGCCGCTGCTAATGGTATTGACATTGAAGGTGCAGAATCTACCATAAAAGGTGATGCAGATTTACACGGATTTTTAGGATTGGATCCTGAAGTGAGAACCGGTTTTAATGGCATCACTATGCAATTAAAAGTAAAATCTGATGCTTCTGCTGAGCAGTTGGAAAGACTAGCCAAGTTCTCTCCAGTATTTGATATGATTTCAAACCCTACTCCAGTTTCTATCGAAATTGTAAAGGAGTAACATCCATCATAAAAAAATGGCTACCGATTAAGCGTAGCCATTTTTTTCTTCTTCAAACACCACCATAAAATGAAAACTTCTACCCATAACATAGTAAACGCTAACCAAGCAGTTGCTTTAATGGCTTATAAAACTAATGCGGTTTTCCCAATTTATCCCATTACACCGGCTTCTGAAATGAGTGAACTGGCAGAGCAATGGAGTGCGGAAAACAAACAAAATGTTTTTGGGCAAATCCCTTCGGCGTTTCAAATGCAAAGTGAAGCCGGCGTTGCCGGAGCCATGCACGGTGCCTTGCAAACAGGAAGTTTATCTACAACATTTACAGCATCACAAGGTTTACTTTTGATGTTGCCCAATATGTATAAAATAGCCGGGGAATTGACCCCAAATGTGATTCACGTTGCCACGAGAAGCATTGCCACCCACGCCTTGTCCATTTTTGGGGACCATAGTGATGTGATGGCCGTTCGCCAGTCGGGATATGCTATGTTGGCCAGTGCAACGGTTCAGGAGGCGCATGATTTTGCCTTAATTTCACAATCAGCTTCACTGGAATCCCGCATTCCATTTGTGCATTTTTTCGATGGCTTTAGAACCTCGCATGAAATTAACAACATCGAACTAATGGATGATGAAACCATTCTTTCGTTAATCAATCCAAACCATATTAAACGTCATGCCGAAAATGCCTTAACTCCAAACAACCCTGTTTTAAGAGGCACCTCACAAGCGGAAGATGTATTTTTCCAAAGTAGGGAAGCTATCAATCCGTTTTATAATGCCTGCCCAGATATTGTTCAAAATGCAATGGATAAGTTTGGCGAATTAACGGGAAGACATTATCAGCTTTTTGAATATTTCGGTCATCCCGAAGCTGAACACCTTATTATTTCCATGGCATCATCCACAGAAACCATTGAAAGCACTATCAATCATTTCAACAAAAAAGGTGAAAAATACGGGTTGATTAAAGTTAGACTGTTTAGGCCTTTCAGCACAAAACATTTGATTTCGGCTTTGCCAAAATCGGTAAAATCCATAGCCGTTTTAGACCGCACCAAAGAGCCTGGAACATCAGGCGAACCTTTATATTTGGATACGCTCCAATCCATTTTTGAAGCCTACCAAAATAAAAAACTATCCACTTTCCCTGAAGTTATTGGAGGCCGTTACGGACTGTCTTCAAAGGAATTTACCCCATCCATGGTGAACGCCATTTTTCAAAATCTAAAAAGCGAAAATCCTAAACGCAATTTTACCGTTGGAATAAAAGACGATGTCACTCATTTAAGCCTCGATATTTCAGAATCCATCAACATCAATACAAATAAATATCAAGCCATCTTTTATCATGAAAAAGAAGCTACCCCTGATTTTGTAAACGCCCTAAAACTCGTCGGAGCAAAGGACAATACTTTTGTTCAGGGCTATACTCAAATCAATTATAAAAAATCGAATTCATACAATATATCTCATTTAAGAATAGGTGATGCACCCATAAAGTCACCCTATTTAATCGAGGATGCCGACTTTATTGGCTGTCAAAATGCACACTTCACTAAAAACGATACAATTTTTCACAACTTAAAACCAGAGGGCACGCTTTTGGTCAACACTTCACAAACGTCAAAAGCATTTTGGCAGTCGCTTTCGGCTGAAAATCAAGAGTTAATTATTAAAAAACAAATCAATCTTTTTATTGTCAACATTGATGAATTAAAAGCAAATCAAACTTTAAAACCTAATGACCTATCAGAGTTTTTTGGCTGTCTTTTAGCAATGAAAAAAGACCTTTACTATGATGATAACGTTGCGGATTTAGGCGAATGGATTTATAAAGTGGATATTGCTTCAACTTCTAAAAAAGTTTCATCAAATGAAGCATTTGACAAAACCTTTAACGAAAGCCTTTTGGGTCAACTTTTATCCGGAAAAGGCGATGACATCCCAGTAAGTTTAATGCCTGCGGATGGCACCTACCCAACAGACACTTCTAGATTCAATCCAGTACAAAATAATAGTTATTTACCCAATTGGGATACAGATTTTTGTACTCAATGTGGCGCATGTAGTATGGCCTGCCCTCAATCTGCACTTCGAATCAAGGTTTATAACGAAGAGAATTTTAATGACACTCCAAAAGCCTTTAAGCATATTCCTTCGGCTGATTTCGACTTGATGCAATACACCATTCAAATTAATCCAGAACAGTGTAATGGATGCAATAATTGTGTGGATGCCTGTCCTGTTAAAGCATTGACCTTGAAAACCCAAGACGAATTAGAAGAAGCCAAAAAGAATTGGAACTATTTTGAAACGATTCCAGAATTTGACCGCACAAAAATTGATGTTGCGAAAGTAAGCCAGCAACAATTGCAAGAACCTTTATTTAAATATTCAAGTGGTGTTGAAGGTTGTGGTGAGGCGCCTTACCAAAAATTGATGTCCCAATTGTTTGGGGACAGACTGTTAATAGCGAATGCAACCGGAGCCAGTTCAATTTTCGGGGGCGCTTTACCCACAACACCTTGGGCCAAAAATAAAGATGGACACGGGCCAGCTTGGTCAAATTCACTTTTTGAAGACAACGCGGAATTTGGTTTGGGCTTTAGAATGTCTATCAACCAAAAGGAAAAAGAGGCGAAATATCTTTTGGATTCTTTGCGCGAAGCATTGGACAATGATTTGATTGACAAAATCCTAAACGCAAAGCAAACCACCGAGTTGGAAATTCAGGAACAACGAAAAAATATAGACTTGCTTAATCTAGAATTGGCAAAGCTAAAATCAAAGGAAGCTTTACAACTTTTGGATATTTCTGAAAATTTAATCAAAAAAAGTGTTTGGCTCGTTGGTGGTGACGGGTGGGCCTACGATATTGGCTACGGCGGTATTGACCACGTTTTAGCTTCGGGCGAGAATGTAAATATTTTGGTTTTGGACAACGAGGTTTACGACAATACAGGAGCACAGGCTTCAAAAGCCACACCATTCGGAGCACAGGCTAAATTTGCTTTCAATGGAAAACAAAAGCAGAAAAAGGATTTAGGGCGCTTAGCGATGACCTACGACAATGTTTATGTGGCATCGGTTGCCATCGGTGTAGACCAAGAGCAAACCCTAAAAGCTTTCAACGAAGCCGAAAGTTTTAATGGGCCGTCGATAATTATTGCGTATTGCCACAGTGCTTCACATGGCATTGACGTGAAACACCCAAGTCAATACCACAAATTGGCTGTGGCTTCCGGACAATGGTTGTTATATCGAAACGATCCTCGCCGAATGGAAAAAAGATTAAACCCAATGCAATTGGATTCAGGTGTTCCTTCTATAAAAATACAGGAGTATTTGAAGCTAGAAAAACGGTTTTCAAAATTGTTTCAAAAGGACGAGGCACAATTCAAAACCCTAATGAAAATAGCTCAAAAACAGGTGGGTGATCGATTTGACAAGTATTTGGCAATGGCCTCCTTAGAAAGCAAAGTCAACAGAAATAAACTGATTCAAGATAACCGCATCAAAAGGCAATTGACTTATAAATAATGGTTATTTGACCTTCATTCGATTAAAGGTTTCCCAATCTTCCGGAGCACCGGAATCGACATATTTCAAGGATAAGCCCATAAAATAATTGGCAACCCCGTCTTTTGGATTTTTAGTCAATACCTTCTGAAAATGTTTTGATGCTTTTTTAAATTCCTTTTGCAAAAAGCATTCAAAACCTTTATCAAAATCGGTTAAGGTTTTCTTTTTTAAGGCAATGCTTTCTTCTTCGTCACCATCAAAACACTCATAAATACCGATAACATCATTTTTGCCTTTGGCCATCACTTTTCCGAGGAACCTAAAATTAAAATTGGCTTTGCCTTTTACGGTTTCCAAACTGTTTTCGCTTAACACAATTTTAGCTCCGTAGTATTTTGAAACGCCTTCCACCCGAGACGCCGTATTGACCGTATCCGAAATTATAGCAGGATCATTTCTTGTGTCATCTCCAATGATGCCCATTACCAAAGGGCCGGTATGAAATCCCATACCTACCGAAATTTCCCGATACCCTTCCAAAAGCCGTCTTTTATTATATTCTGAAATCGCTTTTTGCATTTCAATGGATGCTTTGAGCGCATGTGTGGCATCCTCTGGAAACAGTGCCATAATACCATCGCCAATATACTGGTTGACAAAGCCCTTATTATTATTAATGTGAGGACCCATTCGGCGTACATAAGCGCTCACGAATTTAAAATTTTGCTTCGGCGTCATGGATTCAGAAAGGGAAGTATAGTCTCGTACGTCTGTAAACAATACAGTGATTTCTTTCTTGCGATGATCTCCAAGCTTGGCTTCCGTGATGGACTCCCTTCCGATGGATTTTAAAAATTCCGATGGCACAAATTTGCTCGTTGCCTTGTGGATGCCGTAAAGGTTAAGATGGGTTTTAATTCGGCTTAACAACTCATTTTTTGAAATCGGTTTGGTGAGGTAATCGTTAGCCCCTGCGTTAAACCCAGTAACCAAATCGCTCACCCTATTTTTTGCGGTTAAAAGAATAATAGGCAATTCGCTGGCTAGGTAGGTTTTTCTGATGGTTTCACAGACCTCGTAACCGGACATATAGGGCATCATAATATCCAACAAAACCAAATCAAATTTTAAACCTTTGTCCAATAATGCCAGAGCCTCACTGCCGCTGCTAACCTCCTTAACGCCGTAGCCTGTCAATGTTAAATGGCTTTCCAACACACGCCGGTTAATTGGCTCATCATCAACAATTAAGATTTTGATTTGGGATGCATCGAGCTCCGCGCCTGCCGGAGTCTCAACGATAGTATTATCCAAATCATCAGGCACAACTTCTTGAATGATTTCTTCTTTTATTTCAATTATATCCGCTTCGTCAGCATCACTAATCGGTAATGTGAAACTGAATGTAGAGCCCACTCCAAGTTCAGAATCTACCTTGATTTCGCCACCGTGTAATTCTACCAATTGTTTTGTGACGGAAAGCCCCAACCCTGTGCCTGAATATGCTCTAGCTTCCGAACCATCCACTTGCTCAAAAGATTTAAAAATATCCTTGAGTTTTTCTTTTGCGATGCCGATTCCAGTATCCGAAATGAATATCAGGAGTTTATCTTCTTGTTCCTCAGCATCTATTGTTATAAATCCACTTTCAGTAAACTTAATGGCATTCCCTATCAGATTATATAGTATCTGTTCTAGCCTGTTTTCATCGGCTTCCACCAATGGTGCCGAAGCCGGAATATTGTTTACTAAGGTTATGTCCTTTCCTCCTATTAAGGTTTTGGATATTTTTAAAACCAAATCCGCCACGGCATGAATATGCATTGGTTTTGGCGACAATTTTAAATCTTGGTTCTTCAATTTTGAAAAATCCAAAATATCGTTGACCAAGTTGGATAGACGCCTCCCACTACTTGTAATCATATCCAAGCTTTCAGTTGCTTTTTTCGATAATTTCCCTCCCGCTCCATCTTTTAAGGATTCCGATAAACCGATAATTCCGTTTAACGGTGTACGCAATTCGTGAGAGGTATTGGCCAGGAATTCGTCTTTCAATTTATCGATCTTTTCTAGTTCTAGCCGTCGCTCCTGCTCCGCTTTGGCTTTGGCTACCATGCGTGCGTTTTCTATCTCCTTTTGCTCAAGCGATCGCCGATATTGAAATCGTTTATACACTATGAAAGCAATCAACAATACCAACACTACTATGGCAATGGCTATATTTCTAAATGTGGTTTGCCGTTTTAACTTCAAGTTTTTTATTTCCGCGTCCTTTTCAAGAGCGATAATGGCGTTTTGCTTTTTTTCTGTATCAAACCGTGTCTGAAGTTCCTCAATTTGTTGGGATTTAGTCTCGTTGTACAAACTGTCCTTTACCTGAGCCAATTTTATGCTGTATTCTAGGGCATTCTCATAATCACTTTGCGCTTTGAATAGTTTGAAGAAAATATCATAGTTCAACATTAAACGTTCCTTGTCACCTAAATTCTTAGCTATTTCTGTAGACATTTTTAGGAACTTTTCAGCTTCATCATAATTTTTTAATTGAGTGTAGTTTTTACCCAGTTCTGTATAACTCATGGAGAGTTCCCGTTTTTGTTGCAACTCCTCCCTAATCTTAAGGGCCTGAAAATGATAATTCAGTGCTTTGTGGTAATCCCCCTTAATACTAGCGACTTTCCCCATAGCCTCGAGGTCATAGGCCATTCCCCACTGACTACCAACCGCTTTATCAAGTTCAAAGGCATTTTCAAAATATGTGGTAGCTTTATCGTATTCCTTGAGAATCAAATAAGTATCACCGATATTATAGTTACAATTGGCCAGTTGCATTGTATCATCCAATTCGGTATAAATCTCAATCGCACTTCGGTAAGTTTCAAGCGCCGTATCGTATTTACCAGCTTTTTTTAAATTTTCACCAATAGCGTTGAGTGTGAAACCTTTTCCGAATGCATGGTTTTGCTCCTCGTAAATCTTTAAAATATCATAGTAAATCTTTAAACTTTCCTCCGACTCCCCTTGATCATCTAGAATAATAGCCTTTTGATAGAGCCCATCGGCCTGCGCAAGAATTTCATTACTATTTTTTGCATGTTGAATAAACTCCTCAAAATACGCCAGCGCTTTGGTATAATCACCCCTTTGACGTTCCAAAACCCCATATTGATACTTGGACATGGCAACATACCGTTGCAGATCGTGCCTCAAACTAAAATTGTGAAAACTATCGATCCTTTTTTCCGCCTCCTCGTTATCCGCTCTGGAATTCAGATATTCCCATGAAATATCTTTCAACATTTGCGCCTTAAGTGAATCGGAAGTGGTGTTTCGAAAAACGGATACTAGGCTATCTATTTTTTTTGTTTGACTGTGAATTTTACAGTTGAGAGAGAACAATACCAGTATGCAAAAGACATATTTCATCAATCTTAGAGGGTTGGTTGACCGTTAGTTTGCTAAAGTTAAGCGTTAAAATGTAAATCAAAAAATATTAGTTCAAAATGACAAAGCATCGTATTTTCGGCACAATAAATGATTAACTGTTCGTTATAAACTCTAAATCAAGTTTTATGAAGCGAATTTTTTTGGCGCTCTTCTTTTTGGCCACATTAGCTCTTCAAGCACAAAACAATGCCATTGCATCAGGCGAAAAACTGGTATACACTGCATCTTATAATATGTCGGGGATTTTGAATGACATTGCTCAAGTGACCATGGAAACCAGCAATATTAAAACCTCTAAAGCCACTTTGCTCCGTCTTAAATGCACAGCGGCAACATACAGCAAATGGGACAACTTTTTTAAGATTAGGGATTTATACGAAAGCTACGTAAACCCCAAAACCCTAACACCGTATTTATATAAACGTGATATTAATGAGGGCGGTTATTCTAAAGCGATGAAATACACCTTTAGCCACAAAACCAAAACTGTAAAATCGGTGCAGACCAAACGAAATAACTGGGTGGAGAACAAAACAGTAAATATCAATTCAGGCACTAAAGACATTGTTTCTACGCTATACAACATACGCTTATTTGACTACGAAACCATGCAAATTGGAAGCAAAAAGACCTTTACAATTCTTTTTGACCGAAAGGAAACCAAGGCTCAAATCACTTATCTGGGGAAGGAAACTATCAATACAGCCATTGGACAAAAAACCTGCTACAAACTGGCTGTAAGTAGTAACGAGTCTGATGTTCTTAAAGGCAACAGGGATAATTTAGTCTGGCTGACGGCCGATGCCAACAAAATTATGGTGTACGGAAAATTTAAAATTCCGGTGGGAAATGGCGAACTTAAGATTAAATCCGCCTCTGGCTTAAAACATTAATAGACTGACATTATGAGACAATTATTTACAATTCTGGCACTGATTACCTCAATTTTGGCCATCATTTTATCGGTTCTGCCTGTTTCCAATTTGGCTATTTTCCCAGCAGTAGCGGCCTTAGTTTTTGGGTTACTGGCATTTTATTTTTCTAAGAAGACCGGAAAAGTAAAAAAAATCATTCAATTTACATTTTTCCTCACGATAATTGCACTTGCCCTCACAACCTACAAATCCATTTTCACAAAGACCGAAATTGGAAATACCGAGGCTCTGGTTGAAAAAGAAGAAGCCTCCAAAGAAGAAGCTATTGAAGAATTGGAAGAACTTGAGCTGGACGATATTAATCTTGATGAGTAGTCTCTTTTTTACACTTTTTCATATCTTTGCGTCGTTTTAAAATGAAACGAGCATAAGTTTTCATTGGCCCAAATCCGGACAATTGCGAGTTACATGTGACTAAAACTGACTACACATGAAGACCTTTGGCATTTTATTCCTATTATCACTTGTTGGTACATGTGCGTCCCCTCGGTATTCCGAAAGGGTAGAAAATATCAAAAATAATATTACCGTAATAGACAGTGCGGAAGTAGAACGTTATTCTGAAACTATTACTGCGGATGAATTAAAACGATTGCTCTACAGTTTTGCTTCTGAAGAATTTCAAGGTAGAAAGACTGGAGAACCAGGGCAAAGACAAGCCTCAGAATTTTTGAAATCCTATTACATCGACCAAGGTATTAAATCTCCCTTTGGTGGGGACAACTATTTCCAAGGTATTTCGAAATCCTATTTCCCGGATGACATTGGCGCCTCAGAAAATGTTCTAGCCTATATTGAAGGTTCGGAAAAACCAAACGAAATATTAGTCTTATCCGCACATTTGGATCATGAAGGCATCGAAGATGGTGAAGTTTTTTATGGCGCAGACGATAATGGTTCTGGAACTGTGGTACTCCTAGAAATTGCCGAAGCGTTTAAAATAGCCTCTAAAAATGGGCATCCACCAAAGCGAAGTATTTTATTTACACATTTTACTGCCGAAGAACTGGGCAAACTTGGCTCTGAGTTCTATGTTCAAAACCCTGTCTTCCCCTTGGAAAATACTATCGCTAACTTAAATATTGACATGATCGGGAGAAGCGATGAAAGACATGCTGACAACAAGGACTATATATATATCATTGGTTCTGACAGACATAGCAAAGAACTACATTTTACTTCTGAAGCTATACGCGACACATATGTAGATATTGATTTGGATTATAAATATAATGCTTTAAACGACAGAAATCACTATTACTCCAGATCAGACCACTACAATTTTGCAAGAGAAGGCGTTCCGGTAATTTTCTATTTTAGTGGAGAACATGAAGATTACGGTAAGTCCACTGACACTCCTGACAAGATTGATTACGAGTTACTTACTAAACGTGCCAAACTTATTTTTGCAACCGCTTGGCAGATTGCAAATCAAGAACAAAGAGTGGTTCTTGATGAAAATAACGTATTTTTGAATTAAATAAGATTTACCAAAGATGAAAAAATTAACCAGTTTGCTGGCTTTGTCGGCTCTAATCTTAACCTGTAGTAATTCACAAAACAAAAAGGCAAAGAAGATTGTCAATCCAGAAGGCTATGCTAAAACCATTACGGCAGAGGAGTTAAAGGATGCCTTGTATATTTATGCCTCGGATGAATTTGAAGGCAGAAAAACTGGGGAGTCCGGGCAAAAAAAAGCAATCAATTACATAAAGGACTCTTATAAAAGTAATGACATACCATCACCGATTTCCGAAGATGACTATTTTCAGGAAATACCCAAGGATTACTTTGAAGGCCGGGCTGATGGGGATTCTGAAAATGTGATTGCCTTTATAAAGGGGAGTGAAAAACCGGACGAAGTTCTTATTATTTCCGCACATCTTGATCATATTGGGGCATCCGAAGATGGACAAATCAATAACGGTGCTGATGACGATGGGTCAGGGACAGTTGCCATTTTGGAAATTGCCGAAGCATTTAAAAAAGCAAAAGATGATGGTAACGGCCCCAAGCGCTCCATTGCATTTCTTCACGTAACTGGTGAGGAAATCGGATTGTTCGGATCGAGGTACTATGCTGATGAAGATCCCATTTTTCCATTAAAAAACACCATTGCTAATCTGAATATTGATATGATTGGTCGGGTGGATGAAAAGCACAACGAGCAACCAAATTATGTATACCTTATCGGCTCGGACAGACTGAGTAAAGAATTACACTGGGTATCTGACTCCATCAACAAGGTTACGGTAAATATGGAGCTGGACTATACCTTTAATGATGAAAACGACCCCAACCGTTTCTATTACAGGTCGGATCATTATAACTTTGCGAAACACAATATCCCAGTGATTTTTTATTTTAACGGAGTACACGAGGATTACCATAAGCCGACCGATACCCCGGATAAAATCAGGTACGATTTACTTGAAAAAAGGGCGCAACTTATTTTTTATACCGCTTGGGAACTGGCAAATCGCGAAACTCGAGTAAAAGTTGATTAACTTAGCTGAATTAAATATTTAAAAAACACTATGAAAAAGTTAAGCAAAAACGAGCAATTGGCCCTCAGCCTAACTGCTAAAGGATTAAAAAACAAGGACATTGCTAAACAGATGACTGACAAAAATGGTAACCCGCTAAACGAGAAAACCATCTCTACTTATATGCGAAGGGTGCGACAAAAACTGGATATTCCCTTGGATAAAAACACGTACTTTGTAGTTACGAAAGCTGTAGAATTAGGAGCTCTAAAAATTGGCTGAGAAGAATCCGCAAAACTTTAGTTTAGAAAATAAAACAGATAATCCCCACTATTGGTCGTGAGGATTAAAAGAACGATCCCCTCCCTTTAATAAGAAAAGGTAAAAAGAGTAGAGGTCAGTTTCATATCTAAAACAACTCTTTAAGTTTGATTTAACTGGATTGTCGATAGGTCTATTTCAACCTTTAGCTTATTGGTAGCATACAAATAATTTCTTTTAAATGATGTGAGTGCTCTCCAAGAATGCTCCAAAACGTTTCGAAATAGCCAGTGCAAATGAAATAAAACGGACTCAAGGCGAAATACCATAACAAGATAGGGAATAAACAAGGAATTCAGTCTTCGGGCCTAAAGTTGATTTTTTTTATTCAATATTCAGATAAGTCCCTTTAAAGCTTTGATTAAGCACCATAACCTGCATCTGCTTATCTTCTGAATGTCTTAGGATTTCGATAGACGCCTGCCCATTTGCCATTTCAATAACTTCGCTCCCCGTAGGGGTGCCTTGACTGACTTTTGCCTCTCCGCCGTTTAGGCACTGAAAATATACTTTTTCCTCATAATCCAAACATCTTAGACCCTGCCCGTCTATTGCTGTGGCGGTAATGAGATAGTTTCCGTTATCCATGACTTTATAATCTAGCTTTAAGGATCGTGCTTTGCTGTTTTTTACGTACCTATAGTTTATATTAATTGTATCACTAACAGTGTCCCCTGCCCTAGTCTTACCTATTGCTTTAAAGCCGTTTGAACCATTAACAAAGCTGACGTCCCAATTCAGCCCCGATGCCGGAAATTCGAGCGTATTCCTTTTCCTAGCTCCCAAACTTTTACCGTTTTGTAAAAGTTCAACTTCGTCGCAATTACTATAAACACTGATATTTCTTGCCTTTCCCTTTGGCCCCTGTCTTTCTTTCCAAGTATGGGATTCTATATAGGCAAAGGGTTCATCGCTCCAATAGCTCTTAAAGACATAAAAGGCATCCTTTGGTTTCCCCGCTCGATCGACTAGGCCTTTTTGATTCATATAAGGAATGGCATTTTCGGGTCTTAAAGGTGTTCCAAAATCCTTAAATGCCCATTGGATGTTCCCGACAAATGTTGAATCGTTCTCCGAAATCCTCAAATGCCAGTCGAACAGGTCCACAATATAATTTTCGCTCCAATCCCCAATTTGGGCAATATTGGCTACATCAGTCTGAACTATAGCCTCTTCCCAGCCATCGGATTGTATTTTACCTTCGCCTGTTATTGGGTTTTCGGAATGCCTGCCTACATGACTGGATCCGCCGTATTCGGCATGTAAAAAATGTGGATATTGCTTTTTATATTGATCAATGGCCTTTTGATAACTTTTATAACTACCTGAATACCATCCAGACCATATCGAGGGAGAAAACACATCCACAATATCTGCGCCCTCATAGTATTTTCTAATCGCTGTTTTTCTCGAAGGATCTAATTCGTGGGCATAATCGTTCAGTTCCTTCAAAAAAGTGTTGATTTTTTCAGGATTGTCTCCGTCTTCAAAATCGGGCAACCAATAAATCTCGTTGCCCAAAGACCATAATATGATACTGGGGTGATTGTAATTCTGCTCAATGATTTCTTTTAGCATGGTTTTGGTATTGGTTTTCCAGGCCTCATTGCCAACACCACCACGGCACCATGGTAGTTCGTCCCATACCAATAAACCTAACTCGTCACAGGCCTTATAAACCTCAGGGTCCTGCGGGTAATGCGCCAACCTCACAAAATTGGCGCCCATGCTTTTTATAAGTTGCATGTCCGCCTTATGCTGAGCGTTACTCATAGCTGCACCAACACCTGCATGCTCCTCATGCCTGTGAGTACCTCTTAGCAGCAAACGTTCACCATTTAGGTAAAAAGCTCCATGGTCTTTAAATTCAAACCATCTAAAACCGACTTTTTCAGACAATTGATCCTTTGTGTCATTGCCATCCATCAATTCCACTTTAAGGGTATATAAATTTGGGGAAGATGTATGCCAAAGTTTGGGATTTAGAATATTTTTAAACATAATTTTTGACCTACTCTCTACAACATCAAAAAACGAGGATGACACTTCATTGCCTTCATTATCAAATATTGAAGCTTTTACTTTTGAATTTAGACCTGAATTATTCACCGATACTTCAGCCAATAATTCGGCATTAGCCTGAGAAACTTTAGGGGTTGAAATTTTTAAATTCGAAAGATGTTGCTTTGGAAGCATTTCTAGCCAAACATCCCTTGTAATACCTCCAAAAATGAAAAAATCGCTTTTTTGAGAAGGAATCACCTCTGGATTATAACTATTATCAACTCTAACCAAAACTTCATTGCTTCCACTTTTTATTACATCCGTAATATCAACAGAAAAACCCATATAGCCCCCAATATGACCTCCAACTTTATTACCGTTAACAAATACCTCACTTTCTATGTTAGCACCCTCAAAATAAAGTTGATAGTAATAGCCTGAATCAACATTCTCTATGGTAAGGCCTTTTTTATACCAGCTTGCGCTTCTTCTATATCCAGGGACAATGTCGGTTGCATCAAGTGCGTTCCAAGTATGTGGCAAATTAATTTCTTGCCAATTATTTTCAGGCAAAACATCATTAATAGTATTGGAATTGTTTTCTAAATAAAGCCAATCATTATTGATATTTATTTTGGAACGTGATTTTGCTAACCCATCTGTTGACGAATTACACCCTATTGACAAAACACACAAGACAATAAGAGCTATATAGGCAATCCTTTCTTTCATTGTTCTAATTTAAAGCTTGTAACCTTAACATGGTTTGCAAGAAGTAATAGTCGCCGTAAACGATGGGCACGTCCATTTCATGACGTTGGGACCAATCCCCAAAGCTGTGGTCTAAAATAAATGGAACATCCAGATCTTTTGGAAGAATGTAGTTTTTGGATTTTAAACTATTCACCACTTTTTTACTATAATCCTTGTAGTCCTCATTTTTGGTGTATCCGTATAGTTCTACTAAAGCCGAAGCTACAATGGTCGCTGCCGACACGTCACGCGAGGTATTCGGAATGTCGGGATGGTCAAAATCCCAATACGGAATCCCATCTTCTGGCATATTTTTATGGTGAATAAAATAATTGGCCGTTTTTTCTGCACGATCCAAATATTTTTTATCCTTTGTGTACCGATAGGCCATTGTAAAACCATTTATCGCCCAACCTTGCCCTCTGGCCCAAGCCGTCTCATCACCAAAACCTTGATGGGTAACGCGACCCCTAACTTGCCCCGAAATCGTATCATAATCCAGTACATGCCATGTACTATGGTCCGGCCTAAAATGATTTTTCAATGTGGTATTGGCATGATTTACTGCAATGTTGTGGTAAGTACTATCTCCAGAAATTTTAGTGGCTTCAAAGAGCAATTCTAAATTCATCATATTATCAATAATCACTGGGAATTGCCATTTTTCCTTATTAAAATCCCAGGAACGGATACTTTTAATATGCGGATTATATCGGGTGCTCAATGTTTTTGCACTTTGGACAATAATATCTTTATAGACTGGATTATCTTCAACACTTAAACCTTCCCCAAATGAGCAATAAATCTTAAAGCCCATATCGTGTGTGCCGGCATTAAACTTTTCACGCTCCATAAAGGCCGTCCATGCCTTAGCTCGCTCTTTAAACGCTTCGTCACCACTGAGTTTATAGATTTGCCAAAAATTACCAGCAAAAAAACCACTAGTCCAATCTTTTGAAGGTCGTTTATTGATAGCCTTTTCTTTATGGGAATAACTTCTGGCAAAGGCTAATGAATCTAGATCATAATCAAGAAATTTAGAATATCTAACTTCAAGCAACTCATCTATGGTTAGTTTTGAAGTATCCTTATTTTTTTTATCCTCAGATTTACATGAGAAACATGTAAATCCAAGGATAATTAATAAAAACCAAACTCTAAACATTAAACTATTCGTTGACTTAATACCCAGGGTTTTGTGGTAATAAATTAGAATTTCTTGCTAATTCATCTGCAGGCAATGGCAATAAGTAATCTTGATTAGGGTCAAAATTTGGTTTTTCTCCCTCTAATCCAGAAGCACTAAACACTTGAGACCCCATTTTTCTTCTAGCAATGTCATACCATCTTTTAAACTCAAAGGCCAACTCTAATCTTCGCTCGTCCAGCACCATAGTTCTGAATTCATCTTGAGACAATCCAGCAACATCAGCAGGAAATGAGGAAGGCATTGAGCCTAATGCTCCATTTCTTGCCCTTTCCCTAACTCTATTTACATAGCCATGAGCTTCCGCGCTACCACCATTAACTTCATTAAGAGCCTCTGCCGCAATTAACAATACTTCCGCATAACGCATCATAGAATAATTATGATTAGAACCTCTACCGTTTCCTGTTGCAGTTGGTCCTGTCATACGCGTATATTTAGCTATATGAGGACGGTTTACACCTCTACCACTACTTCCACTTTCTTTAAAAACAGTATATGGCCTTTCTTCAAATGTTACCTCTTCTGTAACTGGATCTGTAAATTTAAAAACCGCTGTATCGTCAAAACTTACCCATTTTCTATAATCTTGGTCATCCCAAGTATTAAATACTTCAAGAGAGGGCACAGCTACTGACCAACCTCCACCAACAATATCTGGAGCATATTGTTCGTCATTTCTCAGACCAGTTAAAGGCGGTTGATAATCTCTACCATCGTCCCCATCAGTAAACCCATTAAAGTCTAAAGCAAATATGGGCTCTTTTGAACCGTCTATAGTTGCTGAATTAAATAATTCTTGAAAATCTGGCTCTAAAGCTAGTCCGTAGGTTGCTTCATTATCAATAACACCCTTTGCTTCATCATAAGCTTTTTGATACTCACCCATTGTTAAATAGACCAAGGCTAAATAGGAGTGTGCTGCAGATTTTGCAGGTATGGATCTTGCAGATTGCGTATTAGGCAACCACGTTTTAGCAAATTCTAAATCCGCGATAATGTTTGTGTACACATCAGCTACTGAAGTTTTACTTATAGAACTTGCTGCATCTACATCTGTTACTGGAGCATCAATATAAGGAATGTCTCCAAATTGTCTTACCAAATGAAAATAGATAAAAGCTCTAACAAAATAGGCCTGTGCAGTAATTGGGTTTTTAATACCCTCTGCCGCATCCACTTGTTCAGCTCCAGCAATGGCGTTATTGGCGGCTGCTATAATTTGGTAAAGTCTATTCCAATAACCCGAAATCATTCCATTATCATCAGGCACATTAAAATCATTATGTTCTATTCTTCTTGAAGATGTAGTTGGGTCTCCAATATCTACCATATCGCTGCGCAGCATAATTGTTAAAGACATTTTTCGCCCCCAAAAGTCTTCATGAGCCATGTGCCCATAGGTACTGTTCACTGCTGTTTGTATATCTCTTGTTGATTGAAAAAAGCCTTCCGGAGCAAGCACACCTACTGGGTCTTCTTCTAAATCTGAACATCCTAGTATTGATAATCCTACCAATAAGAACAAAATTTTGTATGTTTTCATAATTATATTTTTCTTTTAATTTACTTTTAAAATCTTAAACTTGCACTAAAATTAACTGATTTAACAGTTGGGTAATTTCCAAAATCAAATCCGTTAACAGTATTGCTGTCAGCGTTGTCTCCACCTCCTGCTCCAAAATAACTTACTTCAGGATCAAGACCAGAATAATCTGTGAAAGTCAACAAATTCTGCGCACTAATTGAAAGCCTTACGCTTTGCATCCCTATTTTTTCAGTAATATCTGAAGGTAATGTATAACCTATTGCAATATTTTTAAGTCTAATATAGCTACCGTCTTCTACAAATCGAGAAGAAATTTGTTTCCCTCTAAGCTTTGCACGAGGAATATTGGTATTTGTATTTGATGGTGTCCAAGAGTTTAATATATCCGTTGTAGCATTGGAATCTCCATTGAATAATTGAACAGCAGTAAGATTCATTATATCACCTCCTTGCACGCCTTGAAAAAAGATGTTTAAATCAAAGTTTTTATAAGTAAAGTTATTAGTTATACCCATTGTCCAATCTGGATTGGGATCTCCGATTATTTGCTGATCGGCGGTTGTAATATCACCACTGCCATCTAAATCTGTAAACAATTGATCTCCAGCTTCAGCACCTTCCAAAAGTGCCGTTCCTTCTGGTAGTGCACCACCTTGATAAACGCCTCGGTATTCAAAGCCCCAAAATGTACCAACAGATTCACCTTCTCTTAATACATGAGTACGATCGATATTGAAATAACCCGGAGAGGCATCGGCAAATATGTCTTCACCATCTAATAAGGCAACAAACTCATTCTTATTTGTAGACCAATTAAAATCTGTTGTCCAAGTAAAGTTTTCATTACTTATGTTTCTTGTATTTAGGTTAATTTCAAAACCCTTATTGTTCACCTCTCCCACATTTCTTAAACTAGCAGGTGTTAAAAAGCCTAAGTACTCTGGCTGACTGGTATCCTCTATAATAAGATCTTTTGTATCAATATTATAATAGTCTAGTGATAGTGAAATTGCATTATTGAAAAGCCCTAAATCCAAACCAATATTAGTTTGATATGATGTTTCCCATTTTAAATCTGGATTAGCTGCTTGATCAGGTGTTACATTGTTTACAGACTCTCCATTAAGAACTGCATAGACATTATCAAAACGAGCCAAGGATTGGAAAGGTGTAATAGCTTGATTACCTGTTAAGCCGTAACTAGCTCTTAGCTTTAAATTAGAAATCTTTTCGTGATCCTTTAAAAAGTTTTCATTTGATATTTTCCAACCAATAGCTCCTGATGGAAAAATGGCATATTTTTCGTTTGCAGCAAAATTTGATGCACCATCTCGCCTTACTGTTGCTGTTATTAAGTACTTGTCATCATAATCAAAATTTAATCTTCCAAACTGGGATTGAACTTCAGAGGGTGTTAAAGATGAGGTAGGAATCAATGAGACTGAGCTGCCTGATAAATTATGATAGGAAAAAGAATCAGAAGTTAAACCCTGCACACCTGTATCAAATCTTTGCGTGGTATTTTTTTGATAAGAATAACCAGCCAAAAGCGTTAAATCTCCCTTACCAATTTCTTTTTTGTATGTTAAGTAATTTTCACTTAGCAAACTAGTTCTTTTAAAATTCTCGATTATTGCTAACCCACCAATTCCACCAGCAGTAATTGTTAATGTAGATGGTCTAAATACACCAAAAGTTTCATTTGTCGAACTTAAACCAAAAGTCGTTTTAAACGTAAGGTTTTCTAAAATATCATAGTTTGCATATAAATTAGCTCGGTAATTATCTGTTTTTCTTTCGTTTACGGATTCAAGAGCAACGGCGTATGGATTATCAACGTCATCACCAACACTATTGATGGTATTTTGACCATTTGAATCAAATCGAGGTAAATCTGGTGCAAATCTGAACATTAACGAAACAACATCATCTCCACCTCCATTTGCCGTATCACCTGTAGATTGTGTTGGCACACCATCTTGAGCGCCTCTACTACCAAAAAGGTTCATGCCTAATTTTAATTTATCAGTAACCTGGGCATCAATATTTGATAAGAAGGATACTCTCTCAAACTCAGAGTTCACAATAACACCATCTTGTTTAAAATATGTAGCAGAAGCATAAAAATTCAATTTATCAGTTCCTCCAGAAAAAGAAAATTGGTGGTTTTGGGTACTTCCAGTTCTATATAACAAATCTTGCCAATCAGTATTTGCTGTTCCTGGAGAATAACCTGGGTTTACTGCTGTTTGATAAGTAGCAAATTGGGTGGCATTAAGCAAATCCAATTCATTGGCAGTATTCTGTACAGAGTAGTTTGAATTGACTTCAACCGATAATCTACCACTTCTACCTTTCTTTGTGGTAACCATAACCACCCCGTTTGAGCCACGAGAACCATATATAGCTGTTGCAGATGCATCTTTCAAAATCTCTATGGACTGGATATCATTTGGTTGTGGCATAACCGCCCCAACAAAACCATCCACTACAATAAGAGGTGCGCTACTAGCATTAATAGAAGTATTACCTCTAATTTTGATATTGATAGGCGCTCCTGGCTCACCTCCATTATTAGATTGAACAACTACCCCAGCTGCCCGACCTTGAAGCGCTTGTGCTGCATCTAACACTGGAAAAGCATTAAGTTCCTCTGTTTTTACCGAAGATACGGCTCCGGTTACATCACTTTTTCTTCGAGAGCCGTAACCTACCACTACTACTTCATCTAGAGCAGCTAAATCTTCTGTTAATTGTACATCCAGTTTATTCGAGCTACCTACTTTAGCTTCAAGAGTTACATACCCTACATAGCTAAAGACGAGCACTACATCATCATTAACATCAATGGTATAATTACCATCAAAATCTGTTGATGTACCGGTGGTAGTACCTTTAACAATAACATTTACTCCCGGTAATGCTGACCCATCCGACTTGGATGTTACAGTTCCCTTCACTGTTTTCTCCTGCGCGTTGGCGCTGAGTACAAAACACAAACTCAATAAAAGTAAGAATGCGTTTTTCAAATGCTTAG
Source organism: Hyunsoonleella aquatilis (assembly GCF_014270105.1). GTDB lineage: Bacteria > Bacteroidota > Bacteroidia > Flavobacteriales > Flavobacteriaceae > Jejuia > Jejuia aquatilis. The sequence goes on from NZ_JACNMF010000005.1 coordinate 113,257, forward strand.
TTTTCCTCATTAGTTTAATTTTAAGTTAATCTTAGTTAAAATGGTTATTAAATCCATATACCCCATCGAATAGATTTGAGTGTTATGCAGTTCAATATTCTAAATGTTGTACATTTGATTTTTTGGTGAACCAAATTGGTTTTCCAAATTGGTTCACCAAATATAAACAAATATTTAAAACTTAAAAATGAAAAGCTAAAAATTCATATCTATATGAGTATATATCGCTTGGACAGATGAGAATTCAACTATTATTGAATTTAAAAATTCTTATGTTGTTTCCTGTAAATGTTCACTACTTAATATTAAATCAAATAAATAATAATCAACCCAAATACAACTATTACTAGTATTAGTATAATCTCAATGTATTTAGATTTTAGCCTCTCGTTTTTCATGAGCCTAAAACTAAAACAAAACGCAGATACAGAAATACAAAAAAGGGGGTAAAAAAATACAGATTATTGATTACCAATATTTTAACATATCAAAAAAATACTATTCATGAAATTTATCGGTATATTTTGAAGGCGCTACACCGAACTTTTTTTGAAAAGACTTGCTAAAATACTTGGGATCCTTGTATCCAACTTGATAACTTATTTGAGAAATATTGAGTTTTCCCTGTTCCATTAACTGAGCGGCGCGTTTCATTCTAAAATGTAGAATAAACTCGTTAGGGGTAAAATTGGACCACGCTTTAATTTTTGTAAACAACATCGTCCTACTTACACCCAGTTCTGAACAAAAAAGCCTAACATCAAAGTCTTCATTACCTATATTTTCGTTTACTATGTGTAAGGCTTTCTTAAATAAGTTTTCGTCGTGTGATGAAATTATAACGTCGTTAGGTTTTAAAACATCATTGGTTGTAAATTTCTCTCTTAATTTTGCCCTAGCCTTCAACAAATTATGGACACGCAATTTAAATTCGGAAATATCGAAAGGCTTACTTATATAGTCATCGGCACCTCTCTCGAGCCCGTCCAATTTATAAACTAAGGATGTTCTTGACGTTAGAAGTATAATTGGTATATGGCTTGTTTTTAAATCTCCTTTAATCTTTGAACATAATTCTGTCCCTGTCATTTCAGGCATTATGACATCACTTACTATTATGTCTACAGCCTCTTTTTTCGCTCGATTAAACGCTTTCTTTCCGTTTTCGGCCTCTATGACGTTATACGTTTGTATTAGTACATCCCTGATAAATTGTCTAAGCTCTGCATTATCTTCAACAACCAATATGGTTTCTTTTTTATTCGGGTCTTTTACATTTATTTCATCTCCATTGGTTGCATTTAAGGCCTCTAATTGAGAAACATATTGGGATATGTCTTCACTAAACTTAAAATCCTCAATGATCTCCGATGCCTCTAGATGCACATTTCCTAATGGCAGTGTTACCGAAAATATAGAACCTTGCCCAGTTGGGTTATCCTCAACTTTAATAGTGCCTTTGTGCAATTGGATAATACTTTTTGCAATGGCAAGGCCTATTCCTGTCCCCTTCGTATAATCATTGTCCTGCTTATTTTGGTTTGATGCCTCAAAAAAGCGCTCAAATATTTTATCCTGAAACTCCTTTGCTACACCTACTCCAGAATCTTCGATGTTAATCCTAATTGCATCTTCCAACGCTTCTATCCGTACTACAATACTACCTCCCTTTGGGGTATAGCGAAAAGCGTTGGATATCAAATTGTAAAACACACGTTCCAATTTATGGCGGTCGTAATACACCAAGATTTCCTTCTCAGCACAAACAAACTCGAAATTGTAATGGCCATTTTTAGCATATTCGCTGAAGGAAAGGAATATTTCCCGCAAGAATTTGACAATGTTGCCCTCGGCCGCATTTAATTTGTACAAATTGTTTTCGTACTTCCTGAAATCCATTAGCCTGTTAATCAATTTTAATAAGTGGCCAGCATTGTTTTCAACAACAAGGAGCTTTTTGTACATTTTACTGCTTCCCTGGTAGTTTTCTATTATTTGTTTCAGTGGCCCAAGGATTAGCGATAACGGCGTTCTAAACTCGTGGGAAATATTGGTAAAGAATTCCAGCTTGCTTTTATTAATCTCTTTTGTTCTTTCTGCCTCAACATGCTCCAAGTGCAGATCGTGTTTTAGTTTTGCTTTAGTTTTCTGGATACCATACAAAAAGTATAAGGCAATTAAAATTAAAATACCATAAATTGCAAAAGCCCACCAAGTACGCCAGGGTGCCGGTGCTACTCGGATATTAAGTTGAGTAATATCTTTATTCCATACCCCATCATTGTTAGCACCCTGAACCTCAAAAATATACTCGCCGGGTTTCTGGATGGTGTAATTTGCCGTATTAGTTTGGGTAATATTCCACTCCTGCTCTAAGCCCTTTAGCCGATATTTGTAAGTATTATTGCTAGAATTAATGAAGTTTGGAATTGAAAATGATACGCTGAAATTTCCTTGATTATAGTCCAGTTCTATATCATCGGTAAAAGGCAGGGTGTATTCTAAAATCTTATTATTGGCATTCGCTTTATCAGCATCCCTAATTTCAAAATTGGTTAAAATTACTTGGGGTGAATACTCATTTTCATGGAGCCTATCCGTACTTATGACCGTTGCCCCATTGGGTCCACCAAAAAAGAATGTTGAGTTGTCAACCTTTAGACTGGCATTGTCATTAAATTCATTACTGATAACCCCATCACTTTGGTTATACAATTTAACGGCTTTAGTTTTACTGTCATAAGAAACAATTCCTTGATTGGTCCCCATCCATAGTAGGCCGGATCCGCCTGCCAAAATACTTCGTACCGCTGACACCCTTACATCATTTATTCTAATAGAAACAGGTTTAATACTATCTCCTTCTATCTTAAGCAGGCCTTTGGACTTTGTTCCTACCCATATAGTATTTGATAAATCTTGTAATAAAGCCACAACATCTTCACCATATTGCAACTTTTCGTCATACAAATAATGTGTTATAGTCCCTGAGGTACTAATTTTATTGAGCCCTTTTTGTGTGCCAATCCAGGTATTATTGTCTTTGTCAGTACAAATTGATCGAATTAAGTCATTTGACAAGGTATTGGCTTTGGAATCTGAGTGTTTAAAACGTTGATATTTTCCGGTTTCCTTGCTAAACTTAAAAACGCCTTTGCCAAAAGTTCCTATCCAAATGTTTTGATGTGAATCTTGTTTTACAGCATATACCCCTACATTATTAATTAACTTCTTTAAATCAGGTGGTAAAGCAGAAGGTTCAAATTGTTTCTCCCTTGTATTATAAACTTGTAATCCGTTTTTGAAGGTACCTATCCACAGCTCATCTTTATTAAGGCTATTAAGCGTTTTTATATTATTGTCCGATAATACCGAATTGTCCGCTGTCAAATAGGAAAAAGAATTTTTTTCTCTATCCCACACATTCAATCCACCACCTTCTGTACCAAAAAAAACATTTTTACCATCCGATTCAATCGAACTTACAACGGAATAGCTAAGCCCCTTTCCGAATTGATTTTGCGTAATATTTTGGAAATTACTATTGGAAGGGTCCCAGATATTGATACCACCATAATATGTACCGATCCAAATAGAACCTTTTTGATCTTTGAATAGCGCTTTTATGGAGTTTTTACTTAAACTACGGACATCATCAATATCGGCTTGTAATATTCTAACACTTTCATTGGACTCAACAAGTATCAACCCCTGATAAGAGCCAACCCAAAGTAAGCCGTTATCGTCTAACAAAAGTTGTCTGATATTTTGAATTTGACTTTTCTTAGTTTCTTTTTCTATGAACGGAACAAACCTGTAACTGTTTGGATTAAACTTTATCAAGGCGTGTTCTTGGGTAGCTAATAAAACTGTACCATCCTTGAGCTCAATTAAATCTTGGATACTATAAATAGCACTGCCCTCAATTCGTTTAACACTGAAATCTTGGCTTAGTTTAGCTTCAAAAACGCCTGCCCCTGTACCCAGTAGTATTTTTCCCGAGGACATCTCTAAAATCGACATAACGCGCCGTACTGCAGGAGTAAGGCCTTCAGTCAAATAATTCTTAAATTTTTTGCTAACTGGGTCATAAACCGAAAGTCCACCAGAAGTCCCCAAATAAATATTTCCATCGGATAGCTCGGATATTTTCCAAATAGTATTATTGGCTAGTGCGTCCGTACTTTCTTGGTGAAAGTACTGTGTAAATGAATCTGTTTTGGGGTTATATTTATTCAGCCCGTTATAAGTGCCAATCCACAAATTTCCCTGCCCATCTTCATGGATCGCCAAAACATCATTGTTGCTAATAGATTTGGGGTTACCTTCCTCATTACGGTAGATGGTAAATTCTGTTCCGTCGTACTTGTTTAAACCATCTCTTGTACCAATCCAAATTTGGCCTAGGCGGTCTTGGTGTATGGCAATTGCAGAGCTTTGAGACAGACCGTCTGCAGTAGTTAAGTGACTAAATGCATACTTCCCTGGTTGACCCGCACACCAAAATCCAAAACCCAAATACACAATTAAAAACAGAAACCTAAGCATCGAGAACCAAAATGTATAGCTGGATAAATATAGAAGTATTGAATCAAATAAAAAAAGTAAGTGCCTTTATTTTGAGCCTGTCTTAACGGTTTCAATGTGATTACGCGACAGGATTAAATATCCTGAAAACGTATAACTCTTTTATTTACTAATTTTACATAACTGACAGTAATAGCATTGCTTGCCATTCTTTTGGAAACCACTGCCACTACATGGTTTTTGGCATTCCTTACAATCCAGATTATATAAAATATCACAAATGAAGAAATTCACAAATTCTGTTCGCCAAAAACTTCAAAATATAAGTACTGCTACCATTGCTACTTGCCTATTCAAGAAAGTGTTAGAAAATCAATTTCTTCAAAACGTAAAGCCTCTTGGTAGAACTAATCAAAATATGGTTGGAGAAGCTTTCACTTTAAGATATATTCCTGCAAGAGAAGATTTAAATCCGATTAGTGTATTTCGAGATGCAAATCATCCAGAAAGAGTTGCTGTCGAAACATGTCCCAAAGGAGCCGTTTTAATTATTGATAGCAGAAAAAATGCTCGAACAGCCTCAGCTGGAGCTATATTAATAACTAGGCTTATGAAACGCGGTGCTTCTGGAATAGTAACCGATGGTGGTTTTAGAGATTTAGGTGAAATTATGGTATTAGATTTTACTTCATATCATTTAAACCTTCCGCTCCAACCAACTTAATTTTACATCAAGCTATGGATATTAATGTTCCTATTGGCAGTGGTGATTTGGCTGTTTTTCCTGATGATAATGTTGTTGGAGATAGTGATGGTGTCATGATTATTCCTTCTAATATAGCTGAAGAAGTAGCTAATGAGTGTGAGGAAATGACTCTTTTTGAAGATTTTGTTTTTAGAACAGGTGACTATTGTTGGTCTTTACCCAACAACAGACCAGCAAACTTTAATTGATTTTGAAAATTGGAAAAATAAATAAGCTTAAACCTATCTATTGCTTTATCAGAATTTGATTTACATTTTCAGAATCACTGGTGACTTTTAAAATATAAACACCTTGCGCTAATGCTTTTAAATCAAAGCTACCTGATGTTGCCGAAATTGTGTCATTGAATATAAGTTGTCCATTAATGGAGTATAACTGTATCGTACTAGTACCCTTTAAATTTTTTAAATAGAGATTATCTTCAATGGGGTTCGGGTACAGTACAATCTCTAATTCGTCATCAGAAGTATTACTTTTTTCAAAATAAGGTAAGGCAAAATTGTAAGCATCAATACCAATTTGTTTACCTATGAGCCTTCCCGGAATGTCATCAGCTGGTGGGTGAATACCTCCCCAAATTCTCGACAAACTCGTTTGATCTGAAGCATCTCTATACGTTGCCCATTGCAAGGTTACATCTACTGAAGGGCCTTTTTCGAATACCAAAAACTCATCTTTTTTGGCTACAAATTCCCCCATGCCTCCAGGAAAAAACGCATCTCCAGTAATTAAAGTCATTACCTCAGCAGCGGCTCTAGAAAAAGTTGAGTGCCCAGACACAAAACCTGCAAAAGGCGGTGTTACAAAGCTTGGACGTTGATAAGGCCACCAGTTTTCTGCCAAGATCCATCCTACACCAGCTACATCGGTTGTGGCATTGTCTATAAAATTATGACCTCTCCATGCCTTTAGTTTTATTTCACCAACATGCTCATCGTTTATTCCACTTAATGGATCTCCAGCCTGAACAACTTCTATATAACCCTCTTTCAATTCTATGCCTTCAGGGTTATAGTTTGGCAAGTTATTGTCTGTACTTTGACCTAGCTCGCACATATATCGTATCGCTGAAATAGGACGTATATAATCATGCCATCCTTTTATACCCCATGCGGCTATCGCGGAATCATGTAAGGCTCCTCCTAATATAAAATAGGCTTTTACATCCCATTCTAAGGGACTTAATTCATCTCCTTGTCCATTAAACTTTCGTTCAAAGAGTTCATGATCTGTTACATAATTGAGTATGGTAAACCAATGTCCTGGTGGTGTTTCTGAATCTGGGCCATCTGCCCAGAACTCTGCCAATACTCTTGCATAATCTGCTCTTGGCACCATTTGGGTTTTATAGGCTTGTCCTGTTACTGGATTTATAGCATGACCTAAACTGATATCACCTCCTTCTAGCTCATTATAAAAATCAGGGTAGTTGGCGTATGAATTAGGAAACAGATTAATATCTATATTTCCAATGGACTTTGGTGATATATCCCACATCACCCCATCGGTTGGGTCTAAATGAGAACTCCATAAAGACACCAATTCAAAGTTCCATTTGTATTGTTCTCTAGAGGATGCACTAGCTCCACTTAAGTGTGGTGGTGCCTCTGGATTGTGGTAAACGGTATAATCATTTCCATTTTTGCTAAAAGTTTCCTTATCTGAATCTGATAAGGAAAAAGGATGTACTGCTCCCCATTCTGGACTCAAAAATTCTGGTGTAGATCCTTCTATTAAATTACCACTCTGATCAATAAAAGTATTAAAGGTTAATGGTTGCCATTTGCTAGAGGCTACGATACCTGTTAGGGCGTCAGGTCCGTTTAAATCCAATGCCGGATTTACTGGCTGATAAAAAGCATTATCGTACCCTGTTATTTCTCTAGAGTTATCGGTAAACCCATAATTAATAATAGTTTGTGCAACATAATTCCCTAAAGCAGCGGCATCTCCTGATTGATAATCCATAGAAATATTACTAATATCATAGCCTAATTGTTTCATGATTAGATTAAAGCGTTCTAAAGATGTATCTGCACTTGGAGAATCTTCAAATCGATGTACAAGTAAACGATAAGCGGCATAACTCATAGCTTTTTCTTTAGATGCAGCTATTGATTCAGCTAGTTCAAATTCAACCAAATCACTCGTAAACCCATGTACTTCATTACCTATTAAATAAGGCTTAGTACTTTCGTAAATTGCCCAAACATCATACAGGGCTACGGAGGTATGAAATAAGTTTCTGGCATGTACTGTAGGCCTTGCATAATCTCCACGAATAGCTTCTAGCAGTGCTTCATTCCAGATCCTAGCAATAGAAGTATCTTCTGATAAATTATCGATATGAAGATTTACAATTAGTTCTGCTTCACTATTAGAACAAGAGTTGCCACTTTCTAAAGCAATGACTCTTCCTTGTTCTACAAATTCCCATGTTATTTGTATATTGTTTGTGCCTTGACCATTGATAATTTTACCTCCTTCTACTGTCCAAGATACTTGTGAACCAGAAGTGGCATTGTAAGTATATGTTTCTGTTTTGTAAAACCCAGATGCTGTATTTCCTGAAATGTCATTTGGCGGTAAGTATTGGCAACTACCATCATCAACAGTTGCAGTTGGATTATAAGTACAAGAATTAGGGTCTGTACAGCCAGAAATTTCTATTGAAAGATCATTCCCTTCCTTGATCCTGTAACGTTGATTAGGAGTGACATCCTCGAAATTTTGACTATAATCATCAGACCAAATGATCTCTACATTATCAATCACATCATTATCTGCTAAACCAAAATGTACAACCAATGAATGTTGACTACAGTGACTCCCTTGACCATGGATTTCTTGAATTAGTTGCTCACCATTTACTGTAAGCTTCACCTTTGCACCAATAGCATCCTTGTTAATTGATTCACCTTCAAGTTTAAATTGCACCCAGTTTTTACCCTGAGTACTACCAGGGTTTAATTGGTTTTGATATAATGTTGTTCGCGCATCCGTACCAACCGAATGGGTTTGCACAACAACTACAATATCTAAATCACCATCCTTATCATAATCACAATACGCCATCCCTCTTCCTCTATTGGAATCACCAATTCCAGATTCAAAGGATATATCGGTAAATGTCATACCATTATTATTAATATAAAGTTTATTTGGGTCGTCCTCTCCTGTTGAAATTGAATTTGCTGATGGTGTTTTTCCATTAGCAACAAATAAATCTGGCCATGTATCATTATTTACATCTAAAAAAGCCGTTCCCCAACCTGTAGTAAGAAACTCACTTCCATTACCGTCTTGTGCATAGGTGTTTTCAACATTTGCTGATGTACTATCATCGGTAAATGTTTGGTCCCCATTATTTCTTAGAAGCACATTCCTACCTAGGTTTGTGAGATAGTAATCAAAATCATTATCCTTATCGATATCGGCATATGCAATGCCCATAGCGAATATTCCAATGTCGGTTCTTGTCTGTTGAGATACATTACTATATAAACTTTGTGGGTAATTGTTGGCATATAATGCATTGGGTTCAATATAAGCTCCAAAATCATTTGCCAGATATATATCTTGATCGTGATCTAGATCAAAATCAGTTGGCATTACAGCCAAAGCACATCCTGTGTTGTCTAATCCTAATATTTGTGCTTTTTCACTAAATGTTCCATCTCCATTATTCTCGTAAAAATAATTTTCAAAACAAGTATGACTAAATATTACATTTCCTTGATCATCCTCCGAATCATCCTGATTCTCTATATAATTAACCACATAAATATCTAAAAAACCATCTTTATTATAATCTAACACTGATGCCCCCATAGAAAAACTAACCTCAGTAATACCCGCAACTAAACCCGACTCTGTAAAAGTACCGTTCCCATTATTTAAAAAAAGTAGATTTCTTTTAAAATTACTTCCAGGATTACGCCCTCCCCAGGTAGTAATAAATAAATCTCTATAACCATCATTATTTACATCAGCACTTACAACACCTGTTGTATAGAAATTATCTGTTATATCAAATCCTGCATTTGGAACAATTTCAAAAGTCCCATTAGCCATATTTCTATACAAGACATCTCTTGTTCTACCACCTACAATATATAAATCTTCCCAACCATCATTATCATAATCAAAAAACACACAGCCACCACCCAAAGTTCCAATTTGATCATAGATATGATCTATTCCAGAAACAGCACTTACTTCTGCAAATGTTTGTGCATTTAGGCCTAAGGAAGCTATTGATAATAAACCTAATAATTGTATCGTTTTCATAATGGCCAGATGCCTTAAAGCATTTATAGTAGCGCTAGAATTGATGAGAATGTTTATTTCCTTCCTCAATGCTGTTATAATATCATAAAACATTCATTTTTCATCATTATCTTCTAGTTTATTTAAAGGGCATTTCTATATTGTTTTAAAGATTCTCAAAAATAACATTTCGCTCATACTTTTAATCACTTGTGTGTGTTAAATTCTTTTTGAGTCATTTCGAAAAGGGTTAATTATAGGGCTAGAACATATGGGATATAATGACTAATCCCAAAAAACAAAAACCCGAAAATATCGAGGTTTAACGTCTTTTATTAGAATTTTATAGACTTTATTAGTCTAAAGTAGTGATCGCGACAGGATTGAATATCCTGAAAACGTTCCGCTTTGAAAATAGTCCAAACAAAAAAAACGCTCAAGCAAACTTGGCGTTTTTTTTGTTTGGACTATTTATCCGTGATCGCGACAGGATTCGAACCTGTGACCGTCTGCTTAGAAGGCAGATGCTCTATCCAGCTGAGCTACGCGACCATTAAAGCGGTGCAAATATAAAACATCCTAATAATAAAACAAGATAATTGTTTCTTAATTTGGGACGATTATTCCACTATTCAAAATAGCTAAAAGTTTCTCCGTCCTTTATTTTTAAGAGGGATTCATAAATCAGTCGAATCACGTTTTCAACATCATTCCTGTGCACCATTTCTACGGTGGTGTGCATGTATCGCAATGGTAGGGATATCAACGCAGAAGCCACTCCCCCATTACTGTAGGCAAAGGCATCTGTATCGGTTCCCGTTGCTCTTGATAGCGCCGAACGCTGAAAAGGAATATCTTTTTCCTCAGCCGTATCGATGATTAAATCTCTTAATTTTTGTTGCACAGCAGGGGCATATGCCACTACCGGCCCCTTACCTATTTCCATGTGGCCTTCCTTCTTCTTCTCTATCATCGGCGTCGTGGTGTCATGTGTAACATCGGTTACTATAGCAACATTAGGCTGAATGGTTTCGGTAATCATTTGAGCGCCACGCAACCCGATTTCCTCTTGGACGGCATTAGTGACATACAAACCAAAAGGCAATTCTTTCTTGTCCTCTTTTAATAACCGTGCCACCTCAGCTATCATAAAACCACCCATGCGGTTGTCCAATGCACGGCATACAAATTTATCCTCATTCAAAATATGGAATTCATCCGGGTAGGTAATCACACAACCTACGTGGACTCCTAATTTTTCAACTTCCTCCTTATTGGCGCATCCGCAATCGATAAAAATATTATCCAATTTTGGCGGCTCCTCCTTTGCTTTATTTCGTGTATGAATCGCAGGCCATCCAAAAACGCCTTTTACTACGCCTTTTTTTGTATGGATATCGACCACTTTACTCGGCGCAATCTGATGGTCGCTTCCGCCATTTCTAATCACATAAATCAACCCATTATCGCTGATATAATTAACGTACCATGAAATTTCATCAGAATGTCCTTCAATCACCACCTTATATTTAGCCTTGGGGTTAATAACGCCCACCGCAGTGCCATAAGTGTCCGTTATAAACTCATCCACATAAGGCTTCAGGTAGTCCATCCATAGTTTTTGGCCCTCCCATTCGTAACCCGTGGGAGCCGCATTATTTAAATATTTTTCTAAAAATTCAAGAGATTTCTCGTTGAGAATTGATTGCTTCGACATATGTAAAAAATTTGCACTAAAATAATAATATAAATACAAAATGGATGTTTAACAGAATGTAAATTCTTAATTTTGGAACTGTTTTTGCTCCAAAGGAATCTGCAATGCGCTACCTTAAATATATATTCGTCCTTTTGCCTTTTTTTGCTTTGTCACAGGTGACCGATGTGGAAAAGGATTCTACAGATATCAAGTACCTCATTATTGAAGGCGATTCCGTGCCCAGAAAGTCTATTGATCTGGACGAGGTGATGTTGCTACATAGGTTGAAATTTGACAGTAAGAAGGATAGAATTCGATATTTAATCCTGAGAAAAAAAACCATAAAGGTTTACCCCTACGCGAAACTTGCCGCAGAAAGGTTAGACTCACTAACACAGCGATTGAAAACCATCACCAAAAAAAGACAACAAAAAAAATATACCAAGCAAGTACAAAAATACATTGAGGAAGAGTTTTCTGCAGAACTGAAAAAATTTACCCGTACCGAAGGTCAAATTTTAGTAAAGTTGATTCATCGCCAAACGGGCAGAACGGCATTTGATTTGGTAAAAGAACTCCGAAGTGGCTGGCGCGCCTTTTGGTATAATACCACTGCCACCATGTTCGACATTTCGTTAAAAAAGGAATACGACCCTTTAAATGAAAAGGAGGACTACCTTATTGAAGACATCCTTCAACGAAACTTCCAAAGTGGACGTTTAGAACGTCAGAAATCAGCATTGGATATTGATTTTTATGACCTGACGGATAAATGGCTGTACAATAAAACCGAGGAGTAAGCCATGCGCATCCAAACGCCTTTTGAAGAAAAACTCAATAGCCTAAGTCATGGCATTGGGGCTTTGTTTGGAATTGTGGCCTTGGTGCTACTTATCATTTACGAAACGCAGAAAACACCTTGGAGCCTATTTAGCGTCATCATTTATGGGCTTTCCATTATCATTTTGTTTACGGCCTCCACTTTTTATCATGCCTCCAAAACAGAACGGCGAAAACATTATTTTAGAATCCTCGACCACATTAGCATTTACCTTTTAATTGCTGGCACCTATACACCTGTTTCTATAATTTCTTTGGAAGAAAGCATTGGTTGGAAATTATTTTGGGCGGTTTGGGGCATTGCATGTTTTGGCGTAATCCTAAAAGTATTCTTTACGGGCAGGTTTGAATTCTTTTCCGTGTTGCTCTACCTCGTGATGGGCTGGTTGGTAGTTTTTGATTTTTCCGCATTGTCGCAAGTCATTGGGAGCGGAGGCATACTTTTCCTTTTTGCTGGGGGTTTGGCCTATACTCTGGGCATCGTATTCTATGCCATTGAAAAAATTCCCTACAACCACGTGATTTGGCATCTTTTTGTGCTGGCGGGCGCCATTTGTCATTTCTTCATGATATTTTTCTATGTGATATGACTGAGATTGTAAAAGCCGCAGAGGAAAGGCAATTCAAATTAATTGAAAATCTGGCCGATAAAATTTGGCGGGAACACTACACGGCAATTATTGGAATAGACCAAGTCAACTTCATGTTGAAAAAATTTCAATCCTTTGAAGCTATTCAGGAACAAATCCATCAAGGGTACCTCTATTTCATATTGAAATTCGAGAGAAAAGAAACCGGTTACATTTCCATAAAAAAAGATAAAGACGCGCTTTTCTTAAGCAAGATTTATGTGCTAAAATCTCTGAGAGGCCATGGCATTGGAAAGAAAGCGATGGAATTTATTGAACAAAAGGCATTGGAACTAAACTGTTCCTATATACAATTAACAGTGAACAAAAACAATGTAGACTCCATTAAAGCCTATGAAAAAATGGGGTTTGTTAAACAAGAAGATATAGTTATTGATATTGGAAACGGTTTTGTGATGGATGATTATAGGATGACGAAATCTATTAGTTGATTTTGTCACCCTGTCCCTATAGCTATCGGGATTGTTTCAGGGTCTCATGATAAGGATGAGATTCTTCGCTTCGCTCTGAATGACATTTACTTTCTCGCCTCAAAAATCTTCAAATGGATAAAAGTTGCCATCTTTCTAGCACGCCGCTTGGCATTTTCGGCATAATCACCCTCAAACAATTCATTGATTGTCTCAAACCATAAATTGAGCCAAATACCAAAATGCATTTCGGTAATACTATGCCCAAAAGCCTTGTCAACTTTAACATGAGCCTCCAAAGGGTCGCCAGTATATCTGGTCTTCAAAAACAAACTGGATTCCCAAAAGGTAGTCAGTAGTTCAAAATGCGCATCCCAATTCTCGATCGTTTCGTTAAAAAAAGGTGCTAAAACTTCATCTTTCCTCACTTTGGAATAAAACGATTTCACTAATAAAAACACATCGTCCCTAGTTTTTATATCCTGTTTTACCATAGTTCAAAATTAGAATTTTAAAGCGATACTCGCTCATTAAAAAATCATAAATCGTAAATCTTAAATCGTAATTCTTCTTTATTTTAGCAGAATGATTTCAGTAGTACTTCTTGGGGCTGGTAACGTTGGCACACATTTATTTAAGGCTATAAACAAATCCAATCAAGCAACTGTAAAACAATGGTATAACAGAAGCATCAACAGCATTTCATCTTATAAGAATAAGGTTTCCATTACAGATAATATCAAGGATTTAGAGGAAGCAGATATCTATATTTTAACCGTTGCTGATGAGGCCATTGCTGGTATTTCTTCGCAGTTGCCTTTTGAAAATAGATTAGTGGTACACACTGCTGGAAGCGTCAACATTCACGATTTGGACAAAAAGCATAAACGTGGCGTACTCTATCCTTTACAATCCTTGAGCAAATCCGCGAAAGTAGATTTTAAGGATGTCCCGATTTGCATTGAAACACTTGACAAAGCCGACTATCATCTATTAAAATCTCTGGCATTATCTCTAGGTAGCCCCGTAAAAAAAGTGAATAGCGACCAGCGCAGGGTATTGCATTTAGGAGCCGTTTTCGTCAACAATTTCACTAATCAAATGTACCGGATTGCACACGAAATCACTGAGTCGGAAGCTACGGAATTCGACCTGCTGAAACCGCTAATTATGGAAACCGCCCGAAAAGTCCAAGATATGTCACCCTACATGGCACAAACTGGCCCTGCCATGCGCGGCAACCTAAAAACCATTAAAAAGCATTTGGCGCTTCTGAAAAAGGAACGGCACAAAGACATTTATAAATTAATCACCCAATCCATTCAAAATACCCATGGCGGAAAAAAGCTATAAAGAATACTTAAACCATATCACCACATTCATTTTTGATGTGGACGGCGTTTTAACAGATGGTACAGTGCACGTTACCTCTACGGGAGAAATGCTCCGAACGATGAACATCAAAGATGGTTATGCCCTTAAAACTGCGGTTGACCAAGGTTTTAACGTCTGCATCATTTCGGGAGGAAGTAATGAAGGCGTTAAAAAACGTTTGTCAGGACTTGGCATTAGGGATATTTATTTGGGTGCCCACAATAAAATTGAACAATTGGACGACTATTTCCGAAAAAAAGGAGTTTCCTCCGAAAACGTACTTTATATGGGCGATGATATTCCTGATTACCCTGTAATGAAAGGCATTGGCCTGCCTTGTTGTCCACAGGATGCTGTACCCGAAATTAAGGCGATTTCAAAATATGTATCCCATAAAAAAGGGGGCAAAGGGGCCGCCAGGGATGTGATTGAACAGGTGCTGAAGGTACAGGGCAAATGGAATGGCAATTTTGATGCTAAATATGACTGAGTTCAGTTGGCAGTGGTCAGTAGCAGTTCGCAGTCAGATAAAAGTTTAAAATGAAACCTTGAACTTATAACTTTAAACTTTTGAATTTCCTAAACCTTTTTCGTTGGAAAAACCTTTTAATGATTGCGGTTGCGCAACTCCTCATTAAATATAGCCTTCTGGAACCTTTTGGGGCCAATACGGCTTTGGATGGATTTGAAATCACCTTATTGATTCTTGCAACAATTTGTATCGCGGGAGCTGGCAATGTTATTAACGATATATATGATATTGAAACAGATGCCGTTAATAAACCGGATAAAGTTATCGTCGGTAAATCTATTTCAGTGGCCACGGCTTATAACTTATTTATCGCATTAAATGTTATCGGCGTTGGACTTGGGTTTTATCTGTCGAGTCGCATTGGGAAACCTGCCTATTTTTCCATTTTTGTGGTCATTTCAGCTCTGCTTTATATGTATGCCAGTTATCTGAAACGGTTTCTAATTATTGGGAATGTGGCTGTTTCCGTTTTGGTGGCACTAAGCATTTTGATTGTTGGCTTATTTGAACTCACTCCCAATATTTCTGCTTTAAACCGAGACCTGCAACTCACCTATTTCAAAATAGTTTTGGATTACGGATTATTTGCATTTGCCATCAATCTGCTTCGCGAAGTTGCCAAAGACATTGAGGACATCGATGGGGATTACAAGGCGGCAATGCACACCTTGCCCATTGCCATTGGTAGGGAACGTTCCATAAATTTGCTGACAGTCTTAAACTTTTTAATACTTTTTGGCATTACCTTTTATGTGATTTCGGATTTGTACAAATACCCAGTGATGGTGGGCTATTTCCTTTTGTTTATAATTGGTCCATTGATTTACGTTAGTATCAAATTATTTTGTGCCAAAGCAAAAAAAGACGCCACTTTGATCAGCAACCTTTACAAATGGATTATGTTTTTTGGCATTCTCTCATTACTTTTATACAAATATGTCCTTCTGAAGGGATAGTTCTAACGAGTATCCATCGAAGCAGAAGTGCTAAAACGTTTTCAATTTTTGGAATCTTAAAGACTTCGACAATAAAATGGAACTAAACATATAAACACAAGAATCATGAAATATTTAAAGTACATCTTAGGAATTTTAGCTGTTTTGGTCATTGGTTTTTTTCTTTTGGGATTAATCAAATCTGAAATAAGTTATGATTGTGAAATTCAGGCAAACAAACCTTTGGCCGAATCTTGGGCAGTTGCACAGGATGAAGAGAAAATGACGGAATGGTTGGAAGGATTTCAAAAAGTTGAACACGTCAGCGGGACTCCGGGCACTGTTGAAGCGGTATCAAATGTGTATTTTATTGCCGATGGAACCGAAATGATGATTAAAGAAACCATAACAGAAATTGTCCCCAACGAATCTATTTCGATGCTGTTTGAATCCGATTTCATGACCATGGATTACCAATTGAACATGGCATCTAAGGACGGAAAGACAATAATTAGCTCAACTACAACCACTAAAGGCAATGGACCATTTTCTAAATCGTTGATGGCGCTGATGGGAAGTTCCATTAAAGCACAGGAGGAAACTAATTTGGCGCGTCTCAAGGCTACAATCGAAAATAATACCAAGAACTATTTTCCGGCTAAAGAAGTTCCCGCAGTCCAAAACGAAGATTAAATCAGTTCGAGAAAACTTCAAATGCTAAACAAAACACTCAAAAACCACAACATTATTTTAGCCTCTAAATCCCCAAGAAGGCAAGCCTTCTTCAAGGATTTAGGGTTAAATTTTGAAATTCGGTTAAAGCCCGTAAAAGAAGAATACCCTCCCCGATTAACGCATTTTGAAATCAGCAATTATCTTGCGCAATTAAAGGCACTACCGTTTAAGGATGAATTGCAACCCAAAGACATTCTAATCACCAGCGACACCATCGTTTGGCACAACGATACCGCTTTAGGAAAACCGGCCGATGAAGCGGACGCGATTTCAATTTTAAAATCTTTAAGCAATGCCACCCACGAGGTGATTACTTCGGTGTGCTTCACGACAACAGACTATGAAAAAACCTTGCACAACATCACAAAAGTGACCTTTAAAGCCTTGTCCGATGCCGAAATAAATTATTACGTCAACACCTTTAAGCCTTTCGATAAAGCAGGTGCTTACGGCATCCAAGATTGGATTGGGCAAATAGCCGTAACTAAGATTGAAGGCTCCTATTTCAATGTGATGGGACTCCCCGTGCATCTTGTTTACAAAACGTTAAATGACATTGTAGATAAGGCATAAGTTTGTAATTTTGATGGATTTTGGATACTATTAGAAAATTACTTTTTATTTCAGGAGTATTAACCCTTTTTGAAGTTGTAGTTTACAAAATGGTAATTCGATTTGGCGATTGGCTTTACCCTTTGAATGAAATTGGTGTAAGTTGGCCTATTTATGAGTTCTATTCCCTTGGCCTCTTAATCTATTTTATTTTTTTGGTAAATTTTGTTTTATCCCTAATGAATATCAAAAAGCTGTCTTTGTTTGTGATTTTTGGTCTTTTAGCTATTTATATATACCTAGTCCATGAACCTTATGAAACGCGACCCTTAAGAGTATTGTTAAGAATTTTATTGGCCACGTGTTTTACCTGCATATCACTATTTGTAGTATATCGCTGGAATAACAAAGTAAATCAGGAACCAGATTCTCTTTAAAATTGAAATTATGATGACCGAAATAATTAGATTAAAAGTTTTGTTCTTATGCACGGCTATGGTTTTAGTGGCATCATGCAAAAACAGCAAGAATTCAAAACCCGATGAACTTTTGGCAATCAACAGTTCCAGCGAAACACAAAAACCAAAAACACCCCTAACCCAAGAATTTAAGGACTATTGGTATGCTGGCGAAGCTGAAATCACCTCTTTCAAATTGGAACAGGCCCGTTACGGAGAAATCCGCGAAGGCAATGCCGTTTTAATTTATGTTACCGAGGATTTCTTACCGGAAGCTCAGGTAAAGGCGGACAACCAAAACCCAAAAAATGTTCCCGTTTTAAAATTGAATGCCACCAAAAATTTCAACACTGGCATTTATCCTTATTCCATCATGCAAAGTACCTTTTACCCTGTTGGGAACCATCAACACGCCATCAAGATTTCCAGCTCCATGCAGGAATGGTGTGGCCATGTGTATGCTCAAATGAACAACAGGGAGCAGTTCGACATCATGTCCCACTCCTATTTTGAAGGTGAGGCAGACCAACGTTTTAAACTGGAAAAAACCGTTTTGGAAAACGAACTTTGGACGCAACTGCGCATCAACCCACAATCCCTTCCAACAGGAAATATTGAGGTCATCCCGTCTTTTGAATTCACAAGATTGAAGCATGCTAGTATTAAAGCGTATGAGGCCAAAGCAACACTGAATACTGGTAGTTACACCCTTTCCTATCCCAATTTAAACCGAACGCTGACTATTAATTTCAATCCCAATTTTCCTTATGATATTTTAGGTTGGGAGGAAACCTTTAAAAGCGGCTTTGGCTCCAGTGTCAAAACACTGACTACTAAGGCTTCAAAGCTAAAAACCATCAAATCCCCTTATTGGCAAATGAACCATAATAAAGATGAAGTTTTGAGGGATACGCTACTACTAAAATAATTTTGCCCGTATCTTTGTGGCGTAATCAACCTCCATTTTTATGTTTGCAAATTTCCTTGAATCCTACGAAAAAGAATTAATCATTACAGGATTTGTAATTCTGGCCTTGTGCATTCTCGGCTTTATCACCACGATTCTGATAAAAAAAATCGGTAAAAAAAGTGGCATCAACGAAGCTAGAATACGACTCATGGTGCGCTATTTAACGGTATCACTTTTCATTTTGGCCATCTTAATCGAGGCATTCGTCTTTGGTGCCAAATTCGAGGATATCGCCGTCATCTTTTCATCGGTCTTTGCCATTTTGGGTATTGCCCTTTTTGCCATATGGTCCATCCTGAGCAATGTCACTTCAGGCATCATTATGTTTTTTAACTTCCCATATAAAGTAGGAGATAAAATTGAAATCCACGACAAGGATTTTCCAATAACCGCTATAATTGAGGACATCCGGGCCTTCCAGTTGCATCTGCGTTTGGAAAATGGCGATTTGGTCACCTATCCCAACAACCTGATGCTCCAAAAAGCCGTAACATTGGTTGAAAAGGATGCCATTGAAGGTACCGGCAACGATGATGGTTCGGATATCGTGTAACTATTGTTATTCACAATTTGATGTCCTCTATTTTTTCAAAAATACCTGTGATGTCAGGTTGAGCCTTTCGACTGCGCTCAAGACAGGCTAAAGTCAAAACCTATTTAAACACAACCTAGTTCTTTTAACTTTCTCATGAGTGAAAGTAATATGCGTTGGTTTCGCCAAATTTTATTGCCTGAATTGTGGCAAAATGTTGAAATCCTCTTATCTTTAAGCTATGCTTAAAAAAGTACCTCGACCTCGCGTCTACAGATCCAAAAAAAAACTGGGACAAATACCCGGCAGTGTGGTCTACACCGGCGAACGCTCCAAGGAAAAACTGCTCATTGAAACCTTTGACTACACAAAGGCCGATTGCACCGAAAAACTGTTGGCATCCGTTCAGGAAAGTTTTGAATACAAAAACACCGAATCCGTCACTTGGATCAACCTAAACGGGCTCAACCATGTAAAAGATATCCAAGCCCTCGGGCAACATTACGAACTGCACCCATTGGTGATGGAGGACATCGTAAACATTGCTCAGCGTCCAAAAATTGACGAATACGAAAACTACCTTTTTGTAGTGCTGAAAATGGTGTATTACGACAAATCCAAAAACATCGTTTCCGAGCAGGTCAGTTTTGTCTTGGGCGAAAATTATGTGCTGTCCTTTCAGGAAGCCGAAGGCGATGTGTTTGATACCGTGAGGGATCGCCTCCGCCATGCCAAAGGCCGTGTGCGCAATATGCAGTCCGACTATCTGCTCTATACGCTGATTGATGCCATAGTGGATCATTATTTTACGGTAATTGAAATCCTGGGCGATAAAATCGAGGATTTTGAAACCGAAATATTTGCAGGCAAAATTGAAGAAGACGCCAGCCGAAGCATCCAAGACCTAAAACGCGAAATCCTGAGGGTGCGCCGAGCCATATTCCCGTTGCGCGAAGTCCTCAACCGCATCGAAAAGAACGAAACCGAGCTCATCCAAAAAAAGACCCTCACCTATTACCGCGACATTTACGACCATTTAATACAAGTCACCGAAAACATCGATATCTACCGGGAAATGACATGGAGTTTAATGGATATGTACATGACCACCATCAGCAACCGGATGAACGAAGTCATGAAAGTCCTCACCATCATGGCCTCCATCTTTATCCCCCTCACCTTCATCGCGGGCATCTACGGCATGAATTTCGAGTACATCCCCGAACTAAAGCACCGCAACGGCTACTTCGTCGTTTGGGGCGTCATGTTACTCATTTTTTTGGGAATGATGTATTATTTCAAGCGGAAGAAGTGGTTGTAGGTATGGGCAGAATACCGACGTCACTTCGAGTGATTTTGATTTTTTTTAATCAAAATCGTATCGAGAAGTTGGGCGTTCCCCTCGATGCAACGTAAGAAAGTCTCATAATACAGCCGTCCTCGGGTCTGGCTTTACTCATTGGTCTATATTTCAAATTAATGAATTCGTGAATGTAAACATTTCACTACTCAATCTTTTTTAAACGTCATTGCTGCAAAGGTACGACCAAAATAATCTCATCAATATAATACGAAAGATTGTAGATTGCTTCGTTACACTCGCAACCACGAAGATTAAAAAGGCACCCCACAAACCACCTCCAAAACCTCTTGCGTCACAGGGTGTAAAAAGGTTATGTGCTCCGCATGCAAACACAATCGCCCCCCTCTTTTGCCATACAAGTCATCCCCAACAATTGGTGTGTTTAGCCCATCAACATGTGCCGCATGCACCCGTAATTGGTGGGTACGCCCTGTAATAGGGTAAAAATGAATCCGTGTTTTGCCGTGTTTCACTTCAACCACTTCAAATTTAGTTTTAGCAGGTTTACCGTGTTCATAGCACACCAACTGCTGTGGACGGTTATCCA
Source organism: Hyunsoonleella aquatilis (assembly GCF_014270105.1). Taxonomy (GTDB): domain Bacteria; phylum Bacteroidota; class Bacteroidia; order Flavobacteriales; family Flavobacteriaceae; genus Jejuia; species Jejuia aquatilis. The sequence continues at coordinate 134,416 of NZ_JACNMF010000005.1, forward strand.
AATCCACGCGGAGAGGTAAATCGATGACGCCTTCTTTTTGAGTGATTTCTCCATCCAACAAAGCGACATATCTCTTTTTTACGGTGCGGTCAATAAACTGTTTTTGCAGGTTTTTATGCGTTTTTTCGTTTTTGGCAACTAACAATAATCCAGAAGTGGACATATCCAAACGGTGCACCAACAAAGGGCCTTTAGCCTTTGGCAAATAGCGTCGCATGCGTGTCAATACTGATTCCTTAATGTGTTTCCCCGGAACGGATAAAAACTCATGTGGTTTATTGACCAAAAGCAAATAGTGGTCTTCATAAACGATTTCCAAAGGTGCATTATGCTCCGCGACACTGTCGATAGGATTATCTTCAACAACCAGACCCTGCATCATATGGCCCAAAATGGGTTCACATTTACTGCGGCACGAGGGATAAAACTGTTTATGTTTCCGCACCTCAGACTTCGGTGAAGCCCCCCACCAAAACTCCGCCATAGCAATGGGCTTTAAATTGTTTTCATAAGCATATTGAAACAACTTCGGTGCCGCACATTCCCCCGAACCCGCGGGAGGTGGCACTTGGGCATCGTCAAAAATATCGATCAAATCTTTGGTTTCCCCATTGGCACTGAGAAATCGGTACTGTTTGTGCAATCGCTTTTGTAGGGAAGCCGATAAAGCCGCACGTTTTTCCTTTAAGGCTTCAATCGGAGCTAAAACCCTTTCTAGTTGTACTTTTAAGTTTTCGATTTTGGTTTGTCCTTCAGCTTTAAAATCCCTCAATCTAAAATGATAATAAATGCTTTGTTGGCCCAAATTTTCTAAAACCGTTTCATATTCGGCAGGTGACAGTTCGGCTAAGGCTATATCTCGTTTCGCTTTGCGCTCTTTTTTTTTGGCTTTTAATTCGGTTTTAAAAGCTTTTAACTCTTCATCAAAAGTGTTTTGTCCCTGTTCTAAATCCTGTTTTGCTTTTAGCAATTCAGGTGCAGTTTCCAATGCATCAATCTGTCGGTTCAATTCATTGAGTTCAGCCTCTCCTTTTTTATAAAAACCGGTGGCATCCAAAGTATCAAAAACGGTGGGCACAAAGCCTTTGTGGGTGTTGCTTTCTGCCAGTTTTCCAGAAAATGCCGCCAAATAGCCCAAAGCACCCTTTTCATTTTGCACCACCATCACCCCGAACATCTTCCCGATAACCAAGCCCCTAGCCTCAGAACGCAATCCAAAATTATGCTGAAAATCAGTTTGTTGAGCTAAGTAATCTTGCAAATCCCTTGAAGCGAGCCTGCTCAACTCGCGCGGTTCATAATAAAACGGAAAGGTGAATTTCTTTGGAAGTTCAATTTCCACATCAAGGTCCAAGGGGTGAAAAAAAGTTTCGGTAAATTTAGCTGTTGCCATCTTTCAAAAAATCCCCAGAAAGAATTCTGGGGGCATCTTTTACATTCTGGTTGTAAAGATACACCCAAGCTTTTATAGCATCACCATATTCAGTAAAACAATCGAGGATTTCCCGTTTGAACAAGCTTGAGGCCTCATCCAAAGCATCATAACCTTCATAATCGTCCAAAACCTCGAAAACAGTGGTCGTATGTTTTAACTTAAAAATAGAGCCGTAAACGGTATCGCCAGAATCAGCACTACACGTTGCACCCGGGAACCACGATATTTTGTAGAGTTTACCCTGAAAATAGCCCTTGCAAACATATTCAGAATTACGCAATAAAAATTCGGACATGGCATTGCCAGAGCCTTTCTGCAATGTGCCGTAAACCATTAAATAATCCGAAAACAAAAGTGAAATTGAAGTTTACACGAAGCGCTGTAAGTCCACCTCGTTTACTTGTCCGTGGGAGGCATGCGCCACCAACTCGCCATTTTTAATCACCAAAAGCTGTGGCGATTCGTGCATCAATTGAAACTTTTCGGCCACTAAATCCGAAACTTTTCGATAGCTCAAAATATCCAAATAGTACAAATCCAGCTCCTTTTCACCAAAGTTATAATCCTTAACAAACTGGCGCTGCACCATACTACTGATACCGCATCGCGTGGAATGCTTAAAAATAACCTGAGCAGTAACCCCAGATTTCTGTCCTATATAATCGATTTGCCCGGCGTCGTTTAGAGGAATCCACGGCAGTACCTTTTCCTCCCGCTCCGTTTTTTCACCAAATAATTTGTTCAATAATCCCATTTATGCTATTAATTGTTCTTTCATGGTTAAACGTAGAGCATTCGCTTTTAGTGTAATTTATTTTGGGCGTTACCCACAAGGGGTCGGGCTTTACGCTCCAAGTCCTCACTCGTGCCTCGCTGTGGGCTTTCCACTGCAATCCCTAACGCACCACTCTTACGCGCTTACTCATACCCTAAGTCGCCTATCCTTTCCATAGCTTACAACTGACTAAAAGTCACGTTCTTCAGGAAAAACCAAGACATTTTGTCTTAAAATACGTCGTTATTAGAATTGGTAAGATAATTGACCTAAAGGAAGCGTAAAGGTAAAAAGAAAATACAACAAATGAACTTAAATAATTATACAATAAAATCACAAGAAGCCATACAGCAAGCCCAACAGATTGCACAAGGCTTTGGCCACCAACAAATTGAAAATGAACATATTTTCAAGGGTATTTTTGAGGTGGACGAAAACGTATTGCCGTTCATTTTGAAAAAACTGAACGTCAACGTTTCTATCTTAGAACAGGCGCTAGATAAACAATTAGAGAGTTTTGCCAAGGTTTCTGGAGGCGATTTAATGCTTTCGCGTGAAGCTGGAAAGGCGTTAAACGAAGCTTCGATTATTGCCAAAAAGATGAAAGATGAGTTTGTATCCATCGAGCATTTGATTTTGGCCGTTTTTAAATCGAACAGCAAAATTGCCCAAATGTTAAAGGACCAGGGCGTGACCGAAAAAGGTTTGAAACTGGCGATTGAAGAATTACGCAAAGGCGAAAATGTAACGTCCCAAAGTCAGGAGGATACTTATAATTCATTATCAAAATACGCCAAAAACCTGAACCAATTGGCAAAGGACGGCAAGTTGGACCCCGTTATCGGGCGCGATGAGGAAATCCGAAGGATACTTCAAATTTTATCCCGTCGTACCAAAAACAACCCGATTTTAGTAGGTGAACCCGGAACAGGAAAAACAGCCATCGCTGAAGGTTTAGCCCATCGGATCATCGATGGTGATATTCCCGAAAACTTAAAAGAAAAACAAATTTTCGCGTTGGATATGGGGGCACTAATCGCTGGCGCCAAATATAAAGGTGAGTTTGAAGAGCGACTAAAGGCTGTCATTAAAGAAGTAACAACAAGCGATGGCGATATTGTTCTCTTTATAGACGAAATCCACACGCTTGTTGGAGCCGGTGGCGGACAAGGCGCGATGGATGCGGCTAATATTTTAAAGCCTGCATTGGCACGTGGCGAACTCAGGGCTATCGGTGCAACCACATTAGACGAATACCAAAAGTACTTTGAAAAAGACAAGGCTTTGGAACGTCGTTTTCAAAAGGTAATGGTGGATGAACCCGACACCGAAAGTGCCATTTCCATTTTGCGGGGTATTAAGGAAAAATACGAAACGCACCATAAAGTGCGCATAAAAGATGATGCTATTATTGGTGCGGTGGAACTATCGCAACGCTATATTACCAACCGATTTTTACCGGACAAAGCCATTGATTTGATGGATGAAGCCGCTTCCAAAATGCGCATGGAAATCAATTCAAAACCCGAGGAATTGGATGTTCTGGATAGAAAAATCATGCAGTTGGAAATCGAGATTGAAGCCATTAAACGTGAAAAGGATGAGAGTAAATTGAAATCCCTTCGCTCGGATTTGGCTAATTTGAAGGAACAGCGCAACGATATTTTTGCCAAATGGAAGAGTGAAAAAGAAGTGGTAGATCATATCCAAAACACAAAGCTGGATATCGAAAACTTCAAGCTGGAAGCAGAAAAAGCGGAACGCGAAGGCGATTACGGCAAAGTTGCGGAACTGCGTTACGGCAAGATAAAAGAAGCCCAAGAACAACTTGAAGCGCTTCAAGAGCAATTAAAAGCACAATCTGAAAACTCCTTAATAAAAGAAGAAGTCACTTATGATGATATCGCGGAAGTAGTTGCTAAATGGACGGGTATTCCCGTAACAAAAATGGTGCAGAGCGAACGCGAAAAGCTTTTGAAATTAGAGGATGAACTGCACAAACGCGTTGTTGGCCAAGAAGAAGCCATCGAGGCCGTTAGTGATGCCGTAAGACGTAGCCGGGCTGGATTACAAAACCCACAAAAGCCTATCGGTACATTCCTGTTTTTGGGCACGACAGGCGTAGGTAAAACGGAACTGGCAAAAGCGCTAGCCGAATATTTGTTTGATGACGAAAATGCGATGACAAGAATTGATATGAGTGAATATCAAGAACGCCATGCGGTCAGCAGATTAGTGGGCGCACCTCCGGGATACGTAGGTTACGATGAAGGTGGTCAATTGACAGAAGCCGTGCGCAGAAAACCCTATTCCGTGGTATTGTTGGATGAAATTGAAAAAGCACATCCCGATACTTTCAATATCCTACTACAAGTGCTGGATGAAGGGCATTTAACAGATAACAAAGGCAGGGTTGCTGATTTCAAAAATACCATCATCATCATGACCTCCAATATTGGAAGCCATATTATACAAGAGCGATTTGAGGCGACTAAAGATATTGATTCCGCCATTGAAGCTTCAAAAGTAGATGTATTGGCACTTTTGAAACAGAGCGTAAGACCAGAGTTTTTAAACCGAATTGATGACACAATTATGTTTACACCACTCACAAAGGAAAACATTGTCGCCATAGTAGGTTTACAGCTCAAAAATGTAGCGAAGATGCTATTGCAACAAAACATCACTTTTGATGCTACTTCGGAAGCCATTAGCTATTTAGCTGAAAGAGGCTACAATCCCGAATATGGCGCAAGGCCAGTGAAACGGGTGATTCAAAAAGAAGTGCTCAACGCCTTAAGCAAGGAAATTTTGGCCGGAAAAGTGACAACAGACAGTATTATTCTATTGGATGCCTTTGACGACCAATTGGTCTTCAGAAATCAGAGCGATTTGGTAGAAAATGCATAAAATTTAGTTTTGGTTGGTCCCGATAGCTATCGGGAGAAAAGCAACGCGATTCTTTTATAAAGATGAACGTTGCTTTTTTTGTTTTTACTGTACATCGGGAACTTCACCTATTTTGTCGAAAAGCGGTTCGACCAATCGTCCAATAAATCGTTAAAATTCATTTTTTTTAAAATTAAATCTTTAACTTAGCCCAACATTTTTATGTCCCAAATCCAACATAAAATTCACCCTTTTTGTTTCCCTCTTGTTAAGTAAATTATAAACTATTAAATAGAAAACCTCTATGAATATTGCACAGTACATTGATTACACTTGCCTCAACCCTTCCGCTACAGAACATGATATAGTTGAGTTATGTAAACAGGCCATTGAGCATAATTTTCATAGTGTTTGTGTCAATAGTTGCTATGTGGCTATGGCGAAGCAAATCCTTAAAGATTCCAATACTAAAGTATGCACAGTTGTAGGATTTCCTTTTGGATCAGCAGACAGTAAAGCAAAGGTCTTTGAAGCCGAAAATGCCATAAATGATGGGGCAGATGAAATTGATATGGTACTAAATCGTGGGTTTTTGAAAAGCAAAAACTACGTAGCCGTGTTAAGGGATGTGCTGAATGTAAAAACCGCAATTGGAAAAAAACCATTGAAGGTCATTCTCGAAATTTCGGAATTAAACAAAAACGACATCATCAAGGCTTGCGAAATTTGCCTTGATGCCAACGCCGATTACATTAAAACCTCCACTGGATTTGCAAAAAGCGGGGCTACGTTTACCGCCGTGAAAATCATCAAAAAAACGGTTAAAAACAAAATGAAGATAAAAGCTTCGGGAGGTATTAGCGATTTTGAAACCGCATTGAAGTTTATTGATGCAGGTGCGGACAGAATTGGCACATCAACTTTAATAAAATCATTGTACAATGCCCGTCAAATCCGAAATACGCGGATTTTCAAGCAGTATATCCAGACGATTGAGAATACTGATAGCAACGAGCAACAGCAGAATCAAGAGTCCACTGAGACCAGTAAAATATCGAAAAATTAATCTATCAGTTTGAAATGAATGGCCTGCCCCATGTATTTCTGGGCTAATACGTTGATGGCTGTTTCTTTCAATTGAAATATTCTTGGATAGCCTCCCGTCGTTTGACAATCGCGCATCAAAATAATCGGTTTTCCCGAAGGCGGTAATTGTATCGTTCCGGGTAATACGGGAGCCGTGAGAATAGGTGCCAAATTATTTGCCACTGTTTCTTCCAGACGATAACCCATTCGATTGCTGTCTTTTGAAATGGTAAAGCCTTCCTCCAACAATTTGGATTGTTGCGTCTTGTTTAATTTATCAAATTCCGGACCTTTAAATACCTCAATATTATCTTTTAAAATATAATCCCGATTGACTTTAAAGGATGCGTTTTTTGGTTTGAGCCCAACGGGCGTCTCGTCAATTGAAATCGTATCGCCCTTATTAAGTCTATTGGATGCCGTAATTCCCGGGTACATGCTGTAACTACCCATCACCTTTTCTCCTTTAAAACCCCCTTTAACTGCCAAGTAGCTTCTAAACCCATCGTTGAGCCTTCCAAGCGATAAAACGTCTCCCTTATGGACAGAAATTGTCCGGTTCAAAGGCACACTTTTATCATTTATATTTGGGGAACTATCGGCACCGCAAACCGCTATTATAGTTGGGCAATGAAACTTGAGTTTTAAGCCCATCATAGTGATTTCCAATACAGGTAAGTTTTCTGGATTTCCAACCAAAGTATTGGCCACAGCAACAGCATATCTATCCATTACCCCCGAATAAGGTACCCCAAATTTTTGAAAACCGATACGGCCAAAGTCCTGAATACTCGTAAATATCCCAGGCTGTAAAACCTCAACCATCAATCACCTCGCTCTCCATTTGATACAAGCCTTCTTTTACCAAAGTTTTGATATCCTCATAGCCCGAACGTGAAATTGGCACAAATTGTACTTGGTCCAATGCACTTGCAAAACAGGGCTGTTCTTTATGCGGATCGAAAAATGAAATTGGCGAATTACCAATAATATGCCAGCCCCCTGGGCTTTCGCTTGGGTAAACTCCCGTTTGACCACCACCAATGGCCACAGCCCCCTTTTCAATCTTTAGGCGAGGCACGGCCTTTCTTGGTATGTGAAGCGTTTCATCCAATCCCCCTAAATACAGAAATCCGGGCAAAAACCCGATAAAGTAAACGGTATAAATAGCTTTTGAATGCATTTGAACCACCTCCTTTTTTGACAACTTTTTCCCTTTGGAAAGTGCATCCAAATCAATACCAAAATCGTCATCATAACATACCGGGATTTTCCATAATCGCGACGGTCGTGGCTTAATTTCTGACGGATTCCGATAAATTTCTTTTAGTCGCCCAACTTCTTCTTCAAAAGAAAAATGATTTTTATAAACAACTAATAATGAATGATAAGCCGTATTTACCTCAACAATATGTTTTAACCGATTTTCAACAGAAAATTTAAATAAGAGTATGTCCGAAAGGATGTCCTTATCAATTTTAGCAGGCCATTCCACCAAAATAGCGCATTCCCCAAATCTTTGGTATTTAGGTTGGAATTTCATCAACTAACTTGGATACCTTTGGCCTTCAACCGAAGGAACAATTCCCTAACCAACCTTACCGCATTGTGATTATCCCCGTGAATGCAAAAGGTATGTGCCTCTATAGGTTGCAATGCCCCGCTGATGGTTTTCACTTTCTTGTCCTTAATTATCCTAAAAACATGCTCAAACATAAGGTCAGGGTCTTGGATGATGGCGTTGGCCTCTGTCCTGTTGACCAGAGTCAGGTCGTCATTGTAATTTCTGTCCGCAAAGGCCTCATAAATAATAGGGATGTTATTCTCAATTGCAATTTTGGCAATAACGGAATTGAAAGGCACATAAAGCTTAACGGGCGCCACTATGGTTTTCATGGCCTCCACAAAACAAGTGGCTGTTCGGCTATCGATAGCGGCCAAATTATACAATGCGCCATGCGGCTTTACATGGTGCAGGTCCAAATTTTCAACTTCCAGCACATGCCTTAAGGCATCCATTTGATCCTCAATAGCTGTAAACAAGGCGGCACAGGACATCTCCATGGGCACTCGGCCAAAATTGTCTTTATCTGGAAAAGAGGGGTGCGCACCGATTTTTACACCGTGATCCTTGGCAAGTTTTACAATTTTTTGCATGGTTCTATGATCGCCCGCATGCCCCCCGCAGGCAATATTACACGACGAAATATAAGGCATCAGTTGGGATTCATTACCAATGCCTTCACCAACATCTGCGTTTATATCAATGATAAAATTGTGCACTAAAATAGGTTTAATTGCAACACTTTATGGAGTGCTACAAAGGACAACAACAAACTCAGCACTAAGATAAGACAACCAAAAATATTTTGCCAGAGATTGTTTTTATAATTCCCCAAAACGGAGGTTTTATTCACTACCCATAGTAGGAATCCGGCAACAACCGGCAATAAAATGCCATTGGCCACCTGGGCAAACTTAATAATGGCAACGGGCTTAACGCCCAGTGAGGAGAACACCACCCCGAGCAACAACACAAAGCCCCAAACACTCCTAAAACGCGGTGAACGCATCCCACCGTTCCATCCCAAGCAACCTTTTGCTACGTAGGCCGCCGCAAGCGGAGCGGTTATCGCGCTCGTGATGCCCGCCGCAAAAAGGCCTATGGCCAAAAATACTTTTGCAAAACTTCCGAAAAGAGGCTCTAAACCTTTAGCCAAATCGGCCGCGCTTTCTACGGATGTTGATGATACCGAAGCTGCGGAAACAATAATACCCATCGATACCATGCCCCCTAAAATGATGGCAATAACTGTATCCTTTCTGGCGTATTTCAAATCGGATACATGTTGCCATTTCTCTTTGACCAGCGAGGCATGCAAAAACAAATTGTAAGGCACAACTGTAGTCCCGATTAAGGCAATGATAGTAAGCAAACTATCCTTTGGAAATTTTGGCATTAAGGCCCCCTTTAAAACATCGGAAAGATTGGGTTTAGTAATCACGGCAGTTGTTAGAAATGCCAAACTCATTAAAACTACTAAAGATACCAATAGTCTTTCCAAAACTTTATAATTGCCAATGAAGAGCATGACGAAGGCCACTGCCCCAATGGCAAGGCTATAAAGGTTAAGGGAGAAGCTTCCCAAGTTCAATTTTTGACTTCCAAAAATGGCTTCCAAACCCAAAATCCCGCCACTGATATTCCCTGCCTCATAAGCCGCATTGCCAAAGGTTATAGCAGATAAAATCAAAAGCACCGCAAAACCCTTAAAAATGGGATTTTTGATTTCGCTTTTAATAATTTCCGAAAGCCCCTTTTGGGAAATAATGCCAAGTCTTGCAGCCATTTCCTGAAGCACGATGGTAGCCACCACAGATAACAACATGGCCCAAAGCAGTGCATATCCAAAATTTACGCCTGCCAGCGTACACACCGTTACCGTACCCGGGCCGATAAATGCGGCCGCAATTAATGGACCGGGGCCGATGTTTTTTAGGAGGTTTTTGAACAAAGTATAAATGTTTGAAGGCACTTGTTTAAACCAAGCCTTTATAACATGGGCAATTTAGGGGTTTTTTAAAGGGTTTGCAATTGGATTGAGGGTTTTAAAAATTCTGCTGGCATTTATATTGAAAAAATACCAGTCGTTGCAAACGAGTAATAGCGGATGGCCGAAATAATATCTAAACCCCTGCTACTCTAGTTTTCCCAACACGCTACCGCTAGCTTGTAGCTAGTGGTTTTGTTAAAAACAAAAGCCCCTTCGTTATCACAAAAGTTTTTACCTTAATTATTTTTTGTCCTATCTCTGTTCTTACTCTTACCGCCACTAGTCACAGACTAGCGGTAGCGTGGGGAGGAACGGGCTACCAACCTTCCTTCAAGAAATTAACATCTACAGGCAAAGTTATGTAATAACAATCATTGTACTTAGATAAATATATTTTTAAACTCCAGTTATTATTGTTAGAATCCTTCAACCTCATGACATATCTCTCATTTATATGGCCAGATTCTTCCTCTGTTTTCTCTAATGTAAAATCTATCAACTCAAAACCAATATTATCAATCTTATGAATTTTTTTTAAAGTACCAATAAATATATTATAACTCCCTCGCTACCGCTAGCTTGTAGCTAGTGGTTTTGTAATAAACAAAAGCCTACTCGTTATCACAGAAGCTTTTGTCATAATTATTTTTAGTCCTATCTCTGTTCTTACTTCTTACCCTACCTCCACTAGTCACAGACTAGCGGTAGCGGGGTAGCGAAGCACTTCTTGATAAAAAGCATTTGTCTTAAAGAAAAGTTAATACTATTTTACTCTCGTCTTTCATCGAGTAAAATAGGATATTTTTAATAATAATGGAGTTTTTTAGAAATCCATTTCTTACGTTCATCTGTAAATTATGTATTTAATCGATGATTTATTTAATTAAAATTGATTTCATCAAAAAAAAGCTACGCATTAATGCGCAGAACATCGAAAAAATATGTAATTAATAGAAGTTGATAGGTTTTTGGTTTAATTTTATGAAAATTATTATTTAATCCATTCATACCCAAATCAATGGGCAATAGAAAAAGACATATAAAAATTCCCTTACCAAAATGGACCTGGTGGCAAGTCGGGCTATTTGCAGTAATGCTAATTTTGGCTTTACGGTCCGAAATAAAAGCTGATGATATAATAGAACTTGTAAAGATTATTAAAAACAAATAGCTCTACTTATCTAGCTCCGCAAAGTCTCCCGACTTTGAGGTCTTTACAATTCTTAAAATTATCTAAACCTTTCAATGCTAATATTGATTATATTTTGTTATTGTCGATTTATTTAAAACATCTACAATTGGATGATCTACAATTTCAATATCAACTAAGCCTTCATCATTTATATAATTACTAGCACTAGAATATCTATAGTGTGACGCTTTTTCAACAATACCAGCACGCACAGGATTTAGGTGAATATAGTGTAACTTAGACCACATAAATTTATGCGAGTAAATTTCTTCTGCATGATTCCCGTATTGCCAAAATTGATAATTTTTATTTCTGCTATGTGTTTCTGTGGCTTTTTTAAACCTTTCTAACATCCACTCTCTTCTGCTTTCTGGTTCATTTTGTATTTTTTCTAAAATGCTTCTAGCAGTAAATTTTTTAAAATCTCTGATTAAATCTGATAGCTTACCGTCTTTAGATTGCAATATTAAATGTACATGATTACTCATTATTACATAGCCGTACAAAACCATTCCTTTATTTTTTACACAAAATCTTAAGCAATCGATAACGATATCTTTATACGATTTTCGTGTAAACACATCTATCCAATCAACTACCGTTGCCGTTATAAAATGAATTTTTTCTTGGTCTCTTATAATGTAGCCTTCTTTCAATTTTAGGTTTTAATATTTATTCTATTTGTGTTCCTCAAAGTCGGGAGACTTTGCGGAGCGTTTAGTTTCAACTTGATTAAGGCAGTTGTTATCCCAACCACCCCTCTCTGTCCAAACTTCTATATTGAATCGCCTCGCTAATATGAACTCCTTGCACATCTTCAGAACCTTCCAAATCTGCTATAGTTCTGGCTACTTTTAATATTCTGTCATAGGCGCGAGCCGAAAGGTTTAAGCGTTCCATCGCAGTTTTCAGCAGTTCCTTGGAATTATCATCCAACACACAATATTTTCGAATTTGCTTGGTGCTCATCTGGGCATTGTAATGTACATTTTCATTATCGGCGAAACGTTGGCTTTGAATATCACGAGCCTCGGTAACACGTTTTCTTATCTCCACAGAAGATTCTCCCTTTCTGTCATCCGAAAGCTTTTCAAAAGGCACTGGCGTTACTTCAATATGAATATCAATTCTGTCCAACAATGGCCCGGAAATCTTACTTAAATAGCGTTGCATTTCTGCTGGACTTGAGGTTACTGGTGCATCGGGGTCGTTAAAATAGCCTCCCGGACTCGGGTTCATACTCGCCACCAACATAAACGACGAGGGATAGGTTACAGTAAACTTCGCCCTGGAAATGGTGACTTCCCTATCCTCCAAAGGTTGGCGCATCACTTCCAAAACATCTCGCTTAAACTCAGGTAGCTCATCCAAAAACAAAACACCATTATGTGATAATGAAATTTCCCCGGGTTGTGGATAGCTCCCGCCGCCGACAAGCGCCACATTCGATATGGTATGATGTGGACTTCGAAATGGGCGTTGCGACATCAACCCCGTATCTTTTACGCGTCCCACTACGGAATGTATTTTTGTGGTTTCCAATGCTTCATGAAGTGTCATTGGTGGCAAAATACTTGGCAAACGTTTGGCCAACATGGTTTTTCCTGCGCCCGGTGGGCCAATCAAAATAATGTTATGACCTCCAGCGGCGGCAATTTCCATACAACGTTTGATGCCTTCCTGACCTTTCACGTCCGCAAAATCAAATTCTGGGTAATTTAGATTTTTTTCAAACTCCTTTCTTGTATCGATAATAGTCTGTTCTAAAGGCTCACCTTTGTCAAAATACTCAATAACTTGCTTAATATTGTCAACACCATAAACCTCTAAATTATTTACTATGGCCGCTTCCTTTGCATTTTGAATAGGTAAAATAAAACCTTTAAACCCCTCTTCCCTGGCCTTTACCGCAATAGGCAATGCCCCTTTTATGGGTTGCAAACTGCCGTCCAAAGACAATTCGCCCATAATTAAATATTGCTCTAAATTTTCGGCTTTTATTTGACTGGAAGACGCCAAAATCCCAATGGCCAAGGTTAAATCATAAGCACTGCCCTCCTTACGCAAATCGGCTGGCGACATGTTAATTATAATTTTCTTTCCCGGGATTTTATAACCGTTGTTTTGAAGTGCGGCGGCAATTCGGTAATTGCTTTCTTTTATGGCATTGTCCGGCAACCCAACCAAATGATAGCCAACACCCTTATCTGTATTTACCTCAACAGTTACGGTTGAAGCCTCAACACCGAAAACGGCACTGGCAAAAACTTTATTAAGCATAGTAATTCTTTACTCGCTAAATGTAAGAAATGTTATTGGAATTGAAAACAAATTAGGAGCTTCTCGGATTTCTATTTTTAGTCTTTTCTACCTTAACGGTATAAGACGCTACAATAGCTTTATCTACCTTAGCATGCACATCGTATTGCCCTTTTTTATCAAATTGACATTTAAGTTCCAACACACCATTTTTATAGTTGGATTTAGTCGGCTTTATCTTTTTGAATTTGAATCCACTAATGAGCACCAAACTAATTTTTTCTAAATAGGATGGATCCAAAAGCTTAAATCGAAAAATCACCGATTCCCCTACATTTATTGAAGTGACCAAGCCGGTTGGCGTTTTAGGGATGATACCATATTTATAAGTATCGCCATAAATAAGCGGCGTTTTTACAAAATCTATTAAACTAAGTTCATCATCCCCCAAAAGCAACCATTTTCTATTGATGGGGAAATGATTTTGTACAAATAACTGCGGGTCTGCCAAAAAGTAACCGTCGTTATAATCCTTCACAAATTTCTCTTCATCAAGGTTGTAATAACCACTGGCCTGAGTGGCATCAGCAAAATACCATTTGTCATTTAATTTTAGCACGTTCCAAGAGTGGTTTGGGAAATCCACCGTACCAATATTGTGAGCAGTAGTACGCGCATATCCATCCACAATTTCACATTCAATTTCGGCTAAAACGGTCAGTGCCTTTAGAATATAGGCATAACCGGTACAAATGGTTTTTTTATCGCGAAGCAATCGCTTATAGACTTTGGCCTGCGTTTTCGCATTCCACTTTTTTAAAGCCTCAGGTTTATTGCGAAGGGCTCTTCCTTTTTTTAAGGTAGCTTCGCTGAAATAATGGTCACTTTCAATGTTTAGGCACACCCAAGTATGAATCGCTCTAAATTGTTCAACTTGGGTGTCTAAATCCTTAGTCAATTGATGCACCAGCAATGGCATATTTCGTAGAGAGGCCTCACCATAAACCTTTGCTATGCTATCTGCTTTATTAAAATTGACATGAGCAAAATCCGACCTTTGCGCATAGCTTTGAAAGCTCAACCAAAACAACAGAACAAACAGTTTTAACCGCATCAAAATAAAGCCTTATCTCCCTTTTGAACTGTAAATTTTATTGGTTTGAACTTCGCCCAAAAGGTCAATATCATCACCGGTCAATTGTACTTTCAGAAACTTTTGATGGTCCGTGATTTCAATGTTTTGATGTTCGTAGCCAATATAGCTCACCACTAAAATATCACCTTTTTTAAGGGCTTTCGGGAATTTGAATTTACCTTCAAAATCGGCCGTTACTCCAATTTTGGTACCCTTAAGGACAATACTTGCACCTGCTAATGGCCCAGATTCATCTTGAATGACACCGGTCAACAAATCACTACGTACCTGTTCGGTTTTCGTATTGTTTTGGTCTTGCGCCTGAATGCTATTCAAGCTAAATAGTGCAAAAATGGCAATAGCTGCTACTTTTAAAAATTTTGAAGAATTTGAAGTTTTCATAGCTCTATTTATTTGAGAAGATTTGAAATGCCCACAAGTGTTACCTTGTTTAAGTTCTAAATAATCTAAGATTTGCTCATCACTCATATGCCTAAAATCAATAATTTCTTTTTGACATGAGTTACAGAACCCGCCATGGACTGTTTTTTCAAATTGATTAAACCGTTCTGAGCAGGGGCTATTGATCGAGATACTAAAATGTGTTTTCATCTGTTAAATTTTAAATGTTTTAATTCCGTCAGATGCAATTCGCCACTATTTTTAATTTTCGGTACCAAACTAATCCGATAATGGCTCATTTCATAAAATTGAATTTTGTTATCCCGAATCTAAAAATAAGAAATATTAGAAACTATCGCCACTTATTTAACACTTGAAATGAATGAGGGAACCATGGTTTTCAGTTAGTTAACAAAAACAAGCACCTAAAACATTCAAAATAACAAAAAATAAACCCCGATGAATATACATTCACCGGGGTTAATATTTTTATGACTAATACTTCTATTCTAAAGTAATTTAGGATTGATCACCAACATCAACCAAGCCCAGTTTTGAGTGCTTTTTACACCTGGCATATCAGCTATGGCACTTGGCTCAAAGAAGTGGGAATACCCCCCCACTATCTTAAATTCCTTAAATTTTTTGGCCAGTACCAAGTCTATTTCAGAACCTAAATCATTTCCGGCCAATCCATCAACGTCAGATTGTTCAGTGAAGTAGTGCCCCGCCAAAGTAACACCGACTCCAGCTACCTTAGTCTTGTATGTTAACTGAAAATCATTTAAACCTCCAGCATTGGCATGATTTCCAACGTAAAATCTATCTATCAAACCATTGAAGGCGTGATTGGTACCATACAATGGAAAGAATGCTGCCGATTCGCTATTTCTACCAGAAATACGCTCCACAGTCAACCCAAGGGAATTGGCGTCATTAAACTTATAGGCCGCACCTAAACTGGCCAAGTAGGCTCCTTTGACATCTGTTCCACCAACTCTTTCACCTTCCTGCAAGAAAAGGTTTGAAGTCAATGAGAAATCACCAGCTTTATAGTCCATATGAACGCCAGCAGTAATTAGAGATGCTTTTCTGTCCGTAGTTGGAGGCGTTGCAGGATTATTGTCTCCACCATTTTGGAAGGTGTTTACCATTCCTAAAAAAGAAATATTGAATTTTTCTCCTTTATTGTTTGCTCTTACAAATACCATATCCCTGTAAGAGAACAAATTAGCGGTATTATAAATTTCATCCACCGCCGTATTTAAAGCCCCACCTACCAATAAGGTAAATTTGTTTTTCTTAAGCTGATACACGGCAGCATCGTGGGTTCTTGCCTGTTGCGCCCAACCAAGACCACCTAAAATTCTTTGGTCGTCATAAGACAAAGGTTGACGTCCCACTTTTAAGCTTGAATTTTCTCCTAATTTCAAATCCGCCCAGGCTTCTTGTACTCTAAAGTTTCCATTACCATTGGTTGCAATTTGAGGTCTATCTCCAAAAGCAAACACTTCTTGAAAACTTAAAAATACAGAATAGGTCTCGGCCTTGTATTTAGCCTTTAAAGCCGCTCTTACCGAAGTCCTCAAGAAACCTTCATCAGCATCTGTGGCCGTTTGGGCCGGGAAAGAACCTCCTGTAAAGTTTCCACCATTACCAAAGTATTCCGAACGTGGTCTAAATTCACCATCTAGTGAAAATTGTGCTTGCACAAACTGCAGGCTCGCTAGCAACAGTCCTAAAATTACATATTGTTTTCTCATTTTTTCCTTGTTTTTAAGTTTGAATTATTTTGGGTTTTAATTAATTACTTTTGATATTGCCCTTCTATTTCGTTGGCAAATTTAGGGCTGTCAACTCCTTTAGATTATGATATTTCTCATGTTTCATAACCTTTTTAGGATAAATATATCTTTTTTGTTTTTTCTTATTTAATGCTCCAAGAAGTCAATTAAATGTTTTCTGTATTTGTAGTAATCGTCGTGCTCTAACACGGCTTTACGTGTTCTTGGTCTTTCAAATTCAATATCTAGAACATCACCAATCTTTGCTCTGGGGCCACTGGTCATCATCACTACGCGGTCTGCTAAAAATATCGCTTCATCCACATCGTGGGTAATCATTACCGCGGTAATTTTTTCTTTATTCCAAATCTCTATCAGAATATCTTGTAATTCACCACGAGTTAATGAATCTAGCATTCCAAAAGGCTCGTCTAACAACAATACTTTTGGCTTTATAGCGAATGCTCTAGCGATTCCTACACGCTGTTGCATTCCTTGCGATAAATCAGACGCTCGTTTGTTAAACGCATCTTCTAAACCTACTTTCTGTAAATAGTATTTTGCGATATCATTGCGTTGCCCTTTTGTAGCATGCGGAAACACTTGATTTACGCCTAGCATCACATTCTGTAAAGCAGTCATCCAAGGCATTAAACTTGGTGCTTGAAAAATTACACCTCTATCTGGTCCTGGGCCTTTAATATGCTTTCCTAATACGGAAATGTTGCCTCCAGAAATCGGATTCAATCCTGCAATCATAGAAAGCATCGTTGTTTTACCACATCCCGAATGCCCAATAATAGTTACGAATTCCTCTTTCCTAATTTGAAGATTCAAGTGTTCCAAAACCACATAGTCTCCTTTTGGTGTTGGGTACACTTTCTTCAAATCTTTTAAATCAAGCATCACTTCATTCGAAGGAAAAATGCCATTATGTGCCGTTGTTTTAGCTGTATCTGTTATAATAGTACTCATCTTGATGCTTATTTAAATTGGTTAACAAAATCTTTTGGTGCTAAATCCGGAAGTACAAATTCTTCCGAAGCTTCCGACTTACGCTCTTCCCCAATATCCATCAAATACTCAATAATGGCGTTTCTGGTTTTCTTATAATTAGGGTTGTCGTTCATTTCAGTTTTATCCCTAGGGCGTTCAATATCAATCTTAAACTCAGGTCCCAACGTTGCATTTGGTCCCGGACGTAACGGAATAATACGATCTGCCATATAAATCCCTTCATCCACATCATTGGTAATCAACAACGCCGTACGCTTATCTTTTCCCCAGATGTTCAAAATTTCATCCTGCAACGTGCCACGTGTTAAAGCATCTAGCGCTCCTAAAGGCTCATCCATAATAATCATCTCTGGTTTCATAGATAAAGCTCTCGCTACAGACACACGCTGGCGCATACCACCCGATAATTCTTTCGGTCTTTTATTAATCGCAGGCGTTAAGCCCACCATATCTACATAATCCGCAACAACAGCGTTCAACTCTTTTTTGCTCTTCTTTGGGAAAGCCTCTTTCACCGCCATATACACATTTTGCCCCACGGTTAACCATGGTAATAAGGAGTAATTCTGAAAAATCACCCCGCGTTCATGACTCGTTCCAACAACCGGTTCACCTTTAAACAACACCTCACCTTTTGTAGGCTCCAGCAATCCATTTATCAAGTTTACCAACGTCGTCTTTCCACTTCCCGTAAACCCTACAATCGCTACAAACTCACCCTCTTCTATCTCCAAATTAATGTTAGATAGCACCTCGGTAGCGTTCTCGTCATTTCCGTAGGTTTTATAAATATTTTTTAATTCTAAGTATGCCATAATCTTTTGTTTTATTTGGGCGTTACCACAAGGGTCGGGCTTTCACTAGTCGCTCTCTGCGAGGAGCTCCAACATGCCGTTCAATCCCTAACGCGGAAGACCCATAGATTCATTTATATCGCATCTGTTTTTTCAAAAGACACCCAGTTTTGTATCGATAGCATCAAGCGGTCTAATAAGAAACCTATGATACCAATCACAAACATGGCAACTATAATTTTTGCGTTCGAGTCGTTTGCACCGTTTTGGAATTCCTCCCAAACAAATAATCCTAAACCAGGACTTTGTGCTAAAAGTTCAATAGCAATCAATACCATCCACGCTACAGATAAGGTGATTTTTAAACCCGTAAAGATTAAAGGTAAAGACGATGGTAGCACCACTTTAAATACCTTTTGAAAATTCCCAAGTTTTAAAACCTTAGCAACGTTGATGTAATCTTTATCTACTGAAGACACACCCATTGATGTGTTTACCAATGTAGCCCACATAGAACATAAACCAACAGCGATAAACGAAATTGAAAATGAGCTATCTTCACTAGAATCTATCAATAATGTTTTTACAATCATAAACACTAACAAGTACCAAACTACAGGCGAAACAGGTTTAAAAATTTGTATAAACCAATTAAACGCACTTTTAAGTGTTGGACTCAATCCAATAAAAATACCAAGAGGCACAGCAATTAATAAGGCTAAAAAGAATCCCGCGAACACCGTTTTTAAACTTCTAAAGATTTGATCTACAAACGATGGTCTACCGGTATAAACAATAGCATCTTTACCTTCAGCAATTCGCTTTTCATTTAAAGTAGCAGTCTTTTCAACAAAAGCAGCTTTATCCGCGCTAATCAAGGCATGATCTTTCAACAACGACTGAAACGATGCCCAAACTTGAGAAGGCGATGGCAACGTATTTGGTTGACAACTAATATCTCCGGAAGCGATACAAGCAGCCATTTCATCAGCAGCAACTTGTCCTTGTTCGTTTAGTGCTTTTTCTATTCTAAATTCAGCTTCAACATTGTAAAGCGACTTTGCTCCCAAATGCCATAATCCGATAAATAATAAAACGGAAGCAATAGGTACAATGACTTTACGCAAAAAGGCTTTAAAATCTTCCTTTTCCAGCTTCCCTGTGAATAGATCTTTAAAAGAACTTAAAAAACCTAACCCTATAAATTTGGTTACTTTTCCTAGTGTTAAACTCTGCTTCATGATTCTTTTATTTAATTGTGTTTAGTGTGTGTTTTTATTGTCATGCTGAACTAGTTTCAGCATCTCTGCCTAACTAGATTCTGAAACAAGTTCAGAATGACATAAGTATTTTATTTACTGTACAGCTTTCTCTTTGTTACCAATTTTAAAACTGTTGATGTATCCAATTGGATCTTTTGCGTCATACGTTGTACCATCAATAAAATCTGCAGTTGCAGGCTTGTAGCCATCTGTTTCTGGAATATCGCTTGCAGGGATTTTGCCTTCTTCAACTAAAATCTTAGCCGCTTTTGTCCAAATATCAGGACGGTAAATATCTTTAATGGTAGAAGCATACCAATCTGCTGGTTTAGACTCAGGAATTTGTCCCCATCGTCTCATTTGTGTTAAGAACCAAATACCATCAGAGTAGAACGGATACGTTGCGTTGTACTTGTAGAATACGTTAAAGTCTGGCATCTCTCTTTTGTCACCTTTCTCAAATTCAAACGTACCAGTCATAGAGTTTGCCAATACTGCTTCATCAGCACCAACATATTGAGACATAGAAAGGATTTTAACAGCCTCAGCTCTGTTTCCTGGTTCGTCCAACCACTTACCAGCTCTAATCAAAGCTTTAGTAACTGCAGTAGCCGTATTAGGATAGTCTTCAACAAATTTCTTAGTCATTACAAATACTTTTTCTGGGTTATTTTTCCAGATATCATAGTTGGTAGTCACTGGGACACCAATACCTTTGAATACAGCTTGCTGATTCCAAGGCTCACCCACACAGTACCCGTAAATAGTTCCGGCTTCAAGCGTTGCAGGCATTTGTGGCGGAGGCGTTACAGATAATAAAACCTCAGCATCAATTTGTCCTTGCACATTATCGGCAGTGTACATACCTGGGTGAATACCCGCGGCAGCTAACCAATATCTTATTTCGTAGTTATGCGTAGATACAGGGAATACCATACCCATTTTAAAAGCCTTACCAGAGTTTTTGTACTCATCGATAACTGGCTTAAGCGCCTCAGCTTTAATAGGGTGAATTGGCTTACCATCAGCACCTTTTGGTACATTTGGTTTCATTTTAGACCACACATCGTTTGATACGGTGATACCGTTACCGTTTAAGTCCATTGAAAATGGGGTAACCAAATCCGCTTGACGACCAAAACCAGCACCTGCCGCAATAGGTTGACCCGCCAACATATGCGAACCGTCCAATTGACCATCAATAACACGGTCCAATACATTTTTCCAGTTGGATTGTGCTTCAACAGATACAAATAAGCCCTCATCTTCAAAGAATCCTTTTTCTTTGGCGATGGCCAATGGTGCCATATCCGTCAATTTGATAAAGCCAAAAGTTAACTGTGGTTTTTCAATTTCTAATGTTTTTGTAGTAGACTCAGCTGCAGTATTTTCAGCCAAGGTAGTTTTCTTTTCTTTTCCTCCACAGGCAAATAACAGAACTGCCACGGGTAAAATCCAAGTTGTACGTTTTAATAGAGATTTCATGTTATGTGTTTTTTAAATTAACTAAGTATAAATACTTATTTTTAGGCAAATATATAAGTACCCTTAGATATACCCCATGTTAAACCCCATAAACGCACCTCTTTTTAAACATATTGAAACCTATCAAAACACAGGTTTAATTCTTATTAAATTGGTTTTCAGATTATTGATTTCGAAATAATGATGCTTAGATTTACTTAACCCACTACGTATAAACACATTATTGTTAATAATATTTTACGTATGTTTTACTTAAAACAGGAAAGTTTGAACAGGAAATGGTGGGTTTTGGGGTGAAGACTACGTAGTTTTTAGTTGTTACGTGAATTTTTGGCTTATACTGTTATTAAAGAAAAGAGGGATTTGCGGGTACGCTTATCGACCGGATATAAGAATATTAGCGGGTTTTTATACGCTAACTTTACGGTCAACTTAAGACTTTCTAGTAACTTTACTTACTTTCGTTTTAGCGATTAAACCGCTATTATTTTTATGTAATGTGGCTGTTGCACAACTAAATATTTCGTTTAAACTTATGTTTTGAAAACATTTCATTAACGTAAAATACTGATTACCAGTTTTAAATAAAACTATAAATTTATAAAGTCAAACGATTTATTGGTTTTTAACGGTTGCACAACAGCTACCATTATTGTGTGGCGTTGTTATATATTACTTTAATTTAGCTTTTAACGCATACTTTAACTCTTTGACTAAATTAGGATGGCTATCCGCTATGTTTTTGGTTTCCTTATCAACAGTTGTATGGTCATATAACTCTACAAACCCATCCTGATGAAGTGTCATTCGATGTGTTGATGTTCTAATGGTTGTAGCTTTATTTGTGTATGCTATGGCAGTATGACCAGAGGTGCTAGGATTTTCTAATATTTTTTTTAGCGATTCACCATTGGTATATTTAGGAATTTCAATGCCGGTTAAATCGCACAAGGTAGGAAAGATATCTAGTGTTTCCACTATGGCATTTGTGTTAAATCCTTGATGCTTCATTTTAGGAAAGTGAATTATTAAAGGTGCATGTAAGGATTCTTCGAACAAACTATGCTTCCCCCAGATTGCGTGTTCTCCCAAGTGCCAACCATGGTCGCCCCAAAGTACAACAATGGTGTTTTTATCTGCACCTGTTCTTTTCAACTCTGCAAGGATTTTACCTACTTGAGCATCTGCATAACTAACACTTGCAGCATAATGACGACGTACTTCATTAGCAAAATCAATATCTTTGTTAGGATTTTTACCCCAACGATTATATTTCATAAACTCATTAGACCCGTGCCATGTGGTTTTTCCTGTTGGTTTTTGAGGATGTTTTATTTCTGGAAGCTCAATTCTATCGTATTTATCATAATAAGATTTTGGTGCACCAAAAGGTAGGTGTGGTTTTATAATTCCGAAGGCAAGAAAAAAAGGTTTTTCGTTTTTGGTAGCAAGTTCTCTTAGTTGTTTCACGGCTTCATCTGCAATAACACCGTCGGGATAGATATTATCGTCTCCTTCTGCAGACTGAAAAACATCCATATCACTTGATTTTATTCGAATCTCTCCATTCGCTAGTCCGTGCATCATTCCCCGCGGATGTTCCCATTCCCCTACTGGCATAAGATGTTTATCCCAAGCATTTGGCATTTCAATTTTTGCGCTATCATTCCAATTCTTGCCACCTCTACCCCCTGGGTGATGAGAAACTTTACCTACTGAAACTGTTGTATAACCATGTTTTTTAAACCACTCAGGCATACTTTTATCTATTTCTTGAGTGTCTTTGTTTATTTTAATTGCTCTACGAAAAAGGGCGTCGTTTGTTGCTGGACCAACCTTACCTGTTAACAAGGTATATCTAGACGGCCCACAGCTAGGGGCATTGACGAAATGTTTCTGAAATGTCATCCCCTTTGTGGCTAATGCGTCAATGTTTGGTGAACTAATATAATTTGTTCCAAAGCTTTTCAATTCTGGACGAAGGTCGTCTATACAAATTAGTAGAACATTAAGTTTTTCAGATTCTTGTGCATTTTTACAACTCATGATGATAAAAAAAGATAACACCGTAAAAAAAGAAGGTATTGTTTTTCCTACTCTAATATTCATATATATTTTATTTATTAGTTATTGACTTCGCTAATGCCACACAATGGTTAAATATGGTTCAGTTTTAATGAACTATATTGGATAAGCGAAGTTCGTGTTTTCCTGGCACAAAGTCAATACGTGCTTACACGTGGTTTTCAACAAAAATGCATTACAAGAAGTGAGGTACGAGGGACGTGGTAATCTTAAACAACAAAAGGACAATTTCGGTATTTCATGAATGAGATTACTTCCTTACACTTCTTAATGACGTGTATTTTGGAGTGCACGTTTCCCCTCTCAAAAGAGGGGATTAAGGGGTGTGTAAAAACGATATTTGCAACTGTGAATAAAAAACACCTCCCTTAATCCCTCCTTATTAGGAGGGACACCCATGCTTTAAAACATGTTGCAAAAAATTTTTGTTTTTTTAAAAAGGAACAGAATATTGGGTTTAAAACAAAATTAGCAAACATGCCCCGCGTTAGGGATTGCACGGCATCCCCTGACGGTACCGTCAGGGATATAGCGGAAAGCCCGACTCTCCCGATAGCCATCGGGAAGGGTAACGCCCAAATAATTAAACTACTATTTCTCTAAAGTTTTTAGCCACTCTTCTTGAGACAGCGCGATGTACTTTTTATCGGTACCGTAGGGGTCTTTGCCGCCTTCAAAATAGGCTTGAATTATTTCCATTGGAATGGTATCGCTAAGCTTTTCCGGTACCTCGTATTTATGATTGCCATGAAAATCGTGACATTGGATACAGGTAAACCATTCCTGTCGTGCAATTAGGGCTTCATGCGATATATCCAAGGGGTCGTTTTCAACGACTAATTCTTGATGGCAGTTCATGCAATAGTTTATGCTTGCCACAGAAACGCGCTCTTCCTCATGTTCGGTATGGCAGGTGATGCAGGTTGTGGCGTCAATATTGTGTAGGGCTTCTTTAAACCGGGGTTCAGAGAAGCGATACGTCGGGTGCCTATCATTTGGACGGTCGTGGCATTCCAAGCAGTTTTTTACGGTAACGTCTTGTGTACCGAAATCTACACCTTCTTTCCTAGCCCCAACCGCATGCGAAATATTGGACTGCACCTGCTGCAACAAATTGCCTTTAGCATCCGCATGGCACGCAAAACAGGATAATCCCTCATGCCCAGTATTCATAGGGCCAATGGAAACATATTCTTCAGTGGCATCTAAGGTTAATAGATAAAATATGGATACGCCCAATACAAGGCCTATCCCTCCCCCTATCACTTGACGCTTCCTTAACGGACTTACTTTAAACATGAATTTCGTTTTAATTAAATCTCAATAACCACTTTTTCACTAACGGGGTAGGTAACACACGTTAGAATATTACCGGCTTCTACTTCGCTTTCCGGAAGAATATGCCCGTCCATCATTTTTACTTCACCTTCTACACACTTACCCTTGCAAGTAGAACACATCCCTGACCTGCACGAATAAGGAATCACAATATTGCTGGACATCGCCTGGTTTAAAATGGTCTTGTCGCCACGTACTTGAATATCATAACTTTCACCTTGATGCTTTATGGTAACCTCACTTAACAGGTCTTTGCCCGACACCTTAACCACAGGCATCTTAAAGACTTCGACTTTTATTTTATCCCTCGTGATTCCATTTTCATCTAAAATCTCTTTTACCTTTTCCATGTAACCGAAAGGCCCGCAAATCATATAAATATGATCGTCATAGGACAACTTATGCTTTATCATGATCCGATCGACAACAAGTTTTGAAGCCAGTCCTGGGTGATAATTTGCCTTGTAGGTTTTATTTCCTGAAACGATATGCTCCACTTTAAAATTCTCGGGGTACTCCTTTTCCAATCCTTTTATGTCTTCATGAAAAATGATGGAATCTTCATGCTGATTGGCGTAAACCAAAAGCACTTTGGAGTTTTCCTCTTCGGTAAGCACAGATTTCACAATGGAAAACATAGGGGTAACACCACTACCCCCCGCAAAAAGTACATATTGTTTGGTTTCTTTATTATTTGGGACCACACAGAAAGAACCCGCCGGGTCGTCCACTTCAATTTTGTCACCAGCCTTCAAATGATCGTGCACATAATTAGATACCAATCCACCTTCCACCCGCTTTATGGTAATCTTTAAATCTTTATCGGTATAAGGATTGCTACTGAAGGAATATGCTCTTTTATGGACTTTTCCACCTATCGGTACATGAATGGTTAAAAACTGCCCTGGTTTATATTTCAGCTTCTTAAAAAAATTGCCATTTTTGAAGCATACGGTAATGGCATCTTCCGTTTCTTTAATTATTTCTTTTACCAACAACTTCATATAGCCTCTATTTATAATAAAACACCATGGTGATATGGAAAACCATCAATATAGTGACCACTATGGATGCGGCAACGTGGGTAATCATCCAGCCTTTGAAAAATGCTTCATTACCACTTTTAATAACATCCAAATTGAGATACCCCAACAATGTGTTTGCCAAAAATATATAGGACAACAGCAAAAGGTAGCCGTAGCCCATTGTTGCACTGTGCATGTAGAATACGATAGGGCTTAGAGCACCAAGCCATTTATGAATATTTTGCATGACCACAGCTTTGGGCCTCAATTTTTTTATGGCTCGAGTAAGGGTTAATACCCATTGAAATGTGATGAATAGCGCCAAAACCAATCCCGTCCAGCGCTTGAACATTTCGCCGCGCTGCAATTGGAAAAGCCAACTCCATTCCAGTTTCAAAAAGAACTGTAGAAAAAATCCTGTGAGCAGAACTAAACCGATAAGGGTAGATTTGTTAATGCTGATTGCCATATCAATTATGCCTTTGGAAATACTGCAATTTGCCCACCACCTTTCAGATGAAGTGATGAGCAAGATTGCAACACAACACTAAATTAAATTTATTTTACAGCTACCAAATGCTTCATGGTTTCATAAGAGGACAGCTTTTGCACACTATCCAAAAACACTTCTGCCGTTGGTAAATAATTGCCTTCTGCGGGCCATTTATCGCCTATTTCAGGCTTCTCGCTTTCTTCGAATGCCTCTATTTCATCCAAATATTCCATATAGATATCTACTGTTCCTTTGGCATAAGAATTCAACACCGCCACAGTTTCCTTATAGGACAAAGAGTCTTTTGGATACTGCCAAGTGGTAGCCCCCATAACATCACCCAATTCCCAATCGGATTTTGTCGTTTGCGGATGCTTATTATGGCAGGATACGCAGGCACCAGCACTAGCCAAGTCGGCAAACATGGCAGTATGCAGTTTTTGGTCTTCATCATAAAAGAATTGAGGTTTTTGGTCTTCCTTTATTTGCTTGAACAGTTCAGCCTGTCTACCTTCAAATTTATTCGCGGCATTTACAGGAAAGTCGGATCCCAAATACAAACCAAGCGGCACCGGCCCCTTCTTGATGCTAGTAGCAACGCCTCTTAAAAATAAAGCAGGTAACGGTCCTGCCTCCACATCATCCTTGCGCCAATCTTCGTCAAATTTCATGCCTTGTGCTTTTCCTTTGCCAACAATGGCTTTAGTGTACAATGTCCTAGTAACGTCATTTTCCTTAGCCACCATTTCCAAGACTTCTTCAACGGAAAAAACATTTGCCGTAGCGGCGCTTTCCGATTTTTCCTCTGGTACGCCTCCGCATGAATTTAGAAATGCTAAACAAAATATTGTCAAATAAATTTTAAATAGGGTTTTCATAGTAGTAGTTTTATTGATTAATATGCAGCTTCAATCATCACGTCAGACATCGTTGTATAAACATCTGCCCAAGCATTTTTTACATCAATGGTAAACTCTTCACCTAAACCGGCTTCCAAAGTACCCAGCAAAGCGGCACCAACAGTATTGTAATGAGAAGCTTCTACTTTATACTCCACATGACGTTTGCCCAAATCTTGAAGTATTGGAATAAGAGCTTCCAGATTGCTTAATCCTGCAACAGCGGCCGCAAGCATAGACATTAGTTTATTACCTTGGACTTTCATTGCTTCACCACTACTTGGAAACAAGGGTTTCAATTGTGGATCCAGCTCAAACAATTTTGCATAAAATATCTCAGCAGCTTGAGGGGCTATTGGCTTTACTTTTTCGAATGATTCTTGCACAAGTGTAATAGTTTTTGCTTCCATGATTCTTACATTTTTGATTTGTTTACTTAAAAAATAAGTATTAATACTTACTATGAACAAATGTAGAATCTAAAATGCTAACGGATTATGAAATTGCGCAGTAGAAAAGCGTCTTTTGCAACATCTTAAAAACTGATAAAACGCAGGAAACGTAAAAATACTTAGAAAACAAAAGGGTTTTGAACTGTTAACTATCCAAGAAGTAGTTGTGGTCGCTGATCTCCTTCTTCAGAAGATCAATATCGTTAATTCCGATTTTCTTCCCTTTGGCAGTGATTAATTCTTCCTTTTTAAGTGCAGAAAACACACGAATCACCTGCTCTTCGGTTGTCCCCGCATAATCGGCATATTCCTTTCGGCTTAATGGCAAGTTGATATAGCCACGAAGATCTCCAAATTTTCTGTGGATATATAATAGGGAGTCGATGACGCGTTCGCGTACGGTCATTTGAGAAATGGATTTCACCTTGTTTTCACTTCGGTTGAGTTCATTAGCGTAAAACAACATCATATCATAGGTAAACCTAGGGTTTGCAAGGAGTACGTCCTGCAAATATTCCTTTGAAAAGTAGTGCAATTCCGTATCTTTTAAGGCAATAGCCCCTATAGAATAATATTCCTGTGTACCAAAACCGCGATGGCCAACAATCTCACAAGGTTTGGCAAATCGAACAATTTGCTCGCGCCCGTTAATACCAGTACGAATTACTTTTACAACCCCGGATTTTATAAAAAACAATCCGTTTACTGGAGCGCCTTCCATAATAAACTGTTGCCCCTTTTTACATTTTAAGATGGTATTGCTCTGCGGTAAATTAGAGTTGAAAAGAACTTCAGAATGCTCGTTTATAACACAGTCTGAACTATCGCACACATCACATGTGCTGTCTAGGACAGTACTGTTTTCAAATCTATGTTTTGGAGCGGAAAGTGACATTCTCTAATATATAACCAACCCAAAAATACGTAATAATACTTAGTTTTAGAAATGAAGGTTGATTTTTGGGATGTTCACAAAAAAGAGTAATCAAATTTAATCAATTGGCAATTTTGATATTCGATAAATAAGGAAAACGCAAGCATTTTATTTCTTGTACCGAAGTTTGCCCAATTCAATATTAATAGCAGTCTTCGCAAGAATGGTGAATACAAATGCACCCAATGCCCAAATCCCTAATGTTACCCCAATCTCTATTCCAGTTGGCGTATATTCTGCTATTTTACCATAGGGACCTGGAATAAATCCGGGCACAATCAAGCCAAAACCTTTTTCAATCCAAATGGCTATAAAAAGTATAAAACATGAAAAGAACAGTATCTTAAAATTGTTTCTGAATTTATGGAAGGTCAGCAACACCGTAGCCAAAACGTTCAAAGGGATTGCCGTCCATATCCATGGCAACAAGGCATCTTTCCCGTGTAGGCCAAAGAATAAATAATACGCACTTTCACTATGGTGTGTGGGGGCATAAAACTCCTTAAAAAGCTCGGAAATCAGCATAATTAAATTGATTTGAGCCGCTACCGTCACTACCATTGCAATCTTTTTGATGGTTTTATCTTCGATTTTAAAAGCTGTAAAGGTTCTAATGACGGCCAAAACCAATATAATCAGAGCAGGGCCTGCCGCAAACGCCGAAGCTAAAAATCGTGGACCTAAAAGTGCATTGTTCCAAAATGGGCGCGCTTGCAAACCTTGGTACAAAAATGCAGTCACCAAATGAATGGCCACCGCCCAAAACACGGATAGAATTGCGCCCGGCACATATACACTGGATTTCGATTTCTTGCCTTGATAGTGCCTAAATAAGATATAAAATGGAATAGACAGATTCAAAAACAGATAACCATTAAGCACCAAAACATCCCAGGTCAACATCGAATTTGGAAAATTAAACACCCCTATCCCCGGAATCATGTGCCATAATACCGAAGGGCCTCCCATATCTGCAATCACAAAGGCTAAGCACATAATTAACGCCGCTACGGCCAACCCCTCTCCTATCAGTACGGCCTGTTTAAAGTCAATATCTTTTAACACATAAGTTGGCATGACCAGCATCACTGCTGCAGCGGCAACCCCCACCAAAAAGGTAAAGTTGGAAATGTAAAGCCCCCAGCTTACACGATCTGTCATCCCAGTGGCACTAAGGCCTTGGTCTAACTGAATCGAATAACAATACATCCCAACCAGCATCATAAAGGTTAAAAATGCCATCCAAATATGGTATTTCTTTGAACCATGGGTCGTGGTTTCTATACTATCCCTAACTAAACTTTTTAAAACTTTTAATCGTCTCATTTAAATTTTTATTACAACTCCTAGTTTTACTATTTTGGGCGTTACCCCGATGGGGTCGGGCTTTCACTACTCAATCCCTCCTACGTCGGGGATTTCAAACATGCCGTTCAATCCCTAACGCGAGCCTTGGCTAATCCATAAAATACCAGAACTTAGGTTCCGTACCCAAGTCTTCTTTTAATCTGAAAACTTTCTTGTTTTCCAACACCCATCTAATGGTACTATTGGGATCTAATAAATTCCCAAAAATACGTGCACCAGTAGGACAAGCTTCAACACAGGCAGGATTTTGTCCTTTTCTAGAACGTTGCACACAAAACGTACATTTTTCCATCACGCCCTTCTTACGCATTCTATTTCCTAAATAATGCTGATTCTTATTAATTTCATTTTCAGGAACTTCAGGCTTACTCCAGTTAAAACGTCTGCCATCGTAAGGGCAAGCAGCCATACAATAACGGCAACCCACACACCAATCGTAATCAATAACCACTAAACCATCATCTTCTCTCCAAGTAGCCTGTACAGGGCACACCTCTACACAAGGTGGATTATCACAATGAAAACACTGAGTTCCCATATAAAAATGACCCTCCGCAGGCACTTCGTGGTAATAATTATCATCGGCATCATTAAAATTAAAGCCCTTGCCATCCTTCATTTCATGAATCCTGATGTATTGCATTTGTGAATTTCTATCCTGATTATTTTCTTCAATACATGCATTTACACAATCCATATACCCTTGGCACTTCGAAATATTAAAGGCATAGCCAAACAACACATCGTCATGTGCATTCTCATGCGAAATACTAATATTTTTGCCCGTTCGTAGTTCATAAGAGCGCATCAATCTATTTACCGTAGCCTCCTTTTCTTCATCTGTCATGAGTTTATAGTTGCCCTTAAACTGCTCTTCCCAATCTATTTGTGCCTTTTCTTTACTTTCGTCGCCAGAAAACACACTACATGACGTACTTACAGCGCCAGCACCAATCAACAAACTAGCCGTTAATTTTTTAAACGCGGTACGCCTATCCATTTGAACATCAAACACCTGCTCAAACCCATCTTTCTTTACCTCATCACCTATAGATGCATTTACCGCTGCTTCTAAAAAAGCATCATCAGTCATCTTTGATTCATGATTACCACATCCACCTTCGGTTTTACCGCAACTGCAGGATGTATCAGATTTTTTTCTCTTCAACCCTAAATCTAGCGAATACCATTTTTTATCTTCACTCATACCTTAATATTTAATGACCAGCCTCTGCTTTAGGCGCTTCAACCTGCTCTGTATTATAGCGCGATGGCCACCTCGATTTAAAACTTGGATCGTGCGGATTATGACAATTCACACATGTATATGATGCCCTTGGCGGTGCCCAGCCCGCTACTTTTTTACCATGCGCACCGCCTTTCCAATCTTCAAATTGTGAAGAGTGACACTGGGCACATAGCTTATAACTTTTATTAAAATCTACCTTATTTCCTGTTAACGTATTTAAGGCATTCATATCCTCGCCATTGTGACAGGTTGCACAATTCATCGTGCTTTCATCAGCATGCGCCAAGGTAATTTCCCAATGTGCTTTCTTGATATCTTTACTTTGTAATTTGTCCAATCCAACATTATGGCATTCAATACAAGCGAATGATTTTATTTGACCCTTCCGTTCAGGAATTAAGAAGGTATGTTCGCCTTCGGTAATTTCAACAGTTTTAATACCGTCAATCAATTCTTCGGAAGATAAACTCCCATGATAGCTTTTACTTTCGGCTTTAATTATATCATTCAAATTATGATATTCACCTTCGTTATGCTTACAAGAAAAAAGCACAAACAAAAACGCACATGCTAAACTATATTCGTAGAGCTTTCTATTCATTGCTATCTATTTTAGTTCTTGAAAAAGGTGTTATTTCTGAAACAACTCTATCCGTTGGCACATGGCATTGTCTACAATTAACACGCTCTGGGTGTGTTACTCTTATCTCTTTGGGAGCCGCAGGTCCTGCATGACACGATAAACAATTCTCCCGCATTTGAATTTGGTGTGGTATCATGGGCGGTGTGCCAATTAAAGCATTATTTACACCCACTTTTGGAGCATTTACCTGCGCCATATTAGTCGCTTTAAATAGCGTATTACTATTTTGTGCTACATGACATTGCCTACAATTAATCATTTCTGGATGTGGCGTCACAGGCGCATATGCCTTATATTTATTGACAAATCCACCGTTTTGATGGCATTGCAAACAGGTATTATCACCCAAATTCATTTCTTCAACAGGATGCGGAATACTTGGTGGTGCACCATGATAAGCTCTGTTTTTATAATAATCTTTCAATAATCTTTGATGGTTTTCATCAACAGGCATATTAGCGTATTCTGTAGCATATTCAGAACGCTCAAAAACTCCAGCTTCTGATGGTAAATAGTAATCAGAACTACTATCTTCTACTGGAATATAGGCTTCTTCCAAACCTTGCTGATAACTAAAATTCCAAATGGTAATAAAAGCTATAAAGAGCAGTACAAAAAGTGAAATAATCCCGAGTCGCTTTTTCATATATTATGCTTTTTCTACTTTAACCGCACATTTTTTGAAGTCTGGCTCCTTGGAAATAGGACAAAACGCATCCAAAGTCACATCATTAATCAACATATTTTCATCAAAAAAGGGCACAAACACCTGTCCGCGTGTTGGTAATCCACGCTTATTAATGGACGCCGGCAATACGCAGCTACCACGTCTAGAACTTACTTTTATACGTTCTCCATCACGTATACCCAGTGCTTTGGCATCCTCTGGATGAAATTCTACATAAGCCCCTGGCATCGCTTTATGCAACACAGAGATTCTCCTCGTCATAGAGCCTGTATGCCAATGTTCTATAACACGACCCGTATTTAACCAAAAAGGGTATTCTTTATCTGGCGATTCTGCTGCGGGCTCGTAAGGACGTTGCCAAATCACAGCTTTTCCATCTGGTTTTCCGTAGAAATCAAAATCTGAGCCTTCTTTACAAGCGGGGTCGTATTTCGCATTAAAACGCCATTGGGTAGATTTACCATTTACATAAGGCCAAATTACACCCGATTCTTTCTTCAAAACCTCCAAAGGTGCCATACCGTGTTTTGCGCCCTCGTGAAACTGACGGTACTCGGTATAAATTTCCTCAACATGATTTTCCTTACTATACGGAAATAAATCGCCGTAACCCATGCGCTTAGCCACCTCTATTGTCATCCACGCATCTGGAGTGGTTTCTCCAGGGCCTTCTACCATTTTATTCCAGTGCTGAGTACGTCGTTCTGAGTTTCCGTATAAACCACTTTTTTCGATATGCCATGATGCAGGTAAAATCACATCGGCTACATCTGATGTTGGCGTTGGAAATACATCTGAAACCACCACAAAACAAGACTCCTTTTTCATACCCGGTCTATAACGGCTTGTTTTTGGCAATGACACCAACGGATTGGTAACCTGTGTCCATATAAACTTAATATCGCCACGATCTACCGCCCTAAACATTTCTGTAGTATGGTAAGTCGGTTTAGAGGGGATGCGCTCGTATGGCACTTTCCAAATTTTTGCAGCCAAACGGCGGTGTTTTTCATTCATCACCACACCTTTCGGTAATTTGTGCGTAAATGTTCCTACCTCTCTCGCTGTTCCACACGCCGAAGGTTGTCCTGTTAAGGAAAATGGGCCGTTACCCGGTTGTGAAATTTTACCAGTCAATAAATGAATATTGTAAACCAAATTATTCATCCAGGTCCCTCGTGTATGCTGATTCATACCCATACACCAATACGATACTACTTTTTTATTAGGGTCGCCATAAATAGAAGCCAAATACTTTATATCCTTGGCAGATACCTTAGAATATTTGGCAACTTTCTCAGGAGTGTAATCATTTAAAAATGTTTTAAAGGCCTCAAAATCTATCTTTTCTGGTTTGTCACTAAAACTGTAATTATCTTCAGTTCCATAACCCATGTTTGTAAGACCTTTACTGAAATTACAGTGCTTTTCTACAAAGGATTTATTAACCCAACCGTTATTTATAATTTCATAACAAATGGCATTGGCAACTGCCAAATCGGTTTGGGGTTCAAACAGAATAGATTTATCAGATGCAGTACTTGAGCGTGTTGTACGGGTAGCAAAATCAATAATTTTAGCACCACGTCGTGTCTTTTGCTCTAACATTCTGGAGAATAACACAGGGTGCATTTCTGCCATATTATTACCCCATGTTATAAAGTAATCTGCATGATCTATATCTTCATAACAGCCCATAGGCTCATCTGCACCAAACGTGGTTAAAAACCCTGCCACGGCACTTGCCATACACAAACGAGCGTTACAATCTAAATTATTAGTACCAATAGCACCTTTCATTAATTTTGAAGCCACATATCCTTCAGGAATTGTAGACTGCCCAGAGGTGTACATTGCCACAGAATCTTTACCATGTGCTTCAATGGTAGATTTCATTTTACTGGCTACAAGGTCTAAGGCTTCATTTAATGGTGTTTTTACGTAACGGCCATTCTTTTTAACCAATGCATGAGTCAATCTATCTTTGGATTGAATACACATAGTTTGATGATACCCTTTTACGCAAAGTAAACCCTTATTAACTGAACATTTGGGGTCGCCTTTTACGGCTACCGCTTTTCCATTTTGGGTACCTACAAGAATACCACAACCTACACCACAAAAACGACAAGGCCCTTTTTTCCAATCTAAATTGGCACCATCTGGAATACCCGCTTCTTGCTCTTCGGCAAATAAAATACCTGGAAACATAGCTGCCGCAGCCGTCATCGCAGAGAGTTGCGCCATCTTTTTAATAAAATTTCTTCTGGTGGATAATGAATTGTACATACCTATGTTAATTTTTTGGAGTATTAAAACCAGAAACCAGTGCTAAAAGTTTTAGGCTTTCTATTTGTTCTATCTTTTCCTTGAGAGCTGCATCAGAAGCGTCGTCTGATGTTTCGGTTACCACAACCACAATGTCTTGATTTGTAGCGGGTACTATTTCACATTCATTAAAAAGAGATAAGGCGTCAATTAGTGCTTGCTTCTCCCCAGTTTTTGGATGTGCCAAATAACTTTTTATCGGCATTTAGTTGTTGGTTTTTATTTCGGACATAAAAGTCCTGTATTTTAGCAGGAAATAATATGACAAATATCATATTATGATGAAATTTCAATTCGTTATATTTGCTTGGATATAACGAAACCTAAATGATTACAATTTCAGAGGCCATTTCAATTGTAAAAAATAATGGTAAACCCTTACAACAGGCTACCTTAAAAAAGGTTGAAAAAGCTGGAGGATATCAATTGTTTGAAGATATTTTGTCCCCTATAAATATGCCTCCATTTAGGCAGTCGGCCATGGATGGTTATGCCCTAAATTTACATGATAATCTTGATTACGAGCTAGTTGGGGAGGTAAAAGCAGGTGACGGCCATACGATAGAACTGAATAAAGGTGAAGCCGTTAGGATTTTTACAGGAGCCGCAGTACCTGATACGGCCAATGCTGTGATGATGCAGGAAAAAGTGGAGACGAACGGACAAAACCTCACTATCGCCAATCAAATTCCTTTGGAGCATAATATTCGTCCTTTGGGCGAACAGGTCAATTCAGGGGGTATTGCTTTAAAAAAAGGCACCAAATTGACCCCTGCGGCCATTGGGTATTTACTTTCTTTGGGTATCACCGAAGTTTCAGTATTTAAAAAACCGAACATCGCTATCGTTACGACAGGAAATGAATTGATTGCACCTGGACAGGCACTTTCTCCCGGAAAGATTTATGAAAGCAATTCAAAAATGTTGTTAGCTGCACTATACAATTTGAAGTTTTATGATGTGACTTTGTATAGCGTTGAAGATGATTATGGTAAAACGGTTAAAACCCTAAAAAAGGCTATCGATAATAATGATTTGGTGATGATAACCGGTGGCATTTCGGTGGGCGATTACGATTTTGTGGGCAAGGCCCTGAAAGAATTGCAAGTAGATGAACTCTTTTATAAAGTAAAACAAAAACCGGGCAAACCTTTATTTTATGGAAGCAGGAAAGACACTCAAATTTTTGCATTGCCCGGTAATCCGGCAGCCGCATTGTCTTGTTTTTATGTGTACGTGTATATCGCTTTGCAACAGTTGATGGATCGTGATGATTTGGAATTGCCGAGGATGAAAGCCAAAGCTATAAATAGTTTTGAAAAGAAGGGAGATAGACCCCAATTTTTAAAAGGTATTTATAAAGGTGGGCAAGTAGAAATTTTGGATGGACAAAATTCTTCTATGCTACAAACCTTTGCGTTATCGAATGCTTTGGTATTTGCTCCTGAATCTGTTTTGAAAATAAATCCTAATGATACGGTTGAAGTCATTCAATTACCGATTTAAATTGAAGTGAATGGGCTACAAAATTAAAAGTAGAATTTGGATTGAGTCCGACCAAAATGTTTTGTTGGGCGAAGGGCGTGTGCATTTGCTTAAAGCTATACAAGAAACAGGTTCGCTTTCAAAAGCGGCGAAATCACTGAACATATCCTATAAAAAAGCATGGCAATTATTGGATTCGGTAAACAGAGCGGCTAAAAAACCCGTCACCATTAATAGTGTAGGTGGCAAAGGTGGTGGTGGTGCGGAACTCACCGATTATGGCACCTCTTTAGTTAAGGCTTTTGATGAAATCAATAAAAATTGTTGGGCTTTTTTGGACGAACAACTAAGTAAAATTGAAAAATTATAAAGGATAATATTTAAAAGTTTGTCATTTCGATCCCGAGGATTCGGGAGAGAAATCTCATCAAATAATGAGATGTCTCCTATCGTCGACATGACATCATATTGTAAATTTAACGAAGTGCTTCAAAACGAAAACATATACCTCTTTCTAATCATACTACCGGTAGTATCATTTCTGTATTCTAGTGTGGGCCATGGCGGTGCAAGTGGGTATTTGGCTTTGATGGCCTTGTTTTCATTTGCTCCCGAAACGATGAAACCCACTGCCCTATTGCTGAATATTTTCGTAGCCGGAATTTCGTTTTACTACTATTACAGGGGAGGTTTTTTCAATAAAAAATTGTTTTTGCCATTTGCCTTAGCGTCAATTCCGATGGCCTATCTCGGCGGTACTTTGGAAGTCGATGCGTCCATCTATAAAAAAATACTGGCCGTTTTATTAATATTCGCCATTCTGAAAATGTCAAATGTTTTTGGAAAGGAGAACGGCAACATCAAAACAATTAAACTTTGGCAAGGGCTGATCGTGGGTGGCTTTATCGGGTTCTTTTCTGGCTTAATCGGCATTGGAGGAGGCATAATTTTAACTCCCGTCATATTACTGTTACATTGGGGTAAAATGAAAGAGGCCGCAGCGGTTTCGGCATTATTTATTTGGGTAAATTCCGCTGCTGGCTTGGCGGGTCAATTTGCAAGCGGCGTAACGCTTGAAATGGCCTCGTTTTTATTGGTTGCTATTGCGGTCATAGGCGGTATCCTTGGGGGGTATTATGGCAGTAAAAAAATAAACAATCTGCATTTACGATATATGCTGGCTTTCGTTTTAATGATAGCTTGTGCAAAATTATTTTTCACTTAAATGACAGACAAAATCAGCATAACAGGCATTATTTTGGCCGGAGGAAAGAGCTCCAGAATGGGCACGGACAAGGGCCTTTTAAAGTTGAATGGAAAGTACTTTGTGCAATATAGTATCGATGCCTTAAAGCCATTGGTTTCTGAAATTTTAATTGTTTCGGACAATACGGATTATGATGCATTTGGGTTGAAACGTGTGGAAGATCGCATAAAAGATGCGGGGCCAGTTTCTGGAATTTATTCGGGCTTAGAAGCCTCAAAAACTGATTATAATTTAGTACTGAGTTGCGATATTCCAATGATATCAAACAAAGTTTTAAAGTTACTAGTCCATGCCATTGATAACACCTCAGAAATTATCCAAGCGGAAAGTGATGGTAAATCTATGCCACTAATTGCCATTTACCGAAGTGCAGTAAAAAACAAATTTTATGACCTATTGCAACAAGATGAACGCCGACTTAGAGTAGCGGTAAAAAGCTGTAATTACAAAAATGTAGCGGTAGATGAAAATGATGCGAAAACAACAGCGAATATAAATACAAAAGAAGATTTTAAATTAATTGAAGATGGAAATCGCAATTAAATATTTTGGCCAAATAACCGAAGTTACCCAAAGAGAAGAGGAACTTTTGGAAATATCTGAAGGAACAGTTTCTGAGCTTTTAAATATTTTGAATTCCAGATACGACGGTCTGAAACATAAAGATTTTCAAATTGCACAAAATCAAGAATTAGTATCAAAGGAAACAGTTTTGACCGGGCAAGAAATCGCATTATTACCTCCTTTTTCGGGAGGTTAATCTCTATTTAAACGCTTCAACGAATAAACAATTAAAAACAAAGTGAGTAGATACAACAGACATATCATCCTTTCGGAAATCGGCCAAAAAGGCCAAGACAAAATTTCCAAAGCCAAGGTTTTGGTTATTGGAGCGGGAGGATTGGGCTGCCCTGTTTTGCAATATTTGGTTGCAGCTGGGGTAGGCACACTTGGCATCATTGATTTTGATGTTGTTGAACGTTCCAATCTGCAACGACAGGTTTTGTATGGCACTTCTTCCTTAGGAAAAAACAAAGCACTAGCCGCCAAAGAACGCTTGGAGGACCTTAATGATGACATCATTATCCATGCCTATCCCGAAGCCCTCACCTATCAGAATGCTATCGATTTGTTTAAGCAATATGATATTATTGTAGACGGGTCGGATAATTTTGAAACCCGTTATCTAGTAAATGACGCGTGTATCATAACGAACAAACCTTTAGTATTTGGAGCTATCTATAAATTTGAAGGACAGGTTTCTGTTTTCAATTATAAAAATGGACCTAGCTACCGATGCCTGTTCCCTTCTCCGCCACAAAAAGATGCGGTACCCAATTGTTCTGAAATTGGAGTTTTAGGGGTACTTCCTGGGATTATCGGGAGCATGCAGGCCAACGAGGTTTTGAAAATCATTTTGGGACTAGGGGATGTGCTTTCGGGTAAATTATTATGCTATAATGCCTTAAAATCTCAGATATCTACTTTGAAAATCAAAAGAAACCATGACATCATTAATCAAGTTTTGAATTCAAAGCACAATTTTGAACAACAAGAATTAAGCATCAATTGCGAACAAAATGAGGTGGTATCAATTCAAGATATCATTCAAAAGGAAAACATTTTAATTATTGATGTTAGGGAAATTCATGAGCAACCAAAAATTGAGGAACTGTCGGTAATTTCAATACCTTTAAGTGTCTTAGAACATAAATTTCAATCGTTAAAAAATAATAGAGAAAAGTACTTTTTTTGTAAATCTGGAATGCGTAGTAAAAAAGCAGTTCAATTGTTAAAAGAAAAAGGCATCAAAAACTGCTTTAGTATTAAAGAAGGTGCTTCAGAAATTTTAAAAACATCTCAAAATAGACCTGTCAGGTTTTAAAAACCTAACAAGTCTGAAAACCTAAAAAAATGGAAATAAAAAAACCAAAAAATGTATTTAGAGAAGGTGCCATCTCCTCAGATTTTATAGGCAACTCCATTTACAAACACCAAACGAAAACCAGTATTGGCGCCCATAATATTTTCTTGGGCCAGGTGCGTGCCGATGTGATTGAGGGCAAAACAGTATCTGCCATAGAATATACCGCTTATGAGGACATGGCCAACCAAAAATTCCATGACATCAGGGAATCTGCTTTTGAGAAATTCGAACTGACCTGTATGCATATTTATCACAGTTTGGGAACTGTAAAAGCAGGTGAAATCTGCCTGTTTGTATTCGTGTCATCACCAAGACGAAAAGTAGTTTTTGAAGCACTGGAATATATAGTAGAAGCCATAAAAGCCGATGTGCCTGTTTTTGGGAAAGAGATTTTTGAGGATGAAACCCATCAATGGAAAGTTAATAGTTAGTACGCAGTTGGCAGTGGCAGTTGGCAGTTCACTCAACTTTAGAAATAATACATATAATATTTGAAATGGTAGACATTACGAGTAAAAACACAACATTAAGAACCGCAGTTGCGCAGGCCATAATCAAAGTGAGCAAAACTGAAACGATTACGGCCATTGAAAACGATAAGGTTCCCAAAGGAAATGTTTTTGCCATGAGCAAGGCGGCTGGTTTGTTGGGCGTAAAACGCACACCTGATATTTTACCGGACTGCCATCCCCTGCCCATTGAATTTACGGGTGTTGATTTTGAAATTAACGACCTTGAAATTACGGTGCTTTTCACCGTAAAAACCATTTACAAAACTGGGGTTGAAGTGGAAGCCATGCACGGTGCCAGTGTTGTGGCATTAAATATGTACGACATGCTAAAACCTATAGATAAAGGCATAGAAATTCACGCCATTAAACTTTTGAAAAAGAAAGGCGGAAAATCTGATTTCAAAGACACCTTTAGAAAGGACTTAAGAGCTGCTGTTGTTGTGTGTTCTGACACTATTTCTGCAGGTCATAAAGAAGATAAAGCCGGAAAAGCTATAATTAAAAAGCTTGAGGAATGCGATGTTAAGGTTTCTGAATACGTCATTATTCCTGATGAAAAAGAAGTCATTCAAAACAAAGCCAAAACCTATCAAGACCAAGGTTTGGACTTAGTGATTTATACGGGTGGCACAGGTTTATCTGGAAGGGATGTTACACCTGAAGCGTTAATACCAATTTTAGAAAGACGCATTCCAGGGATTGAAGAAGCCATTAGAAGTTATGGCCAAGAGCGCATGCCCTTTGCCATGCTATCCCGAAGTATTGCAGGTACACTTGGAGATACTTTGGTATTGGCACTACCAGGTTCTACCAATGGCGCTAAGGAATCTATGGACGCCATTTTTCCAGCTGTTCTTCATAGTTTCAGAATTTTAAAAGGTGCGAGACATGACTAGAAAAGTATCTCTCAAACCTGCCTGCCGTCAGGCAGGGGCGCTAAGTCGCAAAGACCAGAAGCAGAGACTAATAATGAATAAAAACCAAAACATATTACAGGATACTCATGGTAGAGACCATGCTTACCTCCGTATTTCATTAACAGAACGCTGTAATTTGCGCTGTACATATTGTATGCCCGCTGATGGCGTCCAATTGTCTCCCAAAAACCATTTGATGACTTATGAGGAAATCTATGATATTACCAAAACTTTTGTAAAACACGGGGTCACTAAAATTAGATTGACAGGTGGCGAACCTTTGGTAAGAAAAGATATTCCCGTGATTTTGGAAAAACTGGCTTCACTCCCAGTGGAATTGTCCATCACTTCGAATGCGGTGATTATCGATAGGTTTGTTGACGTTTTAAAAGCCAACGGGGTTAACAACATCAACGTGAGTTTGGACTCTTTGGATGCATCAAAATTTAAACATATTACGAGGCGACACGAGTTTCAAAAGGTTTATGATAATATTCATTTACTGGTTAAAGAAGGCTTTAAAATAAAAGTGAATGCGGTTTTAATAAAAGGGTTCAATGACAATGAAATCATCGATTTCATCAATTTCACTAAAGATTTACCCGTTTCCATTCGCTTCATTGAGTTCATGCCTTTTGACGGCAATAAGTGGGACATGAGCAAAATGGTATCCTATGTGGAAGTCATGGAATATGTGAACAAAAACTATCCAAAAGAAGACGTTTTACGTTTAAAAGACGCACCCAACGATACTTCAAAAAATTATAAAATCAAAGGTTACAAAGGGTCGTTTGCTATTATAAGTTCTGTAACTAATCCGTTTTGCGATTCCTGTAATAGATTGCGCCTAACTGCTAATGGGCATTTAAAAAACTGTTTGTTTTCGGCTTCGGAATCCGATTTGTTGTCCACGCTCAGAGCCGGAAAATCCATTGAACCTATAATAGAAAAAGCGGTTAAAGCAAAATTTAAAATACGTGGTGGCATGGATACCTTGGAAAAACTGCAGGAGCCAAATTTACACTCTAAAAACCGCAGTATGATTACGATTGGTGGGTGATGTTGTATTTTATAAACTGAAATAGCTAACTTTGGTTTATGACCGTTGACGTTTTCAAATATTTCACAAGGCATCCAAAGTACAACAAGCTTATTGGGGATGACTATATGTTTGTGGAATATAAATGTCCGTTGGAAGTTGAAAATTTCAAACTTTGGACAGAAGTGCCAATTCTTAATTATGTGATTAGCGGAAAGAAGGATTGGACTGCCCTTGAGGGCAAATACACTGTGCATCAAGGTGAAGCGCTCTTTATAAAACAAGGAGTTTACAATACCAAACAATACTTTGAAGAAGATTACTGCGTAATGCTGTTTTTCATTACTGAGGATTTTATAAGGCGATTTATCAATACCCACACGCATATTACAAAACCAAAAAATAATGATGTTCAAGACAACCAGATTTTTACTATTGATGTGGGTGATTCACTGAATGCATTATTTATTTCGGTATTCAATTATATGAATCAGGGTCGGGAAATCCCAAAGGATTTGGTGGAAATGAAGTTTAATGAATTGTTGTATAACGTTACCTTAAACCCTAACAATAAAGACCTAGTTAACTACTTTTGTTCGCTTCAACAAGTCGAAAAGTCAAATTTGGATACAGTCATGATAAAAAACTTTCATTGTGATTTAAACCTTGAGGAATTTGCACGACTTTCCGGTAGAAGTCTTTCCACATTCAAAAGGGATTTTAAAGAATTCTATAATGAAACACCGGGAAAATGGCTTAATAACAAAAGATTGGAATACGCTAAAACCTTATTGGGTAATCCTGAATTGAACATCAATGATGTGTGCTTTGAAAGCGGATTTAAAAATTCATCTCACTTCAATAGTAGCTTTAAAGCAAAGTTTAAACTGCCACCAAATCAGTACCGAAAAGAGGTTTTAAACCAATAAAACAGGGCTTTTTCAGCTTTGAACTTCTCAGAAAACTATTTGAACTTTTTAGAAAACTAAAAACTCCTTTGAGATTATAATTTTGGCTTATAATTTAAAAACTATAGGTCATGAAAAATTTAATCTTAACATTCGTAAGTGTCTTAGCATTGACAACAATAAATGCTCAAATGGAAAGTTTTACGGCTACAATAGGCGACATAGATTTCAACACAATTATGTTTGCTTCCAAAACTGATAAAAATATCACACCGGAAGCTAGTTATTCAAATGAAACTAAAGGGCTAAAGTTCTCATCAGAAATAAAAGCCCTTCAAAATGAAATTGCCCAATATAGCATTGCTAAAAACAGCATCTATGACAATTCAGAAAAGGCTATCTATGATGTCTCTTTCAAAAAAGAACATTCTCGAGCTAATGTTATTTTCAACAATGAAGGAGAGGTAATCAAAAGCTTAGAGACTTATAAAAACATAAAACTACCTCTATCACTTAGAATTAAAATTCTAAACGAAAATCCTTTATTCATTATTAAAAGCAATAAAGTTACAGTGGCATACACCAAGTTTTTTGGTACCACTATATCGTATAAAGTGACGATTTACAAAGGAAAAAACAAAAGAATTTTGAAGTTTGACGAAGATTTTAAATTGATTTAAAAATTCAAAAAAAAAAATTGAAATGAAAACGGTAAAATTTGCAGGAAAGCATATCCTCAGGAAAATGAAGGTGATTCAAACCCTTCTGTGGTTAATGAAAGACATTTAAGGCTAAATGACTTATATAAAACGCACCCAGAAAAAGCGCGGATAACCGATACTGCCGAAGTATTAGGAGAACATCTTGATGATCCATTCAGATTAACTGTTACTTTGAATACCGAACTTAAAGTACCTTTCAAAATTGGTGTTCATCGGGCTGTTGGTGGCGACCATGACTACCCTAACCCAGGGGATATGCTCTGCGCTACCCTAGCCTCGTGCATGGAAAGTACAACACGAATGATTGCGAACCGATATAATATCAGGCTCACCAAAACCAGAGTAAAAGTATCCGCTTTTGTAGATGTTAGAGGCACTTTGAGAGTAGATTTGAATACTCCAGTAGAGTTTCAATCCATGCATATTGATTATGAAATTACTTCAGATGATTTGGATAAGAAAGGTCTTAAAATGCTTATAAATGCCGTTAAGAAGAGTTGTATTATTTATCAAACTTTGAAAAAGGGAACGCCTATAGAGATTTCCGTTAATGGCGTTAAATAGAGCAACCCTCAATAGGGATTTGTAGCCTCATTTGAATGCAAAGAATCCCTATTTTTGAACCCATGAATGATAATTTTGAAAATGAATATTTCGGCATAGGAATTCAAAATGGGAAAACTCCTGAAAACTTAGGAGTGCTTTGGCGTTCTGCCCAAAAATTTAGGTGCCAGTTTTATTTTCACCATTGGTAATCGTTATGCAAAACAGGCCTGTGATACGCACAATGCCGTAAAGGCGATGCCCTATTTTCATTATGAAACGTTTGAGGAATTTTATAAAAACCTGCCCAAAGGCGCTAGACTTGTTGGAGTGGAACTCACCGATGAAGCCGAAGATTTAGAAACCTTTCATCACCCAAGACGTT
Source organism: Hyunsoonleella aquatilis (assembly GCF_014270105.1). Taxonomy (GTDB): domain Bacteria; phylum Bacteroidota; class Bacteroidia; order Flavobacteriales; family Flavobacteriaceae; genus Jejuia; species Jejuia aquatilis. The sequence continues at coordinate 178,692 of NZ_JACNMF010000005.1, forward strand.
GCGTGTATTTATTAGGTGCAGAGGATCACGGCCTTTCAAAAAAAGCTATTGAAAAGAGTCATTTTTTAGTGAAGTTTAAATCCCAACTCAGTTTAAATGTTTCAATTGCGGGGAGTATCGTGATGTACGACAGGGGAATTGAAAAGCCTCGGGCTTAGTCTATTTCAAAGTTTTGGTTAAAGTTTTCTTCTCAAAACTACTTTTCGGGGCCTCACATAGCGAACATTGGTAATCTTCCGGTAAATCTTCAAAAGCCGTGTTTGGTTCAATATTTTGTGTTATATCACCGTATTTCGGGTTGTAAACCGTCATGCATTCCGAACATTGATGTACTTCCTCTTCATAAGTTTCCTGAATAATGGTTTTTACCCCCTCCTCTGGGATATTTCCTAATTGCTCAAAGTACAATTGGCTTAACTCCATTAACAAACCCGGTAACTCTACTTTATCCACATCCTGTACGTGCATGATATATTCCCGAGTATTAGGATCGAAATTTTTAGCGTACAATAAATTGTAAGTATCCCTAATCACAAAGTTTCCTACCGACTCTGGAGTTTTATTCTTTTCAATGACGACTGACGTGAAATTGTAGGTATCACTATCATAATTGGTGATACCAAAAGTTAAGCCATAGGTACTAATATCGTTCTGATCAAAATTGGTCACTAAATACTTTTTCAAGCTCAAAGCTTCGGTGTCACTGACAGGAACATGCCAGTTCATTTCTAACATGGAGTGACGTACATTGATACCGAATTTTCCCAGAAGTTTTTCCCATTGCAATTTGGATTTTTCGGGAATTCCTTTCACGATAAACGACTTCCAAGGCGTTAAGGATATTTTACCAATCTTGTTTTCCGAGCACAAATCGCACATTGCCTTTAAAAATGGAATGTCATAACGATTGCTCCTCCAATACAGTCCTAACCAATAGCGATCCGTTCCTACCCTATTCATACCTTCATAGTACGGGAAGGGATAGAAGGGAACTTTTAATGGTTTATCCACGGTTCTGTTATTGGTATCGGCCAAATCACTTACCAATTCAAAAACGGTTTCGATGGTTTCGGGCTCCTCAATGAGAATGTCTTCAATGGCCTTTTCAATCTTGTCCATATCCCAACTGTAAATCAAAGCCGGGTACATTTGAGTAGTAGCCCAACCCGGAAGTCTTACGTACAAATACCAATAGTCCTCATGCTCTGAAGCGATAAAATTAATATTTCCTGTAAATAAAGGCACCAAGCGTTGTTTGGGATCGGTAACATTAATACGAAGTTTAGGCCTGTATTTAAACTGTTCCAAAACATAAAGGTATCTATCACTGGTAAGCCATGGCGTACTAGGGAAAATCTCTGCGGAAACATAGGATGAAGCGATGTTTTCGACACTATCCCGTTTTGGTTTTACAAACTTTATTTTTGGGAACTGATCGAATTTTTCTTCATTGATAGCTTCAGGAAAAATGATGTCCTGCCTCGAACCAAAAGAAATAGCATCAAGCCCCAAGCCTTCCGCAGCCTCGCAAATATATTTTAATTCTCCTGGCGATACGACACCACCGCTTATCATCAATCTGTATGGTTCCATTATGCTAATACTTTTGAATTTTGAAGTATCTCGCGAACTTCTGTTTTACAACTGCCACATCCCAAGCCTGCCCCGGTAGTATTGCAAAGCTTGGTAAAATCGGTACAGCCACCTGCGATGGCCTCTTCAATATTTCCTGCACCTACCTGACTGCAGGAACAGACGAGTTTGCCTAATACAGGGACATCATTGGAAGAGCCTCTGAGCAATTTATCCCGCTTGTCAGCCATTTCGATCTTACTTTCAATCATACCCTTGAATTCGGCAAATTCATTTTTATCGCCCATTAAAACTGCACCCAAAAGCAAATCATCCTTGACGATACACTTCTTATAGTATCGCTTTTTGATATCTGTGAATATAATTTCTTCATAACTATTATCATTCTCCGGTACGTTGATATCTCCGATACTGCACAGACTCAAATCGTTAAATTTCAATATATTCATTAATACAGAACCATTATATGAGCTACTAATATCACCAGCCATAAAATTCGCCAAAATGTTGGCCTGCTCCTCGGCTGCCGAAGTAATACCAAATAATTGGTTATTGAATTCAGCTATTTCACCTATGGCAAAAATGTCCGGATGGGAGGACTGCAAATGCTGATTCACTTTTACACCTCGGCTACATGCAATACCGTTGGATCTGGCAATCTCTACATTAGGAATCGTACCAATTGCATAAACGATGGCATTGGCCGTAATGGATTTTCCACTTTTTAAATTGATATTCAATTCTCCCGTATCCTCATCATCAAAAACGGTACTTACCTCATTATCGAAATAAATCTGTATACCACGCTCCTGCACGTCCAAAGCCAGCAATTTACTGGACACCTTATCCAATTGACGCTCCATCAAACGAGACGCGCGTTGTACAATCGTAATTCTCGCATTTTTATGTTTCATAGCGGCAGCCAGCTCCAAACCGAGCAAACCACCACCAACAATCACCACATGCTGTTCTTCGGGTGGCAACCCAGTGGCATCTAAATAAGCTTTGAATTTATCGGCGTCGGATTTATTACGCATGGTGAAACGACCTGGTAAATCAATTTGTACATCTCTCGGAATAAAGGCACGGCTCCCCGTAGCCAGAATTAATTTATCAAAATTATGGGTAGCCCCCTTACTATCGGTAACGGTTTTATTTTCTCTATCGATTTTGACAATGTAGGTTTCTGGATATAAGTTGACATCAAGCTTATTGAGTTCTTTCTCCTTGATTTTCAGCAGTTGTTCCCAGGTCAATTCCTCCGTTACATATTCAGGCAACAACACTCTGTTATAAAATAAATGCGATTCTTTAGAAAATACATGCATCTCGTCCAACTCATTCTGTTCTCGATAATTTTGAACAAATCTAAAGGCCGCCGCTCCTGCTCCGGCAATAATGATTTTCTCTTTAGGTTTAGAGTATTTTGACACCGAAACTCGAGTAAACTTAAAGTCCGGTTCCTTGGAGGTTGGATCCACATGGGTATTGGTCAGGTTATTAGCCCTGTTCAGATTACTTTGTAATTGTTTGCCCCAATGCATTGGTAAAAACACCACGCCTTTTTTTATACTTTCAGTAACGCTAGCGCGTACTCTAACAGTACCATTTTCACCTTTAATTTCAGTAATGTCCCTATCCTTAATCTTGTATAGGAAAGCATCAACGGGGTTGATTTCCAAAACAGGCTTTGGATAATGCGTTTTTAGTCGCGATACTTTACCCGTTTTGGTCATGGTATGCCATTGGTCCCGAACCCGACCCGTAGTTAAAATAAGTGGGTAATCCGGATTGGGTTGAACTGAGGTATTTTCAATGGTACTTGGTAGATTAAACTGAGCCTTCCGAGAAGGCGTGTAAAACTTTTTATCCTGAAACAGCCTAGGAGTGCCTTGGTGCCTATTTTCTGGCACAGGCCATTGAAAGGTGCCTTCAGCCTTCAATCTATCATAATTTAGGAAAGACACATCAATATTGGTGCCTTTGGTCATGGAAGCGTACTCGTCATAAACCTCACTCGAGCTATTAAAATTAAAGCCTCTAAAACCCATACGACGTGCAAAATCACAAAAGATTTCAACATCGGAACGTGCTTCCCCTGGCGGATCTATTTCTTTAGGCAAATAGGAAATGCGCCTTTCAGAATTAGTCATTGTGCCTTCTTTCTCAAGCCAAGCTGCAGCCGGCAGTACTAAATCCGCATGGGCAACGGTGTCCGATTTATGTGAAATATCCTGAACCACCACAAACTTGGCATTTTTCATGGCTTTTTCAACACGATTCAAATTGGGAAGACTGACCAAAGGATTGGTGCAGGCTATCCAAACAGCTTTTAATTTTCCGCTTTCAAGTGCATCAAACATTTCAGTGGCAGTCAATCCTGGTTTGGGATTGATTTTATCCACACCCCAAAACTGGGCCACCTCACGACGATGCTCTTCGTTCATTAAATCCTTGTGAACGGCCAACAAGTTTGCCATGCCTCCCACCTCACGACCTCCCATCGCATTAGGCTGACCTGTTAATGAAAAAGGACCAGCCCCCGGTTTACCAACTTGCCCGGTAATTAGAGACAAATTTAGAAGCGACACATTCTTATCAGTACCAACCACACTTTGGTTAAGACCCATGGCCCACATGCTTATAAATCCTTTTGAAAGGCCAATCATATCGGCCGCCTTTTGAATGTCCTTTTCTGGAATGCCACAAATTTTGGAGGCCTGTTTTAGAGACGTCTTAAAGATTAAATTCTTATAATCCTGGAAACCTTCGGTATAATTATTAATGAACTTCTCATCTATTAGCCCACGCTTGTACAAACAACGGCCAATGGCATTGTACAGCACCACATCCGTTCCTGGAAGTAACTGCAAGTGTAAATCTGCAAAGTTGGCAGTATCCGTTTTTCTCGGGTCCACCACGATTATTTTTACATCCGGGTTTTCTTCTTTATGTTTTTCAAGTCGTCTGAACAAAATAGGGTGACACCATGCAGGATTAGCTCCTGTAATCAGAAAGGTATCGGCCAATTCAATATCTTCATAGGAAACGGGTACGCTGTCCTCCCCAAATGTTTTTTTATAACCGACCACGGCTGAACTCATGCACAGACGTGAGTTAGTGTCAATATTGTTGGTACCAATAAAACCTTTGGTCAATTTATTGGCGATATAGTATTCCTCTGTTAAACTCTGGCCAGACACATAAAAACCAACACTATCCGGACCGTGTTTTTTGATAATAGATTTAAAAACGCTGGCGGCTCGGTCTAGAGCATCATCCCAACTCACACGTTCACGGGGATGGGATCGGCTCCATCGCATTTCGGGATACAAAATCCTATCGGAAGTATCGTTGGCCACATAATGCAAATTCATGCCCTTAGAACACAGCATGCCCTTGTTTACAGGGTGATCTTTATCGCCTTCAACAAAAACCTTATCATTGCTGTCCTTTTTAACAATAATGCCACAGCCAACACCGCAGTAGGAACAGGTTGTTTTCACTTCACTTTTTATCATTTCAGCTTAACATTTAATACTAAATAATACAATATGATGTCATAAAACAAATGCCACATTAATTATTCTGAATACCTTAAAAAAGGGCTTTCATATTTAATATTTCATAAAAATCAATGTCACAAATAGTCAATTTTATTAAACACTTTTATTCGATCTTTATATCCACTCCTTTGTTAAGCTTTATAAATATTAACTTTCTACCTTAACAGGAATTAGGTTTTCGGTATCTAAATTAGCCACTTCCTCATCTTCAGTTGAAAAACGGATAGCCAAGGACACTATCGCAGTCATCACCACTATTGCTCCAATTATAAAATATCCTGATGAAACAGCTCCGGATGACGCTACAGATTGGGCCGTCTTTATGGCCTCCTCTCCTAAACCTTGATTGGCCGCAATGGCTGCCTTTTCTGCAACGGCGGATTGTGACTTTAACAACATTGCCGCTAAAAAAGCACCTACATTACCCCCAGCACCCACGATTCCGGAAACAGAACCTATGGCCTTTTTGTTAATGAAAGGCACTACCGAAAATGTTGCACCTTCTGCCATTTGGACAGATAAACTGAATAGGATTAAAAACAAAATCCCAACAACAATACTTGTGGCACTTGAAAAAGTCATCAACATTGCTCCCTGAACCGCCAAAATCCCAGATAGAAATAAAACTCGGCCTCTTAAACCTTTCAGCTTTCCAAACTTATCTCCGAAGAAACCGCCAAGTGTTCGAGCAAAAATATTCATCAATGCAAAGGACAATACGATATTTCCAGCAGTTACCCTTTCCAATTGAAAGGTGTTTTGAAGGTAATCATCCATGGTGCCGTACACCGTCAATTCTATACCGAAACAAGAAGCGTATACTAAAAACAGAATCCAAGTTCTGTAATCTTTAATCACTGTAAGGAATCCAACTTTGTCCTTTTTAGTAGTTATCGTTTCGCCCGAAGCCTTTAAATCCTTAAAGTTTCCTTGAGGTGTATCTTGAGTAAAGAAATAATAAACAAGCCCCATGATAAAACAAACCGTACCGGCAATAACCATAGAATATCTCCAAGCTTCCGCCTCAGCAACGCCAAAACCTACTACGGCGGCCGCTATTAACGGCATACCTAAGCGGTTAGCGCCTCCACCTAGATTTCCCCATCCTGCTGATGTAGCATTTGCTGTTCCTACAATATTCGGAGCAAACATCAATGAGGTGTGCACCTGCGTAATCACAAACGAGGCTCCGATAAAACCAATAAACAATCTACAGGTTAGAAACTGTAATGGGGTTTGCACCAAACCGCAAAGAATAACGGGAATGGCTCCTAAAATCAATAGCCAAGTATAACAAAGTCTTGGACCATATTTATCACATAATTTACCAATCAATAAACGAGCGAAAACGGTGCCCGAAACCGCTAAAATGATAGAGTTCCACTTTTGATCAGGTGTTAAACCTAAATCCTTAACCACGTCCGGCATAAACGGAACAATACCAAACCATGCGAAGAAACACATGAAAAATGATATTGCCGTTATCCAAAAGGTGCGTATAGGCAGGCTTTTTAGGTTGTACAATTTTAATGTCGTTGATTTAGTGTGTGTTGTGGCATTCATAATTAAGTACTTTTATACGTACAAATCTACGTATTAATACTTAATTTGTGTGCTAAAAACTTACGTATTACTTGATTTATGCGAAGTTGACAATTTGGGGGTGCGGATTTTATGGATTTGGTAAATAGGATAGCATTTTATGACCATTTTTTGGAATTAATGAATGCGTTGTTATGTCACTTTACACAGTCATATAACCTATAAAATTCATGAGTTTTTTATTATCTTAGATGATAAATATAATCGATATAACAGCAATTTTATGGTTTAGAGTTGCTGTTATACATATGTTGTGTGTAATTTGAGTAAACCCCAAAGAAATATGAAAAAACATTTAGAAGCAAGCCCTGAATCTGGAAAGAAATTTTATATAGATTACGTTAATAAAGGAAAAATTGTAATGCTAAACCTATTAAAATTTCGCTTAGAAGCTGATTATACAAATACGGAAGAATTAAAACCTAAATCGGAGATTTCTGGCGAAGAAGCCTATAATCTATATATGGAAAACACATTACCCGAATTAAAAAATATTGGGAGTGAAATAATCTATTATGGTAAAAGCACAAACTTTTTAATCGGACCAGATTCCGAAAACTGGGATGCTGTTTTATTAATGGAACACGAGTCAGTTGAAAAATTTATGGCTTTTTCACAGAGTAAAGTTTATTTGAATAATGTAGGTCATAGAATGGCTGGATTGGCAGATTCGAGACTTTTACCTACAACAGAAATACAAAACAATTGAAATCATTATGAGATTAAATGCTGGAATACTAACTACAAAACTATAAGAAAGAAAGTCATTTTATAAGGAGAATCTAGGATTTAAGATCAAAGTTGAAAATGAATTTTACCTTCTTCTTAAAACACCTAATGAAAAAGATACATTGAGCTTTCTTTTACCAAATCATCCAACTCAGCAACCTTTTTTTCATAAACCTTTTCAAGGAGAAGGAATGTACCTAACTATCGAGGTTGACAATGTCGATAAGTTATATGAAGAAATAAAAAGTAAGGGAGTTGAAATAAAGGTGGATATAAGGGACGAACCTTGGGGAGAAAGACATCTTTCCATTGAAGACCCAAACGAAATTGGAATTGATATTATAAAATATACACAACTAATTGGAAAATAAAAAACTACACACAACAATGGCTATAAGTAATTGCTTTCTCTCGCCTACTTTGGAAATTCCTTCGGAATTTCCAACTTGGTGCGTACTTGCAAAGTTAACTGCTAAACCACGCAACTACTCATAGGTACTGTGTTAAAAACCAAGTTTTTTAGACAAAAATTTTGGTAAACATACGAGCCGAGACCGATGTGGGATAATTTGACCCGTCCTGAATAAAGGCTACATAATTTTAAACATTAAACACTAAAACAGCAAAGTAATTAAATAGCTTTGGGGGCATCGTCTATCTAAACCAACCCAAACTCCCTAGCCTTATCCGTCAATTCCTTTAGATTGGACACCTCTAATTTTTTCATCAAATTAAAACGGTGTACTTCCGCCGTACGCTTGCTGATTTGCAGTTCATCAGCAATATCTTTGTTATTTTTAAGCTCCAATACCAAGCCTAAAATTTGCTTTTCGCGTTTGGTAAGGTTAAATGGATCTCCTTTTGGAGCAGTCTTGCGTTCTACGGCAGAACTTGTATTACCATCAACAAAATTGTTCATAATTATGGCGGACACATCACCTGTAAAATACTTACCTCCCGAGGCTACTTTATTCAGAGCCTTTAAAAACTCTTCTTTGCTTGCCCCTTTCAATAAATAGCCGTCCGCACCTGCTTGAATGGCCTGCACGACATATTCCTCAGAATCGTGCATGGATAGCACCAAAGTTTTTACATCAGAACCTGATTTGTTTATTTCACCTACCACTTCAATACCGTTCATTTCTGGCATCCGGATATCCACTATCAATATGTGCGGTTTACTTCTTTGGATAACTTCAAGGGCCTCTCTTCCATTCGAAGCTTCATCAATTACTTCGATACCTGTCTGGTCTTCCAAAAGCGCCCTTATTCCATCCCTTACCAAAACATGGTCATCAGCAAGTACAACTTTAATTTTGTCCATTAACTAGCAATTATAAGTACAAAAGTAAGAAAATAAGTAATACTACGTATTTTTTGGAATTTACATTCGGATGCGCTTAATAAATAATGGCCTAAAAAAGGACTTGCAACACCCAACATATATTGTCAAAATGTTTCGATCTATCCAACCCTTAAAATAGCAAAAGGTCATTTTATAAAGGTGGAATTTTGTTAACCGGTCAACTTTTGAATAATCTTTTTGGTGGGCAAAATAGCATCGGTGTATTCAATACTTGGGCCAGCAACCCAAACGGTTTTGTATGTGGCTTTGGTGGCGGCATTTTTGGTAGCGTTCATCCCAATAGAAAATCGAATCATTTTTACCCACTTTTTCAGTTTTCGGTTTTTATTAAGGAGATTTTCCAACCACGTTGCTTTCGTACCAATTTTTTGAACGTAGGGTGTGTTAATTACTGTGCAAGGTGTCCCCGAAATACGCTCGGTCATCACAATATCATCAGCACCGTATTCCACGCAGGCTTGTTTGTACTCCTCCGTCACATTGGCCTCTTCGGAAGCAATAAAAGGGCTTCCAACAGAAACTCCAGCCGCACCATAGCTCAACATCCTATCAATATCTTCTTTTTGACCGACTCCTCCGGCAGAAATAACGGGTATATTACAATGAGACACCAATTCTGAAATCAAGTCCTTTGGGGACAAGTTACCACGGTGCCCTCCTGCTTGGTTGTTAACAGCTATGATGGCATCTGCACCCAACCCTTCCACTTTTTTTGCAAATTTTAGGTCCACGACATCACAAAACACCTTAATGCCTACTTTATGGGCTTCCTTAATAGTTTCCTCCGGGCTTCCCAAAGAGGTAATGATAAAATCACATCCTTCTTCACAAATGACTTCCAATTGCACCTTATACTTAACGTTTGACTTATTGACAATCAGGTTGAAGCCGAATGAACCTCCCTCAACCTTGGCCTCTTTAAGTTCTTTTAAAGCCTCGCGCAATTCCTCCAAAGTCCGATAATTCAAAGCCGGAATACATCCGGCAATACCACCTTTCATGGCTTCCTTAACCATGGCTACATTAGACACTAAAAACATAGGAGCTTGAATAATGGGGTGCTTAATATTAAGAAGTTCGGTTAATGAAATCGCCATGAAAAAAGTTTTTTCAAATATAACAAAATATTATGCATGCATAGTATTTGATAATCAATCAGTTACGAAAAACACCCATAATTCACGGTATAAATAACTGATAATATGACTTTTATCATTTTTTTATTATGCATGCATAATTAATTTTGGCTATAAAATTTTATAACTCCTTTATCATGAAAACTTACATCTTTTGCCTTTTTGGGTTTTGCTTTGCCACATTTGTAAATTCGCAAACTGTAGAGCTACCAGAAACTGTTATCTCCATCAATTCTCACTATTTGAATTCGCTGGATTCCGAAAATTCGTGTCATTACGTTAAAAAATTGGAGCAGGCGTTATTAAAATATGACCATTCCAAAATATCATCCCTTTATGACTCAAAAAGCGATATCTACAGGGTAACCTTTAAAATTCCCAACGGGCACATTGTCGCTTCTTTTAATAAGGATGGAAAAATTGTTAAGACTTTTGAGAAATATAACAACGTCCGATTACCTCAAACCGTTTTGCAAGCCATTGCTGAAAAATATCCCAATTATTCTATTGTAGAAGATGTATATATTGTGAAATATCATCGAGACGAGGATAACTTAAAACAAGAGTATCGTATTAAAGTTAAAACCGAAGATGAAATTTTTACGGTAAAAACCAATAATCTTGGCGTCTTTATTTAAAATGAGTTACTCCAAAAATTGGTAATACCCACTTTTTAAGTAGGCCCCTTCCGGAAACCCAATAGGATGATCTATATCGTGTTGGGTTTTCACTTTTACTTTGTATCGTCTGGAATTTGAAGACAAAACTTGGGCATTGATATCATAAAATGTTTGAGCAATTATACGCGATGAGCATGACGCCAATACCAATAATCCATTTTTTGCAGTCAATTGTTCTCCCAAATCGGCTAATTGTGCATATTTCCTTTTGGCGAGCTCAATTTCTGAAGCCTGCTTAGCAAAACTTGGTGGGTCAATGACCACTACATCATAGGTTTTTCCTTTTTTAATGAGTTTTTTTAGCTCTTCAAAAGCATCTCCAGCAATGGTTTTATGTATTCCTGAGTAGGCATTTAATTTTCCATTTTGAATGGCAATATCCAAAGCCTGCTTGCTAATATCCAAACTTGTCACTTCTTTGGCACCGTTCGCCAAGGCGTGCACTGAAAACCCACCAGCATAGGAAAACACATCCAATACCCTTTTCCCTCTACTCCACTCTCCAACCTGTTTTCTATTGGCGCGATGATCCAAAAAATAACCCGTTTTATGGCCCTTGATGACATTTGCAGAAAAATTAACACCATGTTCCACAAACGCCACCACTTCATTTTCTAAGGTACCGTAAACTACTTCCCCATTTTTGAATTCATGTGCTTTGGATTGTTCCAATCCCCGACTCAAACGCATGACGACAGTTTTGGCTTTTGAAACTTGTTGCAAACTTGGGAGGATATCTTCCAAATAAGGCAACCAAATTTCAGAATAGAGTTTCACCACCAAAACATGAGCATAAACATCTGCAATCAAACCAGGAAAACCATCGTTTTCGCCAAAAATCAATCGGTAGCTGTTGGTATTTGTTTCTAGTAAAGGGCTTCGCTTTGCGAAAGCTTCTTCTATTTTCTTCTGAAAAAAAGAAGCATTAATTTCAACTTTTTCAAATCCAGAATGCAACATTTTGATTCGGATGGGTGAATTCGCATCATAAAGTCCCAAACCCATTACCCTATCTTTGTTTTTGCTGAAAATAATAGCCAAATCCCCAGTTTTGGCGTCAGCATTGATTTTAGTGATGCTATTTGAAAACACCCATGGGTGCTCATTAAGGACGAACTGTTCGCCTTTAGCATTCAGTTTTACTGCAAGTCTTTTGGATTGAAAATTAGATTTTATTTTAGTCTTGAATGGCATAACATGTTTGCGTGCCCTAAAAATATCGGTTTTAAATCAATTAAAAAATTATCGCCCTTAACCCAAAAAAAATACCTTCATAAATTATGGTTATGAAGGTACGTTTATCAATGAAATTCAGCTTTTAGTGTTTGACTATTTTTTTGATAACTTGATTTCCATTTATCTGTATTTTTAAAAAGTACAAACCATCTGATAAATTCGAAATATTGATACTATCCCCAACATTATCAAACTTTTGATTTACCATTAACCCTTTTGAGTCAAACAACTCAAAGGTATAAGGAAAATTATGATTGGTTATCTTGATAATATCTTTTGTTGGGTTTGGAAATATGGATAGTTCATTATAATCTTTAGAATCAGTATGTAATGGATTGTTATTGAAAACCCTACTGCTTCCATTGCTATAGTTGAATGCTAGCAACTCATTCCAAATAAAATCTATAGTACTTTGAAAATTACTTTGAACCAGTGCATTAACGGTATTTGGAATTGTATAGGTTACTGGTGCTTTTTCTTCATAAATGGCCATATAAGTTATCAAACCAGCTAAAAAGTAAAGCGTTGGCTCTCCGTGTGGCGCATTATCTTCATATAGCTCTAAAATTGGGACCTGGCTTAAAGGCGTATCTGTTAATAGCTTACTTAGCACTGGCCCAACAGGGATCATTCTAACATTTTCACTTGGGCGCGCAGCTTGAACATAATCTTGATAATCAATCCACCAATTATGAAAATCACCTGTTGTGTAATTATTGTAATTCTCAAACTCAGTTCCGGAAGGAGGAAAACCCTCACCAGCAATAAAAGTAGCCATATCTGGCCAGTTTTCGTATATGTAAGTTACCGCGCTTTCTTCTTGGTTGTCAATCCAATCTACAATATCTAATGTTGCTGATAGCGGAGATGTTGTTGGATTTCCATGGTAATTTACATTTGATGGCTGATATTGTATAAAATTAGCAGCTGTGAGTAAGATGGTATTAAAATTTGCTTCTGAAAACTCTTGGGTATCAGATTCCCATGCAGATGGCACTTCACTAAATCCCCATTGAGCAATAGGTGGTAGGTCAGCATGTTGTGGTAAAAACCCATATTGTCCTGAAACTGAAATAGTGTGTCCTGCTTCCTGGGCTAATAAATGCAACCAGTGGGGTACGGTTGTTTCATCAGAGGATGTGGCATGAACAATAAGGCTATGCCCAAAAACATACATGGTTTTATTGTCTTGAGCTAATGTGCTACTGGTACAAATAAGGCATAATACTAAGGCTAACTGTAATAAGTTTTTCATAAGTAGGTATTTTAATAAATTTTATAATTTATAATATAACAGCTTAATTGGATAAAATCCTACCTAATAAATTCGCTAAATAAAAAAAACGCAACCAGAAGTGGTTGCGTTTTTCTCTATATTAACCTGCCGCTCTACCAACTGAGCTAAGTCCCCAAGTCAAAAAATTATTTGTGGAGACTGTGGGAATCGAACCCACGACGCACAGAGTGCTTTTGATGAGATACTGAAACAAGTTCAGTATGACATAAATTACTTTACTTCCTCAAAATCAACATCCTCAACATCATTGCCTTCAGACTGTGCTTGCTCTCCAGCTCCAGCATCTGGTCCTGGTTGCGCACCTCCCGCTTGTTGTGCTTCGGCTTGTGCTTTGTACATTTCTTCTGAAGCTACTTTCCAAGCTTCGTTTATTTTCTCTAAAGCAGGCTCAATCTGTGCCAAATCTTTAGTTTCATAAGCCTTCTTCAACTCTTCTAAAGCTTCCTCGATTGGCTTTTTCTTATCATCGGACAATTTATCACCAAACTCTTCTAATTGCTTTTCCGTTTGGAAAATCATAGAATCCGCCTCATTCAGCTTTTGAGCTTGTTCAGCAGCCGCTTTATCAGCCTCAGCATTCGCCTCAGCATCAGCTTTCATTTTCTCGATTTCCTCCTCGGTCAATCCAGAAGATGCCTCAATTCTAATATCCTGTTTCTTACCAGTCGCTTTATCTTCAGCAGATACTTTGATGATACCATTGGCATCAATATCAAACGTTACCTCAATTTGTGGCGTACCACGTCTTGCTGGTGGAATACCGTCCAAGTGGAAACGTCCGATAGTTTTGTTATCCGCTGCCATTGCTCTTTCACCTTGCAATACATGGATTTCTACTGATGGCTGATTATCCGCTGCCGTAGAGAATACTTGTGATTTCTTGGTAGGGATTGTTGTATTCGCATCAATCAATTTGGTGAATACATTACCCATTGTTTCAATACCTAAAGATAAAGGCGTAACGTCAAGTAGCAATACATCTTTTACATCACCAGTCAATACACCACCTTGGATAGCAGCACCTAAAGACACCACCTCATCCGGGTTTACACCTTTACTTGGGGCTTTTCCAAAGAATTTTTCAACAGCAGTCTGTACCGCTGGAATCCTTGTAGAACCACCAACCAAAATAATCTCATCAATATCGCTTTTGCTCAATCCGGCCGCTTTCAACGCCGTCTGGCATGGCTCAATAGTACGTTTTACCAAATCGTCAATCAATTGCTCAAACTTAGAACGTGTTAACGTACGCACCAAGTGCTTTGGTCCACTAGCAGTTGCCGTAATATATGGCAAGTTAATTTCAGTTTGGGATGAAGAAGACAATTCAATCTTTGCCTTTTCAGCAGCTTCCTTCAAACGCTGTAAAGACATAGGATCCTCTCTCAAATCCATACTCTCCTCAGCCTTAAACTCATCAGCCAACCAGTTGATGATTTTTTCGTCAACATCATCACCACCTAAGTGTGTATCACCATCAGTAGATAATACTTCAAATACGCCGTCACCCAATTCTAAAATAGAAACGTCATGTGTACCTCCACCAAAGTCAAATACAACAATCTTTTGGTCCGTACCTTTTTTGTCCAATCCGTAAGCCAATGCCGCAGCAGTTGGCTCGTTAATAATACGCTCTACTTTCAAACCCGAAATCTCGCCAGCCTCTTTTGTAGCCTGACGCTGACTGTCGTTAAAATAAGCAGGCACAGTAATTACAGCTCTGCTCACATCAGTTCCCAAGTAATCCTCAGCAGTTTTCTTCATTTTCTGTAGAATCATAGCTGACAATTCCTGTGGTGTGTACAAACGGCCCTCGATATCCACTCTTGGCGTATCGTTGTCACCCTTCACTACTTTATATGGCACGCGCTCGGCCTCTTTTTTAGATTCAGAATATTTATTCCCCATAAAACGCTTAATCGAATACACCGTTTTAGTTGGGTTGGTTACGGCTTGACGCTTTGCAGGGTCGCCCACCTTGATTTCACCGCCTTCAACAAAGGCAATCACAGATGGCGTCGTCCTTTTTCCTTCTGCATTAGGAATCACCACCGGCTCGTTACCCTCCATCACGGAAACGCAAGAGTTGGTCGTCCCTAAATCAATTCCAATAATTTTGCTCATAATATGTTTTTTATTGTGTTGAATGTTCGTTTTTCAAATTCGATTTACATAAGTCAATCTTTATGCCAATACAAAAAGCATGACACAGTGTCAGTCTCGATAGCTATCGGGATTAGTCGCAGTGGGCAGTAGCAGTAGGCAGTACTTTAAAAACCGTAGCATTCTGTACACATGAATATTCCCCCTTTGGGGGTTAGTGGGATTATTTGGGCGCAAGGGTCCCAAAATCAGTTCCTCCATTAAACAACATTTCTAAACGCCAACCTCTCCACAAAAACCCATTGATTAACAATACCTTACCCAGTTTTATCGTTTAAAGTCACATAATGTTGAGAAATCCTAATTCAGAATTACCATTCATCGAAAAAATAATACTTTCAACCTATATTTAATTATATTTGAATGATTTAAGAAATAAAAAACCTACAATTTTTATTAAAATCACCCAAATTGCAATGAAAAGAACTTTACTGTCCACACTTTTATGCTTGCCTATTTTTATCCTAGCGCAATCCTACAATGACTATTTGGGTGCGGGCCATAGTAATGGCATTATCGTAACCTCCAGTAGCCAGCAAACTAAAACCGATTGGAATGAACAGGCCAGTGGCATAAACACCATTAACGGTTCAGGTTTGGATGGACGATTATTGGAAACCTCTCGTTTTTTAGCACAAGCTTCTTTTGGCGCAAATTTGGAATACATTAAACAAGTTGCCGAAAACCCTTTCGAGGATTGGATTGACCAACAGTTCGCTGCCAATTCCCCGGCCCTGGAACAACTCACCCAATCCATTTTTGAACAGGCCCGTTCAAGATTCATCGCAAACGGTGGCAATGCAGAGAATTATGAGCGCCCCGATTGGCAACATTTTATGTTTGCTTGGTGGCAGGCCAATATTAATAATGAAGATTTGTTAAGGCAAAAAGTGGCTTTGGCCTTGAGTGAAATTTTGGTGATTTCGCGGGACTCAAATCTTGCCAGTTATGGCCTAGGCTTGGCCGATTATTACGATGTATTAAAAGATAACGCCTTTGGCAACTTCCGAGATTTATTAAAGGGCATAGCGCTTCATCCAATGATGGGCATTTATTTAAGCCATTATAACAATCCAAAAAGTGTCCCAAACCTGAACATCCATCCCGACGAAAATTTTGCGCGTGAAATTATGCAATTGTTTAGCATCGGGCTTTATGAGCTAAATCCAGATGGCACCTACGTTTTAGACGGCAACGGCGATAGAATCCCGACTTATGACAATAATGATATCAAAGAATTTGCAAAAATTTTTACGGGTCTTGGCCCGGCAGATATACGACCAAACGAGTGGGTATCGTCACCTGATTTTGGTGTGGGTCATTGGGTGGCCATAAAAACTAAGCCCATGGTGATGTACGACGAGTGGCACCAACCGGGCGAAAAACGATTATTAAATGGTCTAGTAGTGCCCAGCGGACAGTCAGGAATGCAGGATATTGATTCGGCCATTGACAATTTGTTCAAACACCCAAATACAGGCCCGTTTATCGTTACCCGATTGATTCAACAATTGGTAAAGTCCAACCCATCTCCTGCCTATGTGGCAAGGGCAAGTGCCGCTTTTAATAATACAAAAGGAGTTCGCGGTGACATGAAAGCGGTCATTAAAGCTATTTTGCTGGATGACGAAGCCAGAAGCTGTAGCTGGATTGAAAACCCTTCAAGCGGCAAGTTAATTGAGCCGATGGTAAGGTATTTTAATGTTGTAAGGCAAATCGATTTAAACAACAACGACGGCATTTACTGGAACATTGCTTGGGATTTTTATAAAAATACTGGCCAGGCACCATTGTCTGCGCCTCATGTATTCAACTTCTTTTTACCCGAATATGTCCCAAATCAAGAATTTACCGATGCCAAAATGGTTGGGCCAGAGTTTGAAATTCATAACTCCGCCACCAGTATCAACTATTTAAATCAAGTAGATGCCTGGACCAACAACCGATGGTATGACGTACTGAGAACTTGGGACCTTGGCATGGAAGGTACTCCTCTAGATTTTGAGAAATTAAAATATTACGCAAAAGACAGTGAAGTCTTGGTAAATCAATTAGATAAATTGTTCACCCATGGGCTGCTTTCAACCGAAACCAAACAAACCATCGTGGAAGCCATTGACCCAATTCTTAGAGGTTGGGGAGATGTTGAATACACGGATTTAAGGGTAAAAATGGCGCTTTACCTTATCATGGTCAGCCCAGATTATGCCATACTGAAATAGACACATCATGACAAAACATAATAAAAATACCATGTCACGACGAAAGTTCATTGGGGATTCCTGTGCAGCACTGGGATATACAACACTATTTTCATCGTTGATTAATCTGAAAGCGATGGCAGCATCGGCCATGGACAATTCGGCCGTCATCACGGCTAATGGGAATTACAAAGCCTTGGTGTGCTTGATGCTAGGTGGCGGTAATGATTCCTTTAATATGCTCATTCCGAAAGGAAATAACGAATATAATGAATATGCTACCACACGCTCTAATTTGGCAATTGCCCAAAACGAGGTGTTACAAATAAATCCAAATACCAGTGATGGCAGAACATTTGGCTTGCATCCATCTATGCCGGATATCAGGCAAATTTTTGAAAGTGGCAACTTGGCGTTTTTGGCCAATGTTGGTACTTTAATAGAACCATCAACCAAATCTGATATAAAAAATAATGTCGTCAAAACACCTTTGGGACTTTTTTCTCATGCCGACCAGATTCAGCAATGGCAAACGGGAAGACCCAACGAGCGAACCAATATCGGCTGGGGAGGTAAAATTGCAGATTTAGTGCAATCGATGAATTCCAGCAATAAGATTTCAATGAACATTTCTCTAAGAGGCAGTAATGTTTTTCAGCGTGGAGACCAAATTATTCCCTATGCCATTGGCAACGAAGGGAGTGTTGGTATTAGAGGGTACGGTGAAGACGACCTATTCAATAGCCTTAGAACCGATGCTCTTAATTCAATATTGGAAAGGGATTATCAGGATATTTTCAAGAATACTTACAAAAATACCATCAAAGCCTCAAACGAATCCAATTTGGAATTTCAGTCAGCAGTCGATAGTATTCCGGAATTTGTAACTCCGCTTCCGGAGGAAAACGATTTGGCGGCACAACTGAGAATGGTAGCCAAAACCATTGCCTCAAGAAATACCCTTGGGTTTTCAAGACAAATATTTTTTGTACAACTGGGCGGTTGGGACCACCACGATGAATTATTGATAAATCAAGCCGATAAATTGACGCAAGTGAATGATGCGCTTAGCTATTTTAATAGTTTGATGTTTGAGCTGAATACCAATGATTGCGTGACCACATTTAGTGTATCAGACTTTGCCAGAACGTTAACGTCAAATGGGAACGGAACCGATCATGCTTGGGGTGGCAACGCCTTTATGATGGGAGGTGCTGTAAACGGAAAGGAAATTTATGGGGACTACCCTACATTGGCATTGGATAGCGAACAAGATTTACGCGATGGCGTAATGATTCCCACCACTGCAGCGGATTTATATATGGCCGAATTGGCCCTTTGGTTTGGCGTGGCACCCTCTGAACTAAGTACAATATTGCCGAACCTTTCAAAATTCTATGATACCAATAGCGGTACGCCACCATTGGGCTTTATGAATATGAATCAGATATGATGAAACGATTACACATACTGACTATTTTAATTTTTGTTACAGGTTGTTTGACGATTCAGTCTCAGTGCTACCCCGATAGGCATAGCACCAATTGGTACGACGGCTGGGTATCCTGTGAACCTTCCCCTAACCCTATTTCATCCTATGGTAGCACCCATTGGATTTTATATGATTTGGGATACGACTATGTTTTGAATGAAACCAAAATATGGAACGCTAATCAACCAAAACATCTGGATTATGGCATCAACGAATACACCATTGATTATTCATTAGATGGTTTTACGTGGGATAATCTGGGTAGTTTCACTATGGACCAAGCTTCTGGCTCATCAACTTACGAAGGCGCAGAAGGACCTGATTTTGAAGGTACAAAAGCAAGGTATGTGCTGATAACTCCAAATACAAACTATGGGGGAGACTGCATGGCCATGAGTGAAATAAAAATAGCTATAACAGACCCATTTATTGTGGTTAACGAAGAAGAGGGCTTTAATGCTTCTATTTATCCTAATCCGTTTCAAAGTGATATCAATCTTAGAATCGTGGCTTTGGAGCAAAACGCTCCAGTGTCCTATCATTTATACGACATCATGGGTAGGTCCATCACCAGTAATAGCATAGATTTAGCTGAAAATCAACAAAATTATCGCTTACCTATCAATGCGGGAGTACTTTCCGTAGGCATCTATATTTTGAAAATCAACCAAAACGGAAAAGAAAAAACGTTTAAATTGATTAAACGGAAGTAAATTCAATATAAGTGTCATTAAAGAGTATTGTGCTTTGAATATCCTGGCGGTCTAATTCCATTCAACCTTAAGTAGCCAATAGCTTGCGCCCGATGATGCGAAGTATGATTTTCGGCCCTTAAAACAAGGTCTAAATGCGTATGTCCTTGCAAGTACCATGGCTTTTCTTTGGCTGCCCCCCTTTTTAAAGTGTCGTCATCAAGCTTAGAAAGACTTGAAATTACATAATCAAAAGTATCTTCCAAATATTTCTTAACCAAACCTTTCTTTGCTTTAGAGCCCTTTGTTTTCATAAAATCGGGATGAAATAAACTCACCCCATCGGGCCTATCAATAAAAAAATCGGCTTTGAGGAGGCCCTCAAAATCCGGATAGGTTTGTTTGTCCATTAATACGCCTATAAAGGAGTTATTAGTAAAACCAATATGCATAAAATGTTGTGCAAAACTCATTTGCTCGATATTGGGGCTATATTCAATAGCCTCTTGTGGCATGGCCTCAAAAACAGCCAAGGTATATGTTTTTGATTTTTTCCATCTTTTGATAAGAATATTGACTATGGTGGTTTCGGTAACTGGAAGTTTGGACGAAATAAATGCTAGCGGACTTATTCCAATTAGGGCTAATAGTTTTCTTCTATTCACAATACTATTTTATGGTTTCTATATGAATGTCAAAATCCTTTTAATTTTCTGTTTCAACATCACAAGTTGAACGTCTTCTGGTATCAATCATATAAATAATCTTCCATTGCCCTCCGTCATTAAACAACTGAAAAGAATTCACACCACAATGACTGAATTCACCATTAAACCAAAACTCATAAGGTGTCCAAACATTGGCCATATTTCCATCAATCTGAATGCTATAATCCAATAGACGCTCCTCCCATTTTTGGTCAGCTGGCCTGTTGGCTATCGCATCGATAAATTTAGCCGGGTCATCAGTCATCAAAACGTCCTCCCCTTTTTTATTCCTAAAAGCGGTCTGCATCAAAACCTTATCAGCCATACCGATTTCATTAGGATTGTATCCCCTTTATGAAAACCTTCAAAAAATGTTTCAATTGTTGCCTTAGCACTAGTATTTTCGACTGATTGCGACTGAACGGTTGAAACAACTAAAAGCACTAAATAAAAAACAAACCTGACCATAGAAAATAACTTTTCACTAAAGTAGCACATAACCAAGCCGTGATTACAGGCTTAAAGAAAAGTTTAACAGTATCTGCTTTATTTAGTATTTTTACGTGCTAACTAAAACTGAAGCAACATGTCCACAGCCAAGAAAGAGTACAAACGCGTTACCGTAAAATCCTTAGTTGACATGAAGGCCGCGGGCGAAAAGATATCTATGTTAACGGCGTACGATTATACGATGGCAAAAATAGTGGACGGTTCCGGGGTTGACGTTATTTTGGTTGGAGATTCTGCCAGTAATGTGATGGCCGGGCATGAAACCACCTTGCCAATCACATTAGACCAAATGATTTACCATGCCTCTTCAGTGGTTCGCGCTATTTATCGTGCTTTGATTGTTGTTGACCTGCCTTTTGGGAGCTATCAAAGTGACCCGAAAGAGGCGTTGCGTTCTGCCATTAGGATCATGAAAGAAAGCGGTGCGCATTCGGTTAAATTAGAAGGTGGTAAAGAAATAAAGGAATCCATCAAACGTATTTTAAATGCTGGTATACCCGTAATGGGACATTTAGGGTTAACCCCACAATCTATTTATAAATTTGGCACTTATACTGTCCGTGCAAAAGAAGAACAAGAAGCCGAGCAACTTATTGAAGATGCCAAAATGCTAGAACGTTTGGGCTGTTTTGCAATTGTCCTCGAAAAGATTCCCGCAAAACTGGCTAAGCAGGTTGCAGAAAGCGTTAGTATTCCCATTATCGGAATCGGAGCGGGACCCGAAGTAGACGGTCAAGTTCTGGTACTCCATGACATGATCGGGATGACCCACGAATTCAATCCTAGGTTTTTAAGGCGCTACTTAAGTTTATATGAGGATATGACCAATGCTATTTCGAAGTATGTAGATGATGTCAAATCTCAGGATTTTCCTAATGAAAGTGAGTCGTATTAGTAGCTTTTAGCAAAAAATATTCGAAAATTTGTGTCCTATAAAATAGTTTCAAATAAAGATAATCTTCAAGTTTTATACGAAGACAACCATCTCATAATGGTAAACAAAAGGGCTGGTGACATTGTACAAGGAGATAAAACAGGTGATACACCTTTGAGTGATGTGGTGAAAGCGTACATAAAAGACAAGTACAATAAACCTGGAAATGTGTTTCTGGGCACCGTTCACCGTTTGGACAGGCCTACAACAGGTCTTGTAATATTTGCTAAAACCGGTAAAGCACTGCCAAGACTCAACAAACTATTTCTTTCTAAAGACATTCAAAAAACTTATTGGGCGGTTGTAAAAAAAGAGACTCCAAAACGAGAGGACACCCTTATCCATTGGTTAAAAAAAAATCCCAAAAACAATAAATCTACGGCTCACCCAAAGGAAATAAGAGACAGTAAAAAGGCTATTCTTAACTATAAAACCATCAAAAAACTAGACAATTATTATCTTCTTGAAATCCAACTGGAAACAGGAAGACACCACCAAATCCGTTCACAATTATCAAAAATTGGTTGCCCGATTAAAGGCGACCTGAAATATGGTTTTGACAGAAGCAATAAAGATGCCAGTATTCATCTACATGCCAGGCATATTGAATTTATCCATCCGGTGAAAAAGGAGCCCATTTCCGTTGAGGCACCATTGCCAAGTGATCCTGTTTGGAATGCCTGTTTATCTTAAATTAAATATCTTTATGAAAACCATTTTTCTTTGGATACCATTCAAAATATTGTTGATGCACAACGGCAATGCTTCAGATCACAGAAAACAAAAAATATCTCATGCAGGCTATCGCTATTGAGAGATTTAAAAACAGAGCTTTTAAATAGAGAAAAACAAATATACGAAGCGCTTTATGCTGACTTTAAAAAATCTGAATTCGAAACCTACCTGAGCGAACTTGGACTAGTGGTTTCTGAATTGGATTTGGCCATTAAAAAACTTAAAAAATGGGCAAGACCAAAGCGTGTCTCTTCTTCCCTGTTAACCTTTCCTTCAAGAGACTACATTTACAAAGAGCCTTATGGTACAGTTTTAATCATCGCTCCCTGGAACTACCCTTTTTTGTTGGCCATAGAACCCTTTATAATGGCGATTGCAGCCGGAAACACAGTTGTATTAAAACCCAGCGAACTTACAACTAACACCTCCACATTAATTTCTGAAATTATCGGCAAAGTGTTCCCTCCCGAAATAGCCATATGTGTTGAAGGCGGTGTGGAAACGTCCACGGAATTGCTAGCACAAAAATGGGATTACATCTTCTTTACAGGAAGCCCTAAGGTGGGCAAAATCGTGGCTAAAGCAGCGGCCCTACATTTAATCCCCACCACATTAGAACTGGGAGGAAAAACGCCTTGTATCATTGATGGTACGGTCGACTTAAAATTAGTTGCTAGACGTATAGTATGGGGCAAACTCTTAAACGGCGGGCAGACTTGTATTGCACCAGACTATGTTATTGTAAAATCCAGCACAAAAGACACTTTAATTGAAGTTCTAAAAAATGAGATTATAAGGCGATACGGCATTAATCCACAAAAATCTATTGATTTCCCACGAATCATCAATTCAAGAAATTTAAATCGACTGAAAGAGTTGATAGCACAAGAGACCGTGATATTTGGAGGAGAGATTGATGCGACAGACAGTTATATCGGTCCTACCCTAATCGACAATCCTGGCCTAAAAAGCCCAATTATGACTGAAGAAATTTTTGGGCCCATACTGCCGATTTTGACTTATGAAACCAAAAAGGACATCGAAGAAATTATATGGAATTTAGAGAGACCTTTGGCATTCTACATATTTTCTAAAAACAAGGATTTTGTTGCTGAAACCATTGAGAAATTCAATTTTGGAGGTGGAGCAATTAATGACACCATGGTACATTTTGGCAACCCAAACTTGCCCTTTGGAGGCATTGGTAACAGTGGCATGGGCAAATACCACGGAAAACATGGTTTCGATACCTTTTCGCATGAAAAATCCATATTGAAAAGGGGTACTTGGCTGGATATGCCTTTCCGTTACCCGCCATACTCTAGCAAATTGAATTTTCTTAAAAAGGTCTTTAAATATTTGGGCTAAATTAGGATTTTAATGGATAAATTAATTTTAACTCAACTCCTTCGTTAGGTTGGGATTTTAAGTCCAGAGTAGCGCCAATCAACTCTGCGCGGCTTTTCATGTTGATAAGCCCTGCGCCTTTTTCAACTTTATTCTCATCAAACCCTTTGCCGTCATCTTTGGCGGTAATCAGAATGTTGTCCCCTTGATATTTTATTGTGATATTTATGTTTTCTGCCTCTGAGTATTTTACCGAATTGGACAAAAACTCCTGTAGAATTCGAAAAACAACAATCTCGTGTTTTCGGTCTTTAAATTCTAATCTTTCACCTTGAATATTAATCCCTGCCGACTTGAACTTCATCCGTTTTAATCGGTCCAATTCGTTGGTGATTGATTTTTCAAAACCGATATTTAAAACCACATCGTTATTCAACGTTCGGGACAATGCCCTCACCTCTTTTAGCCCATTACTGAGTGCTTCGGTGGTATCCTTGAATTTTCCCTTAACCTCATCAGAAACCTGCATTTTTAAAATACTCAATTGCATATTTGCAAAGGACAATAATTGCCCCACATTATCATGCAGTTCCCAACCAATATTCTTAAGGGTTTGCTCTTGGGCTTCCGTTTGCGCCTGAATGATTTCTTCCTCAAACGCCTGTTGCTGTTTCACTTTATCTAGTAGCAACTTGTTTTTCCGTCTTTGGAATACCACAAAAAACACGATAACCAATGCCGTTATCACTATCAGCACCAAAATCATGTACACCAGCAAATAACGCTCGGCCGGCGTACTTGTTAATTTTTCTCCGGTCTGCACCATATCAAGGCAAAGGTAAAAGTTAAATACAAAAACAAATTGGCAAATAAGTAAATATATCTTCTTAGTACAAGATATTCATTATCCCTAAATGGACTGTTTACTTCATAAGCACCATAAATATCAAAGAAAACCAGTGGCGTCAAAATTAGCCACCAAATGAATATAGATGATGTGATGTAGAAGTTAACGGATTTATAAAAGCTCAAAATCTTATCAGTATTTAAAATCTCAATAAAATAAAAACAGGTACAGAGCAAAACGATTATTGCTCCTAAAACACTGATAATAGGAAAATAACCAGTAAAGAATGATTCCCATTTTAGGATTATTTGACATAAAGAGACCGTCAGAAAACCATAGGCGCTGAACTTCAAAACAGTTTTGAACTTTTTACTTTTTATGACTTTACGGTAATAGTAGGCAAAAAATAAAATTGCACCAATTTTCCAAAACAAAGTATACCACCAATAATTTTTCTCGATTAATGTTCCCTTTAGAAAACTTAATCCCTTATTTTGATCTATTAATATTGAATATGCTCCTAAAAAATCACATATTGCCACATATACAAGAAAAACAATAAAATATCTGGCTGTAGAATGCTTGTATTTCTTGTAATACAATAAACCAATTCCAGCAGCCAGAGATTCTACAATATGCGTTAAGAGACTATAGTTATCAAGAAAAATCTCTTTCAAAGATATCCGTCTTTAAGGATTATATGGAGGTGGAGAACCACCGCCTTCGTTTAATGGAGGTATCGGTAAGTCATTATTGTTTTGTAAACTAAAATTGATGAAACTCGCCTCCGAAGTCGACTTTTCACCAGTTGGAACTACAAACATAGTAGTTAAATCTTTTTTACTTTCCCCTGCGTTGCTTCCATAAACTCCGAGGTAAACACGCAGACCGGTCAAAGTATTTCCGCTTTTACTAGCCTCACTTTTTGCATAACCTATATATTTCTCAACATCATCAATCGACCACCAAGTTGAACGGTTGTCTTCTTTCCCGACGCTTCTCTCTGTAATAGAATCCAGAACACTCTTCCTTAATTTCGTCCAATTATCATTTAATAATTTGGCCTCGGCGACCGAAATCACACCTTTTGGTTTTACAATTTCCATTTTGTCCTCCATTTCCGTATTCGGAGCAGCTTCACGTGGACAAAAATAGTACGTCAACACGGCACCAATGATAAATCCAACAATAAGTAATCCTAATTTTTTCATATTTAATTAAGTTTTTGGTTAACAATAGCTTGCTTAAAAATAGCAAAAAGATTTTACTATGTGCGATTTCCTGTAAGTTTTCAGGTAGGAAAGCCTAACATTTCCCCCATACCAACAGTAAAAAGCCAACACCCGTAAATGGCATGCTCAATGGAAACCATTATTGTGGATTTTGTTTCAACATAGGTCCAGGCAAACAGCAAACCTCCTAAAAAGGTTATCAACAGCACAAAATTATTGCCATAAAACAAATGGGCCAACGAAAAAAGTATGGCATTTACCAAAATGAGCAATCGCTTGTCCCTAAAGAACCTTTCGTATCTTTTAAAGAAAAATGTGCGGAAAATGATTTCTTGGGGGTAAACGGAAAGTAATGTATAAACGAAAAGAATGAAAACCCATAATTTTGGTTTGTTCAGCACTACCTGAAACAAGGCTTCCCTATTGGTTACACTAACGAATATGGTAGTTAGCGCAATAATCACAGAAAACTTCAATAAGGTATCCCGCCAGAACAAAATCCATTTAAGGTCCCTCGCAAGTCTAAATTTTTCTTTTTCTACTACCAAAAGCACATAAACCACATACAGAAAACCGATTAGGCCTGTTGCGGTTTTAACGATTGGCGAGGTGCCTACCACAAAACTAATGGGCAACATCACAAACAAAACAAAAAACTCTACGCACTTATAATAAAATGTTTTGATCATAACAGAATGACATGATTTTGCTTTACTTCACTTATGACGAACATACTATGGGTACTGCCTATATGGTTAATGGTGGTCAATTTTTTCACCATAAATTCTCGAAACGCTTCCATATTTTCAACAATTACTTTAAGTAAATAATCATAATCCCCACTAATGTGATAACACTCCAGCACTTCATTTAGTCGATTGACTTCCCTTTCAAAGCTCACCACATATTCTTGGCTATGTTGCAATAGCTTTACATGACAGAAAACTACAAAATTTCTGCCAATTTTCTGCTTATTGATCAAAGTTGTGTATCCATCAATAAAACCTTCTTTTTCTAGTTTCTTAATCCGCTCATAAACCGCTGTTACGGAAAGCCCTAACTTGTTGGACAATTCCTTATTAGTCTGTTTGCTATCAGTTTGAAGGAGTTCCAATAATTTTTTATCAGTTTGGTCAAAAATCATAATTGAAAAATTTTCGCTTTGTATCGTTTGAATTTACGAAATATAAATAATAACTCTATTAAATTATTAAATTTTAGTTTTATTTTCTAAATAAATAATACATCATTGATTTTTATTCCTATTTCATCTAATTTAGTATGATTAAATCCCTAAGATGATGAGTTTTAAACCAGCGAATAACATTCAAGACTTACAGTATTTTGGCGAATTTGGAGGGGTAAATCCATCCATTTCCGATTCCTCCACCTATACTTTTTTATCGGCAAAGACAATGTTTGATACCTTTGAAGGCAATGCTGACGGGTGCTACCTTTACTCTCGCCACTCCTCCCCTTCCAACCTATATCTAGGTGAAGCTTTGGCAGCCATGGAGCATACCGAAACGGCTAACGTTACGGCTTCTGGTATGGGCGCTATTACTTCCACCATCTTACAATTATGTAATGCGGACGACCATATTGTGTCCAGCCGAACCATTTACGGGGGCACTTATGCTTTTTTTAAGAACTTCACCCCTAAATTTAAAATTGACACCACTTTTGTTGATATTACAAATTTGGATGCCGTTGAGGCTTCTGTCACTAAAAACACCAAAATAATTTACTGTGAATCCATTAGTAATCCCCTTTTGGAGGTTGCGGATATAAAAGGTCTAGCCGACATAGCTAAAAAACATGGTTTGAAGTTGGTAGTGGACAATACCTTTTCGCCACTTTCAATTTCCCCGGCAATTCTTGGAGCAGATGTTGTGATTCATAGTTTAACCAAATTTATCAACGGTTCGAGCGATACTGTGGGTGGTGTGGTTTGCGGTACTCAAGATTTCATTAATCATTTGAGAAATGTAAATGACGGTGCCAGCATGTTGCTCGGTTCTACAATGGACAGTTTGCGGGCATCTTCCGTTTTAAAAAACCTGAGAACACTTCATATTCGGATGCAACAGCACAGCAAAAATGGATTGTATTTGGCGCAAAAATTTGAAAACGACGGTTTGAAAACAGTCTATCCAGGTTTGTCATCCCACCCTTCTCACAATTTATTTAAATCGATGATGAATGCCGAATACGGTTTCGGCGGTATGTTGACCATTGATGTAGGGTCGCTGGATAAGGCCAACGAGTTGATGGAACTGATGCAACACCGAAACTTAGGCTATTTGGCCGTAAGTTTAGGCTTTTACAAAACTTTATTTTCAGCCCCAGGAACTTCAACCTCTTCTGAAATACCGGAGGATGAACAGAAAGAAATGGGGCTAAGCGATGGATTGATTCGTTTTTCCATAGGTTTGGATGCCGACATTGAACGCACCTATAAAATGATGCGGGATTGCATGGAGGAATTAGATATCCTGCCCACAGCACAAAAACTAAAGGTGGGTTAAATACCTTTAGTACGTTCCCAAATGGATTTCAAAACCTCGCCCATCCCATCAAATTTAGGTTCAAAGGGGCGCATATTGAGACGATTTCCATTTTCGTAAAGCACAAAACTGAACACTGAGGTATTGGGGTCTTCTTCATCTAGAAGGGGATAGCGCAAATCATTGTAGCGGTATTCGTTTTCCTTCAACTTATAAATACTGTAATACCAATTGCTAAACCATGCCAGCCCCTTGATATCGTCATAATCCGCAGGATTCAAATCCCTTTGTTTGGGTACCTTTCTAAAATTCAAAAAACGGTTTTTACTGTCGAACAAGGAATAATTCCCAACATAATAATCGGTTTCAGTCTCGGCGATGGCATACCACAATAAATTGGTGAAAATTGCAGGCTGGTTAGTAAACCGCACAGCTTCGATTTCGGCATCCTTCAACGATTTTCTAAATACCGAATCCACGTACAATTTATTTCCTAAAGTGAAAATCAGGTATGCCGAACTGATGCCAATCCCCCATTTTAACCACAAACGGCGTTTAACCGATGTTCTTTTAAAAAACATTAGAACAATCATACAGATTAAAAACGGCAAAGTGTAGGCAGGATCAGCCACGGCAATATTATTAAGCGCCACTCGATAATTACTAAAGGGTGCAAATAATTGTGTGCCGTATGGCGTAAACGCATCTAAAATGGGGTGGGTAAACAAGGACCAGAAAAACAAACTAATCCAGTCGTTTCTTGTGGTCATATTCAATCGTTTCCCCCAATTGTATAGTTTATGCACCAACCAGCCTAAAACAATGGCCGCCAAAACGGAAAATACAATAGAATGCATAAAACCACGATGGAACAGCATGGCATCAATTTCATTGCCGTAAATCCAACTCCCAACGTATACGTCCAAATCTGGGATTGTACCACCAATAGCTCCAAACAGCAATGCCCTATTGCCTATTTTTTTTCCGAGAACGGCTTCTCCGCAAGCGGCTCCTAAAACTATTTGAGTGAGTGAATCCATTTAAGTTGGCAAAGTTAACCAACTATTTTGTATTGCGGTATCATAAATTTATGGGATGCGCCTCAACCACACGGCAACGCGCGCGCTGTTGATATTCCCCGATTCCGTAATGGAACGAAAACCCAAGGTAGTACCAGAAGGAATAGCAACGGGAGTTGCTAAAATTTCAGTGTAAGACATGTTATCATTGGCACCTGATGCAGTGAACCTAAAAAATTCAGTGAATGCGCCATTACCAGAAATATCTACCACAGCTACAATCAAGGTGTTAGAAGCATTTGAAGTGTTGTCTGCATGAAAACTTACGGCATAGGCTTCCCAACTTTCTGGTAAGGGTATACCAATAAAACCGGCATCCCCATTTCCATAGGACCATTGCATATTGTTATTGCCGATATTACCAGCTTCTTCTGCCCAGATTACTACTTTCTCGTAAGCAATTTTGTTTTTGCCTATCTGCTCCCAGTTTGTGCCATCGCTTTGCACCCAAATTGTAGTTTGGCTTTGCAAAGTAGTGGTAGCAGTACCATTTAAATCATTGTAACTTGAAATAGTGGGTGTATTTGTTGTTGGATTTTTTATTACATATATTCTTCCATCACAGGTATTCGCAACAGGTAAGGTAATATTATGATTTCCACCTAAAACAATTGTGTGATGTGTGTCATCCAAGGTAAGGTTTCCAGACGTAGTTGAGACATCTGCAGAAAAAGAGCCATTTACGTCCAATGTTGATACCGGAGCGGTAGTTCCAATACCAACTTGGGCAAATACATTACACGACAATAATAAAAGGAATTGTGAGAGAATCCTTTTCATTTTTTTGTTATAGCAATATTTACAAATTCCTAACAATATTAACGAAAAATTACTGAAATAGTATT
Organism: Hyunsoonleella aquatilis; assembly: GCF_014270105.1. Lineage (GTDB taxonomy): Bacteria > Bacteroidota > Bacteroidia > Flavobacteriales > Flavobacteriaceae > Jejuia > Jejuia aquatilis. The sequence goes on from NZ_JACNMF010000005.1 coordinate 209,188, forward strand.
GAAAATCAGTAGTTTTTACAATTTTATGTTTAAAATATCCTAAAAACAAAGGATACATTATTTTATATTTTTATCTGAGTGTTCTTTCTTTATACCAGAAACCTTAATTCATTCGCACTATTAAATTTTCACAAACAAAGCTTGAAATTGCTAAAGCAAAAACATAGCTATAAATTTGGGGTTCTATTCTTAATACTTGAGTCCTTTGCCTTTAAAACAACTATAATAATAAGGATCACATACAGGAAAAAGCATGCTGCCATTGCTATTAATATGGAAATTGCACAAAACAGAATTTTCGGGATTTTTAGGTTTCTTATTGTTTAAGACCCATTTCTATGCAAATGTCACATCATTTTGAAAGCAGTCAATAAAATCGTAACATTACGTACCTAAAAATTGACTATGAAAGACGACAAGAATATCACTAAATTTAAAGCCAACGACCAAAATATTATTGAAAATACCGAATTGAACATTTGGGAAGCACTAATCCCATTATTTGCCCTGGTGGGAATGTTAGCCTACAATGTTTATGTTTATGGAGATGATGCTTTGAGTGGCTCCAATCAATTTATTCTGTTACTTGGTGCGGCTGTTGCTGCGATTGTAGGCTTTTATAACAAGGTTTCTTACAGCATAATGCTGGACGAAGTTTCTGAAAGCATTAAATCTGCAACCGGAGCTATTCTTATTCTTTTAATGGTGGGAGCATTGGCCGGAACTTGGTTAATAAGTGGTATAATCCCGTCCATGATGTACTATGGGCTACAGATTTTAAATCCCAATATATTCTTGGCTGCATGTGTTATTATTTGTTCAATTACCTCTATAGCCACAGGTAGCTCTTGGACGACCGCTGCTACAGTCGGGATTGCATTGATTGGAATCGGGGAAGCTCTGGGCATATCACTTGGTATGACAGCCGGTGCTGTACTGTCGGGCGCCTATTTTGGAGATAAAATGTCACCGCTTAGTGACACCACTAACTTGACCCCAATAATGGCCGGAGGCGAACTGTTCTCGCATATCAAGTACATGACTTTAACAACTGTACCCACGGTAATCATTACCCTTATAGTCTTCATTATTATTGGTTTTACGGTAGATACTAGCGGGGTGACCGACACCTCCTCCATTCTAACAACCATCGATACGACATTCAATATTAGCGGGTGGTTGTTTCTTGTTCCCCTTGTTCTTGTTGTTTTAATTGTAAAAAAAACACCTCCTCTTGTTGCACTTCTTATTGGAACGCTACTTGGAGGCCTAGTAGCCATTATTGCGCAGCCTGAAATTGTTAAGGACATTACCGGAGCGGACTCATTAACTTTTCAATCTGCTTACAAGGGCATAATGAATGCGATGACGGTTGATATTGCCATAGACACATCAAATAAAAGCTTAAACGACCTTTTTACATCTGGTGGCATGCACGGTATGCTGGGGACTGTTTGGTTAATAATCTGCGCCGTAGTTTTTGGAGGTGTAATGGACGCCATTGGCGCACTTTCCAAAATCAGCAAAGAATTACTAAACCTGGCCACATCGACTTTTGGATTGTTTGCAAGCACAGTAGTGAGCTGTTTGGCAATAAATGTAACAGCGTCTGATCAATATCTCGCTTTGGTTGTTCCTGGTAAAATGTTTAAAAAAGCCTTTGAGGATAGAGGGCTTGCTCCAGAAAATTTGAGCAGAACCCTTGAGGATTCGGGAACAGTAACCTCACCATTGATACCCTGGAACACCTGCGGAGCCTACCATAGTAGCGTTCTTGGCGTTAGTGTTTTTGACTATTTCTTCTATGCCATTTTTAATTGGCTGAGTCCTTTCATGACCCTTCTTTTTGCCGCCTTCAGGATAAAGATAAAAGAACTTTCAAATTCCAAATAAGCATATTTCAGGCTATATCTAAAACTGTTAAGAAGTCCGTAATTTGAATGCTGTTTTTTTATGTAATTCTTAAAAAAACAACCTCTTTTTTTATCCGATATGCATTCACTATTATCATATAAGATTTAATAATTGTATTCTATTTTCAAGGGTATTTTGAAATACTAGATTTGCTTCAAATTGAAATTATTAATCATATTAAAACATAGAATATTATGGCATTTGTAGGGAAAAAATTTCCAAGTTTAAATGTTGACGCGATGAACGAAATGGGCGACACTTTTAAGTTAAACGTTTTGGAAGAAGCAGTTAAGAACAAGAAAAAAGTGGTATTGTTTTGGTACCCAAAGGATTTCACCTTTGTATGTCCTACGGAACTTCATGCATTTCAAGCCGCTATAGGGGAATTTGAAAAACGAAACACCATTATAATTGGAGCATCCTGTGACACCCCTGAAGTACATTTTGCATGGTTAAACACAGAAAAGGATAACGGAGGCATTGAAGGTGTAACCTATCCCCTTTTAGCTGATTCCAATAGAAATTTAGCTTCCACTCTTGGCATTTTAGATATCACCAGCGAAACTTATAATGAAGACACTGGAGTGATTCTTGTGGATGGTGATAATGTGACTTATAGAGCAACCTACATTATCGATGAAGATGGAATTGTGCAACACGAGAGCATCAACAACATGCCTTTGGGCAGAAACGTACAAGAGTATTTGCGTTTAGTGGATGCGTTAACACACGTTCAAGAAAAAGGTGAGGTTTGTCCGGCAAACTGGGAAGAAGGCAAAGACGCAATGAATGCTAACAGAACAGGCGTTGCTGAGTATTTGGCAGCACACATTTAATACAAATTCCAAACAATTTAAGTTCCAAATTCCAAAATTACTCATTTTTAATTTGGGACTTAGCACCGATTGTCATCGGGATTGAAAATTAAAAAGTTATGGTAAAAGAACTAGATCAAGATAATTTACAAGAAGTAGTTACTGATAATGAAACCGTTGTGGTGCAATATTCTGCCAGTTGGTGCGGTAACTGCCGTATCATGAAACCAAAGGTAAAAAAGCTAGCTTCTGAATTGGAAGACGTTACTTTTGTAATTGCTGACGCGGAGAAGTTCCCAGAATCTAGAAAATTGGCCACAGTGGATAACCTGCCAACATTTGCCACATTTAAAAAAGGGGCATTTGTAAATCAGGTACAAACCAACAAGTTTGATGTTTTAAAAGACTTAGTAAATGAAGTTACCAGTAATTAAGCATTTAACCAATTTTATCGAGGATAACGACGAAGATTTCATAGTGGAAACGATAGAAACTTTGGAAGCCCTAACCGAAGTACCTTCTTTAAAAGACGAGGAATTGGATGTTATTGGAGAGTTAATTTCCAATATGTACGGCGCTATAGAAGTGCACAAAATGACTAAAGAAGGTACACCAAAAAAAGAAGCTTTAAATAGTTTTATGGGACGTGTTATGGGGTCTATTGACACATAATTGAAATAGAAAAAGCCATCTAAAAACCACCTTTGATTAAGGTGGTTTTTTGTTTGCAATAACTTGACCTTATAAAATTTTTCTGCTAGCTTCTCTTAAGGCCCTTTAAGTAGAACACACACCTAAAATCACTCCAAAAGTGGAACGATTTCTTCCGCCCCTTTTTCCTTAGCATAAACCAAAGCTGTTTTCCCTTCCTTATCTTTTAGAGCTGTATCAGCATTGTGCTTCAGCAATAGCTCCACCATTTTTATCTGCCCGTATAATGTGGCAAAAATCAAAGGCGTATAACCTAAATTGTTCTGCGCATTGATGTTGGCCCCTTTTTTTAAAAGTTGTTCAGCAAAATCGACATTCCCTTTAAAGGCCACGCCTATCAAAGCCGTATTGCCAGAAGCATCTGTGGCATCCACTTTAGCGTTATGTTTTAGCAATAACTTAACCACAGCTTTTTGGTCAAAATAGGTGGCAAAAATTAACGGCGTAAAACCCCTGGAATCCTTTATGTTTGCCAAACTTGGGTTTTGTTTGAGCTTGGCCTCTACAGTTTCGGCATTCCCAGACTTTATAATATTAAAAAACAGATCGTTTTCATTCATACGTCTTGCATAAAAATATTGGGACAGGCGCTAAAAAACACCTATCCCAATTGTTGTTCATTCTATTTACTTTAAATCAAATCTGTCAGCATCCATCACTTTGGCCCAGGCCTTAACAAAATCGTTTACAAATTTTTCTTCGCCGTCGTTGGCTCCGTAAACTTCTGCAATGGCCCTTAATTCAGTATTTGAACCAAAAATTAAATCGGCACGCGTTCCCGTAAATTTCACAATACCTGTTCTTCTGTCCTTACCTTCGAAAATGGAGTCATCAGAAGACGTTGCGCTCCAAGTATATGCGAAATCAAGAATATTTGAAAAGAAATCATTGGTTAAATGCCCTATATTATGCGTGAATACGCCATGCTTAGAGCCATCATAATTAGCACCAATTACCCTCATCCCACCGACCAAAGCCGTCATTTCTGGAATGGACAGGTTCATTAAATTAGCGCGATCCACCAATAGATCCTCGGCTTTTACATCCAAGCCACTTTTTATATAATTTCTAAAACCATCAGCTAAAGGCTCCAAATAACTAAACGATTCTAAATCTGTTTGAGCTTGAGATGCATCCCCTCTACCTTGAGAAAATGGTACTTCTACACTATGACCTGCATTTCTTGCAGCTTCTTCTATTCCTGCATTTCCAGCAAGCACAATCAAATCAGCCATAGATACTTCACCGCTAAAATCTTTTTGAATACCTTCTAAAACGTTCAGCACCTTTTCCAATTCAGAAGGATTATTGGCTTCCCAACTACGTTGCGGCTCTAAACGGATACGTGCTCCATTGGCCCCTCCTCGCTTATCAGAATCTCTATACGTGGAAGCTGAAGCCCAAGCCGTAGTTACCATTTGGGAAATGGTTAAGCCCGAGGCCAATACCATTTTCTTCAATTGCGCTATATCAGAATCACTTAATGTATAACTTACCTTTGGAATTGGGTCTTGCCAAATCAATTCTTCCTGTGGCACTTCGGGTCCCAAATAGCGATCAATTGGTCCCATATCACGATGGGTCAGTTTATACCAGGCTCTCGCAAAAGCCTCTTCAAACGCTTTGTGGTCTTTATGAAAACGTTTTGAAATCTCTAAATATTTAGGATCGGTCTTCAAGGCTATATCTGCAGTGGACATCATTAAGGCTTGTGAGCCATTCCCGCTTGCCGTAGGTGCCTTTCTAGCATCCGAATTTTTAGGCGTCCATTGATGTGCCCCTGCCGGACTTTTGGTAAGTTCCCAATCGTAGTTCAGCAATACATCAAAATAATCGTGATCCCATTGTACTGGGTTTGGTGTCCATGGTCCTTCCAATCCGCTGGTTATCGCATCATCCAAAACACCAGAATTGTAGGTGTTTTTCCAACCCGTGCTCATTTCCTCGATGGACGCCCCATGAGGTTCCGGACCCACATATTTATCCGCATCTGCGGCACCATGTGCCTTTCCAAAGGTATGACCTCCGGCAACCAAAGCAACGGTTTCCTCGTCGTTCATCGCCATTCTTCCAAACGTAATTCTAATGTCGTGCGCTGACTTCATAGGATCCGGAACGCCATTAGGCCCTTCCGGGTTCACATAAATCAATCCCATGTGTACGGCACCCAAGTGCCCTTCCAAATCGCCATCACTGGTATCGTATCGGTCATCATTATCCAACCAACCAGTCTCGCTTCCCCAATACACATCCTGCTCAGGCTCCCACACGTCTTCGCGTCCTCCGGCAAAACCAAAGGTTTTAAAGCCCATAGATTCCAACGCACAGTTTCCTGCTAAAATCATCAAATCTGCCCATGAAAGCGCCTTACCATATTTCTTTTTTACTGGCCATAACAACAATCTAGCTTTGTCCAAATTTCCATTATCAGGCCAACTGTTCAACGGTGCAAAACGCTGCGTTCCAGATGCTCCACCACCACGACCATCACCAACTCTATAAGTTCCGGCACTATGCCATGCCATCCGAATCATAAAGGGCCCATAATGCCCATAATCTGCAGGCCACCAATCTTGCGAATCGGTCATCAAATCAATCACCTCTTGTTTCAAGGTTGGAAAGTCTATACTATTAAATGCTTTGGCATAATCAAAATCGGTATCGTAAGGATTGGAACCTTTCCCGTGTTGACGCAAAATATTTAATTTAAGTTCGTTGGGCCACCAGTCGCGATTTCGAGTTCCACCACCGGCCGGCTGTTTTTGCGCGCCGCTCATAAAAGGGCACTTACTAATGTCATTGCTGTCTGTTGCGTGCATTTTATTGTAAAGTTTTTAATTAATTTTTAAATTTTTCAAGTACTTAAAATTAGTAATTGTTTTGATAAGTTGAACCTGAAAACATTTTAATAAACTATAACAAAATTGAAAAAATTTATTACCCAAATTGAAGCCATAGTTTTTATTGATAATTGGAAAACCACTGTAAAAATTATTTCTTAAAGATTCGACCATTTCATGCTTTAACATTTTAAATATTCTTATTTTAGTTGCCCTAATCAAAACATAAAAAAATGGCTAATATTACCTTGGGCGGAACGCCCGTAGAAACTAGCGGATCGCTACCTAAAGTGGGTACTCAAATTAAAGACTTTTTATTAGTAGCGACGGATATGTCCACCAAATCACTAACGGATTTCAAGGGAAAAAAATTGGTACTGAATATCTTTCCAAGTGTTAATACCAGTGTTTGCGCCACATCTGTAAGACAGTTCAATACGGAAGCTAATGAACTGGACAATACCGTAGTGTTGTGTATTTCGAGGGATTTACCTTTTGCGCAGAAACAATTTTGCGCAGCCGAAGGGCTTGATAATGTAGTAATGCTTTCGGATTTTAAGACTGGGCAATTCGGTAAGGACTATGGAGTTATGTTTACCAGCGGTGCATTTGATGCGTTGTTGTCTCGAAGTGTTGTGGTTGCGGACGCTTCTGGCAAGGTGCTTTACTCAGAGCAAGTACCTGAAACTGGCGAAGAACCTAATTACAAAGCGGCTCTGGAAGCCCTTTTAGATGAATAAAAAGGAGTCCTTTTTGCAAAACCGGATTAAAAGTGTGGGCTACGCCTTTAAAGGTGCCTTGTTGCTTTTAAGAACGGAGGCCAGCATAAAAATCCAGTTCGTGATTGCCCTTTTGGTAACCGTAGCTGGATTTCTTTTTGAAATTTCATCTACGGAGTGGGTCATTCAAATTTTAACCATTGCGCTAGTTATGAGCATTGAAGGTTTAAATACGGCCATTGAGGAAATTGCAAACTTCATCCATCCCGAACACCACAAGAAAATTGGTCTAATTAAGGACATCTCGGCGGGAGCTGTCTTTTTTGCGGCTGTTTTTGGTGTGATTATCGGCTGTATTATTTACTTCCCGAAACTTGTTTAAAAATATGTAAATGGAAACGACTCCGGAAAATCTGAAGCGCTTGATATCAGCTGGGCACGGATATTTGAAAAATGCGTCAGAGTCAGATTTGAAAAGAAAGCCTTCACCGTCAAAATGGTCTAAAAAAGAAATTTTAGGGCATTTAATTGATTCCGCCATTAATAACTTACAACGATTTACTGAGATTCAATTCGAAAACAAACCCTACATATACAGGCCCTATAGCCAATTAGGATTGATTAATGCAAATAATTATCAAAACTCAGACACAAAAGAACTTATCGATTTATGGTTGGCCCTCAATAAAAGAATATTGTTTATTATTGGGCAACAAACTGAAACGACATTAAACTTTATGGTGCAGTTGAATGAAGGCCACGTTTCGGATTTGAGATTTTTAATTAACGATTACGTCATTCACTTGGAACATCACGTCAATCAAATCGTGAAATAAAACACCCCCATATATATCGACAATACTGCCCTATTAAAATACTATTCCACCTAGGATAAACGTTAGTAATTTGTATTTTTGCTGAAACTAGCGCTCATAATGGCGAAGAGAACCAAAACTAAAAAACCTACTAAAAAGACATTCAAAAAACCCAGTTTTAAGCTGTCCAACCAGCAGAAATTGGTGTTTGGCAGTTTTTTGGTGATTGTGGGGCTCTTGTTATTTATTTCTTTCGTTTCCTTCATATTTACTGGTGAAGCCGACCAAAGTGCCATAGACACCTTTCCTTCCAGGGATACCAAAACCAAAAACTGGGCAAGCCAGTTCGGTGCTTGGTTAAGCCATTTTTTTATTGAGAGGGGCTTTGGTATCGCCTCGTTTATTTTTGCTGGTTTGATATTCCTTTCGGGAGTTTACGTACTCATGAATATCCGCAAAGCGAAACTGCGACAGCACTGGTTTTGGGGGACTCTTATTGTGATCTGGTGCTCTATCCTTTTTGGTTTTTTTGGTAACGAAAATGATATCCTTGGAGGTACTATCGGGTTTGAAATCAATACTTTTTTACAAGATTTTATAGGGAAAGTCGGTACTGTTCTTCTTTTGGTTTTTGGCTTGATTACCTATCTGGCTATGCGTTTTAAGGTGACTTTTGAAAGCATTACCAATCTCTTCAAATCAGCTAAAAAGAATATCAAAACAGAGTTTTCAAAACCTAAAGATGACGCTTCCGAAGATACAATAATAGCTTTTGACAACAATTTATCCGAAGAAGCGGCATCCATCAAATCGGCATATGAAATCCCATTGGATAAAAACGATACGGATATAGAGGTAGTTTCAAAGCCTAAAGTTGAAGTTAAAACAGAAGTTGCTAAACCTTCTAAAAAAAAGGTGATTGAAGAACCTGAACTTGAGATAAAAGTTGAAGCCGTTAAAGAAGAGGTTTCAGAAACGAATAATATTGCCAACAAATTGGTGGAGGATTTTGGCCAGTTTGACCCAACCTTAGAATTGGCAAAATATCAGTTTCCAACGCTTGACCTTTTAAAGAAATACGACACTGAGGGTATTACCATCAATCAAGAAGAACTTGAAGAAAACAAAAATAAAATTGTTGAGACCCTCAATAACTATAAAATTGGGATTGCCAGCATAAAAGCGACGATTGGGCCTACTGTAACGCTCTATGAAATTGTTCCTGAGGCAGGGATTCGGATTTCGAAAATTAAAAACCTAGAAGACGATATTGCCCTATCCCTTGCCGCGCTCGGTATCCGAATTATTGCGCCTATTCCCGGAAAAGGCACCATAGGTATTGAAGTGCCTAACAAAAATGCGACGATTGTGTCCATGCGATCGGTAATTGCCTCCAAAAAATTTCAAGGCTCAAAAATGCAGTTGCCGATTGCCTTAGGAAAAACCATCAGTAATGAAACCTTTGTGGTAGATTTGGCAAAAATGCCCCACCTCCTAATGGCAGGTGCTACAGGGCAAGGTAAGTCCGTTGGTTTAAATGCTGTTTTGACTTCATTGCTTTACAAAAAACATCCCGCAGAAGTAAAGTTTATTTTGGTGGACCCGAAAAAGGTGGAACTAACCCTTTTCAATAAAATCGAGCGCCATTATTTGGCCAAACTACCGGATAGCGAAGAGGCGATTATTACAGACAATACCAAAGTGATCCATACGTTGAATTCCCTTTGTATTGAAATGGACAACCGCTACGAGTTGCTCAAAAATGCCATGTGCCGTAACATTGCCGAGTACAACAAAAAGTTTAAGGAACGGAAGTTAAACCCGAATGAAGGCCATCAATTTTTGCCTTACATCGTCTTAGTGGTGGATGAGTTTGCCGATTTAATTATGACAGCTGGAAAAGAGGTTGAAGCCCCAATTGCGCGTTTAGCGCAGCTAGCCCGTGCCATTGGCATTCACTTAATCATTGCCACACAACGCCCCTCGGTAAACGTTATCACGGGTATCATCAAAGCCAACTTCCCTGCACGGATTGCTTTTAGGGTAACTTCGAAAATCGATTCACGAACCATTTTGGATAGTTCGGGAGCCGATCAACTCATTGGGAGAGGCGACATGCTTTTTACCCAAGGAAATGACGTTATAAGAGTACAATGTGCCTTTGTGGACACTCCCGAAGTAGAACAAATTACAGACTTTATTGGCTCCCAAAAGGCATACCCCGATGCATATATGCTCCCTGAATATATAGGCGAGGAAAGTGGCACAGGTATTGATATAGACATATCGGAAAGGGACAGCCTTTTTAAAGATGCAGCCGTGGTGATTGTTACTGCACAGCAAGGCTCTGCATCGTTATTGCAACGAAAGCTGAAACTGGGCTACAATAGAGCAGGGAGATTGATTGACCAATTGGAAGCCGCAGGTATAGTGGGCCCTTTTGAAGGTAGCAAGGCTAGGCAAGTTTTAGTGCCAGATTTGACGACCTTGGACCAAATGTTAGAAAACGAAATTTAATTCAAAAAAAATGAAACCGATTATCACGATTCTATTCCTAACTTTTTCAATCCTTTCGGGAATTGCCCAAAATAAGGGAAAAGACTTACTAAACGAAGTATCCCAAAAAGTGAAAGGTTACGATAACATAGAAATTGATTTTAAATACATTTTAGAAAATACTGCTGAAAATGTAAAACAAGAAACCCGTGGCGATGTGATTCTTCAAGGTGATAATTACAAATTGAATATTTTAGGCATCACCCGCATGTTCGATGGCAAAACACTATATACCATCAGCCCAGAGGACGAAGAGGTAACCATTTCATCACAGGCGGAAGACCAAGCCGATGCTATCACTCCTAGCAAAATGCTGTCGTTTTATGAAGATGGATACACTTATGAAATGGATATCGTCCAGAATATAAAGGGTCGAAAAATTCAATATGTGAAGCTGACGCCCATCGATTCCAATTCTGAAATAAAATATATCCTTTTAGGCGTTGATGCTACCACAAAGCATATTTACAATTTGATTCAGGTAGGTAAAAACGGGACAAAAACGACATTAACCGTTAATTCTTTCAAAACGAACGAACCTTTATCGAAAACCTTATTTACCTTTGATGCCTCAAAATATCAGGATTATTATATCAATAAACTGGATTAGGTAAATTGCCGAATTGAAGATTCTAGACCGCTACATACTAACCACATATCTAAAGACGTTTCTTAGCGTCTTTGTCATTTTGGTCTTGATTTTTGTCCTACAGACCATTTGGCTATATATCAAGGAATTGGCGGGAAAGGATTTGGATATCGGCATAATTGTCAAATTCATTGTTTATTTCCTCCCGAAGCTGATGCCTTTGGTGCTTCCACTTACCATTCTGCTCACCTCCATTATGGTTTTTGGGAATTTTGCCGAAAACTACGAGTTTGCTGCCATGAAATCTACCGGGATTTCATTACAACGCGCTATGTCTGGCCTCAGTGTCTTTATTGTACTCTTGGCCATCACTACATTTTTCTTTTCAAACAATGTGATTCCATGGGCCGAATACAATTCCTATAACCTTAGGAAAAACATCGCCAAGCTAAAACCTGCCATGGCAATTGCTGAGGGACAGTTTAACGAAATTGGCACCTACAATATTAAGGTTGAAGAAAAGTCTGGAGACAGAGGACAATTTCTTAAAGATGTTGTCATTCATATTAAAGACAAAAGCGGCCTACGGAATAGCACCACTATTGTATCCAAAACAGGTGAATTGGAGGGTAGTGAAGATTCGGATGTTTTAAAATTGATTTTAAAGGACGGCAACTATTACAATGATTTGTATCCAAGAAAAATAAAGGAGCGCAAGAAAAAACCTTTCGTAAAGAGCACTTTTGACCAGTATATTATTAATATCGATTTATCGCAATTCAACAATGTGGATATTGAGGATAAGTCCTATACCAACAAATACAACATGCTTAATTTAAGTGATTTGGATTATACCATTGATTCACTCACGATTGAGCACGACAAAAGCATTGAGCAGTTTAGCAAAGTACTTTACAATCGCGCCAGTATTACGAAGTATGTTCAAATAACAGAAGATAGGGAAAGCCTAAAAAAGGCAGCAGGTTTACCTGACGATGTAGGTTTTGATAATATCGATGAAACCAAGAAAAAAAAGATTGTTGATGTGGATTCTATCTACGCAGGGAATATTTTGGAGCTGTTTAGTAATAAGAAAAACATTGGCTACCTTACAAACGCCATTAGCGTGGTCAATAGTGCCACACAGGTAATTCGTAATAAGAAGTCAACCCTAAAACCGAAAAAGGTTTGGTTCAACAAACATATTATTGCTTTTCATGAAAAATTGGCATTAGGATTTGCTTGCGTCATCCTTTTCTTTGTAGGTGCACCATTGGGTGCATTGATCAGAAAGGGAGGTATTGGCCTGCCCATGGTGATCGCTATTCTGTTGTTTTTAACCTACCACTTTATTGGAATTTTCGCTTTGAACAGTGCCAAATCTGGAGACTTCAACCCTGTTTTGGCCAGCTGGTTTTCTACTTTGATTATGTTGCCGTTAAGCGTATTTCTAACAAGAAGGGCAACGGCAGATCGAAGTCTATTCGATTTCGACAGCATTACTGTTCCGTTGAAAAGGGCTTTCAACATCAAAGAAAAGAATAAAGAAAGTTTTAAGTTTTTACAATCATTTACAAATGAAAAACTTGCTGATGCGATTAATAATTATGAATCTTTGGGTTACAGCGAAAATACCCGCTACGAAGCTATTAAACTTTTGAACAGTCGCGAAATACCCACCAGTGAATTCAATGAAAAAGGAATTGAAATAAGCAATGATTTTGAGACTTCTCAGGATATTTCAAAAGATTATGTAGACCACTCAAAATTCGCGATAACGCTCTACACAATTGGAGCTATCTTATTGGTTCTGTTTTTTGTGTTCAAAAACAACAAATTGCCCTCAGTTGCATCGGCATCTATTCAACTTAGCATGGTGTCTTTTATTTTGTATGCCATATACTATCTTAAATCCATTTTGAATCTCAATACATTTTACACGCACATCAAAAAGCCTAGAAGGAAACCCAACCTCCTAGTTCTCATTTTTGGGTTTCCGCTATATTTCATAACCTTTGTGTTTTTTAGATTCAAACACAAGGAAGACTTAAAACGAAATTGTCTGGAGAGTTTAAAATAAGACATATCTTTGCAAAATGATAGCAGAACCTATGACAACGAACCATACCCCTGTATTCAAATTAAACACCATCCATGATGCCATTGAAGATATTAGAAATGGCAAGGTTATCATTGTGGTAGATGACCAGAATCGGGAAAACGAAGGGGATTTTGTTGCGGCAGCGGACAAGGTAACTCCGCAAATGATTAACTTTATGGCCACTCACGGGCGAGGTTTAATCTGTACGCCTTTGACCGAAACCCGTTGCAAGGAATTGGAGCTGAACATGATGGTAAATAACAATACGGACCCCATGGAAACGGCATTCACAGTTTCTGTGGATTTAAGAGGTAATGGTGTTACCACGGGTATATCTGCCGGCGATAGAGCAAAAACCATAAAGGCCCTCATCGATCAAGGAACAAAATCATTTGAACTTGCTCGACCCGGGCATATTTTCCCATTGGTTGCCAAAGAAGGTGGTGTTTTACGACGAACGGGGCATACCGAAGCCGCTATAGATTTTGCCCGTTTGGCCGGGCTTAAACCAGCAGGTGTTATTGTCGAGATTATGAACGAAGACGGCACCATGGCACGGCTCCCTCAATTGATAGAAGTAGCCAAAAAATTTGATTTAAAAATTGTGTCTATTGAAGATCTGGTGGCCTACCGGATGCAACATGATTCTTTAATCGAGAAAAAAGAAGATTTTGAAATCGAAACGCGATTTGGAAGATATCGATTAAGAGCTTACAAGCAGACTACTAACAACCAAATACATATTGCCTTGACAAAAGGTCAATGGAAGGATGACGAACCTGTTTTGACCAGAATTAATTCCACTTTGGTGAACAATGATATTCTTGGTACGCTTACGAACAATATCGACGAGCAACTGGACGCCATGTTCAAAACAATTAACGATAAGGGCAAAGGGGCTATTATTTTTATCAACCAAGAAGTAAAGGCAACAAATATTCTTAGTCGATTGGCCTACTTGAAGGCGCATCAGCAAAACAATATTATTTCTAAAGCTCCAAAAATTAATATGGACACTAGAGATTTTGGAATAGGGGCACAAATCCTTCATGATCTAAACATCCATAAGCTTCGCCTGATTTCTAACAGCGAAAGAACCAAACGTGTGGGCATGATCGGTTATGGGCTGGAGATTACGGAGTATGTGAAATACTAAAAGGGAAGCGCTAGTAAACAGCATCTCCCCTTTCCTTGGTTAATAGCATTTTAAGAATTTTCAGAAAGAATTTTTATAGTATTTAAGTCGATTGTCGATTTAAAACAATGACTTAAGATTTCTGCTTCCTTTCTTTTACATCGAACCTATTTCGAAACGTGAGCATCGAAACCTTAAAAAACGGAGAGGATTGTAATTTTTGATGTCATAGCACATTTTTTAAAAGATTAATAATTTCTAAAAAATGGTAGAGTCAAAGACCATGTAATGTCTTACAATATTGAAAATTGATAGAAATACACCACACTACAAATCATATGCGAATAGCAATTCATTTGAAACTATTCCTTTTTTGACTTACCATTGTGCTATCATCAGGTATGGAAAAGGATGAGAAACTAAAAAGAATGTCACTGACATAATTACAATAATGCCAGCCTTTTAACTTCTTTAAAATTACAATTTTTTTTAAAACGAACTTAAAAAAATGAGCATTTATTGAACCAATACTTTTTTGATTTCCGTTTTAGAACCAGACTGAATACTGAGCAAGTATAATCCTGAGGATACATCCGAAACATCCAAAGTGGATATGGCGTTTCGTTGACGTTTTATCAACTTGCCATAGGTATCGAAAAGCTCAATGTTATCAATAGCGCCATTCCCTTGAATATTAATTTTGGTTTCGGAAGGGTTGGGATAAACTTTGAACAAGTTTGTATCATTTTCATCAATGCTCAGACCGTTATTTTGGTACACCCTCACATAATCAATCACCATGGCACTTTGTGTAAACGACGGATCAATAGCACCGGATATACCGCCCATAGCTACGTTCAAAATCAAATACTGATCTAAATCAAATGGCCAGGTACTGGCGTCTTTTACTGCGGGATTATAAGTATAAAACCCCACTCCATCCACTAAAAATGTAATTTGATTGGGAGACCAATTAACTGAATAAACATGAAAATTGGTAGTGACATCGCTTAACACTTGCTTATCCGTATTTACAGTATTGCCATTACTGGAAGGGGTATGTATGGCGACCGAAGTTTCGTTGGTAGCGTCGTGCAAACCGTGCTCCATTATATCTATTTCACCACAATCTGGCCAAGGTGTAGTTCCAAAACCTTGGGTTTGCCAATACGCTCCTGTTTCAGTAATATTTTTGCCCAAAGTCCAAATGGCAGGCCATGTGCCATCTGTGCCCGCAGGCAATTGCGCCCTAACGTCTACCCTCCCGTAAGTAAATGCAAACTTGGAGTTCAATCTAGCGGAAGTATAATCCAAAGTAACACCTTGATTGGTGTACGTTTCTTTTCTGGCAACAATGTGCAAGTTCCCATTTACCATAAAGGAATTATTAATTCTGTCCGTGTAGTGCTGTTCTTCAAAATTGAACCATTGTCCGCCGTTAGGGCCAATGGTTTGATGATGCCACTTAGAGCCATCAATAACTTCAGGACTTGTACTACTATCAAATTCATCTGACCAAACCAAATCATTATAGATTACGTCCAAGGCATTAGGGTCTGTAACTACATTGCCATCATTGATATCATCAATTTGAAACGCCCCAGGGGTGGTGCTACCGTCATCAATCCGTATAGTTAATCTGCTATATTGACCAGTGCCGGCAACGGTGGAAAAATCGAATGTCAAATTTGTCCATGTTTTTTCTGAAGATAAAGTTTGACTCACCTCAACACTAGGGTTCGTTCCATTTTCAAGCTTTACTATAATTGTATGAATAAGCGGGTCGTCGGCATAAAATCTTAATGTAATTTCATCTTCCACATCCAAATCTATTGGCCTACTTAAGTCAATATAATTCCCCTGTTCTAAAGGCGAAGTGTTTCGAAAAAAGTTACCGACATCGTTATTGGAATCAACCGGATCCGGAATAACCGAAAAGGAACTACCCCCCCAACTAGAAAATGTATGTGAACTATTTGAGAAATCTATTGGGGTTTGTTGGGCAAAACTTAATTGTAAACAAATGAAAAGGACTAAATAAGAGAAATAGTATTTTTTCTTCATGGATGGCGTTTTTTACAAATTTAGATATCATCCAATTGGTAAAAAACAATTCCACCACTACAAAAACAATACAATCCGAGGAATATTAATCTACAGAGATACTTTTATCGCTTCAACCATCTTTTTCGCCCTTTCTGCCACTTCTCTCTCTGTCCAAGACAGTTTTATCAAACACGAGATATTACGGCCGATAAAATGATCGGATTGCTCGAATGATTTGGTTTGAAGATACCTAAGTCCATCCTTGACTTCTTTTGAAATCGGGTGCAAAGATTTTAAGTCTTTAAGATGCTCCCACTTCCTGATGTAATGCCAATTGTTATTGTAGTAATTCCAACAGGCATCCACACCGTTTTGCTTGAAGGCCTCCGATACTTTTGTGGCTGTTTCTAAATCTGGCAATGAAAAATTTAAAAAGGCACAACTTTCCGCTCCTCCCTCAGGAACTGTTCTAAAAGTTACTTCTGGAATCTCAGCTAAGGCCTCCCTAATAATTTCAAAATTTCGCTTTTGAATGGCCAAAAATTCAGGAAGACGCCTAGCTTGAGCCAATCCCACAGCAGCGTGCAATTCTGAAATTCTAAAATTATAGCCCAAAAACGGATGCGATTCTGCTCCTCGGTCATTACCAATGTGGTCATGACCATGGTCGCTATAATGGTCAGCGTTTAAGTAAAATTGTTCGTTATCAGTGATTACGGCGCCTCCCTCACCACAGGTAATGGTTTTTACAAAATCGAAAGAGAAACAGCCTAAATCGCCAATACTTCCTAGGGGTTTTCCTTTGTAAGTGCCTCCAATCGCCTGACAAGCATCCTCCACTACCAGTAAATTATGTTTGTCAGCTATCGCCAGAAGTGCATCCATATTGGCCATACTACCGCACATATGTACCACCATAATGGCTTTTGTTTTTGGGGTAATGGCTTTTTCTACAGATTTAGGACATAGGCCTAAAGTGTCATCCACATCCACCAAAATGGGAATGGCCCCGAGCATCATTATGGCCTCAAAACTGGCCACAAATGTAAAAGTGGGCATAATTACCTCATCCCCTGCTCCAACACCAGCTGATGCCAAAGCTACTGAAACGGCCGCAGTACCACTGGATACCAATTGCACATATTTGGATTGAAAGGTGCTCTGCAATTCCTTCTCAAGTTCTTTAGCTTTCCAATGGCCTTTGCGCATGCCGTCAAATCCATAGCGCATGATGACGCCATTGTCCAACACGTCGTTGACTTCCTTTCTCTCTAAATTTCCAAATAATTCAAATCCTGGCATATGTTTCTTATTTTTTTCTTTCTGGGCTTTGCGTTAGGGATTGAACGGCCTGTTTGAGCTCCTCGCAGAGAGCGAGTAGTGAAAGCCCGACCCCTTGCGGGTAACGCCCAAATAATTTATATCTCTACGACGGCTTCCTCTATTGGTTTTCTAACTTTTTTGAATTCTGAAAACATATCGTCTTCCGCGCGATAACCTACGGGTAACAGTAATACGGATTTTAAGCCCTTGTCGGTTAGCTTTAAAATGTCGTCAAACTTTGCTGGAACGAAACCTTCCATTGGGCAGGAATCTATACTTTCCATAGCGCAGACGGTCATGAGGTTGCCCAAGGCGATGTACGCTTGATTAGTAGACCATCTTTGGCGTTCGTCAACGGACATCTTTTCCATCATTTGTATAAGGCCTTCACGGTAAGGTTTCAAAATGGTTTCGGCGGTATTTCGTATACCCTTGATGTTGTCATAATATTTAACGACGTCCTCATCAAGAATGTTATTTTGGATACAAATTATCAGCAGGTGCGAGGCATCCAAAACCTGCTTTTGGTTAAAGGCGTGCTCCACCAGCGGTTCCCTGACGGCCTTGTTTTCTAATACCACCATTTTAATGGTTTGTAGCCCATAAGAGGTTGCGGTTAGATTAAACGCCTGCTTTAGTACCTCTAACTTTTCTTTGGAAAGTTTTTTTTGAGCATCAAATTTTTTAGTGGCGTACCTCCATTTTAACTGCTTCACCGTGTCCATTATTGCTGTTTCCATTTGTGCAAAAATAAGGTTTGAAAACGTTATTTTTTCAAAAAAGGCCATAAAATATGGCAATCGTGAAATGGTGTAAATTTATTTAAAAAGATAAGGTTTTATTTGAAAGAATTAAAAAAGGGTTCTATATTTGCACCCGCCTACGCAATGCCTCTGGCATCGCTTCGGCGGGCAAGCCCGCTGAAAGGCAAACGCAAAAGACACTGGAGAAATGGCAGAGTGGTCGAATGCGGCAGTCTTGAAAACTGTTGAGGGTCACACCTCCGGGGGTTCGAATCCCTCTTTCTCCGCAAAAACCCTTGTAATCAATTGATTTACAGGGGTTTATTTTTTGAGGTGTAAAATCAGGTGTAAGTATATGCGCCTTATTCTTCAATATCTGCATATTATGAACGTTGATTTATCAATCAAAAATCAACTTCTAACAAATATCCATTTAGTTTTAACCAATTTTTGGCTTTTTCGTAATTAGGAATCTGAATTGATAAAATATGCCAAAACCTTTGCGTGTGATTATTTTCAATTAAATGAACCAACTCGTGAGCGACTAAATACTCAACTACATACATTGGAGCCTTTATGATTCTCCAATTAAAAATAATGTTATTTTTAGGTGTACAGGAAGCCCACCTATATTTCATTTCTGACACCTTACATTCATTAAACTCAACCCCTAAATTTTTAGCATACTTTTTTGCAAGAGGTACTAATTTTTCTTGCGCTTTGATTTTATACCAAACCGTAAACAGTCGATTTGATTCTTGTTGATGGCATTTTGAAATCATAAACCTTTGATTAAACTCTACTCCATCAAAATCCTCTTCTTTAATTAACAACTGATAGTTTTTCCCCAAATACAATAACGTCTCTCCGGAAACGAACTCTTTTGGAGAATAATTAAGTGGATACTTCTGAATATGATTCATTTTTTCTTTAATCCATTGTCTCTTTTCATATACCATCTCTTTGATTCTCTCACTTGATAAGCTTTTAGGCGCTCTTACAACTATAGACCTATCTCTCTCAACGGTAATGTTCAATGTTTTTCTATCACTATATTTTACAATGTATTCCAACTGCATTAATCAATAATTTTATAATGATTAGTTTTTGCAACTTCCATAACTCTTGACACTATTGCTTTTCTGTTCGCAATTATCTTGGGCAGCTTACTAAATTGAGGTGACAATAGTAATTTTTGTAACTCTGCTTTTAATTTTAATTGTGCTGGTGGACTTTCCCAAAAACCAGTTAATTCTAACTCTGTCTTGACCAAATTATAGCTGTGTTGAGTGAGATTAACATTTTGAGCTATTTCATCTTCAGTTAAATCACGATTATCGAATATTTCAGCTTTAAATATCCTGAAGAATGGCATTTGCTTTTTCCTATCTAACCCATAAGTTTCTTCTTTTTCACGGTTCTTAATCTTTTCCCTCAATTTCTCCAATTCTTCATATATCAATTTCCAATTTCCCTGAAAGTTTTTAAGAATCTCTTCTAACGCTTGTGAAAAGGATGCAAATAACTCTGGATCCTCATCTATGTTTATATCTATATAATGCCGAATAGCATGTTCAACTTCGGCTGCTTTTGTTTTCTCCCTTTTTTTGTTAGTTACATTTTTTTGAAAATCGTCTGCAATTATTGAAATGGGTGCTACTTTTTCTTCAATCCCTTTAGACTTTAAAAACTCATCAGCAATACCTCTCAATTTTTTTGGAATACCTTTCATGCTAAAACGATCATCTCTGAAATGCCTTTTTGCCAATACATTTATTTCAGTAAATGAACGCCAATCATGGAGATAATCAAGAGCCTCCTTTCTTGGTAAAACTGTATTAAACGCCGTTGTTAATTGCTTATATAGGTTGATATAGTCGAATCGTATGTCTTCGTCATAAAAAACATCATAAAACGCGTCAATATCTTCTAAATCATCCAAACCATTGTCCTTTAAAAACTTCCAAATCTCATTATGCAGTTTCCTAAGTTCATTCAATTCTTCTTCATCATTTGATAAACAATTAATTATATCTTGAGCTTCTTTATCAGAATAGGTGTCTAAAGCTCTTTTGATATGATGACCAACACCAACATAGTCTACCACAAAACCTTTATCCTTACCTTCTGGACCAATACGATTAACTCTAGCTATAGTTTGTAATAAATTATGCGCTACAATAATTCTATCAATATACATAACTTGTTCAATTGGTGCGTCAAAACCAGTCAACAGCATGTTATTCACTATTATAATACCCACATTTCCATCAATAGAATTATCTTCTTCATCAATATTCTCAAAAGGCAGTTTAAACCTTTTTATACTTTTCTTATGGTATGCTTTGTTAGTAAATACTTTTATATGTGGTTCATCATTATGACTACCGGAAATAACAACTGCAGTTTCCAATTTCTCTAATAAGGTTAAATCCACTTTCAAGGGATTTTCCTGCTTTAATTCTGTAATTCTTACTTTTAATGCTTCATCGATTGCTGCTTTATATCTAACCGCTGATTCTCTTGAGTTTGCTACAATTTGCGCTTTAAACTTATTTGAGAAAATATGCTCAACATAATGGCCTATCATACTTTTTGCCTTTGAGCGTATGGTTTCTATGGCTTCTAAATATGCATCTCTACTACCAAAACCAAGTATTTTCATTCTCTCGGTTAAATTGTACTCACTAAATACATCTTCGAATTTTTTGTCCATACCATCTGCATCTTCTACCTCCGCATTATTTGTAAATCCTTGATAGACTATCTCTAAAGTAACACCATCATCAATTGCTTGACGCATTGTATATTTATCAATGTAATCCTTATATTTCTTTTCAGTTTTGTCTGTAGGTGTACCAGTAAAACCGATAGATGTTGCATTAGGTAATGCCTTATCTAAATTTGCAGCCAAAATTGAATATTGTGACCTATGTGCTTCATCAGTCATTATCAAAACATTAGGACTTTGGTTTAATTCTGGAAATAATTCCAAACCAGTCAAATCTCCATTTTCCTGAAATTTGTGAATCATAGCCATTACCAAATCTGAATTATCATTTGATAATAATTCCTTTAAGCTTTGTCCATCAGGATTTGTTTTTTGATTTATGAAATTGGCAACCTTTATTGTAAATCCAACATTTTGACCAGTTTCTGCCAATTGTTCTTCCAACTGGGTTCTATCAGTAACAAAAACAATTTTCCATGACATTAATTTTGGCTTTAATTTCATTTCACGAACCATAAACATCATAGTTAATGACTTTCCTGAACCTTGAGTATGCCAAATTATCCCACCTCGTTCAATTGGATTTTTACCTTCTAAAAGTCTTTTAGTTGCTAATTTAACAGCTCTAAATTGCTGATAACGCCCTACTATTTTAATTTTCTTCCCCTTATCATTTGTGCTGAATATTGTAAACACTCTAATTATATCCAACAAATTTCTTCTATCCAGCATGCCTGCCACTAAACGCTGTTGGTCATTAGGTGATGATTTACCATGTACCAAATCATTCAGTTTTCTTGGATACGGGTCTGTCCATCTGTAAAAATATTTGTCTGTGTGTGTTGTAATTGTGCCAAATTTTGCTTCAGTACGACACGTTGTTATAATAAATTGATTGTAGAAAAACAATTCCTTGTTACCCTCTGCGGTATTGCCACGTTGTTCACTGTACCTCAACAATTGATCTATAGCCTCATGTATTGGTTCTTTAACTTTAGGTGATTTTGCCTCTATAACAACTACAGGCAACCCATTAAGAAATAATACAACATCTGGAATTATGTGATGTTCAGTTCCTGTTACTTTTACTTTAAACTGTGAAATAGCAGTAAAGATGTTATTCTCAACATTTTCAAAATCAATGTAGCGCACCGTTGGACTCACTTCGCCTGTTTCTTCATTTCTTGAAACTGTAGTGTTTTCCAATAATAGACTTAATACTCTTTGATTGTTTTCAAGTAAGCTATTACCATCAAAAGATGTTATTTTACGGGTGACTTCATCAACTTGACCATCTGTTAAAAATGGGTTAATGGTCTTTAATGATTCCCTTAATTTAGGCTGCAACACTACTTCGGAAAAGTTAGTGCGAAAGCTTTCTTCAGGTTGTTGTTGCATCTGCAATTCCAATACCTGATTTTTATCCTTATTCCATCCTAAACCTACAAGCTGCTCCATCAAAGGTTTTTCAACTTTGTTGTATTCATCAAGTTTTAAGGATTGTCCTAAATTACCTCTATGCTGGTTATCGTTAGTTAGTATCATAGTTTTCTCAATTGTATGTCAATAGCATTATCATTTGACTTAATAAAATACTTCATTTCAATTTGACCAAAAACATTTACATTGTCATGACCAGTTATATAACAATTATTCTCTATAAAATCTGGTTGTTTAAATATAGCTTCTTCAAACTCTTGGTAATTTTTAATAGCATTCTCACCAAAATTTCTAACGTATGATTCACGTAATTGATTGATGAAAAGATTATTAGAAATTACCTCAAAAGGATGTAAAATCACTAAATAATCTTTTGCTCTACTAACAGCTACATTGTAGATATACTCTTTAGACATTAAACTTTTATAATGCCCTGTATATCTTATATTGTTGGGATTAGCAATGAAGAAAATTATATCACATTCATCACCTTGAAAACCGTGAACAGTATCTGAATAAATTTTTATTTTATCCGAAATACCAAATGAAGTGATTAACTTATTTAATATTACTGCTTGAGCTTTATAAGGTGCTATTAGGCCTATTGACCAGGATTCAGAATCCGATAGTAAAGTGTCAAAATATTTTACAATTTCCGCTACTAAAATGGCACTGTATGTATGATAAGAACTATAAAATAGTTTGTCTATTCTGAAAATGGAATTATCTACATCCAATGGTATATCTATAAATGTAACATTCTTATTTATTAACTTTTTTAAATTTTCTGGCAATTCCTTTGCTGCATGATTAACATCTTCTCTATGATGATTTAACAAGTTATTATATGATAGATCGCTAAATAATTGACCAATTGATTTTACGCTTCTATATTGTGTTGTTAAGTTTTGAATAACATCTTTTTCCCTTCGGTCTCTTTCTTGTTCATGAGGATTAAAGCTATTAATCCCCATCATAGTATAAATATTCTCATCTTGAATATCAATTTCTTCAAGTTCCTTGTCGGTTACATTAACTACAGGCGGAATTTGTTTTGGGTCTCCAGCAATTATAAATTTTGCCTCTGGATTAAACTTATGGATTGCCATTATTGCAAAAACTATATAAGGAAGATTAGTCATAGAGGCCTCATCAAAAATTATATAGTCCCAATACTCTTCCAATTTAAATAGTTTGGTTGAAGAATTAGCTTCTTGATTAAAAACATCATAATAGGGTATTCGATGTATTGTTGAGGCTATAAGATGTGTATTGTCTATTATATCTTGATCTAATGATTCTTTATATAGGTTTTCGTCATATTCTTCAAGTTCTACGTCTGTAGATCTACCAACTCTAACCATTGACACTGGCATTCTAAATACATTTTCATCCCCAATTTCAGCCTGCTCATTTTCATACTTATGTTGATTATCTATTAATTTTTTACAAACAACATCTGCTGCTTTATTGGTGGGTGTTAATAATAGAAATTTAGAATCATGTTTCTCTTGAACTATTCTTTCTACCTTTTTACATATTGTTGTTGTTTTACCAGTACCTGGTGGACCGTAGATAAATTCTAATTTTGGTAACTTTTCTTTAATATTATCCCATGTGTCTATATTGGTCTCATTAAAAAAAGCATTCTTTAAAAGTTCCAATAAGTGCAATACTGGTGAAAAACTTATTTTCACTTGTAGTACTTCCTTGAAACCATCAATTATATTTTGTTGAATTGGTGTCCTACAAAAAATTAAAAGGTCTTGACCTCTTTTAGAAACTCCTTCAACATCAATATTAACCCTCCTTTTATTTTTTTGAACTAACGTTATACTAAAATCCTCAAAATCCTCAATATTGATAGGTATAAGAGAGTTAGCACCACATAAGAGAAAATATTTATTTGAAATCTTGTCTTTAAATTTGTAACGTTTAATTTCTTGAAAAACGATAGATTTTTGCTGAGTTGTATCTTGTTTGTCTTCGAATGTAAGTAATAGGTTTAAATACGATTTGAACCAACTGTATGAATATTTGTTATCAGATTTAATACTCTCCAACAACTTCTCTCTTTCGTGTTTTAAGTCTTCTTGTTTAAAAACTGATTGCAATGCTTTTAAATGACTGCTCTCAATACCGTCTTTATCTGCAGCGTTATATGCCTCATAAATTTTTGATAACATGCTGTTTTTTCTCACGATAATATCTTCAATAGCATCAGATAATTCTGGTTTATCATCCTGCAACGAAATACTTAATTCCTCTAATGATGTGCTTTTTTTATAGTATATAACTACTTGATTAGATTCTCCGACAGAAATGTTACATATACCATCTTCTATAACACCTAAATCAAACACCTCTGTATCATTATCAAAAAGAATTTGAAACTCTATTGAATCCTGTTTTATAAGCCGTATGTTATTTTCAGACCTCCAATTACGATAAAAGGGTTCATTATGCTCATTAGCATTTATATCAGATAAAAACGTTTTTTCATATTTCAATTCTTTGAAATCACGAACAAATTCATCCACACCCGTTATAGGTAACTTAAGAATATTAACGCTAGTGTATAATCTATTTAAATTATTTTGTTCATTGTCTATTAACTTACTATGAACATCTTCGTTAATGTAATAGAAATCATTTTCTTCAGACATTACAATTTTAAAACTATCAATTGTATGATAAACTAACCGCGGAATCCCATCTTGCTCTTTAGAAATAAGATGATTTATGATTTTTTCAATTAATTCGATTCGTCTGGTATCTTCATTATTAATTATTATCGGATTATTATTCAGTCTTGTAAACTTACCTGAAAGCCCTTTTAAGGTGTTTAAAAGTAAGCTATTGTTAACCCTATCAAAACTAAATTCTTCAGATAAGCTACCTAATTCACCTAACAAATAACTTCTTAAACCTTGGATTACATTCTCACCTTTCCAAAACCCAAGATCACTTAAAAATTGTATTTTGTTAATATCTTCACCAGCCCAGTGACTAAATTCTTTAGGTGGTATTTCATTTTCAGTACGTATTCCTTTTAATATATTTTCTCTTGGATTAATACTTAAATAATCTATCCAATCCAATTTTCTTTTATGAACTCTAATTTGAGATGATAAATTTATCCAGCCATTGAAAAGGTAATTTAATTTACTTTCTAACTCCTTTTCATTCACTAATATTTCTGGATTAAACCCCTTAACAAAAAGAAACTTTGAGGCTATGATGTCATCTTCATTGTTGCCATAATTAAACGCCTCTAAATCATTTAATTTTAGCAACTCTTGAATCCCCTCATAATCTTGACTTATCATAAACATTGAATCAATAAACTCTTCATTTTTTTCTGAATAAATAATTAATTGATTCTCAATTTTCATCCATCTTTCATTATTGAACTTAATTGAAAACTCTTTAATTTTTTCACTATTGAATTGTTGTGACAATAAAACAAATGCTAATTGGTGGCTATTAGTTATTTGCTTATTATTTAAGTTTTCTAAAAATTTTGAAACCAATTGATTAGTCACACCAGCACTGGAAATCTTGAAAAGCTTATCTGCTGTTTGATGATTTAATATTTCACGGGATATTGCATCATTATGGATTTGTTGAATTATTTCAATACTATCAGCATTTTCAAGATTTAATATTTGAGATTGTGATAGTACAATGTCTTTATCACCTCTTTTAACCTCAATAGAATCTTGCGCACTGTCTATATCTGCAATAATTATTTCTGACTCATCTTTTAGAATTTTAATTTTTTCTTGTATTGTTTCTAATTCATCATCGGCAATAACCCCTTCAACTACTTCTTTCAGTAGTTTTAAGTATAAATTATTGCTTCTTTCATTATTCCAATAGGCATCTAAAGGCGTAAAAGTAAGGGTTTCTAAAAGTGCTTTTTTATCTTGTAAACGCTCTGCCAGAACTAACTCTATTAAATCCAATTCTTGATCCTCATTATCTTCTTTGAAAATCTCAATTAAATGTTCTACTAGATTACTTTCTGCTAACTCAATATTAGCTTTGAAAGAAGCAAACTCGTTAGGTATGAGTTCATAATCATCTGAATAGTATGTTCCAACATATTTGATTATTGCTGTTTTTGAAGTAAATATTTGTTGTTTAGAGTTTGTTGATTCGATAGTATATTCCCCATTATTTTGGACAATACAATTATCTTCAAAGAAATCTAATTCACATTTAGTTGAAAACAACAGCAAATAGTGCAATTCTGTTTTATTAATTTTCTCTACTTCTAAATCTTTGTCAATATTAGCGAGGTTATAGGAAAAAGGCACTTTATCCATAGACGACAACATACAAGCATCTGGAATATACACATTGTAATACTTCAGAATTACCTCCTGTATATTTTGAAAATTATCTTGAGATAGATGCGCTAACTTTTCATTAAAATAAATTTCATCTACATGGATAACCTCTCCTTTATATATTATTAATTTAGAAGTATTGAGTAAATAATTGGCTTTTTCTTGCCAATTACTTTTATCATACAAAATGATTATTTCATCAAATACCTCTTTAGACTCCTTTTGATTAATTGAAACATGTTCTAAAATGTCCTTCCAGAAAGGATAAATGACACCTTCATAAATTTCTTGATCAGTATCAATTAAATAGTTTTTATAGGCTGTATTGTTTTCTTCTGGATGAATACAAAACCTCGAAAGCCAATTGTGTTGTGAAGCTGCTAATAAATTTTTAAAATGAGCAGGAACATTGTTATTGTTTTTAAATAATTTCAATTCCTTAATTCTGTCCCCAGGTGTTTCATTCAATGTTCTAAACGCCTCATATATATTATGTTTCTCTTTGACAGATAAACTATTAAGGTTTTCGTTCTTAACAACTGTACTAAATAATTTTGTTACATTTAAATAACCTCCTGCTTGAGATTTATTATTGAATAAACTAAAATATTTAGGGTTAAAATCAAAATCCTCAAAATTATGTTCCGTTACATTGAACTTTAGCTTAATTAATATGTCTTTTATATTATTAAGTTTATTATAAGTAATAATATAACCTTCAGATTCTTTTTCTTGTACTTCATTTGGACTTAAAGATTCATAATTATTAAACTTGAACAGTTTCGTTTCAAAGAAGTTTGCTTTAAAAATAGCATTGGAAACTATTTCTTGAGGAACATTTTTAAGTTCTTTTAATAAGGTATCTAAATTATTTTCTTGTTTTAGCCAGCCATTTAAATAATTAAACACCTGATTGTTTGAAATGAACAATTTACCTAAATCAAAATTTTTGATATTTAACTTTGTTATAGCGGATAATTCAAATTGAATACCTGAATCACTCCAATAAAACCATTTTACGTTTTCTAATCCCCAAGTAAGAGGCTCTACATCTATTTTTGTTTTCTTAATAAATACTTCATCAGGATTTGATACAACGGAAAACTCATTGGAATTTAAAGATTCCCTAACTGGAATATATCTTTTGAGTAACTCATTTATAGGATTTATATAAGGTTTTTCAATCCACAATCTATCTTGATTTGCACTCTTTCCGGAAGTTAGTAATGCAGCATAAAAATGTAAAAATAATCGTCTTTCAGAATCTATATCGGAATTTGAAAGCCGTTTTAATTCTTCATCAATTTTATTTACAATGGTCTCGAGTAATCTTTCGTTTATACCATCTTGATTTGTACTTCCCTTATGCAAAAAGGTTCTTGAGCTACCCTTGTAAAACGCATTGGAATGCAACACGTAATTGAAGTTATGTACCTCTTCTGATAATGGAAAATACAAGTATAAATTAGGTGCTCCCTTAAAATAATCTTCAATTAGATTGTGCTTTCTAAAACCAAATAGCACTTCTACATTGGCTTCTTCCTTTAATTTATTTTGTTGCTCTGCTGAAAGTTCATCATAAGTTTGCACACCAAAACGTATATAAGCATACGTATCTTTTTCAGAGTTTTTATCTATGGTAAATTTCACATACTCTAATTCTGGATATGTGATAGGTTCTTCTTCTTTTAACTGAACTGTTTTAAGTAGATTATCTGTTTTTTCAACCTCGTCGGTAGTTTCTTTTAGTATTGCTAACGCAAACTTGACACCTTCTTTTAAGTTAATTTCATCTAATTCCGTCTCCTTGCCCGAACCCAATTTGATAAAAAACAAAGCACCTTCATTATAAGTATTTCTATTAAGAATATGCCGATATTTCTTTACCCATCTTGACAAGACCTTATATTCAGAGTTATTGAATGGGTTTACTTCTGCTAAAGCTCCATTAGCCATTATAGGCAGTTCATCTATTTTATCATTTTCTGGTAAGCACGGAAAACATGTAATTAGAATTTTAAATAGCCAAGGATAGTCATCTTTGATATTAAGATTACCTTTTTCATTTAAATTATATTCTATCTCCGTTGGCTCGAGAGTTTCAGCATTAGCAAGGTTTTCAATTTCATAATTCTTCCAGCTAAATAAAATAGGACCCGAATTTTCATTAATTAATTCTTCAAGTCCGTTGTTTTTCCCCACTAACCTATGGGCTAATTTAAAACCAATACCAAACTTTCCTATTGTCTCACTGTCTGCTGTTTTGGTGGATGAACCAACATTTAGAATAGAGCGAATACTATCACCGTTAAACATATTACCGTTATTTGCCACTAACAAATAGTAGTTGCCATCAATAGGGTCTTTATCCCAAATCATTGTGAAATGGGTGCTTTCTGCATCTACAGCATTTTGCAAGAACTCATAGACTGCTTGACCGTCTTTGGCCATATCCAAAAAGCTTTGTAAAAAATTTTCTATTCCAGCTTCTGCTTTACCATATCCTTCTTTATCTCCGTGATAAATTTCAAACCACCCAAATTTCTTTTTTTTAGAGTTTTCTTCAATTAGGTAATTACCAATAAAATTTTCATCTCGAGAAGGCAAATCTCTAATCACCGTTTTGTACAGGGAACGATATTGTTGGATGTTTTTGATTTTCATTTTTAAAGCTTAAATCAGTTTAGATATTTTATTGATTACTTCTTCAATTGCAATTGAATCTATACCTCCTTTTTCACTCTCTGTTGTTGTAAATAGGTTATCTGTTAGTTTATAGCCATTATCATTATAAAATTGAAGTTTCTTTTCCCAATCGGCTCTGTAACTTGGTAAAGACATCATTCCCAAATGCTCAAGAATAATTATATCTCCTGCTGCATCAATAAAGGTGAAATCAGGTATTCTTTTTTGCCCATTTTTACCAATAAATTCACGTTCATATTCAAAATCTATTTCTTTCTCCACTAACATATTTGCTATTATAACCTCTGATTTGCTTCTGACTAATAACCCTTCTTTTTTGGTTTTATGAATCAACCCTTCTGCATAAGGTATACTATGTTTTTCTTCCCTTACTGAATAAGAGAATATATGTGTATTACGTTTTGCCGTTTCAGAATATTGAGGTTTGGATAGGTTTATAATCCAGTGTGGTGTATCTCCTTCAACCAATAATATAAGCTTCTTTTTTGCTCTGGTTAAAGCCGTATATATTAATTCCCTTGAGATAATCCTTCCGGTTTTTGGGATAACCAAGAACACAAAATCAAAATCACTTCCTTGGCTTTTGTGAACTGTAATTGCATATGCCAATTCCAAATTACTTGAGTCATTATCTGCTTGTCCTTGTGATTTATAACCAAACGTTACCTTATTATCAACACCTGCAAAAACCACATTAGCAAACCCCTTTCTGGTGTCTTTTACCAACCCCAATTGACCGTTAGACAATTGATAGGGTTCACCGCCAGGAAATCCATCTTTCCATTCATTAACTGTTTGGATTACCTTATCATAAAGTCCTAATTGATACTCGCCAATTGATACCGTTCCTTTTAAACCGTTTCTAAATTGTTGCTGAAAGGTTCGATTTAAATTATAGGATCCCCAATAAGGTGCTTTAACCGGACTTAATAACTGAAATGCTTCTATTTTATCTGTGTTTACATTATATCCTTCAACACCCAAAACCTTATTAAGGGTTACATAATCCTTTTCACCTTTTAAGTCTAAATTTTCAATCAAAAGCCCATTAAGTTTGGTAATCAATGATTGTTCGTCTTCCCAATTTGTCACTTGCAAATCATTTAACAACTCATTACTACCTAACTTTTGGAAAATAGAATCGGCATCTTTTGATGGTTTTAATCCCGAGTACCAAGAGGCCAATGTTAAGGTGTCTGAATTTTCTCCATCAACATTTCTAACTACTTCTTTTAATCTTGCCAATGCTTCATAAGCTTCAAAATCTTCGTCTTCTTCTTCCAGATTATCTAAAAAAGTACAAAAGTCTGCGAATGGTCTTCCTGCACCAATTGGTGGCAATTGATATGGGTCACCCACTAAAATAAGCCGTTTTATATGGCCTAAATCTAACGCTTGCATTAAGGCGTACAAATCATCTTCTGTAAGCATAGAGCACTCATCCACAATTACATTTTGTTCACCCTTATATTTTTCTTTACCTGTAAATCGGGGTTTCATTCGATTCCAATCAAAGCGATTTTGCTTGTTTAGGAACTGCGCTATGGTAAAAGCTTCACCACCTGCCATTTTACCCAATTTAACTCTGGCTTTTCCTGTTGGGGCTAACAATAAAATTCCTTCAGTAGTTAAGGTTTTACATCCAAATAATGCTCCCAGCACCGTAGTTTTTCCAGTACCAGCAGGACCGTGTAGCACAGAAATTTTCCTATCTGTCAACCTTTGTAAAGCTGTAACTTGGTCTGCTAATGCCGCTATATGTTTTGGATTGTTACCATTAAATGTAATACCATTATTAGCAATAACCCTTTTAATTAGTGCTTCCCAATTTTCATCTATTCCTTCTAACGCTCTTTTGGCTCTTGCTATCAATACCTTTCTAAAGTAGGATTCAATTTCATTATACTTTTCGAGCTGTAAGGCTTGAATTTCTCCACGGTTTATAAAATTGAGTTGTTCTTTTATAAACTCTATATTGGTTATAATATAGTTTACCGGTAAGACTGTAGCTCTTTGAAGATTGAGTGTGTTTATGGTTTCTGTCAATTCGTTTACAGATACCAACGTATCGCCATTTTCTGCAGCTCTTTTTAAGACTTGTGTGATTATGGCTCTTATTCGTCTTTGGTCTAATGGGGAATCTACCAATTGTGGTTTATTAGGAACATTTTCGCCCTGAATGGCTTTATCTTCAAATAATCCATTATCTATAGTTTCTACTGCTATTGGATAATTTTCTAAATCACCTTCATCTAATTCTGCAATTCTGTATGGGTTTTCTAAAATTTCTGCATCTGTTGTTTTATAACCTAACTTATTTCTGGTTTTGCTATCAAACCAATTTTTAATCTGTTTATCAGACAGTTCAAATCGTGATAATAGGATTAACAGGTTTTTTCTTTCGGTACTTTCATTTAACCAAATATCCCTAAAATGTGGCAGGTCTGATGCGTAAGGCTTATTCTGTAAATTAATAATTCCATTAATAGCATCTTCCCATGCATCCCAAGGATTGTCTTTAACAGCTAACTGTTTGCTGTTCCGTAAGTCTTCTTCCAATAAATGACCATATTGAAAACCTAAAGCCAACAGGGCATTGCCGAAGGATGGGAACGGTCCCATACTTTCCTTAACCTTTCCTATTTGACGGTCTATCCATTGTATGTGATGTTCCCAAAGATCTTTTACTATACCATGACTTTTGATTCTTTCAACAATACTTCTCAACTTTCCTAACACCACCAAAGCCGAACTATCATTTACATGTTCACTACCATAAGTAAACTCGTCTATAACCTCTTGTCTGCTCGCTGTTTCTTGTAAGGTGAGTTTTATCTCGTTAAGAAGGTCTTGTTTGTTTTTTTTGCCTTCTTTTGTTTTAAGAACATAATCTTCTGGTAGTTCCAAATACTCATAATATGGCAAAAGAATTCCTTCACTTGAAGTCTCATTAGGACGAATACCATGTTCAATTAATCTATCCCATAACGGATAGGTATAATCTGCATTGGTTTCGTATTTAAGTATTTTCGATTTTGTTTTTACAATGCCAATACCAACAATTAACCTTCTGCTGTCTTCATCTACAGGATTTGCTCCTTTAGCATAATACATGACCAAAGAATAATTTTCTTTTATAGGTTCAAAAAAACGTTTTAGAAGAGCCTCTTGTGTTTGATAGGTGTAAACCCATGATGATGGAAAAGGTGGGTTTTGGTCTCTGGGAATATCAGGATATTGTTCTTTTATTGTATTTTGATTACCTCTTAACATCCACCAGAAAGGCACTGCAAAACTGCTGAATGGTGGCACTGATATAGTTGTTGGTTTTAAAGCATTGTGTGGTACGTCTTTACCATTGGGTTTATAGTATGGATGCTGAAATGTACGGTTGTATTTAAGTGCACTCATAAAACTTGCACCTTCTGCTTTACAAGGTGGTAACTGATTTTGTTGCAAGGTACTCCAATGCTTATCTGCTATTTTATCTTCTTCTTTATCGTTTTTATCTGCATAAATACGTGGTAAGTTTAAGCAATAGGCGTTTTGGGATGGATGCTTGCAAATAGCCCCATTCCATTTATTGTCGTGCCAGCTTACCCTGATGGAAAGATGTTTTATCATACCGTTTGTTTTATTAAATGCGTTACTCTTTTTTTACCTGATAAGAGATCTTGCATTAAGCCTCTTTTGATAGAATGTAGTTTAGAGAGTTGTGTGTCATAAAATCTAAATGATTTTTGAATTTTATCTAGCTTTGATGCTATAAGATTTTGTTCATCTATTTGAGGTAGTAAAATCCAAATTTGCCTTAAATCAGAAATGTTAATATCAATAAAGGTCGTTCCCTTTATCAACAGTTCCATCTGCCTTTCATTTCTGTAAGACTTCAAAAACCAAACTAAATAATTTGGGTTTAAGTCACTATTAGGACAAATTCTAGCCACACCTCGCGTTGTATTGCAATTTATATATTCAGAGCTAACAAGATTAAAATCCCCTACTGAAGCCCTCACATTACAAACTATATCATTTTCTGATAAAATCGTTCTTTTGTATTTATCTGAAATTGACTGTTTGGTACGAAGTAAATTTTTTAATGGGTTAATACCATTTTCCCCTAAATCAATTGTTCGTAAAACCGGTACACCATCCTCAATATGTTCAAAAGTTTGAACAATACCATAAGTAATAGAAGTACCTTTCATTTTACAGTTATCAAGAATTTCAATGTTCCATTCCACAGGAATACGCCCTAATTGACTATCTTTAAATTGGTGTGTTGCTTCTTCACGAATATTACCATCTTTATCTATCCCTTTCGTTAAGAGGTCTTGCATTAAACCTGTTTTAATGCGTTGGTATTTAGCAATGAGTTTTTCGGTTTGTGTAATAGCTTCATCTACTTTGGATAGAATGCTGGCGATTTGAGTTTGTTCCTTTGGGTTTTCTGGAATTAAAAATTCAAATTCTTTAATTGCCTTCTGCTGAATATTTGGAAGGCCAGAACCAACACGTAAGTCCATTATTAAATGCTGTCTTCCTTTTAAAGCTTGGTATAGAAAACCATTATCAAGTTCTTTATCTAAATCCAATAAAGAGTAGCAGTGACCACCACTCCAGAACTTGGTTGTTATAAGGTTTATGTAACCACAAGAGTTACCTCCTTCACTAATCGTAATTGTTTTTTCATTTGTATTCCATAGATCCGAATAACCAGACGGTTCAATTCCTCCGTTTATACAAGGGTACATTCCATAATCTGAAAGGTCAATCTTATTGAATTGAACACCTTTTTTAATTTCACAAGCAGCACCAAGTTTTTTTAATTTCCATCCATCAGGAATATTTACTTTAACCTCTTTCATATTAATCCAAATAATTTAAAGCGGTTAAAAAATTGCTTAACTCCTGCATGGTTTCTTCTCGTTTGTTTTCAATGCTTTGAGCCGATACAGCGTATTTATCCCAAAGGTTTTCAAACGCACTTACCAGAATGCGCTTTTCGGTATTTAAGTAGCGTTGTAATTGGGTGTTGATTAAATCGAAATGCTTTTTAAGGATTAATTTTTGAGATTCCTCTTCGGAAATCACGCCTCCAATGCTTTTTAACAAGGCATCTAAACTATTTAGTTTTTCTTCTAAAATCTCAAGATTTTTTAAAGCCGTATTATAGGGTTTGGTAATACTTTTAAAACTAGCTTTAGCCTTTAATACTTGTTGCAACTTCTCTGGATTGTTTTTATCCTTTTTTAGTTCTTTTTCTAATGCTGTGGTAGCTTTTTTTATGGCATCGTAAGATGTTGTATTTGCTAAATCCTTTTTAAAGAAACTAATAACCTTTTCAATATTGCTATCTAATGCTGTTAAGTCTTTTTTAGTAGTTTTAACTAACTGGTTCGCTGTTTCTTTTTCATCATCTACACCGTAGCGTTTAATTACCAGTTTAAGGGCTAACTCTTCTTGCTTTTGTTTTAAGGTTGCTTTGGTTTCCTTTATTTGCTTTTCAAGGTTTTTAATTTTAGCATCAATAGTCTCGTAAGGTTTGGCTTGTTCTGGTTTGAGCTTTTCTTCCTTTAGGTAGGTGATTTCTGTTTTTAACTCGCGTTTTGCTATAGCAGTGGTTATTTTTTCATCTTCATCAGCTTCATACTCCAACAACTCTATAGCTTCTTCAACCGCTTCCTCTAAAGCACTTTCTTTTTCTGATTGTTTTATTTCTAAATCTTCAATTTCCTGTTCCTCTTTCTGAAAATAAGCTTCAATTAAATATTCGTCTGGAATTAAACCTGCATCCCAACCGTTTTGCATAATGGTTTTTAAATCGTATTTAATGTTGTCCCACCAATTTACAAATACGCCAGCCACTTGAAACTTGTCCAACACACCTACAGGCACAAATTGTTCTTTGATAGTGGTTAATAATTCTTCCCTAACCTTTGGTAGCTTGGTGTTGTTTAGTGTTACGTAATTAGTGATACCTTCGTTAACAGCATCTTCCTCACTGATAGAAGTTTCTATTTTTGGTGCAAGCGTAGAAAAATCTTCTTTTGCCAATTGCCACCAATCTGCTAATTGTAAACCTAAATCTAATAAGGTTTTCTCAACATTTTCATCAGTATCTATTAATGATTTTATTTCTGACTTTTCATCGATATCAAACACTTTGTAGTTTCCATTTTTATCATTGAAGAGTTTATCACTAATGAAGTTGAATTTTTGACATTGTCCGTTTTGCACTGTTTCTATTTCCCCTACTGGAATACCACCCACTAAATGTGCTTTTACATCTTCAGGTTCAGGTTCAGCAGTATTATCTACATAGCGTCTAATGTTTAGTGTAAAGTCATTATTTTCGATTTCACTATACTCTACTAAACGACTGTATTTAGGTTCGTTGATTTTATTAGTAAAGACAAAGTCAATCTTTTCTACATCCTCTGGTCGTAACGAATTTTGCTTTTTTCCTTCCGCATATTCTTTATCGGCATTAATAAAGAATACTTTGTTTTTAAGTTCGTCAGGTTTGTTTTTATTAAAAACCATTACACAAGCTGGAATACCAGTACCATAAAACAATTGTGGTGGTAAACCTATTACACCTTCCAACACATCTGCTTCTGGCTTTAACATATTCTCTCTAATTTCTTTCTCTTTACCACCTCTGAATAATACACCATGAGGCATAACAACTACTACCTTTCCATCTTTTTTACAGCTTGCCAACATGTGTTGCACAAACATTAAATCGGCTTTTTTTCCTGTTTCTGGTGCAAAACCATAAGGGAAACGGTTAGGGTAATCCATATTTGCTCTCGAGTAATTTTGAGAGAATGGTGGATTTGCTATTACTCTGTCGAACTGGATTAACTGGCCACCTCTAACATTTAAAGGTGTTTCTAAAGTGTCTTCAAATTCAATAGTATATTTTGATATGTTGTGTAGAATGATATTCATTTTACATATAGCCACAACAGAAGGTTCTGACTCCTGACCAAATAACTCTAAATTATTTGCATCTTGACCTTGCTCACCTACATAGGAATGTGCTTGGATTAACATACCACCAGAACCCACTGTAGGATCGTATATAGAATGCCCTTCTTCAGGTTTTAATAACTGAACTAATAATCTTACCACTTGATTAGGCGTATAGAATTGCCCTCCTTTTTTACCGCTTTCGTCTGCAAAGTATTTTAGCAAATACTCATAAGCAGCACCTAATAAATCTGGAAACTCAAAGTTTTCATTGACCAATGCAGGAAACTCATTGAAATGGTCAATCATATCTTTTAGGTCCTTGTTTTTTACAATTTGTTTACCATCTACTTCACGGTTGAAATTGATACGCCCTTTAAAGACCCCTGTTAAGGTTTCTGGGTTAGCTTCCTCTATAGCATCTAATGCTTTGTTAAGCATTTGCCCAATATTGTCTGATAAGTGTTTTATTGGTGATCTTTCAGTCCCATTCTCATCAATAAAACCTTCGTGCCATCTTGCTCTTTTTGGAACAAAGAAATACTCCCCATAGGTTTCATTGTCTTCTAGCAGTTCATCAACAATTTCCTTATCCAAATGTGCAAAATCTTTTTTGCGAAGTTGTTCTCTTTTTTGGTCGAATACATCTGACATTCGTTTGAGAAATAGCATTCCAAAAATGTATTCTTTGTATTCTGAAGGGTCTATTTTACCTCTTAAAATATCAGCTGCTTTCATTAGGAATTTTTCCAGCTGACTTAACTTAATTATGTTTTTTTTCATTTAGTTGATTGGTTCTATTCTGTAGCAATAATTAGCTATTAGGCACTTCTTGTAAAAGATCTTTAGCAT
Organism: Hyunsoonleella aquatilis; assembly: GCF_014270105.1. Taxonomy (GTDB): domain Bacteria; phylum Bacteroidota; class Bacteroidia; order Flavobacteriales; family Flavobacteriaceae; genus Jejuia; species Jejuia aquatilis. Next base: position 246,557 of record NZ_JACNMF010000005.1, read on the forward strand.
CCACTTTTAATATCTTGGCTATTTTGTACAATATTTCCAAACTGGGTTGGGCTCTATTTTGAACATAGCCATTTACAGTGTTAAAACTTTTGCCAAGCCTTTCAGCTAACCAGACCTGCTTAATGCCTTTTTCTTCTAAAACTTCTTTAATTCTATTCATAGGGAGAGAGATATATTAAGATATAAATATAGTGTTTGACCTTATATAAATACCTTGTTTTATATTATAATTTGAAAAATTTTATAATCCCTCGTCCATAAAACTATAATACCCTTTTGAAGTGACTATAAGATTGTCCAGATAGTTTAAATCGTGGAAATTGGCAATCTTCTTAATCTTTTTGTAAAGGCTAACATCTGGTGTACTAGGTTTTAGTTTTCCGGAAGGATGATTGTGAACCGTAATGAAGCCCATAGAGCCGCTCTTTAGAATTACACCAAACATTATCCTTAAATCTACGGGAGCAAAAGTCAACCCGCCTTTAGAGAGGCTATATATGCCTAGAACTTCATTAGAGTTATTGAGCAGTACTATTTTGAATTCTTCTTGGAGCTCTAAGGTGTCTTTGTCCCAATTATTTAGGATTACTTGATAGGCAACTTCACTATGGGTTATTTTCAGCGCATCTTTTAAACGGTTGGGTTTATAACTTAGTTTTATTTCTGATATAATGTGTTTCATGATTTCTTTAAATAAAAAAGGAGATGCTTTTAAACATCTCCTTTTGGTTAATTATAAACTATTTCTTCTCTATTTGTTATTTCTTAATCTTAACCAAGGTGCATAGACTAAGGTGTATCCTAGCCCTGCAAAGGTTAAGGATGCCGTGATTGTTACACCTAGCGACAGAGTAGCGTAGAGTGTGCCCATAAAGATTATTATGTCCAGTAGCTTGTTACTTTTTGAAGCGATAAATTTGAGGTATTTATTGCTTTCAATGATTGCAATTAAACCAGCCAAAGTAATAGTTCCAAAGAATACATAAGTTGCAATAGTAGCACCGATTAAGACCCCTATTGCTAGAAGACTTAGGAAGACCATCAAACCCATTTTATAGGGCAATGTTTTAACATCAGGGATTCGGCAAAATCGCCTACCTTTTACTTTAAATTTCATTTTTATCTGCCTGTTTCCAGGACTTTATTAATTAATACTCGTTACTGAGTTTTAATTGGAAAACCTAAACACAGAAGGGTGTTAAAACTTAAATAAATTGTAATATGTACTAAAGGTTAAAAAATTGGCATTAAAATGACGACTAATAGATTACCTGTAATTTTGTTAATCCCCCAATAGCTTGCAGGCTTGTTGAAAAAGCTGCTGCACATTTCAGGTGGATTATGAGGAGTTATTCTATTCTCAAGGAAGAAAATATTAAGGCATTAGCTAGTGTAGAAGAAGATCTAAAGAGGAGCGTTTTAAAAAGGACTCTCTTTTTAAACATCACTTATAAGGGGGCGTACCACAAAAATGAAATTAGTGTGGGCCATGATTTAGTGGTAAGCACACTTAAGCACAAATGCTATTTAAAAACTCAAATGCATCAAGTTTATCGTATTTAGAAAGCTTTCTTCTTTCTTTTAATTAAAAAGTCTCTTTATTTATCCTAACCCAAGAACAGAATCTTTAGAGTTATCTCTGTTGTCGCTGTCAGATGAAGAGGAAATAATTGTAATTGAAAACATGTAAATACGTAGAATTGCTTTTTTTCGTAAGTGGTTATGATTCAGGTTTATAAATTATTAGTTACAATGCATTATTATTGCGTATTTAGCTTTAGGGTAATTTAATTCCGCGGCTTTAGAGAAATCATAACAAGCAGAATCTTTTCCCTCTGGATTTGAAAGTAAGTTTACACCCCTCAAATAGTATGCTTCTCCAGAATCAGGTCTAATTGAAATAGCTGTACTATAATATCTTCCTGCGTCAACATCATTTCCAAGAGATTGATTACATTTTGCTGCTCGCAAACAAGCTTCATAATATTCAGGATTATATTCTAAAGCCCTTTTAAAATCTAATAGTGCCCCTCTATTATCATTATAACTCATTTTAGATATTCCAGATTCAAAATATTCTTTTGCTTTTTCTGGATTGATTATCAGAACATTACTCTTCTCTTTATCTTTACAAGAGCAGATTGCAATAAAAAAGAATGCAATAATTGAATACCTAAACATAATTTTCATAAGCAAGGTTTAAAACGTAGTTAAAGTTGATTTCAAAGATAAATAAATATGGCAAGTATGCCATAATATAAAGATTATATTGTAACGACATTTATCATTGTGAGTGAATCAGCCAATGATAAAGCGTTTATAAAAGATTTTGGAGCTAATCTTAGGAGAATAAGAAAGTCCAAAAAGATGAGTATGGAAGATCTATCTCATGTGGCTGATATGGAGTATTCCCAGATAAGCAGAATAGAAAGAGGTGTGATAAACACAAAAATCAGCACTGTTAATGCCTTGGCTCGAGCATTGGAAATTCCCGTAAAAGATTTGTTTGAGTTTTAGTTATTATTTGAAGATTGTTTACTAATATAATTTCCTTTCACGATAACATTCAATTTAAGACTCATGAAGTTACAAATTTTAAATAATATTCAATTCATGGGTATATTGAGTTCTTTTTAAGAAAAAGTTTAAAAAAATGCCATTTCATTGAAATATTAGACAATAAGCACAATACAGTATTTAATTAATGCCCACCCCCCCCCTTATAGGGGGGTGGGCATTTAAATATTTTTCAAAATTTATACCTAGGCAACCCATTAGAATCAACAATAAATTCAAATGTTGGAATTTCAATGCTCCGTGAATTTTGAGATTTAACGGTGGTAGTAGAGTTATTTCTTGGAGTATTTACATGTAAAACGGTTTCTGCTTTTTGACTTATAAAACTTCCTAAATGTCCTTTGGGCTCTTCGCTTGATTTAGTGTGATGAATAACCGTAATTATATGAATATTTAAGTCCTTGGACCATTTCATTAGCTTTCCTACAATTGAATTAGAAAGGGTTTCATCATTATAACCATTAACTAAATCTGCTATTCCATCAATAACAACCAAGGAAATGTTTCTATATGTATCCAGGGCTTCTTCAATAATTTCTACTCTCGTATTTGCATCAAATTCTCTAAGCGAAAAAACCTTAAAATTTGGAATATTACCTTGTCTTCCTAAAAGCGAATAGACTCGCTTAGTATACTTTTGAACATAGTGATTGGATTGTTCTGTATCAAAATGAAGAATTGTAGAATCACCTATAAAAGATTGAATTGCTCCATGTGATAGGTTCTCTGACAGGCAAATGGATTCCAATAAGCTTAGCAAAAATGTCTTTCTAGATTTGGGCTTTCCTACTATACATGAAAAATCTCCGCGAGTTCCAAAATTCACTCCATTTATGCTTAAAATCGTTGGATAAACTGGCAGTGACATAAATGGATTTATTTCTGACTTAACCAATAATTCTTTTACATCAACCATAGTTATCAATTTTAAATTTACCCAATTCATTAAACTTTTCCCTAGCGCTATTCAAATCCATAAAGGTCCATGCCCATATTCCAAAAGACTTTGATCTTGGATAGGAAACGCAATTAAACCTGTAATTAATTACTCTTTTAAAAACCTCATAATACATATTTGCTCCAGAGTTTACCTCATAAATAAAACCTCCTTTAGAACTTTCAATTTGATTAAAAACAAAGCCTTTCACCTCACCCCTACCTTCGAAAGATAATGGCAAGCCCTTAACTGAGTTGATAGTCAGAAATTCAGGCATGGCGTTTGTATTTCAACGATTTAACTACCTTCAGAATTTCTTTCAGATCCTGTTCTTTTACCAGATATTTTCTACCAAATTTTGAAGCTGGTAGAATTCCGCGTTTTATATAATTGTAAATGGTTAGCTCGCTACAACCAATTATTTTTACTAACTCCTTTACAGTGTAAAATTCAGGAGTTTTGTTTTCATGAATTTTGGTGAGTTTTTTATCAAAGAGTCTTTCCATTCTTTCGAAAAACTCTTTTGAGTCAAGGCCTTCAATTTGCAGAAGTTTTTGAGAAGTATTCATATTCACTGATTTTTAAATTATTTACCAGCGAATTTCTATTATTCGATATAAAAAAGTATTGAATTTCAATTAGTCTAATTAAACTAATTAACTCTAGTTATAATTTTTTTAAGTCAATGAATAAATCTTGATAGTCTTGATCCTTATGAGATATGGAATTAGAATTCAATTTATTGAGAATTGTTGAAACATTTTGATTATGTATTTTAAGTTGAAAAAAACTACCTAAAGTGTTAGTTAATTGATTTTGTCTGTAGTCTGGAGAAATGAAATTGTTTTTGATAAGAAAGGCTGCAAAATGCTCAAGGGATTTAATCGCTTTAAGACTATTGCCCTCTGGTGGCCGAACCCATCTGAAAGCTTCTTCCACTTCATGAACGTATTTTTTATATACTAAAAACCCTATAATCTTTTGAAATTGAGAATTACCCCCATAAAAAAGCATACGTATCTCGATAGCTTCCGAATTATGCTCAAGAAAATTGTTTGTTATTAAATAATTCAAGGCTATAGTATTTTCAAAATCAAGCTTAAGATTTAGAATATTGTTTAATCCTTTTGTAAAAGATGTTTTACGCTTATTTTGTTGAATAATAAATTGAGATAGCTTAAGTAGTTTATCATCCTTCTCAGAGACTTTACAGTAAGAAAACCCCTCACACAACAAAGAGCCATCATTGGCAAACTCGTCAGCTATAATTTCCTTAGCTTTCTTCTTTAAATCCCGATTATTTAAATAAGGGTATTTTGACTTTAATTCCTCCTTTGTTAATTCCCAATGATTCTTCGCCAATTTTAAAGCATTGTCATAAACATAAATCAGTATTTCATTAACATAAATTTCTAGGTCTTTAGAATTAAAGATATCTATTGCTTCTTTCTTAAGTTTAAACAATTCCTGATCCCTTCTAATTTCATCTAATGATGGACTATTTGAAATAATTTTGCAACTATCAGCAATCTCTTCTATTCTATTAAAATCAATAGGCATAAATTTTTAATTTAGTTTAGACCATACGGAATTCATAAAATCAACCTTATCATCTTCATTGGGTTTATAGTACTTGTTGAATACTTCCAAGGACCTATGGCCAGTGTAAGACATGATTACTTTGTCAGGAATTTTATTGTTTTTCATAATGGTTATAAAACTTCGTCTTGCGGTATGACTCGAAATTCTTTTGTAAAGCGGAACTTCCTTTTCGATTACCTTGTTGCCTATCTTTGCTGTCTTCTTGATAGTTTGGGTATACCCCAAAGCTTCAAAGACATCCTTTATGTAATCATTGAAGTTTTGATTTGCCAAGAGAGGCAACTCATAATCATACTTTTCCAATATTGCCTTTGAAAAATCATTTAAAGGAATCGATAATAATTTATCTGTGTTCTTTTTATCCCTAATGTGAATATGACCATTATACACATCACTTTTTGAGACTAAAGAATAATTGGAATATCTCATTCCGGTTGCACAACCGAAAACGAATAAATCCCGAACTCGTTCTAGCCTTTTATTTTTCCTAAAATCATGTTCATACGCTTCTTTAACCTGGTCCAGAGTTAAGGCAATTTCCTCAGTAACCTCCTTTTTAATATTCTTGAAATTCTTAAAATCATCTTTATAGGTATGATTATTATTAAATGCCCAATACATAAAAGTTTTGAACAATCCTATATTACGACTAAGCGTGTTGACCGCATGCTTTTTTTCAGTTACACAATAATTAATTAAGTTATTATAAAAGCTGTCATTAATATTTTTAAAATGAATTTGAGATTTTGAATACTCTTGAAAGTCCTGTAATAACTTCTTATTATATTCATACCTCTTAATCGTAGTTGTTGAATTAGCCTCTCCAGATTGATCTTCTTTCTTTTCTTGAAGAAAGATATCGTAAACTTCGAAAAAGCGGTTAGAAACAGCTTTAACCCTTTTAAAATGATGGTCAAACTCTTTTCTTATCATTTTAATAGTTATGTCTTGATTAAGCACTTTATACCTATTGGTTAATTCCGTAAATAGCTTAGAATAACGATCTAATTGATGTTTGATAGTCCTCATCTCATTTGACTTTTTTGTTCTTCCTGTCAAATGTTTTGGTTGCTTGTTTTCAAAATCCCAATCCTCGGGGTGAATAACCTCTCCTGTAGAATAGACAAATTTCTTATCTTCATCCTTAAAATAGGCTATTAGTCTAATTGAAGTTAATCCATCTTTTTTGGACTCTTTTAAATTAAATGTACTTCTCATGAATGTAATAGAGGTGTCAGTTTAGGTGTAAGTAATGTTATATTTAGATATATTTTACACCTAAAACGAGTTATAAAAATAATAATAAATATTTTAGAAATTATCAGTATTTATGGCAATCTACCGATATTTAGATATAAATAATTCAGTAACCTCTTTCTCCGCTAGAAAAACCCATAACGAAAGTTATGGGTTTCTTTTTTCTACAAAAAACCCAACCATTACTGGCCGGGTTTTAACAACTGATAGTTTGGTTTGATTGATGAAGTTTAGTGATAATCCAGTTCAGTTGTAATTAGTTGATATCTTGTCCGTTTTCTAGTTTCTCAATATTGGCCTGCACCCTGCCTTTACTGGCATCGTTTGGTGCATTTTTAAGGGCACTTCTTAAATAGCCTAAAGCCTTTTTATAGTCGCCCTTGGCGGCATAGCCCCTTGCCAATCCGTAATTTACGGGCCACATATTTTTATTTTTTGAGGCATTCATTTTAAAGATTTCCAAAGCTTTGTCGGTTTCACCATTGGCAATTAAAGTCCTGCCGTACTGATGTATTTGGAAAATTGTGGCATGTTCCAAGGATTCCTTTGCCAGTTTTTCGGCCTCTTCCTTCTTGCCCATCTTATCCAAAATCTTCGATTTAATCTGCAAATTGTTAAAGGTTTTCTGGCTGAAAAACTTTCCTTCAATGGCATCACTTATCCATCCCAAGGCTTCATTTAAATCGCCATCATTATTTAATGCATAGTTTGCCGCTTGCTCCCAACTTGGCCTTGTAAAACCAACTTGACCCTGCAACTGTTGCCTAAAACTATCCAATACAATTTCAGATACATTAACTCCAATTTTAAATGGGATTTGTTTCTTTTCCCAATTTAATGATGCCGTTGTTGAATTCGCCGAAACTTCGTTAAAACTAAAGGTCAGTAATTCGGTATGTGGAATTTCATTAGTAACGACATCAACTCTTAAAGCATCTTCGGAAGGCTCGTAAAAATAGCTACCCCATGCCGTAGAATTATTTGAAAAAATTAAAGTGGCAGTATCGTCTTCTTTAACCACAATATGAAATCCGTAAGTTCCTGCGGCCAAAGGCTCTCCTTCGATAGTCACGTCATCTGAAAAACTAATTGTCGTATTTTCATTAGCACCTGCCCGCCATGGAGATGCCTCTGCTGTACCAAAACCAAGATTGTTCATGCCATAAGGCACCAGTTTTCCCCATATTTCACGGTCGTTCACACTGGGTCTTGAATATTTAATGGTTATTTCAGTAATCCCAACGGTTTGGGATACACTGGCGGCTTGGCTACCCCGCGGGGCATTAAGCTGTGCAAAAGTCTGTAGGCAAACAAATAAAAAAAGAAGAAAGGTTTGGAGGGAATAATAGTTTTTCATGATGAAAGTATTGGTTGTTAGTGTGAACAAGGTATTGACTTATAGGGCGCATGGATGTTAGCGTTTTGTTAATTATGAGCGCCCAACTGTTAATTAACGCTTCCTTAAGAAGACCTTAACATTTTAACATTTCAAACTTTTAGGAGTAATATAGAAACCCCGAACCACCATAAAATCTAAAAACTACCTTTGAATGCTAGGTGCAATATTTTATATTTGCGGTCTTAATAAAAGAATTTCCAGAAACCAACTATCACTAGAACAAACAAACAGGGTATTTCGCTGGTTTCATTTTGATCTTAGGATCAAAAACCGAAATTCTTTTATTTAGATTCCCGTTTTCACGGGAATGACAATTTCAGCGGAAACCCCGATGCAAGCATGCGGGGAATTCTTTTATATTTAAGGCTAAAGATTTATGAAGATTTCATATAACTGGTTGAAGCAATTTATCAATATAAATTGGACTCCCGAACAAACCAGTGAATTACTTACCGATTTAGGTTTGGAAGTTGAGGGCATTGAATCCTACCAATCTATTAAAGGTGGATTGGAAGGCGTGGTGATTGGTAAGGTTATAACTTGCGAAAAGCACCCAAATGCCGATAAACTTAAAGTGACTACTGTTGATATTGGAGGTGAAAGTCCACTACAAATTGTTTGTGGCGCACCAAATGTGGCCACCGGACAAAAGGTACCCGTGGCAACTATTGGCACGACACTATATACTGAAGAAGGTGAATCGTGGACCATTAAAAAAGGTAAGATCCGTGGGGAGGAAAGCCACGGGATGATTTGCGCGGAAGACGAACTCGGTTTGGGCACATCGCACGACGGCATTATGGTTTTGGATGAGAAAATCAAAATCGGCACACCTGCCTCAACTATTTTCCAGGTTGAAAACGACCATGTATTTGAAATTGGTTTAACACCAAATCGCGCCGATGCCATGAGTCATTACGGCACTGCGCGCGACTTGAAGGCTGGTCTTTTTCAAAAGGAAATAAAAGTGGAACTGATTACACCTTCGGTAAGCGCTTTTAATGTCGAAAACCGAACACTTAAAATTGATGTGGAGGTTATTGACAAAGAACTGGCGCCAAGATACTGCGGGGTAACTATTTCGGGGATAAAAGTTGATGAATCACCGGAGTGGCTAAAGCATAGATTGAAAGCCATCGGCCTTAGTCCCATCAATAACGTGGTGGATGCCACAAATTATGTGTTGCACGAATTGGGGCAACCACTGCATGCCTTTGATGCCGTAAAAATTTCGGGCAACAAAGTTGAAGTAAAAACGCTCGAAAAAGGGACAAAGTTTATCTCTTTAGATGGTATTGAACGGGAATTGCATGAAGATGATTTAATGATTTGCGATGCCGAAAAACCTATGTGTATTGCCGGTGTTTTTGGTGGGATTGATTCTGGAGTTACCGAAAGCACCACATCCATTTTCTTGGAAAGCGCCTACTTTAACCCCGTGAGCATCAGAAAAAGTGCAAAACGCCACGGACTGAATACCGATGCTTCATTCCGTTTTGAACGTGGTATTGACCCGAAAATTACGGAATACGCGCTAAAACGTGCCGCCCTCTTGATTCAGGAGTTGGCGGGAGGCGATATCACTAGTGATATTATTGATATTTATCCCAAGAAAATTGAAGATTTTCAAGTGCGCCTAAGTTTTGAAAATGCCAAAAAAATCATCGGAGAAGACATTCCAAAGGAAACTATAAAAGGCATCCTTACCGCATTGGACATAAAAGTAAATAACGTAACCGAAACAGGTTTAGGACTTACAGTACCTTCCTATAGAAACGATGTACAGCGCGAAGCGGATATCATCGAGGAAATCCTAAGAGTGTATGGCTACAACAACATTAGCATCTCTGAAAAGTTGAACGCGTCCATTTCCAGCATGTCTCGCTTTGAAGATTACAAAATTCAAAACACAATTGGGAACCAATTGGTCGCACAAGGGTTTTTCGAAATTCTTTCAAATTCATTGACCTCTCCAAATTATGTTGCTCTGGGTAGAGACTTGAAAGAAGAACATAACATAGAAATGCTGAATCCTTTAAGCAATGATTTATCGGTAATGCGGCAGTCATTATTGTTTTCAGGATTGGAAGCGGTGTCCTACAACATCAATCGTAAAAGACAGGACCTTAAACTATTTGAATTCGGGAAGACCTATCACAATTTTTCAGGTGAAAGAAGTGAAGTAAAGCACTTGACGTTGTTTGCTACCGGGAATCAAAATCCAGAAAGCTGGGCAAATACAAATAAAGGTAAAACCGACTATTTCTTCCTGAAGGGTATTGTCAATGCTGCACTCGAGCGATTAGGGATTTCAAGATACAATGAAGCGCCAATTAAAAATGACCTTTTTAGCGAAGGCGTTTCTATAAATCTTGGGAAAACAAAAATTGTGGAATTCGGTTTGATCAACAAATCCGTCTTAAAGCATTTTGATATCTCTCAAGAGGTAGTTTGTGCCGACTTTAATTGGGATGCGATTTTGGATATCGTAAAACACAACAAAATCACTTTTAAACCTATTCCCAAATACCCTGAAGTACGTCGGGATTTTGCGCTTTTGCTGGATGAAAATATCACTTTTGAATCCATCTACAAAATTGCCAAACAGACCGAAAAGCAATTGTTGAAAAATGTGAATCTATTTGATGTCTATCAAGGTAAAAACCTACCAAAAGGCAAGAAGAGTTATGCGGTTAGCTTTACCCTTCAAGACGAAAAGAAGACCCTTAACGACAAGCAGATAGATAAAATTATGGGCAAACTTCAAAACAATTTTGAAAGGCAACTTGGGGCCGAGTTGCGTTAATTTCAAATTACAGATAATATGGGTTCATTTCGGTTCTTTAGTGCAATACTAGCCTTTGTATTTTCTACGATGGCACTGAATGCACAATCCTCTAAGCTAAAGGACTCCTTAGGAGAAACCCAGCCAAAAAAAACGACATTCAGCCTATTAAAACACGATACAAAACAAACCGCTAGAAGTGTTGCCCATGCTTTTACCAGACCAGTGTATTGGAAAGGTAACGACTTTGGTAAATTAGGAATATTACTCGCTGGTACCGCCTCCTTATCCCTTGCTGACGAAGAAGGAAGGCGTTTTTTTAAAAGGCAACAAGAAGATTTTCCGGGGGTAGTTAGAGATTTTGGTTGGTACTTTGGTAGCCCACAAAATTATTTTATGGCCAATGCTGGCTTGTATGGTTTCGGTTTGTTTACCAAAAATGAACAGATTAGAAAAACGAGCGTACTTATTATTTCCTCTTCCGTGACCAGTGGTTTTTTACAAAGTTTCCTAAAGACTGCCGTGGGCAGGGAAAGACCCGGAGAGGCCGAAGACCCTTTCGGATTTAAACTCTTCTCCAGTCAAGGACGATTCCATTCTTTTCCATCTGGGCATACGGTTTTATCCATGACGATGGCCCACGCCCTTGCGAAACAGTTTGAAAACATATGGGTAAAAGTAGGCATCTATAGTGTTATTGGGGCCATTCCTCCTATTTCAAGACTGATTGACGGTGCGCATTGGCTGACCGATGTTGGGTTCTCGGTTGCACTGAGCATCATCGTTGTAGATAGTATCGATAGGTTTTTGTTCAGTTCGGAAGCCTACGAATATAAAAAACCACCAAAAAAAATAGCGTGGAATCTTCGCTTTGGACCTAATACAATTGGGGTCATCGGCACTTTTTAATTTTGTAAATCTCAGGAAATTTTCGTAAATTTAGAAGGCAACTAAACTTTTGAAGCCATGACAAATTACGTTAAAGTTTTTTCGGGGAATTTTATTGAAGTACAGCGTATTTTCAAATCGCTTGAAGATGTGGGTATTTGTGCTATTATAAAAGATGAATCTGAATCTGGTAGATTGGCAGGTTTTGGAGCCAGTATCCAGGGCTTTCAGGAAATTCATGTGCACAAGGAAGAAATTGATAGGGCAACCCCTATTGTGGAAGCCCTCGTTTCGGAATTGGAAGCCTAATTTACGCCGTTACCGCATACATTTTGTTTCTCAGTTCCTTAATTTTTGAATCCTGCATATACTCATCAAAAGTGGTGTAACGGTCAATGATGCCATTAGGCGTCAATTCAATCACACGATTGGCAACCGTTTGGGCAAACTCGTGGTCATGTGTTGTAAACAAGACAGTTCCTTTAAAGTTTTTTAAAGAGTTATTGAAGGCGGTAATGCTTTCCAAATCCAAATGGTTAGTTGGCTCATCAAGCATTAAAACATTCGCCCTTACCATCATCATGCGACTTAGCATACATCTCACTTTTTCACCTCCCGAAAGCACGCTACATTTTTTCAGCGCTTCCTCTCCACTAAAAATCATTTTACCCAAAAAGCCTCTAATGTAAACTTCTTCACGCTCCTCTTCTGTGGTTGCCCATTGGCGTAACCAATCCACCAAATTTAAATCGCTATCGAAAAACTCGCTATTGTCCAATGGCAAATAGGATTGCGTTGTTGTAACACCCCAGGCGTATTTCCCAGCAATGGCTTTTTCCTTGCCATTGATGATTTGATAGAACGCCGTGGTTGCTCTTGAATCTCTAGAAAACACAACAACCTTATCGCCTTTTGCCAAGTTCAAATCTATTTTATTGAATAATACCTCACCATCCAAAGATGCAGATAGCCCATCAATATTTAAAATCTGGTCACCTGCTTCTCGCTCCCTCTCAAAAATAATAGCGGGATATCGGCGACTTGTTGGACGAATATCAGCAATATTTAGTTTATCGATCATTTTCTTTCTGCTAGTCGCCTGTTTACTTTTAGCCACGTTAGCCGAAAAACGTCGAATAAACTCTTCCAACTCCTTTTTCTTCTCTTCGGCCTTTTTGTTCTGTTGCGCCCTCTGCTTTGCCGCTAACTGAGACGATTCGTACCAAAATGTATAATTTCCAGAGTAATGGTTAATTTTTCCAAAATCGATATCGGAAATATGTGTACAAACCGCATCTAAAAAGTGCCTGTCGTGCGAGACTACTATCACGCAGTTATCATAATTTGCCAAAAAGCTTTCCAACCAAGAAATAGTTTCATAATCCAAATCATTGGTAGGCTCATCCATAATCAGCACATCCGGACTTCCAAATAACGCTTGGGCTAAAAGTACTCGTACCTTTTGCTTTCCATCCAAATCCGCCATCAACGAGTAGTGCAAATCTTCTTTGATGCCCAAATTGGACAACATTGCAGCCGCATCACTATCGGCATTCCATCCGTTCATTTCCTCAAATTGCACTTGCAATTCACCAATCCTATCGGCATTTTCGTCCGAATAATCCGCGTAAAGCGCATCGATTTCAGTTTTAATTTTGAATAAAGGTTTATTACCCATCAAAACCGTTTCCAAAACATTATGTTCATCATATAAATTATGATTTTGCTCCAAAACGGACATACGCTTCCCTGACTCCAAGGACACATGGCCGGAAGTAGGCTCCTGTTTACCCGAAAGAATCCTTAAAAATGTAGATTTTCCAGAGCCGTTGGCACCAATAATACCATAGCAATTGCCGTTATTGAACGTGGTATTTACCTCATCAAACAGCACGCGTTTACCAAACTGAACAGAAAGATTTGAAACTGATAACATAGTCCTCTTTTAAAATTGTGGCAAAAATAGAAAAATCCATCCGATGGATAAAGTCGATACCATTTAATTTTCGCCCTCTTGGGAAAGCCCTAACAATATTTAACAACGCATTAACAGGGAGTTATAAACGCAAAAATTATTTTTGTATCAATAGATGACTAAATCTATTTTTTGAGGAGGGATTTATGAGACTTTATATCTACATCGTATGCGTCGTTTTCACCTTTATAAGTTGCGGTAGGGAAACTTCCGAAAACCTAGTTTTTATTGGCGGTGAAATAATTAATAAAAATACGGACTACGTCATTCTTTATGACGCCAAAGAAGTGATTGACACTATCAGGTTAGATGGTAGAAATCGTTTTTTATATAAGTTTGAAAAAGACTTCAAACCAGGATTCTATACGTTTCGACACGGAGCCGAGGTGCAAATGGTACTTTTGGAACCTGGGGATAGCCTTATGTTTAGACTGAATACTTACGATTTTGACGAATCGTTAGTTTACACTGGTAAAGGCGCAAAAAAGAACAATTATTTGATCAACGATTTTTTAGAGCGTGAAATTGAAGAAAAGGAAATTTTCAAATATTGCCAATTAGACCCAAAGGTTTTTGAAAGGCATTTGGATTCCATCAAGGCAGAAAAAAATATCAAACTTAAAGCTTTCGAGGTCAAATATACACCCTCGGAACTGTTCAGTAAAATTGCTCAGGCCAACATAGATTATGCCTATTACTCCAGCAAGGAGATTTACCCTTTTGTGCATTACGGCTATGATAAAAAGAGCATTATGGAAAGCTTACCAGAGGATTTTTATGCCTATCGAAAGGTCATCAATTATAACGATGAATTCTTTAAGCACAATTTCAACTATATCACTTTCCTAAGATCAAGTTTTAACAATATAGGTTTGGGCTTACACTTGGAACACTCCAAAAAAGACAAGTTCAAATGGATGGATCTGTGCTACAATTTATGTAGGCTCGAGGCTATTGATAGTCTGGTTATCAATCCCGACATTAAAAATGAATTGTTGTACCATTACGGCATCAGCTTCTTGGCGAAAAATAAAAATTTGGAACACAACGATATCGTTCTGAAATCCCTTTTAGCTAAAGGCACAGACAAGAAAAAAAATGATAAGATTGTATCGTACAATGCTTCCGTGAATCGATTAAAAACCGGTGAAAAATTTCCGGAGGTTAAAGTGCTTAATCTGGAAAACAACTCGGTAAGCATCAATAATGTTTTTAATAAACCTTCTGTGGTTTATTTCTGGTCGCACATGTACAAGGATTTCTTTGATAATAGTCACAAACGCGCCAAAGAATTGCGCAAAAAATATCCCGAGGTGGATTTCATTTCGGTAAATATAGATTGCTACAGTACAGACCGATGGCAATCTACTTTAAAAAAGAAAAACTGTTCGCCACAAAACGAATATATGTTTGAAAACTCGGAACAGTCCATCGAACAATTGGCCATTTATCCCCTGACGAAAGTTATTTTGGTAGATAAGGAAAGTACTATAGTTAATGGACACTCAAACATGTTCGAGAGCAGTTTTGAAGAAGAACTTTTAGCCATGCTTAACCGATAGCTGTTTAGCTCATATTTTATTAGAATTTTATTAGAAGTGATTTTTTATAGTTTAATTTTAACACCTTTAAATTATGGAAGAGCAACCAACAAAAGTAAGCCTAGTAGGTAAGAAAGGAAACTATTTCCTCATCAAGTTTCCTAACTTAAAAATTCCTGTTTCAGTCAATAAAAACCTTTATGAGAAAATGCGGAATAGTCCCTTGTATGAATTTATGGATGTGCCAGAGGTTACTGCAAGGGTAAATTCTGCATAATTTTGTGATAAACTTTTATTTTTACGGAGGCTGTTCTTAGAAACAGCCTTTTTACTTTAAAATAAATCAATTCAATTATCTTTGCCCAACATCTTTTTTTATGCGAATCGATATAATCACCGTATTACCAGAACTGCTAAAAAGCCCTTTTGAAGCTTCCATCTTAAAACGGGCCATTGAGGCCGATTTAGTTGAAATCCATTTTCATAATTTACGGGACTATGCTACAGATAATTACAAATCTATTGACGATACACAATTCGGTGGAGGCGCTGGCATGGTGATGATGGTGGAACCGATTGACAAGTGTATTTCAGATTTAAAAACGCAAAGAAATTATGACGAAGTTATCTACATGACACCGGATGGGGAAACCTTAAATCAGGGCATAGCCAATCAAATTTCGTTAAAAGAAAACATTATTATCCTTTGTGGGCATTATAAAGGTGTAGACCAACGCGTGAGGGATCATTTGATTACCAGAGAAATATCCATCGGGGATTTTGTGCTTTCAGGAGGAGAATTAGCGGCAGCCGTACTTTGTGATGCAGTTATCAGATTAATTCCCGGGGTGTTGGGCAATGAAACCTCTGCGCTAACCGATTCCTTTCAAGATAACTTATTGGCACCCCCGATTTACACCAAACCTCGGGAGTACAATGGCTGGAAAGTGCCCGAACTACTCTTTAGTGGTAATTTGCCTAAAATTGAAAAATGGCGGGAGGAGGAGGCTTATAAACGGACTCAGGAACGCCGGCCGGATTTGTTGGAGGAATAAAAAAAAAGACTGAGCAATGCCCAATCTCCTTCGGTATCTTAACTATTAAAATTCAGTTTACCCCTTAAGCCAAGCTTTACGTAAAGCAATTTGAGCTTCCGTAGCGTCAGACTTTTCAATAATGGCTTCCCCTTGAGTATAAGGTTGGGTGGTGGTTGTTTTTATCACCACTTCTTCGCCGTTTCTGTCCAATTTCACCTCAACGTCCTTTCCGGGTTTCCACATAAACACTTGCTGTAATACTTGGTTAGCGTTCATCAAAGTCAACGCGGTACCATTAATTTCCTTAATTACATCATTAGCTTGAGCACCTTGCGCCGACCAAAAGCTGTTTTTCAATACCATATCCGTAAAGAAAATAGTGCCTTTTTGCCCATCACCACTAACAATTGGCGCACCGTTCATCAAAATGTAATTTGTTTCTATTTCAGCTTCCCCAATTTCCAATCCAACTTTTTCAAAAAAGGCGTTGTAGTCAATTGGCAAATCTCCAACAACATGGGTGCTGAAAAATTCACCAATGGATGGATAAGTCATTTCAGTAATTTCTGCTATTAATTTATCATCTTCAAAGGGTTTGTTCTTTCCATATTTGTTGGACAGTTCTTTCATTAAGGATAAAATCCCTCGGTTACCGTTGCTTTCCTCACGCATTAAAATGTCAATGCACATTCCAATCAGTGCCCCTTTTTGGTAAACATTTAAATATTCGTCTTTGTATGGTGCCTTTAAAACATTTTCACTCATAATAGTGAAGCTCATGGCATCGTTCATTCTCTTAGACCCTTGAATCTTTTGCATAATATCTGCGTAAAACTCTTTCTCATCCACTAAGCCTTGGTCCACCTGAAATAGTGTAGCAAAATACTCCGTCACACCCTCATACATCCACAAATGTTTAGAGAATGTTGGGTTGTTATAATCAAAATAATGCACATCCTCGGAGTGTACACTTAAAGGTGTCAAAATATGGAAAAACTCATGCGACACTACGTCTATCATACTGTCTGCCAAAGCCTCGGGCTCCATAGATTCAGGAAAAACCACTACCGTAGACGTATGATGCTCTAAAGCACCAAAACCTTTTGCTGAATCTTCTTTTCCTTCGGACAGATACAAATAAATATCATATCGCGTCGTGGCATTGATATCACCCAAATAGGCCTTTTGGGCTTTCATCATTTTGAAAACCGTTTCTTTCAACGACTTTGCTGAGTGTAGTTTGTTGGGCGAATACACGCTCAGTACAATTTTTATATCGCCAACTTGGAATTCTTCAACATCCAGATTACCATACATCATCGGATTATCTGTAATATCAAAATACCTCGGTGCGAAGTAACTTGTAGTCTTCATAGTGCCGTCATCAGAAGTACTTGAAGCTACATTTTGCAACGCCGAGGTTCTTACAAAATCCGCTGGAGCGGTAACGTCCAATTTATATTGATTGTTTTTTAACGAATCAAAATATCCAATAAAACCATGTAAATTTAATACATAATTGTTTTCCTCAATATTAGTACCTCCAGGGGAAAACGGTTGCTCTTGACCGATGCCTCCTATTTCTTCAATATCAAAAGTATCATTAACGTAATAAATGATTTTATCCAATTCCTTGGCATTTTCAATCGTCCAGCTATTAGTGTCAACTTTTGAAACCTTTAACTCATTTCCAGAATAATCCAATGCCTTAAAACCATCTACATATTTCCCAAAATCACTAACGGAATAGGTCCCAGGAATCACACGGGGCAATCTGTACGTAACGGTTTCAACTGTAAAACGCCCAGGGTTAATCGTCACCGGTGCTTTATCCTCCGTTACTTTTGATAAATCGATATGGGCTGCAATGGGCGTATTAACCGCCAAGTCGTTCGCCTTATTTTTTCCAGCGCCACAACCAAAAAGCACCACGCTAAGACATAGTGACACTACAATTATTCTGATATTCATGTGTAATTATTTTTTAGTTTTTAAAGTGACGCTAAAAATACGGCGTTGTTACGCCATGTTTTCATAAGGTTTTGTTAAAACATACTGACTGCTTTAAGTATATTCGCCTATGCAAAAACCGCTAATGAGTATATTGACCCCGTTTAAGGGTACGGAGGCTTTTATTGCCGAATGTCTTCAATCCATTGTCAATCAAAATTATCAAAATTGGGAACTGCTTATTGTGGATGACCATTCTATGGATAGAAGTTTTGAAATCGTAGATGCATTTGCGCAGAAAGATTCTCGCATAAAACTATTGAAAAACAAAGGTGAGGGCATCATCGATGCACTTAAAACGGCCTATGGACAAAGTTCGGGAGAACTGATTACAAGAATGGATAGTGACGACATCATGACTCCAAACAAACTGTCGGTTTTGGTCGATAACTTATACAAATACGGAAAAGGCCACGTTGCCATCGGGTTGGTGGAATATTTTAGTGCTCATGGTGTTGGCCCAGGCTATAAAAGCTATGAAAATTGGCTGAACGACTTGACAAGAACAGGGAATAATTACAGCGAAATTTATAAAGAGTGCGTGATTCCTTCCCCCTGCTGGATGGTATTTCGGGAAGATTTTGAGGCCTGTGGTGCTTTTGAACCCAATATTTACCCTGAGGATTACGATTTGACGTTTCGGTTTTACAAACATGGATTAAAATGTATCCCTTGTAACCAAACCCTCCACAAATGGCGCGATTACAGCACTAGGACTTCCCGAACGCATGTGCACTACGCCCAAAATCATTTTACAACATTGAAAGTGCACCACTTTTTGGATATTGATTATGACCAATCTAAAAGATTGGCGATTTGGGGTGCGGGCACCAAAGGAAAACTGATGGCCAGTCTATTTTTAGAGCGGGATATCCCTTTTGAATGGATATGCGATAACCCGAATAAAATTGGAAAAGCTATTTATGGGAAAACACTATTAAATTTTGATGCACTTGTTAACATCAAAAACCCGCAAAGCCTCATTACTGTTGCCAATAAAACAGCTCAAAAAGAAATTAGGGCTTATTTATCTAAATTGAATTTAAAACCTTTTGAAGATTTTATTTTCTTCTGTTAGCTTATCGAGAATATAAAAATTACGTAGATTTGACAAATCAAAAAAATAAATGCAGTTTAAATACCCCGAACTTCTTTACGCATTATTTTTACTGCTTATCCCCATTATTGTCCATTTATTTCAGCTTCGGAAATTCAAGAAAGTGCCGTTTACCAATGTGGCCTTTTTAAAAAACGTGAACATTCAAACGCGAAAAAGTTCGCAACTTAAAAAATGGTTGACACTAATTACCAGATTGTTGTTATTTGCACTTATCATTCTTGCGTTTGCGCAACCCTATTTTTCAAAAAACGACACCTTAAATAAACCCCAAGAAACGGTTATCTACTTGGACAATTCCTTTAGTATGCAGGCAAAAGGAGCTAATGGCCCTCTGCTCAAGAGAGCTGTACAGGACATCATTTCCAATATTCCTGAGAGCCAAAATATCTCGATAGTTACCAATTCAAAAACCTATAAAAACACCTCTGTCAATGCTGTCAAAAATGAATTGTTGGGATTGGAATATGAATCCAAACAGCCTTCCTTTAATGCAATTTTGTTGAAGTCCAGAAACCTCTTCAGTAAAGAAGCTTCTTCTATAAAAAACCTCATTTTTATTTCTGATTTTCAAGATAGAAGTGACGATTTTCAAAAAGAAAGAGATTCCTCGATTAGTTTTTATGCTGTAAAATTAAACCCTGTCAATACACAAAACGTCTCAGTGGACAGCGCCTTCATTTCAGAAGTGACGCCTACCAAATTAGAACTCACAACCATCCTTAAAAATACGGGCAACGCCATAGACAATCTGCCAATTTCCCTTTTAAATGACGGTAATTTAATTGCGAAAACCTCTACCTCTGTGGATTCCGAAGCAACGGTTACTTTTTCCCTTCCCGCCAATGAGGCCATAAATGGGGAAATCACCATCAACGATACACATTTGCAATTTGATAATCGATTGTATTTCAACATTAATGCTACTGACAATATAAACGTTTTGGCGATTGGCGAAACTGATGCCGACTTTTTAAAGCGAATTTTTTTGGATGGTGAATTTACCTTTATGCAAACATCACCAAAAGCATTGAATTACAATAGTATTTCTTCGCAAAGCCTTATCGTTTTAAACGCTCTTAAAACAATACCTCCTACCCTTGTTTCGTCCCTAAAAACTTTTACTGACAACGGTGGCACATTGCAGGTCATCCCCTCTGAAAACATTTCCGTTGAAAGCTATAACCTCCTACTGAACCCTTATGGTTTAGGCCTTTTGGACGATGTCGCTTCTGAAAAACGCATTACCACTATCAACTATGGACATCCGCTTTATAATAAAGGTGTTTTTGAAAAACAGGTCAAGAATTTTCAATACCCAAAAGTAAACGCCTTTTACAACACACTTTCCAATAGCGGAACATCTGCACTATCTTTTGAAGACGGAAAACCTTTTTTAATATCGAAAGGAAATATTTTTCTTTTGACCGCTTCTATTGAAACCGAAAATTCAAACTTCAAAAATTCGCCGTTAATTGTACCAACCTTTTATAACATCGCCAAACAGAGCTTTAAAACACCAAACCTTTACTATTCCATAGGTGAGCAAAATGAGTATGAAGTAAAAGCAACATTAAAAAATGATGGGATCCTATCACTCAAAAACACGGAATTAAACTTTATACCGAGACAACAGAATTTTAACAATAAAGTAGTGATTACCACGGAAGAACTGCCATCCAAAGCGGGTACTTACAGCATTGTAAATAATGGTGATACCTTCGAAAATGTTAGCTATAATTACAGTAGAACGGAAAGCAATTTAAGCTATACCGATTTGGGTTCCATTGAAGGTTTAAATGTTGATTCATCCATCACTGCGGTTTTTGATACATTAAAAAGTGAGACCAAAATTAATGCCTTGTGGAAATGGTTTGTTACTTTTGCACTGATCCTGCTGATCGCAGAAATGCTCATCTTAAAATATTTTAAATGAACATATTGATAAAATCCGCCACGATACTAGATTCTAAAAGCGATTTTCATAACACTACCCAAGATATTTTAGTTGAAAACGGATTGATTTCCAAAATTGGACAAAACCTTAAAAACCCAAAAAAATACCGTGAAATCACTTTTGAAAACCTTCATGTGTCGCAAGGCTGGTTTGACAGTAGTGTATGTTTTGGTGAGCCCGGTTTTGAAGAGCGGGAGACCATTGAAAATGGAATAAAAACGGCATCGCTTTCCGGATTTACTACTATAGCTTTAAATCCAAATACAAACCCGGTAATTGATACAAGTTCAGATGTGGCTTTTGTGAAATCTAAAGCTGAAAAAAAAGCAGTTAATGTATTGCCCATTGGTGCCTTGACACAAAATAGTAATGGGAAGGATTTGGCAGAGCTTTTCGATATGAAAAATGCCGGAGCAGTTGCATTTTATGATTATAAAAAGCCAATCTCAAACCCCAATCTTTTAAAGGTAGCTTTACAATATGCGAGTAATTTTGGGGGCTTGGTTTGTTCCTTTCCACAGGAAAACCAAATTGCAGGTTTGGGAGTGATGAACGAGCATGTTACCAGTACCTCATTGGGCTTAAAAGGGAATCCGGCTTTAGCAGAAGAACTTCAAGTGGCAAGGGATTTATTCCTTTTAGAATACACTGAGGGCAAATTGCATATCCCGACGATTTCCACAGCAAAAAGTGTTGCATTGATTAGAGAGGCAAAACAGAAAAAACTGGATGTGAGTTGTAGTGTAGCTATTCACAACCTTTATTTTTCAGATGAAAACTTAATAGGTTTCGACACGAATTTCAAGGTGACACCTCCCCTACGCACCCAAACGGATATTGATGCTTTAATCGAAGGTGTTAAGGATGGGACCATTGATATGGTGACCAGTGACCATAATCCATTGGATATTGAGTTGAAAAAAATCGAATTTGACCATGCCGACTATGGCACCATTGGCCTGGAAAGTGCTTTTGGGGCATTACAAAATATCTTTACTCTGAAAAAAACCATTTCAATTTTGACCAGTGGTAAAGGACGTTTTGGAATTTCAGCATCACCAATCAACGAAGGCAATCCTCTCAATATTGCGCTTTTCAACCCTAACGGCACTTATGAATTTGGAAACGAGTATATTGTTTCAAAATCTAATAACGCCATCTTTAAAGGTGAAACTCTCAAGGGTAAAGTATATGGCATTGTGGCCAATAAAAAAGCTGTATTAAAATAAAATGACGCAACAAGAAATTCAAGAAGGTAAAACTTTTGCAATTGTGGCCTACATTACCTTTATAGGCCTAATTGTAGCAATCATAAAAAACCTAAATCAGAAAAATCCATTCACTGCATTTCACGTGCGCCAAATGATTGGATTAGTATTGCTTTTGATTTTTTCGAACCTGACGGAAAAATACGTTAACAGTTGGCTTGGCACTATATTGTGGTTTGGTACATTTGCGTTTTGGGTTTATGGCCTTATTACTGCTGTTCGAGGTGAGACTAAGCTTATTCCTTTCTTTGGAAAACTGTTTCAGGAATGGTTTCAAAATATTGGAAAATAAATGTTGTACACTTCTCTTTCTTTAGATTATGTCTTGAGGCCATCTACCCTCGATAAAAATCCCCCACTACTGATTATGCTCCATGGCTACGGTAGTGACGAAAATGATTTGTTCTCATTTGCAAGTGAGCTTCCAGAGGAACTTTTGATTATTTCCGCAAGGGCCCCATATCGCATGCAACCTTTTGGGAATGCTTGGTACGCCATCAATTTTGATGCCGATAAAGGCAAATGGAACGATAATGTTCAAGCCAAACAATCTGTAGATTTAATTGCGAAATTCATTGACGAAGTTGTATCTAAATACGATATCGGAAAAGACAATATCAACCTTTTGGGCTTTAGCCAGGGCACAATTCTAAGTTATGCCGTGGCGTTGACCTATCCTGAAAAAGTCAAAAATATTATTGCGCTTAGCGGTTACATCAATCATGATGTTTTGCCCAAAGATATCGGCAAAAAAGATTATTCCCATTTAGATTTTTACTGCTCCCATGGCAGTGTTGATCAGGTAATTCCTGTAGATTGGGCCAGACAGACGCAACCTTTTTTAAATTCGGTGAACATTAAAAATGTGTACTCCGAATTTCCAGTGGGTCATGGGGTGGCTCCTCAAAACTTTTATGAATTTAAAACGTGGCTCGAGCAACGTTTATAGGTAAGTTTAATCCGGACAAAGTATCCGTTTGACTGAAACCCTTATACTCCATCTTTATTTCATCGAAAATCTTTGTAACTCAAGGAAATACATTTGTTTTTGTTTAATTTTTTTCTATTTTTGTTAGACATTATCTTAATGTAAATTTGCTATGAAATCTACAAAATCACTTTATAAGGCCGTGGATCCCTATGGAATTATCATTGCTTTTATGATGATTTTTATTTGGTTTTTTTCGCTCTACACACTTTTAATTTGGGACATCAGCTATGCAAATCCATTGGTTTATTTAGCTATTCTTTTACAGACACATTTGTACACTGGATTGTTTATTACGGCTCATGACGCCATGCACGGCTCTGTATCCAAAAACAGAAAATGGAATACCCTAATTGGCTGGATAACCTCTATGCTATTCGCCTTCAATTTTTATGATAGATTACTGGTAAAGCATCATGAACATCATCGATTCGTAGCTTCTGACAAAGACCCTGACTTCCATGAATCGGGTAAGTTTTGGCCTTGGTATTGGAGTTTTATTAAAAAGTACACCACGCTGAAACAATTAATTTTGATGACTATCTCCCTCCAATTATTGCGATTGATTTTCCCTCTGGATAATCTGTTATTATTTTGGATTCTCCCTGGCATATTGTCTACTTTCCAGCTCTTTTATTTTGGCACCTATGTACCTCACAAAGATGGGCATGACCATGACAATAAGCACCACTCTTCTTCTTTGGAGAAAAATCATATTTGGGCCTTTTTGAGTTGCTATTTTTTTGGATACCACTACGAGCATCATGATGCTCCCGGCGTACCTTGGTGGCGTTTGTGGAAAGTAAAACAGTAAGTTTTCAGGACTTGAGTCAATTTATAAATGGTAGCTCATCCGGATATTCCAAAAAAAAATCCGGCAACAACCGGATTTCTAATCACTATATATTTTATGTTTCTAGCTATTCACGACCAATCTAAACCCTTCCCCGTGAATATTCAAAATTTCAACCTTGTCATCAGGCTTTAGGTATTTTCGGAGTTTGGCAATGTAAACATCCATGCTTCTAGAAGTAAAATAATTATCATCGCGCCAAATCTTGGTCAATGCTAATTCACGAGGCATTAGGTCATTTTCATGTAACGCCAACAAGCGCAACAATTCATTCTCTTTAGGAGAAAGTTTTGTTGGCTCTCCCCCATCAAAACGTAAAAACCGTAGTTTGGAATTCAAATGGAAACGGCCAATTTCAAACTCAAACTGCTTGCTATCTGAAATGGTTTCTGTAGCCTTTCGTTGCATAATGGCCTTAATTTTCATTAGCAACACTTCGCTATCAAACGGCTTGTTTAAATAATCGTCCGCCCCTACTTTATAGCCTTTTAATACATCTTCCTTCATCGCTTTTGCAGTCAAAAAAACAATCGGTACATCTGTATTTTTTTCACGGATTTCCTTGGCCAGAGTAAATCCGTCCTTATATGGCATCATCACGTCCAAAATGCATAAATCGTAATCGTCCTTCTTAAATTTTTCAAAGCCCTCCATGCCATTTTTGGCATGCACCACATCATAGTCGTTCATCATTAAATAATCCCGAAGCACCGTTCCGAAATTCGGATCGTCCTCAACCAATAAAATTTTCTTGTTTTGCTCTTCCATATGTTTATGATATTAAGGGAAGCTTTATCGTAAAAGTACTTCCTTTTCCTTTTTCACTTTCTACAGACACAAATCCTTGATGGTCATCCACTATGCGCTTTACATAGGCCAATCCCAATCCATGCCCTTTTACATTATGTATGTTTCCGGTATGTTCTCTGTAGAACTTTTCGAAAACTCTTTTGGCCGCTGCTTTACTCATACCGCTGCCCTGGTCTTGTATTTTTAATAATATATTAGTACCGACGTTTTCAGTAAACACGTCAATTTGTGGTGCTTCAGGTGAATATTTAATGGCGTTATCCAACATGTTTACTATCACATTTGTAAAATGGGTTTCATTAGCCAAAACAGTCGAATAATCCGCATCCAAATGTGTTTTTATATACCCTTGTCTGTCCTCAACAATTAGTTCTACATGAGTGATAGCGTCTGCAACCAAATCATGTAAATCCACCCTATCCTTGCTGATATTCAGCTCGTTTTTTTCCAGTTTAGATATTCTCAACACATTTTCAACCTGCGCGTGCATCCTTTTGTTTTCTTCTTTGATCATATTCAGATAACGCACTACCTTTTTCTGATCCTCAATAATTTTCGGGTTCTTAATTGCATCCAATGCTAAATTTATGGTAGCAATTGGTGTTTTGAACTCGTGGGTCATATTGTTGATAAAATCCGTTTTAATTTGTGATATTTTACGCTGTTTCACCAATTGGAACAAAGCACTTGAATAGGCCAAAACGATAATCAAAGTGAATACTACCGATAACATAATCATTCCAATAATTGACGACAAAATAAATTTATGGTCATCTGGAAAATTCACCAAAAGTTTATAGTTACTCTGATTATTTTCGTCATAAAAAACGGGGACACTAAAAGTTGATTTTTCATCTTTTTCGAAACCCTCGCTGTAAACTTTAGTAGCCAAATCCCTGCTATAAACCGCAAATTCAAAGTCGATATCAATACCATTTTCCTTTAATTTTTTGGACAATAATTCTGATATATCCTCCTTGGAAACTCTTTTATGCACAGGGATAGTCTTTGCAAACGCCCGAAGGTTATTATAGAAATAATTCTTTTCGGCATCCCTTAAACGACCGCTGTTAATAATATTCAAAATCGGGTTGGGCTTAAGATCCCTATCATTCAAATTGGCGTTATCGTACACCTCAATTTTTGAAGTCCCAATAATATTCCTAATATCAATACTATCTAAACCGATGTCAAAGAGCGATGAAGATAATTTGTAATTATCTTCCAGCACATTACTTTTATAGATTAACGTTTCCTTTGTACTGTTATTTTGCTGATAAATAAACAGTTGGGAAACTGCCGCGGAGTCCTTTTTCTTTTCACTGTCCAGACTTTGAAAACGCTGAAAATAGGTATCCAACTCCTTTTTTTCAATGGCATTAGATACATAGCTCAATGCACTTTTTACATTGAACTTAAAGCGGTCCTTTTCATTTTCAACAGCACCATTGATAAAAAACACCTGAACAAAAATGATTCCTACAAGCGACGCACTCATCAATATTATCAGCAGGACAAAAACTTTTTTGCTCATTACCCAAAATTAACATTTTAACATTTAGTCAACTTATCATTTAACCTTACATTAACAAAAATGCCAAAACAGATATTTTATTGTATTTTTTTTAGTATTTGAAGGTGAATTTCTTGGACTTGGTGTTTGGTTTTCTCTAAATCTTCGTTTGAAATTACAAAATCCGATAGGGTTATTTTTTTGTCATCCGGCCATTGATTTTTCATAATAGATTCGATTTTTTCTTTTGAAGAATTGTCCCGGTTTAGCAACCTCTCAATTCTTAGGGATATTGGAGCCGTAACGGTAATAATAAAATCCATCTGTTTGTGCCCTCCATTTTCGAATAAAATAGCTACCTCTTTTATAACATAAGGGGCATTCTGCTTTGCCACCCATTTCTCAAAATGTCTTTTGACTTTTGGATGAACGATAGCATTCATTTTTTGCAAGATTGCCTTATCATTGAATATAATTTCCGCCAAAAAAGGTCGGTTTAATTTGCCATCCACATAAGCATTCTCTCCAAAAAGGGCTATAAGTTTACGTTTGATCACTTTTGATCGGCGCATCAATTTTTTGGCCTCTTCATCAGCTATATAAACAGGAATACCCAACGCTTCAAATGCCTTAGCCACGGTTGTCTTCCCACTACCTATACCTCCTGTTAGCCCTACTATTGTCATTTTACGATAATGAATTCTATGCGTTGTTGGCTCAATTTGATACGTTTTACGTTTTCTGGAAATCTCACCAATTCTGTGATTAAAAACGATTGGTTTTGCTCTGCCTTTTTATAGTCACAAATCACTCTAAAATCTTTTGGTTTTACAGTATTGAAATACTCTAAGCTGGTATAATAGGACACGTTAACTTCCTTTGGAAAACATTTGATAGAAATACTATCGGGCACGTTTATCACCCTGATAGGGATTTTTACCGTGCCCTCGGTAAACTTCTCAACATCAGCAACCAATTCCACTTCATCCAAAGAAAACTTCAAATCCTTTCTGTTTTTTGGAAGTTTAAGTCTTGCCTTTTTTGAAATATCCGTCTTAACATTGTCCAGTTGAACCAATTCTGTTTCCAAACCTTGCAGACTTTCAACCATATCATGTGGCCCAACAACAACAATCGAGTCTGGATACGCTTCAACTTCGTTTAACATATCAAAGCCTGGAGCGAATTGTATTTCAGCTTTTGCCAATACGGGTACTTTTTTCACCATATTCGTATCGAATCGAAACATTAAAGTATCCGGGGCTATACTTAGCAATTTTACCTGATTTTGAAACTGCTTCTTTTCATTTAAATATGAAACCGACTTTGCAAACACATATGACGACCCTGTTCTGTAAACTTCATTTGAAAAATCGACAGCGATTTGTGGTTTGGTAAGATAGTACTGCAACCATTTAAATCCATGGGTTTTCAAACGGATATCCACGCTATTATTGGAATCATTCAAAATGACTTTGTCCTGTGGAACATTTATTTTTTTTACTTCAAAAGCGACAGTATTGGTATATTCTTTGGAAAGTTTGGTGAAAATCAAAATAACAAAGGACGAAGACAGAAAGAGCAGAAACACGTTCAACCTTTTGTTTTTCACTGAAGCTAAAAGCTCTTTTTTTAATTTTCTAATCACTTTGACTTAAAGAATAATTTAGGAAAACGCTCTTCCGGCATTTTGTTGAGCCAATGGATTGCGATGGTCGATTTTAAAAATCCATAGCCGTACCCAAAAAACTGAACCAGTATGGCCAGCAAGCCTACAATGGCCACGACAATACTTTTTGTTGAAACCAAAGCTACAATAAAAGCCACTAAAAAGTAAACCATATAGAGCCAAAATAAAAAGCCGAAATTGAAAAACAACAATAAAATTGCCAATATTAACCCTGACCCAAATAGTGTCGGAAACCAATACGTCAACTTTTTAGTGGAAGGGTGCCACTTGTTTAAAATAGGGCGCACCAAACCAAATTTATGTACCTGTTCATAAAACTTTTTCCAAGAAATACGCCTTTTGTGAAACACGACTGCACTGGGTATCAATTTAGTTTGAAACCCTAAACCCCATAGCCTAATTGACAAATCTGGGTCTTCACCGGGGTGAATGCGACCAAATCCTCCGGAGGCCAAAAAAGCCTCTTTGGACAGGCCCATATTGAAACTTCTTGGCTGGAATTTATCTACCGCATTTCTATTCCCTCGGATACCCCCGGTAGTGATAAAAGAAGTCATCGCAAAATTGATAGCTTTTTGAAGAGCAGTAAAAGACTTGTGCGCCCCATCCGGTCCTCCGAAACAGTCAACATAATCCCTTTTAAGACTTTTGTCAACTTCACTTAAATAATTCTCTGGAAGAATAACATCACTATCCAAAATGATAAAATAGTTACCCTGGGCCTTTTGCATCCCATAATTTCTGGAGTCTCCCGGACCGGTATTTTCCTTGTAGAAATAGGAAATACTTAAATCGCCTTTGAATTGATTTACAGTAGCCTCCGAGGTTTTTTTAGAACCATCTTCAACAATTACAATTTCATAATCTAAATCGGTTTCCATCGCCTTGAAACTTTGCAAAAGTTCCACGATTTCCTCTGGACGATTATAAACTGGGATTATAAATGAAAATTGTAATGGCATAAAACAAAATTAACCATTCCGCATAAAAAAACCCGATAGGTTTTAAAACCTATCGGGTTAATGTATTTTAAACTTTTTTCTGCTTGTTGATCTCGTCCTGTAACTGGCGCCTTACCTTTTGTTCGCGCTCCAAGGCTGTTTTTCTGTGCTCCTCAAACTCTTCCTCAATTTCTGCCAGATTCTGCTTGGCTTGTCTGGTTACAGCGTTGCTGTTCTTAAATTTATAGATGAAGAAAAGCAACAATGCCAATAAGCCTGCAATTATGGCCCACATCAAAGAATTATACCCAGTTTTGCTCATTTGGAGCCCTAATAGCGACATGCTGTCTTTTTCAAGATTGGTTTTATCCAAAGTAACTTTAGTGTTGCCTAGGTTTGTTTTTAATTCTGATATTTCGTTAGCCTGATTTTTAACAACGGCTTGTGTATCGCTCAATTCCTTACGGATTCCTTTTAGTGAGTCATTAACATGGGACCTTAAAATGGATAACCAACTACGTTTTACAGCTTCGTAGGCTTGTCCGTTTGTACCTTTAAAATTTCCAGACTTTTTGAATATAAATTCAAACTGACTATCAATGGTTCCACTGTTTAAGGATAGTTTGTCTTCCTCTTGGCTGGCTTGCGAAAATGTAAGGCTACAAAAAAATAAGGAAAATACTAGGAGGGTATATTTTATGGTATTCATTTGGTTGTGCTTAAATAGGTTAACTAGATTTTGCGAAAATAAAAAATAAAGTTCAATAGACTGCATTAATTTATGAACAGCCTCACAAAAGTGAAGCTGTTCAGGAAAATATACGGTGATTTAGGTGCTTTAGATGTTCTTAATAATAAGTATATCTTCTAACTTTTGCGATGTATTTTGCTAAACGCACAACTTGATGGCTGTAGCCATATTCATTGTCATACCAAACATAAAGAATGGCATTCTTTCCATCTTTTCTTACAATGGTCGCTTTGCTATCGTAGATAGACGGGGCAGAACAGCCAACGATATCACTAGAAACCAGTTCATCGCTCAATTCATATTTTATTTGCTCTACCAAATCCCCTTCCAGCGCATATTTTTTGATTATGGAATTGATGCCGTCAACGGATGTTTTGCGGTCCAATTCCAAATTCAAAATGGCCAACGAACCGTTGGGTACGGGCACCCGAATGGCATTGGAGGTTAATTTACCTTCTAAGCTAGGCAATGCCTTGGATACGGCAGATCCTGCTCCAGTTTCGGTAATTACCATATTCAATCCTGCAGCACGACCACGACGGTATTTTTTATGAAAATTATCTACTAGATTTTGGTCATTAGTATAGGCATGGATAGTTTCTAAATGGCCACTTTTTACACCAAGCGAATCCTCTACAGCCTTTAAAATTGGGGTAATAGCATTGGTGGTACACGAAGCAGCTGAAAATATTTTGATATCGTTTGGGTTATATTCAAAATGGTTAACCCCATGCACAATATTAGGCACGCCCTTTCCGGGAGCGGTCAACAATACTTTGTCCACACCCTTGGATTTTAAATGCCTGGAAAGCGCTTTTTTGTCTCTAAACGCTCCAGTATTATCTATAACCAAAGCATCTTTTATTTTGAATTGGGTGTAATCAATATCCTCTGGGGCATTGGCGTTAATAAGATGTACCGTAGTACCATTGATAATAAGGCAGTTCTTTTTGGAATCACTTGCTACGGTTCCTGGAAATTCGCCATGAATGGAATCGTTGCGCAACAATGCCGCTCTTTTTTCAAGTATTTCTGGATTGATTTCGCCTCGGGTAACAATAGCCCTTAGACGCAATTGGCTTCCTTTTCCGGTTCTCGCCATCAATTCACGAGCCACCAAACGCCCAATTCTGCCAAAGCCATAAAGAATAACATCCTTCGGTTGAATATCTTTTGATTTTTTGGCATCCTTAATCTTGTAGGCTACAAAGCCACGTGCATTGTGGTATTTGTTTTCTTCTAAATGAAATTCGTATGTCAATTTGCCAATATCCAATTTGGCCGGGGGAATGTCAAGCTCCAAAATAGCTTTTGCAATTTCAACGGAGTCAAAAATCGAGATTGGTTTTTGAACAAATTCACCAGCATAGTTATGTAGCGACAAAATTTGACTCACATTTTTATCGATAAGTTGGTTTTTGAAGAGTACTAACTCCACCGATTTGTCATACCAAAGATCGCTCACGATTTTGATAAATTCAACAGTAGCTCGACGTCTATCAGCCTGAAAAGCGAGCTCTTTTTCGTAGGTTGCATTTGAAGTCATGTTATTTAGTTTGTGGTTTAAGTTTGAAACAAAAATACCATATTTCAAACGTTTTCGTAAGGTATTTCAAAAAAATTATCCTGTTGCAAGATGACAAGGAATCTTAAGAAATTATGATTCTCCCCACTTGTGCGGAGCATGTCTAAGTAATGCAGGTATGTCAAAAAAATAACCCTCCATCTGGAGGGTCATTTCAATCAAAAATTTATTGTTGTTTACCTAAAATTATAACGTTCTTTTTCGCCATTTTTATTGATGAGTTCAATGCGCATAGGCTCGTTTGAGGACCTATTCTTTAATACATTTTGTACGTCATCTACATTATTAATTTCAACATCATTGATAGCCGTAATTATTGAGCCTTGACCCACCCCGTTCTTCTGCCAGTATTCCGCATATTGGCCGTTGAGCTCTACGATTTTCACACCATTTTTAGCCTTTAACTTCTTCAAATCCGCAGGTTTCGCATTTTTAATCTGACCCACTAAGGGCATGTTATAGGTTTCATTTTTGACCAAACGCACAGGAATGGTTTTT
Source organism: Hyunsoonleella aquatilis (assembly GCF_014270105.1). Taxonomy (GTDB): domain Bacteria; phylum Bacteroidota; class Bacteroidia; order Flavobacteriales; family Flavobacteriaceae; genus Jejuia; species Jejuia aquatilis. The sequence continues at coordinate 278,536 of NZ_JACNMF010000005.1, forward strand.
ACCTCTCCATCGCGTGAAAATGTCACGTTAACAATATCATCAGGTCGTTTGGTATTCAGGTGCCCTTTTAAATCTGAAAATCTTGAAATTTTAACGTTATCAATGGATTTAATAATATCGCCTTCCTTCAATCCAGCTTCTTCGGCACCAGAATCTTCAACTATGCCCGCAATATAAAAACCTTGGGTATCTGATATTTCAAGGGCTTCAGCAGCTTTACTGTTCAAGGTGCTACCAGTTATCCCCAGTACCCCATTTTGAACGTTGCCATATTCCATAATATCCTCCACCACTTTTCTTGCAATATTACTGGGCACCGCAAAGGAATAACCTATATAGGAACCTGTTTGTGAAGAAATGGCTGTATTAATACCGATAAGCTCTCCGTTGCTATTGACTAAAGCACCTCCAGAATTCCCTGGATTTACGGCGGCATCAGTTTGAATAAAGGACTGGGAATGGGTTCCCGTTAAATCCCTTGATTTGGCACTGATGATTCCGGCAGTAACCGTTGAGGTCAAATTAAATGGGTTGCCAACAGCCAATACCCATTCACCAATTTTGGCTTGGTCGGAATCCCCAAAAGTAACGACCGGTAAGTCCTCATCTGTTTCAATTTTTAATAAGGCGATATCCGTTTTGGGATCTGCACCAATAATTTCCGCCTGATAAGTCTTATTGTTATTTAGGGTTACGGATAGTTCTTGCGATTTATCAACCACATGGTTATTTGTAATAATGTAACCGTCTGGAGTAATAATCACTCCTGAGCCTGTCCCCATTTGGGCACGACGCGGACTTCTTCCAAAAAACAGGTCTTCAAACGTCATTTGACCCGAACTGATGGTCACGTTCTTAACATGTACCACGGCATTCACTGTATTTTCAGCCGCTTTGGTAAAGTCGGGCGTTTCGTAGGGTTTAAACAGAGTGTTTGCATTACTGGTAGGTAAAAATGTGGGGTTTTCATCCGTTGTATTTACCACAACAGTTTGTTTTTCTTCCAATAATAATTTGTAGGCCCCCAACGTCAATATACCGCCAAGAGCTGAAACCAATACTAGTGTTAAAATCTTCTTCATAATTTTCAGTTTAAGATATATGCATCAACGAATAAAATTAAATATTTATTGAATGTTCAAATCAACTTTAACGACGATTTAACAAAGCCCGAAACCGTTTAATATTCATATCTTTGTGCCTTGAGTTATGCAACAAAAATTTTACAAATATCAAGGAACTGGTAACGATTTTGTGATGATTGATAATCGTCAACTAAAATTCGACAAAAATAATACCAAACTGGTGGCACACCTTTGTGACAGACGTTTTGGCATAGGTGCTGATGGATTGATTCTTTTGGAAAATCATGATACCTATGATTTTAAAATGGTGTATTATAATTCCGATGGCAGGGAAAGCTCTATGTGTGGCAATGGCGGGAGGTGTTTGGTTGCCTTTGCTCAACAATTGGGGGTGATTGAAAACCACGCTGTTTTTGAAGCAGTTGACGGATTGCATCATGCCTCTATTGCCGATGGAATTGTTCGTTTGCAGATGCAGGATGTAGGCAATATCGACAATAAAGAAGGATACGTATTTTTAGATACAGGTTCACCGCACCATGTTCAGTTTGAAGAAGCCATTGATAGCTTTGATGTCAAAACGATTGGAGCCAACATAAGATATGGAGCGCCTTATTTTCAGGAGGGCACTAATGTGAATTTTGTAAAGAAACTTTCTGAAGATGCTTTTAGACTGAGGACCTACGAGCGCGGTGTTGAAAATGAAACTTTGTCATGTGGCACGGGTGCTACGGCCGTAGCCATAGCAATGCACTATATAGGTGAAACAGAAAAAAACTTGGTAAAGCTTAAGGTCGAAGGTGGAGAACTTGAAGTGTCCTTTGACTTAAATAATGGAACTTATTCCAATGTATGGCTTATCGGCCCAGCAAAATTGGTGTTTGAAGGCAGTTATGGAAACGCTTAATGGCAAACATATCAGCTTGAGGGCCTTGGAACCAGAGGACTTGGAGTTTGTCCTCGAACTTGAAAATGATGAAGACATTTGGGCATTGAGTAATACCCAAACACCCTTTTCCAGATATGTCATCAAGCAATATTTAGAAAATGCGCTTAAAGACATCTATGAAGTAAAACAATTACGATTGGTTATTTCGGATAAAAAAGGCAATTCGTTGGGACTTATCGATCTCTTCGATTTCGACTTTAAAAACAAAAGAGCGGGAGTCGGTATTATCGTCAAAAATCCCGATAACCGTGATAAGGGTTATGGTAGTGAGGCTTTAAATTTGCTAATTGACTATAGTTTTACACATTTGGGATTACATCAATTGTACTGCAATATTTCAGAAGACAATAAAAGAAGTATTCAGTTGTTCACTAATAATGGTTTTATTGAAATTGGTCTTAAAAAGGATTGGAACTTCAATCAAGGCGAATTTCAAAATGAATACCTATTTCAACTCATTAAAACATAATGTACATTAAAAAAATACTTTGGGCCATTGCACTAATAGGATTAGTCGTGGCAGGCTATTTTGCTTATTACATATATGGTGCGATGTTGGCACCTAACACCAATTTCAATAATGAAGAGGCTTATATCTATATAAAATCTACGGATACTTATAAAGATGTTAGAGCTCAATTGGAGCCTTTATTGAAGGACATACGCAAGTTTGATGTGTTGGCAAAGCAAAAGCAGTACGCAAACAACGTTAAATCTGGAAAGTATGTCATTAAAAATGGCATGAGCAATAATGATATTATCAATTCTATAAGAAGCGGAAACTTACCAGTAAAAGTGTCTTTTAATAATCAAAATTCATTAGAGAAGTTAGCAGGGCGTGTTGCTAATCAAATTGAAGCAGACAGTCTTTCTCTTTTGAATGCTATGACTGATAAGGACTTTTTAAACTCAAATGGTTTTACAGCTGAAACTGCTTTAGGTATGTACCTGCCTAATAGCTATGAGTTGTATTGGAATACTACAGCAGAAACATTTAGAGACAGAATGCTTAAAGAGTATAAGCGTTTTTGGAACGAAAAAAGAATAGCAAAAGCCCATGCTATAGGTTTGTCCAAAGATCAAGTAATGACTTTAGCTTCATTGGTTTATGAGGAATCTAAACAAAAATCAGAACAAGCCAGAATTGCAGGCTTATATATTAATAGACTAAATTCAGGAATACCTTTGGATTCAGACCCGACATTGAAGTTTGCTGCTTATAAACTTCCACAATATAAGAATACTGTAATAAGACGTGTTTTAAATGTTCATAAATCTATAGATTCTCCCTATAACACCTACAAAAATAGGGGATTACCACCTGGGCTAATTACCATGCCCAATATTTCTGCCATTGAAGCTGTTTTGAATTATGAAAGGCATAAGTATATTTTCATGTGTGCAGATCCAAAGCGATTTGGGTATCATAAATTCGCAAAAACATTGGCACAACACAATGTTAATGCTAGAGCTTACCATAAGTATTTGGATTCTAAAGGAATTAGAAAATAATAATGTGGCCTTACAAATGTAGTGTTGTTATTTTTCTGTGTTTTAGTAGCGCTATATTTTCTCAAAACCGTTTAGAACACTTTTTAAAGCCAAGCGATAGTTTAAATATATCTCGTAGAAATGCTGTTGTAATTTCTGAAGCTTCATTGGCTACGCTGTCTTTAGTTGGGTTGAATCAAATCTGGTACGCGGATTATGAACGCTCAAAATTCCATACAGTCAATGATAATAATGATTGGCTTCAAATGGACAAGATTGGGCATGTCTTTACTGCATATCAAATGGGAAAACAGGGAGCAAATTTGTTAAATTGGAGTGGTGTCAGTAAAAAGGATCAGTTGCTTTATGGCGCCACTTTGGGATTTGGATTTTTAACAGCTGTGGAGGTGCTTGACGGCTTCTCCAGCGAATGGGGTTTTTCTTGGGGCGATATTGGTGCAAATGCATTGGGTACAGGACTCTACATTTCGCAGGAATTACTGTGGAACGAGCAAAGAATCGATCTAAAATTCAGTTTTCATCAAACGAGTTATGCCGAACAACGCCCCGAAACTTTGGGGAAATCGTTCTTTGAACAGGTTTTGAAAGATTATAACGGACAAACCTATTGGCTCAGTTTCAATCTACATTCTTTTTTTAAAAAGAGTAAAATCCCGAAATGGCTAAATCTGGCTGTCGGCTACAGCGGTACCGGTATGCTGTACGGTTCAAAAGTTCCTGACAATCAAGTGTTAACAACTAATTCGAGATACCGGCAGTTCTTTTTAAGTTTTGACCTAAATTTGCAAAAGATAAGGACAGAATCGGCATTTTTACGCACGATTTTTAATATTTTCAATATGATAAAAATACCGTTTCCGGCCTTGGAATTTAATAAAAATGGGGGTGCATTTCATCTATTCTACATTTAAAAAGAGTACTTAATCGATTAATTTTGAAATGATTAAAAAAAATCATAATTTTGCACGCTCAAATTTTCAAGCATTTTTACGATTTAATTATGCTGAAGAAATTTACAAATTATGGTAAAAATTATTGCAAGTTGCTTATCATTAACACTTACAATATTGATACTATTGTACATGTCGCTTTCTACAACGGAAGCGGTTGATTTAAGTAAGTACTCAACTGATGGCTTGGTGTTGAATTACACCGTTAGTCAGGATGCAGGCACTAAGGTTAGCGCCACGGCATCAGAGGATGGATACGAAGCTTTTACACCATATTTGGGTAAATCTTTCGTAGGTTTCAAAGAGGCTTTGGCCTTTAAAGAATCTGGAGGTAACTATTTTACGGTGAACACTTACGGGTATTTGGGAAAATACCAGTTTGGGAAAGAGACCTTAGGTCTTATCGGCGTAAAAAACATCCGGCAGTTTTTAAAGAACCCAAAACTTCAGGAAAAGGCATTTATTGCTAATGCCCAACGCAACAAATGGATTTTGCGCAGGGATATCAACAACTTTGTTGGAAAACGCATTAATGGCGTTGTAGTAACAGAGTCTGGTATTTTGGCGGCGGCGCACTTGGCCGGTCCTGGTAGCGTTAAAAAGTATTTAAGAAGTTACGGATTGGATAACTTTGCTGATGGTTACGGTACAACCGTAGCGTATTACATGAAACGATTTTCGGGTTATGATACGTCGTTCCTGAAAGCTAACAAAAAAGCAAAAGTGAATTCAATCTAAAAGCGATTAGCTTTTATGGATGATAAAGATAGTAGGCCTCTTGTGGAGGTCTACTTTTTTTTTGGCCCATTGACTGGCTGGTAACGTTTTAATAAATTCTGTGGGCAAAGTGAGGTCGCAGGCGACACAAATTTTAGTTTCTGCAGAAACAGTTTTGGTAATGTCTTCCAGTAAATTGTTATTTCTGTAGGGTGTTTCAATAAATATCTGGGATTGGTCTCTTTCGAAGGATAGTCTCTCCAATCTCTTCAACTCCTTTTTTCTTTCGTTTTTATCAATTGGCAAGTAGCCATTAAACGAGAAACTTTGTCCGTTTAGGCCAGAACTCATTATCGCCATCAAAATTGATGAAGGCCCTACCAAGGGCACAACTCGAATGTCCTTTTCATGGGCCAATTTCACGATCTCCGCTCCTGGGTCGGCAACAGCAGGACAGCCCGCTTCAGATAATAGCCCAACGTCAATGCCACGATTACAGGGCTCTAAAAATTCTGGTAGCTCTATGGGTTGCGTGAATTTATTCAATAAGAACAATTCCAATAGGGATTGTTGTTTCTTCGGGCTTATTTTTTTGATGAAACGCCTAGCGGATTTTTCATTCTCCACAATATAAAACCTCGTATCTTCAATAACCTTTTTCACCGAAATAGGCAAAACCTCAAGTGGCGCATTGTCTCCGAGAGTTGTTGGAATAAGATATAATTTGCCTTTTTGCACGGATTTGAATTCAGTGATAAATACTTTCTACGTAAAGGTAATAAATAAGGGCCTAATTATTTGGAGGTGATTTTATAGGCTATTGTTTCGCAGGCTTCATCCAGCATCTGATAAACGTTTTCAAAACCTTGGTCGCCTCCATAATAAGGGTCAGGGACACTAAGGTTTTCACCGGGAGCTATTTCGTTCAAAATCAATTTTACTTTGGCAATATCCTTATCGTTTCTGGCCATTTTGATAATATTCCTAAAATTGGAATCGTCCATGGCATAAATTAAATCGAAGTCGTCAAAATCCCGCTTTTCAAATTGCCTTCCTCTTAAATGCGTAATGTCAATACCGTATTTTTTGCCAACGGCTACCGAGCGTCTGTCCGGAGAGCTACCGATATGATATGCCGCAGTTCCGGCAGAATCTACTTCAAAACCCTGAGTTGGAAGTTTCGACCTTAAAATACCTTCGGCCAATGGTGAGCGACAAATATTGCCCAAACATACCATTAGGATTCGAGTCATTTTAATACGATTTTAAACGGATAGTTTTTTTGTGATGTCCTCAACGTATTTTCTGAATTGCTTATCGGTGGAGGATAGATTGTCCACCGTTTTGCAGGCATGAAGTACTGTGGCGTGGTCGCGTTTTCCGATTTGGGAGCCGATACTGGCCAAAGACGCTTTGGTCATTTTTTTGGCGAAAAACATGGCCAATTGACGGGCTTGAACTATATGGCGCTTTCGTGTTTTGGATTGAAGCGTTTCTACATCCATCTGGAAATAATCGGACACGATTTTTTGAATATAATCAATAGAGACTTCGCGCTTGGTGTTTTTGACAAATTTTTCAACGATTTGTTTGGCGAGGTCAATTGTGATTTCCTTTTTATTGAAAGACGATTGAGCAATCAATGAAATTATTGCACCCTCCAATTCGCGAACATTCGTTTTGATATTTTTGGCCACATAATCTACAATATCATCAGGCATTTCAACACCGTCACGATACAGTTTGTTTTTCAAAATGGAAACACGTGTTTCAAAATCGGGATGTTGTAATTCCGCCGAAAGTCCCCATTTAAATCGGGACAGCAAGCGTTGTTCAATATCCTGCATGTCCACTGGAGCTTTGTCGCTGGTTAAAATCACCTGCTTCCCGTTTTGGTGCAAATGATTGAAAATATGGAAAAATACATCCTGTGTTCCAGATTTTCCAGAAAGGAACTGCACGTCATCAATAATCAAAACATCAATAATTTGATAGAAATGGATAAAGTCGTTGCGGTTGTTCTTTTTTACAGAATCAATATACTGTTGGGTAAACTTTTCAGCAGAAATATAAAGTACCGTTTTTTCAGGGTACTTGTCTTTGATATCCACACCAATGGCATGGGCCAAATGTGTTTTTCCCAAGCCAACACCACCGAAAACCAACAAAGGATTAAACGAGGTGCCTCCCGGTTTTGCAGCCACGGCTAATCCCGCACTTCGTGCCAAACGGTTGGAGTCACCTTCCAAAAAGTTTTCAAAACTATAATTGGGATTCAGTTGCGATTCAATCTTAACATTTCTAATCCCGGGAATGACGAACGGGTTTTTCAATTCCGGACTTTTATTGTCCAAAGGGATATCAACATCCTGTGCTTTTACGGGTGTTCTGTTCGAGCTCGGAATCTTTTCAGTAAACGGTTGTTTGTTGCCATAGGTATTCTCCATTTTAATGATATATACCAATTTGGCATTTTCACCCAATTCCTTTGTTAACGAGACCTTTAAAATCTTAACGTAGTGTTCTTCAAGCCATTCATAGAAAAACTTGCTTGGTACTTGAATACTCAAGGCATTGTCCTGAAGTTTTACGGCTACAATGGGTTCAAACCAAGTTTTGTACGCCTGAGGTTGAATATTATCTTTTATAAAATTAAGACAGTTATTCCATACCGATTGCGCAGTTATACTCATTGGTTTAAATTCTTGGTTTCAGTTGATTTTAATTTAAAGAGAAGAACCTCTTCAAACCCCCCTTTTGTTGTGTGGCAAATATGTGAACAAAAATCTAAAAAAAAAAACGAAATGCTATTGAATTTTTAGAAATTTTTCCCCATGTTTAACCACTAGCCGAAACTACAAAAAAATATTGACAAAAACCCATGAAATTCGATGAAATACAAATAAGAGTGAGATATGGTGAAACAGACCAAATGGGAGTCGTGTATCACGGTAATTACGCATTATATCTGGAAATGGGTAGAATTGAATGGTTGCGAAAATTTGGAATTTCATACAAAAAAATGGAAGAAGACGGTATCATGCTTCCTGTAATTTCCTTGAATATAAATTATAAAAAATCAGCGGGTTATGATGACCTAATTAAGGTAAAAACTCAACTAAAAAAAACACCTACGGCGAAGATTGAATTCGAGTATGAAATTACGGATGAAAATGGCGAAATTTTGACCACTGCCGAAACCACTTTGGTGTTTATCGATATGAAAACGAATCGACCGGTGAGGGCGCCCCAATATATTTTGGATTTGGTTTCGTAAGAATTTATAGTTTTTTGATATCAACTCCAAAGATGTGGTCGAACAAATCATAAATTTTTAAAGCATCTCGTTTTCTGACTGAAATGGTGATATTGCATCTTAATTCAAGTTGCTGACTAATTATTTGAAGTTGGTGTTCTTTTATAATGCGCATTACCTTATTCATATCTTTGTATTCAAAAGATAATTGATACTGATTGTTAATGGTTTTCTCTACAATAACACAGGATTCCAAAACTAGTTCCGCCGTAGTTTTATAGGCATGGATCAGTCCGCTAACTCCGAGTTTTACCCCTCCGAAATATCGAACAACGATTACTAAAACATTCGTCAGTTCAAAAGATTGAATTTGTCCATAAATCGGCATTCCTGCTGAATTACTGGGCTCTCCATCATCGTTTGCTCGAAATATTGTTTGTTCCGTTCCGATTTGATAGGCATAGCAACAATGTCTCGCAGAATGGTGTTCTTTTTTGACCTTATCCAAATTGAGTTTAACCTCGGTTTCATTCAAAACGGGAAAGACATACCCGAAAAATTTGCTGTTCTTCTCCTTAAAAAGAATTGGCTCAGGGTTAGAGGTAATTGTTTTATATGTGTCTTTGTCTTTCAATCCTAAAACAAATGGCTTTTCAATGAAAACAAATCTACAACATCATCCACTACAGGGCGAATATGCCAAGTATGAATACCTATTGTTTTGGCCGTTTCAATGTTGTTAGCATTATCATCTACAAAAACACATTCATTAGGTTTTAATTGATTTTCTTGGAGTACAAACTCAAAAATATCCTTGTTGGGTTTTCTAAGGTGAATTTCGTGGGATAGATAAAATTGATGAAAGCAGTTTTTAAATTCTTTATAAAAAGAAACATGCGCTTTCACCCAATCGATATGGAGTTCGTTGGTATTGCTCAATAATATGAGTTGATACTTTCCTTTGTCTTTCAATTGTTTTAAAAAATCCAAACGGTACTTTGGGAAATCCTTTAAAATCAAATTCCATAAATCCACCAGTTCGGTTCGATTCAAGTGTGGAAATTTTTCGGCATAAAACCGGACAAAATTTTCAGTTGAAACATTTCCAATTTCGTACTCTTTATTGATTTCAATGATATCTTCAGGCAAGGTGGAAATTCCAAGTTTTTCCAATGTCACTTGAAATGCCGTTTCAATATCCAAATCGATAAACACGTTCCCAAAATCAAAGACGATGGTTTTAATCATTTCGGTAAATTTTTAAAATATCACTTTTAATGGTTTCCTCTGAAATTGGTTTTCCTTTGAAATCAGGGGCTTTAATCCCATTTTCAAAACCTGTACTTCCGGTGAAAACCCGAGCTTCGTCCCAAAGATTTTCGTCAATAAAAGTCTGAAGTGTTTTTGCACCACCTTCAATAATGACTGAATTGATTTGTTTACTAAAAAGCACTTTGCAAATTTGTTCTGCTAAAGGTTGTGAGAAATCAGCGCTTTGTTCATCAATTATTATGGTTTCCGCTTTATCGCTAAAAACATTTAGCCTTTTGGACAATTTGTTTTTCCTGTCAATAACAACTCTTATGGGATTTTGCCCCGTCCAATTCCGAACGGTTAAACTCGGGCTGTCTTCCAAAACAGTATTGGTGCCAACCAAAATGGCCTGTTCCTCAGCTCGCCATTTGTGCACCAATTGTCTCGAAACTTTATTTGTAATCCATACTGGAGACTTCGTTTGCTTCGATTCGGGAGCAATAAAACCATCCTGTGTTTCTGCCCACTTCAAAATAATATAAGGTCGCCTTTTATTGTGAAATGTAAAAAAGCGTTTGTGGTGCTCCTTGCATTCTTGCTCCAAAACCCCAACCGTAACATCAATGCCGGCTTCCACCATTCTTTTAATGCCCTTTCCAGCAACCTGTTCATTATCATCCACACAGCCAATTACCACTTTTGGGATTTTATGCTTAATAATAAGGTCGGAACAAGGGGGGGTTTTTCCAAAATGGGCACAGGGTTCAAGCGTTACATAAAGTGTGGCGTCTTTAAAAAGGGATTTGTCTTTTACCTTATTAATAGCATTAACCTCAGCATGATTACCGCCATAAGCACTGGTAAAACCTTCACTGACAATCTCACCATTTGAAGCAATCACACAGCCTACCATCGGATTGGGTCTTGTATCGCCTAGTCCGTTTTTGCCGATATCAATACACCGTTTGATATAAATTTCGTGTATATTCAACACTAAAGTTTAATTTTTACATCCTCAGTTTCGTCCACCTTGTAACGGTACGACAGGCCCAAAGCTTTATACACAATATCACCTTTATATTGCACCTTTACGGTTTTGCTGAACAAACTGCCAATCAGTCCGCTAATACTCTTTCCGCTAATTAAACTATCAATGGGCACTTTTGCCATTAATGGAATAGAAAATTCCTTTTGGGCGGGAACTTTAAAACTTTCCGTGGACACGTAGCCCATTTCGTTATCATTCACTAAAATCTTGATTTCATCAGTTTTTAACTCGCCTCCAATGTCGTTTGGGTTTACAAATTTGGCGTCCGCGGAAAGCACAATGTGATTCGAATTGGATTCAACCACTTCGATATTTTCAACGTTGACAAAAATGGGTTTTTCCTTTACTTTGCAACCCAAAACCAAGCTGGTCATTGTTAATAATATTATGAACTGTCTCATGCCAATTTTTTAAGATTTAATGTATCTTCACTTTTCAGAAAAAGCGTTTTTAGGTGCGTAAAGATACTATTGTTATCCGAGAAATTCGGCCCCGGGACAATGCCCAGATTGAACGGGTGATTCGGGCGTGTTTCCATGAATTCAAAATACCATTGGAGGGTACGGCTTATGCCGATGACGAAACTCCGCGCATGTTTGAATCCTATCAAAACGATAATGAAATCTATTATGTTGTGGAAAGTGAAGGCAAAGTTTTGGGTGGTGCGGGCATAAAGCCTTTGCCCGATACCGATGGCACCATTTGCGAACTTCAAAAAATGTATTTTTCGCCAAAAGTTAGGGGGCTAGGTTTTGGAAAAATAATGTTTCGAAAATGCTTGGAAACAGCCAAAACATTTGGCTACAAAACCTGTTATTTAGAATCGGCATCGCAATTAAAAGCCGCCATAGCGATGTATGAAAGTTTTGGCTTTCGGCATTTGAAGGAAGCATTGGGAAACACAGGGCATTATTCTTGCGGTGTCTGGATGACAAAGGAATTATGATGTTAAAGGAGGTTCAAGCAAGATTCCATAGTGAGCTGTCAGGGCTGTATGAAAAAGAAGAAATCGATAGCTTTTTTTATCAATTGATTGAAAAAAATTATGAAGTGGATAGAATTCGTCTTGCTTTGGAGCCCGATATTGCCATTGAACACGCTGAGAGAATATTAGAAAGCCTCCAATTTTTAAAACAGCATAAACCGATACAATATATTATAGGTGAAACCGAATTTTATGGTTTGAAATTTAAGGTGAATGAAAATGTGTTGATTCCAAGGCCGGAAACTGAGGAATTAGTGGAATGGATTATAGATTGTCATTCAGAGTACTTCGATTGTGCTCAGCACGGGTTCCGCGAAGAATCTAAAATAAGAATTTTGGACATCGGAACAGGAAGTGGCTGTATCGCTGTGAGTTTGGCTAAAAATTTACAGAATGCCAAAGTATATGCATTGGATGTTAGTGAAAAAGCTTTGGAAGTTGCCAAGGAAAATGCCGATTTAAATGCGGTGGATGTAATCTTTATTAAAGCAGATATTTTGTCTCTGGAAAACCGGTGGAATTTGGGTTTTTATACTTTGGAATTTGATATAATTGTATCCAACCCACCATACGTTAGGGAGCTTGAAAAAAACATAATGAAACCTAATGTGCTGGATAATGAACCACATTTAGCTTTGTTTGTAAAAGACCAAGACCCGCTTCTGTTTTATAGGGCAATTAGTGAATTTTCAAAAACCGCTTTAAACGAAAACGGACAATTATTTTTCGAGATTAACGAATATTTGGGACAGGAAACTGTGGCACTTTTGGAGCAAAAGAATTATAACAATATTGAATTACGTAAAGATATTTTTGGAAAGGATAGGATGGTTAAAGCAGAATATTAAATATGCAGGACGCACAACAACAAATACAGAACCTTAGGAAGGAACTCCGGGAACACAACTACAATTACTATGTGTTGGACAATCCCACGATTTCGGATTTTGAATTCGACATAAAACTAAAAGAACTTCAGGAACTTGAAAAAAAGCACCCTGAATTTTACGACCCAAACTCCCCCACCCAACGCGTTGGCGGGGAAGTCACCAAGAATTTTGAAACAGTTGTGCACGAATACAGGATGTATTCTCTAGATAATTCTTATTCAAAAGAAGATTTATTGGATTGGGAAAAACGCATCAAGAAATTGGTGGACGGTGAGGTACAATATACCTGCGAACTTAAATATGATGGGGCTTCGATGAGCCTGACTTACGAAAACGGACAATTAGTTCGGGCGGTAACTCGAGGGGATGGCTTTCAAGGGGATAATGTTACTGCCAATGTAAAGACCATCAAATCTGTACCCTTAAAATTAAAAGGGGATTATCCGTCCAAATTTGAAATTCGTGGAGAAATAGTGTTGCCTTTTGATGGATTCAACAAAATGAACGAGGAGCGCATCTCCAATGGCGAAGAACCTTACCGCAATCCAAGAAATACAGCTTCCGGAAGTTTAAAATTACAGGATAGCGCCGAAGTGGCAAAACGGCCTTTGGAGTGCTTGTTATATAGTTTAAAAGGTGCTGATTTGGGAATTTCCACCCAGTTTGAGAGTTTGGAAAAAGCACGGTCCTGGGGATTTAAAGTGCCCGATGTGGCGGTTTTGGCTAATTCAGTGGATGAAGTCCTAGAATTCGTCAATTATTGGGACAAAAAACGGCACGAATTACCTTATGAAACGGATGGCGTCGTTATTAAAGTGAATAGTCTACAACAGCAGGAAGAATTGGGTTTTACTGCCAAAGCACCCAGATGGGCTATGGCCTATAAATTTAAAGCTGAACAGGTATCGACGGTTTTAAACGAAATCACCTATCAAGTTGGGCGTACAGGAGCGATTACTCCCGTAGCAAATTTAGAACCGGTAGAATTGGCGGGAACAACCGTAAAACGTGCTTCCATACATAATGCCGACCAAATTGAAAAATTGGATATCCGGGAGCGGGATACCGTTTTTGTGGAAAAGGGCGGGGAAATTATCCCAAAAATAATAGGTGTGGACTTTGATAAGCGTCCGCTTGATTCAACACCGACCAAGTACATTGAATATTGTCCGGAGTGTGGCACCCAACTGATACGCACAGAAGGTGATGCCAAACACTATTGCCCAAATTATAATGGATGCAACCCTCAGATCATTGGAAGGATTCAGCATTATATTTCCAGAAAGGCCATGGATATTGAAGGTTTGGGTGGAGAAACCGTTGCACTTTTGGTAAATGAAGGTTTAATTTCCAATTATTCCGACTTATATGAATTAACAAAGGAGCAAGTCATTCCTTTGGAGCGAATGGCGGAAAAAAGTGCAGAAAACCTCATTAATGGTATTGAACAGTCCAAAAACATCCTTTTTGACCGTGTATTGTATGCTATAGGAATTAGATATGTAGGCGAAACAGTAGCGAAAAAATTGGCTAAACACTACAAATCCATCGACAATTTGATGAAGGCTACCCAAGAAGAACTTGAGCAGGTAGACGAAATAGGTGTAAAGATTTCGGAAAGTGTCAAGCAGTTCTTTTCTTTCGAAGAAAATATTGAAATCATCAATAGATTGAGACGTTTTGGCGTTCAATTAGAAATATCTTCCGAAGCCTTGGAAGGGCAAACTGATATTTTAAACGGACAATCCATTGTCGTTTCCGGAATATTTGAAAAAGTGTCAAGAAACGAACTCAAAAAACTAATTGAGGACAATGGAGGTAAAGTAAGTAGCTCAATATCCTCAAAAACAAGTTTTATTGTTGCTGGCGAAAACATGGGCCCTAGTAAAAAAATAAAGGCAGAATCCTTGGGAATAGCATTACTTTCAGAAGTTGAATTCCTACAAAAAATAGATTATATGTAAATTTTAACGATAAAATGCATTTTTTTATCGATTAATTGCATTTTTTGTTTATATTTGTTCCTGAACTTAAAGTTGCTCTTATGTGTAGCCCCAAGCTATTAGCATTTTTAGTAGGTAGTGTATATACCCTTTTTGTAATATTCCAATTCAAAGGGGATGAGTATATAGCGGAATCCTGCAGTGCGTTTATCCTACCACTTCTTGCGATGGGCTATTTCTGCATGGTTCAGAAAAAATCGCTGTTTTTCATTTTGTTTTTGGTGCTTTACTCTATTTCTGATTTGATGGTTGTTGTTTCAAAGGGCATATCTCCAGATGTGGATTATTTTTTGGGAAATTCGTTATACATATTGGCTTATTTGTCATTACTTATTGAAATAAGCAAAAGCCTATGCTTTAAATATGTTATGAAGCACTATAAATTTTCGATTGCAGTTTTGCTAGCTTTAAACGCCTATATTGCCTATGCACTTTTGAAAGTCGTGAATCCTTATTTAATATTTGGTTCGGAATATTTTATTGAAATAACCTATAATGTTTCAATGTTATTGATTCTATCTGTGGCATTGTTAAATTATTTCCAAAAAGATAGCAGAAAGGCATTTTATATTTTAATTGGCGCGCTTTGCATCGTGTTTTCCGAAGTATTGAACGTGGCCTATCTCTATGTGTCCCATCAAAACCTTCTTAACTTCTTAACTGTTACTATTGCCCTCGTTGGATTCTATTTTCTCTATGAACAGACTAAGCTCAACTACAAGAATACGAAAGCCGGGTCTTTGTACGAGCAAAAGTTATAACTTTAAATACGGAATGTCTTTTCTGTAGAGATAAGTTATTATAAGCGCTAGTATAAACGTAACTACTGCGAAAACAAAAAGTACACCACCATCATTTTTAACTTCAATACCCAATTGGGTAAGATGCATAAAAATTGCGCCACCTATAACGCCTAGGGTCAAAATTGAACCTACCCAAACTGTTCTAGGGATTAATAATAGGATACCCGCAATCAATTCAACAATACCGATGCCAATTCGGCCATGGGGCTCAAGCCCTACTTTTTCAAAAATGTAAACACTATCCTCATGAGCAAGGAATTTAAAACGTAGAGTCTGGATTAAAATGACAGCAACAATAATGCGCAGGGCGAGTGGAATGTATTTTTTCATCTTGTTTTGATTTGATGGGGCTTTAGACGAGGTAAAACCCTAAACTTTTCAAAATGGATATTAAAAATGTTAAACGATAATAGTTGTTCCAAGCGAAGTTTTCTTTTTTTCCGAATCAAAATAGAAGTCTATTTGACCCAAATACAGTCCATAACAGCCTACCTGATTCACCAGGGTGTCTCTACCTGCGGCATTATTAACAATAGTTGGTTTCGGCAAGAAAGTGTGTGTATGGCCACCAATAATTAAATCAATATCTTTTGTGGCTTCGGCCAAATTTAAGTCGCATATTTTTTTTGGATTACGTGCATACTTATACCCCAAATGGGATAGGCAGATAATGAGATCGCACTGCTCATTTTGCTTTAGTATCCGAGTCATTTCTTGGGTGATTTCAATCGGGTCGAGGTATTTGGTTTCTTTATAAAGCTTTTTCAACACCAGGCCTTCAAGTTCGACCCCCAATCCAAAAACGCCAATTTTTAAACCGGCTTTGTTAAAAATTTTATAGGGCTTGACATGGGTGTCCATAATAGTATTTGAAAAATCGTAATTCGCCGAAACAAACTCAAATTGCGCATGAGGGAGTTGGGCGTACAACCCCTCAATCCCGTTATCAAAATCATGGTTACCGATGGTGGCCAAATCATATTTCAATTTGCTCATCAACTTGAATTCTAATTCTCCGCCGTAATAGTTAAAATAAGGGGTGCCTTGAAAAATATCACCAGCATCCAATAATAAGGTGTTCGGACTATTTTTTCTGATGGATTCAATCAGCGAGGCGCGTCTCGCTACACCACCTTTATTGGCGTTCCGCCCATCATTTGGGCCAAAAGGATCAATATGGCTGTGCACATCATTGGTGTGCAAAATAGTAATTTTAGTAGTGTTGGGAGCAGTTGAAAACGATTGCAAACCTAACCCTCCAAAAGACGCCAAAGCACTTCCAGCCAACGATGTTTTCTGAATAAAATCCCTTCTTTTCATAAGTTATTTGATAATAAATCTATCATCGATTTTGGGTCGAATTGTGTCAATTTTTTTAAAATAATCCATCATGGCATTTCTGATTTTATAGTCCAAATCATAAAAGCCTTCATTTTGTTGAAAAAATTTCATGTTGTCGCCACCGTGAAACAGATAATCACTCGTTGCCACATAATAGGTTTGGTCAGGGTCGATTTCACCCCCGTTGATTTTAGCACTTAACAAATTGCCATCACGGTCTGCCACAAGTTCAAGCCCTCCGATAGGATGAGGTTTATTGCTTTTTAGGAGGAATTTTATGGCCCTGTCAAAGGCCACTTTTTTTAAGCCCACGACCACTACTTCATTTTCAAATGGCATCACATTATAAGCCGTTCTTGGGGTAATATTCCCTTCTGGAATAGTACTTCGAATGCCGCCATTGTTCAAAATTACTGCATCAATGTCGTGGCCAGTTCTTTGTTTAAAAACAGGATTAGCTTGGATTTTTACGATATCCGCCATCAGATTGCCAATGGAGGTGTTTCCTTTGCCGTCATATTTAGAAAGTGTACCCGTGGCATAGGCCAAAACCGTACTCAGATCCTTTTCGATGTGATTACGGTACGGCGCTATAAAAGCCTCAATGCTTTCATTGGAATGTAATGTTGAATCAACACTAATCCGCTGCCCCTCAATCGTTTTTAAATCCAATTTTCGCTGTTTACAATTGAACATCAAAAGGGAGACCATCAAAAGTGCGAGGTGCTTAAAATTCATGGATTTTGGTGCGTAAAATTTCATAATGTTTTGCCTGTACTTTTGCTACCTTTGCTGAAAGTATAAAATTAAATGATTTTTAAGGCTTTCAAGGAAAAATCAAATAAAAAGTATTTGAACAAATTGTTATCCGAGCGTAAAGTACTGGTGGATAGCAAGAAAAT
This sequence comes from Hyunsoonleella aquatilis, assembly GCF_014270105.1. Taxonomy (GTDB): domain Bacteria; phylum Bacteroidota; class Bacteroidia; order Flavobacteriales; family Flavobacteriaceae; genus Jejuia; species Jejuia aquatilis. Next base: position 296,231 of record NZ_JACNMF010000005.1, read on the forward strand.
TAAAAGCCTTGGAATTATACTTAATTATGACGAAATAGACAATTTCAACGCATTTAACGTACTGGCCTCGCGGTTGAAAATCCATGCGAATAGAATAAAGGTGATAGCCTATACAAAAGACACGAAAAAAGAAGGCCATGCCTGGGATGCCTGCTATAATGCCAAGGATTTTGGGTGGAAAGGGGAAATTAAAAATATCGAATTGAAAGCATTTTTGGATGAGCCTTTTGATGTTCTACTTAGTTTTTATGCCGAAGATCTTTTGGAATTAAAATTATTAACAGCATTGTCGAAATCTCAATTAAAAATCGGAATTTTGCAAACCGATTCGCGTTTGAACGATATCATCATCAAAACAAAAATTAAGGAGAAAAAGGTATTTGAGGACGAGGTTTTTAAATACTTGACCGTACTAAACAAAATTTAAAAAATGAAGAGTAAGTTTCTGGGGACTGGAGTGGCATTGGTTACTCCTTTTAAGGCGGATTTGAGTGTGGATTTTGACGCATTGAAAAACATCGTCAATTTTAATATTGAAAAAGGCACGGAGTATTTGGTTATTTCCGGCACAACGGCCGAAAGTGTTACCATTACCAAACAGGAAAAGAAAGCGATTACTGAAGCTATTATTGAAGCGAATAATGGACGTGTTCCTTTGGTTTTGGGTATTGGAGGTAATAATACAGCACAAATTATCGAAGAAATTAAATCAACGGATTTGAGCCAAATAGATGCATTACTTTCGGTATCGCCATACTATACGAAACCTACCCAAGAAGGTATTTATCAACATTTTAAGGCAATTTCAGAAGCCAGCCCAATTGACATTATACTTTACAATGTACCAGGGCGCACTTCAAAAAATATTGAACCGGAGACGGTAATTCGTTTGGCAAAGGATTTTGATAATATTATAGGTATCAAGGAAGCTGGAAATAAAGTGTCGCAATATTTACAACTTATAAAAAATAAGCCAGAGGACTTTTTGGTGATTTCTGGTGATGACGACATTGCCCTAGGAATTGTATTGGCAGGTGGTGCTGGGGTCATCTCCGTAATAGGACAGGCATTTCCAAAGGAGTTTTCGGAAATGATTCGCTTAGGTCTGAAGGGGGATGCAAAATCTGCATACCAATTTCATTTTAGATTAATGGATGTTATCGATTATATTTTTGAAGAAAATAATCCTGCTGGTATTAAAGCTGTTTTTGAGGCCTTAGGACTTTGTAGGGATACGGTTAGATTGCCATTGGTTCCCGCTTCTGATGGGTTGAAACAAAAAATCAAACAATTTGTTAGTGATTTTTAATGGTGTTAAAGTTAACTTAAACCTTACCGCTATTGGAATCCTTCGATTAAATTCGCCTTCAAATAATATTTTTAAGTTACATTTTAAAAATGTAATTTTGCATCTTGTTTAAAATCTATGAGAAACCTTTTAAGCATACTAGTTGTTGCCTGTGTATTAAGCTCTTGTAGCCAATTTCAAAAAGCCATGAAATCGGAGGACATCGCGCTTAAGTTTAAAACAGGGGACTCGTTATATCAATTAGGCAAATTTGAGAAAGCAAATCGTTTGTTTGCTCAGGTTGTACCCAAATATAAAGGGAAGCCTCAAGCTGAAAAATTGATGTACCTCTATTCAAAATCCTTTTATGAAATGAAGGACTATTATGTTGCCGGTTATCAGTTTGAGCGTTTTGTGTCCAGCTATCCTAGAAGTGAAAAGAAAGAGGAGGCCTCGTTTTTAAGTGCTAAAAGCTATTATATGCTGTCACCGATTTATTCGAAGGATCAAACAGAAACCAAGGAAGCAATTGAAAAGCTTCAGGAGTTTTTGAATTTATTCCCAGAATCGGAGTATGCCTCGGAGGCAAATACCTTAATTAAGGAACTGGATTATAAACTAGAAAAAAAGGCTTTTGAGATAGCAAAACAGTACAACCATATATCTGATTTTCAAGCATCCATAAAGTCATTTGATAATTTTATATATGGATTTCCGGGGTCATCACTTCGAGAGAGTGCGCTTTTCTATCGCTTTGATTCAGCCTATAAACTGGCCATCAATAGTATTGAATATAAAAAGAAGGCACGTTTGGAACAGGCCAAAGAGTATTATACAACATTTAAGCAGGCCTATGGCAACTCTGAATTTGTTGAGACCGCAGATGTCATGGCCACAGAATTAGATAAAGAATTAGAAACTTATAGCGCAAAAAGTTAATATAATGATGGATTTAAAAAAAACCACCGCTCCCGTAAACACGGTTACTTATGATAGAAACCAAGTAGATGAGCCTACTGAAAACATCTACGAGTCTATTTCAATCATTGCAAAAAGGGCAGAGCAGATTAATACTGAAATCAAAAAAGAATTAATCGATAAGCTGGAGGAATTTGCTACTTACAACGACAGCCTTGAGGAAGTTTTTGAAAACAAGGAACAGATTGAAGTATCTAAATTCTACGAAAAATTGCCTAAGCCTCATGCACTTGCGGTTCAAGAGTGGCTTACGGACAAGATTTATTTCAGACATACTGAGGAAGATTCCCAAGTATAATTTCCAAAAACATTTATGGGCATTTTAAGCGGCAAACATATACTTTTGGGCGTAACCGCCGGTATTGCCGCTTATAAAACTGCTTCGTTGGTGAGGGGTTTAATTAAAGCCGGGGCCGACGTAAAAGTGGTGATGACACCTGCAGCGAAGGACTTCGTCACTCCACTTACTTTATCTACACTTTCAAAACATCCTGTACATTCGTCCTTTACAAATGAAGAAGATGATAATGCCGTTTGGAACAACCATGTAGAGCTGGGCCTTTGGGCAGACCTATTTGTTATAGCTCCAGCTACGGCAAATACCATGGCTAAAATGGCCAATGGCGTTTGCGACAATTTATTATTGGCCACATATTTATCAGCAAAATGTCCAGTATATTTTGCTCCGGCGATGGATTTGGATATGTATAAGCACGAATCCACAAAGGCATCTTTTGAAAAACTTAAATCCTTTGGAAATATAATGATTCCAGCCACTTGTGGCGAATTGGCTAGTGGATTAGTTGGTGAGGGCAGAATGGCCGAGCCGGAGGATATTGTGAGTTTCATCGAAGCCGATATTTTAGATAAACTACCATTAAAAGGAAAAAAAGTATTAATTACGGCTGGGCCCACTTATGAAGCTATTGACCCTGTTAGGTTTATTGGCAACCATTCCAGTGGGAAAATGGGCTTTGAAATTGCTAAGGCATCTGCCAATTTGGGTGCTGAGGTGTTTTTGATAACTGGCCCAACGCATCAGAAAGTATCGCATAGTTTGATAAATGTACTTCCCGTAACCAGCGCTTCCGAAATGTATGATGAGGCCCATGAGCATTTCGATGAGATGGATATAGCAATTCTTTCGGCCGCGGTCGCTGATTTCAAACCAAAGGAGGTAGCATCTCAAAAAATAAAAAAGAAATCGGACACCTTTAGCTTGGAATTGGAGCGCACCAAAGATATTTTAGCTTCACTTGGCGAAATAAAAAAAGGACAGTTTTTAGTGGGATTTGCGCTGGAAACCAATAACGAATTGGAAAATGCAAAACAGAAACTAAAGCGCAAGAATTTAGATTTAATTGTATTAAATTCGTTGAACGATAAAGGTGCCGGATTTAAAGGCGACACGAACAAAGTAACCTTTATTGATACTAAAAATGGCATAACCGAGTTTCAATTAAAGTCCAAAGCTGAAGTGGCATTGGATTTGTTAAACGAAATCATAAAGCAGACGCATGCGTAATTTTCTTGTTATTCTTCTCTTGAGCATAGGCAGTTTAGGGTTTGCCCAAGAGCTAAATTGTACCGTTGTTGTCAATGCACAGCAGACTGGAAATGAAAACCTTCAGATTTTCAAAAATTTAGAAAAACAACTGACTGAGTTTGTAAATAATACCAAGTGGACCGACCGCATGTTTGGATCTCAGGAGCTGATCAACTGCAGTATGAATATAATTATTCAGGAATATAATAGTGAGCTGTTCAACGCCAGTATCCAAGTGCAGTCTTCTCGACCAATATTTGGTTCTTCCTATAGCACCCCATTATACAATTTTAATGATAACGATTTCAGCTTTAGATATGTGGAATTCCAAAATCTGATCTACAACCCGAATCAGTTTAGCTCTAATTTGATTTCAGTGTTGACCTTTCATATTTATATGATCTTAGCTTTGGATGCAGATTCATATGAAAAAAATGGTGGACAGCCGTATTACAAACAGGCACAGACAATTGTAAATTACACTCAAGGTGAAAACTTTAAAGGTTGGAAATTGGAGGACGGTTTGCAAAGTAGATTTATGCTTATTGACAATGTACTTTCCACGACTTTTAGGGAATTCAGGGACGTCATGTACAGCTATCATAGGATGGGCTTAGATATGATGAGCGAGGATTTGAAAAAGGGAAAAGAAGAAGTTGCGAAGAGTTTATCAGAGTTTAAGGCATTGAACAGTAGAAGGCCGAATTCCTTTTTACTGAGAACCTTTTTCGATGCGAAAGCAGAGGAAGTCGAGCAAATTTTTACAGGTGGCCCACAAGTTAATATTGCCGAATTAAAAGATCTTTTACAAAAAATAGCACCGATGCATTCCAGCAAATGGCGGAATATTACGTTCTAGTTTAATTTTTAATTTACTGCTTACAGCGCACTGAGACTGCCAACTCATATGTTAACAGCCCTCACCATAAAGAACTACGCCTTAATTGACGAACTTCAAGTCAATTTCAATGACGGCTTCACTATAATTACTGGTGAAACCGGGGCTGGTAAATCCATATTATTAGGTGGTTTATCTTTGATTTTGGGAAAACGAGCAGATTTATCAAGCTTAAAACAACCGGATAAAAAGTGTATCATCGAGGCTGTTTTTGATGTCAAGCAGTATGCTTTGGAGGCTTTCTTCAAAGATGAGGATTTAGATTACGAGCCACAAACCATCATCCGGAGGGAAATTTTGCCATCGGGAAAATCTAGGGCTTTTGTCAATGATTCTCCAGTAAATTTGAATAGTTTACAATCCTTGGGAACCCAACTTGTGGATATCCATTCCCAACACCAAACGTTGCAACTCACCCAAAATGATTTTCAATTTCAGGTAATCGATGCTCTGGCAGGTAATGATGAAAATTTAGTTGAATACTCAGAGTATTTGGTACAATACAAAAAATTCAAAACAGAATTGGATGAGCTGTTTGCCTTAAAATCCGAAGCCATAAAGGAACACGACTACAACACCTTTTTGCTCAATGAGTTGGAAGAGGCAAAACTGGTGGATGGCGAAATGGAATCTTTGGAATCGGAGTACGAAACGCTTAATAATATTGAGGATATTAAAGAGCGACTTTCTGAAGCCTATCAATTGTTGGGTGAAGAACAAATGGGGATAATGGCAATGCTTTCCAATTTAAAAAACACCCTTCAAAAGTTATCGGCTGTATCGTCCAAATATGAAGATTTATTTGATAGGGTAAACACATGCCTTATCGAAATGGATGATGTATTTGGAGAAGTGGATGCATTGCAGGAAAACTTGGAGGCTGATCCGACGCGCTTGGAGGCAGTAAACTCAAAATTGCAGGGGATTCACAACCTCATGCAAAAACATCAGACCGATTCCATTGCTGAACTGATTGAAATCAGAAATGAGCTAAGTAAACAAGTTGCCGTTACCGAAAATTTAGATGAAACCATTGCCCAAAAGGAGGCGAATATTGCAACCATGGCGTCTAAATTGGATACTGTCTCTAAAGAAATTCATAAGAAAAGAATGAATGCAATTCCAGATTTAAGAGGTCAGTTACAGGCCATTCTATCCGATTTGGGGATGCCAAACGCTCAGTTTAAAATTGAACTTGTTTTAGGCGACCATTATTTCAATAACGGAAAAGACAGCCTGTCATTTTTGTTTTCAGCAAATAAAGGTGGCAATTTTAACGATTTGAAAAAGGCTGCTTCTGGTGGGGAATTGTCCAGGATTATGCTGGCCATTAAATTGATTTTATCAAATTACATCCAATTGCCTACTATCATGTTTGATGAAATTGATACTGGGGTTTCTGGTGAAATCTCTAATAAAATGGGGGATATCATGTTGCAGATGAGCAAAAACATGCAAGTGTTTTCCATTACCCATTTACCTCAAATTGCGGCCAAAGGCCATTCTCACTTCAAGGTGTTTAAGGAAGATGTGGATAATTTGACCCAGACTAATTTGGTGAAACTGAACCATGACGACCGCATTGTGGAAATCGCTCAAATGTTGGGTGGTAAAGAATTGTCTTCCTCCGCTATAGCCCATGCCAAAGAATTGCTTAATTAAAAAGGCTTAAAGGCGAAAAGTTTAGTATTTTTGACCATATATACGTATTTTGACAACACTAAAAAACTAACTGAAATATGTCTTACAATTTATTAAAAGGAAAAAAGGGGATTATTTTTGGAGCTTTAGATTCCAATTCGATAGCATGGAAAACGGCTGAACGCGTGCATGAAGAAGGTGGGCAATTTGTATTGACCAATGCACCAGTTGCAATGCGAATGGGCGAAATCAAAGCTTTGGCTGAAAAAACTGGCGCTGAAGTTATTCCGGCCGACGCCACTTCTTTGGACGATTTGAAAAATTTAGTCGAGAAATCCATGGAGATTTTGGGCGGAAAGTTGGATTTTGTGTTGCATTCTATCGGGATGTCCATCAACGTTAGAAAAGGAAATCATTATACGAACCAAAACTATGATTGGACTCAAAAAGGCACAGACGTTTCGGCAATGTCCTTTCATAAAGTGATGCAAACTTTGTATCAGACAGATGCTATGAATGAGTGGGGAAGCATTGTAGCCTTAACCTATATGGCGGCCCAGCGTGTATTTCCTGATTATAACGATATGGCAGACAACAAGGCTTATTTAGAAAGTATTGCCCGTAGCTTTGGTTATTTCTTTGGAAGGGATAAAAAAGTGAGGGTCAATACCATTTCCCAATCACCGACGCCTACAACGGCAGGTAGTGGTGTTAAGGGATTTGATGGATTTATTTCCTATGCCGAGAAAATGTCGCCTTTAGGAAATGCTACGGCCATGGATTGTGCCAATTATACAGTTACTTTGTTTAGTGATTTGACCAAAAGAGTGACGTTACAGAATCTTTACAACGATGGAGGATTCAGTAATATGGGAGTGAGCGATGCTGTGATGAGTACTTTTACTGGGGAAGAATAAAGGGAGTTTACTAAGAAAATTGCTTTAACATAACAAAAAAGGCGCAAATCTCATTTGAAGTTTGCGCCTTTATTATACACTTAAGTTTTTTTAGTTTCCTTTATTATAATCCGCTAAAAACTTGGCCAAACCAATATCCGTCAAGGGATGTTTCAACAACCCTTCAATAGAACTTAATGGCCCAGTCATCACATCGGCACCAATCTTGGCACAATCTACAACGTGCATAGTATGACGTATTGAAGCCGCCAATATTTGGGTTTCAAAACCGTAGTTGTCATAGATATGTCGTATTTCTGAAATCAAGTTTAAGCCATCGGTTGAAATATCGTCCAGTCTACCCAAAAAAGGAGACACATATGTTGCTCCCGCCTTTGCTGCTAGGATGGCCTGACCCGGAGAGAATACCAAGGTAACATTTGTTTTAACACCTTTATCAGAAAAGTATTTACAAGCCTTTACACCATCCTTTATCATCGGTAATTTGACTACGATTTGCTCGTGCAGTTCTGCCAAAGCCTCCCCTTCTCTTATCATTCCTTCAACATCCGTAGAAATCACCTCGGCACTCACATCTCCATCCACAATATTACAAATGTCAACATAGTGTTTCATAATATTATCATGACCGGTAATGCCCTCTTTCGCCATTAATGATGGGTTTGTCGTTACACCATCCAAAACCCCCATATCTTGAGCGTCTTTTATCTGGTCTAGGTTTGCTGTGTCAATAAAAAATTTCATTTGCTTGTTTTTATGCGTGTTATAGTTTAGGGCGAATTTACAATTTTATGGGTTTACTCCATTGGGTATTAGGAAAATCTATCGAAAAGTTTCTAAAAGTTTTCGAAAATCGGCTTCGATTAAAGTTTATAATGATTCATTAATAATTTCTCATATACTTTATCGGGCAATACTCTTTTTAGCACAATAGAGAATTTTTGTATAAACGCTCCGACTTTATAATGGATTTTGGGCCTTTTAGCATTTATTATGCCATATACAGCTTCAGCCATCATATTGGGATCACTTCCAGAATCTACATGTTCATTCATCAACTCTAAAGATTTCCCATAAGTTTTCCAATAAGGTGAATCCTCTTTTAATGGGGCATGATATCTTCCTGAAGCGATATTAGTAGCAAAATCCCCTGGAGCCACATTGGTCATTTCAATATTAAAAGGCTTTAACTCCATTCTAAAGGCTTCTGTCAACAACTCCAGAGCTCCTTTGCTGGCACTATAAACACCTCGGTAAGGCAAGCCCATATAGCCCGCAATTGAGGTGATATTTATGATTAATCCCGACTTTTGCTTTCGCATGTGTGGCAATGTCGCTTTAATCACATTAATTGGGCCGAAAAAGTTAGTCTCAAAGTTGGCCTTAATTTCTTCATCTGGAATTTCTTCAATAGGTCCTGTAATCCCAGCACCTGCATTGTTTACCAATACATCCAATCGCCCCTCAGCTTTAATCACTTGGGAAACCGCTTCATTAATAGAAACTGCATCCTTTACATCCAATTCAAGTAATTGAAATAAACTCTCCGGGTAGTTTTTCGGGTTTCTGCTGGTACCAAAAACCACATGCCCTTTTTGGTGCAAAAACTCCCCAATGGATTTTCCTATTCCAGAGGACCCTCCAGTTATCAAAACAACTTTAGACATAATTGAAGAAATTTTTAAATTTCGAGCACCAAATTACAAAATTGAAACGACAAGAATACCTGAATTTAGCGCACAAAAAAAGGCAAGCTACCTACATCACACCGCTACGACCATATACCCTTGCTGCGTTCCCGCCCTGGGGGATTCTACAGGAGCTGGTTGTGTAGGACTTGCCGGGTGCAAAGATACAACCTTTTAAAATTTTCACAATGATTTTTCAAACCGATTTTAAATAAATATATTCGGCAAAAATTAGGCTTCAAACATGAAAACTTTCAAATATCTCGCTTTCATTTTATTAATCAGTTTGTCAGTGTCCTGTGGACCAAATTCTGGGCAGAAAAAAAATTATTTCAGTATCAAAACAAATGCCGTAAAAGGAAATATTTCTGTCGACCAAACTCTGAAACTTTCCATCGAAAACAAAAAAGGACACACTTTAGATTCCGTTACTTATACTTTAAGCGGAACTCCAATTGAGAGCTCCTTCGATTTAAAAAACTACAAATTGGGGAAACACAGCCTTGAAGCTACGGTTTACTTCAATGGAGAAGAAAAGGAAATGGTGGGTTCGTCAATCACCATTTTGAACGACCAATCCCCGAAATTGTTTAAGTACGAAATTATAAATGAGTACCCCCACGATATTACATCGTACACCCAAGGTTTGGAGTTTTATAATGGCAAATTATATGAAAGCACAGGTCAATACAAGGAATCCAAGTTGAGACAGGTGGATTATAAAACAGGAGAGGTCATTCAAAATATTAATTTGGCTGATGCTTATTTTGGAGAGGGCATCACCATTTTGGATGACAAAATATACCAACTGACCTGGAGGGCTGGAATGGGATTTGTGTACGACGTTAACTCCTTGGAAAAATTGAGCAGTTTTAAATACGGAAAAAGCAAGGAAGGTTGGGGACTCACCTATCACGACGGAAAAATTTATAAAAGCGATGGTACCGAAAATATTTGGTTGTTAAATCCCGAAACTTTAGTGGAAGACGACAAGATTCAAGTGTACACTAATAAAGGAAAAATTATTGGCATCAATGAAATGGAATGGATTGACGGAACCATTTATGCCAATCGTTATCAAAAAGACGGTGTGGCCATCATCAACCCCAAGAATGGCGCGGTTATCGGAGTCATTGACTTTACCCCTTTAAAGAAAAAAGTGACCCAGCATAAAGGCTTGGACGTGCTCAACGGTATTGCCTACAATCCGGAAACTAAAACGATTTTTGTGACCGGGAAACGTTGGGATAAGTTGTTTGAGGTCAAGATTATTGAAGAATAAAAACCCTCTATTTTGTGTTAATATATTCGTAAAATAAAGCGCTTTAAAGTATCTTTGTAATACTACTTTTTAAAGCCCTTTTTATGGACAATCTCGATGCCGCAAGACTGCAAATGGCATTTACACTAATGTTCCACATTGTGTTTGCTTGCATAGGGATGGTGATGCCATTTTTTATGGTCGTAGCCCATAAAAAATGGCTCAAAACGCGAAACCCCATTTATTTAAAACTAACAAAATCGTGGCAAAAAGGTGTCGCGATTTTTTTTGTTACTGGGGCAGTCTCGGGTACGGCGTTGTCTTTTGAATTGGGGCTACTTTGGCCAGAATTTATGAAGCATGCTGGTCCCATTATTGGCATGCCATTTTCCTTGGAAGGCGCCGCCTTTTTTGTGGAGGCCATTGCTTTGGGTTTCTACTTGTATGGTTGGAATAAAATTCCTGAAAAATTCCATTGGTTTACCGGGGTAATTGTAGGCATTTCGGGAGTGGCCTCGGGTATTCTCGTTGTTTCAGCCAACGGTTGGATGAATGCACCATCGGGCTTTGATTATATCAATGGCCAATTCTTAAATATTGACCCTATAAAAGCGTTGTTGAATCCAGCCTGGTTTACCCAAGCCTTGCACATGACCTTGGCCGCCTTTGTGGCCACGGGATTTGCCGTTGCCGGCGTTCACGCCTTTCAAATCCTAAAAAACAAACAGACGGAACTTCATAAAAAAGCCTTTAAAATAGCCATTACTTTTGCTGCCGTGGCCGCCATTCTGCAACCTTTAAGTGGCGACCTTTCCGCAAAAGATATTGCTGAACGGCAACCTGTAAAATTGGCCGCCATGGAAGCCCACTACGAAACTACCAAAGGTGCCCCGCTCTATATCGGTGGCATTGTGAATAATGAAACCCAAGAAGTAAACTATAAAATTAAAATCCCAAAAGCCTTGTCCTTTTTGGCCTTCGGTGATTTTGATGCTGAAGTGAAAGGCTTGAACGACTTCCCTGAAGATGTTCGCCCAAACGTAGCCATAGTGCATTATGCTTTTCAAATTATGGTAGGTATCGGGACCTTGCTCTTAGTGGTGGGTATTTTATTTTTCATCAGTTTAAAAAAGAAACACTGGTGGCAAAACAGAAAGTTTTGGTGGTTATTTGCACTAATGGCTCCGATGGGCTTTATTGCTTTAGAAGTTGGATGGGTGGTTACTGAAGTAGGCAGACAACCATGGATTATCCATAATATTATGAAAACAGAAGATGCCGTAACGCCAATGCCCGGTATGGTGTTTAGTTTCTACATGTATGTGGTATTATATTCTATTTTGACCATTGCCGTAACTTGGCTAATGGCTCGACAAATCCAAGTATTGAATAATCCAAAACCTGCTTGACCATGCTTTACGTAGTGCTTTTTTTTCTTATGGTGTCGTTACTCCTGTACGTACTTCTAGCCGGAGCGGATTTTGGTGCAGGCATCATCGAACTAGTATCCTCGAAGAAAAGTAAATCAATCACCAAGAAAACCGTTTATCGTGTTATCGGTCCCGTTTGGGAGGCCAATCATATTTGGATTATAATTATTGTGGTGATTTTGTGGGTTGGATTCCCTGAGTTTTACAATGTTTTGGTCATTTATTTACACATTCCCCTCACTCTTGTATTATTGGGTATTACCTTAAGAGGTGTCTCTTTTGTATTCCGCCATTACGATGCTTTTAAGGATAGAACCCATGTGCTTTATGATTGGATGTTTAGGGTTTCAAGTTTTGTCACCCCTTTTTTCTTGGGAATGACATTTGGTGCTACCGTTTCAGGAAAAATAAATATAACAAACGATTATTCCGATTTAAGCTTTTTTGACATTTTCGTAGCGTCCTGGCTCAATGGGTTTTCAGTTTTGGTTGGCCTATTCTTTGCCTCTTTATGCGCTTTTTTGGCCGCCGTACTATTGATAGGTGAAGCTGAAGCCGCCGAACGTAAACGTTATGTTCGAAAAGCACAAATAGCCAACGTTGTGGTCATAACTATGGGGTTTTTAGTTTTAAGCAGTGGTTTCATTAACGACATAACTTTCGTAACAGGTTTTGTTAACAACCCATATGCCGTTGGCTTGGTGGCACTTTCTGCAATTTTGATTCTGCCTTTAACACGAAGCATTAAAAACGCCAAGAAAGTTAAAAGTCGAACTTTAGCGGGAATGCAAGTTGTTTTGATCCTATTAGCTGCTTTAGGCTCCCACTACCCGAACCTTTTAATGACTTCGGGTTCGGAAATTAGTATTTTGGACACAGCAACCACTGATAGCGTCATTAATGTACTGGGCATTTCTTTAATCATCGGCGGAGCCATCATATTGCCAGGACTCTTTCACCTATTTAAATCCTTTAAAATGATTAAGGTGCTGGATAAGGATAATTCGGAAGAAAGCTAATCTAAAACCTTGATGATATCCCTAAAATCTTTTAAGGTGAACGTTGGTAGGTAAGCTCTTTCCAGACTGAAATCCTGCTTGTGGATATTATCGCCATTATCGATTATACATACTGATGTCCAACCCAATCTGTTTGGAGAAAGAAAATCTTTTGAAACATTGTCACCAATATAAAAATACTGGCCTATTCCGAATGCCTTTTCAAAATACAGAAAGTTATTTTCATTGGGTTTTTCACTACCGAATTCTTCGGAAATAACTATTTCAGTGAAATACTCGTCAAGCCCCAAGGCTTTAATTTTACTTCGTTGTTGTCTGGAGCGCCCGTCTGTCAAAAGCCCCATTTTTACACCTTTGTTTTTAAGGAAATCTAAAACCAATTTTCTTTCGTCCGACAATTTAATATTGGGGCTATGGTTTCTGTAAAGGTGAAGTAACTCCTCTTTTGTTGCTTTTGTATCGTATCTGTTCAGTATTTCTACAAAAACGTTGGATTTACTATGGTACAAACGCATCATTTCTTCAAAAATTGATGCAACATCGTTGTCTGAATCTTTATTTATGTATTGGGCAATTTCTAAAAAAGCGGACTTCAGATAATCCAACTCGTTATAGAGTGTATCATCCAAATCGAAAATAACAATAGGTTTAGGCTTTGTGTCCATGCACCAAAACTTCTGCGTCGTAGCGCAGCATTAATAGGTCTTCCTCCCAATTCTGGAAATTTTCGACGGACTTGTCACATAAGTATTCTTCAATAATCCATTTGGGGAAATTCCCTCCTGCCAAATAAGTTAGTGGATAACCTCCTCCAAAACGCGCATTGATTTCTATACCTCGGATATCATCGTTTTCTTTGTTCTTGAAGAATTGAAACGTTATACATCCCCTCGCCCCTTCAAGTTTGGTCAATTTAGAAATGATATAATCATAAACCGCATCTTTTTTGGTGATGCCTTTGCTTACCTCGCCACCTCGTACCTCAATTCGCTTTCTTGGCACAGCACATTTTAAGTCACCTTTTTTGTCATAGTACAAATCGCAGGTGTATTCCTCGTAAATATCGTGGTCTAAGTATTCGAAAAACAAAAACCTATCTTCCGAAAAGTGTTTTTCACTAAAATCACTTTCCTTTTTGATGATGAAATTATCTATACTTCGGCTACCATTGAAAGGCTTTATGTAGACAGGAAGTTTGTAATTATCCTTAGTGTAAATCCTTCCCACCGGAATATCAAGCTTATCAAAAAACTTTTCGGTGTTCACCTTATTATCAGAAACCTGAATTAACGCTTCATCTGAAACCATCAGTGTAATGCCTTTGTCATCAAACAGAGACTTACTTTTCGCCATTACCGCTAACTCAGTATCCAAAGTAGGTATTACAAGCTTAACCTCATTTTGAATACATATATCCAACAGCATAGGAATATAATCAGGATCAGTAATCCTACATATATCAAAAGCTTTATCCACAATTTGTGCCGCGGCAGACAGATCTGTCCTTAAATCCGCAACAAAAACTTTGGCCCCAGGAAAAATCGAAGTCAACTCGTTTTGAAAGGCTTTTACCAGTGACACTCTTCTCCCTGCTGAAGTGATTAATATATTATTCATTTGATTTGGTTTCGATCTACTTTTGATAAAAACATTACAATAGATCACAGCAATTCGTGCGTCAAATATACATATTTTGCTAGCACAAAAGGTCTTTATTTCTTTATTCTACAGATTTACCTTACTGAATTACAAAAACTTCAATTTGAGCCTTTAATTTTTGAAGATTTGCTCAAATTGAAGTTTTATTTTGATGTTATTTCAAAGTATTTGGTTTTAAAATCTTACAAAATTTTATACCTCTGAAAAAGAAGGATTTATAAGCCCCTAATGCACACTTTTAATCAATTTAGTTAATAATCAACTTCTTAGTAACTACACGATCCTTAGACTCCATTTTCACTAAATAAACCCCGTTATCGTTATTCTTCGTAAAACCAGTACTTATAATCGTCTTTTTTCCAGGAGTGAAGTTATCCTTATGGAACACCTTTGCACCTAAAACATTATAAATAGTGATTTCCAAGTCATCCGCACCTTGAGGTACATTCAAACTAAAATAACCAACATCTGTTGGGTTGGGATACATCTCTACATCCCAAATATCACCTGACTGAATCGACAAAGATTTAGAATCGAATATAATTTTAAAACGATGTGCGCTAATGGATTCGCCAATACTTGGATCAACATCAAAATTATAATTGATATCTGGGCCCTGATCTAGCCTAACCGACATATTGGTATAGGTATCCAATAGAATAGGTACTGCTCCTTCAATTCCTTTTGAATTTATGCGCAACGTATAGCTTTTGCCTCTATAGCTATCCACAAACAATTGAATTTCATCCAGCCCTGTTGGGTGCATTCTATTCTCAATACTCAACAAAGAACCTTCATTGTCAACAGCTAAATTCTCATCCAAGTTTGTAAATTTAGTTGCATCCAATCCGTCAACTTCATTGTTTCCGTTTTCATTAAAAAGTATCAGAAGGCCATCAGAAGGCGGTTCGCCATTTTTGTATGCATCTCGCTCATACAAGCTCAGACTTAATTGTCCTATTGTACTTTTCCCTGTCCCCCTCTTAAATATTTGTGTTTCTGGCGAACTGGTATGTTTGCTGGATTGCGAGAAAGTAATGGAAGCCGGACCATCATTTAAAGTACGCACAAAACAGGCTTGACCAGCTTGCAGGAACTCATTTGATACACCCGCTGTGGCTTGCCCTGTGGGCACAATAACGGTGGCATACGCCCCCCTAATTCCGAGGGAAGCATCCCAAACCCAATAGAAAAGGGTACTAACATTTGAAGAACCAAATGTAAGCAAGGCATTCATATCCACCTGAGCCTGAAATGGGTTTCCAACAAAGCTAAACCCTCCGGAAATATTATTAAGCGCCAAGGGCCCGGGCGTTGCATTTTCAGCTTCCAATATACCTTTTGAAACTAACGTTGTAGCTGTTGGAACAGCATTATTGTCATTCAAATCAATGGTTCTATCCCCACGTACCATCAATCTGTATGGGGTTCCAGTAACTAAATTTGTAGCATCTGTACTAGGTATCGCATCCCATGTCTGGCCAAAATTATCAAAAGTATACATAGAAGGATTACCTGTTACCGTGGCGTCAAATCCATTTGCTCCAGAAACCGACCCTGTGATGTGCGTACCTTGTTGCCAGTTGTTGGAAATAAAGTCGCTTGTAGTCACAGGAGTACTTAATAGCCTGAAAGCCCTTCTGGATGGAATATAACGTTCCACGTCTATAACTCCATTGAAAGTTCCAGTTCCTGAACCTATATAAGCTGAACCTGTTGCATCAGACTTCAAGGCAAATACGCCATTGTTGGTGATAACCCCATTATTGGTGACTACCACATTTGGTAAAACCATCAATGAAGCGCCGGTATCTACTTCTATGGACGCACTAGAAGCCAAATCCAAATTTTGCCCTGAAGTTAAAACAGGATAATTTGGCCTACCGCTAGGAATCAAAATTTCATAAGCTGGGGATAAGCCCGGAGCCAAACCACTTTCCCAGTTGTTACTATCTGTCCAATCGGAATCCACGTTTCCTGCCCAAACATAAGTTATCATGTCCAAGGTAGACGGGTCACAGTCATCATCAATGCCGTTACCTACAATTTCTGAAACGCCGGGATTGACATTAGGATCCGCGTCATCACAGTCCGTATTATTGTCTGCATAACCTGCAGGTACTGTCGAGGAACAGATAAACTCCTCGGCCGTGGAACCGAAGCCATCGCCATCAAAATCAACGTAATACAATTGCGGGGTATTCACGGATGCATCCGTGTCGTCGCAGTCCGTATTATTGTCCGCATAGCCTGCCGGTGCTGTCGAGGAACAAATAAACTCCTCGGCGGTGGAACCGAAACCATCGCCATCAAAATCAACATAATACAATTGCGGGGTATTCACGGATGCATCCGTGTCGTCGCAGTCCGTATTATTGTCCGCATAGCCTGCCGGTGCTGTCGAGGAACAAATAAACTCCTCG
>NZ_JACNMF010000006.1 GCF_014270105.1 Hyunsoonleella aquatilis
TACCCAAAAAACACAAAAGCTGTAATTTAGCACAAAACCTTTGCAAACACCCTGTGCGTTAGGGATTGAACGGCATGTTTGAAATCCCCGACGAAGGAGGGATTGAGTAGTGAAAGCCTGACCCGAGGACGGGGGTTTCATAAAACGCTCTAAGGTGGCATCGAGGGGAACGCCCTAATCATAATCTTTCAACGACTACTGCTCTGGCATAATCCTCTTTAAAAAGTAAGATCAAAACTAGAAACTACAAGTCTCAATCTCAGTAACCCTCAACGTATTCACCATCCCTTTTGCTTGGATCGGCATTGCCGCCAAACTTACCAACATATCGCCAACATCTAAATAGCCCTTTTTACAGGCAATGGAGTTTACATCCTCAATAGTTTCATCAGTACTAACAAATTTATCGTAGAAAAAGGCACGTACGCCCCACAAGAGGCTTAAACGTGTCAAAATCCGCTTGTTTGAGGTGAAGACCAAAATATGACAGGAGGGTCTCCAAGCGGAAATTTGAAAAGCTGTGTACCCACTATTGGTTAGTGTAGAAATAGCCTTTGCGTTGATTTCGTTTGCCATTAACGCGGCATGATAGCAAACTGATTTTGTGATATAGCGATTGGTTCGGATATGCGGTGGTAATTCTGGTACTTTTATCAAAGGGGAATTCTCCACCCCTTTTAAGATATCACTCATTTGCCGAATCACCTGTACGGGATATTGCCCCACCGAAGTTTCCCCCGAGAGCATTACGGCATCAGCGCCATCCATTACGGAATTGGCCACATCGTTTACCTCCGCTCGGGTTGGAGTTAAGCTGGAAATCATAGTTTCCATCATCTGTGTGGCAATAATTACAGGGATTCTTGCTTTTTTGGCTCGTAGTACTAACTGCTTTTGAATCAATGGCACTTCTTCTGCAGGTACCTCAACACCCAAATCGCCCCGGGCTACCATGATACCGTCACATTGAGTGACGATTTTATCAATATTTTCAACAGCTTCGGGTTTTTCGATTTTTGCAACAATCGGGATTTTATAATCGCTGTGCTCCTTTATCAAATCGCGAAGTTGCATCAAATCTTCCGCATGGCGTACAAAGGACAATGCAATCCAATCCACGTCCTGACTTACTGCAAAAATAGCATCTTCAATATCCTTCTCTGTCAGTGCTGGCTGCGATATATCCGTATTTGGAAGGTTTACTCCCTTCTTAGATTTTAAAGGGCCACCTTGGATAACTCTTGCTTTTACCTCAGATTTTTTATCAGTGGACACTACTTCAAAAATCAATTTTCCATCATCTAATAGGATACGCTCTCCTGCTTTTGCATCCTGCGGAAAATTATCGTATGTCATGTACACGCGCTCCTTGGTACCTTCAAAACGCTTTCCTGTGGCAAAAATAATTTCATCACCTGGATTTACAATCACTTCTTCCTTCATTACACCAACGCGAAGTTTTGGCCCCTGTAAATCGGCTAAAATCGCGGCGTTATAACCGAACTCCTCATTCAACTCCCTAATCATGCCAATGCGCTCCTTAACGTCCTCGTAATTGGCATGCGAAAAATTTATCCGGAATACATTAGCACCTTCGTCCAGCATCCCCTTCAATACTTCCTTCGTACTGGTTGCTGGACCTAATGTTGCAACTATTTTGGTTTTTTTTGTCTGCGCCATTAATCAAAAATTAAATTCTCCTTAGATTTCAATCGGTTTACATCAATAGCATACGCCATGGCTATATGCGAAATCTTAAGAAGGTTATTTATAAAATACTTTTCCTTGTTACCGTTAAACTCACTGTCTATCTTCAAAAAATAATTCACCTTCCTATATTCGGGAATCAAATGATAGGTTTTGATGATTTTTTGTTGCGTATTAAACAAGGTTTGGTAATCCATTTCTACCTCGGTTTCCGTTTTACAAATATTGGAAACCAAATTCCAGGTCATGAGTTGCTTTTTATCCTCCCATTCGTAAATGGAATACTTGCTCATGCCTTTGTTGAAATCTAAATCTTCGGCTTTTCTCGTTAAATTAATACTTAGATTTTTATTTAAAAGATAGGCCAAACGATAGTCTTCGATAGTACAGTGCAAAGCAATCAACGTACACGAAATATCTTCAAAAATATCATCTAAAATAAGTTTGTGTACTGCCATAACCTGACTTATTCGCGTGTAAATATAGTGCTATTTCTATTTAGAAGTAAACCGATTTACCGTTTCTTAATATGAAAAATGAACTAAAACGTTATAGTTGCGTTCCTTTTGCTTATATCATTTTAGACATTTTACTTTGAAACGCAAAAAATGCACGTTTTGATGCCTTTTCCTCTGCTTTTTTCTTGGAGGTAGCTCTTGCTTTGGCAACAATTTTGTCGTCTATGGACAATTTTACCGAAAAATGTCTTACGTCATCATTTCCGGTGTCCTCATAAACATTATATCCAAACAACTTTTTTTCCTTTTGGCACCATTCAATCAATAAGCTCTTATAGCTGATGACCTTACCTTCCAATTGTTCGATATCCACATGGGGATCTATAATGCGCTTGTAGATAAATTTTTCACAGTACTTATACCCTCTATCGAGAAAAATGGCTCCAACCAAAGCTTCAAATAAATTGCCATGAATATTATCACCAAACTGTCCGGCAGGAATTTTACTTTCTACGAGTTCAATCAAATTGAGCTCTTTTCCCAGTTCATTGAGGTGTTCGCGACTAACTACTTTTGAGCGCATTTTAGTCAAATAGCCCTCATCTCCCCCCGGTACTTCCTGAAATAAATGTGAAGCTATAACGGCACTAAGCATGGCATCCCCGAGAAATTCCATGCGCTCATAATTGATGGCGTTTCCCATTTTGTCCCTTATGTTCATAGAACGGTGGGTAAAAGCCGTCTGGTAAATTTCTATCTTCTTGGGTTTATAGCCTAAAATCTTAGTTAATCGCACAAAAAAATTCCCGTTTCGCTTGGAACGGGAATTTAATATGTTACGAATGTTTTTCATCTGATTTGCAATAGTTTAGCTTAATGTCAGATGTAATAAACCAAGTTTCATATGTAAAAATTAATTTATCGTTATGGTTTATTGCACTCGGGATTTAATCTGTTTTCTTGAATACTACACAGGCGTTATGACCGCCAAATCCGAAGGTATTACTCATGGCAACCTTTACATCTCTTTTTTGTGCCTTGTTCAATGTTAAATTCAACTCTGGATCGATATTCTCGTCAACGGTTGTATGATTAATTGTTGGAGGTACAATCCCATTTTCTATTGCCAAAATACTGGAAATAGCTTCAATAGCTCCGGCTGCTCCCAAAAGATGCCCGGTCATTGATTTGGTTGAATTTATATTGATGTTTTTGGCATGGTCCCCAAACACTTTGGAAATCGCCTTTAACTCGGCTACATCGCCTAACGGTGTTGAAGTGCCATGTGTGTTTATATGATCTACATCTTCAGGTTTTAAACCTGCGTTCTCTAAACAATTTTTCATGACTTCAACTACACCAATGCCCTCTGGATGAGGTGCAGTCATATGATAAGCGTCAGAGGATAAACCACCCCCTGCTACTTCGGCATATATTTTTGCCCCTCTTGCCTTGGCATGCTCGTACTCCTCTAGAACAAGTGCTCCAGCACCTTCTCCCAAAACAAAGCCATCCCTTGTTGCGTCAAAAGGACGAGATGCCGTTTCTGGGCTTTCATTTCTAGTGGACAGGGCATGCATGGCATTAAAACCACCCATACCGGCAATGGTTACTGCTGCTTCACTTCCTCCTGTTACAATCACATCGCAATGACCCAAACGTATCATGTTCAAGGCATCGAACAATGCATTTGCCGAAGAGGCACAGGCAGAAACCGTGGTATAATTAGGCCCCATAAAACCATATTTTATGGAGATGTTTGCAGGTGCTATATCTGCAATCATTTTAGGAATAAAGAAAGGATTAAATCTCGGGGTACCATCGCCTCCAGCAAAGTTCAAAACTTCTTGCTGAAAGGTTTCAAGGCCTCCAATACCCGCTCCCCATATTACACCAACGCGCAATTTATCTACCGCATCAACGTCCAGTTTGGCATCTGCAATAGCTTCGTCCGAAGCTACCATAGCATATTGCGCAAACTTATCCATTTTGCGAGCTTCTTTTCTGTCGATAAACTCGGTCGCATCAAAATTCTTGACCTCGCAAGCGAATTTGGTCTTGAATTTTTCGGTGTCATAATATGTTATAGGCGCAGCACCGCTTTTACCACCAATTAAGCCTTGCCAATATTCGTCCTTGGTATTGCCAATCGGGGTTAAAGCTCCTAATCCTGTGACTACAACGCGCTTTAGTTCCATAAAATGTTATGCTTATTTTGCTTCTTCTATATAAGAGATAGCTTGACCAACTGTAGCAATGTTCTCAGCTTGATCATCCGGAATTTGAATATCGAATTCTTTCTCAAACTCCATAATTAATTCTACAGTGTCTAAAGAGTCTGCTCCCAAATCGTTAGTGAAGCTAGCTTCAGCAACTACTTCGTTTTCATCTACTCCTAACTTGTCTACAATAATCGCTTTAACTCTTGATGCAATGTCTGACATAATCTTGTAATTTTAATGGTTTAATTAGTTGGCAAAAATAAAAAACTTTATTTTAATCCGTGCTTTTACGTTAAAAATGTGTTCGTAATTTACGAAAAATTCGAATTAAGTAATTATGAATTACCAGCTAATTGTTAATAATTATTCTCTGAACTGGCTTAAACTTTTTTTAATTGGCTCCAAAATGCTCTTTTTCACCCACTTTTTGCCTTTTTATCATTCCATAGCGAAACTATGCAATTCAAAAAAGTCTTCAATTGAGCAAAAAATCCCTATTTTTCGCGCCAATAAAAAAGCCCAAACCAGTTCTTTTTGTTTGAACAATCTTTAACACTATAGTCTGTAAATGAAACGTATTGTAATTTTTGCGTCCGGAAGTGGTACTAATGCTGAAAATTTAATCAGGTTTTTTCACAACAGCGATAATGCATCTGTTATTCAAGTACTGACCAACAATCCCCGTGCCAAAGTTTTGGAACGTGCCAAAAATTTAAAAGTTAGCGCACTATCATTCAACAGGATAGCCTTTTCAAAATCAGATGATGTGTTAAATATCTTAAAGGCATCCCAACCAGATTTAATTGTTTTGGCGGGTTTTTTATGGAAGTTTCCTGAGTTTATTTTAAATGAGTTTCCCAATAAAGTGATCAATGTACATCCCGCATTATTGCCCAAGTTTGGAGGAAAGGGAATGTACGGGATGCACGTCCACGAGGCCGTTGTCGCCAATGGCGAAACTGAAACGGGCATCACTATTCATTACGTAAATGAAAATTATGACGAGGGCGCAATTATTTTTCAGGCGAAATGTAATGTTTCTAAAGATGATACAGCTGAAGATGTTGCTGAAAAGATTCATGAGTTGGAGATGGCACACTTTCCTAAGGTGGTTGCTCGGCTTTTGGGCGCTGAGGCTCTCGAAGTGCCATCTTAAGAAAAATAATTGTGGCTTCGAGAACCTCAGCCACCATCAAAATGAGCAAGAAAAAAAAGAAATACTACACTGTTTGGAAAGGCCACCACACCGGGGTTTTTGAAACCTGGGAGGACTGCAAAGCCCAAGTCACAAATTTTGAGGGTGCTGTCTATAAATCCTTTGCTACATTTGAAGCTGCCAAAAAAGCTCTGAAAGGTAACTACAAAGATTACATTGGAAAAAACAAAACCTTTAAGAGTGAACTTTCAGAAGAACAATTGAAAAAAATTGGCCAACCCAATTACAATTCCATTGCAGTGGATGCCGCGTCTTCGGGAAACCCAGGCAAAATGGAATACCGCGGTGTGGACACTAAAACCAAAAAGCAACTGTTTATCCAAGGCCCATTTGAGGAAGGCACTAATAATATTGGCGAGTTTTTAGCCATCGTTCACGCCCTTGCCCTATTGAAAAAAAAGAAAAGTGATCGTATTGTTTACACAGATTCCAGGACTGCAATAAGTTGGGTAAAAAAGAAAAAATGCAATACCAAGCTGGCAAGAAGCGAAAAGAACAAGCCTGTTTTTGAGTTGGTGGACCGAGCTGTAGATTGGCTCAAAAACAATACTTACACCACTACAATCGTTAAATGGGAAACCAAAGCTTGGGGTGAGATCCCTGCTGATTTTGGGCGAAAATAGCGTTAGTTTTAGTGCCCATCTCTGTTCAAAAAATAATATGGTTTAAGCATTTAAATAACTTATATTTGCAAAAAATCAGGATTCCTCTTCATGGGCAAATTAGTAATTGTTGGCACCGTAGCATTTGATGCTATTGAAACGCCATTCGGTAAAACCGATAAAATCCTTGGTGGTGCTGCAACCTTTATTGGCCTTTCTGCTTCAAATTTTAATGTGGATGCCACTTTGGTATCTGTGGTTGGTGGCGATTTCCCACAGGAATATTTAGACCTGTTATCGAATAAAAACCTTGATATCTCGGGAATCGAAATCGTGAAGGAGGGCAAAACATTTTTTTGGAGTGGTCGGTATCATAATGACATGAATACAAGGGACACTCTAATAACGGAGCTAAATACACTTGCCGATTTTAAACCTGTTGTTCCAGAAGACTACAAGGATGCCGAAGTAGTGATGTTAGGAAACCTGCATCCACTCGTCCAAAGCAGTATATTGGACCAAATGAAGAAAAGGCCAAAGTTGACAATTTTGGATACCATGAATTTTTGGATGGACAATGCTTGGGACGATTTAATCAATGTAATAAAACGAATTGACGTTATTACCATTAATGATGAAGAAGCCCGTCAGCTAACTGGGGAGTACTCGCTAGTGGTTGCCGCAAGAAAAATTCATGAAATGGGCCCAAAATATGTAGTGATAAAAAAAGGTGAGCACGGCGCATTGTTATTTCACAATGGTGAAGTATTTTATGCCCCGGCATTACCGCTAGAAGAAGTATTTGACCCTACTGGGGCTGGAGATACATTTGCCGGTGGATTTGCGGGATATTTGGCCAAAACCAATGACTATTCATTTGACAACATGAAAAACGCAGTCATTCTTGGTTCAACATTGGCATCGTTCTGTGTTGAAAAATTTGGCACCGAGCGGATGCAAAATTTAACCCCCCGAGAGGTGGAAAAACGATTATTGCAGTTTAAACAACTGACGCAGTTTGAAATTGAATTAACATAATGTATCGCACTCTAAACGAGTGCGTTTTTATTTGATATAATTATTGATATGAGTGACGCCATTAAACACGAATGCGGCATTGCAATGATAAGGTTGTTAAAACCTTTGGAGTATTACAAGGAAAAATACGGCAGTGCATTTTATGGGGTAAACAAAATGTACCTCATGATGGAAAAACAGCACAATCGTGGGCAGGACGGTGCTGGGTTTGCCAGTATTAAACTGGATGTTAAACCTGGGCAACGTTATATTAGCCGGATTAGGTCTGTTGCTCAACAGCCGATTCAGGATATTTTTGACCAAATAAATGAAAGGGTGAACACAGCCTTTAAGGAGCACCCTGAATATCATGATGATGTTGCGCTTCAAAAAAGAAATATCCCCTACATTGGTGAGCTGCTTTTAGGTCATGTGCGCTACGGTACGTTTGGAAAAAATAGTGTGGAGAGCGTACATCCATTTTTAAGACAGAACAACTGGATGCACCGAAACCTGATTATGGCGGGAAACTTTAATATGACCAATGTTAAGGAGCTTTTCCAAAATTTAATTGAATTGGGCCAGCATCCAAAGGAATATACGGACACCATTACTGTAATGGAAAAAATCGGGCATTTTCTAGATGATGCTGTCAGCAAAATCTATAAGGACCTCAAAAAGGAAGGTTACAACAAACAGGAAGCTTCCCCGCTAATTGCCGAACGGCTTAAAGTGGGCAAAATACTAAAGCGCGCGGCAAAAAACTGGGATGGGGGCTATGCTATGGCCGGACTAATTGGGCATGGCGATTCCTTTGTATTAAGAGACCCTGCAGGCATCAGGCCTTGTTATTATTACACGGACGACGAAATCATTGTTGTGGCATCCGAGCGACCAGTTATTCAAACTGTTTTCAATGTAAAGTTTGATGACGTAAACGAACTTCCTCCAGGGCATGCGATTATCACTAAAAAGTCCGGTGAATTTTCGATAAAACAAATTTTAGAGCCTTTGGAAAGGAAGGCCTGTTCATTTGAGCGCATCTATTTTTCCAGAGGAAGCGATGCCGAAATTTACCAAGAACGAAAAATGTTGGGCAAATTATTAATGCCAAAGGTTTTGGAAGCCATTGACAATGATCTTAAAAACTCTGTGTTTTCGTATATTCCAAACACTGCTGAGACTTCCTTTTTTGGTATGATTGAAACGGCGGAATCGGAATTGAACAAAGAGAAAACCTCATATATATTAAAAGGCAAACGAAGTATTTCTTCCGAAAAAGTAACTCAAATCCTTTCTGAGCGGATCCGTGTAGAGAAGATTGCCATAAAAGACGTAAAGCTAAGAACTTTTATTACCGAAGATAGCAGTCGGGATGATTTGGTAGCTCATGTTTATGATGTTACTTACGGCGTTATTAAACCTAACGATAACTTGGTGATTATTGACGACAGTATCGTACGGGGAACCACTTTGAAAAAAAGTATCCTAAAAATGCTGGACCGCTTAAATCCTAAACGTATTGTGGTTGTCTCTTCAGCTCCACAAATTCGCTATCCGGATTGCTATGGTATCGATATGGCTAAATTGGAAGACTTGGTGGCTTTTAGGGCAACCCTTGCGCTTTTAAAAGAAAGGGGTATCTACAATATTATTGAGGAGGTTTATAAAAAATGTAAGGCCCAGGAAAATTTGGAGGACAAGAATGTTCAAAACTTTGTAAAGGAAGTGTATGCGCCTTTCACTGACGATGAAATTTCGAATAAAATATCGGAATTGCTAAGTGACGGCACCGTTAATGCCGAAGTAAAGATTCTTTTTCAGCCGGTTGCGAATTTACACAAGGCCTGTCCGGAGCACTTGGGCGACTGGTATTTTACTGGTGACTATCCTACCGACGGTGGCAACCGTGTTGTGAATCGTGCGTTTATTAATTTTTATGAAGGAAATAACGAACGTGCCTATTAATTAGCAAATCGATAAAATTCAACGCTTTAACTGCTAAAAATGCGACTTCAACCATAAAAAATGTATTTTATCCGATAAATACGCTATTCATCTAATAAATATTCTGGTTATCTTAAATAGATATAAATTGGTCTCACCATAACATAAGTAGGTTAAGTTCATGGTAGATTTGGGGCAAAAAAAGGTGAACATCTGTTCGCCTTTTTTTATTTATACCGCTTTCAATTTAATTTCAGCTTTCTTCTGGAAATCCCCGTACCGTGCAGTTTAACCGTATTTTCTAGCATTACCTCGGTTAAGCCAATTTATCTAGCACTTTAGCCAAAATATTTTAACAATCTCTACTACCCTTCTATCTTTGAACCACCATAACATAAGTAGGTTAAGTTTATGGTAGATTTGGGGCAAAAAGGTGGACATCTCGTCCACCTTTTTCATTTTATAAAGATTATTCTCCCTAGATAATATGCTCTCAAAATTATTCCAATAAAAAACTGCCTCATAAAATGAAACAGTTCCTCAATGAGTTATAATCTGCGGTTCCTCAATTTTCCTTTGCCACTTCCAACGCTGTTAGCTTGTATTCCAAAATGGATAATTCTTCTCCTTTTTCTATGACTTGTTCCACAGTTAAATTATCGTTGGAATTTATAAATTCCAAAATGCCATCGATTTTAGTATTGTAATACGCAATGGTTTTGTCAATTTTGTCCATACAACTCGTACTTTTACTACTGAATAATATGCTTTATCTCCTTACGGTAATTGGAGGCACTTTTACCAATAATCTCATTAAACTGTTTGTTGAAATGCGAAAAGTTATTGAACCCGCACTCGTAACAAATGTCTGCTATACTCATATTACTTTCGTTGAGTAGCTTTGTAGCATGCACCACTCGGTATTCGTTAACCAATTGGGTAAATGTCTTTCCAGTAGTTTTCTTGAAATAACGGCAAAATGCAGGTACGGTCATACTTACCTTATCTGCAATTTCCTCCAAAGCAATATGTTCCTGAAAATTGGCGTTTACGTATTTATAAATAGTTTTGATCTTGTCAGTATCCTGTGGCTCTGTCTCAAAAACCAAGCCTTCGGCATTCAAAATGGTATAGTCATCTGTTATGGCCAGATATTGCAAAATCTCAAGTAGTTTTAAAATTCTTTCAAAACCGTCATAATCATTTAATTTTTCAATCTTAGGCCCGACGGTATTCTTGGCAGTTCTATTAAACTTGATGCCTTTTTTTGCCTTTTCAAACAACGAAATTATGGCACCAGCCTCTTGTACACTTTCAAAGAAGTCCTTGCCTAAAAAGTCAGGTTTGAACTGAACGGTAGTCTCAATGCCTTCCGCTGTCAATCTATCCGTAAAACCATTGTGGGGTAAATTTGACCCGATCAAAATCAACTGACTATTGTTAAAATAGGATAAATGATTGCCTATATGCGTTTTCCCTTGGCCTTGGTTTACATATATAAGTTCCAATTCAGGATGAAAGTGCCAAAACATTTCGTTTCTGTCCTGTTTATCCGTGTGCTGATTCACCAATATACTATTGCCAAAGGAAGGGGAAAGCTTTTTAAATGTAGGTTTCTTATTAATCATGGGCAGCAATTTTAAAACAAATTTACCATTTATTATGCATACATTATATTCTTAATTATCACAAATGTATGCTAAATTAACTTCACGGTTTATTAACATTGATTTAACAGTTAAAATAGCATATAAATATGCCAAAATTGATGTTTTCCAGCACCTATTTGGCCCATATCTTTGCAGAGTAAAGCGTGACAAATCCCAAATCATGAAGAACGTATTTATCAAGTCAAAAAAAGTAATCCTGATTTTAGCAACTGTGGCTACGGTTATGGGTTACGTTTATGACACTGATAAAATCATTTTAAAAGATGCAAAAAAAGTAGCTTTCGTTCTTTCAAACGTAAAACAAGGTAAACTCCTTTCTAATAAAGATTCTAATGGTTCTATACTTTATAAGGAATCGATCGAGAAAGACGGAGTATACTATGAAGGATACAACAGCGTTTTTGGACGCTTAGGGATTAGTATTCTTTGAAAGCATATAGAGTACCTAACACTTGGAGCGTATTTACAAACGCTCCAGAAAAGGAAACTTTAAAATAGTTTATTATTCTCAAGAAGAGAATTACAGTATACATTAATAATTAATTTTAATGTCTTATTTAGTTTAGTTGGTTGAAAGTGGGCTGTGGTGGCCCACTTTTTTTATGCCTCATTTTTAAAGAGTGCTTTAGCCTTTAGGGATTTTGATAAAACTCTTTCAAATTCGTCCCGAAAGTTTTCGATAGGATGTTGCGCTTAAAATAAGCAAAATTTGCCTGGGTAAAGTATTTTAGTCGTGCAAAGTGTTCTCTAAATAATACTTGGCGCCCCAAAATTACTTGAACTTCCTTATAATTTTTTGTTTAAAATGCTCACCAGGTTTTATTAATCTTTGTTTTCTGCACATGCATTGTTAAAATTTCATTAAGGAAATTAAGCCCAACTCCTGAAAAGCCATCAACTATTACAATTATATCATATTAACCCTACAATATACCATATTAACTTAACCTAAAACTAACACAAATTTAACGGGTAATTTTACATATAAATATATCAATATCAATGTTTTACACCCCAAAGGATCATCTTACTTTTGAAGTGTTCAACGTTAAAAACCCAAATTATGAAAAACGTGATTAAACATTCAAAAAAAGTATTCTTAATGGTAGCTCTATTTGCCACGGTTATTGGATACGCAAACGAGTCCTTATTCTACGCCTCAACTAATGAGGACGATAGAATTGTTCTTACTTTAACTAACGTTAAGGAAGGTAACCTTTTTACTATTAAGGATCAAAATGGTGTCATTCTGTATAAAGAGTCGATTCAGAAATCTGGAAACTATACTAAGGGGTTCGATTTCACCAAACTCCCAAACGGAAGTTACATTGTAGAACTGGATAAAGATGTAGAAATCAATGTCATTCCTTTAACTGTAAAGGGCCTTGACGTATCATTTGACAAAAGTATGATCCAGACTTTTTATAAGCCTGTAACCCGCATAAAGAGTGATAAGGTTTTTGTTACCAAGTTAGCCTTGGATAGATCTCCTCTTTCAATAAAGATTTATTTTGAAAACAGTGATTTCGGCTCAACAGAAGAACTGGTATATGCCGAAACTATTGAAAACACCAAAGTAATTGAAAGAATTTACAAGCTAACAGGCTTAGAAGAAGGAAATTACAAGATAGTCTATAAATCCAAAGGAAGAACATTTGTAGAGTATATTTAGTCAATTATCTCAATGAATTTATGATGAAGAGCGGGCGATTGCCCGCTTTTTTTATAACCTTAAAACAGTTTTAGTTGTCCGTCCTTAAAGGAGTCGTGCAACTCTCCATTCAATCGTGGCATACCTTTATCCTTAAAGTACTTGATTTTCGCCAGTGCCATCATTTTATTGATTTGCTCGGCAATTTTGCCTTCGCCGTGCATTCTTGTGCCATATCGGGAATCATTCAACGTACCCCCGTGGCAATCTTCAATTTGGTGCAGTACCTTATCGGCTCTATCCGGCATGGTTTTTTTGATCCAATCTGTAAATATTTGGCCAATCGCACCGTTCAACCTTACAACGGTATGACCAATGGATACTGCTCCGTTATCTGAAGCTGCCTTTGCTATAGATAAAATTTCATGGCTATTGATTGACGGTATAATTGGGGCAATCATTACATTAACCGGAATACCTTTGTTGCTTAGCAAATTTACGGTTTCCAGGCGCTTTTTTATTGTTGCTGTTCTTGGCTCCAAAATACGCCTAGTATCTTCTGAAAGGGAAGTAATAGAAATGTTTACACCCACTAAATTGTCTTCTGCCAGTGCCATCAAAACATCCAAATCCTCCAAAATTCTAGTATTTTTTGTTATAATTCCAACGGGATGCCTGTATTTTAAAAATATTTCCAAACATTGTCTGGTGATTTTGAATTTTTGTTCTGCAGGCTGATAACAATCCGTATTCCCTGACAGCACAATGGTTTGAGCCTTCCAACTTTTCTTTTTTAGCAGTTGCTCCAGTAATTTTGGCGCATCTTTTTTTACTAAAATACGACGTTCAAAATCCAACCCAGGACTATAGCCCCAATATTCGTGAGTGTTTCGGGCGTAGCAATAAATACAGCCGTGTTCACAACCTTGGTAGGGGTTCATGGAATACCGCATCCCAACATCTGGACTTTCTACTTTGTTGACGATAGTTTTCGGAAATACTTCTAAATACTTCGTTTTGTTTTTGTCGGCCACCTCGCCTTCTTTTTGGCAAAATTCAAGAAAATCGTCGCGCATTTCGTGGTGTATTTCGAAAAAACGATTTGGGACGTTAAGCTGTGCGCCACGTCCTTTTATAACAGACTTGGGGTTCATAAAACTAAAATTTAAAGTGTAAATGGGGACACCTGACTCTTTAAAATTACTCATAAATCACATTCAAAATTGTTAAAACAGAGACAGGTTATCAACAAATCAGGTGAACCCAAGCTGGCTTTGCAAAAAAATCAATTAACTTAGCTTTTCACTATCGCCCAGCAAATGAATTGTCTAGAAAACAGGCCAAATTTCATATGAAAAAACTAAAGTTCCCATCAGCACAAACCATTCTTATTTTAATTGCTGTTTTCGTAGCTGTATTGACTTGGTTAGTGCCTTCTGGAAAATACGATAGCTTGGGTTATGATGTCTCTAGAAATGCGCTTCAGATAAAAAGTTTGGATAAAACCAAGATCTTACCAGCTACCCAGAACATTTTGGATTCCCTTGGAGTAAACATTCCCATTGAAAAATTTACCAATGGCGATATTTATAAACCCATTGGTATCCCCAACACTTACAAGGAACTGCCTCCCAATCCGCAGGGATGGGCAGAGCTGGCCAAATCTCCCGTCAAAGGCATTATCGCGGCCGCGGATATTATATTTTTGATACTTATCATTGGTGGGCTGATTGGCATAATGAATGCAACGGGAGCATTTGATGCAGGAATTTCGTGGATGGCCAAAACCTTAAAAGGCAGGGAGTTTATTTTAATAATTTTGGTTACTACTCTAATAGCGGCAGGGGGCACTACATTTGGTCTAGCTGAAGAAACCATGGCGTTTTATCCCATTTTGATTCCCGTATTTCTTGCTGCTAGGTATGATGCACTTACTGGCTTGGCTTGCGTTTTTCTAGGTTCTGCAATCGGGACTATGTGTTCCACTATAAATCCATTTTCAACGATAATTGCTTCGGATGCCGCTGGAATCAGTTGGACCAGTGGGCTTCAAAACAGATTAATTATGCTGATTATCTGTGTTGCCATCACTATTTTTTACATTTTGAGATATGCCAAAAAGGTCAAAGCAGACCCTTCTAAATCCTTTGTTTATTCGCAAAAAGAAGAAATTGAAGCCCTTTTTGGAATGAAAACGAATGGCAAGGATGTAGTATTCACCAATAGGTTAAGGTTAATTACTATGGTGTTTTCACTTTGTTTTATCATTATGATCGTGGGTGTATCTTTTCTCGATTGGTGGTTTGTGGAAATGACCACCGTATTTTTGATAGGCGCTATCCTCATTGGGTTTATAGGCCAAATCAAGGAACGTATCTTTATTGAAACCTTTGTTAAAGGGGCTGCGGATTTGTTGAGCGTAGCTTTTATCGTGGGCATAGCCCGAGGCATCACTATTTTAATGGAAGACGGCCTTATTAGCGATACTATTTTATTCCATGCCAGCACCATAACCGAAGGGATGCATAAAGGCGTTTTTGCCAATGTTATGTTGTTTATTTATAGCGGGTTATCCTTTTTTATGCCTTCATCATCCGGTATGGCGGTGTTGACCATGCCCATTATGTCGCCTTTGGCTGAAACCGTAAATATTGGTAGAGAAATCATTGTAGATGCCTACAATTACGGCATGGGGCTGTTTTTCTTAATTAACCCTACCGGATTAATTTTAGCTGCCTTGGCCATCGTCAACATTGGATTTGATAAATGGTTGAAATTTATTTTGCCCTTGTTTATTATCTTGACTCTAGTCACAATGGCTTGGCTGACGTTTTTGGTGTATTAGGGAATCAAACAATTATCGCCCAGGGAAATCAGCCTTCCGTTTTTCTAAAAATGCGGTAGTACCCTCTTCAAAATCTTCGGTACCAAAACAGTTACCAAATTCGGTAATTTCAGTTTGAAAAC
The DNA here is from genome assembly GCF_014270105.1 of Hyunsoonleella aquatilis. Lineage (GTDB taxonomy): Bacteria > Bacteroidota > Bacteroidia > Flavobacteriales > Flavobacteriaceae > Jejuia > Jejuia aquatilis. Next base: position 15,458 of record NZ_JACNMF010000006.1, read on the forward strand.
CATTAACGCCTTTTTTAGTGCTGGCATTAATTGCCCTAACCGCAGCTCCAATAGCTACGGGTGAATTTTGCAGAATTTTAAGTGCTATTTTATGACACAGCGGCAACAATTCTTCCTGAGACGTCACATGGTTGACAAGACCATAATTTAAAGCCTGGTTGGCATCAATCATACTACCCGTCATAATCAGTTCCATTGCGCGCCCTTTGCCTACAAGTTGAGGCAACCGTTGCGTACCCCCATAACCCGGAATAAGCCCCAAAGACACTTCGGGCAAGCCCATTTTGGCATTATCACTGGCTACTCTAAAATGGCATGCCATGGCAAGTTCCAATCCGCCGCCTAATGCAAAACCGTTGACGGCTGCGATAACCGGGGTGGATAAATTCTCCACAAAATCAAAAAGTATTTTTTGACCATTGGTCGCTAAATGCGTGCCTTCTTCTACGTTGAAATCGGCGAATTCACTAATGTCGGCACCCGCAACAAAAGCCTTTTCTCCACTTCCAGTCACAATTATAACTTTTGTGTCTTTATCTTCATCTGTAACATTAAATGCCTCATGTAACTCTTGAATTGTTTCTTGATTTAACGCATTCAACTTTTTAGGTCGATTGATGGTTATTGTTGCAATACCGTCTTCCGATTGAACTAAAATATTATTATAACCCATAATTTGAATATATGAAACTAGTACTTATCCTTTTGGAAACACAACTTTAAACACAGTACCCTTACCTTTTTCAGACTCAAAAGAAATAGTGCCATTATACGTTTCTACTATGTTTTTGACCATAGCCAAACCTAAGCCCATCCCACTGGTTTTTGTAGTAAACTTGGGTTCGAAAACCTTACTTTTATTCTCCTCTGAAACTCCTGTACCATTGTCCGCAACCGTGATATGCACATCGGTGTCCTTTTCGCTAACGTGCACCACAATTTGGGGTGTTTTATCATCTGTTGTAGCCTGGATGCCATTCTTCACCAAATTGGTTACCACACGGATTAATTGTGTCCTATCAAATTTAGCAATTATCTCTTTTTTATCCGAAGTGAATACGATATAATCCTCGTTGAAAATTTCCAGTGCCAGCTTTACAATGTTCACCACATTTAGGGTTTCGTTTTTCTGTGCCGGCATTTTAGCAAAGTTTGAAAATGCCGAGGCAATCGAGCTCATTGTATCAATCTGCTGAATTAGGGTTTTACTGTATTCATCAACCTTTGTGGTGATATTTTCATCATCTGGGTTAAACTTCCTTTGGAAATTTTGTACCGTTAAGCGCATCGGGGTCAAAGGATTTTTAATCTCGTGCGCCACCTGTTTTGCCATTTCACGCCAGGCCTGTTCGCGTTCGCTCGTCGCCAGTTTTACTGCACTTTCCTCCAATTCGTCAATCATTGAATTATAGGAATTGACTAGCGTTGAAATCTCTTCGCTGGTATCGTCAATAACGATTTTTTCATTCCGCTTTTCCAACCTAGTAGCATTGATTTTATCACTAATGGTCTTCAAGGATTTGGTAATATAACTGGATAGGAAAAAGGCAATAGCGATTGCGGCACCCAATATAAACAAGTATGCATAGCCCAAACGCCCTAAAAACTCACTCAGCTCCCGTGCCAGAAAATCATCTTTTTCTAAATAAGGCAGGTTTAAAATTGCAAGAGGTTTAGACCGGTTATCGTACAAATATGTATAGGAGGATTGATAGGCTTCACCGTTTTCCTCAATTTTATCCACAAAGCGATGGGAGGGCCTATTAGAAATAGTATTTAGTATTTCTGTTTCAATACACTTGTCGGCTTCGTTCGGTTTTAGGTCGGCTTTTGAGGTAATCAACAAATTACCTTCCAAATCATATAAATTGATTTGCAGCTTATGGATGTCGGCAATATTGCTGATTTGATCCTTAAAAATTAGGGGGATATTCCTTGTTTTTACTTCCCAAGTGTTCTGTCTGCCGTTCAACACCCTGCGCAAATGGGTTTTTATATTGTCCTCTTTTCGTTGTAACCGTTGTGTATGATAATCGGTAGTTTCTTCATTATACTGATAAATGGCCACTGCGGCGATAAGTACCGAAGCGAGTACCACAAGCAGAATCATAACGATAAAAATACGGGTACGTAAGGATGGGGTTCTTAGTTTCATCTATGGTTTCAATGGACTAAATATAGCAATAATCAAACCAAAATATGCCCTTGGTTTTGGAAAACCAAAAAGCTACCGGATAGGTTGCATTAGGGATTGAACACTTCGACTGCGCTTAGTGCAGGCTAAATATTTGAAATCCCCAATCAGGAGGTTTCGGGACAGGAATTGAATAGTGAAGTATCTATATTCACGATTTCATTAATTTGAAAAATAAACCAATGAGTAAAGCCCGACCCTTGAGTACTCTGGGGTAACGCCTAAATTATTAATAAATAAAATCCATCCAATAATGTGAAATAATCGGCTAATGGAAATCAGAGGTTGAATTGTCAAAACAGAAAACACTTAATTCGATTGTGCTAAACAGGTATTAAAATATTTTACATGTTTGTAGTGCTACCAACCATTTATTAATGTTCAAACCTTGCCCGTATATCCAAACTAGAGCAAGGTTCTTTATTTACAGATCGAACTTAATCCCTTGCGCCAAGGGTAATTCAGTTGTATAATTAATCGTATTTGTTTGACGGCGCATGTAGATTTTCCAAGCATCGGAGCCTGACTCTCGGCCTCCGCCTGTTTCTTTTTCACCTCCAAATGCGCCTCCAATTTCTGCCCCAGAAGTGCCAATATTTACATTGGCAATACCGCAATCTGAACCAGCATGGGATAGAAAACGTTCTGCCTCTCTCAAATTATTGGTCATTATAGCTGAAGACAATCCTTGGGTTACATTATTCTGAATCTCGATAGCATTTTCCACATCACCAGAATATTTCAAAAGGTATAAAACAGGTGCAAAAGTTTCGTGTTGTACAATTTCAAAATGAGGTTGGGCTTCGGCAATGGCCGGTTTTACATAGCAACCGCTTTCGTAGCCCTCACCAGATAATACACCGCCCTCAACTATTATATTTCCCCCTTCTTCTACTACTTTTTTTAGAGCGTCTTTGTACATTTTTACTGCATCGGTGTCAATCAAGGGCCCCACATGGTTGTTCTCATCAAGTGGATTTCCAATTTTTAATTGACCATAGGCATCCACAATTGCGTTTCTTACTTTATCATAAATAGACTCATGAATAATTAATCGTCGGGTAGACGTACAACGTTGGCCGGCAGTTCCCACTGCCCCAAAAACAGCTCCAATTACGGTCATTTTTATATCGGCCTCAGGCGTTACGATGATGGCATTATTCCCCCCTAACTCTAAAAGCGATTTTCCTAAACGTCCTGCCACTTCTTGCGCTACAATTTTACCCATTCGAGTGGAACCAGTAGCAGAAATCAAGGGGATTCGCGTGTCTTTTGTCATAAATTCACCTACTTTATAATCGCCGTTGATTAAACATGAAATCCCTTCAGGCAAATTATTTTCTTTTAGTACTTCGGCTATAATATTTTGACAGGCAACGCCACAAATCGGTGTTTTTTCAGAAGGTTTCCAAACACAAACGTCACCGCAAATCCAAGCCAGCGCAGTATTCCAAGACCACACGGCAACTGGGAAATTAAAGGCTGAAATAATGCCGACAACGCCAAGCGGATGATACTGCTCGTACATGCGGTGTCCGGGGCGTTCGGAATGCATGGTAAGTCCGTGCAATTGTCTTGATAAGCCCACCGCAAAATCACAGATATCAATCATTTCCTGAACTTCGCCAAGTCCTTCTTGATAGCTTTTACCCATTTCGTAGGACACCAATTTACCCAAGGCTTCTTTCTTTTCACGCAGTTTTTCACCAAACTGACGGACAATTTCGCCACGTTGAGGGGCGGGTTTTAGTCGCCAGGTTTTAAAAGCTTTGACGGCAACTTTCATGGCTGTTTCGTAGTCGGCTTTTGTTGTGGTTTCCACTTTGGCAATTAATTGGCCGTCCACAGGGGAATAACTTTCCAATATCTTGCCATTTGCAAAATGAAAACTTCCCGTGGAAGTGCCTTCGTTTACAGCTAATACCCCTAAAGTTTTTAATGCTTGATCTATACCGAAATCAGTCGCAATTACACTCATATATTATTGATTTTACAGATATATCTAAATTATTTGCGAATATACTAATTTAAAGTCTGTTTTGTTAAATTTTATCAATATTAAAATTGATTACCTTTAGAGGCAAATCCATATCAACAGCAATGAAAAACATCCTTTATATTCTAAGTGCTATTATCATTTGTTATTCTTGTAAAGAAAGCCCAAAGAAAATTGAAGAACACACTCAAAATACAACCAAAAAAGCATCATTTGCCATAGTAATTCATGGAGGCGCAGGCAATATTCAACAAAAAAACATGTCTGATGCCAAACAAATACAATATCGGCAAATATTAGAGAAAGCCATTCGGGCTGGACACAGTATTTTAAAAAACGGAGGCACTAGTTTGGATGCAGTGCAACAGGCCATCAATATTTTGGAGGATTCCCCATTATTCAATGCAGGACGGGGTGCTGTTTTGACAAATACTGGGACCTGTGAACATGATGCCTCAATTATGGATGGTAAAATGTTGAACGCTGGGGCTTCTGCAGGCACCAAAACCGTTAAAAACCCGATTAATTTGGCGCGTGCCGTCATGGAACATTCACCCCATGTAATGCTGGCCAGAGATGGAGCGGAAACCTTTGCACAGGAGCAAGGATTGGCTATTGTGGAACCCTCATATTTTTACACTGAAAAAAGCCGAAAATCCTTAGAGTATATAAAAGCTTTGGAAAAAAACAATGAAGTTTCCTTTTACGATACCGATATAAAAGATTCAAAATTTGGAACCGTAGGTTGCGTCGCATTGGACAAACATGGGAATTTAGCCTCCGGAACCTCAACCGGAGGCATGACCAACAAACGTTGGGGACGAATCGGGGATTCGCCGATTATCGGAGCAGGAACATACGCCAACAACAAAACCTGCGCTGTATCCTGTACGGGTTGGGGCGAGTATTTTATCCGTGGGATGGTGGCCCACGATATTTCCGCATTAATGGAATACAAAGGCTTATCGCTGGCCGAAGCTTCAAAAGAGGTTATTCAGAATAAATTACCTAAAATTGGTGATGGTGCCGGAGGTGGGGGCATCATTGCTATTGATAAAAACGGCATGACGGTAACGGAGTTTAACACCAAAAGCATGTTTCGCGCTAGTATGAACGACAAGGGTGAATTAAATATCGCGATGTTCGGCAAGTGACGTAACAATTTAATATATTTAGTACTTATTAATTAGCCAACCCTCTCTACACTTTTAACTTAGCTAGCTTTTAAGCTTTCCTAATGATAAAATTCTTTAGGCGCATACGCCAAAAACTCCTTTCTCAAAATAGCTTCAGGAAATATTTACTTTATGCCATAGGCGAAATAATGCTGGTAATTATTGGTATCTTATTAGCCTTGGCAGTAGCCGATTGGAATGAAAACCGCTTATCCGACCAACGAGAACACGCAAAGCTCCGGCAGGTTAAAAAAGGACTGAAAACCGATTTACATTTTATAGACAGTCTTTATACAAGAGATGTCGAAGCCATTGAAAAGGCTTCTTTATTAGATAGCTTGTTAAAATCTCCAAGAACAAAACCAGACGCCTATTATAACCCACTTTTTGGAAACATATACGGAATGCGATTTGTAAATATAAATTCTGCATACTATGAAGACCTAAAGTCTTTTGGATACGACAAAATTAAAAATGAAGCACTGCGACTTCAGCTCATTCAAGTTTTTGAACGAGATTATTTACAAATTCGAGGCTTACTAACCAACGAACAAAGCATTAACCAAGTCAACAGACCTTATTATCTTAAAAACTTTAATCAATTGGCATTTTGGGATTATGCAGTTCCCAATAATATAGATCAAATCTGGAACGATAGCTATTACCAAAATATTGTTAATTACAGATTGATAACATTACGTGCCAACCAAGGCGATATTTATCCCAGGAGCATAAAAAATATACAAATATTATTAGGGATGATTGACGAATATCTGAATGAATAAAGGTGATACACTATGATAAAATTCTTTAGAAAAATACGCCAAAAACTCCTCTCTGAAAATAAGTTTTCAAAGTATCTGTTATACGCTATTGGCGAAATTGTGCTCGTGGTGATTGGGATTTTGATTGCATTGCAGGTAAACAACTGGAACCAAAATCGCCTTCAAGAAAAAAAACTGAGTCAGACCCTAAAGGTATTAGCCTCTAATATTGAATCTGACATCAATGCCTTAAAATTATTGAAATTTGCACGAGAAAGAGCAGGCTTACAAGCAGATTCAATCGCGAAATTTTATTTCGCAGAAAAAGACGGTGTTGCAGTTTATAATTTAAAAAAAATCTCGCAAGAGCAAGCTAACTTTTTTTCCCTGTCCTTTAAGGAAGTCATAGCTACCATTCAACATGAGCCCGACTTAAGTGTCATTGAATCTTTAAAAAGATCGGAAAATTTCAGCAACCTACAAGCAACCGATATTATAAAAATGATTAACGCTTATTACGCGGTAAATAAAAACCTTCAGCGTACTGAATTAAAACATAACGACAACATAAATGAACTTTATCAGGAATGGGATAAAACTTTTAGGAACAATTATGCGAACCTTTTTTCCAATCCATGGTCATTTAGCAATGCTTCTTTTGAAGAATTGTACCCCAATTATGAAAGGATTGCAAATAATCAATTATCAAAAAACCTCTACTACCCCAACGCTAAATTTGAAGCGGATAAAATTATTAAGTTATATGACGCTCTTATACAACTTGGAGATGGTATTGTAAATATGGTATCTAATAATCAAAGGTATTTTGATGCTGTCACTAAAGCAAATTTTGAAAACAGAAATGCAATACCTACTAATCCTGCTGTTTTATCCATGTTAGTAGACGGTAAATTAATCTCAGGTTTTAACTATGATTATGCTTCGTCAGCTCCTATTACAAATAATGTAACTAGCGAAAATGGTTATGCCTCATTTCATTATCCCGATAATACATTAGATTGGTTTGCAACCCTAATCAATATTGATGCATTAAACGGAAGAATTTCCTATTTAGATTTTTCTAAATACAGCACACTAACATTAGAGATGAAAGGCGAAACTGGAGGCGAGACTTTTGAGGTTACAATGAAAGATATAATTGACCCACCAGATGGTTCTGAGAAACGAGCTTTAGTAACCTTAACGGATCAGTGGCAAACCTATACATTCAATCTAAATGAATTTGAAACAGCAGATAAAAGTATGATTCAGGTGCCCTTGGCAATAGTCTTTCAAGGCCCTAAAGGCATGACTATTCATGTAAAAACTATAAAGTTTCGTTAGGCTTATGATTAAATTCTTTAGAAAAATTCGTCAAAAACTCCTTTCTGAAAACAAGTTTTCAAAGTATCTGCTTTATGCCATTGGCGAGATTGTGCTAGTGGTGATTGGGATTTTGATTGCGCTCCAGATTAATAATTTAAACGAAGAAAGAAAACTTCTTAACAAAAGAGACAGCTTAATATCCTCACTTATTGAAGATTTTGAATTCAATACGACAGAAATTAAAACCATTTTGTTGCTATCCGAAAAACAGTTAAACACAATGGATAATTACTTTAACTTAATCTCTCAAACGAATCAAACGGTTTCTGTAGATTCATTAAGAACCCTAGCTCGTTCTTTTTTTACTTACGAAACATTTATTCCTAATATGACTGCTTATAATGAGGCGGAATCTAGTGGTAATTTAAGCTTACTTAATTATAAATTATTACTACAAGAATTCACAAAACTACAACAAGAAATTGAGTCTCTACAATTGTATAACAAAGCTGGAATTTACACATTCCATGACGGTTCAAGTTGGGAATTTCGAAAAACCGTAGAACCCGGAACCATATACAACAGTATCTACTCTGGTTCAACCGCAAAGGATATTCCGTATTCAGACTATCAACGCATTATGCAATCACCCCTGGCAAAGAATGCCTTACAGAACCAAAACATGATGATAGGAAATTGTTATCATATTTTAAAAAGAATGCTTAATCACTCCGAAAATATTCTTGAAATTCTTAACAAAATGAAATCACCCAAAAAAGTTTAATAACAATAAATGATTAAATTTTTCCGTAAAATCCGCCAAAAACTACTCTCCGAAAACAAGTTTTCAAAGTACCTGCTTTATGCCATTGGCGAAATTGTGCTGGTGGTGATAGGAATATTAATCGCACTTCAAATAAATAATACGAATGAGCGTAGGTTAGAGCGGTTTGAAGAGATAAAATTATTGGAGAACTTAAAGGTAGATTTTCAACAAACTATTCGTGAGTTCCAGGGAATGAATATAAATAGAGATAGTATCCTATTTGCAAATTATTCACTAACGGATTTAAAGACCAAAGGCGACTTTAATAATGAGCGCAAAATAGATACGCTGTTGGCTACAACATTTATATGTCCAACATTTAATGGGAAGTCTAGTTCGCTAATGATGCTTTTTAACTCCGGAAAAATTAATATTTTAAAAAACGAAGCCTTAAAAACCCTACTTTTTTCTTGGCCCTCGGAAATTGAGGATATGACTGAAGGTGAAATTGATTCCAAGTTAATAACATATAATTTTTACATCCCAATCATAAGGCAATATGTTAACATTTCGTCTATTACTAGAACTACAACTATCTTACCTATAAAAATACGCAACAGAGATTCGGCTATTTTAAATGATTATATGGGACTTTTGAATAATAGAGAATTTGAAAATCTTTTATATCAGCTTGAATTATTAACTCTTGACAATATACAGGAAACCAAAAGTTTGATTAGGATAGCAGAATCGATTATTGAAATAATTAATTCAGAACTAGAACAATATAAATGATTAAATTCTTCCGTAATATCCGCCAAAAACTCCTTTCTGAAAATAAGTTTTCAAAATATCTGCTTTATGCCATTGGTGAAATTGTGCTCGTGGTGATTGGGATTTTGATTGCGCTTCAGATTAATAATTGGAATGAATATCAAAAAGAACGTAAAGTTGAAATTGAAATATTAAAAGAAATTCAAAATAACCTCAATCAAGATATCATTAATTTAAATACAAAAATTGATGAAACCGACAATTCATCAATGGCCAATAAAAAAGTTTTGGAACATCTAAAAAACAAAACACCTCTATCGGATTCTTTAAAAAAGTCTTATGCGCTTTTAGGTAGCTTCGGCACATTTAGACCAATTACAGCTGGGTATGAAAATTTAAAATCAAAAGGTGTGGATATTATCCAAAATAAGGAATTACGCAATGCCATCACGAAACTATACGATTTCCAATATTTTTATTTCGTAGAGGATTTAATTTATGCCATTGATGACTTTCGAAGTGATAAATCATCTTATGTTAACGACAAAGTCTTTTGGGAAGAAAATGTTAGAAATTATAGTGCTCAGCCTATCAATTTGGAAGCACTTTACAACGATGACACCTTCAAAGGCTATTTGTCGTCATCAATCGTTCTACAAAACTGGATGAAAATAAGGCGGAGTGCTGGAATTCAACAAATTAATGAGGTGATTCAACTTATTGAAAATGAGTTAAAAAAATGATCAAATTCTTTAGAAAATCCGCAAAAATCAGGTATTTGCATTTCTCTTCTTAAAGAAAAGCTGCGTGTAGTAATAAGTTCCATTGCCATTCTTTACAACCGCAATACCAATATGCGTAAAATCACCTTCAATATTTCTGCGGTGTCCTGAACTGTTTAACCAAGCTTCCATTACGGCTTCTGCATTTCGTTGCCCATAGGCCACATTTTCACCAGTTCTTGAAGCGTTTGCTTCCGCGAATAATCTATCCGAACGTTTATCAAAATCATCATGACTAATATCGCGTTGTTCAATCATGTATAAAGTATGTTCGTAAGCTAAATCATTGGCCAAGGTGTTAAATTCCAAAGGAACTTTTCCAATACTGGCTCTGTGTGCATTTACAATCTGTAAAATTTCATCCACCATTGAAAGTGTTTCTGATAATTCAACATCTTCTTCTGAAACATCGTCTTTAGAACAAGATGTAAAAGCTACCATCAAAATAAAACAGCATAGAATTGCGTAGGTTTTTAAATGAAGTGTTTTCATAATACAAGTAGATATGGGTACTGAAATATACGAGTATCAACGTTTTAGGGATGGATAAATTTTAGAAAATCGTCCATTGAACACATAAACATGCCATTCATCGGTGTTTTTACGCTTCAACTAAAACCTTAAGACTAATTTAACATCTGCTAAAAACTAAACTCCAAAATCCCAACGTAATTAAATTAACGAGATTCTACCTACGCTTTCGTTTTTTAAGTAATTTGTTCATTTAAATATCACCTTCATGTCATTCAAAAAACTCCTTGCCGTTGCAATCGTAATTGGACTAGCAACATCTTGTAAAAAGAAAGCTGTAGAAACCGATAATATTTTCAAATTCCGAGATTATGTGAGTTACACGACTTCGGGAATGACTTCGGTAGCAAATCCTATTCAAATTAATTTGGCCAACGAAGTTGAAGGTTGGGAAATGGGTGCCGAAATAACCGATAATATAATCGTTATAAAACCACATGTTGAAGGTGTGTTAAAGGTTGCCAATAAACACACGCTACTATTTACACCCGATGAATATTTAGAACCAAATACCGAATATACGGTTACCGTAAAACTAAAAGACATTTATAAAAATATGCCGAATGGTTTTGAAAATTACACCTTTCAGTTTAAAACCATAACCCCTAGTTTTAATGTGGTTACGAGGAGTTTACAATCATACAGCAAAGAGTGGCAATATCTAGAAGGTGTTATAAAATCTGCAGATATTATTACTGTTGAAGACGCCAAAACTTTAGTTGAAGCCTCTCAAAACGGAAAAAATTTAGCAATTGTTTTTAATGAATTGAATAAAAGTTCCAAACATTTCGAGTTTAAAATTGATAGTATTAATAGGTTAGTTGATGACAGCAAAATTCTTGTAAAATGGAATGGAAAAGCCATTAAAGCTGAGAATAAAGGTGAAAATACCGTCTTAATTCCCGGGAAAAACAACTTCACAATTGTGGATACTGAAGTTACACAATCCCCTGAACAATTTTTATCCATTAACTTTTCAGACCCTTTAAAAAAACAACAGAATTTTGAGGGTTTAGTCTCTATTCAAAAGGTTAAAAACCCACGATATATAGTTGAAGGTAATGTACTAAAAGTATATCCAGTAAGTAAACTGGTTGGCAATATTCAGGTGGATGTGTTTCAAGGCATAAAAAACACTGATGGTTATAAATTGAAAAAACCATTTTCTGAAACTATCGCTTTTGAAGATTTAAAACCACAAGTACGATTAATTAGCAACGGCACCATTTTACCAAATTCCCAAGAATTAAAATTCAATTTTGAAGCGGTGAATTTAAGTGCTGTTGATGTACGCGTGATTAAAATTTTTGAAGACAATGTCCTTCAGTTTTTACAAGACAATAATTTAAATAGCAATAACCGATACGATATTAAAAAGGTTGGACGTCGTATTGCAAAACAAACGATACAACTGCAAACCCCTTCTGAAAACACAGGGAAATGGAAAGCCTACAGTATCGATTTATCAAAGTTTTTTAAAGCCGATGCTGGCGCAATTTATCGCGTTGAATTAAGTTACGAACGTCGCTATTCTTTATACAATTGTGAAGCCAATGCTGGCGCATCAAATTCAGAAAATGATGACTATGACAACTATTACGAAGGCGTGTATTATGATGAAGAATTTGATGATTTAGCATCAGAAGACGAAAATTTACGTGAAGAAATGTATTGGGACAATCTGCTGTATCGTTACAAAAATTACCGATACAATTGGCGCGAGGAACAAAACCCTTGTCACGATGCGTATTATAACGAACGTAAAATTGTATCGCAGAATTTATTGGCTTCAAACTTGGGTGTTATTGCAAAACGAGGTGCCAATAACTCCTATTATTTTGCGGTGACGAATATAATAAATACTGAACCTGAAGCGAATGCCAAAGTATCGCTGTACAATTTTCAGCAACAGGAATTAGCTACTAAAACTACGGATGCAGAAGGCTTAACCACAATTGATGCCGATAAGCATGCTAATTTTGCTATCGTTTCAAAAGGAAACAATACAACTTACGTAAAACTTCAAGATGGTAACTCTTTGTCATTGAGCAAGTTTGATGTTTCAGGACATCGTTTACAGCGCGGACTTAAAGGGTATTTATACGGCGAACGAGGCGTTTGGCGACCGGGAGATACTTTGCACTTGACCTTTATGTTGAATGACAATGCGAATCCGTTACCTAAACGTCATCCTATAAAATTGGAGATTACAGACCCTAATGGCAAACTAGTATATAAAAATGTAACGTCAGATAACCTCAATAATTTTTACAAGTTTACGGTTCCGACTTCTACCGAAGATAAAACGGGTAATTACAATGCTAAAGTTTCGGTTGGTGGTGCTACTTTTAATAAGACGCTTAAAATTGAAACGGTAAAGCCTAATCGACTAAAAATTAAAATTGATTTTGATGATGATATACTTTCTAGCAAAAAGCCTCTTAAAGGCGATTTGGATGTAAAATGGCTTCATGGAGCACCTGGAAAAAACTTAAAAGCTGAAGTAAAAGCAAAATTCAGTGCCTCTTACACCGCTTTTGAAAATTATAAAAACTACTCCTTTAATGACCCAACCCGAAAATTTCAAACCGAAGAAATTAATGTGTTTGAAGGCAAAGTAAATGAAGAAGGTTTAGCTAACATCAACAAAAAACTGAATATTGGGAAAAATGCTCCAGGTATGCTAAATGTGCAATTTTTAGTGCGTGCTTTTGAAAATGGGGGTGATTTCTCGATGGATGCGTTTACTAAAAAATATGCGCCTTACAGTTCATTTGTGGGCTTGCGTTCTCCTAAAGGAAATGCTTATGGTTCGTTTTTTACAGATGAAAATCAGACGTTTGATATAGTTGTGGTTGATGAAAACGGCAAACCTGTAAAGCGTAATAACCTTCAAGTTAAAATTTATAAAGTGGAATGGCGCTGGTGGTGGAACTCCTCCTATGATGATTTGGCAAACTATGTATCCAGTAGTTATCATCGCCCTTTTAAATCTATGAAAGTCAATACCGATGCCAATGGTAAAGCGAATTTCACCATAAATATTCCAGATGAAGACCGTGGTCGTTACCTCATCAGAGTCCTTGATTCTGAAAGTGGACATGCCACAGGAAGAACGGCGTATTTCTATAAAAACTGGTGGCAAAAAGCACCTTCCAGTGATAAAGAAGCCGCGAAAATGTTGGTGTTTTCAGCAGACAAAGAAAATTATAATGTGGGCGAAACCGCTAAAGTGACGTTTGCTTCCGGAAGCGAAGGTCGTGCCTTAGTGAGCATTGAAAACGGCACTGAAGTTCTGGATTATAAATGGGTAAAAACAAGTAAAGGCGAAACCGTTGTTGATGTGCCAATTACTGAGGAAATGGCACCTAATGTGTTCGTGAATATTTCGTTATTACAACCTCATGCTATTACGGCAAACGATTTACCAATCAGGCTATATGGCGTGATTCCGATAATGGTGGAAAATCCAAAAACCAAATTGCATCCAGAATTACGGATGCCCGATAAACTAAAACCAGAACAAACCTTTGAAGTAAAAATATCTGAAAAAGATAATAAACCTATGACTTATACAATTGCTATGGTCGAGGAAGGTTTATTGGATTTAACCCGATTTAAAACCCCGAATGCGTGGAATGAATTTTACAAACGAGAAGCTTTGGGCGTAAAAACTTGGGATGTGTTTGATGATGTTATTGGGGCGTATTCTGGTAGTATTGATCAGGTGTTTGCCATTGGTGGTGATGGTAGCGCTACAGGTGGGAAAAACAAAAAAGCGAATCGTTTTAAGCCTGTGGTATCATATTTGGGCCCGTTTAAATTAGATGCTGGAAAAACAAAAACACATCAAATAAAATTACCAAATTATATAGGTTCAGTGAGAACAATGGTTGTGGCTGGAAATAATGATAATGAAACTTATGGAAGCACTGATAAAACCGTTCCTGTTAAGAAACCGTTGATGGTATTGGCTACTTTACCTCGAAAGTTAAGCCCCGGTGAAAAAGTAACCCTGCCCGTAACGGTTTTTGCAATGGAACCTAAAGTGAAAAACGTCAATATCAGTTTGAAACTAAGTGATGGTATTTCAATTGTTGGCGATGCCAAAAAGACCTTAAGTTTTGCAAAACCCGACGAGCGGATGACGTATTTTGAATTGGATGTGAGTAAAGCCAAAGGCATCAATACTGTTGAAGTGATTGCGACCGGACATGGTGAAAAATCGAGCTATAAAGTAGAGTTGGATGTGGTGAACACCAATCCGATTACCTCCAAATCCATTGACAAAACCTTGACTACAAATGCCTCTGAAATCTTAAACTTTTCAACCTTTGGTGTAGCAGGGACAAATTCGGCAACGGTGGAGTTTTCCACCTTGCCTCCAATGGATTTTACAAGACGTTTGGAATACTTAATCCGTTATCCACATGGCTGTGTGGAACAAACCACATCAAGTGTATTTCCACAGTTATTTTTAGAAGACATTTTTGATTTGACTTTTGAAAAGAAACAAAAAATTCGTGATAATGTTGAAAAAGGCATCAAACGTTTAGGGCATTTCCAGAGACCACATGGCGGTTTGAGTTATTGGATGGGTGAAAATAGTGCCAACGATTGGGGTACAAGTTATGCAGGTCATTTTATGATTGAAGCCGAAAAGAAAGGCTACGTATTGCCATTAACTTTTAAAAGCAATTGGTTGAAATATCAAAAACAGGCGGCTAGAAATTGGCGCCCAAGTTATAGACGTTATAATTCTGACTTGGCACAGGCTTACAGACTATACACACTAGCTTTAGCTGGCAGTCCAGATTTGGCAAGTATGAACCGCTTGCGTGAATTCAGCGAAATCTCCAATGAGGCCAAATGGCGCTTGGCGGCCGCTTATGCTTTGGCAGGACAAAAAGAAGCCAGCGAGGAACTATCCCAGTCGGCTAATATTGAGTTTAAATCGTTACGTTATAACTATTATACTTATGGTTCTGTAGATAGAAACCGTGCTATGGCTTTAGAAACTATGGTGTTGACCAACAATCCTAAAACCAGAGTATTGGCAGAAACCATTGCCAAGGATTTATCGAGTAACCGCTGGATGAGTACTCAGACAACCGCTTATAGCCTATTGGCGATGGCCAAAATGGTAACGGCCAATGGAGGCAAATCCTTAAATATCAATTACAGCATCAATGGAAAAACTGAAACTATAACTACTAAAAATGCAATTGCGCAACGGCCACTTAATATTAAGGACGGCACCAATAGTTTTTTGGTGAACAATACCAAAGACAATGTAGTTTATATTCGCATTTTGAATTCGGGGAAATTACCTTTGGGCCAGGAATTAGTCGAGCAACGTGGGTTAAGCGTATCCGTGCGCTATAAGGATTTGAGAGGGAATACTATCGATGTTTCCAATTTGCATCAAGGTCAGGACTTTGTGGCAACGGTGAGTGTAAGCAACCTTAAAGACAATGCCGTAAAGGATGTAGCACTAACCGAAATATTCCCTTCGGGCTGGGAAATTGTCAATACACGTTTTACAGCTTTTGGAAATTCCACAACCAGTCAGGCTAGACATAGCGATATTCGCGATGACCGTGTGTATTTCTATTTTGATTTGCCAGAAAAAGGAAAACACGGTACCAAAACCTTTAACGTGATGCTGAATGCGGCTTATTTAGGCACCTATTATTTGCCCGGTATTCAATCGGAAGCGATGTATGATGATGAGTTTTTGGTGAGGACTAAAGGGCGGTGGGTAACTGTTAGGCAGTAATGACACATTTGACTTTGTCAGAAAAAAATACGAATTTCGTTTAATGTCTAACGTAAGCCATTGAAAGGGCGCATATCCGTGCCAACATTAGCGACAAATATCCGACCTTAATTAGGATGAAAAAAATACGAATTTTATCATTATTGATTATTGTAATTAGCTCTAAATTGCAAGCTCAGGACACATTGGTAAATATTCAAAATTCAGCTGATAGCTATCTTTTCTATCTTCATGGTGGAGTGGTTCAAGCACAAGGAATTCCTGCTGTAAGTGAATATTTTGGATCATACGAATACCTGGCGATTCTTGATAGCCTGAGTAATTACCGAACAAATATCATAAGTGAAGTAAGGCCCAAGGATTCCACGATTGAAGGATATGGCCAAAAAATATTTGTTCAAGTAGACTCTCTTCTCAATATGGGAATCTTACCCGAAAAGATAACAGTGGTTGGTGCTTCGCTGGGAGCATACATGACAGTAGAGGCTTCTTTGCAAGTGAACAATCCATCTGTAAATTATGTGTTAATTGGACTTTGTAGTGACTCTGCTGTTGATCGCTTCAGGAAATACAACAGACAGTTCAAAGGAAGATTCCTTTCCATCTACGAGAGTTCTGATGCAAAAGGATCATGCTCTGTACTATTTGAAGAATTATCCCCAGCTTCGAGCTTTGATGAAATAAGACTTAATATGGGTATAGATCATTCATTTCTATTCAAACCCTACGATGACTGGGTTAAGCCTATGATGAAATGGATCAAAAAAGCTTATGATGAATAAAGAAATGGATTTGTTAAAGGAAATGGGGCACTACATTGAGCTCCATTCAGTAGATGGAATCAAGAACTGTTTTAAAAAGGGCTTAAACCCTAATGCCAAATATGAGGGCAAAACTCTTTTTGAACTTCTCACCAGCATGTATACCCGAACTTCCAGGTTTAGGGATTGTGTCCGTCTTTTTGTGGATTATGGGCTCGAATTTGAAAATCAATCCCTATTGTGCGTTCTTCTGGATGATTCAAGCGGATTAAGTCGACAAATTCAAAAGAACCCTGAATTGGTCAAACAGAGAATTACAATGAAGTGTGCATATACCTCATTAGAAAGAGCCTCCTTGCTTCATGTCTGCGCTGAATTTAATCACATTCACTGTGCTCAAGTGTTACTAGATTCGGGAATGGATGTCGATATCAAATCAGGAGTAGATGAAAACGGTTTTGGAGGCCAAACCCCCATATTTCATACAGTTAATCAAAATATGAATAACTCCAAAGAAATGATGCACCTATTGCTTGAGAATGGCACTGATCTAAAATACAATGTGCAAGGTTTAATTTGGGGTAAGGGTTTTCCGTGGGAAACGTTTATCCCGTGCATCAATCCTATTAGCTACGCGATGTTTGGACTTTTGCCTCAAATGCATAGAAACGAACACATAATAAATGGTGTCGTGAAGGAACTGATGAGAAGAGCATTCGGCATGGATTACGAAATTCCAAATATTCCAAATGATTATTTAAGCCAGAACTAAAAATTGATTATCAGTCGCTAACAGACGTTAAACAAACTCCAAAAAAATAGTAGTCCCTGAATTTTGGAATTACTTTGGCAAACACACCCGCGTTAGGGATTGAACGGCATGTTGGAGCTCCCGACCTAAGGAGGAGCGACTAGTGAAAGCCCGACCCCTTGCGGGGAACGCCAAAAAAACCTAAAGTTTTGATTTAACCGTGTACGTTCTTTTTAAACAATTATAACCATAGGCAGCTTTGTAATATAAGGTTTCGTTTATAACCGTTTCGCCTAGGGCGTGTCCTTTTTTTATAACCTTTTCTGTGGTTTGAACATACTTGCCTACGGCGCCATCTATCCATACTTTGTCTGTAATAATTTTACATCCGTTTTTTACAATAATAACGTCTTTGTAGGTTTTAGCAAGCCTTTTTCTATCAATATACATACGGGTTATTTTTGGCTCTTCTAAGAAAATATTTACTCCTGCTAATCCCTTTTTTACTAAGTTGGTTGTTTTTTTAACCCCAGGTCTTTTTAATACTATAGGCTTTTCTTTTGAAATACTTATTTCATAAAAATCTGAATACGAATAACACAAAGCATTATTTAGATTTTGGGAGTTTTCGGCAACTTTTGCCCTGTAAAAAACTTTAGAGCTTGTAGCAGGCACTTTATAAGTCTCCTTCCTGGCACCCGGAATATCTTCCCAATTTTTGCCATCTTTACTTGTTTGCCATTGGTAAAAGTGATCGGAAAAAACAGTGTAATCTGGCTTTAACGTTAAAGTGGTTGAAAATGGCAAATAACTTTTGTTAACAGAAATACGCTTTTTGTTGTTTTTATCTTCAATTACTACGTTATCTCCGCATGGTTTAAACTCAATATCATCTAGTGCTAAATCGTTACCGCAACCACCTTTTCCGTTATTTCGAATTTTTAAAATGACTGATGTTTCATTAGGCCTAGTTTGAAATACTAGTGCATATTGCCTCCATGTTGGCTTGTTGCCTCCGTATATTGCTCCTGTGCTTCCACTGGCAAGTAGCGTTTTATTTGATTTATTCCATATTTCAAAAGTAACATCAATGGGAATACCGCGACCACATGCTTTTGTATACTCTCTAGTTAGATTAACTATCCATGATGAAAATTCATAGGATGTATTTTCACAAAGCCCAGAAACTGGTACTCTAAAAAATTCTCCTGGTTCATAACCAGCATTGACAATAAGCATTCTTCCGTTTTTATCTCCAGATGTATGATCCCGAAGTTTATACCAATTAAAATGTCTATGCGTGTTTGAAACCACATAACTACCATCTTTTGGCCTGTTTGCTGTAAACCTGTACGTGGTTGTTCCGAATGGAAGCTTCACATTACCAACCCCACTGCCAAAATCTTCTGTAAAAATAGGATCGCCCGAATTTCCATTACAAAAGCCTAATTGCGCCTCTACAGTTAAGAGGCATAAAAAAAATAGCAGAATTGTTGTTGTTGTAGTTTTTGATAAAACTAATTGCATGATTTTATGTTGATTGATGTAAGTTTATTTGTATGTAATTTTTATGGTTGCTTTGTTACAGTTTTAATCTGTTAATTCCAAAAAAACTTCGAAATTTAGTTTTAAGTCCAAGTTGATGGATAAGTGTACTAGGGATTGAGGTCCCGATAGCCATCGGGATTGAGGCTCCTAGACAGGAGGGAGCCACTCCCGAAAGCCAGACCCTTCCGATAACTATCGGTAGTAGGTAACGCCCAAAAAATGAAGATTTCAATTTCTAATCTTAAAAAAAAGATGTAGGTTTGCATCACTAAAAAAGAAGCATATTATGTCGTTTTCAGATTTGTTCGATAGTGGATTTAAAAAGCGTAACGAAAGCCATTTTGCGGCGATTGTTCGCGTGGCTATGGCCGATGGTGTAATCACTGATGATGAAAAGGCCTTTTTGGATCGATTGGCTCAGAGATTGGAAATTGGGGAGGGTGATTATAAATCCATACTAAAGAATTATAATTCGCACCCGATAAATCCGCCGGTGTCCTACGACCTGCGTTTGGAACGTCTTTACGATTTAGTGCGCATGATTCATGTGGATACCATTACTGGAGATCCGGAGATGTTATTGTTGAAAAAAATTGCAGTTGGACTCGGGTTTCATGCGGTAAACGTAAAATATATCATCGATAAGGCACTGACTTTGGTAAGTCATGGTGCTGATTTGGATGATTTTGTGGACCAAATAAAGAATATGAATAGATAAAAATTTAGATATTCAATATAATTTAAAAGCGTCCAATGTTGGACGCTTTTTTTTTATGGCCTCACCCGAAACTGGCCATAAGCAGTTTCGACCTCCCCGAGGGAGAGGTATCGAGGAAAACGTAAAAAATATTTTGAAAATTTGATAACGAAATTTAAAAACTAAAATACTAGGCCTTGAAACGTAAGCAACTGGGAGACAAACTTTTGCTATTTAGCGTAAGTATCCGTTGAAAAACGGACGGCCATTTTTATGTTTAAATTTTAACTTAAATAACTGATTTTCAATAAATTAAATTGAAATTTTATTTGGAAGTTTAAAATATTTCACTTTATATTTGCACCGCAGTTTTGAATGAACGACTGTAAGAAAAAATAATTAAAAATTATAAGCCATGTTGAAGCATTATATAGCATTTCAGGATTGGAGTTGTAACCCAGAGTTATGGCTCAGGCTTCGGTTTTTTCTGCCTACCTGCTTTAAGTAGGTAAATTACTTTCCAGAAAAAAATCCGAAGCAATACAAACTGTTTCGGATTTTTTTATTCCCACTTTTTGGTGATTATAAATCTGAATCTGTTTTAGGGTTCACAAATTATTTGTGCACCAGTTAATTAATTATGTATCAAAAAGAAAGGAGGTTATGGAAGCTAATTTGCACAATATATACTTGTTGAGGGCCATTGAGGCCTACCCTTACGAATTGGAAAAGGCCGTGGAAGCATTGAACTATGCTTTGGCGTACGATCCAAATAGCGTAATGGCGCTTTGCCTCATGGCGAGAGTATATGACGAACAACTTGGAGACAAAGCCACAGCAAAAACATACTATGAAAGGGCTATGGCCAGTAATATGGATATTCCGGCAATCTACCCTGATTTTATTCGCCTATTGATAAACAATGGCGATTTTGAGGAAGCTCAGAAATTGATAGACTTTGCGATGACAATAAAAGGTATCGATAAAGCCGGAATACTTTTGAACCAAGCTTACTTGTTTGAAGCTCAAAAGGATTTTAAACGAGCTGCTGAAGTATTGCAGGATGCTAAACTATTTGCATTGAACAACGACTTTATTTATTTCGCAGATGAAGTGATAAAACGTGTGGACAAAAAAGCAAAAATGCAAAACAACAAAAATCGAAAGGATGAGGCAGTAACCAAAAAAGAGGCTGAAAAGCCCAAAGTCAACTGGTTTCAAAATCGATTGAACAATTTGTTGTGATATCAATATCGCTTTTTATATGCGCTAGTAATAATGCTAGCGCATATTTTATTTTCTACCTTTACCACCCATATGAACAACCATTTCAAATCCATCATTTTACAAAGTACAGGAGCATCTTCCTTAGTTGAAAAAGAAGTGATTCAAGAGCTATGGAGTGGTTATGGTAAAATTATTCGTGTTGCATTACAAAACACCGATTTAGAAAGTGCTGTTGTAAAACATGTGCAACTACCTCGAAACAACAATCACCCTAGAGGCTGGCATACCAATATTGGGCATCAACGAAAGTTGAAATCCTACGAAGTAGAAGCCGATTGGTATAAGCAGTATAGCAAAAATAGTATGGCACGTTTACCAAAATGTTTTGCTATTGAAAGTAAGGATGATGAAGTGCTTATAGTCCTTGAAGATTTGGACAATGCAGGTTTTCAATTACGAAAGCACAATGTGAATTGGCAAAATATAGATACGTGTTTAGAATGGTTGGCACAATTTCATGCGAGTTATTTGGGCAAGGAACCCAACAAACTTTGGGATGTTGGCACCTATTGGCATTTGGACACAAGACCTCAAGAATTGGAGGTTTTGGAGGACATCGAATTAAAAAATGCCGCGACCTCAATCGATAAAAAGTTGAATAGTTGCACATTCAAAACAGTTGTTCACGGCGATGCCAAATTGGCCAACTTTTGTTTTTCTGAAAACGGAGAAGTAGCTGGGGTAGATTTTCAATATGTTGGTGGTGGATGTGGTATGAAAGATGTAGCCTATTTTGTTGGCAGTTGTCTCAATGAAAGTGATTGCGAACGTTTGGAACTGAAAATACTAGACACCTATTTTTCACATTTGCATATGGCTTTAAGTGAAAAAAATGAAGCACTGGAAAACGAATGGCGATTGTTATACCGTGTGGCCTGGGCAGATTTTCATCGGTTTTTAAAAGGCTGGAGTCCCGGCCATTGGAAAATTAATAGTTATAGCGAACGTATCACTTCGGAAGTCATTAAAAATCTATGATGATGGATTTACAACATTTAGCAAACATAGCCATTGAAGCGGCACTTTCAGCTGGGAAAATAATTCAAAAATATATGAAGGAGGATATTGTTGTAGAGACAAAAGAAGGTGGGTCTAACTACGCTTCCGAAGTCGTGACAAAAGTGGATCGGGAATGTGAGAGCATCATTTTGTCACATTTAAACCCTACTTGTAAAGCATTTGACATTGGTCTATTATCTGAAGAAACAAAAGACGACGGTAGCCGGTTTGAAAAGGATTTTTTTTGGAGTATTGATCCTATGGATGGCACACTGGCATTTATCAATAAACAACCCGGATTTTCGGTTGCGATTGCTTTAATTTCCAAAGATGGAACACCTGTAATCGGTGTTGTTTTTAATCCAAGTACCCAAACCTTATATCATGCTATTCAAGGTAAAGGTGCTTTCAAAAACCTAAAACCTTGGTGGGCTAAAAAGACCAACGACTATTTAACTTACACAACCGATAAAAAATTAGAAGATACGCCTCAGGCTAATAAAATTCAAGGCATTCTAAATAAACATAAAGCCAATTTGGGGCTAAAAGGCATTACCGAACTATCTGGAAAAGGTGCAGTAATGTGTGCCATTTCAGTTTTGGATAACGGTCCCGCGTGCTTTTTAAAACTTCCGAAAAAGGATAAAGGTGGCGGAAGCATTTGGGATTATGCGGCTACAGTTTGTATCTATAACGAACTGGGTTTACCAGCAACAGCTTTTAATGGCGAACCAATAGATTTAAATAAAAAAAATGGCGCTTTTATGAATGATGAAGGAGTTTACTATTCCAACTTAAATACGGAATAACAAGAAAAAAAGGGATTTGCATTACGCTGTGCTGAAAAGCAAACCCCATCAAAAGAACTTTTGACGGGGTTTCACATTCAATGTATTGAATTAGTCAATATCTTGGGAGTAACCCAACATAATTTTGTAGGACGCTGTTTAGTCTAAGGCAGGAATGCGCAATACTTGTCCCGGATAAATTTTATCAGGATCGGTAAGCATTGGCTTGTTCGCTTCAAATATTACTGGATATTTCATGGCATTGCCATAGTATTTTTTTGCTATTTTTCCCAAGGTATCACCGCTTACTACAGTGTGGAATTGGGCTTCCGGCTCAACATTTTCAACCGTCATTTGGTCATCTACCATTGCGATACCGTTTGAATTCCCGACCACTAAAACTACTTTTTCCTTAGTAGCTTGGTCGTATGCCATACCACTTACTGTAGCAGTTTCATCATCGATAAATACATTTAGGTTTTCTACCTGTAATTGCAAGTCGTTAATGGTTTCTTCTAATTTTTGGGCCGCCAATTGCTCCATTTTTAATTCTTTGGCAGCAGCTTCCGCAGCTTCTTCTGCATCCGTCTTTCCAATTCCGAATACTTTGGCACCCGCGTTTTTAATGAATGAAAATAATCCCATTTTTAGTCTGTTTTTTAGGGTTAATACTATATTTAATCTATTACAGAATGTGTTCGCCTAGAGCTACACATTTTTTAGACACAGAAATTTAGTAAGGGTCACAATTTTGATCGAAAATCCCGCCTTGGGGGCGGGATTATCCCGATAGCTATCGGGACAACTTGAACCTTTGAGTGCGCCCTAAAGGCTTCTCAAAGCTTAGTTTCATTAAAAAAGAAACCGCCCAAAGCAAGTTGCTTTAAACGGTTTCTAAACTAAATAACCAACCAAAATTTTTATGTGTTTACCCTTGTATTCTCCCTAGGGTTGTCTTTTCTTTCTTTTTTAAACTTACGTTTCTTCTCTGTTTTAGTAGCCGCAGTTTTTCCTTTTACATTGCCAATCTTTAAATACTGGATATAACCTCTTCCTTTAAATTCATAAATTGTTTCAGAGGAAGGGTGGAACAACTCTATGGTTCCGTCATCAATAACGCTCAATTCAAAGAATTCATTGTCCAACGAATCATAATCTAATGTTAAAGTTTTCAAGTAAAAATTATTTGGAACATCACCCACGCCATAATAGCCTATAAAATCCCACTGCAAGTTATTTACACTTGTACCGCTCAAATCCTGTGAACTTCTAAAGGTAGAATCATCGCCACCGGCCAAAAACTGCACATAATTTTCATTATCAAATTCATTCAAAACACCCATTTCACTGGTATATGTTTTTTCCCAAGCTTCATATTCCTGAAGGAAATAATGGATGTTGTCATAAAACACAAAATCATAGTCGAAATTGTTACGCTGATACCCCTCCAAAAAGTAGGAGGTATCGTTATTTGGATTGTACAATTCAATCGTATTGCCATCCACTTGAAACACATCAAACGTATGAAACCCATCCAAATCGTGGTTCACGTCCAGAATCATATTATAGGCATCGTATTCGGCCACATCAATCCCAAAACCGTTGCCACTACTACCAATGCCCACCAAATTATTGTTGGCGTAAATCACCCCGTTTCTAAAAGAAATCGTAAATGCCTTTTGTAGAAAGGGCGTCTCTCCGTATCCTACCGTTTGGTTAATATCCACATACCACAATTCGTGGGAGTTCAATAGTTGATGTATCGAAATACCCGGTGCGCCGTTGTCAAAATCATCTACCACCACTTCAGTATAACAGGAAGTCAACATTAGGGATGCCAAAACAGTGCTTAAAAATAATTTTACAGTCCTCATAATTCGTCTTTTTTTGATTTCAATTAGTTAATTTCAAAACGCGTGCCAAAAACCGTTTTTATAATTTCTATAGTTCAAAAGTCTTCTTTAAATTCCTTATTTTTGAACATAACTCAGTTGAGAATTCTATGAACAACCCTTTAAAGTACGCGGTTTTTGGAGCAGGCAGTTGGGCTACGGCCATCGTGAAAATGCTCTGTGAGAATTTGGATGAAGTGGGCTGGTACATGCGAAGCGTTTACACCAAAGAGCATCTGCTAAGAGAACAGCACAACCCAAATTATCTAAGCTCGGTGGAGTTTCATTTGGAGCAGTTGAAATTGAGCAACGATATTAACGAAATGGCTGAATGGGCCGATATTTTGATTTTTGTGATTCCTTCGGCATTTATGCATAGTGAACTGGAAAAATTATCGGTGGATATTTCAATTAAAACCGTTGTGTCCGCAGTCAAAGGCATTGTTCCTGAAACAGGCTTGCTGGTTGGTGAACATTTCAACGAGCATTACAAAGTCCCGTTTGATAGCATCGCTGTTATTGCGGGTCCTTGCCATGCCGAGGAGGTAGCTTTGGAGCGCCTGTCCTATCTTACCATTTCCTGTTGGGATGCCAAAAAGGCGCAGCACATTGCCGATAGCCTTTCCAGCGATTACATCAAAACGAAAATAAGTGACGATGTGATTGGCGTGGAGTACGGCGTAATGCTGAAAAATATTTACGCTATTGCTGCCGGAATCGCCCACGGTTTAGGTTATGGGGACAATTTCCAAAGTATTTTGATGAGCAATGCCATTCGTGAGATGAAACGCTATATCAAAAAGGTACATAAAATGAAACGTAACATCAATAATTCTGCATACTTGGGCGATTTATTGGTAACGGGTTATTCCACGTTTTCCAGAAACCGCATGTTTGGCAATATGATCGGAAAAGGCTACACCGTAAAGTCTGCACAAATGGAAATGAGTATGGTAGCTGAGGGTTATTATGCCACAAAAAGTGCGTATCTGATAAATGAAAAAAATGAGAAAAAGGCGGATACCCCCATCATCGATGCAGTTTATGAGATACTTTACGAAAACAAAAACCCTAAAAAAGTGTTTCAACGGTTAACTGAGAAGTTGGATTAGAGGCCTCCTCTATCCCGATAACTATCAGGGTTATTTTGGGATTTTTTTTGTTTTTTGTAGTTGCATTAATGAATTCAATCCATAAATACCTTTACAGCCAACCAATTCCTTCCCTTTTTAAGGGAAGGTGGATTTAATTCTTCTCAATAGAATTAAATTCGGAAGGGTTAAAGCACAATCTTTTATGACAAAAATCCATAACCATAAATATCTGGAAGAACGCAGAAAGGAATTACGAAAGAGTTTAACCTCGGCAGAAGCCGCGTTATGGAAATCACTTCAAAGAAAACAATTAAATGGGCGAAAATTTAGAAGACAACATAGTATTAAGCACTTCATCGTAGATTTTTATTGTCCAAGTGAAAAACTCATCATTGAATTAGATGGTGCCGTACATTTTGATTTTGCACAAGCCAATTATGACCTCGAACGAACTCTCCGTTTAGAGGAACTAGGGTTTAAAGTAATTAGGTTTGAAAACAAATCCGTTTTTGAGAATTTGCCTACTGTACTTAATGAGATATCGCTTTGTTTTAAAGATAAATAAACCACCTCGTCTTTATCCCCTCAATGGGATAAAGCCACTCCTCCTTTTAAAGGAGGAGAGTTATTTTACTTATGTATTTCAAACTATACAGGCACTTCTAACCAATATCTTCCACTTTTTTAATACCCAGCGACACCCCAAGGAAGGGTCGCACAAACAGCTAGTATTGAGAACGGTGGTAACGAGTTTAATCCCTACATATCCATAAGGCAGGACTAATGTACTAATCCGCCAACAAACTACTTCACCAAAACACCTTTTACGTCCATCAATGGGATAGGTTGTAATGCTTTATTGTTAATCGTGTTCTTTCTAAAAACATAAGTTTTATCAAACATCTGGTTTCCCTCAAAAAAAGACACTTTAAAGCTATTATTCAATGCAAATAAATCTTCCTGCATGAGTTCAACTTTGGCATAACTTTTTGAAGGTAATTTGTCAATTCGCTTCCTAAATGTTGCGGTCTTTTTAGTTTCGGAGTAGCCTTCTGAAACAATAATCACCATTTCTAGTTCTACATCTTTATCGTTTATGATGTAGGCATTCCAGTCTTCCGTTTTATAAATATCATTATATTCATTAACCATGGCCATGTATACGCCTTCTACTTTTGGCACTTCAATATCTTTCTTCACTTTAACACTATTTTGGGTTGCAAAAATAACCATTTAATCAAGTTTTATGTAACTTCACAGACCAGTAAATACTATGATTATGAAATCAATGTCTCTTTTAAAAAACACCATTTTTACCCTGTTATTTTGTTTGAGCATATCAGCACAACAATCAGATGAAAAAGCAATAACAATAGCCAACAAAGTTGTTGATGCCATGGGCGGCATGGAAAATTACAATAACACCCGATTTATAAAATGGGATTTCGGAAAACGCATCTTGTTTTGGGATAAATGGAACGGTAATGTTAGGGTGGAAAGCCCAAAGGATTCGATAGTGATTTTGATCAATATCAATACACTTGAAGGAAAGGTTTTTGAAAAAGATAAATTACTTGATGAGCGTTCAGCTAAAAAATGGCTTAAAAAAGGCAAAAACTGGTGGATCAACGATTCGTATTGGTTGGTGATGCCCTGGAAACTGCAGGATCCGGGGGTTACGTTGAAACATATTAAAACTGAAAAACTGGAAAAGGGAAATATGGCTGACGTACTGCAACTCACCTTTAGCGAAGTGGGTGTTACGCCAGACAATAAATACTATGTTTATGTTGACCAGACCGATCACCTGATTAAACAATGGGCTTTTTTCAAAAATTTTGAGGATCCGGAACCCAAGTTTATCCATCCTTGGGATAATTACCAAAAAACTGGGGATATTCTACTCTCTTTCGACCGTAGTAAGTTCGGGCCGAAAAATGTGGTAGTAAAGCAGGGTTTTAACGAAAAACTGTTTACGGATTTGGTTTATGAATGATGACATAAAAAAGTATATCCACCAAAGTGTATTGTGTTGGTTGGCCACCTCTTCCGCGGATAATATCCCAAATGTTTCACCGAAAGAAATATTCGCTTATTTTGGGGATGCTATCATTATTGCCCATATTGCCTCGCCTCAATCTGTTAGAAACATCAAACAAAACCCCAATGTGTGTGTAAGTTTTATCGATATTTTGGTGCAAAAAGGGTTTCAACTAAAGGGGAGAGCCTCAATTCTAATAAAAGGAGATAGTGGTTTTTTAGCCATGGAAACCGAGCTTTTAAAACTAACCGAAGGGAAATTTCCCTTTTCAGAAATTATCAAAATCGACATTACCAGTTCAAAACCTATTATTGCCCCGAAGTATATGTTGTATCCTGAAACTACGGAGGCAGAACAGATTGAGAGTGCTAAACGGGTTTATGGGTTTTAAAAAAATTGTCAATTGAAAAATTATATCATAATATCACTTTTATTCTTTTCATGCTTTTTCTTGAATTGTGCGAAAAAGGAAAGAAAACTACCCCCTGGTGAAAACGAAAATCTATTATCCATTAACCTTGATTCAACTAGATTTTGTGTATTTGAATATAATTCTAGCTATCACTGGATTTTCCCTGAGAACTCGATCAAGTCTGAGCTAACGAATGAAGACTTAAAAATCGCAGAACAACTTTTGAATCAAGAAATTAAAAAGTTTAACGAAGAAGGGAAAATAAGAAGCGATTACCTCAAGGAGAAATTTCCTGATCGTCAATTCTACGAGAGACAGTTTTCTATCATTCTAGAGGAGTATCGTAGGCAATATATTATTGCCACTTCTCCAACTGGAGACAAAATACTTCACATCAACTTCTTTTGCGGAACTGAAGGCTTTGAATATTGGAAAGAAGACTACGTTTCAGTGGATGATGGAGGAAATTGTTTTTTCCAAGTCCTCATTAACATCAGTAAAATAAAACTTCTGGAATTCAGTGTGAATGGAGTCGCTTAAAACCTACAAATAAATACTCTATAAGGCACTCTTAAACTGCTCCAAAAACCGCACATCGTTTTCACTCAACAGGCGAATATCACTAATTTGATGTAATAACAAAGCAATACGGTCAATCCCCATTCCAAAGGCAAAACCTGAGTATTCCTTTGAATCTATACCACAGTTTTCCAAAACGTTGGGATCCACCATACCACAGCCCATAATTTCCAGCCAACCTGTGCCTTTGGTCATTTTATAATCCGTTTCGGTTTCTAAGCCCCAATATACATCCACCTCAGCACTTGGTTCTGTAAATGGAAAGTAACTTGGGCGCAAACGTATTTTACTTTTCCCAAACATTTCGGTGGTGAAGTGTTGCAAGGTTTGTTTTAAATCGGCAAAACTGACGTCCTTATCAATATATAGGCCTTCCACTTGATGGAAAAAACAGTGCGATCGCGCCGAAATGGCTTCGTTTCGATACACGCGCCCTGGGGAAATAGTCCTGATTGGCGGTTTGTTATTCTCCATATAGCGTACCTGTACCGAACTGGTGTGCGTACGCAACAAAATATCGGGATTCGTTTGGATAAAAAAAGTGTCTTGCATATCGCGAGCTGGGTGATGCTCGGGCAAGTTTAAGGCCGTAAAATTATGCCAGTCATCCTCAATTTCTGGGCCCTCGCTAACATTAAAACCAATTCTAGAAAATATGTCAATAATTTGATTTTTGACTATCGAAATAGGGTGGCGTGCGCCAATGTCGATGGGTTGCCCCGGTCGGGACAGGTCGCCGTAAATACCTTTGACTTCTTCCTTGCTTTCCAATTCGGCTTTTAGGGTATTTACCCTTTCTTCGGCAGTGATTTTCAGTTTGTTAATAATTTGTCCGAACTCCCGTTTCTGGTCGTTTGCCACATTTTTCAACTCACCATAAAACTCCTTTAGCAGGCCTTTGGAGCCCAAATATTTTATTCTGAACGCTTCAACCTCTTCTTTGGTTTGGGCTTTAAAGGTTTCGGCTTCGGCTATTAATTCCTGGATTTTATCTATCATGATAGTCTGAAAGTGATGGCAAATTTAGTAAAATTTAGACATAAAAAAACTCCCTCAAGCTGAAGGAGTTCCGTTTTTAGAGAATTTTTTACTGCTTTTGGAAAACTTGAACAACAGTATCACCATCATCCATTACAGTTACGGAAAAAGTATTACCACTAAAGGCAAATGGTGCCGTAAATTCGTCTTCATCCGGAGTTCCTATTTCAGATGTAATCTTATAAGAACCTCCGCCAACATTTTCCCATCTACCGTTGTCAACCCCATCAGAATCACAACCTCCAGAGCCATTGTCATCAAAAGATTCCGAAGTGAAGGTACCGTTTGAACTTACAATGATGGTTTCCATCTTTTGGCAGGCATCCAATACTACTAAACTTCCGTTAATAGAACCCGATATAAGCTTCCAAGTTCCAACAAGAGGATCGCTGCCACCTGATGTATCGCCACCGCCGCCACCATCATCCTCACCACAAGAGGAAAAAGTCAACGCCAGTACACTAAAAATTAAGAATAGTTTTTTCATGATTTTTTGTTTAGAATTATTGTTGCTTAAATATAACGTTAAATTCTGAAGAAAAAAACGATTAAATATTATAAATAGCTACAAAACAGATAATTAATCAATAAATTCCGTTTCCAAAAAGTAATTGACGATAGCCTCTTTCATCAAAACAGATTGCTCGCCCGCTTTTAAAAATGGTAAAGCCTCTAAAGGCCTATAATGGGGCCACCCATCGTCATCCACAAAATCCAACTCGTAATAACCGTAAGGCGACAACAACTTGCAGATGGCAATATGCATTAAATCGATTTTTTGATCCTTTTTAAAGGCTCTGTTAAGTTGTCCCAACTCTTGAACGCCAATGAGGTAAATTATGGCGTCTAAATCCAAGATATCACCATCGGCAAATTGATTGGACAACTTATTTACCAGCAATTCCCAACGTTCTTTTAATTTTTCGTCTCTGGACATACTTTCAGTTCAAAGTTCAAAGTTAGTAAACGTTTATCGACTTTTTTGCGTTTTAAATGACAAGGTTAGAATTTGTCTATATTTACAAAAACGAAACAACCATGGCAGTTATCGATATTATCTTAGGCGCCCTGATTCTTTTCGGTGTAATACGGGGGTTTTCTAAAGGGCTTTTTGTAGAAGTGGCCTCTTTGGTGGCTTTGGTAGCCGGGGTTTACGGTGCTATTCACTTTAACTATTTTGCATCAGATTTTTTGATGGAAAAAGTGTCCTGGGACGAAAAGTATATCAATATTATCGCATTTGCGATTACCTTTATAGTAATTGTTATAGCCATTGCCATGGCTGGAAAGGCTTTGACAAAATTAGCCAACTTTGCGGCCTTGGGAATTTTAAACCGACTACTTGGTGCTATTTTTGGAGGTCTGAAAATTGGGGTTATTTTGAGTGTTGTCCTAATGGTTTTTGCTAATTTAAACAACACGATTCCATTTGCTAGTGAAGATGATCTGAAAGATTCCGTATTATACGAACCGGTGAAATCCCTCGCACCGATGCTGTTCCCAAATCTAATTAAGACCGACAAAACGAAAAATTCCGAAAAAACTCAAAGTGCATAAAAAAAGTCGCCAATGGGCGACTTTCCGTGTTTTATATCATTTCAACCTTTCCCGAAGACAGCATATAAACACCTCCAACAATTTTAATCTCGCCGTCCAGCTCCATTTGCCTTAAAATAGCACTGCGTTCCCGAATGCGCTCTATGGTAAGTTTCACATTATTTTCGACCGTTTTTGCAACAAAAGTTTTGTTAGTGGAATCATGAGTGCCATCCACCTCTTCTTCGCTTTGCTTTACCGCAGGTAGAATGTTATACAATAGCGGGGTAATATTTCCTAACTCCACCCTATCACAAGCCGCTTTTACGGCACCACAACTTTCATGTCCCAAAACCATTACCAACTTACTACCAGCCACTTTACAGGAATATTCCATGCTCCCCAAAATATCGGTGTTTTCAAAATTCCCTGCTACACGGGCTACAAAAATATCACCAATGGCTTGATCCATGACCGTTTCAACAGGCACTCTAGAATCAATACACGATAGCACAACTGCCTTAGGGTACTGCCCGCTTACGGTTTGTGATACCAAGGCTGAGTGATCAATTTCCTGCATATCATTCTCTACAAATCTTTTGTTGCCTTCCAATAAATCATTCAATACATCTGCGGGGGTTAAACTACTTTGAATGTCCTTTGTTATTGCTATATTTTTCATTGTTCTATTTTATCTTAATTAATATTCGTCTTTTACCTTGACCTTTATCCATGCTAAACAACCCTTAAATGTATCAAATACATGCTTGTTTGGCACAAAATCCAGAGTAATATCAAGATCAAGTTCCATCAGATCCCTTGGTTGCCGATTCAAAATCTAAACTATCTGGTAATTTTATCTAATTTGAAAAATTCAATATAACTTTCGGGATTATCGATAGTCCCTCGTTCCGAAACCAATTTGATATCAATATTTCGTTCTTTCGCCTTCACGGCAAAATCTTCAAGAATTTCTATGATATCATTATCCAAATAACGTGTTTTTGTGACATCCAGTTCCAAAAATGAATCTGGCGGCAATCGATCCAATTCCTTCAAAATAGCACCTTTATTAAAAAAGGTAACCTCTTCCGCCAGTGTCATTTTTATCTTACCGTCATCTACATCCTCGCCTTCCTTGTGTAGAAAATGCGAATTCTGAAAGCTCTTAATCAAAATGACAATAATCCCTACACCCAGCCCGAGCCCAATGCCGTACAATAAATCCACGAACACAATTCCCACAATAGTGACAATAAATGGAATAAACTGCTTCCAACCTAAATTATACATTTTTTTGAACAACATGGGCTTCGCCAATTTATAGCCTACAACCAATAAAACGGCTGCTAAAACGGAAAGTGGAATCATATTCAGCAAATTAGGAATCAATATGATGGAAATCAAAAGAAAGAAACCATGGATAATGGCTGACATCTTGGATACACCTCCTGATTGAATATTAGCGGAACTACGTACAATTACTTGTGTGATTGGCAGACCACCAATCATACCCGAAATAATATTACCGGTGCCCTGGGCCAAAAGTTCCCTATTAGTGGGTGTTACGTTTTTATGCGGATCCAACTTATCGGTAGCCTCAACACAAAGTAGGGTTTCCAAACTTGCAACCAAGGCAATAGTAAATGCAACGACCCAAACCTCACCAGTCCAGATGATATTAAAATTAGGAAAGCTAAATTGCGCTAAAAAAGAGGATGCGTCTTCCGGAACTGGCACACTTACCAAATGAGAACTATTGATAGCAAGCGTATTGTGTCCTTTTGTTAATGTATAGAAAATAATACCTACGATTACTGCCACAAGCGGGCCTTGAACCAACTGAAATATTTTGGCCTTCTTGGTGAGCACCCTTTCCCATAAAATGAGAATTCCTAAACTAACTATTCCAATAACGGCTGAACCAGGTGTAATATAATTTAGGGTTTTGATCAGGTCTGAAAATGTGTTTTCGCTATCGACTTGGAAAAATGCAAAATCACCTGTGGGATCAGCATCGTAACCAAAAAAATGCGGAATTTGTTTTAAAATGATGATGACACCAATACCTGTTAGCATCCCTTTTATCACGGAAGACGGAAAATAATAGCCGATAATACCCGCCTTTAAAAATCCGAATATCAACTGAATCACACCACCCAATACTACAGCAACCAAAAAGTTTTGATAACCTCCTAACGTACCAATGGCGGTTAATACAATGGCTGCCAATCCGGCCGCCGGCCCACTTACCCCAATCTTGGAGCCACTTAGGCTACCTACTATAATACCACCGACAATCCCAGCAATCAGGCCTGAAAACAAGGGCGCCCCACTGGCAAGAGCAATACCCAAACACAAGGGCAATGCCACAAAAAATACGACTATACTTGCTGGCAAGTCATTCTTAAGAGTTTTAAACATTCTAAAATGAATTGTGCTTTCAAAATCTTTTTTAAAAGCTATTAGTTAAAATAATGTTGTCGGAGATATCAAGAAATCCGTAAAGCTAAATCTAAATTAAAGTGTGAAGCTTTCCGGAGGTGGGGAAATGATGTTTATGTAAGGCCTCCAATAGCGCTTTAGAAAATACTGCGAATTGTTGTCTTTATCACCTAAATCAAAATCGTATTCCCCATTTAAAAATGGATTCAATACCAGTATTTTATCAACATCCTTTTCTTGCCCTTTTTTTTCCTCTTCCTCACTGGCTGCATAAAACGCAGACACATCCGCCGTTTCATCAATCATCATGATGACCGTGGGCGCGGTTAGGAACAAAAGGAATAGTGCCGAAAGCACAATGGCAGTAATACGATTAAGCATATAGATTTTGTGTTGGTACGCTCAAATATAAGCTTTTCGGGGCAATGTGGGTTAATTCTTCGTTAACATTCTTATATCTTCGGCGGGAATCCACCCCGTTTTCCCGTCCGTTAGCTGTATCTGTTTCCAGTTGTTTACAGTATCCAAAATTTGAACCTTCGTGCCCTCGTGCAACCTAAAGGCTTCCTCACTACGATTATTGGGTTCTGTTTTTACCTTGGTTTCCTGAGCAAAAACAATAGCGGGGTTATCTTTTTTGTCTATTTCATATTTATTAAAGGCGAATGCCAATGCAATACACATGGCCAATAAACAGATATTACTGGCGATAAAAGTAATGCGCTTTTTCAATGATGAATGCGAGAAGTAATAAATTAAGAATAAAATCACATAAAGGCATACCATGAGGACGGCCAAGATTGCCCACGTATCAAAACTGAACGTATTCGTCAAATTTTTAATGAGCTTTGAAAACCCAACCTCCGGCACATTATCAATTGCATCAATGGTCATATTTTGAGCAAAACCTAAATTGTTTTTGATGTCCTCATCCTTCGGAGCCAATTGTAAAGCTTTTTCATAATAGAAAACACTTGGCGCCACATTATTCAATTTATAGTGGGCATTTGCCAAATTAAAATACAATTCCGGTGAGTGGTGTTCCGTCTCAAGAATGGCCATGTATTTGTCAATAGCTTCGGCATATTTACCTTCGTTATAAAGCCTATTGGCGTCCTCAAATAGTTGCTGGTTCTGTGCTCCTAAGACCCAACAACTAAACAATATAAAACAAATGCAAAAAACGTGTTTCATACCTATCTCGCCTGTTTATCGATTAATGAAATTGTTTTTGCCGCCTTGTCGTAATCCTCTTGCATGGTAACGTTGGTGATAGGTGTGTATCGCGCCAGTTCGCAATTTTCAAAAATGGCAATAAAATCACCCACAACATCCGCCTCAACTCCTCGCTCATTCAGCAGGTTTTGGATTCTTTCCTTGCTCAATTCGCTGGTTTCAATACGAAGTTTGGCTTTCAAATAATTATGCAATGCCTTCTCCAATGCCTCATAAAATGCCTCCTTTTTACCCAATTGCTTTTTGGCGCCCTTAAGATACTTTCTGGCCAATTTATCAGCCTGGCGTATCCTATTTCCAACCACATCTGCATCCCTGTAAGCCTTTTTCCGTCTGATGACAATTGCCAACGGAATTGCTAAAAACGGCAATAAAAGTGCGCTCCAAAATATCTTAGACTTAAAGAAATAGGTGTTATTAACAGAAGTGAAATCCGTTTTTGTCTTGATAAATGCAAATTGATTGCTCGTATTCAAAACGGGTTGTTTGGTAGTACTAGCCCCTGAAGTATTCGATGTCGAAGTAGAAGCGGTTGGTCCCTCTAAAACATCAATAATGATTTCATCCGAAGAGATGCGCTTATAGCTTTCTGTCTTTAAATCGAAATAGGAAAATGAAATACTCGGGATAGGATACTTACCTTTATATTGGGGGACAACTGTATAACTATCGGAAATACTGCCCTGCATCCCTCTGGAGTTGGTGCTCACATTTTCACTATGCTCTGGTTCATAAACCTCCAATGAGCTAGGAAGCGAAATCTTTGGCAGTTTAAACAACTTTAAATTGCCCTTGCCCCTTACCTCAACCTTGGCCTGCAGGGATTCAGTGGCGTTCAATTCATTCTTTGTCGTGGACACCTTAAAGCTAAAATCGCCAACAGCACCTGTGAAATCGGCAGGTTTCCCTTTTTCGGGTAATGGTTTAACATCAATGGTTCTATTACCTGCGGATACTGTTTTGTTTACCCGGGTCATTAATCGGCTTCCAAAAATGTCGCGCTTGTTGGTGGGCACTTGTACAGATACATCCAAACTGAGCGGTTCAATATTTAATTTCCCTGTTCGTTGTGGATACAACACTGTTTTTCTCAAAACTAAAAATCGATAATCTTCACCATTATACGTGCCATTTTGCACGCGTTGTCCTTTGGTGTCAATACTTTGGCTCCAAAAATCATCATATCTCGGGATATCCATTTCCCGCCAATTGCTCACTCCAGTACCTGGCGCCACGTACAGCTTATAAACCACCGTGATAGCTTCGTTTAAATAAGGATTAGCTTTTGAAACCTCAGCTACTAAATGGATGCTTTCGGATGCAACATAATCGGGGTCGTTAGGGTCTTTAGGTTTGTCAACGGCTGCCGTAATTTCAACTTTTACAGGCGTGGTTTTGTAGGTTTCGCCCTCAATAACAATCGTAGCCTGCCCGATGGTAAAAGTCCCTCTTTTTTTTGGTGCTAAAAAATAAGTATATGTTTTTTTGTAGGTGTGCTTGCCATTCACCCATGAATTACTAACAGACTGGCTCGGCCCTCCAACCACGGTAAAGCCCGAAAAACTTGGGGGGCTAAAGTTGTCTCCATCCTTATTCATTTCAAAATTTATCTGAAGCCGTTCGTTGATGCCCAGTTTTTTCTTGCTGAGCTTCGCCTCAAAGTCCACCTGTGCGGCAACACCTTGGGCCAAAAGGATAAAAATTGATATGTAGAGTAACTTTATAAGTTTCATTTTTTCTTTTCTATACTACTGCTCATGGTACTTCGCGCTTCTAACCCCAAGCTTCTAACTTTCTACCAATCCTTTTCTGAATAGACACGTTGGCCTTTGGCCTCTTTCATTTTTTCTTCTTTTACTTTTTCCTGAACCTTTTTCTCTTGATTGTTCATTGCCTCTAAAAGACTTCTAATTTGTTGTGGCGATAATTGTTGTTGTCCGCGTTTTCCTTGGCTGTCATCACCTTCATTGTCAAAATTTCCGTCCTTCTTTCGCTCTTCATCCTCTTCATTGTTTTTATCATTTTCATCACCTTCAGACTTATCCTCTTTATCTTCATCAGAATTTTTCTCTTCATCATTCTTGCCGTCTTCGCCCTCTTTTTCACCTTTATCTTTGTTGGATTCGTCTTCGTTTTGATTCTCCTTGTTTTGCTCGTCCTCTTTTTTATCCTCGTTTTGTTGGTCCTCGTTTTCTTCGTTTTCTTTGTTTTGTTCTTGTTGGTTGTCCTGATTCTGATCTTGCTTTTCGTTATTCTCCTGGTCCTGATTCTTATCCTGCTTGTCGTCGTTTTTCTGCTCCTCGGCACATTTTTGAGCTAAGACCAAATTATAGCGGGTCTCATCATCCGAAGGGTTGTTTCTCAGCGCATTTTTGTAGGCTTCAACAGCCAGTTTGCACTGCTCATTCTTCATAAAGATATTGCCCATATTGTGAAATGCCTTATGTCTTTCACTTTTAGAAGTAGACAATTTTGCAGTTTGCTGGTGGCGATATAAAGCCTCATCCAGATTACCATTATTGTAATAAGAATTCCCCAAATTATAAAGTCCAGCAATGTTATCCGATTGGCTTGAAAGTGCTTTTCTATAGGCCATTTCGGCCGCAACAAAATCTTCGTCCGCCAAATCGTTGCCCTCATAAACATAGTTGTTAGCCCTCTTTTGAGCCAATTGTAACTCCTTGTCCTCTTGTGAATAAACGACACAGGATAAACACAATATGATAATTAAAATTAACCGTTTCATTTTACTAAAATTCCTTATTCCGAAATTATAAAACCCTGTTTTTAATGGCGTTAAAAAAAATATAAATTTAGGCGTTCCCTTCGTTCATACCTACAAGGTTTTCAAAACCTTGCAGGATCACTACGGTCGGGCTTTCACTACTCAATCCCTCTCCCGATAGCTATCGGGATCGGGGATTTCAAACATGCCGTTCAATCCCTAACGCACTTATCTGCCAACCTTTTCAAACCAAAAGGCACTTCTTATCAATTAGCAATACTACTTAATACTATTTAAAAATTCTCATTGAACAAATTCAGCTTCTTTAGCCAAGCAGTTTTGCGCTCCAAAAGGAAAACATCCACAAATAAAAAGAAAATGGCAAAGCCCAGAAACCATTGGAATTGGTCTTTGAAATCCGAAAATTCCTTGGCCTCAAATTCAGTTTTATCCATTTTGTTCAAAATCTCCCGGATGCTTTCAACCACCTTATCCGTGTTCTTTCCATTGATATACAACCCGTCTGCACTTGATGCGATACCTTCCAAATTTTCAGCATTCAAACGGGTAATCACCGTTTCGCCCTGAGCGTCTTTTTTATAGCTGACCACCACGCCGTTTCGTTTTATCGGAATAGGTTTACCCTTTTCCTCACCCACACCAATGGTGAAAATTTTAATGCCTTTTTGCTCACTGGCTTCCTCTGCCGAGCGAATGGCGGCATCGCCAAAATGGTCTTCACCGTCAGATACGATAATCAATACCCGATTCGTTTGCTCTTCGTTATCAAAGTATGTCTGGGCTAGTTCAATCGCGCCACCGATTGCGGTACCACTTGAAGGCAACATATCGGTATCCATATTGCCCAAAAACATTTTTGCCGAGGCGTAATCAGTTGTAATGGGCAACTGTGGATAGGCCCTTCCGGCATAGGCAATAATACCAACACGGTCGCTGGCCAAATTATTGATAATTTGAGTAACAAGCTGTTTGGCCTTTTCTAAACGGTTTGGGGCAATGTCCTCGGCCAACATACTTTTCGATACGTCTACGGCAAAAACGATATCTACGCCTTCACGTTTTACAGTTTCGAGTTTTGTTCCAATTTTTGGATTCACAAGAGCAATGCTCAGGCACAAAAAAGCTAAACATAACACTGCGATCTTCAAAAATGACTTGAAAAACGAACGGTCTGGGCTTAATCTTTTAAGCAAGCCAGAGTCGGCAAACTTCTTCTGAGCTTTTCTTTTCCAAAGCTGAAGCAATAAAAAGAACAGCACAATTACCGGGATAATTCCCAGTGTCCAAAACCATATTTGCTCTTCTAATTGATACATGTCTCAGTTTTCAGTCGCGGTGCGCAGTGGCAGCACTTCATTTTTATTAATTCTATTAAACAAAACTTCTGAAAATTGTAAATCGCAACAACAATTCCAAAAGCAAAAAAATACCGGCCAACCACACTAGCGGACGGAATTTTTCATCGTAATTATAAAATTTAAATTCCTCTATTTCTGTTTTTTCCAGTTTATTGATTTCTGAATAAATTTCCTCTAGTTTTTTATTGTTGGTGGCCCTAAAATATTTTCCGCCAGTAGCCTCAGCAATTTCTTTTAAAAGGTCCTCATCAATTTCAACTTGAACCCGACCATATTGCAAACGCCCGGTTCTACTATCAATTGCAATAGGCGACAGTGCCATCCCATTACTGCCCAACCCAATAGTGTAGGTTTTTATACCATATTCCACGGCCAGTTCACTGGCTGTCCGTGGATCGATAAAGCCGGTGTTGTTCACCCCATCGGTCAATAAAATAATCACTTTACTTTTGGCCTTGCTATCTTTTATACGGTTAACCGCAGTGGCTAATCCCATGCCAATTGCAGTACCGCCTTCAATAATAGTGTTGTATTTTATATCGCTTAAAGAGCGTAACACGATGGATTTGTCACTTGTAATCGGAGTTTTAGTATAGCTTTCCCCAGCATATTCTACAAGACCGATTCTATCGTTAGGACGCCCCAAGATAAATTCGGCTGCCACTTCTTTTAGTGCTTCCAGTCTGTTTGGCTTTAAATCTTTAGCAAGCATGCTTGCAGACACGTCAATAGCCATAACAATGTCAATTCCTCTTGTAGTTTTGGTTTTGGTTGACACATCCACCGATTGAGGTCTCGCTATGGCCATTATTAACAGGGTTAAAGCCAAAAGTCGAAACACAAACAGTATATGCTTCAGTTTAGGCAACCAGGAATTAGTCACCTTGAAGCCTTTTAAACTGGAAATCTTCAGCTCGGCCGTTTGTTTTTTATACTTGAAGACATACCATGCTATGGCTATCGGCAAAAGCAAAAGCAACCAAAACAATTCTTTATTTAAAAACTGAATACCTTCTAACATTTATTGCGCTTCATTTTGTACTTCAATAGAATTTAAAATGCGTTCTATCATCTGTTCAGCATAACTATCATCGGCCTTTCTCGTGAGCATCACTTGCTGAATAACGTTTTTAGCATTAAAAATTATTATCACGTAGTTACCCGACTCCTTTTCATCATTGATTAAAGATGGAAAACTACCGGAACCATGAATTTTTAAACCCTTTCCTCCGTTTGGGGTCTCAAACTCGTCTGTTTTTACCAAAATATTTTCAACGCCTTGGGATTCCATCAATTTGATAGCCTGATCAGAAACCTGTTCCAAATCCACTTTGGCCTGTCCTTTAATTTTTGTGGTCGCCACAACAACGCTAAACTTATCCAGCAAACTTCCATAGGCGAACATGCTAATTTCCACTTTTTGTTTGACTTCTTCAGGAATTGGCGCAGGTGTGCGTTTAAGTACCTTTGGCGTTGTGATCGTAATG
The DNA here is from genome assembly GCF_014270105.1 of Hyunsoonleella aquatilis. Classification (GTDB taxonomy): domain Bacteria; phylum Bacteroidota; class Bacteroidia; order Flavobacteriales; family Flavobacteriaceae; genus Jejuia; species Jejuia aquatilis. The sequence continues at coordinate 56,240 of NZ_JACNMF010000006.1, forward strand.
GGTGGCGCTCCATATTGACTGGTAACCCATTCGCCCTCCAAAAGTTCTTTGCTTTCATGACCAATGATAGTATCTTTTACAAAGTCGAAGCCATATTTTACGGAAAACCCAGTGATCGTCATCAAAAGGAGAAAAATACTTATTCCGACGGTGAGCCATACTTTTTTACGTTTCTTTTTACGCTCCTGCTCCTCGCGATATGCTTCATCCAGTAATTTCTCCTCTTCCGTAGGCTCGGGCAGTATTTCTTTAACATGATCGATTTCGGCATCGATGGTATTTCTGTCCATTTCGGCCAAAGCGATGTCTGGAGCCGACTTTGCAAATTTCACCAAATCGGCACGCTTCAAAATACTTTCCAAATTTTTGATCGTTTCAGCACTTAAATCGATTTGATTGCCGTCTTTAAGCAATCTCAATCTTCTAATTAATTCATCCGTTGTGCTTTCCAGCGCATGGTCATATACTTTTTCGTCTAAATACTTTCGGATGATGAGGGTCAATTCAGAATAGTAGTCCTTTAATTGTTCGTGTTCCAAATAATGGCTTTCGTCCAGTTTTTTAAGTGCTAATTTTGCTCTGTCATAAGGTGGCAACAGTGCTATTTTTTCCTCCTCGGTCAATGGCTTTTGCCTCCAAATAAACCACCAAAGAATGGCCGCTATAATCCCTATCGCCAAAATACCAATTAACAGATATTTCCACCAATTGCCCCCACTTTTCTTGACTTCAATAATGGGTTTGATGTCGTAAAGCTTCTGTTTTGTGGTATCAACTTCAATGGTATTGACCTCAACCATTAAGGAATCGGTAAAAACCGTTTTACTGTTAATTAGGACTTTCTGTTTTGGAATTATATAGGTTCCCGAATCAAATTGCGTAAGTCCGTATTTTTTAATCAGGTTGAATTTATCTTTATTCTTGGTGGTATCCACTGGATAGGATTCCACCATTTCAACCGGCATAAAGGTTTGCCCTTCGGGAAATACGACCAGACTTGTGGTATCGGTTTCTACTTCAATTCTATAAGTGATTTGCTCGCCTATTTTGATGGAGTTGGTATCGATTGAAGATGTTACTTGCGAAAAGGAGACAAGAGAAAAAAGAGATAAGAAACAGGAAAAAATGACCGAAGTCGGAAGACCGAAGACGGAACTTTTAATTTTCATAAATCGTAAATCGTAAATCATAAATCGCGCCTCCCTTATCCTCTTCGTTTAAAATACCCCAACAACTTCTTTACATAGCTTTCGTCCACCCGGCAATTGATAACTCCTGCACCAGAGCGTGAAAAGGTTTCCTGATAATACCTTACTTTATTTCTATAAAACTTTGCATAGTTGTTACGTACTGTTTTTGAACTCGTATTCACCAGCATCAGTTCTCCAGTTTCAACATCTAGCATTTGCACTACACCCAAATTTGGAATTTCTTCCTCACGTTTATCATATACCCTGATTCCTGTAACGTCGTGTTTATTGGATGCAATTTTCATAGTTTGCTCGTAGTCGTCTGCGATGAAATCGGAAAGCACAAAAACAATTGCTTTTTTCTTCATGACGTTTTGCATAAACTTTAGAGCTTCCGCCAAATTGGTTTGTTTGCTTTCAGGTTCAAATTCAATTAACTCCCTAATAATCCGTAATACGTGCGAACGTCCCTTTTTTGGTGGAATATACAATTCCACTTGATCCGAAAATAAAATAAGACCTATTTTGTCGTTGTTTTGGGTAGCCGAAAAAGCCAGTGTTGCCGCAATTTCGGTAACGACTTCATTCTTGAATTGTTCGTCCGTTCCAAATAATTCCGAACCCGAAATATCCACCATAAGCATCATGGTGAGTTCCCTCTCTTCTTCAAAAACTTTTACAAAAGGCTCATTGTATCTGGCCGTCACATTCCAATCGATATTCCGCACATCATCCCCAAATTGATACTGCCGCACTTCACTAAAAGTCATACCGCGCCCTTTGAAGGTAGAATGGTATTCGCCTCCAAAGATATGATCAGACAACCGACGTGTCTTAATCTCTATTTTACGTACTTTTTTTAGTAATTCCTTTGTGTCCATCTTTTCAGTTTGCAGTCATCAGTATGCAGTAAGCAGTCTTTATGAGGTATTCAGTGCGCGTTATCAGTTCAACAGTTGACTGCCGACTGACCACTGAATACTGCCAACCAATTAGGGAACTTCGATTTCGTTTACAATCTTGTTGATGATGTCTTCAGAGGTGATGTTTTCGGCTTCGGCTTCATAAGTGATCCCAATTCTATGGCGCAACACATCATGAACTACGGCACGAACATCTTCTGGTACCACGTAGCCTCTACGTTTTATAAAGGCATAACACTTAGCGGCAGTTGCCAAGTTGATACTTCCACGTGGCGAAGCTCCAAATGAGATTAAAGGTTTTAAACTGGTGAGCCTATATTTTTCAGGATATCGGGTAGCGAAAATGATATCCAGAATGTATTTTTCGATTTTTTCATCCATGTAAACACCCCTAACTGCTTCTTGCGCTGTTAAGATTTGCTTTAACGAAACCACAGGGTTTACTTTTTCAAAGGCACCTTTTAAGTTCGCACGAATGATGAGTTGTTCCTCATCCAATTTTGGGTAATCAATTACCGTTTTCAGCATAAAACGGTCCACCTGTGCTTCTGGCAAGGGGTATGTTCCTTCCTGTTCCACAGGGTTTTGAGTAGCCATTACCAAAAAAGGTTTGTCTAAAACAAAGGTGTCATCACCAATGGTCACCTGCTTTTCCTGCATGGCTTCAAGTAACGCCGATTGTACTTTTGCCGGCGCCCTATTAATTTCATCTGCCAAAACGAAATTGGCAAAAATGGGGCCTTTCTTTATAGAAAAGTCGTTTACCTTCATATTATAAATCAAGGTACCCGTAACGTCGGCCGGCAATAAGTCCGGAGTAAACTGGATTCTACTAAAACTGCCGTCTACCGCCTGAGCCAAGGTGTTAATGGCTAAGGTTTTTGCCAACCCTGGCACGCCCTCCAATAGGATATGCCCCTGACCCAAAAGCCCTATGAGCAACCGCTCCACCATGTGCTTTTGACCCACAATAACTTTATTCATCTCCAAGGTAAGCAAATCAATAAAAGCACTCTCCTTTTCAATTTTCTCGTTTATCGACTTAATATCAATTGTACTCGTTTCTTCCATCATTCTTAAGTTTTTATCGCCCGAATATAGCGTCCTATTTTGAGCAATGCAAATTGTTAAAATTTTTATTTGAAACCTGTTAAAGATTGGTTAAAAAAATTGGCAATGTTAGATGATGCCTGACTTTAACCTATAATTATCATAAGATTATCTTAAACGCACTAAAATGGTGGATAACTATTGATTATTTATTTCATTAGGAAAACTGTTTTAACCATGTTTTGGGTATTTTTAAAGGAAATTTTCCTCATGAAAAAAACAGCATTAATAACCGGAGCCACCAGTGGTATTGGAGAGGCAACGGCCTATGAATTTGCCAAACAAGGCATTAGACTGATTCTCTGCGGAAGGCGCTTACATAGACTGGAAACTATAAAGGAAGCCCTAGCCCGATTGACGGATGTGCATATTCTAAATTTTGATGTACGTGACAGACCCGCCGTTTTAAAGACAATAAATGGTTTACCTGAAGATTTTAAGCAAATCGACATTTTAATTAATAATGCAGGCAATGCCCATGGATTAGACCCCATTCATAAAGGCAATTTGGACGACTGGGACGCCATGATGGATATCAATGTGAAAGGCTTGCTGTATGTTAGCAAAGCGATTATCCCCCAAATGACGGCACGGAAATCTGGGCATATCATTAATATTGGTTCCTCTGCAGGAAAAGAGGTATACCCTAAGGGAAATGTGTATTGTGGAAGTAAGCACGCTGTTTTGGCGATTACGGAAGGCATGCGGGTTGACTTGAATCCGTTTGGTATAAAAGTGGGTGCTGTAAACCCTGGTTTAGTAGAGACCGAGTTTTCTAAAGTGCGTTTTAAGGGTGGTAAGCAAGCCGATTCCGTCTATACAGGTTTTAAGGCATTACAAGCTAAGGATGTTGCCGAGGTGATTTACTTTGCTATATCCAGACCGCCGCATGTAAATATTGCTGATGTTTTGATGTTTTGTACGGCGCAGGCGAACTCCGTCACAGTGAAAAAGGAAATCTAAACTAAATAAGATTCCTGCCTTCGCAGGAATGACAGATATGATCAACAAACGCCTACTTATTAAACACCTTTTGGCCCACAACGACGAGAACAGCTTTTATGACAAAAAGCGAAAAATCGATATTGGGCAAAAGGAAGGTAAGGCTAAGTTTTTAAAGCATATTTGTGCACTTTCTAACAGTAATCCCAAAAACAATTCTTATATCGTCATCGGGGTGGACGACGCAGACAACAACATTATAGGCGTTGATTTTTTTGACGACAGTAAAATTCAAAACCTCATCAATGCCTATTTGACCAATCCGCCCATAGTGCAATATGAAAATATCCCGTTTCCGCATTTGCCCGATGATAAAGTAGTAGGATTGGTAACCATAAGGCCTATTGGAAAATTGACCGCATTACGGAAAAACATCTGGAAATACTACGGTGGCTCCGTGTTTTTTAGGGATGGTAGCATCAGTATGCCCAAGGTTTTTGAAAGCGATATCAAAGATGTGAATTCCAAAATTGTGGAGGCTATTGAAAAAAATGCCCAAAACAATATTGAACACACTTTGGACGGCGTCATTGATTTTATGGACAAACGAAAGGATTTCAATGCGCAATACAAGGTGTTTAAAGAATATTTTGTGGTGTGCTGGGCGGGGCAGAAAAAAACAGTAAAAAAGGAAGTGTTTTATTCCAGGGTGGACATTGAACTCATCAACGAGCAGGTACGCCTATTTTTTTCAGCATTGGACGAAGTGGCCATCACAATTACCGATGACACCTTCCAAATTATCGAATACGTCAACCTAGGTTTTCAAAAAAGTTTTAAATATTATCCTTTGGAGGAAACCATCATTCATTTTCAGGACAATGCCCATTATAATATTGAAACCAAATTACTTTTTGAACCTCCACAATTCAATAAAAAAACACTACATCATATTTATAATAGCAATAATGCGCTCCTGGAAAAACTAAAAAAAGGACTGGCCCTAACGGAAAATGAAACTTTGGACCTAAAAAATCTGCCATCTGCCTATTTGATTTGTTATCTCAATCTTTTTCATGAGGCATTGGACAAATTGATCGAAGCCAAACCTTACTTAAAATCCTATAGCAAGGATATTTATGCCATATACAAGGAAACGATACGCATCCTGAGGAAGGTGAAGTATAATTAACATTTGTTAATAAAGTTAACCATAAATTAACATTAAAATTTTTGGGTTTTACGGAAAAACCGTAGTTTCGCACCGCTATTAATCATTTTAATTAAACCTTGTGCTCCAAATCGAAAACAGAGTCAAGGTTTTTTTATTTTCCACAATAAAGAATATCTCAATTTCTAAATATTTCTGGTTACAAATCTGAAGATAATCCATTTTAAATCTTAGGGTTTGAAATTCATTGATAGATATTACCTGTCAGAATATTAGGTTTTTTCAGTATTTTAGCCACTCACTAACTAGAAATTTTAAAAATTATGTTAAAAGAATTCAAAGAGTTTGCAATGAAGGGCAACCTTGTGGACATTGCAGTTGGTTTCGTTATGGGTGCTGCCTTTAAAGAAGTGGTATCCTCATTTACCGGAGGAATTGTATCGCCGTTAATTGGTCTGATATTCGATTCGGATTTTAAAGCATTAAGATATAAATTAAAAGACGGTACATTAAACGACGCAGGCGAAATGGTAGGAGAAGTGTTTTTAGAATACGGTACATTTATTACCAACGTAATTGACTTTATTATTGTGGCATTTGTGATGTTCCTAGTGGTAAAAGGTGTTAACAAAATGAAGAAAGAAGAGGAGCCTGCTCCAGAACCGCCAGCAGGACCAACTCAGGAAGAACTATTGATGGAAATCAGAGACGCCTTAAAAAAATAACAAATTGTTAATTAAATAACAGGCTGTTATATGTTGTTAAAAAGCCCACACTTCTCAGAAATGTGGGCTTTTTTTAATTTTATAATTGGAATTAATACTTAGTTTTGCACACGCAAATTATTTAAAAACGTAAAAATATACAGATGAAAGTAGCTGTAGTTGGTGCCACTGGAATGGTAGGGGAAGTGATGTTAAGAGTACTTGCCGAACGCAATTTTCCCGTTACAGAATTAATCCCTGTAGCGTCTGAGCGCTCGGTAGGCAAAACTATTTCTTATAACGGAAAGGATTATAGCGTAGTTGGTTTGGAAACAGCAGTTTCCATGCAACCAGATATTGCTTTATTCTCCGCTGGCGGAGGCACTTCCTTGGAGTGGGCCCCAAAATTTGCCGAGGTCGGCACCACTGTTGTCGACAATTCCTCAGCATGGCGTATGGATCCCACTAAAAAATTAGTAGTGCCAGAGATTAATGCACAAGAATTGACTAAGGAAGATAAGATTATTGCAAACCCAAATTGCTCCACTATTCAATTGGTGATGGCCTTAAACCCATTGCACAAAAAATATAAAATGAAGCGTGTTGTGGTTTCAACCTATCAATCCGTTTCAGGTACTGGGGTAAAAGCGGTACGTCAGTTGGAAAATGAAATTGCAGGAGTAGAGGGTGAAATGGCCTATCCATACCCTATCGGACGCAATGCGTTACCACATTGTGATGTGTTTGAAGACAACGGTTATACCAAAGAAGAAATGAAATTGGCCAGAGAACCGCAAAAAATTATGAACGACCGAACATTTTCCGTATCAGCCACTGCGGTAAGAATCCCAACGGCAGGAGGACATTCGGAATCAGTAAATGTGGAGTTTGAAAACGATTTTGATTTAGCTGAAGTACGCCAATTATTAAGTGCCACCCCCGGTGTTGTGGTGCAGGATGACACGGCCAATAATAGCTACCCAATGCCTATTTTTGCCCACGATAAAGACGAGGTTTTCGTAGGCCGTATCCGTAGAGATGAAACACAGCCTAATACGTTAAACATGTGGATTGTTGCTGATAATTTACGCAAAGGCGCGGCAACAAATACCATTCAAATTGCTGAATATCTAGTTGAAAATAATTTAGTGTAAATTAGATTTTAAGAGTGTTAATTTAAAACTCCTTCCTGTTTTGGAAGGAGTTTTTTTATGATTTATAGGCACTCAAAGGGTATTTTAACGATTAAAAGGGCATTGTCGTCCTAATAATTTCTAATTCACCTTAAGTATATATTAGTTTTGCTTAACCCCAAATTAAAACCATGATACCTAAAATAATTCATTTTTGTTGGTTAAGCGGTGACCCATACCCAGAATTGGTAGAGAACTGCATTAGAAGTTGGAAGACCAAACTTCCTGATTACGAATTTATGTTGTGGGATACTAATCGTTTTGATATCACTTCCACGATTTGGACCCAACAGGCTTTTGATGCAAAAAAATACGCTTTTGCGGCCGATTATATACGGTTGTATGCGCTCTACCATTATGGAGGCATTTATTTGGACACCGATGTTCAAGTATTAAAGTCTTTTGATGATCTTCTCCATCTGCCTTATTTCATGGGAAACCAGTTTGATGGATATATGGAAGCAGCTATAATCGGTACTGAAAAACATCAAAAATGGACCATGGACTGTTTAGGCTATTATGCCGATCGCCCTTTTATTCGAGATGATGGCTCCCAAGACACCATTATATTACCGGCCATTATTGAAAAGCAGATTGAGAAAACCAGGAGTATATACCGGCTTAGCGACACCCAAGCCCATAACATTTCGGAGTTGATAGAAGACCAAAATAAATTTTTATTGCTTCCCTCAGGATATTTCAGCCCAAAGGATTTTAAGACGAAAAAAATTTCAAAAACAGAAAACACCTATACCGTGCATCACTTTGACAGTGCCTGGCTTTCCAATCTCAACAAACTGCGTTTGTCATTGGAAAGGTTAATTGGTGATGATAATGCGGAAAAAATTATTCGGTATACTGGTATACGGAAATTGATTAAAGGTGTGAATTTGGAGCCAAACAAAACTGCCGTAGCTCAAAATCATTTAGAACATTATCCTTCATAATCTTCCATTTTACTTATTTTTGAAGTGGTTAGCATTTTAACCCAAATTGTAAATACCAATTTATAGGCTTTATCCGCATTTCGCAACATTTGATTTCAGATTTTCCCAGTAAGGTTATTGGGAATAAAAAAGACAAACCATGAGTCTAACTGCCCTAAAAAAATCCCTTAAAACCAAAACCCTCAAGACCATATTTACCGACTACTATGACACCATCATCCATAGAACGGTGCACCCCAATTATGCCCTAAGGCTTTGGGCCAAGTTTTTGATTAAGGAATGTGGTTTGATAGCTTCTATTGATGAAGTTTATTTCGTTAGAACTTCTTCAAACAAGTACCTCTCTGAAAAGTTTAAGACCGATGTGCTAGAGGTACCATATGCCGTTCTTAAAGAAGAAATTTATCGTAGGTTGGTCAATCAAAACATGTTGCAGGTCTATTCAAAATCAGAATTCTTCGAAGTTTTTGAAAAGGCTGATTTGAAAGCAGAAACTCAAGTGCAGTACCTCAATGATGGTGTGGTTCAATTGTTGAAAGACTTCAAAGCTAGTGGAGGCAGAGTATATCTGGTTTCGGATTTTTATGGCTCAAAATCCCTATTTGATAGCTTACTTCTCCATCACGGCATTTTAGAAATTTTTGATGGTGTTTTTAGCTCCGCTGATATGGAGTTGAGTAAAGCAAATGGCTCTATTTTTGAACCGCTTTTAACCAAACTTTCGCTTCAACCAGAGGAGGTAATGATGATAGGCGACAACAAAGTGAGCGATTATGAAAATTCCAAAAAGCACGGACTGCATGCGTTTCAATTGCCTCATGGGAAACATTTAAGGCGTAACAAGCTTAATAATTTTGGCAACGATTTTAGAGCCTTTAAAAACACAATTGAGGATATTCATTCCGAATGTACCAAAAGCTCGGTAATGCCTTTTGTGGAATACATTCTTTTCTATCATTTTTTTACGGAGCGTCTATATGACAAATGCAAGCGTAATAATGTAAAAAACCTCTTTTTTCTCTCACGGGAAGGTATGTACTTGAAAAAGTTGTTCGATGCCTATCAAGCGCATCATCAATTGGATGATACACTAGCTATTAAAACACATTACCTCAAAATATCCAGACAGGCATCCATGCAGATTAACCTGAAAGAACTGGAGAAAGAGGAATTTAAATACTTAAAAGAAAAATACCCTGCCGTGAGCTTGGAGGACTTTTTGTCCTTTTTTAGCTGTCCGGAACCTGATAAAGTAACCATAGCGAAGGAATTAAATGCAGATAGCTCAGCGGTTTTGGAGGGCTTTTTTGATTCGGAATTATTTCAAAATCTACTGGCCAACTCATCTTTTAAAAACTTTTATAAAAATCATAGAACTTCCAACAAAACTAATTTTGAAGCCTATATGAATTCCTTTGGTACGGATTACAAAAAAGAAGGCATCCATTTGGTAGATATTGGCTGGGGTGGCACCATGCAGGAATCTATTTTTGGGTTTTTGAACGAAGACATTCCCGTTACCGGTTACTATTTGGGTATCCGTGATATTTATAATTTACAGGAAGCAACGAAACGTTCAGGATTATTGTTTTCATTGCTACCATATACGGATTACAACGACCACTTGTTGATGGCCAATACCCAATTCTATGAACAGTTTTCGGCTGCAAACCACGGCAGTGCTCTAGGCTATACCAGTGAAGAAAATGGTTTTGTTTTAGAAAAACACAACCCACAGGAAAAATGGCTTTACGACACCTATATTGAGCAACATCAACAACAGATGTTTGAGATTCACTTGGAAATGATAAAACGATTAAGTCCAATTTGTTATAACCAAAACATGGTGCAAAAAACACTGAGTGAATTGGCATTAAAAACTGGACTTTTTGTCAATTCCAGAAAGTTAAAATTTGTTCAGGAACTTAACAGCGGATTCTTTCAAAATATTGGAACAAATAAGGTTGGCCTGGAGTACAAAAAAGAAAAAGGCTCAGGAGTTCTGGGTTACCTAAAAACCTTTATAATGAAGCCGGAAGTGCTGTTTAGATATGTGGTAAAGCTAAAACCAGTACTCTATTCGAAAAACAAAGTTTTGGCTTTTTTCACACCAGTTTACTTCATTTACCTTTATTATAAGTTCAATAAATTTGTAAGGTACTCGATGCTGAGGCACTCATTTTTATTGAAATCCAATTATTTTAGAACAGATAAAACACAATAGTTTTTGAATTCCCAATTGCTCTATGCTTAAAGCGCAAAACATTTCTTTCAAGTATAAAACGCAATATGTCCTAAAAAAGGTTTCATTTGAAGTGAAGCAAGGCGAGCACTTTTCCATTATTGGCGAAAGCGGTTCGGGGAAAAGTACCCTTTTGAAACTTTTGTATGGTACCTATGATTTGAATGAAGGTAAACTGTTTTGGAAAAAGCAACCTATTTTAGGTCCAAAATTCAACTTGATTATTGGTCCCGAATACATGAAATATGTAGCACAGGAATTTGATTTAATGCCATTTACAACCGTTTCTGAAAACATAGGTGAGTTTCTGTCCAATTTTTATCCTGAGGAAAAGCAGGAACGGATTAAAGAGTTGCTGGAAGTTGTAGAACTAACTTCCGTGGCAAACGTAAAGGTAAAAGAGTTAAGTGGCGGACAGAAACAGCGGGTAGCCTTGGCACGAGCGATGGCTAAACAACCTGAAATACTATTGCTGGATGAGCCATTTAGCCACATAGACAACTTTAAAAAACAATCTCTGCGCCACAGTCTCTTCAAATATTTAAAGGATAAAAATATCACATGTGTTGTGGCAACGCATGATAAAGACGATGTGCTTTCTTTTTCAGACCGAATGATTGTTTTGCACGAAGCGAAAATTTTGGGCCATGGCACTCCAAAAGACCTTTATGGGAATCCTAATCATCAACTTGTTGCTTCTTTTTTTGGTGAATTCAACGAAATAAATGGGCAACTAGTTTATGCCAACCAGCTTGAAATTGTTGAAAAATCCAAGCTGAAGGCATCGGTGGTGCAATCCTATTATAAAGGTTCTTATTATTTAGTCGAAGCAGTGTTAGATGGGAAATCGGTATTTTTTGAGCACCCTACAGCTATTACATCTAAAGAAAATATTTATTTAGGGATTAAGGCAAATGCTTTATAATACCATTTGAACCTTAAACTCCTGCCCTCTAAAAGTAACCCTATCCCCTATGGTTTTCCCAATAAGTAGCTTAGCTATGGGTGTATTGGGAGAAATGGCGTAAAAGGTTTGGGTTTCAACCATTAATTCACCGGCACTTATCGAGATAAAATAATTATGGATTGAAGTATATACAAGACTTCCAAGGCTAATAGTGCCGGAAGGATTATCTAGATTTATTTTGGAAAGAGTGTTTTTAGTTTTTTGAATTTCCGCCAGTTGTTGTCCAGCTTTTTCCCGTTCCAGTTGCATCATGGCACGACCTGTTTCATGTTTGTCACCTGCTGAACTTTTAGTTTCTGATAACAATGCATTTTGTATTTCCTCAATACTTTTTTGAACCGTTTGCAAACGGTTTTCGATAAAGGCTTCGCATTGTTGGTAGAGTTGTTTTTTTATGTTCATTTGGGCATTCATCTAAATTAAATCCGCCAATTCTTTTCCTACCAAACTTCCAATGGCAACGCCCATGCCTCCGAGGCGCACGCCACAATATACGTGATTTGAAATCTGTTTCACTATAGGTTTCTTTTGATTGCCAACACCCATAATACCGGACCAGCGATGTTCGATTTCGAAATTGGTCTTAGGCAGAATAACAGTTTTTAAAAGGTGCTCCAATTGTTCTTGAATTAAATTAGTTTGTCCAAAATCAGTAGTACTTTCACCTTCAAAATCAAGATTTCGACCTCCACCAAATAATATTCTGTTGTCTATATTTCGAAAGTAATAATAGCCTTTATCCAAATGAAATGTGCCTTTAATTTCTAGGTTTTGGATGGCTTTAGTGATCAGTACTTGCGCTCTGGCAGGGTTGACGTTTTCATCTAGGAGTTGCGATGCAAAACCATTAGTAGCTATCAAAAGTTTGCCACAAACGAATTCAAAATCATTAATTTGAAGTTTTATGGCGTCATTGCCCTCCAAAAAGGCTCTAACCTCAACATTGTTAAGTATTTTAATACCTTTGGATTGTACCTTGTTCAGCAGCGCCTCCATCATTTTGCCCGTATCGATTTGGGCCTCAAATGCATTGTATATGTATTGCGAGCCCACATTGTCAAAGCCAAATATATTTTCAATTACAGAAAACACTTTACCCTTAAAAACCGGAAGTAGCATTTTATTTGTACTATCTATTTGTGCCAAATAGCTTTCAAACAAATCTGCATGGGTATCCAAAAAAAGTTCGTAACCTCCATTTTGCCGATAGTCCAAAGCTTTATCACCTAAAGTATGGCGAAGTAATTGAAGGCCATCAACCCGTTTTTTTAAGATTTGAACCACTTCCTGCTCTGAGTGTGTTTTTAAGTCTTCTAGAATTTCACTTAAACTACCAAAACAGGCGAAACCCGCATTTTTGGTACTTGCGCCCTGGGGCAACATCCCCTTTTCAAGAATTAGGATTTTAGATTTGGGATACCTTTGCTGCAGTACCAAAGCACAATTTAATCCGACAATGCCACTTCCAACGATACAGAAATCAACATTGGAGAACCACGATTTTATTTCCCAATAGGATAGATGCATATTGCTAAGGTAGTATTTTCCTGATCGATTTCGTGGCTTTCAAATTTGACCAAATAGAAATAAAAAACTCCGAAAATTATTTCGGAGTCTCAGTAGTTTAATCTTCAGCTGGCTTTTGCATTTTGAAGTCTTCCATAAACTTCGTGGTGTAATTCCCGGCAACGTAATCGGGATGATCCATCAATTGTCTATGGAATGGAATTGTGGTTTTAATACCTTCAATCACAAATTCATCAAGCGCACGCTTCATTTTACTAATAGCTTCCTCGCGGGTTTGTGCCGTAGTAATCAATTTTGCAATCATGGAGTCGTAGTTTGGCGGAATTGAATATCCGGCATACACGTGAGTGTCCAGACGAATACCGTGCCCTCCCGGGGCGTGTAATGTGGTAATCATTCCTGGGGATGGCCTAAAATTATTAAACGGATCCTCGGCATTAATTCTACACTCTATCGAATGTAAATTTGGTGTGTAGTTTTTACCCGATATTGGCACACCGGCGGCTACTAAAATTTGTTCTCTTATCAAATCAAAATCAATCACCTGCTCCGTTATAGGATGCTCCACTTGAATACGGGTATTCATTTCCATAAAGTAGAAATTTCGGTGTTTGTCCACCAAAAACTCAACGGTTCCAGCACCTTCATATTTAATATATTCGGCGGCTTTAACGGCAGCTTCACCCATTTTTTTACGGAGGGCATCGGTCATAAATGGAGACGGCGTTTCCTCGGTCAATTTTTGGTGGCGTCGTTGTACGGAACAATCTCTTTCGGATAGGTGGCAAGCTTTACCACGGGAATCACCAACTACTTGGATTTCAATATGTCTTGGTTCTTCAATCAGTTTTTCCATGTACATATCGTCATTCCCAAAAGCAGCTTTACTTTCCTGCCTTGCAGAATCCCAAGCATCTTTCAACTTGTCTTCGGACCAAACGCCACGCATCCCTTTTCCTCCTCCTCCGGCACTGGCCTTCAGCATTACGGGATAACCTGTTTCTTTGGCCAATTTTTTACACTCCTCAAAACTCTCAATAACACCATCACTTCCAGGAACGCAAGGTACCCCCGCCGCTTTCATCGTGGCTTTGGCATTGGCTTTATCCCCCATTCTGTCGATCATTTCCGCAGAGGCTCCAATAAATTTGATACCGTGCTCTTCACATATTTTGGAAAATTTCGCATTTTCAGAAAGGAATCCGTAACCCGGATGTATGGCATCGGCATTGGTAATTTCAGCAGCAGAAATGACATTAGCCATTTTTAAATAAGAATCCGCGCTTGGTGGAGGGCCAATACACACAGCCTCATCGGCAAATTTTACGTGTAAACTTTCCGCATCAGCCGTGGAATAGACCGCAACGGTCTTTATCCCCATTTCTTTACAGGTTCTAATAACGCGCAAGGCTATTTCACCTCTATTGGCAATCAATATTTTTTTAAACATAACTTTTCTAATTAAAAATTTCAATTTCCAAGCTCCAAATTCCAAGAATTGGGTTTTGGGATTTGTGGATTGGAATTTTCAATGGTTATGATGGATCTACTAAAAATAGCGGTTGGTCAAATTCAACAGGAGAAGAATCGTCCACTAATATCTTAACAACCTTTCCTGAAACTTCGGATTCTATTTCATTGAAAAGTTTCATGGCCTCAATGATACACAACACATCACCCTCGGCAATGGTCTGTCCTACCTCAACAAAAAGTGGTTTGTCCGGGGATGGCTTTCTATAGAATGTACCTATCATTGGGGATTTTATAGTGATGTACTTAGAGTCGTCATCTTTAGCCTCGGCTGCAGGCGCCTCTGCTGCGGGTTTTGCTTGAGCCGCTTCAGCTGGCGGAGCAACTGCCTGAGGGATTTGTGGTGCCGCAACAGGAGCATATTGCACTGCTGGCGCATCTTGATCCGAACTTGTTTTAATGGTGATTTTTACGTCTTCCATTTCCAATTTAACCTCGCTTGCTCCCGATTTGGCAACAAACCTGATTAAGTTTTGAATCTCTTTTAAATCCATAATTTAGCTATTAGTTTTAATGGTTAGTCTTTAAGAATTATAGGCCCATTTTAAATAGATGGCACCCCAATTAAATCCGCCCCCAAAGGCGGCAAAGATCATATTATCGCCTTTTTTTAATTGCGATTCATAGTCATACAAAAGCAAAGGTAAGGTGGCTGATGTTGTATTTCCGTATTTGTGGATATTTACCATCACCTTTTCTTCCTCTAAATCTATCCGCTGTGCTGTGGCATCAATTATGCGCTTATTGGCCTGATGGGCCGCGAGCCAATTTACGGTATCCCGTGTGAGGTTATTGCGCTCTAAAATTTTTACAGTAGAATCTGCCATATTAAACACAGCATTTTTAAAAACCGTTCGCCCCTCTTGGAAAGCATACTGGCCTCCTTTTTCCATAGCTTCAGGGGTCAAGGGATATGATGACCCTCCATAGGTAGCCTGTAAAAACTCCCTTCCAGTACCATCACTTCTCAAATATTCATCCTGAAGACCAAGATTTTCTGTATTCGGCTCAAAAAGCACGGCTCCAGCTCCATCACCGAAAATAATGCACGTAGCTCTGTCTTTGTAATTAATGATGGAAGACATTTTATCGGCTCCAATTAAAAGCACGTTTTTGTAACGTCCAGACTCTATGTAGGAAGCCGCCACAGACATGCCATATAAAAAACTAGAACATGCCGCGTCCATGTCAAACGAAAAGGCATTAACCGCGCCGATTCCCGCGGCAGTGAAAGAGGCCGTTGAGGCCGCCTTCATATCTGGTGTTGCAGTAGCTACAATCACCAATTCTATATCCTTTGGGTCCAACCCCTTTTTATTAATGAGGTCTTTTGCGGCCTTTATAGCCAAGTAAGAAGTTCCTTTGCCTTCGTCTTTTAGAATCCGACGTTCCTTGATTCCAGTTCTTGTCGTAATCCATTCGTCATTGGTATCAACCATGTTTTCAAGCATTTGATTGGTCAATACATAGTCAGGAACATAGCCCCCGACGGCAGTTATCGCTGCTGAGATTTTACTCATACCGTGTAGTTAATTGAATAAAAAACGCCTAAAATGAACAGAAATCATCCAAATTTGATGTAAAATATGAAATTTTGGATAAATATATTCAAATTCGATCGATTTTTAACCCAGAAAAGCGCAAAACAAAAAAAACGCCCACAAGTGAGCGTTTAATTATGATGCATGCATATTAACTATGCTAAATTTTCTTCTTCTGAATTGTCGATAAGCACCTGCCCTCTGTAGTATAATTTACCTTCATGCCAGTGCGCTCTGTGGTATAAATGAGCCTCTCCCGTAGTTGGGCAAGTTGCAATAGTTGGCGCAGTTGCTTTATAGTGCGTTCTTCTTTTATCCCTTCTCGTTTTAGAGATTTTTCTTTTAGGATGTGCCATTTTATATGTTATTTATTGTCCGTTAATAATTTTTTCAAAGTATCCCATCTTGGGTCAGTTTCGTCAACTGTTTTTTCATTTTTTTCGCCAGGACTTAGTTCCTCTAATTTGTTCAGTATGTCCGATTTTAAAGTGCCGTCCTCAATTCCTGGATGAATCCGTTTTAAGGGTACGGCCAAAATAATCAACTCGTAAATGTATTGCTGAATATTCACTTCGTGTTCACCATGTGGAATAATGAGGATATCAATATTTTCATCATTGAAATCCTGGCCAAACTTCACCACCAAATCAAATTCATTTTCAATATCTTGATTATAAGGCTCATTGGTTAAATCGCAATTCACATTTACAAAACCCGAAATCTTAAAATGTAACTCTAGCAATGTTGTTTTCTTATCCAATTCAACATTGACTTTAACAGTTACATCATTAAAATCATCATACTCAAAATAATCAAAGAACGTCTTGTCTATTCCGTACTCAAAGTCGTGTTTTCCAATCTTTAATCCCTTAAAAGGAATCGAATACGCTTTAATCGGCTTCATTACCACAACTTTTTGAGCCTGCAAATATAAAAATTTTTATTATAGCCCAGACAGTTATTTTTATTTTTTTGCCCCTACTTTTCTTGGTGCTTTTTTTAATATGTTGGCTGTAAGTTTCTCAAAATCAAGTCTGTTTCTAAAAATATGTATCCCCATAAACAGCGCTTCTTTAAAAGACCCAGCGTCTGCCAAGCCCTTTCCAGCAATTTCGTAAGCGGTTCCATGGTCTGGAGAAGTTCTTATCTGTTTGAGTCCGGCCGTGTAATTTACGCCCTGACCAAAGGACAAGGTTTTAAACGGTATGAGCCCTTGATCGTGATAGGAAGCGATAATCGCATCAAAGTTTTTATAATTGTCGGAGCCAAAAAAACTATCCGCCGCATAAGGGCCAAACACCAATTTGCCGTCTTCCTTTATTTTTTTCAGGGTTGGTCGCATTACGTCGTCGTCCTCGTTGCCAATCACACCATTGTCTCCTGTGTGCGGATTGATGCCAAGGACAGCAATTTTAGGCTTTCCGATACCAAAATCCTTTTGAAGAGTATCGTAAACTGTATTAATTTTCTGGATAATCAATTCTGGCGATATGTGCGTAGATACATCCTTCACCGGAACATGGTCCGTCAACAAACCGACTTTCAATGTATCGGTCACCATAAACATTAGACTTTGTCCGCCCAACTCTTGTGCCAAATAGTCCGTATGACCGGGAAAGGTAAATGCTTGGGATTGAATATTTTTCTTGTTAATCGGTGCAGTCAATAAAATATCAATGGTTTCGTTTTTCAGGGCTTTTGTGGCTGCTTCTAATGATTTGAAGGCAAATTCACCTATTTTTTCATCCTCTTTTCCAAACTCAATGGATACCCCTTCCTTCCAACAGTTAAAAACGTTTAATTTGTCATCAACTGCCTGCTCCATCTTATGAATGCTATTGAAGTTCACTGCGGAATCAAAGTGTTTCTTCAAGAAATCCATCACCTTAATGGAAGCAAAAACTACGGGCGTACAGAACTCAAAAATCCTGGAATCCTCAAAAGTTTTTAGAATGATTTCTCCTCCAATTCCGTTCAGATCACCAACAGAAATACCTACAACAATTTTTTCTTCTTTCATTATTAAGAATCCTAGCTTTTGTTCGTAATTTTGATGTGCAAATTTAACCAATTAAACACAGATTAAAATGTTTACTGGAATTATTGAGGCTTTAGGTACTGTTACTGATATAAAAAAGGAACTGGACAATCTACATATCTATATCAAAAGTAATATTACCGATGAATTGAAAATCGACCAAAGTGTGGCGCACAATGGGGTATGCCTTACAGTAGTAGATATAAATAAAGACATCTACACGGTTACAGCGATTAAAGAAACCTTGGACAAGTCCAATCTGGGGAGTTTAAAATCAGGGGATAGGGTAAACCTTGAACGCGCGATGAAATTAGGCGATAGGCTTGATGGCCATATCGTTCAAGGACACGTTGACCAAACGGCAACATGTACCAATGTAGAAAACGCCGATGGCAGTTGGGTTTTTACATTTGAATATGACCCTTCACTAAACAATGTTACCATAGAAAAAGGCTCAATTACTGTTAACGGTACGAGTTTGACCGTTGTGAATTCAGGAAGAAACAGCTTTAGCGTGGCCATAATTCCCTATACTTATGAGCATACCAACTTCAATACCTTCGAAATAGGCACTATGGTTAATTTAGAATTTGATGTTTTGGGGAAATATGTGACCAAACTAATGGCAACACGATAGCGTCTACTTTTTCAACATTTTTTTACCACCATAAAACAAAGCAACGAATATCCCAACAAGAACACCACCATCGATTGGGAAACCGGGTGGCGGGGGCGGTGCAGGTGGCGGAGGCCCTTGGGCTACGCATACAATGCTTATTAATACAAATAAGATTGAGGCAAATATTCTTTTATTTTGTATCATCATTGGGACGCAAATGTAACAAAAAAAGGGTCTTAGCAAAAGAAATATACCAAAAAAACATCCATAAAGCGTTAAATATTATCGATGAAATGCACGTTTCTTGATTGCAATTGCTATTCTAGCAAACGTTAAAAACCATTTAAAAGTATAATCCTGGCTAAATTAATCCCTTTATTTTAACATGATTACAGCACAAATATAAAAAAGTTTAGACTACACGCGGGTTAATGCCAATAAATTATTAACAAATGTAAAGTTAATAATTTGGAAGACTTTCTTTAGGGCGAAAACAAGCGCTATATGTAGGCTTATTTATGCCAAATTTGAAGAAATAATTTCACTTATTCCATTTAAATCCCCAGTCTGGATATAATAGTTAGAAGCATCCATTTTAGTTTTTCCGTTTAGAAGTGCGCTTTGAGGAAGTATCTGTTTTTTGGAAATAATTTCTTGAAGAAATATCGCATGGGTTATAAATCCAGGGATGTCATAAAACCAATCTTCAGCGGTAATCAATCCAAATAATTCATCTTTTCCAACTTTATCCGAATAGAACAGCCTGTTTTTCCTAAGGATATTTTTGATGTCCGGCTTTATTCTGATAAATACGAAAAAATCATATCGATAGGTATTACCGCTTTCTAAGTTGGGAAGGTAATGCCCTTTGTGATTCCAATCTTTTTCTTCAAGCAACAACAAGTTGGAAAAAAAAGCGGCCGATTTTACATTGATATGCTTTCCATTCACCACAAAATCAGAATCGTCCCAAAGATTTTGTCCCATAATCCTAAAATCTACTGGGGAGCATTCCAAGCCACTTGACGTGAAAAACTGAAACAAAGCTATCTCAGCCAATTTTCCCTGAAAAGTATTTGAAAATTTCTCGCCATTGCGCCTGTTGGACTGACCGCCAGACCTGTGGCCTCGATGAAACCCGCTTCCGAAACACATTTCATAAGCAAAATCAAAGGCCTTTTTTATGTCGATTTCATTTAAGGGGTTTCCGCTAAATGGCCGTTTAGAATTAATGAAATACCCGTTGGGGGCGTTGAATGATAATGGCCTCACGATTTAAAGCACTTTTACTATTTGATTTGCAATCCTTTCCACCAAAGGCATAGTGACCGAATTACCCGCTTGCATATACAGTTTGCTATTCGCAATGTTTGGCAAAATGTATCTGTCCATTGGATACCCTTGAAACGCAAAGCACTCTTTAGGAGTAAGCTTTCGGATACCGAAATCGTCTTTAATTAAAGGCACATTGTGCCCACCAGTACCCATATTGGCCGTTAAGGTTGGGCACACATTGCTTTTGTTTTCGCGCACATATACCCTTCGCCATTGATACATCGTATTCGGATTAGTCATGGTTTTCACCAATTCCGGGTAATATTTGTGATCAGGCGAATAGTAATATTTCTCGTCCTTTTTGTCGCTTTCCAAAAGGTCGTGAATGGTTTTGGTCAATGGCACTTTGCCTGGAAAATCAAAGTCTCTATAATTTGTAACTTGTTTCGGGTCAAAAGCCACGACAAATATTCGCTCCCTGTTCTGGGGGATATTGGCATGGGTCATAGAATTTAGCACCTCATAATACACCTTATACCCAAGTTTTTTCTCCAAAATCTCTAAAATGACTTTGAAGGTTTTCCCTTTGTCATGCGACACCAGATTTTTAACGTTTTCCAAAAACAACGCTTTTGGTCTGTGGGTTTCTATAATCTGTTCCACATCAAAAAACAAAGTGCCTCGAGTATCAGAAAAGCCCTTTCTGTAGCCCGCAATCGAGAAAGCCTGACAAGGGAAACCGGCGCAAAGCACATCAAATTTTTCAGGAATAAACTGCTTTATGGATTCATCAGTAATATCGCCAAAAGGGACATCGCCAAAATTGTCAGCATAGGTAACCTTGGCCTCTTTGTTCCATTCACTTGTAAATACACATTTACCCCCTACATTTTGCAAGGCCAATCGAAAGCCACCTATACCGGCAAAAAGGTCGATGAACTCAAATGTTGTGGATTCCGATGATGGGAAAGGGACGTTAATTTTAAAAGATTCGGTTTTAATCTCTTTCAGATTTTCTACTAATTGCATGCTGTTTATTGCCAAAATTTACTCGGACAAGATAGGGAGTCTTTAAGAAAATATTCGATTTATACTAGATGGTTTTACACTTTTTTTAAACAGGGTGCAATGGATGTCATAAAAAAATTCCAAACTAAAAAATATCTTGGGCTTCTAAGTTGGGCCACCACGGTTCGGAACAACTGATTCAATATTTCTTTACCATTTAATAACGAAGTTTGCTGATAATCAAGGGTATTGACTATATGTAAGCTTAAGGGTACTATATTTTTTCTAAACAAGTAAGATTTTGTACCTTTTATTACTATTTTTTTAAATTTGGGGTTAAATAATTTATCCAATGGAACAAGGAATTTTTGAAAAGATTTTTAAGGAGCATATTAAAATAGAGACATCACAAAAAAGTATTGACGGTTTGTTTACTCCTAGGATGAAGAATAAAACTGACTATAGCCCATATTATCAAAGAAATTATGTTTGGGATGAGAGTAAGGCTACTCATTTTATAGAAAGTATTTTTTTAGGAACAGAACTTCCTCCTCTAATCTTTTTCGAAAATGAAGACGGTATTGAAATAATTGATGGAAGACAACGGTACGAAACAATCTTTAGGTTCATGGAAAATGAGTTTTCTTTAAAGCTTAATGGATTAACGGTACTCACACAACTAAAAAATCTGAAGTATAACTCCCTTGGTAAGAAGTCAAACGATCTTCTAGAACGGTTTTTAGAGTGTAAAATTAGAATCATTAACTTTCAAATTGTAAATCATCCTCCCCTTAAAATTGATCTTCAAGACAGAATAAAAAAAGAGATTTTTCTTAGATACAACTCTGGAATCACGCCTCTGAAAAGAGAAGAGGTTGATGATGCTAGGTATGACAAAGATGAGCTAACTAATTTTTTCAAAAAGAAGCTTAATAATCAAAATACCCACCAGTTATTCCAAAGTACCCTATTTACTGGTTCAGACGTTATTTATAAAAAACACACCGTGGCGAAAATTATGAATCAAGTTAGGGTAGAGTTGGTTTTACCGAAATATCCAATTGAACAATTTTCAAAAGGTGGTGTCTCAAAGATCGTAGAGAAACTTTATGAGTTTTATATAACAAATAAAGACAAATCTGATGAAAAGGTTTTTATTGGGTTTAGAGATAAACTGGAGTTTTTATCCAAAGTCATCAAAAAATCTAAAAAAAATGAACGGAAAGTTAATCACCTTGGATTAAGGACATTGTTGTGGGGAATTGGTATTCTAGAAATAGAGGGGGTTAATGTTAAGTTTAAAAATGATTTGATAGAAAAGTCCTCTTTATTTATTGATGAGAATATTAATTATTTTTCAACAGAATATAGTACAAGAAGAGAGAATATTTTTAACCGATATTTAATAGTGCAAACCTTTTTAGAAAATATTTTTGATGTTGACTTATCATCATATATTTCAACTAATTCAAAGTTTGACAAAGTAAAAAAAGGGCTTTCGCATAGAACTCCTAAGACTAAACTTGAAGAGTTGAATAATCTCGGTTTATCTAAACCTGAACCCTCTAATATGTCGATTGAAGATGTGGTTAGAAAAATGAATAGAAGAAAGTTTCTAGTAAGACCTTCATACCAGAGGATTGAAGTCATTAATCAACAGAAAAAATCATCAATAATTGAGAGTATTTTACTTAACATAAAGCTACCCCCTATCTTTATTTTTAAACGTTTAGATGATGTTTATGAGGTAGTTGACGGTCAACAAAGACTGCTAACTTTATTGAGTTTTATTGGGGAATCGTATACAGATCAAAACGATAAGAAAATTTACTCAAAGGACAACAAATTCAAATTAAAAGACCTCAGGATATTGTCTGAATTGAATGGATTGAGCTTTGAAAATCTTACTGATAAAATGCAAGATAAATTATATGATTTTCAACTTTATATTGTTGAAATTGACTCTTATAAAAATCCTTCTTTTGATCCAATTGATTTATTCATAAGACTAAACGATAAACCATATCCTATAAAACAAAATTCTTTTGAAATGTGGAATTCTTGGGTTGACAAGGAAATCATTTCAAATATAAAAACATTAAAAAACGAATTATATCCGTGGTTTCACATAAAAACAATCACAAAAAAAAGTGATAGAGATAGGATGGAAAACGAAGAACTAATTACTTCCTTTTGTTATGTGGAAATGGCTAAAGGTAATCTTGGTGATGTTATTGATGTATATCAACGTGATAACATTGATCTTGAGAAGACAATTACATCTAAAATTAATGCTAGAATTAAAACAAAAAGTAGAATAAACAAACTTTTACTTGAAACCTCAAAAGACGAAAAGGTGAAAAAGGAATTTTTGGGTTCTATAAAAAATGTCAAGTCTAAAATCAAAAATTTAAAAACTATCTTAATTGACCGGAATCCACAAGAAAATGAATCTTTAGCCGATTTTTTAAAAACTGAATTGGATAAGATTGTTGTTGATGGCAATTCTAGAAAACTAAAAAACTTCTATTTAATCTGGATCTTAATTTCAAAATCAAATTTTCAATTAGTTAAATTTAAAAGAAACGACATGAAAAAAGATCTTGTTAAAATGATTAAGTTTTACAATAAAAGTCATTTGAATTTTTCCAAAGATCTCGATTATAATTTGGTAGACAAGTTTGCTGAGGACTCTAAGTTCTTCATTAAAAACTACAGTCCTATTTCAACTAGAAAAAGAAAACTTACAATGGATGAAAAAAAATCATTGTTGGATGAACAAGGTGGTAAATCTTCTATTAGCGGAGCCACAATGTATATATGGGACGAGATCGAAGTCGACCATAAAGTCCCTATATCACTTCAAGGAAAAGATGAAATCGAAAATTTAGGTATTGCACATAAGATTGAAAATAGAGAAAAAGGCAGTAAGCTTTAATGAAAAAAGTAAGAGCAAATAAGAGTTAAGCTTCAAAAAAGCTTAAAAACTGAATTGATACTCAATAAAATATACTAAAAGCGTTTTAAGAGACCAACCCCTTGGAAACCAAAGGGTTGGTTAGTGGTCCCACCTGGGCTCGAACCAGGGACTTTCTGATTATGAGTCAGATACTCTAACCAACTGAGTTATAGGACCCATTGCAAATTAATTGCAATTCTCTTAAATAAAGAGTGTGCAATATTACTATATATTTTAAAATCCTACAAGAGAATTTACCGCTTTATCTCTTGGCACAACTCAATCAACACGCCATTGGAAGACTTGGGGTGTAGGAACGCCACCAACTTGTTATCCGCCCCTTTTTTGGGGGTTTCATTCAATACTTTAAATCCTTCTTCGGTCAATCGTTTTATCTCTGCTTCAATATCGTCCACATCAAATGCAATATGATGGATGCCCTCTCCTTTTTTTTCAATAAACTTGGCAATAGGGCTATCTTCTTTTGTGGCTTCCAGCAATTCTATTTTGTTCTCGCCAACCTTAAAAAAAGAGGTGCATACGCCCTCACTTTGTACTTCCTCCACTTTATAATGTGGTTTGCCAAAAAGCTTTTTAAATAAGGCGTTTGAGTCTTTTAAGCTCTTTACCGCTATCCCAATATGTTCTATTTTGTTCATTCCCTGTTACTTTTAAAGAAAGATACAAAATATGCACTATTTTTGCATCAAAGGTGTATCAATATTTCTATGGAAGAAACGCAAAGACAGAAAAAAATAGGTTCGGTATTGCAACGTGATTTGGCCGATATTTTACAACGCTCGGCAACGGATGGTGGCATGCACGGGGTGATTATTTCGGTTTCAAAAGTAAAGGTGACCGTAGATTTGTCGGTGGCCAAAATATACCTGAGTATTTTTCCGAACGATAAAGGGAAGGAACTTGTTGAAGGCATTAGAAGCAATACCCCGCTTATTCGGCATGAATTGGCGCAACGCACCAAGAACCAGTTAAGGCGCATGCCCCAATTGGAATTCTTCATTGACGATTCTTTGGAATATATTGACCGTATCGAACAATCCTTAAAAGGAAAGGACAACCCTCTTGATAATCCCGATTTACTGGATAAAAGAAAAAAGTCTTAGTCGGTTTAAAAAAACCTTCAATAATTACGTTATAGTTTTTAATTATCTTTTTTATTAGACAATAGTATTGAATGTTCCGTTTTATATAGCTAAACGTTACCTGCGCTCCAAGAGCAGTAATAATGCTATTAATTTTATCACCATTATCGCCCTTATTGGCGTGGTTTTAGGCGCGGCATCCTTGTTTGTGGTGCTGTCTGGGTTTGCAGGATTAAAGGATTTTACCTTGCAATTTTCCACTATTGTTGATCCCGATTTAAAAGCCGAAACAACAATCGGGAAGTCTTTCGTATTGAGCTCCACCCAACGGAAACAGCTCGATGCGCTTGAAGATATTTCCCTATATTCCGAGGTGATTGAAGAACGGGTTGTCGTGCTCGCAGACGGTAAAAACTATCTGGCCAGTATCAGGGGCGTAGACGCTAATTATAACAAGGTAAACCCTATCGATTCCGTAATTTCCTATGGCAGTTGGTTAGAGCAAAAAACCAATCAGATTGTAGCCGGGTGGGGCGTATCCCAAAACCTGTCTTTCGGGGTACTTGACTATGGAAAGGCCGTAAATCTCTATGTGCCAAAGCCAGGAACGGGCCAAATCGAATCCATTAAAAGTGCCTTTAATACGGTTCGCGCCATCAATGTGGGCATCTTCGATATCAATGAAAAATTAAACGATAACTATGTGTATGCGTCCATTAGTTTGGCAAGACGGTTGTTAAGTTATCAACCGAATCAAATTTCGGCCATTGAATTCAAACTTAAAGAAGGGGCGGACGAAACTGCAGTAAAAACACAAATCCAAACTATTTTTGGGAATAACGTAGCACTAAAAAACCGTGTCCAACTCAATGATGCCCTATATAAAATGCTAAACAGTGAAAATCTGTTGATTTATCTTTTGCTTACCCTCGTTTCGGCTTTATTGATATTTAACGTTGTTGGTTCCATCATCATGATGATTCTCGAAAAAAAACCGTCGCTCAACACACTTTTCAATTTGGGCGTACCCATAAAAAATATGCGAAAGATTTTTTTTATACAGGGCTCGGCAATTACGCTTATAGGTTGTGTAGTTGGTCTGCTTTTAGGGTTTTTGGTGGTGTTGCTTCAACAAACTTTCGGACTTGTTCCCATCACGCCAACCTTGGCCTATCCTGTCAGTATAAAACTGGAAAACTTTGTCATCGTGTTCCTTACCATTTCGGTGTTGGGCATTTTATCTTCTAAAATAAGTGCTACGAAAATTACGGAGAAGTTGGTTACTGGGTATTGATGTCTTGGGCGAGTTGCCATTTCCAAAAAAATGGCAACCGGCTTTCGGCAATCGCTTTCTCCCGATAGCTATCGGAAGAGGGAATTCAACAGACCCCCCGCTGAACGCAGTCTAAGCATGCCTCAATCCCTCTCGCGGGTAATATTTACATTGGTTTTTTCTTAATCAACGCCTAGTTTATTTGCCAATACGTTGGTAATAGCATCTTTATGCACGGTAATACTGATAGCTTTCAAACGCATGTAGCTTCCGCTAAAATATACATAACCACCATTGGCATTTCTATTGACATCTGTTCCCCAACTGTTTTTTACCTTGTAATATTTAGTCCCATTTTGGTCTTTTAATATGCCCGTAATGTGCATTAAATGATCGTCGGTAGTGGTGAAGTTTTCAAATTCGTCCTGACGGTATTGTTGCGTAATTTGTTTTTCAGGATAAATGGCCTCTAAGGCTTTTTCGTTGTTTTCTGTTGATTCTGGAATTATTGCCACACCGCTTTCGGAGGAAAATGTTCGTTCACTCACATCGCAGTCTAACTCTACTGTAAATCCATTTTCCAGAGCATTGTCTATAGTTTGCATCATCTCATCCAAATTCACATTATAAAAACTGCCATAGCTCCAATTATCTGGAACGTTTAAAATAAATTTTGAATAAAATGGCGCATGTGTAAACGATGTGATACTTACATAATCTGACGGATTAATTTTTGTCATTTCTAAAAACGACTGCGGTGTATAGGTTTTGCCATCATACTTAAATGTCTTTGGGTTTTCGCCAATATATGTCGAAAGCACAGCATCTATGGCTGGTTTCCATTTTTTGCTTAACTTTTTTCCTGGATTATCTACATAGGTTTCTACCATTCCTCTTAAAACTGCGACTAATTCAGCATGATTATGATAGGTTTCGCCTCCAAATAAACCACTAAATGCAGTATTCGGCACCAAGCCGTATTCTGCTACAGAATTAAGTACATCGTGTGCTAAACCACCTTCACTAAATTGCGCTTTCCCTTGGCGCATCACAAAATTATCTGCCTTTTTGGGATAAGTATTGCGTACCGTGTACATTTCAGATAAGTCAATTTGCTGTCCTGTAAGTCTAATAATTTCAGATTCTAAAAACGACGTGCTTGAAAAGCTCCAACATGTCCCAGTGCGACCTTGACTAATGACAGGCGTTGCTTCTAAATCAATAACTTCGGTAAACTGATAGGGCTCTTGCGCTTTAAGACATGTAAATGAAAGTGAAACTGTGAGTAGTGAAAAAATGAATTTAAACATAGCGAGTGATACTTTTAGATAAATAGTATGGCTAAGGTATAGAAATGATTCTGCTTAAAACAACGACCAATATTGATTATTTTTTTCGATCAATATGGCCTAAATCCTTATCTGGCGCAATCACATCCCTAACTTGTCGTTTCAGTTCGGTAATTTCAGGAAAACCATTCATGTCTTTCCGCGACCAGATTTTTTCATCATTGGCATAAACCTCAAAAATGCCTCCAGAGCAAGGAACCAATGTCAATTCATCGATTTCATCAGCAAAAGTAGTTAACAGTTCTTGGGACATCCAAGTGGCGCGTAACATCCATCGGCATTGGGTGCAGTAGATAATTTTGATTCTATTTTCCATTAATCAATCTGGGTTTTAAAAGCTATGCTAAAGGAACAAAAAAAATTACACGGTGTTGTCATTCCTGCGAAGGCAGGAATCTAAAATCGTTACTAAGAGAGGTGGATTACTGCCTTCGCAGGAATGACAGAACGTTTTTCA
Organism: Hyunsoonleella aquatilis; assembly: GCF_014270105.1. Taxonomy (GTDB): domain Bacteria; phylum Bacteroidota; class Bacteroidia; order Flavobacteriales; family Flavobacteriaceae; genus Jejuia; species Jejuia aquatilis. Next base: position 84,308 of record NZ_JACNMF010000006.1, read on the forward strand.
GGTGGTTCTTAGCTCGTAAACTCATATCCCGCAAATCGCTCCAAAACCTCATCAAACGTAGCAAAAACATCCTCGGAGTGGTCACTCGTCACCATTTTCATGCGATAGTCCTTAAAATGCGGAATGCCTTTAAAGTAGTTGGTATAATGACGACGGGTTTCAAATACCCCAAGTTTTTCGCCTTTCCAATCAATAGACATTTGTAAGTGGCGTCGTGCTGCTTCCACACGTTCTTCTAAAGAAATTGGAGGCAAATGTTCACCTGTTTCAAAATAATGTTTTACCTGTTTAAAAAACCAAGGGTTTCCTATACTAGCACGACCGATCATCGCACCGTCCAAACCGTAACTATCACGCATTTCTATCGCACGCTCGGGGGTATCCACGTCCCCGTTTCCAAATACAGGAATATGCATTCGCGGATTATTTTTTACCGCCGCAATCGGTTTCCAATCTGCATTACCTTTATACATTTGAGCGCGAGTACGGCCATGGATGGCAATGGCTTTGCAACCCACATCCTGCAAGCGTTCGGCCACCTCAACAATTTTTATGGAATCGTGGTCCCATCCCAAACGGGTTTTTACCGTAATGGGCAAATGGGTACGCTTCACCATTTCGGCCGTCAGTTTTTCCATCAAACAGATGTCCTTTAAAATACCGGCTCCAGCACCTTTGCTAACCACCTTTTTCACCGGACAACCAAAGTTGATATCAATAATATCCGGGTTGGATTTTTCAACGATATCAATCGTTTGGAGCATACTGTCTAAATTCGCCCCAAAAACCTGAATACCCACAGGACGCTCCTTTTCATAAATGTCCAGTTTCATCACACTTTTGGCCGCATTTCGTATCAACCCTTCACTGGACACAAATTCGGTATAGACCACATCGGCCCCCTGCTCCTTGCACAAGGCTCGGAACGGTGGGTCGCTCACATCTTCCATTGGCGCTAAAAGCAACGGAAAATCAGAGAGTTCTATGTTGTCTATTTTGACCACGTGTATAAATTTTGCGCAAAAATAAGTGAATTTTATCGTTTTACAACTCGTTTCACAATGGAGCTTTGGTTCATAAAATTGATCTTCACCAAATAAACGCCCGAAGCCATATTGCTCATATCTATTTGTGCTTGGTTGCCTTTAGACAGCAATACCGACTTTGTATCGAAAAGTTCCACAGAGACTATGCCTTCTCCATTTACATACAAAACCTCAACTACCGGATTTGGAAAAAGTTTGATGCTTTCGTTGTTTTCAAAATTGGAATTACTAAGCGCGCCCTCGTCTATTGAAAACGCCATTAGCTTGGCATCATCAGAAAAGGTAATTCCCAAACGAGTGACGGAAAAAGATTCCGAAGTCATTAAATACCGATTGGCGCTAACGAAGGCAATACCCTCAATTTGTTCCTGCCCAACATCCAATGCTGATTTTGTATTAGTTCCTGAAAACACATCGTTCCCGTTAAAACTCTCGCTTGTCCAAATAAAGGGCACCAAAAGATTGGAATAGCCCACTAAATACAATTTCCCCGAGGTATCATTAAAAAACCCTCCTGTAATAAGGCCATCACTTTCCAAAGTGGAATTTAACGGATTTACGGCAAATGTCCCCGGCGTTTTTGGAATGAGATAGCCTTTTGTAATGTTATTAACCCAATCTTTTGTGAACAGTATTAAATGCGTATCACTGTTAGATACTAAAGCCTCCGCATCCCATTCGGTATTATTTAAATTTGCCGTAAAATCGGATTGGTCGGCGTAACTGAAGTCAATCGTTTCAGCGATAATATCGGTAGAATTGAGATAATCTACTTTACTGATTTTATGAACCTTTAAGTCGGTTCGGTCACCACTATTGTTACCAATATCGCCAATGAAAATTGATGTGTCGTCCTGCGTCAAAGCTTCCCAATCGGTATTCGTGGCATTGACGACCGTAACCGTTCTGGTAATAGTTCCTGAAATGGTGTCTAGCTCATACAGCTTGTTTTCCCCACCCGAATCGGTAATGGTAATCAATTTATCATTAAAAAAGATGGCTCCCGAAGACTCACTCAAAGTATTGGGCAATTTGAATTTCTGAGACACCTCTATGGTCTGCCCGAATATGGGATTCAGTCCGTAAACAACAATAACAACCAATACAAAATGCCTCATACCTTATGGATATTTAACAAAAGTAGGACAAAACAGGTATATTTAGAAAATTTTACGATTTGGACATCCCCTTTGAGCCCCAACTTTTTGGCTACACCATTAATGTACATTTGATACTGGAATATCTGGCCTTTTTTGTGGCCTTTCGCTACTATGTAGTTTTAAGGCGAAAAAGTAGCGACCGTATTTCTTCAAATAACCGCTTGTCCATCATCCTTGGGGCCGCTTTGGGGGCTTTAATCGGGTCGCGGGTTGTGGGGTTTTTAGAGAATCCCGTTTTTCCGGTTTCACAGGAAAATTTGATTCAATTGTTGAATACCAAAACCATCATGGGCGGTTTGTTTGGTGGGCTTTTGGGTGTGGAACTGATGAAGAAATATATAGGGGAAACCCAATCCTCGGGGGATTTGTTTACGTTCCCTATTATTTTGGGGATTTTTATTGGGCGCATTGGTTGTTTTTTGTCAGGTACCAATGAGTTTACTTATGGCAAGGAAACTTCATTTTTCACCGGTATGGATTTGGGAGATGGCCTGTTGCGCCACCCAACGTCGCTTTACGAATTGGTGTTTTTGGTGCTCTTGTTTTTTGGTTTGAAACAATTACAAAACAAAGCAACTTTAAAAAACGGCGATCTCTTTAAGTGGTTTATGATTCTCTACTTCGGATTTCGATTTTGTATTGAATTTTTAAAACCAAATGTGTTTTTTGTTTTTGGATTAAGTACGATTCAAATTTTATGTGTAGTTTGTTGGGGGTATTATTGGAGGACGATAATAATTTCAATTAAAAGCTTTAGAATATAGAAATTGGAAATTGTAGAAAATAAAAAATATTATCACATACATCGAGGTCATTTATTGGAAATAGGTAAAACGGTCTTCATCGGAAAAGAAAAAAATGGTTTTAACGGTTATTTTGACAAATTTGGGCACAACTATAAATCTCCAATAACTGGAGAAATGGTTAATTCCTATTTTTTATCAGACAAAATGACTGAATTTACAATGACCAATCTTAAAAACCCTTATTTAGAAAAGCATTTTTCATATGACAGGGACGAAGCTATTAGACATTTAACAAATACCTTAAGTCATTACATTAAGTTCTCAAGAGAACAATTGTTTGAAGAAGTTAGACAGGAGTTTTTTCCGAATTATCCTTCACGAATTAAGTGCTTATGGATTATTCCTGATGATCAAACTGCTGTAGATTATTGGTGGAATGCTTTAGGACAAAAAGGAAAAATATTTGAAATCAATGTTTCAGGTAAAGTCCATCAAGCAAGTCAACAATATTTAAACTTATCTACAAATTCATTCGATTTTATCAGAGAGCAAGCCTTTAAGTATTGGACAGCTAAAACAGGAATTAATAAAGTTGAAGATGAGTGTCTATTTGAAGGTTTTGTAAATGTCGTAGCAGAAAAAACAATCTTAGATTTTAAATAAACTATACTTACAAAAGGTAATCGCTGAACAAAGCTAGCAAACACACCTGCGTTCCTTTGCCTTTTAAAGAAAACTTTAAAAAGTATCGACCTATTAAAAGTAAAAAATTATGAATGTTATAAATCAACTTTCCTCATCACAAGGCCAAAAAGGGAATGACACCAATATCGCCCTAGCCAAAGACATTGCAACAACCGAAAATAACGATGCCATTAGAGAGCTGGTTGAGAATCTGGAAAACAAGGGCAAAAAAATACAGGCGGATTGCATAAAAACACTTTATGAAACCGCTTATATAAAACCTGCCTTGATTGCGGATTATTATTCGGAGTTTTTGGGGTTGTTGGGTAGCAAAAACAATAGATTGGTTTGGGGAGGTATGATTGCGCTATCCACAATCGCTGATTTAAAACCCAAGGAATTATTTGAATCTATAGATTTGATTTCTGATACGGTAAATAAAGGTTCGGTGATAACGGTGGATGCTGGCGTTCAGATATTTGCAAAACTCAACACCTATCCGGAGTATCAAGATAAAGTTGAAAACTTGTTGACTGACCTGTTATGGAACTGCCCCATAAAACAATTGCCTCAGTATATGGAGAAGGCGGCTGTTTCGATAAGCAAACATAATAAAGAGATTTACCAAAGGATCATCACTGAACGCAAAGTGGAATGTGAAAAAGAATCACAAGTAAAACGACTTGATAAAGTGTTAAAACAGATGGAGAAGCTATGAAGCCAGCAAACTCACCCGCGTTAGGGATTGCAGCGGCATCCTTTTTAAGGCTATTAAAAAACCTAATTTTGATTTTAGGCTGATTATTTAAAAGATTGCCACGGCGTAAACGCCTCGCAATGACGCATTAAAAAGATATAGCGGAAAGCCCGCCCCGAGGATGGATTTTATATGTTTCGGACGAATGTGACATCGAGGGTAACGCCCAAAAATATTTAAAAATGCCAACGAGAAAATATACGTATTACGATTTTACCCTGAGCTTGTGCCCTGAGTGTTTACAGCGTGTGGATGCGAAAATTGTGTTTGAAAACGGGAAGGTGTATATGCTTAAGCGATGCACTGAGCATGGGAATTCGAAGGTGTTGATTGCCGACGACATAGACTACTACAAAAACATTAGGAATTACAATAAGCCGAGTGAGACGCCATATACCTTTAACACGAAAACGCATTATGGGTGCCCGTACGATTGTGGGTTGTGCCCAGACCACGAACAGCATTCGTGCCTCACGGTGGTGGAGGTGACGGATCGTTGTAATTTGACCTGCCCCACCTGTTATGCGGGGTCGTCGCCCACATACGGTCGGCACCGAAATTTGGAGGAAGTGAAAGCCATGTTGGATGCTGTAGTCCGAAACGAAAAGGAACCCGATGTGGTCCAGATTTCGGGTGGGGAACCTACGATTCATCCGCAGTTTTGGGCCATTTTGGATTATGCAAAATCTTTGCCGATTCGGCATTTGATGCTGAATACCAATGGGATAAAAATTGCCAAGGATTTCGCTTTTGCGGAACGGCTAAAAACCTATGCCCCTGATTTTGAAATTTATTTGCAGTTTGATTCGTTTGAAAATGAAGTGCTTCAAGAATTGCGTGGAGCGGATTTATGGGATATTCGCCAGCAGGCTTTGGAACATTTGAATGTTTTGAATTTATCGACGACTTTGGTGGTAACGCTTCAAAAGGGTTTGAATGATGATGAAATTGGGAAAATTATTGATTTTGCACTGCAACAAAAATGTGTGCGCGGGGTGACGTTTCAACCCACGCAAATTGCGGGACGATTGGATAATTTTAATCCCGAAACAGACCGAATGACCCTAACGGAAGTGCGCCGAAATATTATGGAGCAGACCGATATTTTTACTTCGGACGATTTATTGCCCGTGCCATGCAATCCCGATGCCCTAGTGATGGGCTATGCCCTGAAATTGGATGATGAAGTGTTTCCCTTGACACGCTACGTCAACCCCAACGATTTGCTGGACAACAGTAAGAACACCATTATTTATGAGCAGGATGAGCAGTTGCACGGCAAAATGATTGAACTGTTCAGTACGGGAAATTCGGTGGAAGTGGCCGAAGAAAACCTAAAAAGTATCATGTGTTGCTTGCCAAATATTGATGCACCAAATCTGGGATATGACAATTTATTTCGTATTATTATCATGCAATTTATTGACGCTTACAACTTTGACGTGCGCGCCATCAAAAAATCCTGCGTGCATATTGTGGATAAAGACAATAAAATCATTCCGTTTGAAACGATGAATTTGTTGTATCGGGATGACAAGAAAAAACAACTGGACACACTTAGATCGAATATTTTATGAACTCATTATTAATGGAAGCAAACTACGATGCCCTGTTATATTTAGTCTTGGCCATCATGTTTGGCCCAGCAATAATATTGACCATCATTGGCCTGCTGGTTCGAAAGACCAACAAAAAGGCGGCCAAGGTACTTTTTATTATTGCCGCCGTTTACTGTATAATCAGTTTGGGGATTTGTGGTGCTTTGGCTGTTGGGTTTTAAAATTTAATCCGAAAGCCATTCCCGTATTTTGGCATTCAAAACAATTCAGGGAAATAAAAAATACTTGAAATTTTCTTGTTTCTAAAAGACCTCACAGGTTTCGAAAACCTGTGAGGTCTGGCACGACATCTGACCAAAAAACAACTATATTTGCAACATCTTTTTTTAGGTGAATTGATTTATGAAGCACATTAGGAACTTTTGCATTATCGCGCATATTGATCATGGGAAAAGTACGTTGGCCGACCGTTTGTTGGATTATACAGGTTCGGTAACGGCACGTGAAAAGCAGGACCAGTTATTGGACAATATGGATTTGGAGCGCGAACGTGGGATTACCATCAAATCGCACGCCATTCAAATGGACTACGAGTATCAAGGCGAAAAATATATTTTAAACCTCATCGATACCCCTGGTCATGTGGATTTCTCTTATGAAGTGTCCCGATCTATTGCCGCTTGCGAAGGTGCTTTGTTGATTGTAGATGCGGCGCAAAGCATTCAAGCACAAACCATTTCCAATTTATATCTGGCTTTGGAAAACGATTTGGAAATTATTCCAGTTTTAAATAAAGTGGATTTGCCAAGCGCCAACCCAGAAGAAGTGACAGATGATATTGTGGATTTATTGGGTTGTGACCCTAAAGAAGTGATTCATGCCAGCGGTAAAACCGGCTTTGGTGTGGACAACGTTCTGTCCGCTATTATTGAGCGCATTCCAGCACCAAAGGGTGACCCAAATGCACCATTGCAAGCCTTGATTTTTGATTCTGTTTACAACACCTTCCGCGGGATTGAAACCTATTTTAGGGTATTTAATGGTGAAATCAAGAAAGGGCAACATATTAAATTTGTCGCCACAGGCAAAGATTATTACGCCGATGAAGTGGGTACTTTAAAGCTGAATCAAGTCGCCAAACAAAGCATAAAAGCTGGTGATGTTGGCTATTTGATTACAGGTATAAAAACGGCCAAGGAAGTAAAAGTTGGGGATACCATTACAGATTTTGCTAAACCAACTCAAAACATTGTTGAAGGGTTTGAAGATGTGAAACCTATGGTATTTGCCGGGATATATCCCGTGGACACCGAGGATTATGAAGAACTTCGTGCATCCATGGAAAAACTGCAACTGAATGATGCCTCTTTGGTGTTTCAACCTGAAAGTTCAGCAGCATTAGGTTTTGGTTTCCGATGTGGGTTTCTAGGGATGCTCCACATGGAAATTATCCAGGAACGCTTGGAACGCGAATTTGATATGACGGTAATTACCACAGTGCCCAACGTGTCCTATCATGCATTTACAAATAAAGAACCCGACGAGATAATTATTGTAAACAACCCGTCTGATTTGCCCGATCCTTCTACTTTAAACCGTGTGGAAGAACCTTATATCAAGGCTACCATTATTACAAAAGCTGATTTTGTGGGCAACGTGATGTCACTGTGTATCGAAAAGCGCGGTATTATCACCAATCAAACGTATTTGACCACCGAGCGGGTTGAACTGACATTTGAAATGCCTTTGGCAGAAATTGTTTTTGATTTTTATGATAGGCTCAAAACAGTATCAAAAGGCTATGCGTCTTTTGACTACCACCCCATTGGTATGAAGCCTTCAAAATTAGTACGATTGGATATCTTACTGAATGCGCAACCAGTTGATGCACTTTCGGCCTTGATACATGCAGAAAACGCCCAAACCATTGGTAAAAAGATGTGTGAGAAATTAAAAGAACTGATTCCGCGTCAGCAGTTTGACATTCCAATTCAAGCGGCTATTGGTGCCAAAATTATTTCGAGGGAAACTGTAAAAGCCCTCCGAAAAGACGTAACTGCAAAATGTTACGGTGGCGATATTTCGCGTAAACGTAAACTTTTAGAAAAGCAGAAAAAAGGTAAAAAACGCATGCGCCAAGTAGGTAATGTTGAAATTCCGCAACAAGCATTTATGGCGGTTCTGAAGTTGAATGATTAAGCACAGACTTTAGCGCATTGTTACTAGGGATTGTAGTGGCATACGTTTTAAGGCTTTTGAAAAGCTAAATTTGATAATAAAAATCATTTATAAGATTGCCAAGTTGCTTTGCTCCTCGCAATGACGCCTTAAAAAAACTACAAGAAGGCCAGCCTAATAGAAAGCTCGACCCTTGTGGTAACGCTCAAAAACTTATTGTTCTAACCACTTTCTGAAATCTGATGTGGTGGAGGAGCTCGTCATTACTTTTTCTCTTACATGCGTCATTTGGATAAGCAACCTGTTCTTAAAATGGCTTTCTATGTTTTCGATATAATCGATATTTATAATCTCGCTACGGTTAATTTTAAAGAACTTTGTGGGGTGCAATTGTTGATGAATGGCACCTAGATTTTGCGATATACTATGACGTTTTCCTTTGTTATCTGTAGCAATACAAAAATCTCCCGAAGCCTCAATAAGATTGATGTCTGACACATTTAACAACTGAATACCTTTTGCTTTTTTGATGACAAAACGTTTTTTGTAATTGTTGTGCTCTGCTCTTAAAGCCGATTTGAGTTCGGCAATGGTTTGCTGATTTAACTTGTTATAATTTCCTTTTTGAAATAACGATTGGTATTTCTCAATGGCTTTTTTAAAATCGGATTGTGTATAGGGTTTTAAGATATAGGCGATACCATTGGTGTTAAAGGCTTGAAATAAATACTCGTCGTGTGCAGAACAGAATATAATGGGAGATTCTATGAAAATTTCATTGTACAAATCGAATGACAAACCATCTAACAATTGAATGTCTGATAAAATAAAATCGTATTTATTTTTGAGAAGTAATTCCATACCTTCATTATTTGATCGCGCCCAGTCGTGAGAAACTTCTTCTTCAAAATAATCATTTACAAAAGAAACTAATTTCTTGTATGCAGGTATTTCGTCTTCTAAAATTAAAATTTTCATGCCTGAAAATTATTCAATAAGTTTAATAATTGGAATGGAAATAGTATATTTTTTATCTGTGTTTATAATAACAATTTTTTTGTCCGATAGTAATTGATACCTTGCTTTTAAATTATCTAATCCTGTTCCAAAAGATTCGTTTTTAGAAGGGATACTCGATTTTGTATTTATAACTTTTAGCGCATTGTCTTCTACTAAAATAGTAGCTTTAATTGCTTCGTTATTTCGAGGTTTATTATGTTTTACCACATTTTCTAAAAGGGTTTGTATGGCTCCTGTGGGAATAAATTTGTCTTCAATAGTAGTATTAACATCAACCTTAAAATCGTAATCATTTTCAAAGCGCGTTTTGATTAAAAAAATGTAGTTTTCTGCTAATTCAATTTCCTCAGCTAGTTCCATAACCTCGGCATCTTTTGTTTTAATTAAATAACGGTAAATTAAAGATAATCTGTTAGTGTATTCTTTTGCTTTATCTGGGTTACCATCAATTAAACAGTCTAAGGTATTTAGGTTATTAAACAAAAAATGCGGGTCTATTTGAGAACGTAGTGATTTTAGCTCGTTTTCTTTTTGTTGTTTTTCAACAGTTAATAACAATGTTTGGTTTTCATAGAATTTTTTGGTTAAAAGTAATCCGAAAAGAAACCCTGTATTGTCTGAAGCTGTCGAAATTCCTAGAATAGCAAGCTTGTGCCATTTTGGGAGTTCGCTCCAACTGTAACCTTGTGCAAAAAAAACGATAGTTTCAAGTAAGGCCCCAAAAAAGGACAATATTAAAACTCCAAAGACAATAAAATAAAAGTATCTTTTCTTAAATAAATACTTTGGAATCAGCACATTAAAGAAAACAACAATAATAATTAACGAAATGAATATAGATGAAAAAGTATCAGCTATAAAAACGCTGTACAAGTCATTTTTAGAATGGTATGTAACTGTCATTAAAAGGACGAATACCGAATAGTAAATTACCAATAAGATTCTATCTGATGTATTAAATTTAGTTACCATTAGTTAGTGTTTACCTCTAGTTTCCCGTGCGCCCTTTCTCTTCTGTGTTTCCAGTTTGATGTCTTTTAGCATTAATGTTTTTATTGCCAAATTTGTAGCTCACAGATAGTTGAAACCATCTGCTGTCATAATAATATCTTGCTGTTTGAAATACGCCATTAACTCTACTTTCATTTCTTTCTACAGAACTTTTAAAAATATCATTTCCTCTCAAGGATATATTTAAATCCTTTTTCAACATTAAATATTGCAGGGATAAAGATAACGAACTGGCTGATTTCGTGTTAAAAACACCATTTACACCAGGAAAGCTATACCAAAAATAGACTCCTAATAGTAACGTTTTATCAGTATTCACATTAAAATCATTATAGGTTGAAATGGTTGCATTTACTCCTTTTTGATCCTCTTGTTGCTCTTCTAAATTAAATTCTGATTTGGAATAATTTACATCGAAACTATTATTACTGCTCCACCATTTAATTTTATTGAATGTGTAGTTTTCTGAAAAGCCAATTCGATTTGTATTTATAAAATTTTCATTGGTAAAACGAATAATATTTGTAGAAGTATCTGCTAATGGCACTTGTGAAAACAAATTATCTTCGTAGCTATAGTATAGTTTTGTTATGAAGTTTTTATGAGTATTTATTAATTCAAAATTATCTATGAAGGCTGGTTGTAAAAAAGCATTTCCTTCGATGGTTTGAAACGGGTTAACAAAATATAAATTTGGATTCAACTCAAAAAAACCTGGTCTATCAATACGCTTGCTATAATTAAATGAAAACATTGAGTTTTCTGTTGCGTTATATGACAAATAAAACGTTGGAAACAACTTTGTGTAATTATTTTTAACTGATGGATTTAAATTAATGGATTTAGAATTTGTTTGAGTCGCTTCCATTCTTAACCCAAATTTCACACTCCACTTATCACTTAGATTTTTATTAGCAGAAATATACAATGCTTGAATGTTTTCTTTATACTGAAAATCATTTTCAGATAAGGGCAAATTTGTAACTGGAGCGTTAACCAATCCACTGTTAAAAAACAAAATATCATTTAATGAGTTTGTGTTTGATATTTTCCCTCCAAAACTTAAATCTATCCTGTCTAAAGGATATTCTATATCTAATTTAACAGATACATTTGTTACATCTTGTTTATTTGTGTTTGTGCCTCTATAAAATTGTTCTGAAAATGGGTTTTTTATAATTGAAACCCCATCATAGGTTTTGGTGTCTAGGTTTTTATATGCGAAGTAATCTAAATTAAAAATTATTTTTCGCCCTAAAGTATCTATGGCAACCTCATTGTTATAGTTTAAGGAATGAATTTCTGGTCTTAAATCCATTGTTCCGTCAGATTGGAGTGATCTTAAAGTTTCATTGGTATTGTAATCAAAAACAGGAGTAAAAGGAGCATCTGTTACACCAAAATTTGTGTTATTGTATAAATACTGGCCGCCCATTGCCCATTTAGAGGTGATTTGGTAATTTATATCTATTCTTCCATTGAGCCTCTTAATATCTGCTTTAAAAGGAGAAGACGTGTACCAAAGTCCATCCGGAAAATAGGCGTAATCGTCTTGTTCTTGATAATAAGTTCCGTTGTTATAATTAAATGACGTTGCTACACTAAACTTATTTTTGTTAAAATTAAAATTCCCTCCCAAAGATCCCGTAGAATAGCGCTGCTGTCTGTAAGCAGATTTTAACTGGGCATTCCACGAATCCTTCTTGGCTTGTTTTAAAATAATATTAACCAACCCGCTATTGCCCAATGCTTCATATTTTGCCGGGGGCGTTGTAATAACTTCTATTCTTTTTATGTCCTCTGATGCTATTGATTTTAAAAATTCGGAAAGATCTTCGTCTGATAATTGTACGATTTTATCGTTAACCATTACCTGAAGACTACTTTTCCCTATCATAGTAATTCTATTGTTTTGTACATGTATCGCCGGAGTAACCTTTAAAACTTCTAAAGCATCCCCCTGAGAAGCTTTTGATGAATTTTCAACATTAAAAACTAGGCGGTCTATTTTTTGTTGAATTAGCTTCTTTTTTGCTTCAACAACAACTTCACCCAATTCCCGAGAACTTTCAACACCTATAACACCCAAGTTAATAGGTTCCTCTGCTACAGTAATCTGCTTGGAATAAAGTATTTGCCCAACATAGGTAACTTGCAAGGTGTAATTTCCTCGATTGGCATTGAATTTAAACATGCCCTTTTTGTCCGTTATAACACCCGTAACAATCGAAGATTGATTAGTAAGTAACGTTATTTCAGCGAACTCTAAAGGTTGTTTGTTTTCATCTATTATTGTTCCTGAAACCTGGTTTTGAGCGCGCAATGAAATTAAGCCTAATAGGAATACTATGATAATTTTGATTAATACATTCATAACTGCTCGTTATTGATTGATGGAATAAATTTATGCGCATAAGCTTGGTTTTGGAAACAGTTTCTGACGAATCGGGGTTAAAACAGGTTAAAGACTGTTTTTTTGTTGATGAGTTTAAAAACTAATGCGCCAAGTAGGTAATGTTGAAATTCCGCAACAAGCGTTTATGGCCGTTTTGAAGTTGAACGATTAATCTTTTTTGTATCTTTCTTTATGTATATTGCTTGCATGGAGGGCCGACCAAAACACATCCTTATTTGCGAAGACCATCAAATTGTTGTTGATGGCCTGCTTTCTATTTTTGAAAACCAGCCTGATTATCAGGTTAAGGGCTATATTTCAGACGGAAATAAAGTCATTCCTGAAGTAAAAAAGCATAATCCCGATGCTATTTTATTAGACCTAAATCTTCCCAATAAAAACGGTATTGATATTTTAAGGGAGCTCAAGATTTTGTTTCCAAAGTTAAAGGTGATTATACTCACCATGTACAATAAGGAAAGTATCGTAAAAAAAGTGCAACAGCTAAAAGCGGATGGATTTTTGCTGAAAAATTGTACTTCTAATGACCTTTTAAATGCCTTTGATTCGGTTTTTGAAAATGGCAAATTTTACCTTGGGAAAGGGGTAAAAAAGACAATCGACGAAACCGATGGCTTCATTCAAAAAATAAATATCACCCGAAGGGAAAAGGAAATTATTGCAGAACTTATTGAAGGCCTAAATGTTCCCGAAATAGCAGAAAAGTTATTTATTAGTGCCTATACTGTAGAAACCCACAAAAAAAATATCTTCAAGAAATTAAATATCCATAATTCCATTGACCTTGTAAAACTTGTAAATGAAAAAAAGTTGCTTTCATAACAGTATTCTTTTTTTCCTCATAGCTTGTTTAGGCTCTTGTCTCAGCACGCAAGCGCAGATGGATACCCTTGTGTTAGACTCAAACTTCAAGACCATCAACCTAAAGCAGTTTTCGGTAATTAATCAAGACGAAAGTCATCAGAAACCAGACACTAGGAACTACTTTTATTTCAGTTTCAACAACACCTTCAACACTATTGATTTCGTACTAAAAAATGAGACTGACGCGGATAGAACCGTCATGTTACAGTTGAGTTATGTGTACATTAAAGAAATAGTTTTGAGCAAAAATGAAAAAGGTGGTTTAATCCCGCTTTCTACGACCGGCATTGAGCACCCTATTTCCAGTAAGGCAGTTTCGCATAGGTTGTTTACGTTCCCCATTCGGCTCAACCCAAAAGAAATAGGGGCTTACCAACTAAAATTGAAAAAAGAGGAAGGTAAACCATTGGCCACTTCGGTGTGCTTAAAAAGTGAAAACACCTTTGCAAAACAAAATTTTAAGCAGCAGTTACTGATTGGGGGCTATTTTGGGGTGAGCCTCTTGTCCTTCGTTTTCAGTCTGTTTATCTTTTTCTTTCTAAGGAATAGTATTTATGTCATTTATGCTGCCTATATAGTTTCTTTGGGCCTGTTTATCAGTGCCTACATTGGAGTATTTTCACAGGTGTTTTTAGATGAAAACAGTACCGTAAATAAATATGCCAATTATGTAGTATTTAGCGAAGTTTCCTTAATCCTTTTTGCATTGTTTTCGCAAAAAATATTGGAGACCAAAACTTATACACCCAAATTAAAAAAAGGTATTGAGTTTTTTTTAGGTATCGTAATAGCATTAAGGCTATCGATACACTTTATTTTTACACATATTTTTGAAAATGCAGTTGCCGTATTTATGAAAATCTGGTATGGGTTTTTTATCATTCTCATCAGTATCATAATTGTGCAAATAACGGTGTATTACAGAAAGAACAATAAGCGCACATCCCTTTTTGCGCTCGCCTATATTTTTATGATTTTTGGAACATTTGCCAGCATTCTATACCACAGCTATGGTTTAATCGACACCTATTTTTACGATTTACCAGTGCTTTTTTACACTTCGTTTTTAGAAATACTATTCCTAACACTTACAGTGGTATTTATGGTGAAGGACATATATGACGAACGTAATGTGCTTTCTGAAAAAATAGTTATTGAGGAACGTAAAAACTTAACTGCGTTTATAAAAGGCGAGGACGAAGAAAGAAAGCGCATAGGCAAGGAATTGCACGATAACATAGGAAGCAAGCTTAGTGTTTTGAAACGTTTTGTTTCCGATAAGTTTAATGATGAAAAAGTTACCGAAACCATTGATGCCATTTGTAATGATGTTAGAAATTTATCCCATGAAATTTCGCCATCGGATTTAAAAATCGTGGGGTTTAAAAATGCGGTGGAAGACCTTTCAAAAACACTTACAGATCAAACATCGCTACAAGTTAATTTTAACAGCTTTCAATTTCCAGAAACTTTAGACGAAGAAACCTCGATTCAATTATATAGAGTTATTCAAGAAGCATTTAATAATATTTTAAAGCATGCCAACGCAAAACAAGTGGATGTACAACTTATGGGGCATGATGATAGCTCTACCATATCTATAGAAGACGATGGCAATGGTTTTGATTTAGCGAATACTAAAAATGGTTTGGGCTTAAAAAATATGCAATCTAGAATTCAACAAATAGGAGGTTCAATTTCTATCGATACTTCTCCACAAAAAGGCGCATCAATTCTTATTTCAATATCTAAATAATTTAAAAATCTACCTGAACTCTGGTATTGCGTCTGATGGTGGTTTTAGCCTAGTTTTACACTAATCAATTTAAAGCATACCCTAATGAAAACACAATTAGTAATTCTGATGGTGTTAGTTTGCCTTTTCAAACTAAACGCCCAAACCGACGGCTGGCACCTATTTACAAAGCCAAGCGAGATCAGCAAAATTATACCAGACGACATTAACGCCAACGAGTTGCATATAGCTACCGACATAGGTTATATAAAATACAACACCAGTAGCAATATGGTCACCGATATGTTGAATTTGACCAGTCAAGTTCCTGCAATAACCAATGTAAAAGATATTGCCCTGGATCCAACTAGCAACGATATAGCCATGACTATCAAAAATGGAATCGCCATTTATAATGGGAGCACATTGTCTGTTTATACATACGACACCTCCGATTTAACCATTGGCGAAAGCACTTCGCAGTTTCGTTATTTAAAAGTGGCTTATGCCAAAGATGGTACTCTTTACATTTTTAAGGAAGATGCTTTTGGCTATCAAATTTTTGATAATAGTGTTTTTCAAAATGAAAACACAACTACGTTTAGACCTCAAGATGTTGTTGAAAACAGTGCCGGCACCAAAGCATTTTTTGCCACAAGCAGTAAAGGCCTTTGGGAACTGGATAAAGGCACAGATACTTGGACAAATTTTACGCCATCAAACTCCGACGTAGTTTCAAACAACCTCACTTCGCTATTTATGAGTACCACCGATTTGCTATATATTGGCGGATATTCCGGTTTGAATACACTTAGCGATTCCGGAGTGTGGAACACATATCAGGAAAATGATCCCGTAAATGCCTTTCCCTATAATATTTTCGATATTTCATTAAACGAAACATCAGGCGAACTGCTTTTACAAACCTCTCTAGCAAACTCATATTATTTTGGAATAACTTTGGCCAATTTAAGCACGTCTACATGGACAAATTACAGAGACAACGATGCCAACTGCCTTAATGAAAATGTTTTTACCGCAACAACTTTTGATGCGACTGGAAAAATCTATGTTGCGCCACAAATTTTTTCAAGTATCCCCGATATAGGTAAGTTGGTTGAGTTTACCCCTTCACCTGAAAATTGTTCTACTTTAAACATTAATTATTTAAATGCTCCAGTGGCCACCGGTTCTAATACGGTTGCGGATTTTTCAATACGTAAAAAACCCTCAGGGAACTTTGATATTGGATTTACCAGAACAAATGATGTTCATATTTCTGAAATTAATCCTACTACCTTTAATGGAACATTTTCGGCACCCTCAACATTAACGCCTTCTGCTGGTAACTTTACCTACAGCATAATTGGCGATAATAACTACTTTATAGTTGAAAACAATGCAGGTTGGGTGTTTATTGATGAAAATAATACCTTGGTGCCCTATGCTCATGGCATATCTGATTACCTGGCGATAGTGACTAAAAAATCAACCGTCGCTGATTCGAACGACGGTTTCATTAATTTGATACACAAAGGTTTTGATGCTTCCTTTAATTATCGCGTTTATAAAACCCGTTGTAATACTGCAACAGGAACTTGTACCGCACCCGAGGAAATATTTACGAATGATAGGGACCTTTCTAAGAACATAATTTTTGGTTCTTCTGAAAACTCCAGTACAAACAAAACACATGCTGTTGCCCTCAAAACCGATAATTCTGGAAATTTAAAACGAACCCAAGAAAGCTGGGAACCGAACCAACCCGCCGTAAATAATTGGGATAGGATACATGATGTTTTTCCTCGTTTTGACCCCGTTGTATTTTCTTTTGTATTAGATGATTTGGTAACAATTGCATCGTTATTTGCACCAGCACAAGAAACCGATCTAGATATTAAAGAGGATGATAGTGATGGAGGTGCATTTACTGAAACTAAAACCTTTGACAGCAACAATAATGGCAATAATGAAGATATTGAAACAGTTACAGAACTGGTTTTAACGGATGATGAAGCCACCAAATTTATTGCAGCTATTATTATAGGGCTCGAGCAATTTAATAGTGATCCCAGGTTTAATCATTTTGCGACAAAATATTTGTATTTGAAAAATATCGATCCCATAACCAAAAGACTTAATTCGGAAGAACGTGATTTGACCGACACATCTTGGGACACCAGCAACCTCCCTGAAGACTTTTCAATTAGGAAAGCCGAAATAAAGCAGTACAGTAGTACGGAAGCATTTATGGTTTTGTTTACCAACTATGGGATGCTTATTAAAACCGCAATCGATATTTCAAACTTACTATTAGATGTCAAGCAATACCAATCGAACATTAATCCTATTGTGCTTTTCCCAAATCCTGCATTGGACACCGTAAGTTTTTCGAATAAAAGTATTTTAAAAACCGAAATATTTGATCTAAATGGAAGAAAATTACTCAGCACAAATGGATACACCATCTCAGTAAAATCATTACCAAATGGATTATATGTAGCCAAAGGTGCTACCCAAGATAATAAGACAATTTCTCGAAAATTAATAAAAATATAAACAATGCTATTAATCAGCCCTTTTGGGGTAACCAACCAAATCAAGATGTATGTTTTAAATTGATTTAACAGGTATCTTGAAAAAGGAGGTTTCAACTGAAGATGGAGCCTCCTTTACCTTAGATTATCTCAACTTTAGTATATGGAACGCTTGCTTTACAAAACTCTGTGCCGTCAATTCAAGATAAAATATTATGACAACATTTCAACTTAATTTTACCATAAGACACTATAAACCAATATATTATTCGATTTTTTATTGTATATTTAAACTGTCCATACCTCAACTTTCTGCTTTTTTCAATCTTCTTAAGTTAGAAACCGTAACCAATTCAAACTATATATTATGAAAACAAGACACCTTAACTTCGTTTGCATTTTACTGCTCTTTCTTCTTTCCAACAGCATGTTTTCCCAGGAGAACAACATGTTTAAATTGATTGCCGATGCCACAGAGCATACATTTGAAATTGTTCCAACTGCCTTAGAGATTGCCGAAGATGCTCCTGAGGCATTAATGGGCATTTCAGATGATTTCAGGGAATCCTATGCCTTGGAGCCCCATGACCCCGACGGAGCCTATGT
The DNA here is from genome assembly GCF_014270105.1 of Hyunsoonleella aquatilis. Lineage (GTDB taxonomy): Bacteria > Bacteroidota > Bacteroidia > Flavobacteriales > Flavobacteriaceae > Jejuia > Jejuia aquatilis. Next base: position 102,627 of record NZ_JACNMF010000006.1, read on the forward strand.
ACTTGCTGCGACTATGATTGCCATCGGAGCAGGAATTGGATTTGGAGATAACCAATTTGGCGTAAACCAATTCCTCTATTGCCTTCATGCCGCGTATTTTATTCGACTCGCCACAATGGGTAAATCATTCCTTTACGGAGCCGTAGGTCTAGCCTTATTAGGCACAAGTACAGACAACCTTACACGGACACTTTTGGAGCCTTCGTTGAGAGTACTGATGTTTTCGCCACTTACCATGTTTAGTCAGGTTTATCTCTTTTACGGCCTCATGTTCGCATATGCCTTTGGCACGGAAGACTTTGACAACGGGTTCAAGTATGATATTACATTGCTCACCGCAGCATTAGTGGTTGGTTTTGCTATTATTTTGAGCTCTACTTTAACTTTGAAAATTCAAACGCATCTTGTTTCACATACAAGACAGACTCAAGAGCCTGATGGCGGTGGTGCCAAATCAGAAATCAATAGAACTTGGGGTACTATTATGCAAAACAATCTCTTATTATTTGCCCTGCTTATAAATTTATAAGGTAACAAGTGGATATATAGAAAAGGAAATAAAAGCCCGAGCTTCTTGATTTGCGAGGGCTTTTTGTTTCGATATCTACTTTTATGACAAACAAGCCCGCTTTTCCATTTTATTTATGCATTTCCAAGAAATCGTCAAAATTCTTTAACAACTCCATCGGATTGGCATTTTTTTTTATTGAAAATTTCCTTTTCTTTTCAAAACACCTTTTTTTCCATAAAAATTTCGTAGCTCCAAAATTGTTAATAATTAATTTTGTAAATTTAGAACTGAGACTTTTACATGAAAGTCTCATTTTTGTCAAAACCCCAAAAACACTATAAGTTTCAACTATTTTTTGTAGGTAGGCAATAGTCTTAAAATTAAAAATTGTTATTAACAATTTAACATTTGTTTAGACTGTATTCTATTATATGTCAAACAATTACAACGTTCTAAAATCATATTCATAATTATTAAAAGTAGCATCGAGAAAAGGATGTCGCGTTGCTTAAATTCCTTTCTTTTGATGAGAATTAGACTAAAAACTGACACTAAACTTTATGAAAGCACTTTTTTACACTAGGGAATTTCCGCCATATGTTTATGGGGGAGCAGGGGTACATGTTGAATATCTGGCCGATGAGCTTTCCAAATTAATGGATCTGGACGTAAGATGCTTCGGCGATCAGGACACAAAAAATGGTAGTTTGAGTGTAAAAGGCTTTCCCTTTGAAGACGGGGTTTTTGCGGATAGTGACGACAAACTAAAATCGGTATTTAAAACCTTAAGCACGGCGCTGCATATGAATGCCGATGCCGTAGATGCCGATGTTGTGCATTGCCACACATGGTACTCGCATTTTGCCGGCATCATTTCCAAACTTTGCTATGGGACCCCATTGGTTATCACAACACATTCATTAGAACCATTGCGCCCATGGAAACGGGAGCAATTGGGCCGAGGTTACGATGCCTCTGCCTGGGTAGAAAAAACAGCGATTGAAATGGCGGATGCCCTAATTGCAGTTTCAGAAGAAACCAAAGAAGATGTGATTAAGCATTTTGATGTGGATGAAAGTAAAGTCAAAGTCATTTACAACGGGATCAACTTGCAACAGTACGTTCAAACTTCTGAGACCTCGACTTTAGATGCCTACGGTGTTGATAAAAACAAGCCTTATGTGCTTTTCGTGGGGAGAATTACACGTCAAAAAGGGATTATTCATTTAGTAAATGCGATAAAATATATTGACCCAGACACGCAAATCGTACTTTGTGCCGGCGCTCCAGACACTAAGGAAATTGGGCAAGAAATGGAAGATGCGGTAAATGTGGTGAAAAAAACGAGGGATAACGTTATTTGGATCGATAAAATGGTCACCAAAGATGAAATTATCCAATTGTATTCCCATGCCGATGTATTTTGTTGCCCATCCATTTATGAGCCTTTTGGCATTATCAACATTGAAGCCATGGCCTGTAATACGGCTGTTGTAGCCAGTGCTGTAGGTGGCATAAAAGAAGTAGTCGTTCATGGTGAAACAGGTCTGTTGATTCCGTTAGAACAGCAAAAAGTTGCGCCTTTTGAACCTATCGATCCGGACAAATTTGCACGGGACTTGGCTGATGGGGTTAATAAAGTCATCAATGACGAGGCCTTAAAAGCATCGATGGCCAAAAAAGGCAGGAAACGCGTGGAAGATTACTTTGATTGGATAGCGATTGCCAAACAAACAGCAGAACTATATAAATCATTGATTTAAACTAAACATTCAACTAAATAAAAACAACTAAAATATGATTAACAATAAAGTTTTAGCCATTATATTAGGTGGCGGTCAGGGCTCCAGATTGTATCCGTTAACCGAAAAACGTTCTAAACCGGCAGTTCCGATTGCAGGAAAATACAGGTTGGTGGACATCCCTATCTCAAATTGCATAAATGCTGATATTAAACGCATTTTTGTTTTAACTCAATTTAACTCCGCAGGTTTAAATAAGCATGTTAAAAACACGTATCAGTTTAGTTTTTTTAGCAGTGCATTTGTAGATGTTTTGGCCGCTGAGCAAACACCGGAAAACAAAACATGGTTTCAAGGAACTGCCGATGCGGTAAGACAATGTATGCCACATTTTTTAGGTAATGATTTTGAATACGCCCTAATTTTGTCTGGTGACCAATTGTATCAAATGGATTATGATAAAATGATTGAAGCCCATGAGGAGGCTGGCGCAGAAATTTCCATTGCAACAATTCCCGTTAATGCTAAGGACGCCACCGGTTTTGGGATCCTAAAGGCAGACAACGAAAATACTATTACCTCCTTTATTGAAAAGCCTGACGCCAGTTTATTGCCAGAATGGACATCAGAAGTAAGTGCCGACATGAAGGCTCAAGAGCGCCATTATTTGGCTTCAATGGGTATTTATATCTTCAATAAAGATTTATTGGTTAAGTTAATGGAAAACAAGGACACGATGGACTTTGGCAAAGAAATCATTCCGCAGTCTATTGATTCGCACAAAACCTTAAGCTATCAATATGAAGGCTACTGGACTGACATAGGAACCGTAGAATCTTTTTTTGAAGCTAATTTAGGGCTAACCGATGCAATCCCTAAATTTGATCTTTACGACAATAACAGAAGGATTTACACGCATGCCAGAATGCTGCCCACCACAAAGATTGCCGGAACCGTTTTGGATGCCGCTGTTATCTCTGAAGGTTGTATTATAGCCGCTTCGAAAATTGAAAAATCGGTTATTGGCATTCGGTCAAGGATAGGAAAAGAAACCACAGTCACTAATACTTATATGATGGGTAACGACTTTTACGAAACCCTTGAAGAAATGGAGGCTAATAACATAGAAATTCTAATGGGTATCGGTGAACGCTGCGTTATTAAAAATGCTATCTTAGATAAAAACTGCCGCATTGGGGATGACGTTAGGATTATCGGTGGCAAGCATCTTGAGGACATTGAAACAGATACCTACTGTATTAAGGACGGTGTTGTAGTTGTTAAAAAAGATGCAACAATTCCAAAAAATACAATCATAGAATAAAAATTTTCAAATAACTTTTATATCACTATTGACCAAAACTATGCAAGACCAAAGACGTGTTGTAATTGACCATATATCACCAAGTGTAAACTGTGGTGAGTTTTACATCAAAAGAGTTGTAAACGAAATTGTAAATGTTAGAGCACATATCCTAGCTGACGGCCACGATGTTTTAGGGGCGACCATTTATTATAAGCACGAAAACGAGAAAAAGTGGCGCGAAACTAGAATGACCCTCGATTTCAACAATGAATGGCAGGGGGCTTTTACTGTCAAAAAACAGGGGTTTTACAGCTATAAAGTTGAAGCTTGGGTAGACTACGCTTTAAATTGGAGGCATGGGATCATCAGAAAAATTGATGACGGACAATATGTACGTTCCGAATTATTGGAAGGTGCCGATTATGTAAAAGACATCATCGACAAAGTAGCTTCTGCTGAAGATAAAGCATATCTAAAGGAATTACGGGCCATTTTCACCAATGAAGACAAATACGGTGAAGCGTTGAATGAAGCAACTTCCGAAAGATTATATAAATTATTTTATGATAACCCTGTAAAACTTTTAGAAGCCACCTCAAAGGGGTATGATGCATATGTAGACAGGAAAAAAGCACGTTTTAGTACATGGTACGAATTCTTTCCGCGTTCGGCCTCCGAAAAGGAAGGGGTTCACGGTACTTTTAAAGACTGCGAACGCCTATTGCCCCGTATTAAGAACATGGGGTTTGATGTGGTATATCTGCCGCCAATTCACCCCATCGGAGAAGTTAACCGAAAAGGTAAAAACAATACAACCGATGCAAAACCAGATGATGTCGGCTCCACTTGGGGTGTGGGTTCTAAATATGGTGGACACAAGGATATCCATCCAAAACTGGGATCTTTAGAGGATTTCAAATCCCTGGTCCAAAGAGCAAAGGACAACAATCTGGAAATAGCCATGGACTATGCCCTGCAAGCAGCACCCGATCATCCATGGGTGAAAGAACATCCTTCATGGTTTAAATGGCGACCTGATGGGACCGTTCAGTATGCGGAAAACCCGCCTAAAAAATATCAGGATATATTACCGATTTATTGGGAAACAGAAGATTATCAAAACCTATGGCACGAGTGTTTGGACATTTTGCTACATTGGATTGATTGCGGTATTGAAATTTTCAGGGTGGATAACCCGCATACCAAGCCGTTTCACTTTTGGAATTGGATCATTACCCAAGTGAAATTGAAACATCCCAACGTTATCTTTTTGGCCGAAGCATTTACGGCTCCAAAAGTGATGCAGCAATTGGCAAAACAAGGCTATACGCAATCTTATACTTATTTCACTTGGAGAAACACTAAACACGAATTGACCGAATATATTGAGGAATTGACCAAAACGGAATTGCGTGAGTATATGCAACCCAATTTTTGGCCAAATACTCCAGATATCAACCCGTTCCATTTGCAAAGTACAGGTGAATCCAAACATATGCAGCGCTATGCGTTGGCCGGGACCTTAAGTTCTTCTATTGGTATTTATGGACCTGTTTTTGAGTATATGCTATCTGATTCCCTTTTGGGAAAAGAGGAATATTTAAATTCCGAAAAATTCCAAATAGCCCATTACGATTGGAACATTCAAAATAAATTGACCACGGTAATTGCCAAAATCAACTACATCAGGCACTTAAATGAAGCGTTGCAACAGACCAATAATATTAAATTCTGCTATGTAGATAACGATAATTTAATGGCCTACTACAAGTGGAACGATGCCAAAACCAACCACATTTTTGTGATTATTAGCCTAGATGCCCACAATTCTCAGCAGGGCACAGTGCAATTGCCTCTTCAAGAACTTGGTGTGCAGGCTGGTCATAATATCGAAATGCACGATTTAATAACCGATAGCCGATACAACTGGCACAACGAATGGAATTTTGTAGAGCTTCACCCTACATTGCCATTCCATATATTTCAAATAAACAAGTAGTATATGCTTGAAACCTCTTCGAAAGCAAAACTAAAACCTCCTTTGGTTTTTGATGTGGTCTGGGAACAACTTCTGGACGACACAAATTTCATATCGGTGTTTTTATCAGATGTTTTAGAAGGGTATATCCAACAACAACGCTGGTACGGGGGCAAGGCCAGTATGCTTAAATACATCGAACTTTCTGAATATTTTAGGATTCAGCAGAACGAAGAAGTCTATTATGGGTTAATTCTAGAGGTGAATTTTGTTGAAGCCTTTTACCAGCACTACTTCCTGCCAATTGCTTTTGTAACGGACGATTCCTTTGCTGAAAAAGACAGGATACTGCCTATTTCTATCGGCGGTAAGGATGGGCATATCATTGATGCCATTAATCTTGAAGCCTTTAGAAAATTGGTTTTTGAACGCATTATGACTGCCGAACCAATCGACCGTACCAAAGTACAGTACCATAAAAGTGCACGTTTTCAGGATACAGCCTATAAAACCTCACGGTTTATGGGCCTAGAGCAAAGCAACACCTCAATTATCTATAATGATACCTGTGTGTTAAAGTTCTTCAGAAGGATTTATGCTGATAAGAATCCTGATTACGAAATGAGCCGATACCTTTCGGAAAAAAGGGAGTTTAAAAACACGCCACCTTATTTGGGAAGCATCAATATTTTAGATTCCGAGAAAGAACTAATTACCATTGGACTCATGCAGGAAATGATTCCTAATGAAGGGGATGCATGGGATTACATGTTAAAAGAATTCAAAAGAATTTTTAAGGCGTTCGATGATAAAGGTATTAATGCCTCGGCCATTCCTAAAACAAAGCCGTTTTTGAAGCTAGGGATAGAAGATCTCCCTGCAGTATTGATAGATTGGGTAGGCTTGGATGTTTTAAAAAAGGTGCAAACCTTGGCCAAGCGTACTGCCGAAATGCACATCGCACTCGGCTCAGAGTTTGAAGAAACTGCTTTTACGCCAACGCATTATAACGGAGATTATGAAGTTTGGCTGAAAAATCGCCTGTTGTATCAATTTCAAAACCGATTGAATACTGTTGAAAATAACCTGGATAAACTTGAAGGTTTAGCTAGAGACATGGCACGAGAGTTTCTTGACAAGAAGAACCTTATTAGAAAACGTTTTGTGAATTTTGATTGGACACAATTGAAAGGTCAGCGCATTCGTATTCATGGAGATTACCACCTTGGTCAAATTTTAGTTAAAGACAATGATTTTTACATTTTAGATTTTGAAGGTGAACCCGAAAGCACAATCAGGGACAGAAAGGTAAAACAACCCCCGTTAAAGGACGTAGCAGGCCTATTCCGAAGTTTTCATTATGCTATTTATACCACTATTTTCAACCACTTAAATAACCAAAAGAACAACGAAGCAATTTTTTCCGCTGGCGAAACCTTGTACGACTATATAATTGGATTATTTTTGGGCACCTACATTACAGATATAAGAGATGCTAACTTAAATATAGGCTACAGTCAGGAACGTATTTTTTTATTGAAATATGCCTTGCTGGAAAAGGCCGTTTACGAATTGGGTTATGAACTTAATTCGCGCCCGCAGTGGGCAATTATTCCCCTTAAGGGAATTTCTAATATTATAAATAACTAACAAACCATGGCACACGTTAAACCGTACAGTTTATTTACAGAATTTGATATTAACCTGTTTAAGGCCGGGAAGCATTTTAGGCTCTATGAAAAATTTGGTTCCCACCTCGTTACCGTTGACGGTATTGATGGCGTTTATTTTGCGGTTTGGGCACCAAGCGCAAAACAAGTATCTGTAATTGGCGATTTTAATTATTGGATGGAAGGCGAGCACCAATTGAACGTTCGCTGGGACTCCAGTGGTATCTGGGAAGGTTTTATTCCTCTTATTGGAAAAGGAGCTACTTATAAATATAAAATCCAAAGTCATAACAATGACATTAAAACGGAAAAAGCAGACCCTTACGCTAGACGATATGAGCACCCTCCCAGAACTGCATCGATAGTATGGGATGATGATTATAAGTGGAAGGACAAAAACTGGATGAAAACCCGTAAAAAGAATAATGCAATTGATGCGCCCTATTCTGTTTACGAGGTGCATTTGGGTTCTTGGAAAAGAAACATTGAAGAAGATCGTTTTATGTCCTATTTCGAGCTTGCAGATGATTTGGTAAAATATGTTCAGGACATGAATTTTACCCATGTAGAATTAATGCCAATTATGGAATATCCTTATGACCCTTCATGGGGATACCAATTAACAGGATATTTTGCTCCAACCTCGCGTTTTGGTTATCCGGAAGAATTCAAATATTTGGTGGACAAATTACATCAGGCTGGTATTGGAATTATTTTGGATTGGGTGCCATCACATTTCCCTGAAGACGCGCATGGGCTAGGTTTCTTCGATGGATCTCATTTATACGAACATCCGGATAAACGCAAAGGCTACCATCAAGATTGGAAGAGTTTAATTTTTAATTACGAGCGTAATGAAGTGCGTTCTTTCCTTATTAGTAATGCTATTTTCTGGCTGGATCAGTACCATGCCGACGGTTTAAGAGTTGATGCCGTTGCATCGATGTTGTTTTTGGATTACTCCAGAGAAGATGGCGAATGGGAACCCAATATTTACGGCGGACGCGAAAATCTTGCAGTGATCGACTTCCTAAAGCAATTGAATGAAGAAGTATATGCCTCTTTCCCCGATGTACAGACAATTGCGGAAGAATCCACAGCTTTCCCAATGGTTTCTAAACCCACATTTTTAGGAGGACTTGGATTTGGCATGAAATGGATGATGGGATGGATGCACGACACTTTGGAATATTTCGCAAAAGATCCAGTGTACAGAAAGTACCATCATAATGAAATCACTTTCAGTTTGGCCTATGCATTCACCGAGAATTTTATGTTGCCATTATCGCACGATGAGGTGGTGTATGGCAAAAACTCTATTTTAGGCAGAATGCCAGGCGACGAGTGGCAACGTTTTGCCAACCTAAGATTGCTTTATGGCTACATGTTCACGCACCCCGGCACCAAATTATTGTTCATGGGAGGCGAATTCGGTCAATACAACGAATGGGATTTCCAAGAAAGTTTAGATTGGAACCTGTTGGATTTCAAACCGCATCAAGATGTTCAAAATTATTTTAAGAACTTGAACAAGCTATACAAATCCACACCAGCGCTCTATGAAAAAGGATTTAGCCATGAAGGGTTTGAATGGATCAGTTATGACGACTATGAGAACTGTGTGATTTCATATATCCGAAAAGGCTATAAAGAAGAGGAAAACGTGGTTGTGGTTTGTAATTTAACCCCAGCAGTTAGGAAAAACTACAAGATTGGGGTGCCTTCCAAAGGAAAGCTGAAGGAAGTTTTTAACAGTGATGCCAAAGAATTTGGTGGTAGCGGTATTTCAAATTCAAGGCAAATCACTATTAAAAAAGATGCCTGGAATGGAAAGGACTATTCTGCTGAAATTACCTTGCCACCTCTGGCGATAACCGTGTTTGAGTTTAAGTCGTAAAACAAGTAAAAAATAAGCTCAAAAATTTCCCAAATGAACATAATTAGGGGGATTTTTGAGTTTTCATTTGGAATTGTATCCTTCGGTAGTCTTAACTCGTTTAATGCCAAACCTTTTGACAAATATTTGGGCGTTTTGTCGTTTTTGGCTTCCGCTCAAAGTTATTGAATTCCCGTTGTTTCGTCCTTTCTTTAAAAATCATTAATTATACCCCCTTTAAATTGTATTTTATCCAACTAATTAACTGTTTTTTTGATAAAAAGAAACAATACAAGCATTTAAAATTTAGTACTTTCGTGGATTAATATTAATACCATTTTACATGATATTAAATACAGAATTAGAATATAAAGGGAACTTATTTCCTTCTAAAATAGTTAAGTACGAAAAGAATCTTAACGTGCTCTCATTCACCGCTGAAAACGGTGTTGTGCTTCAGGTGACAGTCCGCAGGGACAGTATCCTTCGCTTTAGATTTACCACCACGGGGATTTTTGAAAATGACTTTTCTTACGCCATTACCAAATACGCCAGTAGAGGTTACAACCACCTTGAAGTTACCGAAGATGAGGATTATTATGTCATCACCACTGCAAAATTAATTTGCAATATCTCAAAAACTGACCTAAGAGCTTCCATCTACGATGCAAAAGATAAAACTTTAATCTGTGAAGATGAGCTTGGTTTCCACTGGGAAGAAAGCTACGAATTTGGTGGGGATGTTGTAAAAATGTCTAAAACGGCTCAACCGGGGGAAAGCTATTACGGATTAGGTGATAAACCAGTAGATAATAACCTGAAAGGTAAGCGTTTTGAAAACTGGGTGACGGATTCTTATGCCTATGGCAGGGAAACCGACCCGATTTATAAAGCGATTCCTTTTTATACTGGGCTTCATCACAAAAAAGCCTACGGTATTTTCTTTGATAACACCTTCCGTTCGTTTTTTGATTTCTGTAACGAGCGCAGAAATATTACGAGTTTTTGGGCGCATGGTGGTGAGATGAACTATTATTTCATTTACGGACCAGATATGTCCGAAGTCGTTGCGAACTACACCGATTTAACCGGCAAACCTCATGAAATGCCCGCACTTTGGGCGCTGGGGTACCATCAATGTAAATGGAGTTACTATCCAGAATCCAACGTAAAGGAAATCACCGCAAAGTTTAGGGAATTGGAAATTCCATGTGATGCAATCTATTTGGACATCGATTACATGGAGGGCTTTAGGTGTTTTACCTGGAGTAAAGAATATTTCCCCGACCCAAAACGCATGGTTAAGGAATTGGCCGATGATGGCTTCAAGACCATTGTTATCATAGATCCTGGTATCAAAATAGATATGGATTATTCGGTATTTAAGGAAGGCCTTGAAAACGACTACTTCTGTAAGCGAGCTGATGGTCCTTACATGAAAGGTAAAGTGTGGCCTGGGGAATGTTACTTCCCAGATTTTACAAGACCGGAAGTTAGGGAGTGGTGGTCTGACTTGTTCAAGGAATTGATTGAAGATATCGGGGTAAAAGGTGTTTGGAACGATATGAACGAGCCAGCAGTTATGGATGTTCCCGGAAAAACCTTCCCAAATGATGTTCGACATGATTACGACGGCAACCCTTGTAGCCACAGAAAGGCGCACAACGTTTATGGGATGCAAATGGCACGCGCTACTTATCAGGGCTTAAAGAAGTTTTCATATCCAAAACGTCCGTTTGTAATTACTCGTGCCGCCTATTCTGGTACACAACGTTATACCTCAAGTTGGACCGGTGATAACATTGCCACCTGGGACCACTTGAATATTGCAAACCTTCAGGCACAGCGTATGTGTATGTCAGGATTCTCGTTTGTGGGGTCCGATATTGGTGGATTTGCAGAGCAACCTAACGGCGAATTGTATGCCCGTTGGATCCAATTGGGTATTTTCCACCCATTCTGTAGAACGCACTCCTCTGGTGACCATGGAGACCAAGAACCTTGGGCATTCGGTGATACCATTACGGATGTAGTTCGAAAGTTTATCGAGATTAGATATCAATTATTACCTTACTTATATACCGCGTTTTGGAGGTATGTGGAAGAAGGTATTCCAATCTTAAAATCTTTGGTGCTTTACGATCAAGACGACCCGCAAACACATTACAGAAATGATGAGTTTATCTTTGGTGAAAAGATTTTGGCCTGCCCTATCAATGCACCAAACCAAAAGGGAAGGCGTATGTATATCCCAAGAGGTAATTGGTACAATTTCTGGAATGACGAGATTGTTGAAGGTGGTTCTGAGCAATGGGTAGATGCCGATTTGGACAGTATGCCAATTTTCGTAAAAGAAGGTTCTATCATCCCTAAATACCCAATTCAGCAATATGTTGGTGAAAAGGTGATTGACGAACTGTTATTGGACGTATATTACAAATTAGGCAAGGAAACTTCAGAAGTGTATGAGGATGCTACCGATGGCTATGATTACATCAAAGGCCGATACAGCCACAGAAGCTTTAAATTACTTGGAAAGAAGAAAGAATTGATTATACAGCAACACAAAACTGGTAAGTTTGTAACCACTTATAAGACCTTCAAATTAAACTTACATGGGTTACCATTTAAGATCAAAAAGGTACAGGTAGACAACGTGGATATCCTATTAAAAGATTTGAAAATCAACGGCGATAACACCTTGACCTTAACCAAGGAATTTACGGAGTTACATATCGTAGGATAGTATTAATTTACGCTTTATATACAGACCCCGCTTTACAAAAAGTGGGGTTTTTTATTACCTTTCATTAGCAAAATGTATTTAAAAACACACTTGTTCTTTCATTAATTGTGCTGACAGGCTTTGCTCAACATAAAATGGAAACAACCAAACATATGAAATTTAAGGGCGTTCCGATTGATGGCACACTAAAAGAATATGTCCTAAAAACGAAAGCCGTCGGATTTACTCATATTGGAACAGAGGCAGGGATTGCAATGTTGAAAGACGATTATCCCTTTTCCTAGTGAAGATGTAACCCCGCCGGTTACGAAAATGCACTTAGTATTGGTTGTCATGTTACACTTATAAGCGCAGGCAAATTTTCAAAATTAAATTAGTTATTAGGGAATTGTTTTTTGACTATTTAGAAGGAGGTTGTTAACAATGAAAAATGGTAAAATTGTTTATGTTTTGGATTGAGTTTGTAGAAAATTTCGATTAAAATCTATTCATATCAAGCCTAAAATATTGAAATTACCTGCTTTCATCTATAGCTGAACAACTTAATAGTATGACTAATTCAAGGATCATCTTAAATAATAATTATCTTTATATTCATGAATCTATGATTATATTATCAAAATGAAGAGATTACTTTTATCTTTAACAATAATAGCATTAACATCATGTAGAAGTGATGATGATTCTGCGGTTCAAACAGATGATTCTTTTATAATAGGGTCATGGACACTCTCCAAAAGCCTATTAGATGGGAATGAACGCAATATAGATGATTGTATCAAACGAAGTAATTTCATATTTAAATCAGATGGAAATTATACAGAATCAATATATTTTACTGAGAGAGATGGACCTTGTGAATTAGATATTGAAAAATTAGGTATATGGGAAAACTTAGGCAAGAAAACTGTTAGACTAAAATACACCCCAAATCCTGCAGGAGGAACGCCATATGAAGAAGATATAATTATAAATGGTAATACTTTTTCAATATATTACGACACCCCGTATATTTCTATTTATAAAAAAAATTGAGTATACTAACCTAACAACTCTTAAATTATTTACTTCACGAAAACACTATAATTTAAGCTTAATAAAATTAACTGCAGGTGGAGATAGAATGCATGCAGTTAAAATGGGTAATTGTAAATACCTTACAACTTACGAAACAGACAGCGGTGGTATACCAATTATCAATTGACCATGAAAGCATAATCCGCTGTTTTATATGATTTCTTATTACGCAAAATCAATTCTCAAATTATTAGAGAAAAAGCTAAAGATGACTTATAAAGCTGAAACGGAAAACGGAGTTGAATTTGTAAATTGCCTCGATAAAATTTATTAATAGAAGCTAAATTTCTTAAGTTACCTAAAATTCAATGCCTTATTTCCTGTCATAATCCATGGGCGAAACCCTTAATCAATCCTTATCGTCTTAATAATAGACTCCAACTCAAAAATATAATTGCGCTTTTCAACGGAGGGTGCAAAGGCAAAACCTTCTGCTATCAGCCAACGGGTGTTGGCCTTATCCTCAATAGCGTAATTGATATACGGGCCACTCATAAAGGCGTTTTTTACTTCCCATAGCCCTTTGGTTTCCAATGTGGGCTTGCCATCCAATATTATCTCACTTTGAAAGGGCGTATAAGCGTACTCTGTAATCATATAACTGCCCTCGGTAGGTCCCTCGATATGTGCCTTCCCTATGGAATCCCTGATTTTTACAATCTGGTTGATGATGCTATCGTTTCGCTGTATGGCATGGTAAGGCAACTCATAAAGCATCAGATTTAAGGTCCCAGTACGTACATCCTTTCTAATCCAGAAAAAGGTATCATCGTCCTTTGCGATACGGTAGGCAGTTTGGAACTCAATATTGACACCCAATTTATCCTTAATTACCTTGGTATTGTAAAGTGATTTTCGCGTCAGCTTTTGCTTGTATTTCAATTCAATCCCTTTAAAGGTCTCAATGATCTTAGAGGCGTTCTCCTTTAAAAGTCCAATGACTTCCTGCTTGTTCCCCGATACTACAATCACCTTTTGGGGTTTAGCGTAAACGTTATCTGCAAATGCTATTCCCGCAGGTTTGCCCAATTCTATCTTTAAAACAGTTCTTGTACGAGTGATAAAATCTGAAAATACCTGTGGTGGAATCTGATTGATAATAAAGGTAGGTTCATCCTGTGGCAATCCATAAATAGGCGTAGCCAAAACGTCACGAATAGCCTCGCCAACGCTTCCTTTCCAATTGTCATTGCCAATCACCACTGAAACATCATTAAGTTTTCCTTCTGAATCAAAAAGGATTTTATCTGAAGTTTTGCTGTCCTTACATGACAACAGCGCTAGCGCCAACACTAAAACACTTAAAAGTTTTTTCATTTTTTTGTCTGTTTTCTTGAATTTACCCCTTGGAAATTTTGAGTTTCATTCCCGGTTTTAATGAACTACCACTAATACCGTTCCAATCTTTAATATTTTGTACAGAAACTCCGGAAAATTTTTGTGAGATGCTCCAAAGTGAATCCCCACTTTTTACTGTGTAGATGATAACATCTCCCGTTAGGGGCTTTGGTTTGGGTTTTGTACTTGTACTTTTAGCCACTGCAACATAGGGCTTTCTCGGATAAATTGTTAACCGTTGACCGATACTAAGATTATTGCTACGCAGGCCGTTCCAGCGTTTAATATCACTAACGCGAACCCCATACATTCTTGAAATTTTACCCAAATAATCTCCCGACCTTACCCGATATCGAATTCTGTCATTGGCATTAAAAAACTGTGGCAAAGGTTTCTCGCGTTTATCCAATTCTTCTTTTGCGAAAGCATAAATTTTATCTTCATTATTGACAAAAGTGCCCAGCACATCGGTTGGCAATCGCAAGCTGTAATTCTCTCCCTTTATCACGGGAATAATGTCCAGTTTATAGGAAGGGTTTAAAAACTGCAACTGCTCAATTGGGGTCCCTGTAACCTCGGATACTTGGTCTAAAGTAATCATCTGTTTTACCAAAATGGTATCTGTTTCAAAATAGGTTTTTTCCGGTTTGTAGCGTTTAAAACCGTGCTCCTCGGCATACTCAAAAATGTACATATTGGCCAAAAATGCAGGCAAATAACCAGCTGTTTCGCGAGGTAAATTATGGCGAATGTTCCAATAATTTTGATAACCACCAGAACGCCTAATAGCTTTGGTGACGTTACCTGGTCCGGAATTATAGGCCGCCAAAGCCAAATCCCAATCGCCAAAAATCTCATAGAGCTTTGCCAAATATTTTGCAGCCGCTTTGGTAGATTTGATGGGGTCGCTACGCTCGTCCACATAACTGCTAACGTCCAAGCCGTAAATCTTGCCCGTACTGAACATAAATTGCCAGAGGCCGGTAGCACCCACTCTGGACTTTGCCCTGGGTTTTAATGCAGATTCAACAATGGCCAAATACTTTATTTCCAAAGGAATATTATGATTATCCAATTCCTGTTCAAACAATGGGAAATAAAATGCACTCAACGTCATCAACTTTTGAAGATGCTTTCGCCTGTGTTTTAAATAGGATTTGATAACGTTTTCCAAAGACGGATTATAGGCCACGTTGAAAGGCGTTCTGGCATCCAATTCTTCAAGTCGCTTTTTTAGTGTGTCTGTTGGCAATTCAGGATATTCAACCTCTTCAAACGTCATTTCAGTCACGGACTTGTAAATGGTATCAAACAGAGAGTTACTATACAATTCCTCCTGCCATTTTTTGTCAATTTCGGCAGAAAAAGAGTCATCAGATAAATTCTTTATGGAAAGGCTATCGGTTTCAGCAATGGCTTCAATGGGCTTTACAACCTCAACCTTGGCATCGACCAATGTATCCTTTGGTATTTCTGATTGAACGCTAACAGAATCTTGTGTCTGGGCATGACAAATACCGCAGTATAAAAGTATATTGAGTAAAAAAAAACGAAAAGCCATAGTATCTATTCTCCTTTTAGCGAACGATAATATGGCTAAAATCGTGTTTTTTGGCTGAAATACAAAAAGTAGCCCTTGATAGTTTTTAGGCTGCGATTCTTTTGTTTTACTATTTAGACCTTGATGGAAGCGCCTCTCTCCGTTACACTCTTTCCAATTTAATATGTGGTTCTTCGGGTAATTTAACTGTTATTTCATCCCCTGTTTTTACCTCACCTCCTTCTAAAACTACCCCCATTATTCCAGCCTTCCTTATCAGGTTTCCCTTATCGTCTCTATCCAATACGGCTTTCATCAGTCCTTGTTTAAGTGAATCTAGTTGTTTACATGGATTTCTCAATCCAGTCACTAGGATTTTAGCTTCATCCCCAATACTTAATACCGAATCTATAGGTAGCCTAAGTAGTTCTATTCCCTTTGTCGTAATGTTTTCGCCGATTTCTCCCTCTTTTATATCAAATCCCTTTTCTTTCAACTCGTCAAAAAGCTCAGAGTGAATCAAATGAACTTGTCTTAAATTAGGCTGATTTGGGTCTTTTGATACTCTAGAACGATGTTTAACCTTAGTTCCTGAGTGAGCGTCGCCATCTACTCCTAATCCTTTGAGTAAGTATATTTTTTCACAAGTATATTTACTAAAAGTATGGGTGCTACTTTTGCTCACCGAAGTCACAATTGGTTTAATCATCTTATTTAGGTTTGGTTAGCAAAGCACTTCATCAAAAAATGCTTATGTGTGCTTTGCAATACATTCGCTTAACTCAAAATTGCAGCAATTCCCGGCAAGGTTTTACCTTCCAAGCTTTCAAGCATGGCACCACCTCCGGTGCTCACATAACTCACTTTATCCTGGAAGCCAAACTGTTTTACGGCGGCTACGGAATCCCCTCCTCCAACAAGCGAAAAGGCACCATTTTCGGTAGATTCGGCTATGGAATTTCCAAGTTCAATTGTGCCTTTGGCGAATTTTTCCATTTCAAAAACACCTAATGGGCCATTCCAAAGAATGGTTTTTGATGCCATCACCACATTATGAAATTGTTCCACGGATTTTGGTCCAGCATCCACACCTTCCCAACCATCGGGAATGGCATTGATGTTTACGATTTGTGTATTGGCATCATTACTGAATGCATCTGCCGCAACCGTGTCCAAAGGAATATGGACTTGTACGTTTTTGGCTTTGGCTTGCTTTAAAATATCTAGAGCTAAATCCATTTTGTCATCCTCGCAAATAGAATTTCCGATGCTTCCCCCTTGCGCCTTTACAAACGTAAATGCCATGCCGCCACCGATAATCAAGTGGTCTACCTTATCTAAAATGTTTTCTATAATCGTGATTTTTGAAGACACCTTTGCGCCACCGAGAATTGCCAAAACGGGTTTTTCACCAGTTTCCATTACTTTTTTGATACTATCAATTTCTTGAGCCAATAAGTTTCCGAAGCATTTTTTACCTTCAAAAAACTGTGCTACAATTGTTGTTGAGGCATGGGCTCTATGCGCAGTACCAAAGGCGTCGTTTACGTAAATATCACCTAGCTTTGACAATTTTTCGGCAAAACCTACATCGCCAGCGGTTTCTTCTTTATAATAGCGAAGGTTTTGCAATAACAAAATCTCTCCAGGTTGTAAATTGGCGGCCGCCGCTTCCACATCTTCACCAATGCAATCTTCAACAAATTTTACGCCCACGCCCAAAACATCCTCAACTTTGGAAACAATATGCTTCAACGAAAACTCATCCTGAAATCCTTTTGGACGCCCTAAATGCGACATCAAAATACAACTGCCACCATCCTCTAAAATTTTAATGATAGTTGGTTTTGCTGAAACTATTCTTGTAGCATCTGTTACCTCAAAATTCTCGTTTAATGGTACATTAAAATCTACACGTATTAGGGCTTTTTTATTTTCAAAATTGAAATCGTTTAGCGTCTTCATTTTTATGGTTTTAAATGGATTTAGCCACAAATGTAGGCAATTCAACAGGGATAAAAAATGACTTTTTTCACGAAAACGTTTGAAGTAGAAAAGAATTTTAAAAATCTAAGGGTCAACGGTTTCATTAGGCGAAAAACCTGAGTCAATCAGCAACATCAAGTCCTTGATGCTTTCCGAAATATTTGCATTAAGTTTTGATTTGAGAAGCGGTTTCATAATTATCCCAAAGGGCTTGAAATCGACAAAAGCTTCAATGTTCAATTTTGTTTTGCCGTCTTCCATTTCTTCCAGTACAAAATAACTATTGAAACGTTTTGTGAAGGGCACATCGCTGGTAGTTTCACCATACACCAATTGGTTTTGCTCAACTTTTTTTGAAATGGTAGTTACCTCAACATCATCATTCTTATTGAACAGGCATTTATGCTTTTCGCTTACTCTGTTCACCTTGTTCTTTTCGTACTCCAACTTATCAATGCCTTTATTCCAAAGCAATCTGTAGTCAAAATTGCTGATGACTTCATACAGGTCGTTGATAGGTAAATTAATGATTTCGGTTTCATCAAATAACTTGTGCTTTGGAACATCATCTGGAATAGGATGAACCTCTGGAAGCTTTGCCCTTAAGGGTTTTAGAGGATTGTACGAAAATGAAATGTCTCCAAAATCATAAGTTGTTGTAATGGCTTTTTCTTGTGTTTTGTCAATTTCCTTAACGCTTTCTGTAAAAAGTGCGTACTCGTCAACAGGCACTTCGTTTTTTAACAGACGATGCACTTGAATCACGTTACTTCCGTATGGCTTTTTAGAGTTTTTTACTTTGATGAATTCAATTTCGCCATAATGCACCACAAACTTCAGTTTCAAATTATAGGCCGAAGAACAGGCCCCACACTGGCAAATACGCTGATATTCATACCGCTTTAAATGGGTATGAAACGCTACATACATTTTCTCAATTTGGTCATCGAGGGATGACAGCTCAGATCCATCCGACATTTTATAAAAGAACAGAGCATCGCCTTCAATTTCAGCCAATTCCAAACCCATTGTATTATTGTCGATTAACAGTTCCAATAACTCCGAAATAATATGCCGACTATGATTTATGGATGTGTGATGTACAAACTCCGTAAAGCCGGAAATATCAGGAATAAAAAGAATGGCGTTTTGACTCATGCCTTGAGGTTTCGGTTGGTTTTGAGGATAAAAATAAGACGATTTTAATTGAATTTGTTACAATAAAAAGTTAAAACCAATACCTATATTTGCTTAATGCTGTTTTCAGAAGTTTTAGGGCAAGAGCACATCAAATCGCATTTAACGCTGAGTGCGGATAATGGCCGTGTGCCACATGCGCAAATGTTTGTTGGGCCAGAAGGCAGTGGTACTTTGCCGATGGCCATAGCTTATGCGCAATATATTTTATGCCGGAACATTAATGGTGAAAATACTTCTGGAAACGACGCTTGTAATATCAAGTTTAAAAACTTTTCGCATCCTGATTTGCATTTTGCCTTTCCCGTTACTACAAGTGACAAGGTAAAAAGTAAACCCGTTTCCAATTTTTATCTTGAAGAATGGCGCCAATTGCTGAACGAGCAACCGTATGGCAACTTGTTTGATTGGTACAAGTTACTTGGTGTGGACAACAAACAAGGGCAGATCGGCGTGGACGAAGCACATGAGATCGTAAAATCTCTCACGCTAAAATCTTATGAAGGCGGCTATAAAGTAATGTTGATTTGGATGGCCGAAAAAATGAACATTGCTTGTGCCAATAAATTGTTGAAACTGATTGAAGAACCGCCAAACAAAACTGTTTTTTTGTTGATTACCGAAGATGAAGAACAGATTATCAATACCATTCGGTCGCGTTGCCAAATCTTGCACTTTCCCCCTTTGGCTGAAGAGGTTATTAAGGATGCTATTATCAAAAATTATAATCTGGAAGCCTCAATTGCCACAAAAATTGCACATCAGGCCAACGGGAATTATAACAAAGCCTGCGATTTGGTGTACCATGATTCTGAAGACACCCAATTTGAAACCTGGTTTATCTTTTGGATAAGAAGTGCTTTTAAGGCTAAAGGCAATAAGGCTGCTATCCATGATTTAATTTCTTGGAGCGAGGATATAGCAAAAACCGGCAGGGAAACGCAGAAACAGTTCCTTAATTTTTGCTTAGATTTTTTCCGTCAGGCTTTATTGATGAACTATAATGCAACCGATTTGGTTTATTTTGAGCCAAAGACCGAGAAATTTCAATTGGAAAAATTTGCACCTTTTGTTCACGGTAACAATATTATGGATATTAGCAACGAACTACAAGACGCTATTTACCATATTGAGCGCAACGGCAATTCAAAAATTATACTTACGGATTTATCGATTAAATTGACTCGGTTGTTGCACAAGAAGATGGATTAAAAATTATCCTTGACCTTCTTTTTTCTGCCCATATTGAAAATTCCAATTTTAAGTCCAGCACCAACAGAGAAGCCATTTAAGTTTCCCCGGTCGTAAGGTGACAAATTGAAATTACTCGTAAATCGGTATCGAATACCCGTTTCAAACTGTGTAAATCTGGAGAAATTATAAAGGATATTAATCCCCGGTTCTACCACAAAAAACTCATCAAAATCCTCATCCCGTAAGTCGTCATACTCGTCAGTAAAACTGTTTCCAAAATAGCCTACTGCTCCACCTCCTACTAACACGGGAAACGAAACACTTATAAAGCGTTTTCCATAGAGAATTGGTTCCAAATGGATACCGGCATAACCGCCAATCAAGGCAATTTTATCACCATTAAAAAGATCTGGCCGATTGTTGTCCCTTTCATTAAAAAAAGCCGTCACCCCAAACCCCACATCCAGTTTTTGGTTGGCCACATAGGCCAACTTAAAATTGCCCATAAAGGCATCCTTATTTCCCGGCACGTCAAATCGTGCGTAATGGAAATTAAAGCCAAAATACACGCCATGTACTACATTTTTCCTGTCGTCAAATTGGACATAATCTGCAGATTTCTCTTTTTGGGCATAAATACTGTTCCAAGTGATTAAAACGGATAGTATTATAATTATTCTGTTCATTTTTTGATTGATTTAAAGTTCTTTAAATATGATGATGCCTTTATATCCGGTAATATCCACAATACCTTGATTGCCTTTTCCGTATCCGGCCCTAATTTGCCGAATTTTATTTTTTTCGTCCAAAACCTTACTATTAATCCCGCTCATAGTTTTGGGCAATCGCAATACACCCTGCTCCAGCTCAGCACTAAAATTGAAATTGGTTTCAGAGATATTTATATAAACCTCCGACGATTTTTGATGCACGTTTACAACAGGCGCCGTGGTGCCAAATTTCATCACCCGCAACTCCGCAAGGTTTAAATTTAAATTCACTTTAGAAATGACATTGCTCAATAAAACCCGAGAATATTTTATGCTTCCAAAGACATTTTTAATACTATTGATTTCAATATCGTCCTTATTAGAATTGATATCCAATTGACCAACTTCATCCAAGCTTAGGTTTGATCCGTCGGAGTCCAATTTTAAAGTTTCAGCCTTTTCAAAAGACAAAGTGGCATCCTTAGCATAAATGCTGGTTTGGGTTAAAACATTTGCTCTTAACTTGCCGTATTTCACGGAGAGTTTTGAATCGTTTAACTCATCCGTAATTCTTAAATCGCCGTGCTCCACATCCGCAATTAATTTTCCGTTCCAATCCGAAATAATGATATCGCCGTACTTGTTATACACCTCCACTTCCGCATGACGGGGCAAATAGATAGTATAGTTGATATCCGAATTGGCCTTATGGCTGTTTAACGGGCCTATTTTATTGATGTACTTATTGAAAAAGGATGGGTTTTTATCGGATATTTGGGTTTTAACAATAATCTGTTTGTTTGTAATGACAAAGTCTGGATTTATACGTTTCAACAAGTCCTTAGCTTTGTCCAGACTTTTTCCCTTTACCTCAACGGATACATCTATCCGAATACTGTCCGTGTCCCAACCATTTATAAAAACATTACCATATTTGTTCTCCAAATACAGAGCTCCTTGGTTATTTAAAGGGTATGCCTTTTTGATTTCCTTACTTAGCTTATCCTGCCCAATTGCAATGGCGGACCATAGCACAAAGGCAATAAAAAGAAAGGGTCTATAGAGTAATTGCTTCATCTTCAAAGTCAGTTTTAATTGGATAAGAACGCTTTAATAGGTCTTCCATCAGTTGGATTTTTTTTCTGTAATTACTAATTATGGCTTCAATAATTTTCTCATTATTGATACCTAATTTGAGTTCGTTTTTAAGGATTTCATACTCTTCATCCAAATCATCAATCAGAGACAAAAAATCGTCCTGATCCTCCTTGGACAAGTAGTTGCTATTTTTAATCAATTGAATTTGATTATTAACCAAAAGTTGGTAATGACTATCAATTTCATGGAGTTCTTGATTGACAATCTGTTGTTCGGCATCTGTGTTTCCAGATATTAAAAAGAAAAAGGCACATCCTATCAAAAGCAGAACACTGGCTGCAAACCTAAAACCAGCCCTTTTCCAAAGCGGAATGACTTTTACAGGCTTTTCTGGAAGTTCGGAAACAATGTCTCCCCAAAGTCGTAATCTATCCGCTTCGTCCAGATTATATTCGTCAAACTTACCTTGATTTTCGGTAGTGTATTTCTTCAAATTATCCATTCTCCTTAATTCATTAATGCTATTAATTTCTTTTTCGCTCTGTGGTATTGGGATTTTGAGGTTGATGTAGTGATTCCCAAAATTTCCCCAATTTCTACATGGTCGTATCCTTCAATTAAATACAAATTGATAATGGTCTGATAGCCCTGTGGCAACTGTTTTATGGCAAGCATTATACTGCTCACATCCAAATCAGCTTCTTTTACATCTTCCTCGGCTTCTGAAATCCGATAATCGTAATCCTCCAAGGCCACCAGTGGTATTCGTTTTAACTTTAAATGGTTAATGCTTTTATTGATGACAATACGCTTTAACCAAGAGCCAAAGGTGCTTTCGTATCTAAAGCTATCCAGGTTTTTAAAAGCATCCACAAAACTTTCCTGCAATATATCCTCTGCGTCTTCCTTTGATTTTACCATCCGCATGCTCACGTTAAACATAGCATTGACGTACAGCGAATACAGCTCGTATTGCGTTTTACGGTCGCCCAATTTACTCTTCTCAATAAGATTCTTATGTGTAAATAGTACTTGGTTAGCCACTACATTTTGATGTAAAATCGATTCTGGATTCAGTTGCTATTATTATAGACAACGGAGTTTTTAAAAGGTTGCACCAAATTACAATTAATTTAATATTTAGTATTTGGGCGTTACCCACTCCCGATAGCTATCGGGAGGGTCGGGCTTTCCGTTCCAAGTCCTCGCACCTCCTGCGTCGGGCTGTGGGCTTTCCTCTGCAATCCCTAACGCGGGCAAATCCGCCAACACATGGTCGCAAAACAAACCTACACGTACTTTTGCCAAAGTCAAATTTTACTTTTCCTGCAAGGTTTTGGAAACCTTGTTGGTACAAAAGCAAACTTTCATACAGACCTACAAGGTTTTTGAAACCTTTCAGGTCTTGAATGATTTAATTTGAATTTATTATAGCACCATCACTGCTCGTAGATACATTTACCGTTGGATTGCCCTTGTAAAATAGCACCCCATCACTGGAAACTGACCCGGTCAAGTCATTCGTACAGGTTACAGACACTGAGGCATCAGACGAACAGTTGACATTACAGGTTTTCGATTGAAAATCAAATCCCTCAATTTTAGCATCACTGCTCGCATCAATATCCATACTGAGCGCAGAGCCGGAAAGAGATATAAATGCATCGCTTGAAACCCTCACTCTAAACGTATCCAAGTTTTCAAAGCCCGAAAGACGCCCGAAACTGTCCGCTGAAAGTGATAATCTGTTGATGGTAGGCATCGTGATTTCCAGACGCATTACGTTCAACCTTCTGATATTTCCTTTAAGTCGGGCCACCAGTTTACCGCTATCTACTCTCGTGGTAACGTTGTAAATAATGTTATCGCTTGTAGTGACTTTTACAGACTGCACCTCGCCTTGTTTGATGATAACTTCCATGTCGTCGGAAACATCAACTTCGTCAAAATTGGCTAAGGTTCGTTCTTCGGTAATGATGTTATTGGACGCCTTAATGCCGTCAATGGAGCAAGAGTTTAGCAGTATTCCACATGCTAAAAATAAATAGATTGCATACTGTGTTTTCATGATTTTTTGTTTTTTGATTAATATTTATGAGTTTGAGTGTTGTCCTCGCGAGGGGACTTTAGGGGTGTTAATTTTGAATAACACCTCCCTTATCCCGATAGTTATCGGGACCTCCTTTTTAAGAGGGAAACTGTTGTGTTAAATCGATATTATTGAAATGTGTACGATACCCTATCAAATTCCGACAGCCTGAAATATCCAAAGGCATAATTTTCTGGTGTCGTAATGTTGATACAATTTCCTTTTAACTTAGAAGGAATAGCGCTGAATGGGTCGCCATCTGCATCATATTGTTCTATCAGTAAGCTGATGTAATTATCATATTGCTCAGAAATGCCATAGAGCGTAAACTCTACTACATCTCCAGGCATAAACTGGCCTTGACCATCGTTTTCATCTTCATCTTTCTCAAAAAAGGTATCCAATTCATTTCCATTTACAAACTCATCGGGATAATCCTCAAACTCCGGCACCAAATCGCCTTGTTCTATAAATTTTATCAAATAGAAATTCTCTTCATCCGCAGGGTCATCCCAAAATATGGAGACATCCAAAACTTCATCATCAAACCCGCCTTCCAAAGATTGCTCCACACGTTTAATTGGCGACACCGATTTTAAAGTTTCCGTGGCGCGATACATCTCGCCATTGTATTCCACTTCTAAAGTATAACTGTCATTTATTACGGGAACAAAATTTGAAATGGTATAAGTGCCATCATTTTGGTCTACAAAAGTATATGCCGCACTACTGTTATTATTGGTCACTTTTACCGAAGCACCTGTAACCGTTGGATTTGTTGAGTTTTCAAAATAGGGAGTTGAGGTACTCAATTTTACAACTTGATTGTTACCTGTTGTGCCCTTTTCCCAATCTAAAGACGCTTCAATGACCAGTCGTGGTGCAGAAGTTGGCACATCTACATCAATAACGTCCTCGCATGATGTTAATCCAACAAAAAACAGTATTAAAAATGATTTTATTAAAGGTTTCATAGTGTATATGTTTTAATGTCCATTGTGGACTAAAATTTAAAGTTATAGGTGATTGATGGTATAATGCCAAAAATGGCAATTCTTGTAGCTTCATTACTGCCTGTTTCTGCGTTTTGACCAAAACTAATGGACTGCGCATTTTTACGATTGTAAGCATTGTAAATCCCGAATACCCATTCGCCTTTTAATTTTTTGTTGGCATTCTTTTTTGGGGTGTACGTGGCAGACAAATCCAATCTATGATACGCTGGTAACCTGCTAGCGTTTCTATCTGAAAAACTGGCGATAGATAAACCTTCATAGATGTATTGCGCGTCCGGATATGTCACAGGTCTACCTGTTTGATAAACGGCATTTGCGCTGAATTTCCATCTATCGTTCAGTTTATATGCCCCTGTTATGGAAACGTCATGCGTTCTGTCATAAGGGGTGTTGTACCATTTGCCATCATTAATGCCTAATCCACCAGCAATTCCTCCGGGGGTTCTTTGCTCAGATTTTGATAAGGTGTAGGCCAACCAACCTGTAAAACGTCCTTTGTTTTTTCTCAACAAAAACTCCAGTCCGTAAGCTCTGGCTTCACCATTTAAAATTTCGGTTTCAATGGTATTATTACCTATTAAATCTGACCCATCAACGTAATCAATTCTGTTATCCACCGTTTTGTAATAGGCTTCAACCTCCAAAGAAAATATGTTATCCTTCAAATTTTTATAATATCCGACAGCATACTGATTCGACTTTTGAGGTTTGATATATTTTCCGCTTGGCGTCCATACATCCACCGGAGTTACCGCCATAGTGTTAGACAATAAATGCATGTATTGAACCGACCTTGTATAACTCGCTTTAACGGAAGATGAACTGTTCAACTGATACGACAACCCAAAACGCGGTTCAAAATTATTAAAGGTTTCTATGCTTTCACTTTTTTCGAAAACCGTTTCCCCTACTTCTTCTCCATCTTCATAAATACCTAGTTCATCATTATATGTCACTGGCATATTATTGACATAATTCATGATGTTTTGTCCACCAAGCCTGTTAAACCTGCTGTATCTCAATCCATAATTCAAGGTGAGTTTATCCGAAATTTGATGTTCTGCACTGGCGTAAATACCACTTTCTAAAGCGCGCTTCTGTTCTAACTTTAAGTAATTAACAGCTGAATCATCATTAGTTGGTTTTACTTCACCTGGATTTAAATTGTGAAGTATTGTGCTAGCACCAAAATCTATTTTGAGTTTGTCATTCAGATAATACCCAAAATCATATTTTAAGTTGTAGTTTGTAATGTTGGCAATCCAATCTAGTTCTATAAAGTCTAGGACAATTCGATAATCATATTTGCTGTAAATCAAGGACAAATTGGAAAACAACTTATCATTAAAAACATGATTCCACCTTAAATTTCCAGAGGCATTACCGTAGTTGTTTCTCACCACGCCAGACAAATCAAAAACGTCCCTCCCAAAATACCCTGAAAGGAACAGCCTGTTGTTTCTGTTAAGACTGTAATTCGTTTTCAAATTCAAGTCATAAAAAGAAATTTTATCGTCCTTTACTTCTGGAATCGCCTTCATCAATAAATGCGCATAAGAGGAGCGTCCTGCAATTAGGAAGGAACCCTTTTTGCCAAATAAAGGTGCTTCGGCAGTAAGCCTACTAGAAATTAAGCCAACGCCACCATTGAGTTCGAATTGTTTGCTGTTTCCGTCTTTTTGATGCACATCCAAAACAGAGGAAATTCGTCCACCAAATTTTGCTGGAATATCCCCCTTATAGAGTTTTACATTCTTGATGGCGTCATTATTGAACACAGAGAAAAACCCAAAAAAGTGCGAGGTATTATAAATGATAGCTTCATCCAATAAAACGAGGTTTTGGTCAACTGCTCCACCTCTTACATTAAAACCGCCTGTACCTTCACCAGAATTAGTAACTCCAGGTAATAATTGAATGGATTTTATAACATCTACTTCGCCTAAAACTGCTGGTATTTGTTTGATGGTTGAAGCGTTCAATTTTGAAACGCTCATCTGGGGTTTCTTGATGCTGATACTCTCGGACTCTTCGGCAGTAACCACAATTTCGTCCAATTGATTTGTGGCTTCAACAAGTTCAAAATCCAAAACCTGGTCTTCATTAAGGTTGATGGTTTTGGATATCTCTTCGTACCCCATGTAAGACACAATTAGAGTATAATTGCCCTCCGGAGCTGTTAAAGAATAAAACCCGTAAGCATTAGTTACTGCACCATTGGTGGTCCCTTTTAAAAATACAGTTGCTCCTAAAAGGGTTTCGCCATTTTTGGCATCTTTTACCGTACCTCGAACACTGAATGTGCTTTGTGCGGTTGAGGCTATGCCTAAAAATAAGCACAACCCTAAAAACATAATTTTCATTTGGTCTGTTCGTTTTTTTGCGATGCACCGAAAGGTCGGGTGATTTGGCATCACATGATTTATGATTGATTGTACTCTTATTGACAGACCAAAATTTGAAAGGTTGCTTATTTGTAAAAGTATTTTGAAATATTTTCAAGCAGAAGCATTTCATTGTGACTTTATTTACAAATAGGCGCAACCATTTGGCACAATTCACATCTATAATACATACCTGCAATCGCAATAAATAAACTTTCAAATATCAGTACCATGAATCATCAATCTTACCTTTTTTACGTCTTAGCCTTTTTTTTAATACTAGTCGGGTGTACGGCAAACGATACGTCCAAATTCGTGTCGCCTTTTCAAAATGAAGCCTTAGACTTTGAAACGCCTCAAATTGAAAAATATAAGGACCATGGAGAAAATCCATTTATTGAAACTAGTGAAGCCCCTATTTCTACATTTTCTGTTGACGCAGATGGAGGCTCCTATGCCAATATGAGACGATTTCTAAACCTGGGGCAAACCCCTCCTACCGCCTCGGTGAGGATCGAAGAATATATTAACTACTTTACTTTTGATTATTCTGAACCACAAGGAGATAATAACGTCGGTCTACATTCAGAAACATCCTTTTGTCCATGGAATACGGCGCATCATTTAATACGTATCGGAATGAAAGGTAAAACCATTCCGGAAGGGCAGTTACCAAACTCAAATTATGTATTCCTGATTGATGTTTCGGGGTCTATGAGTTCTCCAGACAAATTGGGCATCTTAAAATCCGGTTTCAAAACCTTGACCGACAATCTAAAAGACGATGATAAAATTGCAATAGTTACTTACGCGGGTAGTGCGGGTTTATTATTGCCATCTACCCCTGGAAGCGAGAAGGATAAAATTAAACAGGCCATAGATCAACTCGGAGCAGGTGGTTCTACCGCCGGAGCCGAAGGCATTATTACGGCTTATAAAATTGCTGAGGAAAACTTTATTAATAATGGCAACAATAGAGTGATTTTAGGATCGGATGGCGACTTTAATGTTGGTCCTTCATCCACTGAAGATTTAGTAGAACTTATTGAAGCAAAAAGAGAAACAGGAATTTATTTGACTGTGCTTGGTGTTGGTGGAGGAAATTTGAACGATTACGGCATGGAGCAAATTGCAAATAAAGGTAATGGCAACTATGAATATATTGACAATGCCGAACAGATTCAAAAAGTGTTTTCTTATGAATTAGGCAAGCTATATACCATAGCCAAAGATTCTAAAATTCAGATCACTTTTAATGAAAATAAAGTGGCTTCTTATCGGTTGATAGGCTACGAAAATAGAGCATTGGATAATGATGATTTTGAAGACGACACAAAAGATGCTGGAGAAATTGGCTCATCGCAAACCATAACGGCACTTTACGAAGTGGTTTTAAAAAATAGCCCCAATGAAGATATTTTTGCCACCTTCGATTTTCGTTACAAAAAACCGAATACCGCTGAAAGTATCCTCATTACACACGAAATTAAAAGTACAGGAAACACCATCTCAGAAAACATGAAATTTGCAACAGCCGTTGCCGGTTTTGGTTTAATAATGAAAGACTCGGAATATAAAGGAGCAATAACTAAAGAAATCGTTCTTGATTTAGCCAATGCATCCACATCGTTCGATCCGCATGGGTTTAGAAAAGAATTTATAAGGCTTGTTGAAAGCTGGCAGGACTAACAGTTTCGCTTTAAGGCATAAAAAACCTGATAAACAATTGTTTATCAGGTTTTTAAATTAATTTTCAATATTTATTTATCCTTATAAGACGCATTCAACGCCTCTAAAATCGTCTGGGTCAAATCATTATCATCGGTCCCGTAAAGCACTGAAGCCGCCGCATCGCTAGTACCTAAAATGTATGTGTAACCATTTTGCTTTCCATAGTCTTTTACAAAGTCCTTTACCTTTACAATCAATGTATCAATTTCTGTTTGAAATGCCAGCGTTAAAGCTTGGGCCTCACTTTGCTTTTGTTGGTCGTTAATCTGTTTTAGTTTGCCCAATTCCTCATAGCGCTCTTGTGCTTTCTTTTGGGACATTTTGCTAGCCCTTACTTGAAATTTTTGAACTTCAAATTGAAAAGCCTCTTCAATGCTATCGAACCGCTTAGTAAACAATTGTTCCTTGCCCTTAAAACGTGCTTCAATATCCTTCTTTTCTTGATACTCATTGATTACAACACTATTGTCAATATAACCAATTTTATTTGGTTTTTGACAGGACGCCAAAACCAATAACAGTAGTCCGGTATAAAATATATGTTTCATGTTTCTTTTAATTTAGCTTTTGTGGAAGTCGTTTTTCAAATTCGCACAAATGTACTAAAGTCTATCAATATGAAATGGCTAATGCCGTGGATTTTAAATAATAAAGAATAATTATACCTTACCCTGAATTCAATAAGAATATTCTATAAAAAATAGCTTTAAATAAAGTGTTTTAAGAGGGATTTAAAATTTGGGCTGGTATTTCCCTTTTGAATACCAAAAGCCCATGGTAAACATTTCCCTATGCCGTTTTAATTATTATTAATGATGTAAATCAAGGATGAAGCCTCTTTTGAGCTAATTGCCTTAATATTCGATAGTAGCCCCACCCAAAATCCTTTGATTGGATTCATTTTTCCTGTTTTATATTTTTCAGAAAGAAGGCTTACATAAAAAGCATCAAACCACATAGGTTTTGTTTTTTCTACTTTGAAGCCAAACTTCACCATTAAATTTGCAATAGATTCTTGATTAAAATGCCAAAGGTGTCTGGGTACATCATAGGCCGCCCAAAATGATTTATAATGTTTTGCGTCGTAGCTTTTATAATTTGGAACGGCAATTATCAGTCTGCCGCTTGGTTTTAAAAGCTCTTTGAATGTTGAAATATGTTCTTTCAATTTTGGTAAATGCTCCAGTACGTGCCAAAGGGTAATCACATCAAAACTATTTGCTTCAAACTTTAAGAGTTCATCAATTTCAAAGACTGAATTATTAGTTTTTGCATTGGCAATTGCCCTCGCGTTTTCATTTGGTTCAATTCCAAAAACCTTCCAATTATTCTGTTGCGCAATCTGTAAAAAATCGCCAGTACCACATCCAATATCCAAAAGTTTTCTTTCTTCGTATGCACATGAATTGACTAATTTTAACTTTTGTTTTAAAGCATGCTTTCGGACCAAATGATAGGCCTTTTCAAATATGTTTCGCTTCGAATCCGTATGCGAAATATAATCTTCACTTTCGTAATATTTGGCCAATTTTTCCTCCGAGTGTTGGGGATGTGTTTCTAAAAAACCGTACTCTGAATTTTCAATTAATTCAAATTCCTCTCCTGAAACGGAGTGGTCCTTTAGTTTAAGAAAGGCTGTATTTTTATTCATTCGTTAAAGATTCCGAAGCAAATTTAAAAAGACAAATACAGAAATCTAAGAGAGATGTTCCACGTGGAACGTTCAAGTTTTTTCAAAATTATCTTCCCATATAAACCAACAAAACAGAAATATCATTGGGCGACACGCCGCTTATTCTTGAGGCCTGAGAGACTGTAGCTGGTTGTATTTTTTTCAATTTCTCTCGTGCCTCAAAACTCATGGATTTGATTTGGGAGTAATCAAAATTCTCTGGTATTTTAACATACTCCAATCGATTTAACTTGTCGGCATTGTTCTTTTCTTTGGCTATATATCCCGAATATTTTACTTGGATTTCGGTCTGCTCAATCACTTCCCTATCCAAATTATTATCCTTAATATAGGACTCAACACTCTCAACTTTTTTAACATCTTCCATCTCAATATTTGGCCTTGCAAATATCTTAAATAGTTTTCCGGATTGCTTTACAGGTGCCGAATTTTTACTTTCTAGAATTGGATTTATCTCCTCAGGCTTTACACTTTGCGTTTGAAAAAACTCCACGAATTTTTCCGCTGCCTCATGCTTTTCTTCCATGCGCTTCAAACGATTTTCAGAAGCCAGACCTAGTTCATAACCCTTCGGTGTCAATCTCAAATCAGCATTATCCTGCCTCAAAAGCGTTCTGTATTCTGCTCGAGATGTAAACATACGATACGGTTCTTCAGTGCCTTTAGTGATCAAATCATCCACTAAAACACCGATATAGGCTTCATCCCTTTTCAAGGTAAAAGGTTCTTTTTCCAGAACTTTTAAACTAGCATTTATCCCTGCCATCAATCCTTGAGAGGCCGCCTCCTCATAACCTGTGGTTCCATTAATTTGGCCAGCAAAATACAAGCCCTCAACAAGCTTTGTCTCCAAAGTGTGCTTTAATTGAGTTGGCGGAAAATAATCATATTCAATAGCATATCCTGGCCTAAAAAACTTCACGTTTTCAAAACCGACTACAGACCGCAATGCCTTAAATTGAACATCCTCTGGCAAAGATGTGGAAAAGCCATTTACGTACACTTCCACCGTATTCCATCCTTCAGGTTCAATAAACAATTGATGCCTATCCTTATCGGCAAAACGATTAATTTTGTCCTCAATAGACGGACAATAGCGTGGCCCCAAACTTTTAATTCTACCGTTAAACATCGGCGATCTATCAAACCCTTCACGAAGTAATTCATGTACTTCTGGGCTGGTATAAGTCATGTGGCAAGAGCGCTGATTTTCCAGTGGTTTTGTAATATCCAAATAGGAAAACTTTTCAGGGTTTTCATCCCCTGGCTGCTCAACCATCTTGGAATAATCCAAAGACCTCCCATCCACTCTTGGAGGTGTTCCGGTTTTCATTCTACCGGAATCAAAACCTAAATCTACTAGTTGCTCTGTTATACCAGTTGCCGCCTTTTCACCGGCTCTACCTCCACCAAAATTCTTATCGCCAATATGTATCAGTCCATTTAAAAATGTACCATTTGTCAACACGACCGTTTTGGATTTTATCTCTATGCCTAGCGACGTTTTTACACCAACAACCCTGTCTTTTTCAATTAGCAAACCAGACACCATTTCCTGATAAAAATCCAAATTAGGAGTTTGCTCCAAAAGCAACCTCCAGTCCTCCGCAAATCGCATTCTGTCACTCTGCACCCTCGGGCTCCACATAGCAGGCCCCTTAGATTTGTTCAGCATCTTAAACTGAATGGCCGATGTGTCGGAAACAATACCACTATAACCACCCAGCGCATCAATCTCCCTAACGATCTGCCCCTTTGCTATACCGCCCATGGCAGGATTGCAAGACATCTGAGCAATGTTTTGTAGATTCATGGTCACCAATAAGGTCCTACTCCCCATATTGGCGGCCGCGGCAGCGGCCTCACTTCCAGCATGGCCAGCCCCTACAACGATAACATCATAAACTTCGTTAAACATAATGCTTCAACAATAGTGTTCCACGTGGAACATCAATTTTTTTAAGTGTGCAAATATACGTTGAAATCTTGAAAACACTACCTTTTTGAAAAATCAAAAATCTGTGTTTTAGATTCCCGCTTTCGCGTGAATGACAATGTCCAATGGGAACGCCTAAGATTTATGCTCTCAGAATTAGTGCTCAGTCAATTTGTTGATGTAGTGGTTTTCCTTTTCCCGCATGAGCCTAGCATCTTTCTCGGTCTTGTCCTTGTAGCCGCAATAATGTAATATGCCATGAATGATTACACGATTCAATTCATAGTCAAAT
The DNA here is from genome assembly GCF_014270105.1 of Hyunsoonleella aquatilis. Taxonomy (GTDB): domain Bacteria; phylum Bacteroidota; class Bacteroidia; order Flavobacteriales; family Flavobacteriaceae; genus Jejuia; species Jejuia aquatilis. Next base: position 135,737 of record NZ_JACNMF010000006.1, read on the forward strand.
TTCGTATTGAAATCCTTAGCATTATCCTCTACTCTTTCAACAGAAATAAAAATATCTCCTTGTATTATTTTTCCTATTGAATAATCGAAGCTGATAATGTCCGTCAAGGTATCGTGATTCAGAAATTCTACATTCAACTTATGCAAGTACTCATCTTCGCAAAACACATAATTGACCTCTTCAACCTTGAATCCCTCGGAATCAATCACGCCCAAAATCCATTTCGCAACTTCGACCTCATTTAGAAGTTTGAAATCCGTTTCGTAATTAAAATTAATCATTGGATGGTCTAAAATACTCCTGTACTTTCTTCTTATAAACTTGTTGCAAAGGTAAGGCTTGACGGTTTAAAATTTCTGTAGTTTGAAAATATTGTTTTGCCTTTGGAATTTGGATTCCTGAAGTGTTCTCAAATTCCTTTTTGTTAGTTTCAGATTCTCGTTTGTTATCCTCGCCTTGTTGGTGGGTAGCGTTTTCGAGCTTTAATAATTGATGTTTTAAATTCATCATTTTCTGAAGTGTTTGATTGGTAAAGCCCTTATTCAATAAGTCCAATTCAATATCCTCCATTTGCCTTGACAGCCTATCTCCAATACCTCCCTTACCCTCTTTCTCCAAACGTTTATCCAGAGCTTGACGCAACTGTTGCTGTTCTTGGTAAATTTCATACAATAAACCTTCCATATCAAAATTGTCGCCTTCACCCTCTCCGCCGGTGTGCCGGCCATTCTGCCCATTCTTGCCTTCCTTATCACCTTCATTCCCTTTCTTACCCTTTTCTCCTTTTTCCCCTTCTTTCTGGCCTTCACCCTCCTGCTCACCTTCTCCAGGTTTCTTTTGTCCTTGCTGACCCTTTTTCATCCCTTGCTCCATCATCTTATTCAATTCCTCCTGGCTCATAATAATGTCCGGCAACTGCATATCCCCGTCGCCACCTTTCCCGGCAGACATACTCATACTTTCTTGCATGTTGTCCAAAATATTGCTCAACAAATCCGCCAAATTATTGGTTGCCGTTATCGCAAACTGTTGTTTCGACACACCTTGGTACAATTGATTTTCGGCAAGCAACTCCAAAGCCTTTTCAATATTAAAATACACTTCAGAAATCTCTTTATTCACTTGCTCCGACAGTTTTGGTTGACGAAGCGAAAGAGCAAAGAGGCTGTCGTCAATATGCTCAAAATGCTCTCTAAGGTTATTTTGCTTTTTAAGATAGGTAGCGTACTTGCCATGGTTCACATCAATGGATTTGAACTGGTCCATCAAAGCCTCCGAATCAAAGGAATACTGCACCAAATTATCCAAAATCTGTCTCAACATTTCCATGTCCTCCTGCATTTGATCCCCTCCCATGGATTGCATCGACCCTTGCATTTTACTGCTCAGCTCCTTCATCTTTTGAGCTGCTTTCTTCTGGTTCTTTCGAGCATTCTTTAGATTTTCCTTCTGCTTTTGCTGAGATTCATTCTGCTCTCCTTCCTGCTGTTGCTCCTGCTCCTCTTTTTGCTTTAATTCTTCCGAAGCATTCTCCTGGGCATCCTTTACTTCCTTTTCATCCAATTTATCCTGTGGAATATCAATCGGCTTTTTTAAAGCTTGGCTGTCCTTTTTTAACTCTTCTAGCGCTTCTTGGAATTTCTTGAATTCTTCATTAAGCTCATCCTGCTTCTCATTTGTGTTTTCCTCTTCAGAAGCTTTGGATAACTTCTCTTGTTCTTCAGATAACTGTTTTAAGTCATCCGTCAACTTCTCCAATTTCTTTTCAACATAAAAGCGCTTGGTCAATTCAAGCAATTGCTCCAAACTTCTTTTTTTATTTTTATTCTGTTTAGCGACTTCCTCCAGCTTTTTGATCAACTCTTCATTACTGATTTTTTCCTGAAGCTTTTTCAATTCATCCAAAAGCTTTTCATCTTTCTTCAATTGCTCTTCATTCTCCTCTAAACGCTTTTTTAAATCCTCCTTAAAAGCATCTTCCTTCTGATTTTCCTTTTGAAATTCATCAAGATTCTCTTTTAGTTTTTTGTTGAAGTTTTTCATCATTTCGTCCTGCTGTTTCTGACGTTGAAAAAATGAAGCTAACTTCTTTTTGTCATTAAAATTCAAATTCTTCTTTTCCCGCCCCATCTTTGTGAGCTCATCCAAACGCTTTTCCTGCTCCTTAAATTTTTTGAGAGACTGGTTTAAATCCTTGATGGTTTCCCCCTGTTGCTCCAGTTGCTTTTCTTCTTCCTCATCCAAGGTTCGTTTACGATAATTGAAAATAGGGCTCTTTTTACTTTTGAAACGGTTTACGCGGTCGTTATCAAATACTTGGAAATAAAGCTGATACGGAATTCCGGATTCAATTTCCAAATTATCAGGAAAGGCAGATATAAAATCCTGCACATTGCTAGAGCTAATTGAAATCTCCTTTTTCATTTTATCCTCCTCATTATCAGATGGATAATACACCAATTGTAGTTTGCTCAGCCCATAATCATCACTCACCTGCCCGTAAAAATACAAGGTTTGCAAATCGAGGCTGTCCACCTTCATTTGTACGTTCAATTCAGGGTATTCGTCTTTAACCACATCAACGGAAAAGGACAAATTTTCATAATCCTTTAGATTTATATTGCTCGTGCTTAATGTGTAATCATAATTATTGAATACCCGTTTTGAAGCTTCAAAAACACCAACCTTGTCTGATTCAAAACCCACAGTGTCTTTGGCATATAAAAACACCTCATCCGTAGATTTTGTTTGCAGTCGCCATGTGATATTTGTGCCTTCGGGGACAATAGCATTACCAGTGCTCTTTTGAGTTTCATCCCTCTTTTTTGTGTGGCTAGGGTAATCCAAAACCATTTCAAAACTAAGCAGTGATGGCACTTCAATAATCTCAATTTGATAGGGTTTAGAATTTACATCATTTGCAGACAGCGTAAATTCAATGTCTTGATGGGGTTGCGAAAAAATATACTCAAACTCCCCCACACCCGTTTGTTGTAAAAAATAGGTTTCATCATTAAAGGTAATTTGGGCATTTTCAGGCACCAACTCCCCCGCCGTTTTTACCATTAATTTAAAGTCTTTCCCTTCGATTGCTTTTAGGTTTTCATTCACTACAAAAAACTGAAAAGGTGCTGGTGGTTCATAGGCCGTTTTGTAATGCACCACACGCTTATAGCTATCGCTGAACCAATTAAAATTGCCAGTTGCATAAACCAATAACAAAATTACAATCGGGATGACCGCATATCTTAAATAAGGCAGGTTTTGCTTAAAGTTTACTGCCAATTTAAAAGGAATCGGGGTTAATTCCAACGACTTTTGGTCAATACTGGCCAATAGCAATTCAGACTGCTGGCTACAATTTTTAAGTTGAATGACATTCAACAATTTATCATCTACCTCGGGGAAATGCTTGCCGATAATTTTTGCCGACTTTTCATAATCTATTCCCTTTTTCAGCTTAAACAATTTCGCCAAAGGAATCGCCACAAACTTCACCAATAAAGCCAATTCTACAGCAATAAATAGCCAAAACAGCACTGTTCTGGCTGTTGTATCCAACCATAAAAAATGCTCAATCAACAAAGTAAACAGAAAATAAAGCAGGCCAATGGCGAAAAATAAAATGCCTCCTTTTACCAATTCATTGGTGTGATAACGCCGTATAAATCGCTCTAATTTTTGCTGTATGTGCTTAAAATTATCCATGATAGACGTTATAAAAGTAGTGTATTTACTAAAAATAAAATCCTAATCTTTGTTAAACCCGTTGCAAGGTTCTAAAAAACCAAAGGACTAAAGACCAAAAATTAGTGCTTATGCGGACTTATTTAGCCTTTCTATTTTTGATTTCGGCCCAAATTATAAATGCCCAAAGTGGGTGGACACTAAAAAAGGGGAAAGCCTATACCCAAATTGCCTTTACTACCATTCCCAGCTATAGCGAAATTTTTGCTAATCCAGAGTACCTTACCGAACGTGAAATTGTAGATAATACCCTCCAATTTTATGCGGAATATGGGTTGACTGATAAAACTACCATCATCCTTAATTTACCTTTAAAGTTCATCAAAACTGATGGGTTGGTTGGAAATTCAAGTGGTGTCACCAATGCTGATGCTTCATCAAAATTGGGTAATGTTGAAATCGGCCTCAAACAACAATTCTACAACAAAAAGTGGGTGATTGCCGGCCAATTGAATGTGGAAGCCAATACAGGTTCATTTGATAACACTTCGGGAATTAGAACTGGTTATGATGCCTGGACATTTACGCCAACCCTAAATGCAAGCCGAAGTTTTGATGGGTTCTATGTTCAAGGGTTTACGGGGCTTAATCTTCGAACCAACGGTTATAGCAGTAATTTCAAAATTGGTGGTGAAATAGGGGCAAAACCTTGGGAAAAGATTCTACTTATCGCCTTTTTGGACATTGTCGAATCCTTTAGAAATGGAAATATCAACTTGCCAGTTAGCAACCAACTGACCGCCCTTTACGTCAATAATCAAGAATATACCACCTACGGTCTAAAAATCATTGGCGAAATCACTGATGCCTTTGGCATCAATGCCGGTTTTGGCGGAGCATTTTCGGGGAATAACGTGGCCAAAAGTCCAGCCTTGACTCTGGGGTTGTATCATAAGTTTTGATGTATTTTAATATGGGTTCGATTTAAATATCAACAAATAAATTATTATTAAAATATTGAAAAACCGCGCTTTGTCATATTCGACAGAGCGAAGGATGAGCGACGAGATATCTCATGAAGGTGAGATTCCTCCTCGTTCCTCGATCGGAATGACATACTTGTAACAATAAACACTCTAAATAATTGATTATCAAATCGTCATACATCGAACTCAGGTTGTTTTAAGGCTTTGTAAAATGATTTGGCATTAACATTTCAAATCCTAAATATCGTTTTATCTTTGCAGGCATCAACTGAACCCTTTTTACTCATCTTTTATGATCAAAAATGTTCGTGTGCGCTTTGCGCCAAGTCCAACTGGGCCTTTGCATGTAGGCGGTGTTCGTACGGCACTGTTTAATTATCTTTTTGCTAAAAAACACGGTGGCGCTTTTATTCTTAGAATTGAAGATACCGACCAAAATCGCTATGTGGAAGGTGCTGAACAATATATTATCAATGCTTTGAATTGGTGTGGGATGCCTGCTGATGAAAGCCCCACAAATCCAGGAAATTATGGCCCATACCGCCAAAGCGAGCGCAAGGCGATCTATAAAAAATATGCTGATGAATTAATCGCCTCGGGAAACGCATACTACGCTTTTGATACTTCAGAGGAATTGGATTCACATAGAAAAGACCACGAAACCAAAGGGAAAACATTCATTTACAATTGGCACAATCGTTTGAAATTGAAAAACTCTTTGTCGCTTTCTGAAGAGGAAGTACAAGCCAAATTGGATGCTGGTGAAGATTACGTCATTCGCTTTAAATCACCACAAGAGGAAACCTTACATTTGAAGGACATTATCCGCGGGGACATTCAAATTGACACTAATATTTTGGACGACAAAGTATTGTTTAAAAGTGACGGGATGCCTACCTATCATTTGGCCAATATTGTTGATGACCATTTAATGGAAATCACCCATGTGATTCGTGGTGAAGAATGGTTGCCTTCTTTAGCTTTGCATTATCAATTATATCAAGCCTTTGGTTGGGAAGCTCCTGAATTTGCACATTTACCGCTGATTTTAAAACCTACCGGAAAAGGAAAATTAAGCAAACGTGATGGTGATAAACTAGGCTTTCCGGTATTTCCTTTGGAATGGAGCGACCCCAAAACAGGTGATGTTTCAAGAGGCTACAAAGAAGACGGCTACTTCCCCGAAGCGATGGTCAATTTCTTAGCCTTTTTGGGTTGGAACCCTGGTACAGAGCAGGAAATTTTCAGTATGGACGAATTAATCAATGCTTTTGATTTGGAGCGCGTCAATAAGTCCGGCGCCCGTTTTGACCCTGATAAAACCAAATGGTTTAACCACCATTATATGCAGGAGCAGGATAATGCAGAATTGGCAAGAGCTTTTAAGCCAATTGTTGACCGCAATGTCACCCTGAGCGCAGTCGAAGGGTCTCATGGTGATGAGATTTCTCCCTCTGGTCGAAATGACATAGATGTGAATTATATTGAAATGGTAGTGGCATTAATAAAAGAACGTGCTACGTTTATTTCAGATTTCTGGAGCCTAAGCCATTTCTTCTTCGTTGCTCCGACGTCTTATGACGAAAAAGCTTCAAAAAAAGCATTTAAAGAGGGTACAAAAGCCATTTTGGCGCAAGTGGCTTCCATTATTGAAAACATTAAAGATTTTACCGTTGAAACCCTTCAAACTGAAATCAAAGGTTGGATAACTTCAAATGAAATCGGTTTCGGAAAGGTTATGATGCCGTTACGGTTAGCCTTGGTTGGTGCTTTAAAGGGGGCCGACGTGTTTGACATTATGTTTATGATTGGGAAGGGCGAGAGTGTGAAGCGGATTAAAAAGGTGATTGAAATTTTATAAAGCCTTATACATAGATACCACCTGATTAGTCACCCCATTTTCCAAATCAATTTCATAACGTTTCATGGGTTGATAACCTTTAGATGCATATAGTTTTTCTCCGCTTAATGTTGCTACGAGTTCCATTGATGAAAAACCGGAAGCTTTAGCCTCAGCCTCGCTTTTCTCTAAAATCATGCTTCCGATGCCCTGTCTTTTGTAATCGTGATGTACAAAAAAAGCTCGAATTCTTGCGGGTTCACTTTTGGGGTCGAGTTTAGCGCCCGAAGTATGATCTGTATCACTTTTTCCGAACAATAACTTGCGTTTGCTCCAGCCTCCGCAACCAATTGCCAAACCTTCTTTATTTTCGACAATCCAGTATGTGTTGTCTAAAATCAACTGTTTATCCACCACCCAAGCAGACTTCAGGGCCGCATCAATTTCCCTTTCAGAATAAAATGACTGGTTGATCGCCTTTGCAGATGCTTGGATGAGCTCATCAAGTGCTTTTTCATCTTGAAGTGTTGCCTTTCGGAATGTATAGTTTATGGCTTTCATGTATATTGCAATAATAATATATAAATCTTAATAGTCTTTTCGCCACCAAATACAATAGCCATGAAAAGAACAATTGCCCTATTATTTATGTTGACTTTCCCTATTATCCATGCGCAGTATCATGAAGGCACGGTTTATTTTAAAGGCGATTCTACCTCTCAAGGATTCATAAGGGTTAAGACGTTTGACGGCATAAAAATCAAACCAAAAAAAGATGCAGAACCCATAGATTATGATCGTGAACAAATCCAAGGCTATGATGTAAAAGGTTGGCAATATAGGTATGTAAAAAAGAAACCTGGCGCTATGCCAAAGCTGTATAAGTTAATTCTTGATGGCAAAGTTTCCCTTTACGCTGATACTCCAAAAAGTCCAAGCCATTTAATAGCTGATAGCCCTCCAAACAGCGTCTCAATCATGATAAACCCTTATGAGATTTACTATTTGAAAATTGAGGATATGCTTTACAAAGTAGTAAATATTCTTAAAAAGAAGCATATGGAGGCATTTAAGGATTGTCCATTACTTATAGAAAAAATTGAAAATAACGAGTTTAAAAAATGGGAAGTATATGATATAGTTGAATTTTACAACTATGATTGTCAGCCTTGAATTTATTCTGCGCTTTTTTCGCTTAAAGCCTAAGTTACAAACGCTCTGCCCTAGCCCATTGGGTATTTTTATATAAACTTAATTTAGCAATACGCTCACGATTATAGAGGTATACAAAGTCTTCCGTCACGCGCCTATTGCGATACCCCAACAGGTGAAAAATAGGTTTAGCCAAAAATCGGGTTACTCTTAAGTTTGACTTTAGCACCCCAGCGTATTTGTCATGCCAATATATGCCCGGCAGAGCAATAAGCAAGCCGTCCACTTTAAAACGCCTTAAAATCCGAGAGAGTTTTAAAAAGAATTGGGGGATAGGTTTAATAATAAAAAAGCCCTCGCCACCCCTCTTTTGATATAATGGCATAAAAATATGCCCATCATGGCCGGACTGAATCTCAGTGCCGTTAAGAAAAGCCAATGGCGTCCCTTTGGCTATCCTTTGGAAGCTTTTAAAACCTTCTTTCATTTTGAACTCATCATTGGGCCGTATTCTAAGCAAATGGACGATTTCAAAAAAACGCCTAGCGCCTTCGGAAGCTTTTACCAATGTTTGAAAGTGCGCATCAAAATCTATCTTTTCCTTTTCCAAAATCCCTGTGTTCATTAATACCAGATTGATGAAAGCAATATTGTTCTCCACTGAAGCGGCGTCCGTATGCTGTCCGGATTCAAAACCGATAGACACATAGCCTAAAGTATTGATATAACTCAATAAAGCACCTTCCAAATACTCCTCGATGCCCAAAACAATAGGTACAGGAAACTGTTTAGAAAAGGCCCTGTTAATCATAGCGTCGTTAATTGTAATAAAAGGCAATGTTTTACTTGATGTGGTGTGTAGATCGATAAAATATAACGGACCAGTATTCGATTTTAATATGTTCTGTAGAAGGTTATATAGCGTAATTAATTGGAGCTCCTCCGTATTCGGGTGTTCCTTTGAAAAAATCTTGTCAATGCGGTGCTTGGTCCACAACCTATTTAGGTCGGTGTCAATAAAGCGTTGCTCTTTTTCCAGAGCCTTGATATTCCCTAAGATACCATATACATTCCCTTTTAGTTGGCTCTTGTCCAGAGATTTATAAACATGATTAAGAGCAATGACCCCAGCCTTTTCATTGCCATGTATCCCGGCAAAAAACACAATGGTGGGCGCATCGGCGCTTTTTTCAATCTTGAAGAGAACCCTCGTCATAGTTTGTGTTTGGGGCATTATGTTATCGATATTGGTCGTCAAAATCAAAAATCATTTGAGGTGATCAGTCCGATGAGCTTACCATTTTTGGTGACCGGCAAAAGGTGGATATTGTGCCTGGCCATCATTCCTTTTGCCTTTTCAATACTGTCTCTTTCGCTAATCACGACGATATCCTTCTCCATAATAGATTCCACGGACTGTTGCTTTTTTTCCTTGTCATCTAAATAATCCTTAACGTCTGTCCAGGACAGCACTCCAAGCAGTTCCTTGGCGTGGTTAATCACGGGTAGATGGTGAATGTTTTTCCATTGCATAATATTCAAAACCAATTCAACGCTATCGTTTTTGTCCACCGAATACACATCCGTACTCATAATGTGTTTAACAACCCTACTTTCTGGCTCTGGAAGTTCGCTGGTTTCCTGTAAAATACGCCAAGTTGAAACGGGATAATCCTTTATTTGCTTTTCGTATAATTTTGAAGTTAAAATCTGCATGGCCTCAAAGCGCCTATGGCTTTTTAACAGGTGCCTGTAGCTTCTTACCGTCCATTCCGAGCCGTTTAGTCCTTTCACCCTATTTTCAATCACCGCCAGATAATACTCGGCATCCTTTGGATCGACACCAAACCTGTATAATCCTTTATAGGCCATGGGAAGAAGCTCGTCCAAAATCAAATCCTTGCAGGACACGTATTTTCCGTCCCAATATATTTGGGCGGCCATGCCGTAACGGGCCGCATTGAAGAAATTGATTTTTACATCTTTGAAATCCCAAGTTTCATGTATGTTATTATACTTCTTGTGTTTGCCCATCATCACACCTACCCAAAACACCATATTTGCCATTTCGTCAACGACAGTTGGTCCAGAGGGAATATACCTGTTTTCAATACGCAAGTGGGGCTTCCCGTTACCCACACCATAGCAGGCGCGGTTCCACGGATACACAGTGCCATTGTGCAATTGGAGTGCAAGTAGCCGTGGTACTTTGCCTTCTTCAATCAAACTGACGCTATCGTGAATAAAATCCGAAGTTAAAAAACTTCTGAACCGTGAAATATTGTCCTTAAAAATATCGGTTACCGAACCCGTGTACCAACCACGCCCAAAGCTTACGCGTGACTGATTTTCATTCAACTGATAGGAATTGGCCCTAGTATCAATACTCTGGGTGAAAAGCGCAATACGCGTTTCGCTCCATAGTTCCTTGCCAAAAAGCAAAGGGGAATTGGAGCAGGTGCTCAAAACAGGGCCGGCAATGGCCTGCGCCCAATTGTACGCGTCAATAAAATTGTCCGGAGCTACCTGCAAATGCACCTGAAAACTGGTGTTACAACCTTCCAACATCACGGAATCGAACAGCAAATTCAACTCGTCCACACCCTGAATGTGAATGTTAAAATCTTGTTTTCGGGATGCTTTTATAACTTCATTCAAAATGGTATAGCGTTGCAGGGGTGTCATTTGCTTTTCCCCTACATTGTCCAATCCGATAGAAGGCAATATGCCTGCCAATACAATTTTAGTGTCCTTTTTAGCGGCCGCTTCCTCAGCTTTTTTCAGCAGGGATTTTAATTGGTGGTGCATTCGTGAAAAACAATCACCATTTAGCTCCAAAGGATCTAAATTAGCTTCAAGATTATAGTCACCTATTTCGGTAGCAAAATGCGGGTCGTCAATATCATGCAAAATATCCAACGCATTGCTACTTGGTGAAAAATTATGCTTTACCAAACAAAACTCCTGTTCTGCGCCTATTCGTATGGGTTCGGACTCAATCCAGCCCTTTTCCAACAGCATTTCCAGAGCCTCAATATCATTGAGCAAGTGGTGTACATAATTGGCCCTATCCTTTTTCCTGTGCAGTTTCGAAACGTTTAAATCTCCCATAATCCTTCATTTTATGTCATTACCAAATCCAAAAATACCCTTAAAACCAAATGGATTCTATGATTTTTGTCATGGGTACTAGTGTGTGTTTTTAAAGTTAGGGAATTTTAATGATACCTAAAACGACTTGTCTTTGCCAAAATTTCCGTTAACTTCGTTTCAGCGTGCCATTAGATAAAGTAATTCTTTCTATGCACCCCTTAATGATTCAAATCGATTGCCAAAACTAAGCATTGAACAAGCTTGACAGAGATTATAAAAAACACTACAATTGTTAAATGAATAAATAATTATGACTACAACAACATTTTTAACGTTCGTAGGTGACCGATGCGGAAAAGCCCAGGAAGCCATCAAGTTTTATACTTCCATATTTCCAAATTCAGAAATTAAAAGGATAGTCAAATACTCCGAAGGAGAGGAAGGAGGCACGCCCGAATTGATTAAATATGGTCTATTTTCGCTAAATGGAACTGACTATATGGTAGCTGAAAGCAATTATAATCATGCTTGGTCGTTTACACCCTCGGTTTCAATTTTTATATCTGATAATTCAGATGAAATGATCCAAACCTTATTCGAAAAACTTTCTTCCAACTATGGTAAGATAATGATTCCCCTTGACAATTACAGAGGGGAAGGGGATTATGGGTTTGGAAAAAAATTCGGATGGTGTGAGGACAAATATGGCGTATCGTGGCAATTTCTGCTTACAGAATAAAGAAACGTAAATACTATTTCAATTTATAAACAATTGCCGTCAACAACGGCAACGAAAAAAACCAACCCTCCAAAATTGTTACCTTTGGCCCTAAAATAAGGCCTGTTGAATTTCACTTACCCCAAAATAGAAAAGCTGAAAAGCAAGAAATTGATTGACCAACTCTTTTCCGAAGGGCAATCGGTTTCGGTATTTCCGTTGCGGTTGGTGTATCTAGGCACTACTTTTGATGATGGTGTTTTGGTGAAAACCGGAGTTTCCGTGAGCAAACGAAATTTTAAAACTGCTGTGGACAGAAATCGCATAAAGCGTTTGTTAAGAGAGGCTTACCGCTTAAACAAACCAGATCTTTTTAACAATTTAACAACACAACATGCGTTTATGATTTTGTACATTGGCAAAGACAAACCAACTTTTGCCCAAGTGGACGCCAGCATGAAAAAGCTGTTCGGAAAATTTTTAAACCAACATTCCAAATCTTAAATAAGCTCTATGAAACGATTATTAAAAACCAAAATACTAATTCCAATAGCACTGTGCGCCGTGTTTTTAAGCACCACTGCCTTTAAAAACGATTTTTTTGAAATCGCGAAGCAGATTGAAATCTTCACCACGTTGTTCAAGGAACTGAACATGAATTATGTGGACGAAACCAACCCTGGGGATTTAATGGACACCGCCATCAAAAGCATGTTGGACGATTTGGACCCCTACACTCGTTTTATGAACGAACAGGATGTAGAAGCGGCCAGAATTAATAATACCGGCGATTATACGGGCATTGGTGCCAAGGTAATGACCAAAAAAGACAAGTTGGTGATTATTGAACCTTACAAGGATTACCCCGCGGACAAAGCTGGTTTAAAGGCTGGGGATGAAATCATAAAAGTGGGCGATGTTATGGTTTCAGACTATAAAGATGATGCAGGAAATCTGCTCAAAGGACCATCCGGTTCATCCATTAATGTAACTTTTACACGTAATAACGAGACCAAAAGCGCCACCATTCAACGGGCAGAAGTGGATATCAAGGCTGTGCCCCATTTTTCGATGGTAAACGAACATACGGGTTACATTGTCTTAAGCAAGTTTAACAGCAAAGCATCCGCTGAAACCAATTATGCGCTTCGGGATCTTAAAGCCCAAGGAGCAACGCGAATTATTCTCGACTTAAGAGGAAATCCGGGCGGTTTGCTGAACGAAGCTGTCAATGTAGTAAACCTGTTTGTTCCGAAAGGCCAATTGGTAGTCACCACAAAATCAAAAGTAAAAAAATACAACCGTCAATATTTCACCCAAAAAGAACCTTTGGACACTGAAATTCCCTTGGTGGTTTTAATAGACGGTTCCAGTGCTTCTGCCAGCGAAATTGTGTCGGGTACCTTACAGGATTTGGATCGTGCTGTTATTGTTGGCTCCCGCAGTTTTGGTAAAGGCCTGGTGCAACGCCCAAAACGATTAACCTATGGTACCCAAGTAAAAATCACCATTTCAAGATATTACACCCCTTCAGGACGATGCATCCAATCCTTGGACTATTGGAACCGTAACGACAAAGGCGAAGCTGTTCGAGTAAAACAGGAAAACTACAACGAATTCAAAACCAAAAATGGCAGAAAAGTATTTGATGGAGGCGGTATTTTTCCCGACGTTACTTTTGGAAAAACGAAGAATTCTACCATCACTAAAGCCATCATCCAAAGTAATTTGATTTTCGATTTTGCCACGGATTATTATTACAAACATCCTGATCAGGATATAGTGAATTTTAAATTGACGGATATTGATTTCAATGACTTTAAAACCTATATGGAGAAAAACAACTTTTCCTTCACTACGGATACCGAAAAAGCATTGTTTAAAGCTTATGACACCTCTGTAAAGGAAAATTTAAACGATGATATAGAATCCGACTATAACGCCCTTATTTCAGGTCTAAAAGCCTCCAAAAATAAAGCTATCGATGCGCATAGAGATTTTATTCTGAAGATGCTTACTGAAGACATCGTAAAACGTTATACGTATCGCGAAGGATTATACGATTATTATAAAACCCATGACGAATATATTAAGAAAAGCACGCAAATCCTCGGTAATACTATGACTTACATGGATTATTTAAGGTAGATTTTCAAAAAATACTATCTTTAAACATTATTTATTGCTCCCAAACATGCATAGACTATTAATAGCCATATTAGTATGCTTTCAGGCGTATCTCGGATTCTCCCAAACCGAATATACCCATGACGTGTATTTCAACACGGACGAGTTCGTGGTGCCAAAAACTGAGGAAAACAGGCTTTTACTTTTCATTTCAAAACTTCAGGACATCGAAATTGAGTCTATTGCTATTTATGGGTTTTGTGATGATGTTGGTGCGGACACCTACAATATGAAGCTTTCGCAACAGCGTGCAGACGCCATAAAAACCATCTTTTCTAACAATGAAATAAGTGAATCGTTGATTACCAACGTAGATGGAAAAGGTGAAATTCTGCTGAAAATAGTAGATGAAAAGGACGTTTTAAAAATCAGAGGGCTTAACCGAAAAGTTGAAATCATTGTTACTGAAAAACTTCCGGAACCAGAGGTAAAAGAAGTGGTAGCCGAAGTAAAAAAGAAAACAGTGCCGCAGAAAATTAAAGGCCATTTAGAGGTTGGGGATAAGATTGTTTTCGAAAATATTTTGTTCAAAACCGGTTATAGCACCGTAACGCCACCTTCAAAAAAAATATTGCAGAATATAGCACAAGCTTTGGTTGAGCGCGATGATATTTATTTCACCATTCAAGGACATGTATGTTGTACCAAATATACTAGGGACGCCATTGATAAGAAAACCAAAAAACGTAATCTTTCCGTGGCCAGAGCTAAATACGTATATGACTATTTTGCTAAAAAAGGCGTGGATAAAAAACGCATGCGCTACTTGGGCTTAAGGCGAAAATTTCCTCTGGGTGGCGATCCAAAATACGATAGGCGTGTAGAAATCCTGATTACTTACGTTGGTAACAATGAAAGTCAGTAGCGCTTTCAAACTTCCAATTATAAAATTTCAGCCAAAATTGATGCAATATATAGGCGTTTTGCGGTAAAGCGTCAACAAATCTTTACCTTTAAACTCAATTTTTCCGTTGTGTCCTCAAAGTACCTGCATTTAGTCGTCCTATTACTGGTCTATGGTTACGCTAAGCCACAGAACACTTTTGTACCTGATGCTACTTTTGAACAGGCTTTGATTGACAAAGGCTATGATACTGGACCTTTGGACAACCTCGTGCCTACCTCCAACATCAATACTATAATTGATTTGGATGTTTCTCAATTGAATATCAATGATTTAACCGGAATAGAAGACTTCTCTGCCTTAGAAGTTTTAGATTGTTCAGAAAACCGATTATCAGCTCTTGATATTTCTCAAAACACCAATTTGAAACAACTGTTTTGTGCTTTCAATAGAATTACAAGTCTGGATATTTCAAATAATTCAGACTTAAGCATCATCTGGTGTAATTTCAACCGGATTCCCGTTTTAGATGTGTCCAACAATTCAAGATTGCTGTCTCTAGTTTGCAGTAATAATTTGTTGACAGATGTTGATGTGTCCAACAACCTCTCCTTAAACACATTTCTATGCGTTGGCAATCAGATTTCAAATTTTGATGTATCCCAAAATTCTAATTTAAAGGTATTTCATTGTGGCAATAATAGGCTTACCGAAGTGGATGTGACCAATAACCCATCGTTGAACGTGCTGAATTGCGAATACAACTTTATCAGTACTTTAGACCTTTCTCAAAATCCCGCTTTACAGCAATTATATTGTATGGGAAATATGATATCCTCGCTTGATCTTTTCAATAATGGAGACCTTGGTATTTTGAGTTGTGGAAATAACATGTTGAATGATTTGGACGTATCCCGAAACCCAAATTTGGTGGAATTAATTTGCAACGACAACACTTTAACAACACTCCAATTGAATCGAAACGCTTCATTAAACCATGTTGATGTAGCTAACAATTCACTTTGCAACCTTAATATTAAAAATAGGGCAAACACCAATGTGACTTTTTTTGATGCTCGGGAGAACCCAGACTTATCTTGTGTATTTGTGGACGACCCTATCTATAGTGCTTCAAATTGGACAAATATTGAGCCAATTACCAATTTTGTTACCAATCAAGAGGAGTGTGATGCAGTGGCTGATATTACCCCTGATGTTGACGTTCTAAATGATTTTTTTGGGAACCAGTTTATCTTACCTACACTTAATGACGGCTCCTATTTTACTGGATCCAATGGTACAGGACAACCCCTTTTTTCTGGTGAAATTATTACTACCTCACAGACCATTTATATCTTCAATACCAACGGTTGCTACAGCAATGAATCTCGATTCAATGTTATTATTTCATCTCCCGGAAGCCCAAACTACTTCATTCCAAAATATTTCACGCCAAATAATGATGGTGAGCACGATTTTTGGGGAATAGTAGATACCTTTAATGAGATTAAGCATATTTCAATTTACAACAGAAATGGGAAACTGTTGAAGTTTTTATTGCCTAGTTCAAAATGGGATGGCATATTCAATGGGCAATTATTGCCATCGGATACTTATTGGTACGAAATTGTATTAAACAACGGCGGAGCGGTTCGAGGGTATTTCGCCTTAAAGCGCTAATAGTCTATTCCTTGATCATCGCCACGTGTGGTATCCCGTCCTCAAGATAGACTTCTCCCACAGCTTCAAAACCTACTTTATTGTAAAACCCTTTTAAATAACACTGTGCTGATAACCTAATAGTCTTTTCCTTAAAATTTTGCTCTAACGCTTCAACTGCTGCGTACATCATATCATAACCATATTTAAAAGCTCTTTCTTTTTTTGATACTACTACCCTTCCTATACTCGCCTCTTCAAAATAATCTCCTGGCTTAAAAGCTCTAGCATAGCCCACTAATTCATCAGCTTTAAAACCTAAAATATGTATGGCATTTTGATCTTTTCCATCGATATCTTGATATACACAATCCTGTTCCACCACAAAAACTTCACTTCTTAAACGCAAGATCGCGTACAATTCCTCTGCAGTTAATTCTGAGAAGGTTTTTACTTTTATACTTAACATAGTTTCGTTTTGTTAATCCTGTACAATCACTTCTTTGGCATCATCCTTACCATATTCTGGTTGAATGTTAACATGATTGATATCGTACTTTTTGAACACATGAGTTTCTATTTCATGTAAAATTTCATCGAATTTGGACAAGGTAATATTTTCATGAAAATCAATATGGGCCTCCAAGTGAATTTCCTCTTCGTTTAACTGCCAAACATGTACATGATGCACATTTTTTATGGACTCGAAAGCATTCAATTCGTCAACAATTTTCTGAACAGGGATGTCATCTGGCGTAAACAGCATCAACACTTTGGTTGAATTCTTCAACAAATCAAATCCCATCCAAACTAAATACAAAGCTATGGCCAAAGTCAACAAACTATCTACCCAATATATCTGATAAAATAACATTAAAATACCTCCAACCAATACGGCCACACTGGCCATCATATCCGTCAGCAAATGCAGGTAGGCACTTTTCATATTCATGTTAGCATTAGCGTCTTTTTTCAACAACAGTACGCTAAAGCCATTTCCTAAAATAGCAATTACAGATAACCAAATGACTAGACTAGACTCTATTTCCTGGGGATTTTGAAAACGCTCAATAGCTTCGACAATCAACAAAATAGCTACAATCATTAAAGTTGAAGCATTGATAAAGGCTGCTAAAATTTCAGCCCGTTTATACCCGAATGTCTTTTGTGCTGAGGCTTTCTTTTTGGTCAACCGATTGGCTATATAACTGATGATGAGCGACAAAACATCACTGAAATTATGCAAGGCATCGCTCAACAGAGATAAACTTCCGGAAAGCAGGCCACCAATAACCTGTGCCACGGTAATGGCAATATTTAATACAATGGATATAAGAAGATTGCGACCCTTTAGATCGCCATGTGAGTGATTATGCCCATGACTGTGTCCCATGATTTAACAGGACAAGGGAATTTTATCAATGCGGTTTTGATGCCTTCCACCTTCAAAATCGGTATTCAAAAACGTGTCAACCATTTGAATCGCCTGAGGAATAGCTGTAAAACGCGCAGGAATACACAATACATTGGCATTGTTATGTTGACGGATAAGGCTAACTATCTCTTTTGTCCAACACAATCCAGCTCTAATGTCCTGGTATTTATTGGCCGTCATTGCTACGCCATTCGCGCTACCACAAATCAAAATACCAAAATCAGCCGATTTATCAACTATAGTTTTGGCCACAGGGTGCACAAAATCAGGGTAATCCACACTGTCGTGTACATCCGTACCATAGTTATTAACGGTGTGGCCTTTACTTTCCAAATAGTCTTTTATTGCAAATTTATAATCCGTGCCTGCGTGATCGTTTCCTATTGAAATTGTCATGATATTGATAAATAAGTCGTTTGAATTGCAAAGTTACTAAAACCTATTTCTGTTAACTAGCCTTTTGATGACTTGTTAATATCTCTTGACGGATTTTTATAAAAATTATTAGGAAAATCACTTTAAATTTTCAATCCATAACCTTTAGATAACATCCAAAATAGTTAATGTAAATTTTTGGTTAAGTTATCAGCACCACAATCTATACTTTTCAGCTTTGTTAATACTAATACTTATTAAAAATAGTTTGTCAATAGTAGTTTTAAACAATTGTTGATAGAAAAATGAAAGCCATTATATTCTAACGTTTTACCAATTTTTAAGCTGTTGATTTCCTATCAACAATATTCAATAAGAAACAATTCAAAATAAAGCTTAAAAAAGTTATACCGCTATTCACAAGCTATCATAATCATCATTTATTTTTTTAAATTTTAAAAAGAAAATAATTATATGATATATAATGTGGATAAGTTATCCTTTTATCGAAATCTCTTTGTCTTGTAAGTAATTGTCTTTATGTTTATCAGGCTATTAATACTGCATATTAAATTAACAATATTTTTTATGAAAAATTTACTCTTTTTGCTTTTAGTTCCTTTTATAAGTTTTAGCCAAATCCAAATCGGAGATGATATTGATGGTGAATCAATGAACGATTACTCGGGTTGTAGTGTTAGCTTATCTTCAGACGGTTCGGTGGTAGCTATAGGCGCATATCTTAATGCTGGTAAGGCAATAGGAGCGGGTCATGTTCGAGTATTTAAAAATATAAACAATGTTTGGACTCAATTAGGTGGAGATATCGATGGTGAAAAAAAAACCGATTTTTCTGGGTGGAGTTTGTCTTTATCTTCTGATGGAAATGTTGTAGCTATTAGTTCAATTACCAATGATGGAGCAAATGGGGAAGATTCAGGACAAGTAAGAGTATTTAAAAATATAAATAATATTTGGACTCAAATAGGAGGTGGTATTGACGGTGAAAATGAAGATGACCAGTTTGGCTATAGTATAAGTATTTCATCTGATGGCTCTATAGTTGCAATAGGAACACCTTATAATGACGACAATGGAGGTACTTCAGGACATGTAAGGGTGTTTAAAAATATAGATAATGTATGGACCCAAATAGGAAGCGATATTGACGGTGAAGCTGAAGCTGATTACTCAGGATCTAGCATAAGTTTATCATCAGATGGTGATGTTTTAGCCATTGGAGCTCATCGTAATGATGGCAATGGACGTTCATCAGGACATGTAAGGGTTTTCAGAAATATAGATAATGTATGGACTCAAATAGGAAGTGATATTAACGGTGAGGAGCACGGAGATACTTTTGGATTTAGTGTAAGTTTATCATCTGATGGTTCTATTATTGCTGTTGGTGCTCCAACTAATGATGGCACTGCCGAAAAAGCAGGACATGTAAGAGTGTTTAGAAATATAAATAATGTGTGGACTCAAATAGGAAATGATATTGACGGAGAATCTATGAATGACGAGTCAGGTTCTAAAGTGAGTATCTCCGCAGATGGATCAATAGTTGCTATTGCTGCCCCTAATAACCATAACGACTCTGGCTTATATGCAGGTCATGTAAGAATATTTAAGAATGAAAATGATGTATGGACACAAATAGGGGAAAATATTGATGGAGAATTTCAGCAAGATTATTCAGGATATAGTTTAAGTATATCCTCGGATGCTTCAGTTGTTGCCATTGGTGCGGTATCTAACGATATAGCTGGTCATGTAAGATTATATGATTTAAGCGCAGTTTTATCAACACAGAGTTTTGAAAAAGATTATTTTTCATACTATCCAAATCCAGTAAAAGATATTTTGAATATCCAGTTAAACAAAGGTTTAGAACTAAAACAGGTTAATATTTATAATCTACAAAGCCAATATTTGTATTCAGTAAAAACCTCAAAAATAGACGTAAGTAAATTAGCAAGTGGGCTTTATTTTATTGAGGTTGAAACCAATCAAGGAAAATCTGCTAAGAAGATAATAATCAATTAAAAATTGGGAAATGAAGCAAGTATTTATATTAATACTATGTCCGTTTTTTATGTTTGGTCAAACCCAAACTAGTGAAAACAGCAATGTTTTTTCTTTAATGAATACCTACGTACCCGATAATAATTTTGAGCAAGCTTTAATTGATTTCGGTTACGATACGGTTTTAGATGATTTTGTACTAACTAGTAATATTACTAATCTTAAATCTTTAGATATTTCTGGTAGAGAAATTTCAGATTTAACAGGAATTGCTGATTTTGTTAGCCTCGAAGAATTATACTGTTCTAATAATAGCTTACAGAACTTAAACACATCATCAAATATAGAACTAAAAACCTTGTATTGTGATCATAATCTTATTTCTGGTTTAGATCTTTCTAGTAATACATCCCTTTTATTTTTACAGGGTGGAAATAATAAATTAACTGCTTTAAATGTTGCCACAAATACTAGATTAATTGATTTAATAGTAAAGAATAATAACATCACAAATTTGGATGTTTCAAAAAATGTAGATTTAGAGTGGTTAGATTGTTTTAATAATCAGTTAAGTACATTAGATGTAAGTTCAAATAGTGTTTTAAGGCGATTGAATTGCTCAAAAAATGAGCTTTCCAATTTAAATGTAAATTCAGTTACAACTTTAGAGGAGTTATACTGTTGGGATAATAAATTAAGCGCTTTAGATATTAGTACAAATACTTCTTTACAAACTTTATTTTGTTTTACTAATAACATAAGCAGCCTCGATGTTAGTAATAATTTTGCATTTTATTTTCTAGATTGCTCGTTTAATAATTTGAATGGCTTGGATGTTAATAATAATGTTGGTTTGTATTTTTTATATTGTTCTGGCAATAACTTAAGTGATTTAGATGTTAGCAAAAACGCATTGTTATCAACTTTAAAATGTGATAATAATAAACTAGCCGGTTTAGATGTTAGCACTAACAACAATTTAAAATATTTGGAATGTCAAAATAACAGTTTGACTAGCTTAAATGTTAAAAATGGAAACAATACTAGTTTTACTTTTTTTAAAGCAATCAATAATGAAAATTTAAGTTGTATTGAGGTAGATGATGCTACCTACAGTGATGCCAATTGGTTTGAAGGTAAAGACGCTGATGCCAGTTTTAATGAAAATTGTGAAAACCTAAACCTCACTTATTTAAGGAAAAATAATTTTCACATATACCCAAACCCTGTTCAAGACAATTTAAATATTACTTTAAATAAAGGCTTAGAACTAAAACAGATAAATATTTATAATCTACAAAGCCAATATTTGTATTCAGTAAAAACCTCAAAAATAGACGTAAGTAAATTAGCAAGTGGTATGTATTTTATTGAGGTAGAAACTAACCAAGGCAAATTAACAAAAAAGGTATTTATAAAATAGATTGTTTAGAATTAACTATATTCTGCAGATATAAAATCCTTTTTGAAGATTTCTCTTATTCAATTAAGTGATTTTTTGTATTTTTAAATTATAGTATTATTAAGTATGTTGTTTAAAATCAATAAGCTATTTATGAAAGTTTTTTATTTACTCCTATTATTTTCATTAAGTGTAGTTGCTCAGCAACCGGGATCTTTAGATATTTCATTTAACTCTAATGATTATGGGTTCGGCAAGGATATTATGGACGCGAGGGCTATGGCTATCCAAAACGATGGGAAGATTGTTGTTGCAATGCCGTATCAATCAAGGCCAGATTTAAAGGGAGTAGCTTTGACACGTATAAACAATGATGGTAGCATAGATAATAGTTTTATAAAAGGAAGGGTTAATACTAATAGGCGTATCTATAAAATAATAATTCTAAGTGAAGGCAAAATCCTGATAGCAGGTAACTTTAATGAATATAACGGTGTTGTGGTCAATTACTTAGCCCGTTTAAATAGCGATGGAAGTTTGGATACTAGCTTTAATGTAGGTATTGGAACGGACAAGCCTATCACTGAGTTAGCAGTACAAAATGACGGTAAGATTGTTTTGGGTGGAAGTTTTAGAACTATTAATAATATTTTTGTAGGCGGAATAGCACGCCTAAATAGCGATGGTAGTTTAGACACCACTTTTGATTCCGGAGTTGGTACAAACGGTTATGTTAGTAAACTCGCAGTTCAAGCCGATGGAAATATTCTTGTCTCAGGAGATTATGATTTATTTAATAATGAAGAAGCAAATGGTTTAGTTCGTTTAAACAAAGATGGTACTTTGGATAACAATTTTGATGCTGGAACAGGCCCGGATAACGCCATTAATGCTATGGTTGTTCAAGATGATGGCAAAATTGTAATAGGAGGACAGTTTAAAAGATACAATGGAATTCTAGCAAGCAGACTTGCACGTCTGAATAGCGATGGTAGTATAGATACTAGTTTTAATACAGGAACGGGTATTTATGGCACTCTGTTTAGTATTAAGATTCAAAGTGACGGTAAAATACTTATTTCTGGCACGTTTCCTGGATATAACGAAACGACTGTAAATAGAATTGCACGTTTACATACCAACGGTAGTTTGGATACAAGCTTTAATACTGGAACTGGTGCGGATGATGGTAAAAGTGGCCCATATATTGGAACAATGGTGATTCAGAGTGATGGTAAAATAGTAATCTCCGGTGATTTTGAAAATTTTAATGGTATATACATTAACGGACTTGCACGGCTAGGTTCAGATGGTAGTCTAGATATGAGTTTCAATGAAGGAACGGGCGCTAATCATAACGTTTATACATCTGCAAAACAGAGTGACGGCAAAATTCTTATAGGAGGTTCTTTTAATAGATATAATGGCAAATTAGTTAACAATATAGCTCGTTTGAATACAGAAGATGGAAGTTTGGATACTAGTTTTGATGCCGAATTAGTTGTTAGCTATGTTTCAGTTGTCGAGATACTTAAGGTTCAGGGTGATGGTAAAATAATTGTCGGTTCAGGTGTTTTAAATAGGAGTACAGGTACTTCAAATCATAATAGAATTGTTAATAGAGTAAGACGTTTAAATAGTGATGGAAGCATAGATACAAGTTTTACAGATGGAATCATTGATGAGGATGATGGTTCGGTTTATGGTATAGAAATACAGCAAGATGGTAAAATACTGCTTTACGGGGATTTTATAAATTATAATGGTACTGGAAGGTCTAAAATAGTCAGATTAAATAGTGATGGAAGCATAGATACAGGTTTTACTGAGGCTACTCTTCTAAGTGATAGTAAGGTATGGTCAGTAGTAGTTCAAAATGATAATAAAATAATTATAGGAGGAGATTTTGGAAGATACAATGGTTACTTATTTGACAATTTTGTACGTCTAAATATGGATGGTAACGTAGACTTTACATTTGCCTCAGGAGGAAAGGGTTTTAATGATGTGGTAAAGGGTGTGTTTTTACAAAACGATGGAAAAATTCTTGTCTACGGCTGGTTTAATGAATATAATGGTACAGACGTGTCATCTATGGTAAGAATGCAACCAGATGGTATTTTGGATGATACCTTTTCCATTGTGGGAGTTGGCGATATTAGAGCTGTAGCATTTCAGGGTGATGGAAAAATACTTTTAGGAGGAGATATTAACCAGGTTGATAACCAAGACATGAATGATGTCGTTCGTATAAATTCAGATGGTAGTGTGGACGATAGTTTTAGTACTGGAATAAGTAAAGATGATCATTTTTTATACAGGGATTATGTACATACATTAACGATTCAAGATGACGGTAAGATTATTATTGGTGGGACTTTTCATGAGTTTCATGAAGAAGGAAGAAATAGAATTGCAAGACTTCTAGCTTCAGAAGAATTGAGTATAGATAAAGTTGTTAAGGGTGGTGAAGTATTAGTTTATCCCAACCCAGCAAAAGAAGTAGTAAACATAAACCTAGAAAAAAGTATTCAATTGAAAAATATTAATATTTACAATATCCAAAAACAATTTTTGTTTTCTACGAAAGAGAAAAGTATTGATGTCTCGAGGTTAACAAGTGGATTTTATTTTATAGAAGTTGAAACTAATCAAGGAAAATCCACGAAAAAAATAATTATAGAATAGTTTAAGTTTCTAAAACATCCATTTAATATTAAAACCCTAACTTTGTTGAAACAAATAGCAAACTCTTCGCCTGATGCTATTGAATACTAAAATTTCCAAAACCTTGGAAATTAAAACATGAAGAAAAGAATTAAATGAAAAGAAAGAAACGAGGGAAATCCAGAAAAAAAGGAATCCCTAACCTAACAAATGCCATCTTAAGCATTTTAAAAAAAGATAGAAACCAAACTTTTAACTACAAACAAATTGCTTCAAAACTAGGTGTTAACGATGCTAGTAGTCGTAATCAAATTATAAAAACACTAGCCAAACTTGCCATAAAAGAGGAAATACAACAAGTAGACCGTGGCAAGTTTAAAGCGATTGTTAATGCAGAATATCATACGGGTATTTTGGATATATCTGCCAGAGGTTCGGGCTATGTAATTTCAGAGGATTTTGATGAGGATGTGTTTATTGCCTCCAACAATATCAACAAAGCCTTGAATGGTGACGAGGTAGAATTTTACGCTTACAAACGTCGCAAACGCGGGAAAATAGAGGGTGAAATCACAAATGTTATAAAAAGAGCTAAGTCTGAATACGTTGGAGTGATTCAAATCCAAAAAAACAGCAATTATGCCTTTGTGGTACCGGACAGCACAAAAATGTACAAAGATATTTTTGTTCCTATCAGCAAGACTTTAAAAGCAGAGGATGGTGATAAAGTATTGGTGACATTGGAAGACTGGCCTGAAAATGCAGATTCACCTTATGGAAAAGTGAAACAAGTACTCGGAAAACCAGGGGAACACCAAACTGAGATCCATGCGATTTTAGCGGATTATGGTTTGCCACATGGATTTCCACATGAAGTAGAAGCTTTTGCTAATGAACTGGATACTTCAATCACAGAAAGCGAAATTGCCAAACGCCGTGATATGCGCAAGGATTTAACCTTTACCATTGATCCAAAGGATGCCAAGGATTTTGACGATGCTCTGTCTTTTAAAGTACTGGATAATGGGCTATATGAAATAGGTATTCACATAGCCGATGTGTCGCATTACGTGAAAGAAGGTACTCTTTTGGACGATGAAGCATTTGAGCGTGCTACCTCAATTTATTTGGTGGATAGGGTAGTACCTATGTTGCCTGAAGTATTGTCCAATAATGCTTGTTCTTTACGACCGCATGAAGAAAAATATACCTTTTCGGCAGTTTTTCAAATCAATGAGAATGCCGAGGTTAAACACCAATGGTTCGGCCGAACTGTTATTTACAGTGATGCACGGTACGCCTACGAAGAAGCACAATCTGTTATTGAGCAGAATGTCACACTGAGCGCTCCCGATAGCTATCGGGACGAAGTGCAAGAAAAAAGCAAGATCAATTATAAAATTCCTGCTGAAGTTTCACTAACTGGAGAAGCCTACAATACCACTCCAGAACTAGCACAAGCTATTCTAACCTTAGATAAACTGGCCAAAATCATGCGTAAAAAACGTATGAAAAACGGTGCTATTTCGTTTGATAAAGTTGAAGTCAAATTCAATCTGGATGAAAATAACAATCCCGAAGGTGTTTTCTTTAAAACCAGCAAGGATGCAAATAAACTGATTGAAGAATTTATGCTATTAGCCAATAAAAAAGTAGCAGAATTTATCGGCAAGCAATCACCAAAAAAGACCTTCGTCTATCGTGTGCACGACGAACCGGATGATGAAAAACTAGCTTCGCTTCAAAATGTGGTAGGACGTTTTGGCTATAAACTGAATTTTAAGGATAGAAAGTCCACCACCGCCTCTTTAAACAACTTGCTTAAAGAAGTAGTGGGTAAAAAAGAGCAAAATTTAGTGGATACCTTGGCGATACGAAGCATGAGCAAAGCCGAATATACCACGCACAACATCGGGCACTATGGATTGGCGTTTGATTACTACAGTCATTTTACCTCACCCATCCGTCGTTATCCGGATGTGATGGCGCATCGGTTGTTACAGCATTATTTAGATGGTGGTAAATCTGCCAACGAAGAGAGTTACGAAAAGAAATGCCAACATTCCAGCAATATGGAGATGCTGGCTACTAAAGCTGAACGGGATTCCATTAAATATATGCAGATTCGTTTTATGGAAGACCATAAAGATCAGGAATTTATAGGGGTGATTTCAGGGGTGACTGATTGGGGTATTTACGTGGAAATTATTTCCAATAAATGCGAAGGTATGGTAAGCGTCCGGGATATGACTGATGATCATTACGCTTTCGATCAAGACCATTATGCCATGGTGGGACGAAGTACCAAAACCATGTATCAGTTAGGCGATGAAGTAGTGGTGAAAGTAAAAAATACCGATTTAGTTAAAAAGCATTTGGATTTTCATTTGATTGGGAAGGCAACGGCATAAACACTCTAATTTGAAATAGTTACTTTCGTATAGTAAAGCCAATAGGGGCTTTCAGAGGTCCTGAGTCATACATATTGATATAGATGGAAACCGTATCTTTTGAGTTTTCCCATGTCACCCGATAATTATCCAGCATTACGCTACCAAAGCCAAAAGGATCATTGTTGCTTTTCACTGGGCAACAGCTTCCATCTCTATAGTATGAAATTTGTTCACCATTAGGCCCAGCTAATGCATTAAGAAACCGTCTTTCATTTTTTGGACCTTCGGAGTCTTTGGCACCGCCAACTTCAACGGGATTTTTGGGAGAATAGCCATAGGTTTTGTCTTTGGCTATTTCAGTGACCACAAATGTGTTGTTATCTCTCAGAATCTGAGCGGTATTTTTTGATGCCTGTTGTGTTGAACCACAGGAAAGAAATAATACTAAAGCTACAAAAGCGATTAATATTTTTTTCATGGTGTTGTTATAATTCAATGGAGTTTACGTTTCAATATATCAACCCTTCAACTTCCCCTTCAAATACCCAAAAGCATCATCAATCTCTTCAAAAACATCAGCTTTTGGCACTAAATCAGGAATAATATCTACTGCTTCCAGCATATCCATAGGCTGTTCTTTTAAGCCTACCAACAATACTTCAATACCTTCTTCACGCAAATCAAAAATGGTATCTTCTAAAGTATATAAACCCGATTGGTCCATATAAGGCACCCGATCCATTCTAAGAATCACAGCTTTTACTTCATTGGGTAGTCCTTTTATTTGATCTTTAAAATACGAGGTAAACCCAAAAAACAAGGCACCGTACAAATGTTTGATGATGACTTTGTCTTTGTATTTTTCGTAGAATTCTATTTCGTCCTGCCATGGTTTGTTGCCATCAATATCTGCAACGGCACCAACCTCTAATCCTTGTTCGCTAATATCACCGGATTTTTTCATAAACAACAAGCATGCTAGTGCCACGCCAATGCCAACCGCTTGAATCAAACTACCGAAAGTGGTAATCAACAACACTAAAACCAAAACAATAGCATCTGCCCTAGGTACTTTTAATAAGTGTTTCAACCCTTTAAAATCTACAATTTTAAAACCGATTGGAATGAGCAAACCCGCCAGTACACAAAGCGGAATATGGGCCGCCAACTGTCCTAAACCTAGCAATACAGCTAAAAGAAAGAGGCCATGCAAAATTCCAGATAATCGTGTTCTTCCACCCGCATTAATATTTACAACAGTGCCTTTGGTGGCCCCTGCACCCGGAATACCGCCGATGGCTGCCGCAAGCATATTTCCAATACCTTGCCCAATCAATTCGCGATTACTGTTGTGTCTTGTTTTGGTCATATTATCAGCTATAACAGAAGTCAATAAAGAATCAATACTTCCAAGAACAGCCAAAACAATAGCATACTCCAAAATTGTACTATACGCACTAGAATCAATATCTAAAATTCCTCCCAATTGAAAGGAGGGCAAACCAGATGGGATTTCACCAATTAAAGGCACATCCATTTTTGTAAAATAAGCGATTAAAGTCGCTACAATCAGAGCCACCAATGCGCTAGGAATGGCCTTAGTAATTTTTGGAAACACGAAATAAATAAGAATGGTAACACCCCCTAACAGCAAAGCATAAAGATTGGCCTCTTGAAAAAGTCTTGGAAAATCTTGAATTACCGCCAAAGTGGATTTTGCCGAGCCCAGTCCAACAAAAGGAAAGAGCTGCAGAATAATAATAATTAGTCCCACGCCGCTCATAAATCCCGATACCACAGGGTAGGGGAAGTATTTTACATAACCGGCAATATTTAAAAACCCGAAAATCACTTGAAATAAGCCCCCCAATAAAAAGGCCACTAAAATGATCCCCATAGCATTTTCAAGACTTCCTGTCATTTCAATAGCTACTGCTACAAGTGTTGCTGAAACGACGGTCATCGGTCCAGTTGGCCCACTAGCTTGTGTTTCGGTACCGCCAAACATGGCGGCAAAAACACCAACGGCAATAGCGCCGTATAAACCTGCAGTGGCACCCATACCAGATTGTACACCAAAGGCCAGTGCCAAAGGAAGCGCAACTACTCCGGCTACTAAACCTCCGGTAAAATCACCTTTTAAATTTTTAATGTTGTAGAATTTTGATAGCATATTTTATTTATAAGATTTATTCATAGGAATATCGCTTTATGTTTCCTAAACGATTGAATTCGATTAGAATTCGGTCATAGGAATCAGTGCGATTTAAAGGTAAGGAATATTCTAAATTTTAAAAATGCATAGCTAGGGATTATACCTGTTGTTTTGCTTTCGTTAGTTACACTTTTTATTTTTTAATAATTCTATAGGTTCTTGCATTTCCTTTTTCAAATTAGATAAATGTTGTTTCTGTCTGATTAGCATAGCAATAAAAAAAACAAGATTATCTTGAAACTTTACGAATATTGGATTATTGGGCTCATTTGTCCAATCATTTTTTGGTAATAGGTCTAATAGTTCTTTGTCGAGCTCTTGATTTAGGTAATCAATATCTTGAAACCCGAAATGACATATTAATTCAAAATCACTCATTCTTTTAAGAATTTCATTCCTATTCTCTTGAAGTAGATTTAGAATATTGTTCAAAAATGTACTATGCTGAATGAGTCTGTTTTTAAGCTCTAAATCCGTCAACAGTTTCAACTGTCCCGAAGATGTTATGTCTTCAAAAGCAATATTGCTGGGTACAAAAACGTCTTGTCTTAAAGCAAGTACAAAATTATTGAGTAGTTCACCTCTGTCATTAGGTGATTTGTTTAAGTCTAATATTAGCTCTTTACAAAGCTTAATTTTATCAGTTGTGAGTTTAGAAGTTTCATTAATTAATTTGTCGTTTAACTCAAAGTCGTCTAAAATTCTACAGTAATAATCAGCCTCGGCATTTTTATTTTTTCTGTTTTCATTCCAATTATTAATCTGCAAAGCAATTAAAATTCCAATAACGACAAGAATGATTTCTCCAATGGCATATTTAAAATACTTTCCAGTCTTTCCTTCCGAAAGTAAGTTCTGCCTAATTTTTCTAAAGAATTTTATCATTGATTGGAAATTCTCTAAAGTTAGAATAATTATTTAATTCCGTATAAGTAAGAAATAATGAAGCACAACTTAGCATCTACACACCAATCTGAAAATCCGCTAGGATTTTCATAAGTAGGCGAGAACGAGCAATTACTTATAGCCATTGTTGGGTGTAGTTATTATTTATTCAGAGATTTTAAAAACTCATCTGCTGTCATTACAGGTAATAATGATTTCTTAAAGTCCTTTCCGTTTCTTGTTATTATAATTTCACATTCTGATTCGGTCGCACTGAAATATTGCAATGTATCTTCAAAGTCTTTTATCGAAGAATTAAGTCCCTTTTCAATCGTTTGTTCATTGAGAGAGCATATTTCACAGATTATCTTAAATTTTCGAAGTTTTTCTCTTGCAATTTTCTCGTTCTCAAATTTTGCTATAAAATAGTTTACTGTTGCAAAAGAAATAGGCGAAACAACCATTGTCAGCTTTTCTTTTTCGGCCAACGTTGCAATTTTTGCAATCGGTTCGTAAAATGGTTTTCGCTCTCCTAAAAAGTCCAACATTACATTTGTGTCTATAAAAATCCTTTTGCTCATTTATACTTCTCGATTAAATAATCAGAATATTCTTTTTTATAGTCCAAATCAGCTGGAATTTCAGTTCCCGTTGAGATACTTTTCACGAAAGGTGAAATCTCGAATTCAGAAGTATCGTTATCAGAAGTCAAGGATTGTAAATAGGCTTCTACAATTCGAGATAGGCTCATCTTTTTATTAGAAGCATATTCCTTTGCCTTTTCAATAATCCTCTGATTGAGCTTTAAAGTTAATTTTGTGTCCATAACAAATCATTTATACGTACAAATATAATAAAATAATCCGTATAAATGTAGTTAGCAATGACTTTTGCTGTGAGGTTTAATTACGCCCAACGGCATCGGCTATGAGTAGTTGCGTGGGTTAGCACTTAACTTAGCATCTACACACCAAACTGAAAATCCGCGAGGATTTTCATAAGTAGGCGAGAACGAGCAATTACTTATAGCCATTGTTGTGTGCAGTTTTTAACTTGTTATCTACTACTGGGAGATTGTCATTGCTCCTGAACAAGACGAGTCTGAGGTTCCATTGCAAGAATCTAAATTAGGTATTCTATTCACTGAATAAGTAAATGTTCCTATAAAACTGGTTCCATTGAAGGTTCCCTCAAAACTGCCATCGACAAATTGATCATGTAACAATGTTGAATTATCATCACACTGAAATTCTAAGTTAAATAAATCATAACCAAAAGTTAGTGACAAATTATTCCCATCAAATTCATATGTTCCTGTGCTACCAGCAATATATTCAAGTGTGCCGTCCTCAAAAAATGTCATTGGTGTTGGACCTCCATATTCTTGACCAGAACTGCAAGTTATTCCATTATCATTTAATGACCATGTACCAACAATATCAATTTGATTTTCACATTCTTGCACATCATTACCATTCACAGAATAACATTTATCTATAATCGCGTCATCAGTAAACCATTGATAAGCTGCTATTGATAAATTACCAGAACTTCCAATAATTCCTACCCACTTTAACCAACTAATTTTATCTTGAATAGATTCTATTAAAATAGAAATTGAAGAGTTAGGTGGATTACATCCAAAGAACACATTTTCTGAAGTAGTTATGAAAGCTAGAATTTTGTTGTATGTAAATGTCAAGATATCCTGAACTGAATTTATATTTTGAAAATCATCTACAGAACCTAAAAATGTTTCAAAGTTGCCTGCAAGAGCCTGTGCGCATTGAAGGTTTGAACCATTTTTAGAAGGGATTAGGTCTAAAAATATATCCATCGCTATATCTTTTATATTGGCTCCCAATGCTAGTGCAGCTTCATAATCTCCCTGATTACTAAATTGTCTACCTGTTCTTATTCTAATTTCATAATCACCATTGTCGGCAGGTAATGTATATGGACTTTCGACAATATCAACATCATTTGTAATATTGTCAAGAATACTTTGGAAGATTTCTGAAATGGATGTTGGAACAAAAGTAACTCTATCTAGTTTTATAGATTCTAGTCGTTGATTATCTTTATAGATTCCAATGTAAGTTGAGTATGTTTTACCAGGGTTTTGAAAAATAAACTCTCTATTTTGTTGAAATATTGTGACTGGATTGTCATTTAGTTTAATAGAAGCTTTTTTGTTTGCATTTTGCTGGAAAAATGAAACAAAATTTGAAGCAAAAGTATTTTGATTTGTATCAAGGGGTGATATACCTTGAGCTATTAATTGTTCAAGTTCAATTTTTAAACTTTCGAAGTTAGGCCCTTGCTTAAGGCTATTTAATAAATCTATTTTCCCTTGAGTTGTTAATGTCTGGGATAATGGCAATGACATAAACATGGCTATTAACGTGGATTCTGAATCTATAGTGAAATCTGTTTGATTAGGATAATTGAATCCCATTAAGATTACTTTATCAGTTTGGTCTGTAACATATAAGAAATTGGTTTCAAGTTCATTAATATCAACACTATAATTGTTATCAGTCACTTCACTATTTCCGGCAAAAGAATTTACTTGTAATAAATCTGAATTAATTTGACTGCCAATTGGAAGTTTAATTGTGCCAGTAATCGATGAATCTTCTACATTGTTATCATCTTTTGAACATCCCAAAAAGATTAAAAGTGTAAACAGGAAGGTTAGTTTTCTCATAGTCAATATTTATGTTAAATAATAGCATTTAATTTTGGTTGATGCAATACCCAATGATGGGTAGATTTATGGC
>NZ_JACNMF010000007.1 GCF_014270105.1 Hyunsoonleella aquatilis
CTATCAACTTATACAACTCTATAAGATTACATTTATCTTTAGATTTTAAAACACCTGAAATGGTATATACAAATGCAGCGTAAAATCAATTATTAACCTGTAGCCATATTTCAGGACGTGACATTATGAAAAATACGTTTCTAAAGAAAATATTACTTCTTACAATGATGTTGATTTCCTTCAACTCATTTGCTTGTGACTGCGAATGCGAAGGAGATTGTTCTTTTAGCCAAATTTCAAGCGGAATGGAATTTGTTGCACTTGTGAAAGTGGTTGAATATTCTGATTTTCTTGATTACGAAATAGATGGTTATGACAAAAAAATGCCTTTTTCGATGACTGTCGAAATAGTAAAAAATTATAAAGGAATTGAATCGCGAAAGCGAATTAAAATTTGGGGAGATGACGGAGCACAATGCAGACCTTATATTGCGGATTTTGAAGTTGGAAAATATTATTTAATTGCACCAACTCTAATTAAAGAAAATTCGGAACTCGGAAAAAAAGACGATTATGATTTCTTCTCTTGTTGGACTGATTATCTGACTGTCGATTATGACAACGGAATTGCTTACGGAGAATACTCAAAAAGGAAAAATAAAATAACGCTGAAAGAATTTGAAAGCGGAATAAAAAAATAGATACTTGAACAAAATTGATAAAGAAGTTATTTATTGGTCTATTTGGAAATTAATCCAATACATCTATGGCATTGCGTTGATTTTAGCAATCTTTGTTGGAATACGAACTGTATTATATTTCTTAAATGGAATGAAAGATGAAGGTATAAGTCCAAAGCTTCACCGTGTATACTAACCTTATTTCTCTCTTTTGTTCTTTCTGATTATTGGTTAAATTTAATGAAAGACAAACTTAAGCAGTGTATAATTCATTGCTAGTTCTAGCCTACTTACGAAGGTCCTCGCAGACTTTATATCTGTGATTTATTTGTTAACTTTAGTGCTTAAACCACGCAACGAAATCATACACAAACACGTTGTGTGTAATTAAACCCAATCTTGAAAACAAAATGATTTTACCGAAAAATAACTTTCTAAAAGCAAGAGATTTTATATTGACAAATGCAAGAATGATTGAAAGACGTTTATTTGAATTTCATTTTGCAAACGGAGATATGAATGGTGTTTTTCACGCAGTATATGCTTACCGAAATCCTGATGGTGGATTTGGACACGGAATGGAACCAGATACAGCATCACCAGAAAGTCAACCTCTCTTTAGCATTATGGCACTTGAAACCCTTGATGAAGTTGGTTATTTGACCAAACAAATCATTCTAAATGACTTTATGCCTTATTTTGAAAGTATAACAACAGAAGAAGGTGGAATTCCGTGGATGTTTAGACCCAAAAGCACCTATCCTTGTGAAGAACATTTTAAAACAGTTAAAGAATGGGGAGCTTTAAGCACTACTGCACCACTACTTGGAATTTTGGAAAAATATAAGATTGATATTCCTTGGATGAAAAAAGCGGAACAGTTTGTTTGGAGTGAATTTGAGAGAATAAAAGATAAACATATTTTTTGCTATTTATGTGTACCAAGATGGTTAACTTTTTTAAAGTATACTAAAAATCAAGATAAAGCAAAAAAAACAATCAATGACATAAAAAACTGGATATCAAATAACGGAATAATTTGCGAAGATAAATCTGATGAAGGCTGGGGACTTTACGGAAAACCGCATAGTTTAAATTATGCAACATCTTCCGAAAGTATTCTATATTCGTTATTCACCAAAGAGATTATCGAATCTGATTTAAAAGAACTAATCAATAGACAGAAAAATGATGGTCGTTGGGATACTTGGTATGGAATTAGTGAAGGAACAAAATTAGAATGGGCTGGTATACAGACATTATGGGCGTTAAAAACTCTCAAAAATTATAATAAAATTGAAAAGTAAATAAAAAACTACACACAACACCGTATAAAATTAATTGCTGGTAAAAGCCTACTTACGAAAGTCCTTGCGGACTTTCTATTTGTGATTTATTTGCTAACTTTATCGCTAAATCAACGCAACTAATCTTATACAAGCACGATGTGGGATAATTGCCTGCGGCACGTGAAACCGTCACGCCACGGCGCGACTCCCCTTTCACTAATTATCCCACATCGTCCACTGTTTATTGCGCCCCTGCAAATTTTAGGCTAACTTTGGACGGGCCCACGAGAGCTCCACACGAAACTACACACATCATTGCGTATAGCGAATATGGCGCAACAATGGCTCTCCGCGGGGCGCGCCCCACTACGCCATACACAGTGGACGTTGTACATTATTAAATCTCGATATGAATCAAAAATACCTTTTGATAGTTTTCACCCTTTTTATAAATATCTCAATTTTTGGACAAAATGGAGAAGTTCTTGAAAATCAAATTCTTCAAAGTAAAGTTTTAAATAAAGAAGTTAAATACAATATATACTTACCGCCCAATTATGACACTATAAAAGCATATCCTACAATTTATTTCTTGCATGGATTTGGTGGTAATAATAATAGTCCTCATACCAAAGGTATCATCAAACAAATTGATTCTTTAATTATAAATGGTAGTTTTCCAGAAACAATTATTATTTGCCCAAATGCAGGAAAATCTTGGTATATCGATGACTATGCAGGTAAAGAGAAATACGCAACAATGTTTATTTCCGAGTTTATTCCGGAAATGAAAAAGCGATACGCGTTGACAAAATCTTCGCAAAAAACCGTTGTTATGGGGTCGTCAATGGGAGGATTTGGAGCATTACGATTTACCATGTTAAACCCTGAAGAGTTTGGTATTTGCGTAAGTTTCATGGGAGCAATAAGTACCAAAAAGCAAATGGTAGAAGATTTAGAAAAATATTATCAACGCTTTCATGCGCATTTGTATGGAGAAAACCTGACCCCAGAAGAAAGAACAAACAAAGTATACGTAAATAACAATGCGCTCTATATCGCCGAAAAGGCAGATGTAAAAATTCTGAAAAGTAAAAAGTGGTATATCCAAACCTGCGATGACGATTTCCATTCGCTTCCGAATGCCGCATTGCATATATTATTTCATCAAAAGAATATTGAACATGAATTTAGGGTTACAAACGGAAAACACAACAAAACATGCGTTGATAGTTCAATTCCAGATGCATTGGAGTTCATAAAAAACAATTTAATAGAAGAAAAATAGTGGGTTTAAAAAAACGAATACCCAATTTGTTAAAGTCGTTTTTTTACAATTCTGGTAGATTCTTCTTTTTCATTTTTGCCGTATAAAACATATCGAAATGAAAATAGTAGTAGTAATTCAAGTAAGTATAAAAAAAGCGGAAACTGAAAATTTTTCGAAATTAGCAAAATCTATGGCTGATGAAAGTTTTTCTGAAAAAGGATGTTTAAGTTATAAAATATCTGAAAGTTTGCTTGAGGAAAATGAATTCCTTTTCTATGAAAAATACGAAAACGCAGAAGCTCTTGAAAAACATAATTCCTCAGCACATTTTAATAACTTTATAAATTCTATAACACCGATGTTAACCCAGGAACCCATTATTGAGAAATTTGATGCTTAAAAATAAGTCTTATAAGCCAACGCCTTTTCTGTCAAAGTACATAGACAGGTTCTATACTTTTGAAAAAAAAAGTTCTGATTATTTTGAACTTCCTGCTGTTTTACCTGGAACAGGACTAGAACTGTTATTTCATCTGGATAAACCGCTTTCTATAAATAATAATAGACTTCCAAGGGCACATACTGTTTGTCCTAGGAAAATGTTCAAATTTGACAAAGATAAAAGCGTATCATTCTTGTCTGTGCGTTTTAAAAGTGGTGCTTTTAGACACTTCTGTTCAGTCCCGTTTTCTGAACTTAATGATACATATTATTCTGTTCAGAATTTATGGCAGGAAAAAGGTGAGGAATTATTAAATAAGCTTGATAAAAACCCAAATATTGAGTTTAAAATTAAGGAGGTTGAGTTGTTTTTAAGAAGTACGTTTAAAGAACATCACGACGAAGACAATGATAAATGGGATTCAATAATTGAAGAATTATATTATAATTTTAAGAGTAATACGATCCAAAAAATTTCCAAGAGTTCTTATTTAAGTCTTCGACAGTTTGAAAGAGGATTTAAAAAACAATTTGGAATAACGGCCAAAGAATTTCAAAAAATTACACGATTTCAAGAAGTAATTAAAAGTCTACTGCTCAACAAAAATCCAGCCTACTTAGATACTGTCCTGGAAAATGGATATTTTGACCAAAGTCATTTCATTAAGGAATTTAAATCTTTGACTCAACAGACACCCCTGGAATACCTTACGAGTAACAATTTCAAAAGTCATTTTTACCATAAATCAATTAATGCAAGTTCCCAACAACGCGCATAATTCATTGCTATTGCTTGCCTACTTGCACAAAATTCCTCAGGAATTTTATATTTGTATTTGCTTACATGATTGCTGAAACAGGCAACTAGGCATCGCCAAACCGATGTGCGCAACTTGGCTACGTTACCAAGATTTGGTATATTTGAGTAAAAATATAGTCAAAATGGGAAAAAACACATCAATTTCACTCGGAGATTATTTTGAGAATTTTATAAGAGAAAAAGTTAATTCTGGAAGATATGGTTCGGTTAGCGAAGTAATTCGTTCTGCATTACGTTTGTTAGAGCGCGAAGAAAAAAAGGAAAGAGAACTGATTGAAGCTCTCGAAGTTGGTGAAAATAGCGGATTTGTTGAAAATTTTGACCCAAAACAACATCTGAAAGAATTACATCGTAAACATTTATGAGTAAAAACAGATATCGCATAAGCCAACAAGCGATTGAGGATTTAGATAGAATTTGGATTTATACGCTTAATAAATGGTCTAAAGAACAAGCTGATAGATATTACCGCTTGATAATTACGGAAATTGAATTTATTGCTGATAACTTTATGACAGGAAAGTCAGCAGAACAAACTCGAAAGAATTATCTAGTGACTAACATAAAATCTCATTTGATATTTTATAGAAAAGAGGAAAATGATATCGTAGAAATAGTTAGAGTTTTGCACCAACGAATGGATATTAAAAATAGACTGAAGTAAAGAACCACACCCAACACTAGGTCTCCGTGGGGAGTGCCCCACTATACCATAAACAGAGGAGGTTGTAAAACATTTTAACGAAAATGAAGAAACAAATAATAACTATTCTTGGATTTATTTTTGTTTTAAGCTGTCAAACCCTTCCAAGAAGAGGGTATGAAAATATTAAAGCCAGAGCATTTAAAACACATATTGATAGTCTTAAGATAGTACCTGAATCAAAACTAGAATTAAAAAAATTTCAAAGACTGACGCTAGGGAAAGAAGATCTAAGTCTTTATTATTTTATGGGTTCCGACTCTAATAAGATTGAATCCCTCTACGAAACTGCACAGATTGACATTCCAAAATCAGGAACTTACTTAATAACAATTGAGTCTATTTGCTCTCCTCTAGGATTTGAAAATCTAATTTTTGTCCCCTTATTACAGGTGCGTGATAAGTTAAATAATAAAAAAATTGAAATAACGCAATTGAGTAGTGAACTTCTACCCCCATCATTTAGATCATCCTCTCTATTGAAAAAAACTTGGATCTTTAATGCCGAAAAAAAAGGAAGTTATTTATTGCTGATTTACTCGGACAATACTAAATTAAATTTTCCCCTAGGACAGCAATCATCCATGGGATATTATGGTACACTCACATACACTGTAGCAACTTTTAAATCAAACGTATCAGGAAGCTTTAGAGTTAAGGTTGAAGAATTAGAATAAATAAAAACGTTGCACAGCAAAGAACTGACTCAAAAAACAAGCTATTTCATACCATGTGAGGCACAAAAAAATTGACTTTTAAAGACTTTAGTTCCATAAAATTAAGTTTTTTTTGATGTTTTTCTAAAGCAGAAAAACATTATTTCTGATTTTAAATATTAAAAATCCGTATCTTTATAATAGCCAAACAAAACCATAGTATCATGAGAAAACTGGTCATCATACTGTTTTACTCATTCTCCCTAACTACTTTTGGTCAAGAGGCACAGTGCTCCAACTTTAAAACCGGAAGTTTTAAGTATGCGAGCCCTTTGTACGCAGATTGGAGTATCTCAAGAACTGATTCCACGCAAATCGAAACCAACAGTAAAACTGGATTAGTGATTCACAGTCGGGTCCAATGGCTTTCGGATTGCTCCTTTACACTGACATGCCTCAAAGTATCACAAAAGGATTTACAGCATGCGGTTGGTAAAATATTTCAGATAAACATTACCGCAACTTCAGAACGCACCTATACCTGTATCTCAAAACGCAATGAAGTTCAAAAGGAGGATATGGAGTTGCAGGTTTTAAAAGTGGATTAAGCCTTTTTGTTCAATAACCTCTCTTCTATTTACCTTTTAGAGCCGTTACCTGAATCTCAATTTTCATCTTTTCATCCGCAAGCACCGCGGAAAACATAGTAGCCGCAGGTTTAATATCTCCAAAGTATTTTCTTAATATAGGCCAGCACCTTTTAAATTCACTGGCATCTGGCAAAATATAGGTAACTCGAACAACATCGGATAGACTTGCATGCGCTCTAACCAATGTGTTTT
The DNA here is from genome assembly GCF_014270105.1 of Hyunsoonleella aquatilis. GTDB lineage: Bacteria > Bacteroidota > Bacteroidia > Flavobacteriales > Flavobacteriaceae > Jejuia > Jejuia aquatilis. The sequence continues at coordinate 6,642 of NZ_JACNMF010000007.1, forward strand.
CAATGTTTATCATACATTGCTCGGTTTGTACTACAATATCATCACTAATCGTCATAGTATCGTAATCATAACCTGTGGTTCCCGAAACGAATATCCAATCGCCTTGAACCAATGCTCTTGAATAACCAATTTCTTCTTCAAAAGATGAGCCTGAACTGATAAGTTCTCTTTTCATTGCTAATTATTATTTAAAGGAATATTCAAAGTCACCCGCGTACCCTTGCCCTCTTCCGAAGTCAGAAACATACGGCCGTCTATATACTTGATGCGCTCCTTCATAAAAGTCATCCCCATACCTCCATCACCTGTTTTTACGCGCTTTATTTTACTGGGGTCGAAACCTTTACCGTTATCGTCAATCACAATACTTAGCATTTTCTTGCTATGCGAAAGCGACACCAAAATATGTGTGGATTCTGCATACTTAATAGCATTATTGATAGCCTCCTGCGTGATGCGGTAAATATTGATTTCAGCCAATGAATCCATCCGTTGGTTAAAATCCGATTTATTGAATAGCACTATTTCCTTGCCTGTTAATCGCGCCAATTCTTGCGTCAATTTCGTTAGGGCAGGCACAATTCCATGGTCAGCAAGTTCAGGAGGGGTCAAGTTGAACGTTGCCGTTCGTACTCCTTTAATAATGTTTGAAGTGAGTTCTTTTAAATGCTCTACCTTGGCCGATGCTTTTTTGACATCTTTAGTATCTATACTTTCCAAATTGAACTTTAAACCGGTAAGCATCTGTCCGATACCATCGTGCACATCCTTGGCAATGCGGTTCTGCTCTTTTTCCTGATTCTCTATAATTTTGCTGGAAATGATTTTCTGTTGGCTCATTTTTTCCTCAAAGCTCCTGGTGGTCAACCTATCAATTTCCAACTGAGCTACCTTGCGTTCCGTAATTTCTGAAGCAATAATCAATAGCTCCGATTTTTCTTCATAGGGGCTAAAGGGAATTACAGCCATCTCCAGCCAAACATCAGTACCGTCTTTGGAAGTGGCCTTTACCTCACCTTGCCAGCCCGTCTTTTTATGATTGGTTATGATAGTTTCAATGGTTTCCTGTTCGCTTTCTATGGAAGACAACAAATTCCAAAACAGCACATTATCATTGAATTTTGAAAATTGAAATAATTTAGAAAACTTGCTTCCCATATGAACCAATTTGCCATTGGGCAAAATCCTTGCAAAAAGCAGGGTGCTATCCATGGCTCTTGTCAGGGCACTAAGCTCCTGGATATAGCTTTCTTTAGCTTTGCTCAATTCATCGGCATCCCGCGCCATTTTTTTTGCATGCCGTTCAGCACCGAGCAATTCTGCCAAAGTCACTCTCACAGATTTGGCTGCCGGCCAAAATATATAAATGAACTCCCCCAATAGGATCAACAGCGTCAAGGCCATAAGCCACAATTCCAATTGTCCGAGCCATTCTACTTTTTCCTCTGCTTCAGCATCATATTGGTTTACAATAGCATCCATTTGTGCTAAAAAATCACCTTCGTAGGCCTGAACTGTTTCAATATCCTTAGAATAAGTACTTAAGGGAAGTGACGGAATGTTTTCAATTTTGGAAATAATCGATTTTGAGGCCTCGGCAATAGTATCAAAAATGGGATTTAATTTTGAAAACTTAAGTACAATTTCCTTACTGTTTTTCTTGGGCAAACCTAGACTGTCGCTCCCATTTTGAAGCGAATGATGCGAGAACTCCCAAAGCGATAAGGTTTGTTTTAAGTCGTTTTTGATAAATACTTTTTCCTTCTGGCTTGAAGTTGCAGAAAGCGACACAACATCCTTTGCCAATTTCTGGCTCAACATACGCTGTCGTCCCGCAATATTGATCACGGTAGAATCGCTTTCTTGACCTTGCAAATGATTACGAATCAAAATCTGGCTAAGAATTACCGAAAGTGCAATGGTGCTAAACCCAATAATGTATAAACGGCGTAGTTTATCAAAAGTCCTTTGGTCTAATGAATTACCGTTTGATACCATCGTACTGAAGTTTTTAAGCTATAGCCTGCTTTACAAGCGCTAAACCTTTTTCTGAAAAGGGCAACTTAAGTGCTGCTTCATGTCCTTTATTTGACATCTTTTTCCATGTTTTTTGAAGAATATCTATAATCTTTTCATCAGGGTGTTTTTCAGCAAATTCCTCAAAATAATAATCCAAAAACACTAAACATATTGTGTCCTCCAAGGTTTGGGATTCTTCGTTTTTCTTGATCAATTTTTTTGAAATAATGGCTTTCACCCTATCCGCAAACTGATCGTCGTAACCCACTTGTTTTAAAATATCGCCGGTTAAATCAGCATGCATTCTTTTCAGCGTTTCGCGCCATTTTAGGTATCCCACACGATCCATTGGGTATTCATCCCTTGGTATTTTCCATCGGCAGATGTGTTGTGCACGAGCCGCGATTTGAAGTGCTTTTGAGGCATTGGGCTCAAACTGCAACAACTTTCGCGTCATACGTTGCGAATACAGCAATTCCTTCGGGTATTCCATCCCCGCAACCTGATAGGTATTGATATCTTCGGAGTTGGCTTTATCAATTAGTGCAATTGCGGTTTCAAATCTGGTTGGCTTCATATGGTATTCAGAGATTACGTTCTACAAAAGCCAAGATACAGAATTACTCTTTTTAATCTGAAAATGTATACGAGAATTTTACTTATCTAGCAAAAGTTTGTCCCTCATTGTATTGAAGGCTGCAATCACCAAAGCTTTTGCGGCAACTTATAGAACATTTACAATTGTCTAAGTAAATTTTAATAACCTTTTAAGTTCCAGTTCTTAAATTACCGCATGCTTTGGCTTTACCATTAACTATAGCCATCCTATGCATCTATCCACGAACTAATCCAATAGCTTTCATTCCTGAAACCCTACATAAACAAAACCTTCTTCTATCTTTACGGGGTAGGTAGCGATAGCATCCAAATCCCCATTGAGATTTTCCCCGTTTTCCAGCGAAAACGTCTTTTTGTGCAATGGACAAGCCACCTTTGGTATGCCTTTATCATCCCCAATCATTCCTCTGCTTAACACCATTTCCATTTTATGAGGACAAAGGTTTTGGCAAGCATACCACTTATTGAGCCGTTCAAAATTAAACACAGCAATTTGCTTGTTTTTATACTTAATGCAGGCACCGCCATCCCTGGGAAAATCCTCAACTTTTGCCGCTTTAAACCAAACCTTCACATCTTCCAGTTTAGTACCACTGTATTTATCCAGAATTTCAATCATTTTTGATGTATTATAAAAAACCGAAACAAGTTCAGTTCAATTTATTAGTTTTCAATAATTTGGGCGTTACCCACTCCCGATAGCTATCGGGAGGGTCGGGCTTTCCGCTATATCTTTTTCTCGTGCCTCAAAAAAGGATGCCGCTTCAATCCCTAACGCGGGTCTATCCGCTAACTTATATCCAAAACCAACATCACAATATCTGTGCTTTAGATCGTTGGCTTTAAATCGTAACTCAATACTCGCTACACCCAAGGCTCGGGCATTTTTTGGTCCCGCATTGGCACAAAAACAATGTTATCATCTTCTTCCTCACTATTCACAAAATGATTGAAGCGCTTCATCATTTCGGGGTCGTTCACCGCTTGTGTCCATTCGCATTCAAACCTATTCACCAAAGTTTGCATCTCTTTTTCCAAATCTTCAGCAATACCTAATTTATCGTCAATAATCACTTCTTTTAGATACTCCAATCCACCTTCCAGTTTTTCTTGCCATGCTGCAGTACGCTGTAAAGGCTTAGCTGTCCTCATGTAAAACATTAGATACCTATCCAAATATTTGATTACTGTTTCATTGTCAATTTGCTCGGCAAACAGCTCGGCATGGCGGGGGTTTGCACCACCGTTGCCACCAACATATAAATTCCATCCACCTTCCACAGCAATTAGACCGAAATCTTTACCGCGGGCTTCTGCGCATTCACGAATACATCCAGATACACCACCTTTAATTTTATGAGGCGCACGAATACCACGGTAACGATTTTCCAATTCTATACCGAAGCTTACGCTTTCATCCATACCGTAACGGCACCATGTGGAGCCAACACAGGTTTTTACTGTTCTTAAAGATTTGCCATAGGCATGACCACTTTCAAAACCATGGCTTATCAACTCTTTCCAAATTAGTGGAAGCTGGTTTAGCGTGGCACCAAATAAATCAATACGGACACCACCGGTAATCTTCGTATAGAGATCGTATTTCTTTGCAATTTCACCAAGAGCAATTAATTTATCTGGAGTAATTTCACCACCCGGTACACGCGGCACTATGGAATAGGTTCCGTTACGTTGAATATTCGCTAAAAACCTATCGTTAGAATCTTGAATGGCATATTCTTTATTAGCGGTATCTGCATGAATCGTTGCCATTAATGATGCAACTACGGGCTTACATATTTCACAGCCGTGTCCTCCTTTACCGTGATTGTCCAACACTTCATTAAATTTGGTATAGCCTTTTACTTGAATGATTTTATACAAATCTTGTCTGTTAAAATCAAAGTGTTCACAAATGGAATCCTTAACTTCAATTCCTAAAGACTTTAGTGTAGCATTGGTCAAATCTGCCACCATTGGCTTACAACCACCACAGCCAGTACCTGCTTTTGTACAACTTACAACATCTCCCAAATCCGTGGCCTCCCCACTTTCAATCACACCACAAATTTGCCCTTTGGTCACGCTTTCACAAGAACATATTTGTGCTTCGTCCGGTAAGTCCATAACATCCCCAAGTATTGCACCACCTTCGCTGGCCGGCAATATCAACTGAGAGGGATCTTCTGGAATGGCCATCCCGTTTAAATAGATTTGATGCAACATACTATAGTCATTGGCATCTCCCACCAAGATGCCTCCCAATAGTTTTTTGCCGTCGAGGCTTACATTAATTCTTTTATACAGATGTTGCGTTTTATTTTCAAAAATGATGGAATGTCCTTTTGAAGCAGGCATAAAGGGCTCCCCAAAACTAGCTACGTCCACACCGATCAATTTCAATTTTGTGGACATATCGATATCCTTCGGCATTATTGCATCGCTTTTGCCTAAAATCTGCTCTACGGCAATAGCCGCCATGTCATAACCTGGGGCCACCAAGCCATATATCATTTGGTTGTATAAGGCAATTTCTCCAATAGCGTAAATATTGTCATCCGAAGTTTTCATGGTATTGTCAACCACTACTCCACCGCGGACGCCGACCTCCAAACCGCAGGCTCTCGCTAATTCGTCCCTTGGTCTAATTCCCGCAGAAACTACGAGCATATCTACATCCAGCATATCATCCTCGCCAAACTCCATACCAGTAATTGAACCATTTCCTAAAATTTGATTGGTCGCCTTGCTCAAATGGATATTAAGCCCTATGGACTCTAGTTTCAGTTTTAAAACCTGGCTACTTCTAGAATCCAGCTGTCTTGGCATCAATTTAGGTGCGAACTCCACAATATGTGGTTCCAAGCCCATATCCATCACGGCTTTACCGGCTTCCAAACCTAACAATCCCCCACCCAAAACTGCCGCTCTGGCATTAGGTTTTTCCGCCTTAAGTTTAGCCGCATATTGCAGCATGCCTTCTAAATCTTCTATGGTTCTGTAAACAAATACGCCTTCCTTTTCTACTCCCTTGATTGGTGGCACAAAAGGAGAAGACCCCGTTGCCAACACCAGATAATCATAGGAAAACTCACGATCCTTTGCCGTTGTAATTGTTTTTGAAGTTCGGTTGATATCCGCAACGCGCTCATCTACGACCAAGTCAATATCATGCTCTGCATACCATTCGGCAGGTGCCATTTCCAGAGCCTTGGCATCTTGGTTTTCGAAAAATTCACTCAAATGCACTCGGTCATAAGCTGGTCTGGGTTCCTCTCCAAACACAGTGATTTTATAATCTCCACTTTCGGCTTTCTCTACAAATTTCTCGCAAAACTTATAGCCAACCATACCATTTCCAACAACAATAATGCGCTTCATAATTACGTATTTGCATACAAAACTAAGTATTTATACGTATTTTTAAACATCAAAACGCCTAAAATTTACGTAGAAAACACATTATTGTCAATTTCTCAAATTGGGCTATACATAATTATTTAAAAAGAAAATTATAGGATTAGATTTTGCTGAAACCCTAAACTTTTACAACTGTAATCCTCACGCTTTTTGATGCGGGCGTCTTTGCAGTATGCGCGAAACTATCCAATGGCACCAATACGTTAGTTTCAGGGAAATACGTGGCACAACAATTTTTTGGAATGCTATAGCCAACTACTTTAAAATTATTGGCTTCTCGAATAACGCCATTATATTCGGATTTAAGGTTGACCACATCGTATTCTTTCAAACTACGTAGTTTCATATCCTCACGGTTCATGAAAATGATACGTCGTTCATTAAAAACACCGCGATAGCGATCGTCCATTCCGTAAATGGTGGTATTAAACTGATCATGACTACGGATGGTCATCATGATTAATTCGGCCTCCTTCAATTTCCAACTCGGGAGTTTGTTAATTGTGAAATTTGCCTTTCCCGTTTTTGTTTTAAACTTACGATTCCGCGCGCCGTTTGGTAGATAAAATCCGCCTGGTTCTTGCAAGCGTTCATTGTAGTCCTTAAAGCCGTCCACCACCTCTTCAATATCGTTTCGTACCAAATCATAGTCTTCTTGATAACGCAACCAATCCACTTTTGATCGCTTTTTCAACGTGGCATGGGCAATACCACAAACAACCGCTACCTCACTCATTAAAGCATCGGAACAGGGTTCTAAAACACCTTTTGTGGAAGACACCACTCCCATAGAATTCTCAACACTTTGGGTTTGCACTCCTGTTTTCTGAAAGTCTTTTTCAGCTCTACCCAAACATGGTAAAATCAAAGCTTCCTTTCCCGTGACCAAATGAGACCGGTTCAATTTTGTACTGACGTGGACGGTTAAATTACAGTTGGCCAAAGCTTGTGCAGAATAGGCGGTATCAGGAACTGCCGAAATGAAATTGCCACCCAGTCCAAAAAACAATTTGGCTTTCTTTTCGTACATCGCTTTTATGGCATCGATAACGCTGTAACCGTGTTTAGTGGAAGGTTTAAAGCCATATTTGGCTTCAATTTTATCCAAGAAAGCTTGTGGTGCGGACTCCCAAATACCAACCGTCCTATCACCTTGTACATTGGAATGGCCGCGCACGGGACATGTACCTGCACCTTCTTTTCCGATGCTCCCCTTTAAAAGCAATAGGTTTACCAATTCTCGGATGTTATCCACGGCATTCTCGTGCTGGGTCAGACCCATGGCCCAACAAATGATAATCTTTTTCCTATTTAGAACCAGATCAAAAACTTCGTCAAAAGTTTCTTTTGAAACACCCGATGCTTCCAAACAATCTTCAAAATTATAGGTTTTTAAATCTGCAATAAAACCCTCATATCCGTTAGTATATTCTTTAATAAATGCTTTATCAAAAACACCTCCCTTTTCTTCTTCCCTCTCCAGTAATTTCAATAATAAAGCTTTAAAAAAGGCAACATCCCCATTGATGGTTATCGGCACAAACACATCCGATAATTTTGTACCACCAGTAAGCATTTTTACAGGGTTTTGAGGATCCGTAAACTTCATTAACCCAGCCTCGGGCAAAGGATTTATAGCCACAATCTTACCGCCGTTTTTCTTTGTTTTTTCCAGTGCAGAAAGCATCCTGGGGTGATTCGTTCCTGGGTTTTGGCCCACCACTATCACTATTTCTGCTTTATACAAATCCTCTAAAGTTACCGAGCCTTTGCCAATACCTAAAGTTTCGGATAAAGCACTTCCACTGGCTTCATGGCACATGTTGGAGCAATCTGGTAAATTTGAGGTGCCGAATTCCCTAACAAATAGTTGGTATAAAAAAGCCGCTTCGTTGGTGGTTCTGCCCGAAGTGTAGAACACCGCTTCATCAGGGTTCGATAAGCTATTTAAATGATTCCCAACTTTTTTAAATGCATCATTCCACGAAATAGGCTGATAGTGCGTTGCGCCCTTTGGCAAATACATGGGTTCTGCCAAGCGTCCGGATTTGCCGATTTCAAAATCAGACCATTCGGATAATTCGTCCACCGAGTTATCCGCAAAAAAATCCCTGCCAATTACTGTTTTTTGCATTTCCTCCGCCATGGCTTTCAACCCGTTTTCACAATATTCGCCGAGACTCGACCGGTCATCATCTGGATCGGGCCAAGCACACCCAGGGCAGTCAAATCCTCCTTTTTGGTTGATGTTCTGCGTGATTTTCAGAATATTACCGGGCTTGATGTACTTTACCGCATGGGACGTGGCAGCCTTTAAACCCCCTAACCCCGCAGTATTGGAAGGCGGGGTTTTCACTTTTAAATTTTGAAACTTTTCAGGTGTTAGGGCTTTATCGATGGGTGATTTGCTCATGCTCTAAATATAGCAAATAAAGAAAAGAAGATTAATTATCGCTTAAATTATAAAGGATTTTATAGTCAGCTTGGGTGTCGATATCAATGTTCTTAAAATTCGGAGTAATTACCTTTACTAAATCTTTGTGTGTTTTGATAATACCTTTTGCGCCATCATCACCAGATAGTTGCGACAATTCCCTAAAATATGTTTTGTCAAATAATGTGGGAACCCCAATTTTTTCTTTAGAATATGAAGTTGCAATGATTTCTTTTTTATTGGGATTGAATGTTTTTAGCATTTCATTTAAGTAATCCGAAGTCACAAAAGGCTGGTCCACCAAAACGATTAAAAGGCCATCAACCTTTTCTTTTGAATCTAAAACGAAATGAGCAGCACTGGCAATTGACTTCCCAAGACCTTGTTGCCATTCATTATTTACAATAACGGTAACTGCTTCAGTATTGATTTCAAAAGTTATATCCTCTGAATTTGCACCCAAAACCACAATGACTTCCATAGCCAAGGTATTTTTTGATGTATGAATTGCATGTTGAATCAATGATTTTTCGCCCCATTTTAAAAGCTGTTTCGGGCATCCCATTCTTGTTGAAGCACCTGCCGCCAAAACGGCAATGGCAATATGTGAAGATTGAGACAAGATTAATGCTTAGAGTGAATGCTTCCCGTTGTTTTACTCAACGATATTGGGTTTCGTTTTCGTGTTACAGCCAAAATCTCAGAAACTATCGAAATTGCAATTTCTTGAGGTGTTTCAGAACCGATATTCAATCCCGCTGGCCCATGAATAGTTTCTAAAAATGCATCAGAAACTTCGGGACAATACTCGATAAATTGGGATAATAAATCCTCGCGCCGTTTTGTTGGACCCAAAAGCCCAATGTAATTGGGAGCTGTTTCTTTTAATGCTACCAAATAGCGTAAGTCGTATGCAAAATTATGTGTCATCAAAACCACCGCAGTTTGGTTATCAATATTATTGACATCCAAATTCTCAGGTGTGGTGGTGATTAAAGCATTTGCTCCAGGGAAATTCTCGATCGTCTTTGCTTCTGAAACACCGGCAATAATGGTAACCTCCCACCCCGTTATAGACGCATATTGGCATAATTGAACGGCATCGTGTTCCGCACCGATAATCATCAATTTAAAACAAGGCGGCATCTCCATGCAAAATACCAATCCCTCCGAATGTGTTTCACTTTTAAATGAAAGGGGAAAATAATCCTTTTCGACTTTCACATCTGAACCTATACCTTCAAAAACACCTGCTTCCTTTTTATAACGGGATATGACTTCAAATGTTTTTCTATCATTTAAACATCTGAAAAAAGCCTGCTCAAATCTAGTATCCGTTTGAATTTCCTCCAATAAAATATACAGAACACCTTCACATCCCAAACGGTATCTACCGTCGTAGGTCATTATTTTGGATTGCCCAGTTTTAAAAACCGATTGTGCTTGCAACAACACTTCCTTTTCAACGCAACCGCCACTTACCGCCCCAATCATAGTGTCGTCTTCCAAAATTAGCATACGAACACCGGGCCTGCGATAAGAGGAACCGTCTAAATCTACAACCGAAGCCAAAACAGACTTTAATCCGTTTTTCTTTGCTTTAATGGCCTCCTCAATAATTTGTTTAAATTCGTGTGTCATACTATAACGAAAAAGGCCATTGTTCCCAAGGCTTTTTATTGTTGCACCAATGGGTTTACCCTAAAATTTTCTCCTCACCATTCATATTATTCATATAAGGTAGCTTCGTCAAACGCTTGCCAGTGGCCTTATAAATGGCATTTGCAACGGCCGCACCTACCGGTGGTAATGTTGGTTCGCCTAGACCTGTTGGTGCAATATCACTTTCAATAAAATGCACTTCAACTTTAGGGGTTTGCGCCATTCGTATCAATTGGTACCCATTAAAATTATTAGCCAATGGCTTACCATCTTTAAAACCAAAATCAGCATACATAGCATGACCTATGCCATCCAAAACACCTCCTCGTGCCTGATTCATGGCTCCTAAGGGGTTTACAACAATACCACAGTCTATAGCACAGGTTACCTTTTTAACAAATGGCACACCATTTTTCAGCACAACATCTGCCACTTCAGCTACGTGGGTATTATGACAATAATACACAGATAAACCTTGGTAAACATCTTCAGGAGTATTTCCCCAGTTGGATTTTTTAACTACTGTTTTCAAAACACCTTGCAACCTATCTGGACTATACTCTATGTTTGGGTCCGGGTTCTTTTTAACATTCTCCAATAAATCCATGTGCAATTTTACGCGGTCTATCCCTAACTCCTCAGCAAGTTCATCAAAAAAACTTTGTTCTGCAGTTGCCAAAAAGTTGGTGTAGGGTGCTCTCCAAGCTCCTACAGTAATATTACTCCTTAATCGTGCACTATCTACTTGATAATTTTCAATAGCACCTGCTGGAAAAAAGTTTGGAATCAAACCGTACATATTGCCGTTTATACAGGCCTCTTTTAAATGATATCCCGTGAGTTTCCCATCTTTAATGGATGCTGCAATTTTATATTTGGTAGCAGGTCTATACACACCTGTTGTCATATCATCCTCTCTTGTAGATATCATTTTAACAGGTTTCTTGATCGCATCCGAAATTTCGGCCGCCTCCATAACATAGTCGTTATATAAACGCCTGCCAAAACCGCCACCCATTCTTGTTAAATCGACATGAATATCATCCACAGATCGTCCCAACAAAGCCGCCACTCCTTCTTCCGCTGCTTCTGGCGTTTGTGTTGGCCCTACTAAATGTACCTTGTCAGATGTTACGTTGGCGAAAAAATTCATTGGCTCCATCGTGTTATGTGGTAAAAACGTGGATGTATACACCCGTTCTATAACCTTATCCGCATCGGCAAATGCTTTTTTTACATCGCCATCCTTACGTCGCGTTCTAAATTTTTTACCGTTTACTAAATTCAATAATTTTTCATCATGACCATCCGAACTTTCTAGACTTGTATCCGTTTTCCAGGTAGCCGTTATTGCTTTTTTACCCTTAATAACATCCCAGGTTGTTTTTCCAATCACTACTACTTTATCCGTAGTACTTAATTTGACGCTCCAGTTTGGTCTGCCTTTGCTCAACATAGCTCTGGCTTTTTCTCCAATGGTAATTACATCTATAACACCGGGCAACGCCTTGGCTTTTGAGGCATCATAAGACTCTAATAATTGTCCGAATGCAGGCGGTCGTAATACTGAAGCATATACCATTCCTTCCTCCTTATAATCTAATCCAAATAAAGGTTTTCCTGTGATGATTTTATCAATATCTACATTACTTTTCCCTTTACCTATAATGGTAAATTCTTTAGGGTCTTTTAAAGTAACATCTTTCGGAACATCTAAAACAGCTGCAGCGTCTACCACATCGCCATACCCTAAAGTATCACCATTAGCATTAGAAATTACACCTTTTTTTGCCGAACATGTATTTGCTTCTACACCCCAAGCTGCCGCCGCCGCATTTACTAGCATTTGCTTCGCGGTGGCTCCTGTTTCTCGTAGCGGTTGCCAACTTCTTCTAATAGACTGACTCCCTCCCGCAGTTTGATTGCTGTAATTCTCTGTATCCAGTGGTGCTTGCACAACATACACATCTTCCCAAGCCACATCCAATTCTTCTGCTATTATCATGGGCATTGACGTCTTTACGCCCTGGCCAATTTCTGGATTTACGGAATAAATAGTTACCTTCCCTTCTGTAGATATTTTAATATATGCATTGAAATCTTTATAATTAAGCTGACTTAAATCTACCGGGAGTTGAACATCTGCTTTACACGCATTGAATAAGTTAAACCCAATAATCATACCGCCACCTGCCAAGGCAGAGGTTTTTAGGAAATCTCTTCTACTGAATGAATTTTTATTTGAAGGAATCATTGTTGTATGTTTAATAGGTTGATTAACTTAACTTTTTAGAGGCCACTTTTACAGCCTCCTCAATACTGTTATAGGCCGCACATCTACAGATATTACCGTGCATGGCATTTCTAATTTGTTCTTCGGAAGGGCTAGGATTGTCCTTCAAAAAAGCAGAAGCAGTCATGATTTGCCCTGCCTGACAGTACCCACATTGAGGCACGTCAACCTCTTTCCAAGCCTGTTGTACTGGATGATCGCCATGCTCTGAAAGCCCCTCTATCGTTGTAACATTCATACCCTCTGCCTGGGCTACCTGCAACAAACAACTTCTCATGGCATTGCCATCTACATGAACGGTACACGCGCCGCATTGCCCAATACCGCATCCAAATTTGGTGCCGACAAGGTTAATTTTATCTCTTAACACCCACAATAAAGGAGTGTCTGCATCTGCCTCCACAGAATACGTTTTGTTATTAATTTTTAAGTTGAATGCTGGCATAATCTCTGTTTTTGCTATTAAGGTATTAAAAATTGCTATGAATAAAGTTCCAATCTATCACTTTAACATAGGTTTATGTTGAAGGATCTTATCCTTTTATTTTCTAATTTTACCCATGACATCTTATGCTTTTGTCTTCATCCTATAAAAAATAAACTATTTTTAAGCACATAATTTTCAAACTGGCTTCATGAAAACATCAAAACAAATTGGCTTAATATTGGGCCCTTTGTTATTTATTTTGATTCGGTTGTTTTTTGCTCCCGAAGGCCTATCGGACGAGGCCAATGGCGTTTTGGCTTCCACGGCTTGGATTGCCGTTTGGTGGATTACCGAAGCCATTCCCATTGCAGCTACGGCTTTATTGCCCATTGTACTTTTCCCGCTTTCTGGAAGTCTGGATATTGGGACGACCACCGCCTCTTTTGGGCATAAATTTGTGTTCTTATATTTGGGCGGTTTTATTATTGCCATTGCCATTGAAAAGTGGAATTTGCACAAACGCATCGCCCTGAATATTATTAATGTAATTGGCTCCAACGTTCAAAAGATTATTTTAGGATTTATGGTGGCCACAGCATTTCTTTCGATGTGGATTTCGAATACAGCCACATCCGTGATGATGCTTCCCATTGGCATTGCCATTATCAAACAGCTAAAGGACAATCCTAAAACCGACGAAGACGAAAATTTGATTTTTGGAAAAGCCTTGATGCTTGCCATTGCCTATAGTGCGTCCATTGGAGGAATTGCTACCTTAATTGGCACACCGCCCAATTTGGTTTTGGCCGGCGTTGTTTCCGAAACTTACGGTTATGAAATTACATTTTCGCAATGGTTTATTTTTGGGTTTCCTATTTCGGTGATTCTTTTAGCAATCTGCTGGAAATATTTAACATCGTTTGCCTTCACTTTTGATCAAAAAGAATTTCCCGGAGGCAAACAGGAAATAAAACGACTACTGCAGACATTGGGAAAAATGGCTTATGAGGAAAAAATAGTCGCCATAGTTTTTGCAACCACGGCCTTTTGTTGGATAACGCGTTCCTTTTTGCTCAAAAAGATATTGCCCCATATTGATGACACTATCATTGCTATTGTTTTTGCACTGGTACTATTTTTAATTCCGTCGAAAACGAAAAAAAAGAACATTATGTCCTGGAAAGATACCCGCGATTTACCTTGGGGCATTATCCTTTTATTTGGTGGCGGCATGGCCTTGGCCAAAGGTTTTGAAACCAGTGGCCTCGCCCTTTGGATAGGAAATCAAATGACCACTTTGGTTGGTGTAAGCACTATTGTTTTGATTTTACTGTTGATTGCTTCGGTTAACTTTTTAACGGAAATCACATCTAACTTAGCTACCACCGCCATGCTTTTACCTGTTTTGGCCCCAATGGCTCTAACAATTGATATGCATCCGTTTGTATTAATGGTCGGTACTGCCGTGGCCGCCTCCTGTGCATTTATGCTTCCCGTTGCAACACCGCCAAATGCCGTTGTATTTGGTTCGGGCTATTTAAGAATTCCAGATATGGTTAGCAAGGGCATTGTGATGAATGTGATTTCGATTATCATTTTAACGCTTTTTGTGGTTTTTGTGCTTCCAGAATTATGGGGTATTGTGATTGAACAATTTCCTGAAGCGTTGAAAAAGTAAGTATAAACGTTTGGAGTTTAACATTCCTGTCATTCCGCACTTGATGCGGAATCCATGCAAATCCAAAAATGGATTCGTGCCCACGCAGAAATGACAGAACATTTAGACTAAGCAACTGGAGCACTTCGAAGAATTGGGAATAAATTTCAACCTTCCATACTAAAAAACCTTAGCCTTTGCTAGATTTTCAGGGAAATACAAGAGGAGTTCGTAAGCATCAACATTCAACAGAGGTAAATTCAAACCCATTTCCATTGAAAAGGCCTTTATCGCTTAATTTTAATGCTGGTATCACCAACAGTGCCATGAAGGACAACGTCATATATGGCGCGTTCAATTGGCTTCCTAATGCCTTTGCAAATGCATCCAATTCGGCATAAGCCTTCCCAATGGTTTCGGCATCCATATCGCTCATAATTCCTGCCACGGGAAGTGAAATCACTTTTTCTTCTGAATCTGAAATGGCACAAATACCCCCATTGCGCTCAATGATGAGATTTACCGCTTTACAAATCGCTTCATCTGAAACCCCAACAGCAATAATATTATGTGAATCGTGCCCCACAGAGGAGGCAATCGCTCCATTTTTTAAACCAAAGTTTTTGATAAATGCTATTGCCGGCTTTTGGTCAACATAACGATTGACAACGCTTATTTTTAGTATATCCTTTTCAACATTTGAAATCAAATTACCGTTTACAATAGAAGCATTTTCAATGATTTCGTTAGTGACCAATTGCCCTTCCAACGCTTCGATGACACGGATTTTTTTGGCGGAAGATTCCAATCTAAAATCTGAATTCTTTTTCTTTTTACAGTAAAAATTGTTTAGGTTCTCAAAAGAAGCTTTAGGAATTAATGATTTGTCCTTATCAAAAACCAAAGTTCCATTTATGTACGTTTGAAGTGTTTTGAATTCTTTTAAATCCTCAACAATTATAAAATCTGCCGCATCCCCAACTTGCAACAATCCAACATCCAATTTATAATGTTTAACTGGATTGATGCACGCCACTTGCAGTACCTTAAATACTTCCATCCCTTTTGAAACAGCCCTTGCACACAATTGATTGATATGACCCACCAGCAAATCGTCAGGATGCTTATCATCGCTACAAAACATCATGTTTTCAAAATGCTCTGGTAGCAAATCGATTAAGGCTTCAAAATTTTTGGCAGCACTCCCCTCCCGAATCAAAATCTTCATCCCCTTTTGAAGTTTTTCAAGCGCTTCATCATAAGTAAAGCATTCATGGTCAGTAGAAATCCCTGTATTGATATATTTTGTGATATCCTCGCCTTTCACACCCGGGGCATGGCCATCAATTGGCTTCCCAAATTGTTTGGCCCAGGCGATTTTTTTCATTACCTCATCGTCATCAAATAAGACTCCAGGATAATTCATCATCTCCGCCAAATATTTAATGTCAGGGTTTTGCAAAAGTTCTTTAATCCCATCGGAATCAATACTGGCTCCCGCCGATTCAAAATTGGTAGCCGGCACGCAAGATGGCGCACCAAAATTAAATTTGAACGGTACTTGTTTTCCATTGTCAATCATAAACCCCACGCCTTCAACTCCTAAAACATTGGCAATTTCGTGCGGGTCGGAAACGGTGGCCACTGTGCCGTGTTTTACAGCAATTCTTGCAAATTCGGATGGTACCAACATGGAGCTTTCAATGTGGATGTGGGCATCGATAAAACCGGGCAGGATATAATGCCTGGTATCGTGTTCCTTTTCAATAATAGATGTGATCTTTCCGTTCTCAACAGTGATTTCACCTTTGAAAATGCGTTTGTTTTGAATGTCAACTATTTGCCCCTGTAATATCATTATACTGTTTAATCAAAGTGGATTCCGCATCAAGTGCGGAATGACAAGTTAGATTAATTTAATTTTTAGGATTTGTTTGGTTTCAACAGTCACCTTAAAACGACCATCCGCTCGATGACTCACCACCCAAACAATGGCATCACCAGAACACAACAACCAAGTCTGCTCTTTTTCCAAAAGCGACATCTTTTCATCCTTAAAATATTTGCTCAACTTCTTTTTACCTTTCATTCCCAATGGATAAAAAATATCACCTTGTTGTTTTTTTCTGAGCTTTAATGGGTATTTCAGCTTGTCTTTATCAACATAAATGGTATTGGATTCATGCTTTAAAATAGCATCAGCTTCATCAAAAAATAAAATACCAATAGGTGTTTCTTTTTTTGTTTCTTCTTCTGAAATTAGAATATCTTCATCATCTTCAGATTGGATCGGACTTAACAATAAGTACTCGCGGTTTTTTATCAATCGATGGGTATTTGAAAACACTTGCTTTCCAGTTTCAGCATCCAACAAATTTAAAACGTCATTCCATTCAGTAAAACCAAATTCTTTTAGTGATTCAAATAAATAAGGCTTAGGGTTTGCCAAATTTTTGAATTCAGCAATTTTAAATCTCACTTGGCTATCGCTTATGTTTTCGATGGCTTTGTTTAAAAACTCATCTATGCTTTCTTTTATTATTACAGAGGAATCATTTAAATTACCTAAAGTAGTCTGAAAACTTTGCAACAAACTTGGATTGATTTCTTTTAGAATAGGCACCACTTCGTGACGTAATTTATTCCGAAGATATTTTACAGATGCATTACTGCTGTCATCTCGCCACTTGATATTATTCTCTTTGGCATACTTTAAAATAGCTTCACTTGAAAAAGGTAACAAAGGGCGCACAAATTTGCCATTGACTTCAGGAATCCCTGTTAAACCTTCCAGCCCCGTACCTCTTGTGAAATTGATCAAAAACGTTTCTAAATTATCATCTGCATGGTGGGCAGTCAAAATATAATCGAACTGCATTTGTCCGGCCAACTCGGTAAACCAATTATAGCGTAATTCACGCGCCGCCATTTGAATGGACCGTTTATTATCTTCAGCATATGCCTGAGTATCAAATCGCTGTACAAACACCTCTAAATCCAAATCTTCGCCCAACTCTAAAACAAAGTCTTCATCCGCATCACTTTCCATTCCACGTAAATTGAAATTGCAATGGGCCAAGGCAATATTTAAATTCGATTTGTGGCATAAATGAGTTAAAACTGCGCTGTCCATACCTCCGGAAATAGCGACTAAAATCCTTGCTTCTTTTAGAAAATTCAATTGAGACTTTATGTGCGTCTTAAACCGTTCCAGCATAACTTCAAATATACGACTTTGCATAGGATATAAGTATTATAAATCGATTTTCATATGACAAAAATCATGCGCTCGTTTTGGTGCTTTCGTACCTTTAAACAGGCAATTAAAAACATTGAAATCATGTGCACAATAGACCAATTAAACGATAGATCCACTAAAATTGAATTCGACAAAAAAGTGGTTTCGGTTACCCAACATTTACAGGCTTACGTAAAACACCGGTTGTATGTTGCTGAATCGACCAAAATTGTTCCTAGGAACATGTACAGATCCAACGATATCATAGATGAAGGCATTGCAAAGTTTTATGAAAAAGGCTATAATATTGATGCAGAAACACCTGAAATAAAAATTGAACTTTTTAAAATTGTAGATGCCGATTTGGATGAACTTTTTCAGAAGGAAGCTTTTCACCAAAATACGATGAGCACTACTGGTATTTTGGAAGACGAGTTGGACGGTTTGGATGAGCAATTTACTGTTGATGAGGATTTTGATTTCGTGATGCACGAAGAACTTAGTGATATTTCCTATCATCAGAACGACAGGGATAAACATGTTTTTGTTTATGATGATAATAATGTACAGATTCAAAATGCGTTCGATATCTCTGATATTTCCACTAGGCGCACCAAACATCTTTTGGGAAAATTCTATACTTGGCTTCCATTGAGGGTGTCGGATATCGTAGATTTATTTGTATTCGGAAAATTGAGTTTTGAGGATATCTCTAAAATCAAAAATATAGAGGTAAAGCGGGTAGAACGTATTTTAGAACTGGTGATAGAAGACTTTAAGGAGCACCTAAATTAGTTTTCCAAAACCTCACGCATCGCTTTAGCTTTAATTAGACATTCTTCGTATTCTTTCAATGGATCACTTTTCGCGGTAATGGCTCCCCCAACGGAATAGGAAATGTATTCTTTTGATTCATTATAAAGAATGCTGCGAATTACCACATTAAAATCAAAATTGCCTTCAGGATCAAAATAACCAATAGCACCTGAATACAAGCCACGCTTGGTCTCCTCTAGGGCTTCGATGATTTTCATGGCCGAAATCTTTGGAGCTCCAGTCATACTACCCATAGGGAAAGTACTTTTGATAATATCAACCGGATGTGTTTTGCTGTCCACTTTTGAGGTTACCGTAGATATCATCTGGTGCACCTGATCAAAAGTGTAAACCTTGCATAATTCTTCAACCTTTACCGTTCCCTTTAATGCTGTTTTTGAAAGGTCGTTGCGCACCAAATCGGTAATCATAATGTTCTCGCTTTGCTCTTTTTCATCGTTTTGCAAAGCGGTCTTTAATTGCAAATCTTCCTCTGGATTTTTTGAACGTTTTGCTGTACCTTTTATCGGTTGAGAAATGATGGTTTCATTTTTTCTTTTAATATAACGTTCAGGCGAAGCACACAACGCATATCTATCATAAAGTTTAACGAAGGAAGCAAAGGGCGGATTAGAAATAGCATTCAAGTTTTGATAGGTTTCCAAAGGATGGATGCAGGTGTTTTCCGCATAAAATTCCTGGCAGAAATTCACTTCGTAAATATCACCTCGATGGATATGCTCAAGTATTCTATTAACTTTATTAAAATACTCGTCCTTGTGAATTTTTAGTTTGATTTTTACATTATCGCATGCACTTCGACTGCGCTCAGTGTGAAAATCACCGTTCAATATACAATCAAAATCTTCTTCAAGCTCATCATCAACTGAATTTAAATACTTAATTTCAAGCTGATTGCGTTTCAAAAAAAACAATTTTTTAGGTTGAAAAAAATACAAATCAGGGAAGTCCAAGTCATCATCGTTCGTCGAAACTAAATCCTCAACATCATTTTTTAAATCGTATGTCAGAAAGCCAAAAACCCATTCATTTGTGGTGCTTTGGTACTCCTTCAGTTTCTCAAAACCATCTGAAAAATCAGTTTGGATACTCGTAAAGGCATCCACCGCTAAAATCGCATCATAGCTCGAATATTTTTGGTTCCCATTTCCGTCGGGATTAGAATCCAACCAAACCACATCATCAAATTGTTGTGCCCAATGCAATAATTGGTGCTTAAACGTTTCAACATCTGCTATGCTACGGTTGCGGGTTGTTCTCAATTTTAAAAATTCAAAAAGCAAAGGTACTTTAAATACTTAAAAATTCGTGTTTTTTGTATCTTACTCAAAAATGAAAGTCCATGCATCATTTAGAGAATGACAAACTGAAAATAGCCGTAAAACCAACCGGTGCGGAACTTTGTGGCATACGTTCGATAAAACGTAAAACCGATTTTATGTGGGACGCCAATCCCAATGTTTGGGGAAGCTATGCGCCCAATCTGTTCCCTATTGTTGGTGGACTAAAGGACAATACCTATCAATTTGAAGGCAAAACGTATCAACTGCCACGACATGGTTTTTTTAGGCATAGCGAAGCGATTAAACTTTTGGGAGAAACTGAAAATAGTTTAACCTTTGGATTGACCTATAACGAAGATACCCTAAAAGTTTATCCGTTTAAGTTTGAATTTCAGATTACATTCACATTGAAGGATAACACTGTAAAGTTGTTACATATCATCAAAAATTTAGATGACCAACCCCTATACTTTTCCATGGGAGGGCATCCCGCCTTTAAATGTCCCGTGTTTCAAAATGAAGATTATGAGGATTATTATTTAGAGTTTGAACATTCCGAAACCTCAAAAATACATCTTTTGAACAGTGCCGGACTGTTTTCATCGGAAACCAGACCGATGCTAGAAAACACCAAGAAAATACCTTTATCCCACAACTTGTTTAATGACGATGCCCTGATTTTTAAGGATTTGAAATCTAAAAAAGTAGCTTTAAAGAGCCAAAATCAAGGTGAAATATTATCGGTTAGCTATCACGATTTTGACTATTTGGGGATATGGGCAAAACCCAATGGCGATTATGTGTGTATAGAACCTTGGCTTGGCATTGCCGATTCAGAAAACACCGATCAAAACTTTACCACCAAGGAAGGCATCCTTCAATTGAATGCGAATGATACTTTTAGGGCTACGTACCATATCGAAATTAATGAAGCCCTTTTGGTCTAACCCGTTTATTACCCTTAACTTTGTTGG
Organism: Hyunsoonleella aquatilis; assembly: GCF_014270105.1. Lineage (GTDB taxonomy): Bacteria > Bacteroidota > Bacteroidia > Flavobacteriales > Flavobacteriaceae > Jejuia > Jejuia aquatilis. Next base: position 27,504 of record NZ_JACNMF010000007.1, read on the forward strand.
CTAAACAGTTTGATTTGAACTTTCAAGACCTCAATCTAAACACACCTCTTTATAATGCCCTGGATGATTTGGGATTTTCCACCCCCACTCCAATTCAAGCAGAGGCTTTTAACGTGGTTGCATCCGGAAGGGATGTTGTGGGTATTGCCCAAACGGGTACGGGCAAAACTTTTGCCTACATGTTGCCTATTCTCCGCAATTTAAAATTTTCTAAGCAGGATAATCCGCGGGTGCTGGTTTTAGTGCCAACTAGGGAATTGGTGGTGCAAGTTGTTGAGGAAATTGAAAAGCTGTCCAAATACATTAACAACCGTGTTTTGGGGGTTTACGGAGGCACCAATATCAATACGCAAAAACAGGCTGTTGCACAAGGTTTGGATATTATCGTGGCCACCCCAGGGCGTTTATACGATTTGGCCGTAAGTCGAGTTTTACAACTTAAGTCCATTCAAAAATTGGTAATTGATGAGGTAGATGTGATGCTAGATTTAGGCTTTAGCCACCAACTGGTGAATATTTTTGATATCCTTCCCGAACGCAGACAAAACATCATGTTTTCGGCTACAATGACCCAAGACGTTGATGAGTTGATTTCTGATTTTTTTAGAAGCCCTATTCGCATTTCCATTGCAGTTTCTGGAACACCTTTGGAAAATATTTCCCAAAACCGCTACAAAGTGCCTAACTTTTATACGAAACTGAATTTGTTGATACATTTATTAAATGCTGTAGATGAATTCAACAAAGTGTTGATTTTTGTAGCTTATAAACGGATGGCGGATCGCCTATTTGAAAAACTGGAGGCACATTTTAACAACGATATCTGCGTGATTCATTCCAATAAAACACAAAATTACCGCTTGCGAAGCATTGAAGCTTTTGGTTCAGGTGAGCATCGTATTTTAATTGCTACGGATGTGATGGCGCGTGGATTGGATATCCACAATATTTCGCATGTGATTAATTTTGACACGCCAGAATATCCCGAAAATTATATGCACCGTATCGGAAGAACTGGTCGTGCGGAGCGTAAAGGTGAAGCATTGGTATTTTCTACTGAAAAAGAACAGGAAGCGATTGAAAAGATTGAGGCATTGATGCAAATGGAAATCCCAGTTTTAGAGTTACCTGAAACCGTTGAAATCTCCACCGAATTAATAGATGAAGAACGTCCACAACTCAAAGAACGGAACAACCCAACCAAACGCCCGGACGAAGATACTCCGGGGCCAGCCTTCCATGAAAAAAAGGACAAAAACAAAAAGGTAAATCTGGGAGGTTCCTATCGCCGGGAAATGGCCAAAAAATACAAAAAGCCTAAAAGTCGTGGAGATAAAAATGCGAATCGGAAACGGAAAAGGAAGTAACCTTTGCTAAATTCCGAATGAAAAAGAGCTTCAAATTGAAGCCCTTTTATATTTTTTGATTTCAATCGAAATTCGCTGTTATCCGTCCTTGCCCTAACAAATTAAAGCATCACCCCTTTTGCAAACCCCTTAAAATGATAATACCAATTCTTGGAAGAACAAAGGTAATGCAACCAAAGAGGGATGTTAAAAATGCCACCTTAAGTCCACCTGCCATCATTTGTTGACTTATATTGCCCAAAGCCTCTATAGCATCAAAAGCTTCAATCATGCCAATTATGGATCCCATAAATCCCAATACTAAGCCTAGTAAGCTAGCATCTGAAGCTAAAAGTGTCATTTTTTTAGACCTATTAATGTTCTTTTTTAAGTTTAGGAATCCCATAGTCAAAAAAAACAGTGCCAGTAACAAGCTAATTAAAATCAGAAACATAAAGAAGGGACCACCTTCTTGGAATCGTTTTGACAACTCTGAGGACAAACTTTGAACAAATGGTGAAATAGTATTAATCATACTTATAAATTTATTGTTTTTTTGTGAAAAGCTTGGGGGCCGAAGTTTGATCATTGAAGAGCACCGTATTATTTTCTAGATCAAACTTTAAAGTCACTCCCATTGATTCAAATGAAAATTCATCCTTCTTTGTTGCAACCAAGTTATTTAACTGTTCAGCATTCGGCCCTGCTCGTAAAGTTTTTCCTTTAGCCACAAAAAATAAATCGAAAGGAAATTCACTATTTTCATAAATACCTTCGTAGCGTTTTACCTCTTCTTCTGACAATTCAATTCTATTAAAATTGGGCATTTGAAAAGTCTTACCTTCGGAAGCATCTAAAGCATGAAAAACCATAGCTTGAGTAGCATATTTAGTGGCATTCGAGGTGACTGCTACCGCAGTTTTTGTTTCAGGAGCATAAAGTAAGAAGGCCTGAAAACCATCAATAGCTCCTCCATGTCCATAAATGGTCCGTTCTCCTTTTTTCATGAACATTATACCACTACAATAAGGATCCTTAGACAATCCTGTCATAGCCTCAAAACTATTTGGGCTTATTAATTCATTATTAAAAAGTGCATTTATAAAAATTACCATATCGGTTGTATTGGAAACAATGGCTCCTGCTCCTGCCGGATTACTTATATGTGTTTCCCTTGCCTGTTTTAGTTTTCCCTTTTTAATATAATAAGACTGACATTCTCCATTTTCAATATCTATCAAGCCTCCATAATACGTGTTTTCTAAATTTAACTTATCCGTTATTTTATCTTTTAGAATATCTCCATATAATTTACCTTCAATGCTTTCAAGAATAAATCCCAGAAGTATATAATTAGTATTGCTATAAGCATTTTTTTCACCTGATTCAAAATTCACTTTGTGACTTTTTATTCTATCTAACATTTTTTCTTGTGATGATGGCCTAACCATCCATTCATGAAAATCAGGCTCTTCTGTTACATTAAACAACCCACTGCTATGATTTAGAAGATTCGCTATTGATATTTTAGAAGCATTTGGAATTTCAGGATAAAATTTAGACAACTTATCATTTAAAAATAGTTTATTTTCATCAATCAATTGAAAAATCATGGTTGCCGTAAAAATTTTTGTAACAGACCCTATTCTATACTTTGATTTTTCGGTAGCTTCTTTTTGCCCATTTTCAGTTTTATACTGAAAACCTATAGCATTAGTATACTCCATTTTTCCATTTTTCATTACTGCAATACTTCCCATAGTCTTATTTTTAGATTCTAATAGGCTAAAAAGAGAATCTAACTGTTTATACTTTTCTTGTTGAGAAAAGCATGTCGTACTCAAAACAAGCAAGAGGATTAAGAGTTTTTTCATTTGTTTATATTTTATGTGAGATATAAAACAAACTTAGCACACATGCTAACTCTAAGAATAGAAATGCGATAGATTACAGATTTAAGGCACTAAATAGCCTAATGCAGAAACCCGTCCTAAACCCGTTACTCGTCTACAAAAATGATAGTGGCTTAACAAAATATGGTATTATTGTAGCTTAATATAAGTCATGAAACCCGTTAAACTCGCTTTAAAAAAAATAGCTCAGATTGTTTTGCACATACTCTTTTGGTCTGGTGTGCTCCTGTTCTATACTTATTTTTTTGGGTTTGATAGTGAAGACTTCAGCTATATCCTCTCCTTTTCGCTTTTTTTAATGCCCATTACTATTGCTACTACCTACGTGTCGATTTACAAATTAATTCCCGATTATCTTTTTACGAAGCAATACGTTCGCTTTGCATTTTACAGTTTAAGTACGTTTATTATCTCAACGTATCTTATTGTTATTTCGGTGATTTATGGGCTAGTGTACCTATCAAATTTTCAATACACCAACATGGCGCCTATTAGCCGTAGTCTGCTTTTTGTGGCCATAGCAGTTTATATGGTCGTCATCATTGCCAGCGGTTATAAACTTCTAAAACTGAACATAAAGCACTCGCAACAAACCAGTAAACTGGAAAAGAAGATTTTGGAAGCGCAGTTAAAACTGAAAGAGCAAGAATTGAATTATTTAAAGATGCAGATTCATCCCCATTTCCTGTTCAATACGTTGAATACCATGTACGGTTTCGCATTAAAAAAGGCTAACGAAACCCCAGAAATGATTTTGAAACTTTCTAATTTGCTGGACTATTTATTGTATAAAGTAGATAAACCTTTTGTTTTATTAACTGAAGATATTGAGCACATTAAGGATTATATCGAGTTGGAAAAAATGCGGTTCAATAAAACCTTGAATATTGATTTTACAACGAACAATATTTCTGAAGACATCAAAATAGCGCCTATGCTACTCCTCCCTTTTATTGAAAATAGTTTTAAGCACGGTGCCATTAAGAACGGAAGCCTTGATATCACTTCTAACATTAATTGCAAAAATGGAGCTATTCATTTTTACATCGAAAACACAACTTCGGAAGAGGAAACATTAAAAAAAGGTATTGGATTGACCAACATTAAAAAACGATTGGACTTGCTATATAAAGATAATTACGACCTAAAAATTGTTCGCAAAAATGGTATTTTTAAGGCGAATCTCATACTTCAAAACATTTAATATTTGGGCCAAAATAAAAACATATCGTGTTTAATTATTGATGACGAAGCCATTGCACAAGAAATCATTGCTTCTCACCTTTCTAAAATTCCCAATATTAAAACCGTTGAAAGTTGCAACAATGCCATTGAAGGTTTTAGTTACTTAAGGGACAACCATGTTGATTTGGTTTTCTTGGATATTAATATGCCCGAAATATCCGGGATTTCTTTTGCCAAATCCATTGGCAAAGACATCAAAATAATTTTTACCACGGCTTATCGAGACTTTGCTGTAGAGGGTTTTGAACTTCAGGCGGTTGATTATCTTTTAAAGCCCATATCCTTTGAAAGGTTATTAAAAGCGGTGAACAATTATTTTGACATTTATGGGGACTCCAATTCTGATGCATATCAGGAATCAAATATGAATGATTTTATGTTTGTAAGGGCGGACAGACGTATGATAAAAGTAGATTTTGAAGACATCGTTTATGTTGAAAGTTACAGTGATTATATCAAGATTCATTTGGCCAATGAAACCATAGTGACACGAGAAACCATAAGCACTATGGAAGCCAAATTACCAAATAAGGCTTTTTTGAGAATCCACCGTTCTTATATCATTGCGCTGAAACATATTTCGTCATTTACCAACGAAGAAATCACGATACACAAAACGGCATTAACTATTAGCCGAAGCTACAAAAAACATGTTCTGGAAGTCCTGGAAAAGTTTTAAAAATAGTCATTCCAGCTCGGATAGGTTTAGGAAACCAATTTTGGCCTTCAAACTAGAATAGCTTTTTGCGTTTAATAATTCCCAAATTTATTCTAGATAGTTTCAAAAACAAAAATCCCTTTCCAAATAATTGAAAAGGGATGATAAGATGTAGAGAGCCGTTTCGGCATCCAGAAAAGTAACCAACCAAATTTTAACCCTAACTTAAAGTTAATCCTGAATGCTTACTTGACTCTCTACAATGTCTTTGATAGGCACTACCAGTTTGCCCTGTCTTGTTTTTAAGGTAACCGAAATACCATCGATGGATTCCACCTCACCCTTAATATCGTTAAACTCTATTTTTTGACCAATTTCGTATGTTTTTCTGGCATAAAACGTTTTTAATAATTCGCCTACCACTTTTTGAGCACCGAATCCGAAGGCCAATGAAAAGGCCAGCAAAAAGGCCGCCAAGATCATAGTGATGTTACTCGTGATAATTTCAGTATCCACACCCGCTTGGTTAAGCGCAGTAATGGAAACAAAGGTCAAAATGATAAAGAACACCACTTGGCTGATGATTTTTGCCCCGGACAAGTCCATGGATTCAAAAAAGGAACGGATGCCTTTTTTTATCAAATTTGCTAATATCAATCCTACCGTAAAAATTACCAATGCGGTAAACAACTGGGGCAAGTACCCAAGGAGTTCACTAATTCTTTCAGAAATCATGGTCAAATCCATGACATCCAAGGCCATAATCAGCAACATGATATACATGACCCATTTCACAAATTTTGAAACGATTTTTACCGTATCAAACTGCAATTTTTTGCCTTCAACAATTTCTATTTCGTTTATCTTGTCGTCCAATTTATCGGCTTTAGCCAGTTTTAGCGCCTTTTTAACAATGCGAACGATAAACTTTGTTAAAAGCCAACCCACAAATAGCAATACAAAGACTGCCAAAAGATTTAGCAATACCTGAGCCACATCGGGCCACAAGGTGGTCAATGATTCTAGGGCTTTATCTTTCCATGATGTAATTTTATCCATGATTTAAAAAAATTAAGTTAGGTTTTGGTTATTTTCTTTATTCCTGTTTTTTACAACAGTTTCAATAATATCACCGATATTATATGAGAACAATGCGGCAAGCTCCATGATCAACTTAGCCATGGCAATATCGCTCATTACCTTAGACTTCAGTTCTGGCGGAACTTCCTTGATAGGTTGGTTTATATGTTTAAATGGATTCTCCATTAATTAAAGTTCTCGTTATATACTGTTACTAGCTTATCCTTTGCGCGTTTAATTCTCATTTTAACCGCACTTTCTCCAATACCTAAAACACTTTCAATTTCCTTTATTGTTAGGAAATCCTGGTATTTCAACAACAAAATCATTTTCTCTTCTGGAGAAATCAGTTCCAAAGCGACTTTCAATTGATCCACCCTCATATCCACAAAACTATTGTCATCTTCCTCTTCTGAAAGGTTTTCGATGTCCTTGTAGTCCACCGACTGCTTTTCAAACTTTTTAGCTGTATTTCGGGTAACGTAATTTACACAATGATTATACGTAAACGCATATAACCATGTTGAAAATTTAGATTTCCCTTTAAAACTGGCCAGCTTGACAAAGAGCTTCAAAAATACGTCTTGGGTCAAATCCTTGGCCTCATCCGCATCCTTTGCAAAACCGTAACATTTGTTATAAACCAACGAGGCATATCTATCATACAACACCTCGAAAAGCAATGTGTCGTTGGTTTTAACAATTGCCTTTACCAGATCCTCGTCCGATTGTTTATTAATGTCGTTTAGGGTTTCCAATTATAGCGTTTCGCTAGTTGATTAGTTTTAAGACACAGTGGTTTTGAAAAAGTCACTTCCAAACTGCAAAAAAAGTAAAATTTATATGATTATGTACTAAAAAACTGCTAATAAGATACGCATTCCATACTCACGCTTCAGCTTTAAATTTTTCTCATTTGTGCAGAATACTAAAATTTTAGTAAATTACAAATTATTAAAAGATTAACAATCAAATACTTACACAAGTGAAACATCTAACCCTAATTTTAGCCACACTAATTCTGCTCTGTTCATGTAAAAAAAACAAAGAAACACAAGAAGTTACTGAACCGAAAACAACCATCAATTCCAGATACGCATGCGTACCTCAAGTTACGGATGCTGAGTGGTATAAGGGGAACAATGTTGCTCCTTTATTAGACGGGTATGATGTGATTGACTACCCTATTAGTACAAAAAACAATTTGGCACAGCAATATTTTAATCAAGGTATGGCTTTGGCTTATGCGTTTAATCATGCCGAGGCGGCACGGTCATTTTATTATGCCTCCAAATTGGATCCAGAGTGTGCCATGACACATTGGGGTTTTGCATATGTTTTGGGACCAAATTACAACGCTGGCATGGAACCCGATAATTATGAACGCGCTTATGAGGCGATTCAAAAAGCAAAAGCCCTTTCATCCAATGCAACGGAAAAAGAAAAGGCATTTATTGAAGCCATGGCGTTGCGCTATGCCCCCGAAGCTCCTGAGGACAGAAGCCAATTGGATATTGATTATTCCAAGGCCATGAAAAAACTATTCGAAAAATATCCCAATGATACCGAAATCAGTTCATTATATGCCGAATCCATTATGAACTTGCACCCATGGGATTTGTATAATGAAATAGGCAAACCAAAACCTTGGACTCCAGAAATCGTAACCCTTTTGGAAAAACTGATAGCACAAAATCCGGGGCATCCAGGGGCTCACCATTTTTATATTCATGCCGTTGAAGCGTCAAACACGCCTGAGCGCTCCTACCCATCGGCAAAGGCTTTTGATGATGGTTTGGTATCCGGATCTGGGCATTTATTGCACATGCCCTCCCATACCTATATTCGAACTGGGGACTACCACAAAGGTACGCTATCCAATATTGCGGCCGTAAAAGCAGATAGTGCTTATGTTACTACCTGTCACGCTCAAGGCGCCTACCCTTTAGCTTATTACCCCCCATAATTATCATTTTATGGCTGCCACGGCAACATTGGAGGGCAATAGCCATTGGGCCATGATTGGAGCCAATAAAGTATCAGAACATGTGCACCCTGAAATTATGGCAGCACCTGGTTGGGGCACCTTGCAACACTACTATACCATTCCGTATTACGTAGCCGTGAAATTCGAAAAATGGGATGATATTCTAAATATGAAGTTGGAAACATACAACCTTAAATACCCCAAGGCTATTCGACATTATGCGGAAGGCATGGCCTATTTAGGGAAGGGTGAAATTGAAAAGGCAAAATTAGAGCTTTCGGCTTTGGAAACTTTGGCCAAAGATGAATCCATCAGTGAAATAACGGTTTGGGACATTAATTCTGTATATGAGTTAGTGCAAATAGCCGAAAAGGTTTTAACGGCTGAAATTCTTGCACACGAAAAAGATTATGATGCCAGCATTGTTTTATTAAAAGAGGCAGTTGCAATGGAGGATGCCTTAAATTACAACGAACCACCAGATTGGTTTTTCTCCATCCGACATCACCTAGGAAAAGTTTTAATGCTGAATGGGCAACACCGATTGGCTATTGAAACCTATCTTGAGGATTTGAAGCGGTTACCGAAAAACGGTTGGGCATACCACGGTATTAAAATGGCGTATGAAAACCTGAAGGATGAAACCAACACTGCTAAATATCAAAAACTATTTGATGAAAGCTGGCAACATGCTGATTTTAAGCTCTAACTTATTTATTGAAACGTATAGCTGGCATACACCACTTGTACCAATCTGAAATACCCAAAAGCATAATTATCGGGGTTTGTGGCATTAATCACATTCCCTTTTAAACGGGCAGGAACGGTACCAAAGGGGTTTTCGGCATTTTCATACTGGTCAATCAGCAAATCAATGTAGTTGAAATATTGTTTAGATACTCCATAAAAACTAATGAACGCGGTATCCCCGGGTTCAAATTCTTCTTCTCCCGAGTCCTCATCGTCCTCTTTTTCAAAAAACACCTTCATTCTATTACCATCGGTAAATTCATCAGGAATCGCTAATAATTCGGGGAGCAAATCTCCTTGCTCCTCAAATCGAAACAAATAGAAATTTTCTTCATTTGGCGGGTCATTAAAATAGATATCTACTTCCAATGCGTCGCCATCAAATCCGCCTTCCCTCGCTTGGCTTATTTCATCAATATCTACCACTGGTGTCATGGTTTCCTGTGCCGTATAGGTTTCGCCATTATGAATAATCTCAAGCGTGTAGGACTGATTCAATTGTGGTACAAATTCAAAAGTGCTATAGATTCCATCACCTTGATGGGATAAAATAAATTCCTGATTGGAAGTATCATTGGTAATCTTGACACTAGCGTCGGTGACGGCTGTATCAGTCAAATTCTCGAAAAAAGGAGTAGACATACTTAGTTTTACAGTCTGAAGGGCACCTGAGGTACTTTTCTCCCAATCTATAGAAGCTTCCACCACCAATCTTGGCGGTGCTTCGGGCACATCCACATCAATCACATCCGTACATGCGGTAAATAAAAAACTAGCAACGATATATCTTAAAATGTGATGCTTCATAACTTAAAACTTAAAATTATAGGATAGTGCAGGCACAATCCCAAAAATTGCCGTCCTTGTGGCTTCATTGGCTCCCGTTTCCCTGTTTTGCCCAAAGGCAATGGAGGCCGCATTTTTGCGATTGTAAATATTATAAATACCGAATACCCACTCTCCTTTCCAACGCCTATCCGGCTTTCGATTGGGCACCCAAGTGGCCGAAACATCAATACGATGGTAATTTGGAAGTCGACTGGAGTTTCTATCGGAAAAATTTGCAATGTTCAAACCTTCATAGGTGTACTGCCCATCGGGATAAGTTACCGGCCTTCCGGTTTGATAAATTGCATTGGCTCCAAAAGTCCATTTATCATTCAACTTATAGCTTGCGGTGACGGACACATCATGGGTGCGGTCATGCGGTGCATAATACCAATTGCCGTTATTAATACCCGGGCCACCTGAGGCACCTCCCGGCGTACGCTGTTCTGCCTTAGAAATCGTGTAAGCCAGCCATCCCGTGAAATCCCCTTTATTCTTTCTTAGTAAAAACTCCAAACCGTAAGCCCTTAATTCGCCATTTAAAATTTCAGTTTCAATGGTATTCTGACCAATTAAATCTGAGCCATCTACATAATCGATGCGATTGTCCACGGTTTTGTAGTAAGCCTCTACCTCCAAGGAATATGCTTCATCCTTAAAGTTTTTAAAATAACCGAGAGAATACTGGTCAGACAATTGCGGTTTGATGAATTTACCACTCGGCGTCCAAACGTCCAATGGGGTAACCGAAAGCGTATTGGACAATAAATGAATATACTGCGCCGTGTGGCTGTAGCCCGCTTTTATGGAGGTATTATTATTTAATTGGTAAGAAACTGCCAATCGGGGCTCCAAATTACCGTAGGTTTTGATAGTTTCATCCTTATCGTAAACCCGTTCTCCCAAGATATTACCTTCTTCATAGATGCCCAAAGTAGGGTTATAGACCACAGCCAGGCCATTTTGATACTCATTTAAAGGTTGACCTCCTCTTCTGATGAAATAGCTGTAGCGTACTCCATAAGCTGCAGTCAATTTATCGCTGATTTTATGTTCTGCACTAATGTATAATCCGTTTTCAAATGCCCTTTTTTGATCCAGCAACAATGGGTTAATCGGCGAAGTATCGGATGTGGGGTTGATTTCACCAGGATTGAAATCATACAAAATGGCATTCAATCCAAAATCTATCTGTAATTTTTCATTTTTGAAATAACTCAAATCATATTTGATGTTATAGTTTTCAATTTCAGAAATCCAATCAAATTCAAAGGATTTAAAATCCAAGAGATAATCATATTTGCTATAAATTAGGGACAAATTTGAAAACAAACGGTCGTTAAAAACGTGGTTCCATCTTAAGTTGCCCGAGGCATTTCCGTACCCACTATCGAAATTTGCGCCGAAATTAAAGTCGTCCCTGCCGAAATAACCCGACAAATACAACTTATTATTCGCATTGATGTTATAATTGGTCTTCAGATTTAAGTCATAAAATTTGGCGCTGTTCTCCAAATCCGAAGCCTCCAAAAACAAGTGGGCATAGGAGCCCCGTCCAGCCACCAAAAATGAACCCTTTTGGTTGAACAAAGGCCCTTCGGCAGACAATCGGCTTGAAATGAGCCCCAGTCCTCCGTTCAGTTCAAATCTCTTGCTGTTACCATCCTTTTGGCGCACATCCAACACCGAAGACACCCGTCCTCCAAACCTCGCTGGGATTCCTCCACGATACAACTTGATATCTTTGATAGCATCGGTATTAAAAACCGAGAACAATCCAAACAAATGAGACGTGTTGTAGATAATAGCTTCATCGAGCAACACCAAATTTTGATCGGCCGCCCCTCCGCGCACATTAAATCCCGTAGAGGCCTCGGCAACGCTGGTAACACCCGGTAACAATTGAATGGATTTAATAATATCTGTTTCGCCCAAAACCACCGGCATCTTTTCGATGGCTCCCATTTTTAGCTTGGTAACGCTCATTTGAGGACTTTTGATATTTAGCCTGTCGGATTCCTCAGCAATCACCACAACCTCATCCAACTCAGTGGAGGCTTCGGCTATTTCAAAGTCTATTTTTTGATTAGAATTTAGGCTCACCTGTTTTACAGAAGTGGAGTATCCCACATATGACACCACCAACTTATAGTCGCCTTCATCAGCGGTAATAGAATAAAACCCGTATTCATTGGTGATAGCCCCAACAGTAGTACCTTCAAAAAACACTGAAGCCCCAAAAACTGTTTCCCCGTTAGACGCGTCGGTAACCGTACCGCTAATCGTAAATTTTTCCTGAGCGGAAACAAAAATAGATGTGCATAATAACGTTAGAAAACACAATAGTTTTGGGCAATTCATAAACCAAGTTTCAGAACTGCAAAAATAAGGAATTTAGACTGCTTTGTTTAAACAAAATGTTAAATTATTAAACAATTCTAACTCAACAAGTTATACCTAATTAGAAACTCCCCATCTTTTGTCCATTGTATCCACCCTTTACCAACAGTATCAAAACCATGGTTAATTAGCTCAACATGCATCCAGTTTCTGGTTATCCTAACCGGCTTCATAAAACTATGCGGTATGGACACTTTTCCTGCATGTTCCAAGGGCTTTACATAAACAGTCTGTGTTTGGGGATTTATAAATTCCACGCTATGCACACCAAGCAAAAACTCGGGCCAATAGGCAATCCTGCCTTGATATTTATCAACAAAAGACGTTCTGTTGGTGAGGTTGTTCACACGAACTTCAACAAAATCCTGAGTGACCGATTTCACCTTAAAATACAGCATATCGTAATCTAACTTAAGATGATCGGGCATTAACCACGACGGGGCAGTAGCAATTTCAAAACCGCCGTATTCCCTTTTTTTAAAGGTGATGCTGTCAATAGGTGCATGTTCCAATCTGGATTTTTGAAAATTAGGGTTGCCGTAGAAATACAAAGCTTTACTTTCTGAAATATTTGGAGCAAACATACCCAAACCTGCATCTTTTTTATCTTGTTCAGAACCATTAACCAACATCGCCATAGGTTTGGATTTTACATTGGAATCCACAGGTGAGGTTGGTGTCGTGGGCTTTGGTTTTCTTTTTTCGAATTGCTCCCGTTCCAATTCCTTCGCCTTTTGTTTTTCTTTATATTTTAAATGGGCATTTACCCAAAATCCTACAATGCAAATCCCCAAAACAATATTGCCCCAAAAAATTAGTTTTCTTTTGGATTTATAAACGATGAATATCGCCAAAACCAGACCGATTAGCCCAGCAACCACACCATAACTCAACACAATAGCGCCACCGGCCAAACCTTGATTTTTCCCAGCTTCTACCATCCCGGCATAGTATAGCCCGATAAAAAATGAGAAAATGCTCATCAAAAAGTAAAACAGAATACTATAGCCTTTAAATACGTGATGTGCCATGATTAAAAGTTTATGATTTCAGTTATGGTTTCCCCAGCCTTCACTTCAATGGTAAAGGTTTTATTATGCCCTTTATGTTTTCCCAGAGTAGTCATTTTTATTTCATAAGTCCCGGGATTCAAAATAAATCGTCTTGGATTATTGTTTTCGGAAGTGTAAGTCCTACTACTTGCCACATTCTTGTTTGAAGTTTTTTCTATGACCTTCACCACAGCATCCACAAGTTCACCACCACTTTTTGCACCTATCATCGCTATACCCGATTCGAAATTGTGTACCACATCAATGGTTTTTCCAGGCTCAATATTAACATCTTCTATAATATATTCCGTTTCGTGGCCTTTGATTTGCAACGCCTGAACCTTGATATCATATACACCTGCATTCACTTCCAAAACCCGTGCTTTTCCATAAGTCCGACTTCCTGTAACAAATGTACCATCTTGGGTGTATACCCTGCAGGTGCTGTCCCAGCTTTCACCATTGTTCGTCGTAGTAACGCTAACTTTCCCACCGTCAAAACTTATGGTTTGGTGCCCCATTTCGCCTTCTTTGCTCTCAACATCAATAGCAATCCCTTTAATTTTTGAATTTTCCAATGGACGGGCATTTAAGCTATATTTTCCAGCAGGCAAATACAAAAATGCCGTATCACGATACGTTCTTACCGCATCAATTTCTTTTTCAGTACCTGCCTCAATAGCCTTAACCCAAGCATCCACCGGCTCACCATTTTTAGTGGCATATACTGAAAAATTCCCTTCGGGGTCATCCACGGTTTCTGATGTGGCTTCAATCAGTACGTCGCCCAAACCATCGGCATTATTGGCATCGTAATAATCCCCGTCACCGGTAGTGGCCGCACACTTTAGCTGTTCCTTTTCGCCTTCTTTCAGTCCAAATCCGACAATATGTAATTTGAAGTCAATACCTTCTAATTTAGCCTTGGAAACGATATCGCAAATATCGCCATCGCAGGATTCAATCCCATCGGTTATCAAAATGATGGTGGCCTTGGTTTTAGACTGCCTAAGGGAATTTATGGCCATGTTTGCCGAACGGGCCAAAGGCGTTTTCCCTAGAGCATTAAGGCCTTTTACGGTACTCGTCACCTTCTCTTTTGAATTGTTGGACAAATCCACCATGTATTCAATATCGTTACAATCGCCTTTTCGGTTATGGCCATACACTAATAAACCGATGTTTTGGTTTTCAGGTAGATTGTTGACAGTAGCGGTAAGTACTTCCGCGGCAATTTGCTTTTTGGTGCTATTTTGAAGTTGCCCCCACATGGAGCCACTAGCATCATAAATAAAAAGAATGGGGGATAATTCTTGCTGTTGGGCGTTAATATGAAAACAGAAGCAAAGTGCAATGAGGGAAAGGATTATTTTTTTCATGAAGGGTGGATTATTTATTGGTTATATTCAATAGCTAAACCAAAAATAAGCAAGGGCCAAATCCAAAGCGACTGGTAATTTATTACGAAAGACAATTATTTTCCTTAAAGGAAGTATTAGCAAATTTGGGAAATTTCCGCACCTAAATATAACAAATAAACACCCTAAAAGCCAAGCTTTTATAAACATGAAAATAATTTATTTTTGTTTATACAAATTGTAACTACTAAGTTCTGACTTAACTATTGAATCCCATTCCTCTTGAGCATCTCTATCTATGCCATGCACTGTTAAACTGTCATATTCCTTCTGACGGTTTTCATATTCATATTTAATCTTTCGCAACATATCCCATATTTCTTCTTCTTCTTTATAAGACGCTACTCCAACTTCTTTTAACACCTTTCTTATTTTTCGGGCATAAATTTCAGTAATGTCAAAATGAAGTTGTTCATGCTTTAGGAGATTATCAGATTCTTCTCCTGATAAAACCCAACTCTCAAATTGATTAAACACTGCTGTAACGGAAAGGCTTCCATTTGCAAATAGATTTGGCGTATTGCCCTTGAAATGTATCGACGAAATAGTTACAGCATTTGAATTGGGAAAGTTTATAGTATCCGGTTTTCCTTTAAAGTCTTCCCATTTTAGTTTTCTATATGAAGACCACTCTATTTCAGTTTCAGTTTGCTCAAATTTTCTAAGGTTTATTTCAGAAGTCAAATCGCTTGGTGTCCCACTTCTCAATTCATGAAAACTCAGAACTAGTATGGCACAAATAATGGATAGACTTATTTGTTTCATTTCTTAAAGAAAAAAAAGCAACCCAAAACTAGGTTGCTTTTCAATATATATTAAAAAAACAATTCTTTAAACATGTAACGGCCTATTATCGGTAGCCGCTAAAGCCGCTTCTTTTATAGCCTCCGTAAACGTTGGGTGCGCATGCGACATTCTTGAAATATCTTCAGCAGAAGCGCGATACTCCATCGCCACCACAGCCTCGGCAATCATATCGGCCGCTCTGGCACCAATCATGTGTACCCCTAAAATTTCATCAGTAGTTTTATCGGCTAGGATTTTTACAAAACCATCAATATCCATGCTCGCTCTGGCCCTTCCCAAGGCACGCATTGGGAACTGACCAACTTTATAATCCACCCCAGCTTCTTTCAATTGCTCCTCGGTCTTGCCGACGGCTGCAACTTCTGGCCAAGTATAAACCACACCCGGTATTAAATTATAATCAATATGCGGTTTTTGACCTGCCATGGTTTCGGCAACAAACACGCCTTCTTCCTCGGCTTTGTGAGCCAACATCGCCCCTTTTACCACATCTCCAATCGCATAAATGTTTGTCGCTGAAGTTTGCAAATGATCGTTCACTTCTACCCGGCCTCTGTCATCCAATTTTATGCCAGCGGCTTCCGCATTTAAGCCATCCGTGTATGGGCGACGACCAACGGATACCAAACAATAATCGCCTTTGAACTCTACTTCTTCACCTTTCTTATTGTCTGCTTTTACGATAACCTCATCGCCTTTTCTTTCCACAGATTTCACTTTATGTGATACCTGCATCGAGAATTTTGCCTTTTTAAATACCTTGTTCAATTCCTTGGATAATCCACCATCCATCGTTGGAATAATGCGGTCCATATATTCAATTACAGTTACTTCAGAACCCAGTCTTCTATAGACCTGGCCCAATTCTAAACCGATAACTCCCCCACCGATAATAATCAAATGCTTGGGAATCTCTTTCAATTTTAAGGCTTCAGTTGAAGTAATAATGCGTTCTTTGTCAATTTCGATAAAGGGCAAGGTCGATGGTTTACTTCCCGTGGCAATGATGGTCTTTTTAGCTTCAATTTCAACAGTTTCTTCTCCAGAAACTGTAATATGGGTAGCATCCTTAAAACTCCCCATGCCATGAAATACTTCGATATTATTCTTCTTCATTAAGAAATCGATACCTCCGGTAGTCTGGTCAACAACAGCCTGTTTCCGGGCAATCATTTTTTCAAGATTTACCTTTACATCTCCAGGAATTTCAATGCCATGCTCCTCAAAATGTTTTATGGCATCTTCATAATGATGGGACGAATCCAAAAGAGCCTTACTAGGAATACAGCCCACATTTAGGCAAGTACCCCCAAGCGTATTATATTTTTCGATAATTGCGGTTTTCATACCCAGTTGCGCACAGCGAATGGCAGCAACATATCCTCCAGGACCAGAACCAATAACGGCTACGTCAAATGACTTCATAAAATTGATTTGTTTTTGGAAGTGAATTATACTTTTTCCATTTGTTAAAAAATTGCCCGTTTTTCCCCATTTTTTGTCTTTTTCGCATTCCGTAGCCCTGCTAAGCAATTTAAAAAAGTCTTCAAATGAACAAAAACGGCCTAATTTTCACTTAAACGCAAAAAACATAAACCACTTCCGGTTTCTAAAAAAGCAGATACAAAAATACAAATTTGATTTTCCCAAATCCTATTTTTCGTATCTTTTAAAGTGATAAATCAACTAAAATATTAGAATCATGGAAGATCACATTTACAAAAAAATCGAAATCGTCGGCACATCAGCAGTTTCAAGTGATGACGCCGTGCAAAATGCCATTGCAAAAGCCTCAAAAACAATTGATAACCTCCGTTGGTTTGAAGTTATAGAGTCTCGAGGCAATATAAAAAATGGAAAAGTAGAACATTGGCAAGTCACCGTTAAATTAGGGTTTACGATGAAATAATTCCAAATTAACCTCATATTTTATGTAGTTTTGCCGTCATGCAAAAATCGGTGAACATACAAAACAGAAAGGCCCGTTTTCAATACGAGATATTGGACAAATACATGGCTGGCATTGTGTTGACCGGTACCGAAATAAAATCCATCCGCAGTGGCAAGGCTTCCATTGCCGAGAGTTTTTGTGAGTTTAATGACCGCATGGAATTGTTTGTGGTAAACATGACCATTGAGGAATATGCTTTTGGCACCCATTACAACCACAAGCCCAAGGCCACAAGAAAACTGTTGCTCAATAAAAAGGAGCTTAAAAAATTACAGAAAGAGGTTCAAAATACGGGGTTGACCATTATTCCATTGCGCTTATTTATCAACGATAAGGGCTTTGCAAAATTGGACATTGCCCTTGCCAGAGGTAAAAAACTCTACGATAAACGCGAAACTATAAAGGACCGCGATAATAAAAGAAACTTGGACAGGATTAAGAAAATCTACAAATAATATTAAATTCCAAAAGACAAAACCCGAACTTTAACTGAGTACAGCTGTCATTCCTGCGAAAGCAGGAATCCACTAGGAATGGCTGTGGTGGATTCCGCATCAAGTGCGGAATGACAAATCAGAGTAAGAAGTTCTCGATACATCCCAACGAAACCTGTTGGGACACTCGAACAGGCATTTTGGAATAATTTAAGAGGATATTAACCGTTATAGGGTTTCGATTTAGTAATTTGTTCCCATAAATTTTTATAATGAAAAAACTAGTCCTACTACTTTGTTTGTGCGCATTCTCGCTACCTTCAACTTCACAGAATATTTTTCAAAAAAAGAAAGAAGTCCAAGAAAAATTTAAGATAGACAGCTCCAAAGTTAAAACGCTAGACAAAACGATAAAAGGGCTGTACAAAGTAATTTCAGGTGAAAAGGATGTAGAGCGGAATTGGAAGCAGTTTAAGTTTTTGTTCCACCCGGATGCCAAATTGATTCCCACAGGAAAAAACAGCGAAGACATTTACAAAGCTAAATTTATGAGCCCCTCGGAGTATATCAAAAGCTCAGATAAGTGGCTGAAATTGAATGGCTTTATCGAGAAGGAAATCCACCGAAAGGTAAATGCTTATGGCAATATCGCACATGTATTTAGTACTTATGAATGCTATCACAGCAAGGATGATGAAAAACCTTTTATGCGGGGCATTAACAGCATTCAATTATTGAATGATGGCAAACGTTGGTGGATTATGAATATTTACTGGTCCCAAGAAACTGAAGAAAACCCTATTCCGAAGGCGTATTTACCAAGAAAATGATAAATCTATGGCGAAATTTTTTGATGAAATTACCCCTGAATTAAAAGAGTTTATAGAGGCCCAAAAGATATTTTTTGTGGCCACAGCTGCGGCCGATGGTAGAATCAATTTATCGCCTAAAGGTTTGGCCGACACCTTTAAAGTGATGGATAATAAAAGGGTGCTTTGGTTGAATTTAACTGGAAGTGGCAATGAAACCGCGGCCCATTTGTTACAGAATAATAGGATCACGGTGATGTTTTGCTCTTTTGAAGGCAAGCCATTGATTTTAAGATTATACGGAACCGCTAAAATGTATCACGAAAGGGACAAAGGTTTTCAGGATAACATCCATCTATTTCCCGAAATACCGGGTACGCGACAGATAGTGGATATGACTATTGAAAGTGTACAAACTTCCTGTGGCTATGCCGTGCCTTTTATGGATTTTAAGGAAGAACGCCAACAACTCAATTCTTGGGCAGAAAAGCAAGGCAGGGAACGCATTGAAAATTATTGGAAGGAAAAGAATACGAAAAGTATTGATGGGTTGGAAACGAAGATTCTGGGAGATTAAAATACAAGTCATCCCGAACAGCTAACAGCTAACAGCTAACAGCTAACAGCTAACAAAACTAATTCCTATCCTCCAACAACGGCACAAACCGAAACTCCCCAAACTCGTGCTTTTCAAATTCCTTTGGACCCTTTCGAATAAATAAGGTCATTACCTGCACATCATCACCCACCGGAATAACCAAACGCCCACCATCTTCTTTAAGTTGACTTAACAATGGTTTTGGTACAAAAGGTGCTCCGGCGGTCACAATAATGCTATCAAAAGGCGCTTCTTCCGGCAGTCCTTTATAACCGTCACCGAAAATGAGTTTTTTAGCGCGATAGCCTATTTTGGGTAAAAACTTGCTCGTTTTTTTAAACAATTCCTGTTGGCGCTCAATACTGTAAACCTTAACGCCCAGCTTACATAAGACGGCAGTTTGGTAGCCGCTCCCCGTACCGATTTCCAGTACTTTATCCCCCGGCGAAACTTTTAGCAATTCCGTTTGAAAGGCCACGGTAAACGGTTGCGAAATGGTCTGGTCTGCGGCAATCGGAAAGGCCTTATCCTGATAAGCATGGTCCAAAAATCCGGAGTCCATAAATAAATGCCTCGGAATATCGCCAATGGCCTTCAGCACCTTTTCGTCTGTTATACCCTTGGCGGCTATGGTGTTAACCAATTGCTGTCGCAGTCCTTGATGTTTAAAAGTATCTTTCAATGTTTTCGGGAGGTTATTTCTGCCAAAAATAAAAGAATTTCTTCAAAAGAACTATCGAACTGAGTGTTTAAAAATCTAATACTTCAGTCCAAAATTTTCAAGGAAACGAAATTCTTTTAATCAGATTCCCGATGTCTCGGGAATGACAATCCTGCCTGCCGGCAGGCAGGTTCAACAAGGAAACCTCAACACTAATGTAGAGGAGTTCTTCTTCAAAATACTCAAACATTTTTAAGCTAAAAACAATTTTTTCGGAATTTAAATTTAGTATCTTTAAGCGTTGAAATCATGGCGTATTTTTAAGGAATTTCCGTCGATTTTCACATTAATATTTTACTAATAATAGCTTCGATATAAATATAAAACTATGCTAAAAGCTGGTGTTTTAGGTGCAGGTCACCTTGGAAAAATTCATCTGAGACTGCTCAATCAATCTGAAAAATATGAATTGGTCGGGTTTTACGACCCGGATGCCTCCAATGCGAAAAAAGTAGCGGACGAATTCGGTTATAGACCATTTGATTCTATTGAAGATTTAATAGATGCCGTGGATGTTGTGGATATTGTAACACCCACTTTGTCACACCACGAATGCGCCATTAAAGCTATCACGAAGGGCAGGCATATTTTTATTGAAAAGCCGATTACCAATACCCTTGCCGAGGCCGAAGATATTAGGGCTTTAGTTGCGTTTCACAAAGTAAAAGGCCAAGTGGGCCACGTTGAGCGTTTTAACCCCGCTTTTATTGCTGTGAAAGATGATATCAAATCCCCCATGTTTATCGAGACGCATCGTTTGGCGGAATTTAACCCGAGGGGTACGGATGTACCTGTTGTTTTAGATTTGATGATTCACGATATCGACATTATTTTGAGTACCGTAAAATCTGAAGTGAAACATATTTCTGCCAGTGGTGTTGCAGTCATTAGTGATACGCCGGACATCGCCAATGCCCGTATCGAATTTAAAAATGGATGTGTAGCCAACTTAACAGCCAGCAGAATTTCATTAAAGAAAATGCGCAAAGCACGGTTTTTCCAAAAGGATGCCTATATTTCTGTGGACTTTCTGACCAAAAAATGCGAGGTGGTTAAAATGAAGGATGCCCCAGAAATTCCAGGGGATTTTGATATGATTTTGCAAAATGCTGAAGGGGTTCGGAAGCAAATCTATTTTGATAATCCGAAAATTCCTGACAATAATTCAATTTTGGATGAACTGGAAACCTTTGCCGATGCTATCAACAATGACACTACCCCGGTGGTGACCTTGCATGATGGTACTGAAGCCCTTCGTGTGGCCAATATGATTATTAACCAGTTTTAAAAGAAGCCCCTCCTTCCCGATAGCTATCGGGACTCCCGAAGTGGAGGAATTTTACTCTTGCCCTTATAAATATTATGGATTAATGCATTGAAACTATTACTTTGAGTATTAAACATTAAAATATGAAAAAAGTTGCTGTAATTGGCGCAGGTACCATGGGGAATGGTATTGCTCATACTTTTGCCCAAAACGGATTTGAAGTCTGTTTGATTGATATTAATAAAGATGCTTTAAAGATAGGCTTACAAACCATTGACGCCAATTTGGACCGCATGGTGGCCAAGGAAAAAATCACGGTGCAACAGAAGCAGGATACGCTGGACAATATTGTACCCTTCACCAATATAGAAGAAGGAGTTGATAATGTAACCTTGGTAGTGGAGGCTGCCACCGAAAACTTGGATTTGAAACTAAAGATTTTTAAGGAATTAGATGAGGCCTGCTCTGAAACGGCAATTCTTGCAACCAATACGTCCTCCATTTCGATTACCCAAATTGCGTCGGTGACTTCAAAACCAGAGCGCGTTATTGGCATGCATTTTATGAATCCTGTACCGATTATGCCTCTAGTCGAAATTATAAATGGCTATAACACGAGCAAAGAGGTAACCAAAACCATAATGGATTTGTCGAAAACCCTGGGTAAAGTTCCTGTTGAAGTGAACGATTATCCCGGATTTGTGGCCAATCGTATTTTAATGCCAATGCTTAACGAATCCATTGAAACGCTTTATAACGGAGTTGCAGGGGTTGAAGAAATTGATAACGTTATGAAGCTGGGCATGGCACACCCAATGGGGCCTTTGCAATTGGCTGATTTTATAGGCTTGGACGTCTGTTTGTCTATTTTAAATGTGATGTACGAGGGCTTTAAAAACCCTAAATATGCGCCCTGTCCTCTTTTGGTAAATATGGTTCGTGCTGGTAAACTAGGAGTAAAATCAGGGGAAGGGTTTTATGATTATTCGGAAAATAAGAAAGCTGATAAAGTTGCTTCACAATTTATGAAGTAGCCTTACCCAAAACTGAATACTTAGACTGCGACTGAAAACTAAATTCAATGGCAAAAATACTCCCCTTTAGAGCAGTGCGCCCCACTAGGGACAAAGTTGGATTGGTAGCCTCGCGCTCCTATCAAAGCTACACACAGCCGGAGCTTGAAGCCCGATTGAATTATAACCCCTTTTCGTTTTTGCATATTATCAACCCTGGCTACAGATACCAGCAAGACATTAAAGGCGTGGAACGCTATGCTTTGGTTAGAAACCGATATCTGGAGTTTAAGGAAGATGGCATCTTTATGCAGGACGACCAGCCGTGTTTTTACATCTATAAAATAGTTAATCGGAATGGCGACACATTTTGTGGTATTGTAGCTGGCGCGAGTGCCGAGGATTACAAAAATGGTGTCATCAAAAAGCATGAAGACACGATTGCCTATCGGGAAGAAATTTTCAAGGATTATTTAAAGACTGTCGGATTTAATGCCGAACCTGTTTTGTTAACGTATCCTGATAAACCTGAAATCACCAAAATCATTACCGAGGTGGAAAAAAAGCGGGCAGAATTTGAATTCACCACACATTTTAGGGATACCCACTATATGTGGCTCTTGAAAGACGCCAAGCATATCGAAACCATCAGAGGAATATTTCAGGATATAGGTACCATTTATATTGCTGACGGCCATCACCGTTCAGCATCCTCAAACTTACTGGCGGAGCAACTCAAATCAGAAAACAAAGCACATTCAGGAAATGAGGCTTACAACAACTTTATGGTGTATTTGATTCCTGAAACAGAACTTAAAATTTACGAATTTAATCGTCTGGTGAAAGATTTGAATGGGTTTTCAAAAGAGCGTTTTTTGATCAAATTGGACGCCATGTTCCGTATTGAAAACCGAGGGGTGGACCTTTACAAACCCAATAAAAAGCACCATTTCAGTATGTATTTGGATGGTGAGTTTTATTCGCTTTATCTTAGAAAAGGCAATTATAAAATCAATTCGTCGTTGGATGCTCTGGATACCCAAATTCTCTATAAAACCATCTTGGAACCGATTTTAGGAATTTCGGATTTGCGCAACGACAAACGAATATCTTACTCCCATGGGCGAAATGATTTGGTGACCATAAAACAAAAAGTAGATAGCGGGGAATTCGCTGTGGGCTTTGGATTGGTTCCGATAACAGTTTCAGAATTGAAAGCCATTGCGGATGAAGGCCTGACCATGCCCCCAAAAAGTACGTTTATTGAACCCAAATTAAGAAGTGGCGTCACCATTTATGAATTTTAGTAAAAGTAATGAGTATAAAAGAAAACCTTAGTAGCATAAAATCAAAACTACCGGAACACGTGACCTTGGTTGCAGTTTCCAAAACGAAACCCGTCGATACCATTATGGAAGCCTATGAGGCCGGGCACAACACTTTTGGCGAAAATAAGGTGCAGGAAATGGTTGAAAAATACGAGGAAATGCCCAAGGATATTGAATGGCATATGATTGGTCATTTGCAACGGAATAAGGTAAAATACATGGCCAACTTTGTGCGTTTGATTCATGGTGTTGATAATTTTAAATTGTTGAAAGAAATCAATAAGCAGGCAAAAAAACACGATCGAGTAATTGATTGTTTGTTTCAAATCAAGATTGCGGAAGAGGATTCAAAATTTGGTATGTCCACATATGAGGCAAAGGAAATCATCACATCCAAATCATTTTCAGAATTAAAAAACATCAGAATTACTGGTGTGATGGGCATGGCAACTTTTACGAATAATGAGACTCAAATCAAACAGGAATTCAATGTTTTAAAACAAACCTTTGAGGACTTAAAGCCTTTAGAAACCACTAATTTCAAACCTGAAACCATTAGCATGGGCATGAGCGGGGATTACCAATTGGCCATTGCATGTGGTAGCACAATGATTCGGGTTGGAAGTAGTATATTTGGGGCGAGGAATTATCAGTAGGCAGTCGCAGTGTTCAGTTTACAGCTTAACACCTTAACAACAAACAGCTTAACACCATTTACGCAGTATTAGACATAGAAACCACGGGAGGCAAGTATAATGAGGAGGGCATAACCGAAATTGCCATCTACAAATATGACGGCCACCAGGTGGTGGATCAATTTATCAGCCTTATCAATCCTGAAAGGGAAATTCAACCGTTTGTAGTGAATCTTACAGGAATCAATAGCAGTATGTTGCGCAATGCCCCAAAGTTTTATGAGGTAGCAAAACGCATCGTAGAAATCACGTCTGACTGCATTTTAGTGGCGCATAATGCCCAATTCGATTATAGAATTCTGCGTACTGAATTTAGCCGATTGGGGTTTGAGTACGAACGGAAATCCCTATGTACTGTGCAACTGGCGAAACATTTAATTCCGGGGCAACCTTCTTATAGTTTGGGCAAATTGGTTCGCTCCCTCGGGATCCCCGTGGCAGACCGCCATCGTGCCTCGGGCGATGCTCAGGCTACCGTAAAGCTATTCAAAATGCTTTTGGATAAGGACACCAAAAAAAATATTGTCCAAAACAGTGTCAGCCTCAATCCAAAACGTCAATTGGAACCCAAGCATATTGATATCATTGCTGAGCTGCCAACCATAACAGGAGTATACTACATCCACAAGGAAGACGGCGAAATCATATATATCGGCAAGAGCAAGAATATCAAAAAACGTATCAACCAGCATTTTACAAGTACGAGCCCAAAATCCAAAAAGCTTCAAGCTCTGGTAACAGCAGTTACTTATGAAGCGACAGGAAGCGAATTGGTAGCCCTTCTAAAGGAAAGCGAGGAAATCAAGAAAAATAAACCGATTTTAAACAGGGCACTAAGGCGTACAAGTTTCACCCATGGTTTGTTCAGCTACACAGATAACAATAATTACATCAATTTAAAGATTGAAGTAGTAAACGGCAAAAGCAAACCAATTACTACCTTTAGTAATAGGCAAAGTGGCAAAAGCTTTATGACTCGAGCCTTGGAGGATTATAACTTATGCCAAAAACTTATTGGACTTTACAATAGCCAATCAAGTTGTTTTAATTACGAAATAAAAGCCTGTGAAGGTGCTTGTTTGGGTATAGAATCTCCTGAACATTACAATAAACGTGTGCTTTCCTTAATAGAGAAAAGCAGTTATGATAATAAAAATGTGGTGCTTATCGACAAGGGGCGCGATATTGACGAGCGCAGTGCCATATTAATTAAAGACGGCGTATTCCAAGGTCTAGGATTCTTCAGTTTAAACTATCAAATTAATAACCTTGAGATTCTCGAATCCATCATTACCCCCATGCAAAACAATCGGGATACCCAACACATTATCCAAAGTTACTTAAGACGCAATAGAAAAATAAAACAAATAATTTTTTGACACAAATGCTAAAACAAATCCTACTGCTCCTCTCCATTGCCTGTAGTTCCATTTTAAATTCTCAACCATCAGAAAAAGATCCCGTTTTTAGGGTTTCATTGCCCGATATCGAGCTAAAATCATATGAAAAGGATTCAACGGCCAACGCTTTAGTACTCTATGAATATGGAAAAAGTTATGTTGATAGACAGGATTACGATCTAAGAACCAACATAATGCGCAAGATTAAAATTTTTAATAAAGAGGGTTTTGATAAAGCTAATGTTACTATTTATTTATACAAAGGCAATAATGGTAAATATGAAAGAGTGGATAATATTTTTGGCGCCACCTATACTTTGGTAGATGGTAAAGTAAAAACAACTGAATTAGACCCCAAGGATGTTTATCGTGAAGAATATAACGAGAATTATACAATAGTAAAATTTACATTACCTAATATTCAGGAGGGTTCTGTAATTACATACCGTTACACATTACGCTCGCCATATATGCGAAAATATCATGGTTGGGAGTTTCAAGGTGACATCCCAAAGCAATATAGCGAGTACAATACAAGCATACCTGGCAATTGGCTGTACCATATTAAACTCTCAGGAGGAAAAAAGTTAAGCACCAACGATATGCGTATAGAAAAAAGGTGCTTAGAAATGTATAATGGCGCCTTTGCCGATTGTAGCATTGGAAAATATGTCATGAAAGATGTACCTGCTTTTATTGAAGAAGACTACATGACCGTAAAACAGGATTATCTCGCAAGAATTGATTACGAACTGGAGACCTTTAGAGGAATGGATGGCACGGTAACTCACTACACTAAAACATGGAAAGATGTAGATAAAGAATTGCGTTCAGAAAAAGATATTGGAAGGCAAATAAAAAAATCGGTCGATATTGAAGAATTGTTGAGTTTAGATGTATTAAACGAAACAGACCAGTTAAAAAAAGCCAAAGGCATTTACAATTACGTGCAGACCAACTACACGTGGGATGAATCTTTTCATATTTTCAAAGACGTATCTATACGAAATATCATAAAAGATAGATCTGGCAATGTTGGCGCAATTAATATTTTACTTCACAACTTACTTAGGGAGAGTGGTATTGATGTTAAACCCGTATTTTTATCAACTCGCGGCCATGGACGAGCTACAAAATTATATCCGGTACTTACTGACTTTAACTACCTAATTGTTCAAGCAACAATTGATAACGACACTTATTTATTGGATGCCACCGACAAATTTTTATCCTTTGGCCAAATTCCCTTTAGGTGCCTTAATCAATTTGGCCGTTTAGTTGATTTTAAAAATGGCAGTACTTGGATAGATATTAGACCTCGAGTTCAATCATCAACACTTTATAGCCTCAAACTTCATTTTGATGATGAAGAAAATCTGACAGGCATAGTAAATACCAGAACAACAGGTTACCACGCACTAGGTTCACGAAAAGCCTATTTTCCAAATCCGGATAATTACGTATCCGAATTGGATGAAAGTAACGAGGATATTGTTATTTCCGATTATTCTCTAAAAAATTCCACAAAAACAAGCCCTCAATTTTCCGAAACATACAGAATTAACTACCAAGCTGAAGATATATCGGAAACCATATACTTAAACCCATTTTTATTTCCATTTTTTAAGGAAAACCCATTCAAATTACAAGAGCGAACCTATCCGATAGATTTTGGGTATAAAGATAAATATGTGTATATGTTAAATTTGGACCTGGGCGATGTTTATGAAGTTATTGAAATGCCGAAAAAAACAAGATTGGCTTTACCTAATAAAGCAGGAGATTTAAACTTATCTGCAAGTTTAATTGGCAATAAAATCAATCTGATATTTAACCTAAGTTTTAACGAGGCCGTTTATCCTCCCGATTATTACCCCTACCTTAAGGAATTGATGAGTAGCGTCGTAAATACTCAAACAAACTCATTAATCGTACTCAAAAAGAAATCGTAAATCTTTTAGTACTTTTGATATATGCCTGAGAGCGAATTTAAAAACAACTGGAAGCATAAACTTCATGATATCATTTATGAAGCGGATACCCGAGCTGGAAAGCTTTTTGATGTCATTCTGTTTATCACCATTGTGGCCAGTATCATTCTGGTTATGCTGGAAAGCATTAAAAGCTTCGATGAGAAATATCATAACTTTTTAAACATTTCGGAGTGGGTCATCACCATACTTTTCAGTATCGAATACATTGCAAGGATCATCACCGTAAAAAAGCCTTGGCGCTATGTGTTTAGTTTTTATGGTATTGTGGATTTACTGTCCACTATTCCAAAATATATTTCACTGTTGTTTGGGGGCATCCACGCTTTGGCTGCGCTTAGGGCGTTGCGCTTGTTGCGGATTTTCAGAATATTAAAGCTGGCGAGATACCTCGGGGCTTCCAATTTACTGATGTCAGCAATAAAATCCAGTCGTGCTAAAATATCTGTATTCCTTTTTGCAGTACTTATTTTATGCATCATTTTTGGAACACTCATGTATTTGATCGAAGGAGAGGAAAGCGGGTTTAGCAGTATTCCCGTAAGCGTGTATTGGTGTATTGTAACGCTTACAACTGTTGGTTTTGGGGATATTGCGCCAATTACACCATTGGGCCAGTTTATTGCGGCTTTGATTATGATTTTGGGTTATGGCATCATTGCGGTTCCAACAGGAATTGTTTCTGCGGAATATACCGCACAGGGCAGAAAAATAAATCCTGGGCCGGAGCCAAAAATACCTTTGAATTCAAAATCCTGTGAAAACTGCCTGGCGGAAAACCACAAGGACAAAGCTGAGTATTGTTATAATTGCGGGGAGCGGTTGTATGGTTAGTGACAAAGTAAACTTTTTAGAATTGTTCTTCTTGTGATCCAATATAAATGAAGGGATTATTGCTTATGAAACAAAGAATTTTCCAATACGCTCTTATTTTTTTATTCCTAGCTTGCTCTTCCATTCCAAAGGATATATACCAGAGTATAGATAAGAATTACGTAAAAAATCTCATTTCAAAACTTTCCTGGAATTCAATAGAAATAGCCACAACATATGGAACTTCGGTAAGAATCGTGGGCAAGGAAGCCATTGAACTGGAAAAACTTGGCAAACAAGTATCTTCTCAATTATTAGATTCGTTTAAAAACGAAAACAAGTCTGTGGTCATTCATTTGATTTTGACTAATTTATGGGAACCTGAAGTGAATTTTTTAAAAGTAACGCACACTAACTTACCCGAAGCTGATGAAGTCATGGTCGAATATAGGATCAACAATTTTTCATGGTACAAACCTTCAAATGAAAATTCCAGGTATTCAATAGACACTGTTGAAAGAGACAAAATTTATGAATATTGGTTAAGAAGAATTAGAGACTCTTCACGAAAGTAATATTACTTTATCGCGTTTTTGATAGTCTAACCATTATAAATTTTCTTCAAAATGCAACTATCTTTGCAACCACAGTTTAAAAACTAAAGTATCAAAACCTCTAAAAAACACCTCATCTCCATCATCGGGCCAACTGCTATCGGCAAAACCCCGCTAAGTATTAAACTGGCGCAACATTTCGGTACTGAAATCATTTCTGCGGATTCTAGGCAGTTTTTTAAGGAAATGCAGATCGGCACGGCTGCGCCAACTCCAGAAGAGCTACAACAAGCCAAACATCATTTTGTCCATCATAAATCCATCATGGAAGATTACAATGTCGGGGCTTTTGAAAGGGACGCTATCGACCGGATAAATCAACTTTTTCGGAAATACGATTTGGTAATAATGGTTGGCGGGTCAGGTTTGTACGTTGATGCCGTTACCAATGGTTTGGACGATTTTCCTAATGTGGACGCCTCTATTAGGGATACTTTAAATAAAGAATTTCAGGAAAAAGGGCTACCTTACTTACAGGATCGACTTAAGGATTTGGATCGTAAAAGCTATGACACCATTGCCATCGACAATCCACATCGGGTCATTCGCGCATTGGAAGTTAGTATTGGTGCTGGGAAACCATACTCTTCGTTTTTGAATAAGGCGAAAAATGATAGGCCATTCGAAACCATTAGCATTGGCCTCATGGCAGAAAGACAGGTTATTTATGACCGCATTAACCAGCGGGTGGACTTAATGATAAAAGATGGTCTGTTGGAAGAGGTAAAACAACTTTTGTCCTATAAGGATTTGAACGCACTAAACACGGTAGGCTACAAAGAATTGTTCAACTACTTGGATGGAGAGTGGACGCTGGATTTTGCCATTTCGGAAATAAAAAAGAATACCAGACGTTTTGCAAAACGACAGCTAACATGGTTCAAAAAGAACGAAAACACCTGTTGGTTTGATTATACCACCGACCTACCCCAAATTATTCAAGGTATTGAAGCCCAAATAAAATGACAACAGAACAGATTCTTTCAAAATTAGTAGCATTCCCAGTGTTAGGCGGGCAGAGCAATTTATCCATCATCCATTGGATAAAAGACTATATGGAATCCTTCGGTGTGGACTCTACTTTAGTGCCAAATCCAGAAGGCACCAAAGCTTCACTGCATTGCAGAATTGGGCCTTCGGTAGATGGCGGGATCATCCTTTCTGGGCATACAGATGTTGTACCCGTTGAAGGCCAGGATTGGAATACGGATCCTTTTGTGTTGACGGATAAAGGTGATGGCAAACTTTATGGCCGGGGCGCTTGCGATATGAAAGGTTTCATTGCTTGTTCCCTTAGCCTTTTGCCAAAAATGGTTAAAGCTGATTTAAAAAAGCCTATTTATTTCGCCTTATCCTATGATGAGGAAATTGGCTGTCTTTCCGCACCTGAACTAATTGAGCATTTAAAACAGCACTATCCCGAAACCCCGAAGTACGCCATCATTGGGGAACCTTCTTTGTTGCAACCCATTATCGGACACAAGGGCATTTGCCTGTACACCACAAAGGTGAATGGATCGGCTGGGCATAGTAGCCGTATCCTTCAAGAAGTAAGTGCTGTGCATGAAGCGGCAAGATTAATTTTATGGTTGGAGGACAAAATGAACGAATTGATTTCTTCTGGAAATACCGACGAACGTTTTACACCACCCCACTCCTCCTTACATACGGGAGTAATCCATGGCGGTATTGCGCCAAATGTGATTGCCGATAAAGCCTATTTTTCCTGGGATGCAAGGGTGATTCCTAACGATAGTTTAACTGAAATCGTGGAAGCATTTTATTCGCATTGCGACAAGCGCATGGCTGAACTCAAAAACGTTTTTCCAGATTTTAAAATTGAAACTGAAGAAGTGCATCCGCCTGTGGCCAGTTTTGATAGTAAAACCGATAGTGACATTGTAAAGTTGTTTGGCAAAATAAATAGCAATACCAATTTTGATACCGTGGCCTACGCTTCTGAAGCGGGTCAGTACAATCTGGCTGGATTGCAAAGTATAATTTGTGGCCCTGGGTCCATTAAGCAGGCACATCGACAAAATGAATTTATTGCCAAATCCGAATTGGAAAATTATGTAGCACTGCTCGAGAGGTTAATTTCTTTGTTTTCCTCTGAAACCATCTTAGAGTTTTAAAATTCATCGAACTCTCAAATCATACATCAATCCAATTTGAGATGGGTCAAAATCGGCTCATGGTCAGATAAATTTACCTTAAAATTTTGGTGAGAAACGACATCAATCGAAGGATCCACCAAAACAAAATCAATTCTAAAAGGGTAATTTGCAAATCTGTAAGTCGTCCCGATTCCGGTTCCAGCATTTACAAAAGTATCTTTTTTATCACCCTTCAACTTTCGATAGTTTTGTGAATAGGGGTTGCTGTTAAAATCACCGGCAAAGATAACCTTACCGTCAAATTTACTGGCATGCTCTAAAACTATTTTAACCTGTTCCTTTTGTTTTATCTGGCCATCTTTGATTTGCCCAAAAAATTTGCTGACACCCATCGTTTCATCAAAAATAAGCTGATAGGATTGCAAATGGATATTGTAAATACGAACGATGGTTCCATCAATATCCACATCGGCATAAATTGTTTGATTTCGCGTATCAGGAAAGTCAATATAGCCTTTGTCTATAATAGGATACTTCGAGTAAATTACCTGCAAGGTTTTTTCATAATTTGGCCTATAGCCCACAAAATAATAAGGATAATGCGAAAATCCTTCAAATTCAAATTTTGAAAATTCTTGAAAACAAACAATGTCCGGATTCTCTTTTTTAACAAAATCAATTAACTTTTGAGCCTCGGACACGTTTCTAAAATCTTCAGTAGAAGAAAAATTATTAGCGTTAAAACACATAAAACTAATAGCACCACTTTCTTCCGTTTCGCCAAAAAAATTCAATTGCAAAGGTGAACTGAAACACAGAAAAAATAGGATTAGGGCAAAAAGATGCAACAAGGCATACTTGCCTCTTTTCATCAGCCAAAACAATCCTATGAGTAAATTCAATATGAATAAAATTGGTAATGATAAGGAGAGCAAAAAAGAAGACGTACTCAACGTGAAATATGAAAAAATACAGGCTAAAATGAGAAGCAAGGCTAATACCTTCGAGGCCCTTTTGCAGACTTTGCTATTACCAAATCCTTGAACAGTAGTTTTCAAAGGTGCTAGAAAAGACATCGAAACAGAGCTTAAAACAAGGTAATCTGTCCTTCATCATCAATTTCAAGGTCAGATTCACCTTGCTGGGGCGTTTCGGATGTGTTATCGGTAGTCTCTGTGGGAGATTCACTAGAAACCTCCATTTCATCAACTACTTCTAAATCATCTGCATGCACTTCCTCGGGAGCTTCATAGGGCAAAGGCTCCAATAGATTGATTTGATTGATTTTATCCTTAGTGAGCTGATTCCCCATGGCCGAAATACCCTTAATATCAATAAATTCTTCAAGGTTGACTTCGAGGTTGTCCTTTCTATCTTTGCCTCTTTCCTTTGCAAAAACGACTTCCGCCATAGGTTTCCAATCCGTAGAAACGATTTCCAATTGCGAATTCGGATGGTCAGAAATAAACAGTTCCTCTTTTCCTTCATTTTCAATTAAAAAACGTTTGACGTAATACAGTTCTTTTTCACCATTGAAATATATAGCCGAAATGGGCTTTTTAGGCACCCATTTTTCAAGTACTATCATATCACTACCAAAATGCATAGTAACCTCCGGTGTAACGGTTTTCGCAACTCCTGACTGATTAATAATCAGCAACTTATCCTCGCCTCTAAATTCACCTATTAACTCTCCTCTTCCGTCTACATTTAAACGTTGCACCGTATCGTCAAACCATATTTTTCGTGGTTTTAAAGTGGAGACGCCTTTCTCTTTAAGCTCCACACGTTTCACTGGATATTTGGTGACCAAATTTCCTTTGGA
Source organism: Hyunsoonleella aquatilis (assembly GCF_014270105.1). Taxonomy (GTDB): domain Bacteria; phylum Bacteroidota; class Bacteroidia; order Flavobacteriales; family Flavobacteriaceae; genus Jejuia; species Jejuia aquatilis. The sequence goes on from NZ_JACNMF010000007.1 coordinate 60,564, forward strand.
AGCACGTCCCTTAATCAGAATATCTGCGAAATCAATATCCCATTTTAGTTTTTTGATGCTTCCGGCCTGCCTTAAATTTATAGTAACCACTTCGGCCTCACCATTGGGGTTAGCTGAAAAATATAATACCAAAGAACCTTTATTCCCATTGGCCAAATCATAATCCCTGTCCCTGGTGATACTGGTCACTGCGAAACGCTTGATATACGATGGCCCTTTCCTCCCATCGCGATAAATCATATTGTAGATGGTGCGCTTGTCTTTCTTTTTGAATACAGCTACATGAATGATGTCCTTGCCTACAAAGGTTTTGGAATCCACTTTGGTCACCATCATTTTACCTTCTTTGGTGAAAACAATAATATCATCAATGTCACTGCAATCGCCCACATACTCATCCCTTCTCAAAGATGTCCCCACAAAACCTTCCTCCCTATTCACGTAAAGCTTTGTATTACGAATCACTACTTTGGTGGCGTCCACATCATCGAATATCTTAATTTCAGTTTTGCGTTCCCGCCCCTCGCCATAATCTTTTTTCAGCCTTTGAAAATAGGCAATGGTATACTCAATTAAATGTTCCAAATGGTGCTTTACCTCCGCAATTTGCTCTTCAAGCGCGTCAATTTTCTGCTGTGCCTTATCAATATCAAACTTAGATATACGCTTGATACGAATTTCGGTTAGGCGCACAATATCGTCTTCGGTAACGGCTCGTTTTAAATGCTTAATATGTGGTTGCAACCCTTTATCAATAGCCGAAATAACACCTTCCCAAGTTTCTTCCTCTTCAATATCGCGATAAATTCGGTTTTCAATAAAAATACGCTCCAGTGAAGCAAAGTGCCACTGTTCTTCAAACTCCCCGAGTTTGATTTCCAATTCCTGTTTTAGTAGCTGAACGGTGTTATCCGTAGAACGGCGCAACATTTCTGAAACTCCAATAAATAATGGTTTATTCTCCTCAATGACGCAACCTAGAGGCGAGATGGAAGACTCGCAACTTGAAAAAGCATACAAGGCATCTATGGTTTTATCAGGTGATAAGCCCGATGGCAGGTGCACTAAAATTTCAACCTCGGCGGCAGTATTGTCCTCAATTTTCTTAATCTTTATTTTTCCCTTATCGTTCGCTTTTAAAATGGAATCGATTAATGAAGAAGTGGTAGTACCAAAGGGCAATTCGGTGATAACCAAAGTATTTTTATCCAGTTGGGAAATTTTAGCACGGACACGTACTTTTCCACCTCGATTCCCATCATTGTAATTTGAGAAGTCGGCAATACCCCCAGTTGGGAAATCCGGTAAAATAGTAAAACGTTTGCCTTGCAGATGCTTTATGGAAGCATCAATAAGTTCAATAAAATTGTGCGGTAATATTTTTGTAGACAACCCAACGGCAATACCCTCACCCCCTTGTGCCAAAAGCAAAGGAAACATTACAGGGAGATTTATGGGCTCTTTCCGACGGCCGTCGTAACTCGCTTGCCATTCGGTAATTTTCGGATTGTAAACTACGTCTAATGCAAACTTTGAAAGTCGTGCCTCAATATACCTGGACGCCGCCGCACTATCACCAGTTAAAATATTTCCCCAGTTTCCTTGGGTATCAATCAGAAGGTCCTTTTGCCCAATCTGGACCATGGCATCGGCAATACTTGCATCACCATGCGGGTGGTACTGCATGGTATGGCCCACTATGTTTGCTACCTTGTTATAACGCCCATCATCCAAATCCTTCATGGAATGCATGATACGCCGTTGCACAGGCTTAAATCCATCCTCAATGGCCGGTACTGCACGCTCCAAAATAACGTACGAGGCATAATCTAAAAACCAGTCCTTGTACATCCCCGTTACACGGGTAATGGTTTCTTGGGGCTCTTCGTTATGTTCGTTTGTTAAATCGTCACCTTCTTCAATCATCCAGCAATTTTATTTTTTTGGTCTTCCGTTAAGCTTTACTTTGCCTTTTCTTTGTAATCTATGCACTTGTTCGCTTGTGGTATGGATATAAAGGTGTGCATACGATCGCTTTCCATACTCTTTTTCCTTGGAATATAACATCTTATTTTAGTTTGATTTTTAATACATAAAATTAATAATCAAACCCATTAAAAGCAAATATTTCCATAGGTAGTTGAGCCATAAATTATTAATATTCTCTTACTCAACCACATCCAATACCACCTTCAAATTATCAATAATAAATTCCTGTCTAGATGGTGTGTTTTTACCCATATAAAAGGCCAACAATTCATCAATAGACATGTTATCATCCAACATCACAGGGTCGAGTCGTATATCCTCTCCAATAAAATACTTAAATTCATCAGGAGATATTTCGCCCAACCCCTTAAACCGAGTAATCTCAGGTTTTGGTTTTAATTTTTCTATAGCATTAATGCGCTCTTCTTCCGAATAGCAATAAATGGTTTCCTTTTTATTCCGAACCCTGAATAATGGGGTTTGTAAAATATACAAATGTCCTTCTTTAATGACCTCGGGGAAAAATTGCAAAAAGAAGGTTATCAATAACAACCGGATGTGCATCCCATCCACATCGGCATCGGTAGCAATCACGACGTTATTGTATCTCAAATCCTCAAGCGACTCTTCAATATTTAATGCGGCCTGCAATAAATTGAACTCCTCGTTTTCATAAACGATTTTTTTGCTCAAGCCGTAACAGTTGAGTGGTTTTCCTTTTAAGCTGAATACTGCCTGCGTGTTCACGTCTCTGGACTTGGTGATACTTCCCGAAGCCGAATCCCCCTCAGTAATAAACAAAGTCGTTTCAAGGTTTCTTTCGTTTTTGGTATCCCCAAAATGCACACGACAATCCCTTAATTTTTTATTGTGAAGACTGGCCTTTTTAGCTCGGTCCCTAGCCAATTTTCGAATGCCGGAAAGTTCCTTTCGTTCACGTTCGGCCTGAAGAATTTTGCGTTGGATTTTCTCGGCCGTATCTGGATTTTTATGAAGGTAATTATCGAGATTAGTCTTTACAAAATCATTGATATAAGTTCTAACGGTTGGATAATCCCCACCCATATCGGTAGAGCCCAGTTTGGTTTTGGTCTGGCTTTCAAAAACAGGTTCCATCACCTTAATGGCGATGGCGCTCACTACCGATTTTCTAACGTCCGAGGCATCATAATTCTTTCCATAAAACTCTCTAATGGTCTTGACCAAAGCTTCCCGAAAGGCGTTTAAATGCGTCCCTCCCTGTGTGGTATTTTGGCCGTTTACAAAACTGTGGTATTCCTCGCTATATTGGGTTTTACTGTGCGTCAGGGCTACTTCGATATCATTGCCCCGTAAATGAATGATAGGATACAGCAAATCGGATTCGTTGATATTCTCGGACAACAAATCCTTCAATCCATTTTCGCTATAATATTTTTCACCGTTGAACACTATGGTCAATCCCGGATTGAGGTATACATAGTTTTTCAACATTTTTACTACATATTCGCTCCGATACTTGTAGTTTTTGAAGATGGTGTCATCAGGAACAAAGGAGACTTTTGTGCCTTTTCTTCGACTGGTGTCATCTAACAGTTCCTGATTCGTCAAATTGCCCTGCTCAAATTCAGCGGAAGCGGACTTGCCGTCCCTAGTAGATTCCACCCTAAAATAATTGGACAATGCATTAACAGCTTTAGTACCCACCCCATTCAATCCTACAGACTTTTTAAATGCTTTGGAATCGTATTTGCCCCCTGTGTTCATTTTGGACACCACGTCCACCACCTTTCCCAATGGAATCCCACGCCCATAATCACGCACAATAACTTTAGTGCCCTGAATGGAGATTTCAATGGTCTTTCCCGCACCCATGACAAATTCGTCTATGGAGTTGTCCAGCACCTCTTTTAAAAGAATATAAATCCCATCATCGGGAGAAGAGCCATCACCGAGTTTACCTATATACATTCCCGGACGCATTCGGATATGCTCCTTCCAGTCCAACGAACGTATATTGTCTTCGGTATATTTGGTTTGTTCTGCCATAAAAACGGTGTAAAATTGTGAGATAGCACGCTAATATAGCACAACATATCAAATTATAAAACAGGCTTGGAACAAAGTAATTAACAATAAAAATGGAATATTGTTGAGAACGTCACCCTAAGCCCTGCTTGAGGTTTTTAGGGAAATCAAAAGGATACCAATGATAACTATCAATGCCCCAAATATTTGGAGCAAACTAAGCTGTTCATTCAGAAAAATTGATGCCAAAACGATAGTCGAAATTGGTCCAATTCCAGCTATGATGGCAAAATTCGATGAACTGATCATTTTTATAGAAGCGGACACCAAATACGAGGGAATTACCGTGGCAAAAACGGCGATTAAAAATCCAAGTCCATAAACTTCCCAAGGATAATGAAACAGACTGAACCCTTGGCTAATTCCATAATGCAAAAACACACATAAACAAGACACAATCATGGCATAGGATGTAAATTGCATCACCCCAAATTTTGGAATTAGCCAGCCACTTCCGACCAAATAAGAGGCGTAGGTCAACGCACTTAACAGGATAAAAGCACCGCCCAAAATGGTGTTATCCCCAGATATTTGGACTTCATCTCCAAATGCGAGGACAATTCCCAAATAGGTTATACCAATAGCGGCCATTTGTACCTTTGAAATTGGCTGCCTCAGAAAGAACCGATTGAGCAAAAGGACTATCGTAGGGTACACAAACAAGATGATGCGCTCCAAACTAGCCTTAATATGCACCAAACCCACAAAATCAAAATAACTTGCCAAATAATACCCCAAAAAACCGAAGAAGGCCAACCATAGCCAATCGTTTTTACTTAGCGTAGTTCGCTCTGCCCGTCTGGCGGAAATAACGGCCAAAACGATATAAAACGGAAAGGAAAACACCATTCGAAGTAATAAAATTTCAAGGGGATCGATCTCGTAGACATATGCCAATTTTACCATGACCGCCTTAGAGGAAAACAGGACGATGCCCAGAATTCCAATCCCTATACCGTACCAAAATCGATTTGATTGTTGCATAGAGCGAAAGTAGAAAGGTAATTTTAGCCTTGTGTCTGAAAACAATTGAGATTACGACGCCCAAACTACCCCTTTTGCCAGCATCGTAATGCGATTATAAAAATTAATGTGCGCATAAGCTAAACAGGAAATGTATCACAACACCATCCTTCCCACCCAAGTTCAACGTTAACCTAAATTCTTTGAGAAGCTGAGATAAACTATTGAATGCACCTCATGTGTTTAAGGCTTTACACTGCTCCAAAAAATGTGCGAATGTCAAAATTGTAAAATCTGTTTTTGAAAGTCCTTACTTTTAGCATCTAACACGTTTTTCATGTGCATACTTTCCGCACGCACTTTTAAAGCTGCATTCCTAGTTTTGATCAACTTGGACATATACCGCTTTAGGAAGATGCTATTGAACAATTTGCCCAATATACCATAGGGGGACTTAAAAAACATCTTTTCGACCATTATGGTTTTCTGGCCTTCATTATAAAATCTATGCTCGTGCCAATAGGATTTAAAAGCACCAAAAACCATCTCTATAATAAAGAAATTCGGGGACTCATAAGCTGTAACCTTGGTTGTGAAATGTTGCACAAAACCTAAATGCGTAGCCTCCCAACTTACCCACTCCCCAAGTTCTACCAAGCCGGTAGTTTTCCCCGCGACAGGTATTTCTCCAGTGTGCTTTAGAGATTCCTTGTGAAAGTCTATGTTTCGTGCTAAATTAAAGCAGGTCCTAATATCTGCAATGATTTCAGTCCGTATGGTTATATGAGACATCCTATATGATCTATGAGTAAATTAAGACTTCAAATATATACAAAATCTTACTTCAACAAAGAAAAATAGGAAAATTATTAACTACACATTAAAAAGAAAGTGCATTACATCCCCATCCTTAACCACGTAGTTTTTACCCTCGACACGCATTTTACCGGCTTCTTTTACTTTGGCTTCGCTACCGTAGCTGACATAGTCGTAATAAGAAATCACTTCAGCACGGATGAATCCTTTTTCAAAATCAGTATGGATCACACCGGCCGCCTGTGGTGCCGTAGCTCCAATATCCACCGTCCACGCCCGTACTTCTTTCACTCCAGCAGTAAAATAGGTTTGTTGATTCAATAACTTATAAGCACCTCTAATTAATTTAGAAGACCCTGGCTCTTCCAGACCGATATCCTCTAAAAACATCTGGCGCTCCTCATAATCATCCAATTCATTAATATCAGCTTCTGTTCCTACGGCCAGCACCAGTACCTCGGCATTTTCATCCTTAACGGTTTCTTTCACTTGCTCCACATAAGTATTCCCCGAAACGGCTGCACCTTCATCAACATTGCATACGTACATCACCGGTTTGTCTGTAATAAATTGCAATGGTTTGACGTAGTCATTGTAATCGTCTTCACTAAAATCAAGAGCTCTGATGGAACTCCCCGATTCCAACCCTTCTTTGATTTTCAGCAAAACGGCTTCTTCTTTTTGAGCTTCTTTATTACCTGTTTTGGCCGCACGTTTTACTTTATCCAGCTTTTTCTCAGCAGTTTCCAAATCCTTTAACTGAAGCTCCATATCAATGGTTTCCTTATCGCGGATGGGGTCGATACTGCCATCGACGTGTACAATATTGTCATTGTCAAAACACCGCAATACATGCAAAATGGCATCCGTTTCCCGAATGTTTGCCAAAAACTGGTTGCCCAATCCTTCACCTTTACTCGCTCCTTTGACCAATCCCGCAATATCCACAATCTCAACCGTAGCAGGAATTACGCGCTCAGGATTCACTAAAGACTCTAATTTTTCCAACCTTGTATCTGGCACGTTTACCACACCAATATTCGGCTCAATGGTACAAAACGGAAAATTGGCACTCTGCGCCTTCGCGTTGGACAAACAATTGAACAACGTTGACTTCCCCACATTTGGCAATCCTACAATACCTGCTTTCATTTTCCTTAGAAATTAGATTAAAGACTCAAGAACCAAGACTTTGATTTTTGCGATTGCAAATGTAGTTAATTTCAGAATTAATTTTTGTAACAAAATCCAGCATTAATCGTTATGTTTACATAAAAATGTCTTGATGAAACAAATTTTAGCTCTTCTCAGTTTTTTTGCTTTCTTCTGCCTTGGTTTTTCCCAAAACCTAACGGCTAAACTCGTTGCGAAAAGCAATGGCAAACCCATCCCCTATGCAAATATTAAAACAGGTAAATATAGCGGAGTAATTTCCAACGATGAGGGCTATTTCACCATACATGCCCAAACCGACGACTCCAAAACCATTGAAATTACTTGTATGGGATTTGAAAGCAAAACCCTAAGTATTTCGGAAATCAAGAAACTGAATTTCACCATTGCGCTGAAGGATGCTGTGAACCAATTAAACGAAGTTTTAATCACCAACAAAAGGCCCAATGCCGATGCCATCATTGAAAAAGTACGCTCCAAAATTTCGGAAAATTACGATAACGAACTCAATGCCTACAGTATTTTCCATAGGAATACTGACCGGGTTGATTTTAGGAATTTAGGGTTTGAAATAGAAAAGGCATCGCACGTCAAGAAAAAAAATATCAACGATGCCAACGCCTCTTTGGAAAAAATGGCTTCGGAAATTATTGCGAGCGACATGGTGCACTTTAAGGATTTTAAAGGTGAATTTTTCAATTTGAATCCGGACAGTAGCAAAATAAAAGTCAGCAAAGCCACAAAATTGCTTGACTCTAAAAACAATTTTTCGATAGACGACGTTCAGAAGAAGACTCAAAATATTGTACTTAAATACTTGGACACTACCATCACTTATAAATTGAAATCTGGGCTTTTTAAGATTGAAGACACGCTTTCCCTTACCGACGAGCAGTTTAAGGATTTTGAAAAGCAGGTGTATAATATGCCTTATTTGAATAACGAATCACGGAACCTGCTCAGAAAGGCCCAATTTTTTGAAGAATCCTTTTTGTCCAACATAATCAACCCCAAATTATATGATTACGCCTATGATGGTTCTGCCTTAAAAGACGGCAAGCTCTTTTATTTGATCGACTTTGAACCCCGAAGGGGAAAATCAAAGTACGGGGGCAAACTGTACATCAGCGAAGCCGATTACGCTATCACAAGAGTGGACTATGGATATTACAAAAACAGGCACGGACAAAAAGTGAACCTAAAACTGGTACTGGGCGTTAAATTTATAGCTAACGTTGACGAAGGCACCTTACTATTTGAAAAAAACCAAAACGGCAAATACCATCCCAAGTACTTAAAGCAAACCACCGGGGCGTATTTTTATGTGAATAGAGATTTGAAATTTATTGAAAACAGCAGAGCCAGAAATAAAACGAACATCAACTTTAAAATTGAAGGCCAAAACCTGAACAAAGAAGAGCTTCTATTTACGGCAAACGAAAAGTTGACGCTTGAAGGGTTTAAACTCATAAAACAGGACGACACGGTACCTTATACGCTCTTGTCTTCTTTTGAAGAGACCATTTGGGGGGATGGAGATATTTTAGAGCCCACTTTGGAAATGAAGACTTTTGATGCCAGTGAGGACTAATAGAAATTCAAATCAATTTGGCAAAGAACCCCAGAACCTTGCGCATGGGCTTTAGAAAGTTCATGGAAGTAATAAAATATTAAATCTTTGCATTTCACTCATACCCCAATTGCTCAAAAAGCTTGGAAGATGCCTTTAAATATTTATCCTTGTCCGTTTCCTTAAACCATGCTTTGGAAACCAGCTCGTTATTGTAAAGCTTTGCGTCTTTCCATTTGGACAGTCCTTCTATATTAACCAAAGTCCAATCCTCATTAATAAAGCAGATGGCCTTGATATTTTTTTCATAAACCAGTGAAAAGTAGTTGACAAACCAGTCGTCCCAAACTTTTGGGTTGTCTGCTTCGATACCAAAAATGGGGTTAGACTCGGCAATCATCACAGGTTTTTTATGCACTTTGGCAAAATCCAAAACGGCTTCGCCTTCTTTGTTGAGTCCTGTTTTGGAATAGGCATGACCAAAAATGGAAATGCCCACCCAGTCCACATAATCGTCCCCCGGGTACCAGTCGGACAGCGGATAATTTTTGTAGGGTACCGCTGCATAGGAATGCCACACATAGGCAATATTGTCCACCCCTTCGGCACGCAACATATCCACAATATGCCGATAGGCTTTAACATAGTCCTTGGGTTCTAAAACATTATGCGGGCCGTCAAACTCATAGCCAATACGAAGATATACCGGCCGGTTTATCGATTTAACCCAATTGGCGTAGCGTTTGATGACAGAATCGTAAATGCCTAATATAGTGTTTTCAGTCACATTCCATTTACCCACCATCCACATGGCACTGTGCAATGCCGAGTTTGGAAATGTATTGACCAACATTTGATGGTTTTGGCTGGTGCCAGTGCTGTTGGTATGTTTTTTTGTAACGCCAACAAACTCGGTAATGGCCCAATAGGCCGACCAGCCTCCGGGATTGGGTTGATTGGGAAACTTACGTTTATATTCTTTGATACGCTCCTCTGTTTGCCCCATCACCAACAAGGTTTTACCTGCGGGCGGTACAAACTTTGTTTTTTCATAGCTGTAAATATAGTTGGAATCTACTTCGGTTCTGATTTTGGACACCATGGCATCCACAGTTTCATTTTGAGCAAGAACTGAGGATACTAAACAAAATGTGAATATCATGAAACTACATAAATAGCGGAATCGGTTGCGGTGTGATATCGGCTTCATAGAATTTGATTTAAAACCTTAAAATACAATTTATAGGACAATTATACGAAGGGTTTCGGATATGTATGGGACGTGTATAGGACAAAGCAGTTCATTACTCATAGTTTTTAGAAAACAGCAATCCTTCTGAAAGCACCTCAAAACCATAACATCCAATTATAGTATTCATAAAAAACATTAATGTATTTTTAAAAAATCATAAATCAAAATTTCGTAATTTTAAATGTGAAAAATTAAAATTTTAAAAAAAATGAAAGAGATAATTAAATTATTCGTAATTGCAGTACTGTTTTTAGGTACTAACTCCATTACTGCCCAAAGTGAAATCAGCGCAGATCAGCCTGAGTTTTATGTGAAAATTCTAAAGGAAATGCCATCACTGGATGCGTTTGGCGAACATAAATATACTGTATTAAAAAGTGAAGCTTCCACTTTTCGTGAAAGTGCAGGTGATAACCAAAAAAACCTTACGGATTACTACAAAAATATTATGAGAGAAATGCCCTCTTTGGACGCCTTTGGAGAGTATAAATATTACACATCCAATGGAGATGCAGTGGCATCGAGTGCATCACCCAAAAGCAAGGCAATAACCGAAGATTTTGACCAAAAAATTGTAGAAGAAATGCCGTCGTTACGTCGTTAATCCATTAGATATTTTATATCGAAAGAAGCTGGGGCTTAAAATTGTTTTAAACTCCGGCCTTTTGTTTTTATACACCAGAAAACATTTTTAAATACGCCTCTAAAACAAAAGAAGCTCAATTTAATAGAACGGATTATGTTTATCCTATACCAAAAATCCCGTATCGTCTATCTCTAAAACGGTATGGTCTTCCCGGAAGTTTCTAGCACTTGAGTACTTCCAATCCACGGCATTCGTTACAAAACCACTCACCACTGGATTATTGTGTATATAATCTATTTTCTGTTTAATTACCTTTTCGCTCCATAACTCGATAGGTTTATTGTGTTGTTGCCAGAATTGGTATTTGCTAGTGGTTGCGTTCTTTTTACCTGCTCTTTCAAACATCCATAACATCCACTCTTTTCTGCTTTCTTGTGGATTGTTTGCAATGGCTTCAATTACTTTTTTAGCCGTGTATCGCTTAAAATCCCTCAATAAATCTGATGGCTGGCTATTAGCCGAACGGAATATAAAATGCACATGGCTTGGCATAAAACAATAACAGTACAATTCCATACCCTTTTCTGCTCTGCAATAGTTTACGCTATCCGCCAGCACATCAAAATAGACCTGCCTTGTAAATACATCAATCCAATTTACAGTGGCAAAGCTTACAAAGTATAGGCCGTCCTTGTTGTGGAATTTATAGTTTCTGCTCATAGAGCCAATATAACAAAAACCATAATATGCTACCGCTAGCTTGTAGCTAGTGGTTCGTTAAAAACAAAAGTCTCTACATTACCGTAAAAGCTTTACTTTTCTTTTTTTACTCTTTACCTTACTCTTATGGCCACTAGTTAAAAACTAGCGGTAACCAAAATAAAAAAAAACCACGATACGCTGCCGCTAGCTTGCAGCTAGTGGTTTCGTTAAAAATAAAAGCCTCTGCATTACTGTAAAAGCTTTACTTTTCTTCTTTTTACGCTTTATATTACTCTATTGGCCACTAGTTGAAAACTAGCGGGAGCGGGCGGAACAACAGTAACCAATAGTAACCAATACAACAAAAACCACGATACGCTACCGCTAGCTTGTAGCTAGTGGTTTCGTTAAAAATAAAAGCCTCTACATTACTGTAAAAGCTTTCTTTTCCTTTTTACTCTTTACCTTACCTTATGGCCACTAGTTGAAAACTAGCGGGAGCAGGGGCTAACACTTTAAACAGCCGCAAGATTAAAAAAAAACGATTTCGATACAAGAACCGAAACCGTCATTTATTCTAGTAAGGCACAAAGTGTTTATTCCTTTATTTCATTTGTTTATCAATTGACTTCTCTTCAACATAAATTGGCTCATCAACTATTAAAAAATTATTTTTCATTTCTTCTATCAAAGTCCCTCTAATTGAAGAAGTTTCATAAAATGGACTTTCAATCGCAGTAGAATCAAATATTGCTGATGAACTAGTATATCCTGTATTTTTTTCCCTGTATTCATTATTTGCAAAAGTACAAAATTAATTTATTTTTTCCTTTCTCCAACCTTCAAACGTTCTATTGTCTTGAATCATTGTTTGCTGTTGTTGATTTGGTTGCTGTATAACTTGTCTGTTTAAAATTCCTTCACTTACAAATACGTCACACCCATATTCTAGGCTTTCTATTAGTGCTCTTCTCAATTGATAAGTTACTTGATTTTGATTTCCTAACATGACATTTGGCTCAAAAGGTGTTCTTAATTCTAACTCCTTTTCAATATCATCATAGATTGATTTTATGCAATTATACAAATCCATATTAGGCTTTTCAATTTTAAGTCCAAGCTCTTTTGCTTCTTTTCGATGCATTGTATAATCGTGTGAACCCGATTCTGAGCACAAGAATTTAATGACGGCATCTTCGTGTTCAGGTTCAATTTCATGATTAGCGAGTAGCTTTTTTGCCAACATTTTAATTTGTGCCTTTGATTTATAAACTTGTCCCAAGGTTAAAGGGTGAATATGTTTAGTAAGATCAATTAATATGTCAGACAACCCTCTCTGGTCAGTAATTCCTAATTCACTTTGCGCCATCTGCAAATAAGAATCTACAAATTCAACACTGACTGGTACTCTGGCGTTTGGATTATTTGTTCCTGGAATTGCAGGGTTAAGCGGCCCATTCACACTTGGGTCAATTGGTCCAAGTGTAGCTTGTTTGGTCATCACAATTCTGTTCGTACCCAATGATATTAATGTACCGGCGCTATGGCGAATTTATAGTTTCTGCTCATAGTGCCAATTTAACAAAAACCGTGATACGCTACCGCTAGCTTGTAGCTAGTGGTTTCGTTAAAAATAAAAGCCTCTACATTACTGTAAAAGCTTTACTTTTCTTCTTTTTACTCTTTATATTACTCTATTGGCCACTAGTTGAAAACTAGCGGGAGCGGGCGGAACAACAGTAACCAATAGTAACCAATACAACAAAAACCACGATACGCTACCGCTAGCTTGTAGCTAGTGGTTTCGTTAAAAATAAAAGCCTCTACATTACTGTAAAAGCTTTCTTTTCCTTTTTACTCTTTACCTTACCTTATGGCCACTAGTTGAAAACTAGCGGGAGCAGGGGAGCCAGAGGGAACAACCATATTATTTTGAACAAACAAAATTCAACTATTTTTTCCTGCCCTCCATTTTATCTATTAAGGCAATAAATATCTTAGAAATTGGAAAGGCACTAAAAAGGACTACTATTCTTTTGACAACAATATCCGACTTTTTTGATGGCATAATCCAGAATAAAACAAGAATTACTAAAAAAAAGATGAGCAACGCAATTAAGTTAAATGATTGTCTTTCCATAATATAGATGTATTACTCACAAAATAACATCCATTTCTTTTTCTTGGCCGTTCCAATGCGTTCCGGAACGGATTAGTTGACCAGTTTTACATTTGGCAAATGAAAATTTTGTTTTTTAAAAGTTCTCTGGTTCTCTTCAAATTTATCATCCTCTGGATTGAGGTATTTCCGCAAAGTACCTTCAGCTACATCTACCTCAAATAAATCCTTAATTTGCTTAGCAAATGCAGTATAATTTATTTCTCCACTCTTCAATCTTGGAGGCTCGATATAACCTTCTTGAGCTAGCGCACTTAGAACATAACCAATATGAGTCTCTTTCCTAACCATTTAATTTTTTTCGATAACATATGAACCTTAAATGTCTCATTCATATACTTTTCAATTCTTAATAAGTCTAGAACGAATTGATTTGCTATATGCAACAGAGCAAAAGGCAACCAGCTTAAAACTTGAAATCTCAAATAATGAAAATTAGTAAAATAGAAGCTTTCGGAAGAATCATTCATCCACGAAATTGAGCTGTCATTGATTTTTTCAAAAATTCTGAGCATAACCCCATCTTCTGGATACTCATTAGAATCAATATCCCTAGTATACAAATCAGTCAAACTTTGGGAGTCAAAATTATCAATGAGAATAGAAAAATATCTGGATCTCTTACTATCAATAAACATATCCGCCTTAAGCGTTCGAATCTTAATATTGACTGCATCAATATTAAATTTTATAAATGGTCGAAATGTATTTGTTTTTGCTGTCGATAACTTCAAATAAATTTGTGATAGAGCATTTTCATATTGTTTTTTTAAAGCATTTAAAATTTCTTCTTGCCGAAGTTTTATTTCACTAAGGCTTATTTCATAGTAATTTTTGTTTTTATATTTCAAAAGAACAAAATGCTCTTCATAATCTACCAAATCTGAACATGGATCAATTAGAAAATCTTGATAATAATTTTCTCCTAAAGCCTTTATAAAGGATTTTACGCTTTTCATCAATAATTTAATGACTCAAATATTCTTAACTGTAAAACTAATTCATGTTCTTTATTAACATAAACCTACAAGCTAAGCTATACTTTTCTTATTATATATAAAACACGACTTATCAGCACTTATAAACAAAAAACCCCAAGCTTTCACTCAGGGTTTCCATTATTATTTAATGTCGATTATCGACTCGACTCGACTATCCGTCGGGATGCATAAAGCGTTGTTTGGCTAATAGTTCGTCTTCGGTTTCTACATGGTCCTCATCCGGTACGCAACAATCCACTGGGCAAACCGCCGCACATTGTGGCTCGTCGTGGAATCCTTTACATTCGGTACACTTATCGGGTACGATGTAATACAGTTCGTCACTTACGGGTTCTTGGGCCTCTTCAGCATCTACTTCCCTGCCGTCGGTCAGCACCACAGTACCTTCCAAACTGGTTCCGTCTTTATAGCGCCAATCGTCTGCGCCTTCGTATATTGCAGTGTTAGGGCACTCCGGTTCGCAGGCCCCACAATTTATACATTCGTCTGTTATTATAATTGCCATAGCGTTTTTTCTTTTTATTTTTGCATCTGTTTTTCCAACAGAAAAGCAAAAATAAAGCCAAAACCCTTCATAAGCAAATTAAGGATGCAATTACAGGAAAGAATTAACGCTTTTGTAAAATTAGGAGATTTTATACGGCAATTTTCTAAAGCAAACATCCAAAAAGCGGAAAACCTTGAACACAACGACCTGTTTTTTGATGGTTTTAAACATCAGCTAAAACTTGCCGAAGAGCACAACGGTTGGTTTACCCAAGAGAATATTCGGTTTGCTCTGAATTCTTGGGCTGAGGCTTTGACTTTGGAAAACTTATCCAAATGGTTGGAACCTTACAAAATTGACAATATTACGCCCAAACAGGTGGCCATCATTATGGCGGGAAACATCCCATTGGTGGGCTTTCATGACTTTTTGTCGGTGTTGATTTCTGGCCATCGGGTGCTGGTAAAACAATCTTCAAACGATAAGCACCTGCTCCCCTATCTGTCCAAATATTTGGAATATGCTGCCCCGGGATTCAAAGGCAATATCAGTTTTACAGAGGAAAAAGTCACCGGTTTTGATGCCGTTATCGCGACGGGAAGCAACAATACCGCGCGCTATTTTGAATACTATTTTAAGGGCAGACCGTCCATTATACGTAATAATCGAAATTCGGTTGCGGTACTGACAGGCAATGAAAGCGAAGCCGATTTAAAACACCTTTCCGAAGATATTTTTAGGTATTACGGATTAGGTTGTAGAAATGTGTCTAAATTATTTGTACCAAAAGGCTATGATTTCAATCGGTTTTTTGAAAGCATCTACCATTGGCACCCCATCATCGATAAGGCCAAATACGCCAATAACTATGATTACAATAAAGCCGTATATTTGATGAGCGAATTTGATATATTGGAAAACGGCTTTTTCATCACCAAAGAAGACCAAAGTTACGCCTCGCCCATTGCTACCCTTTTTTACGAATTTTACCAGGATATTGACGGATTGAAAGCCAAACTTAGTGCGGATGCTGACCAAATTCAGTGCATCGTTGCCAGTGGTTTTGCCGAAAACGAAATCCCATTTGGGCATACACAAAAACCCCAACTTTGGGATTATGCGGATAGTAAAGATTCCGTTAAATTTTTATTATCGATTTGACGAAAAAATTATTGAATTTTTAATAAAATTTCGCTTTTTAATTAGCAACTTTGCATCTTTAAATTTTACTAGCAAAAATGAAGAAACATAACTTTAGCGCAGGACCAAGTATTTTACCCCCAGAAGTATTGTTAAAAGCGTCGCAGGCCGTTGTAGATTTAGACGAAAGTGGCTTATCGCTTATCGAGATATCCCACAGAAGCAAGGCTTTTGTTGACATCATGGAAAACGCAAGGTCGTTGGCCTTGGAATTGCTTGGACTTGAAGGCAAAGGTTATAAAGCGTTGTTTTTGCAAGGCGGTGCCAGCACTCAATTTTTGATGGTAGCACTGAATCTTTTAGAAAAAAGAGCCGGGTATTTAAATTCTGGTTCTTGGGCCGCAAAAGCCATTAAGGAAGCGAAAATTTATGACGACATTTATGAGGTGGGCTCTTCCAAGGATGCCAACTATAATTATATTCCTAAAGGATATGAAATTCCTGAGGATTACGATTATTTCCACTGTACATCAAACAATACCATTTACGGAACGCAGATGAAGGAATTCCCGAATTCCCCTATTCCGATGGTGTGCGATATGAGTAGCGATATCTTCTCGCGTACTTTGGATTTTACCCAATTCGATATCATTTACGCCGGAGCACAAAAGAATATGGGCCCTGCTGGAACGACTTTAGTGGTAGTGAAGGAAGATGTTTTAGGAAAAGTATCCCGAAAAATTCCATCCATGATGGATTATAAAGTCCACATCGACAAGGGCAGTATGTTCAATACACCTCCAGTATTTGCGGTATATACTTCTATGTTGACCCTAGAGTGGCTGAAGGAGCAAGGCGGTATTGCGGCAATTGAAAAAGAAAACGAAAAGAAGGCGCGATTGATGTACTCTGAAATCGACTTGAACCCATTGTTTAAGGGATTTGCTGCAAAGTCTGACCGCTCCTTAATGAATGCCACTTTCACCTTGGAAAATGAAAACCTAAAGGAAACTTTTGAAACCATGCTGAAAGAAGCTGGCATCAGTGCCGTAAACGGTCACAGAAGTGTTGGGGGTTACCGAGCATCCATGTACAATGCCTTACCAATTGATAGTGTTAAGGTATTGGTGGAAGTAATGAGCGAATTAGAGAGTAAAGCTTAAATCTGTAGGCAGTGAGCCGTTGCAGTCCCGATGGCTATCGGGAGCAGTAGCTCACTCAAACTCGAAATAAATAAAATAAATAATCGTCGTTGCAAACGAAGCGTGCGGCATCTATTGATCAAGATTGCCACGTCATTCTTCCTCACAATGACAAAGAATAAAAAAATGAAAGTATTAGCAAACGACGGAATTTCACAAAGCGGTATTGATGCCCTTGAAAAGGCAGGATATGAAGTAAGCACTACAACCGTGGCGCAGGAGCAATTGATTAACTACATCAACGATAAGGACATTGTCGTACTATTGGTGCGCAGTGCTACAACAGTTCGTAAAGATTTAATCGATGCTTGCCCAGGCTTAAAAATTATTGGTCGTGGTGGTGTAGGTATGGATAACATCGATGTGGAATACGCCCGTGAAAAAGGGTTGCATGTAATTAACACCCCAGCCGCTTCCTCACATTCTGTTGCGGAATTGGTGTTCGGTCACTTATATGGATTGGCACGTTTTTTACATAATTCCAACCGGGAGATGCCTTTGGAAGGCGATAGCAATTTTAAAGGTTTGAAAAAGGCCTACGCGAAAGGTACCGAATTGAAAGGCAAAACTTTGGGCGTTTTAGGTTTTGGACGTATCGGACAAGCCACAGCGAAAGTTGCACTTGGTGCAGGAATGAAAGTCGTGGCATTTGACCCTTTCTTGGAAAAAGCCGATTTGACTTTGGAATTCTTTGATGGCCAAACAGTTACTTTTAAAATCGAAACCATTTCAAAGGAAGACGTATTAAAACAAGCAGATTTTATCACCCTGCACGTGCCGGCGCAAAAGGATTACGTGATCGATGAAGCAGAATTCAACATGATGAAGGACGGTGTGATTTTGGCCAATGCTGCCCGTGGTGGCGTGGTGAACGAAGTTGCTTTGGTAAAAGCCATTGAAAGCGGAAAAGTAGCCAGAGCAGCCTTAGACGTATTTGAAAAAGAGCCAAAACCAGAGGTTCAATTATTGATGAATTCAGCCTTGTCTTTAACACCACATACAGGTGCGGCTACCAACGAGGCACAAGACCGAATCGGCACGGAGTTGGCATCACAAATCATCAGCATTTTGGGATAGCATCACCACAATTGTGACCTAACAATAAAATTGGAGTCCTAACTATAAACGTTGGGACTTTTTTTGTACATTAAGCTTCCAAATTTTAACTCTTATTTAATTAAAAAAACATACAATCATGTCAGGAATTTTAGATTTATTAAACAGCGACCTCGGAAAAACCATCATTAGCGGTGTAGCTGGGTCCACTGGTAACGACCAGCAAAAAACAAGCAGTGTATTAACGATGGCTTTGCCCGTTTTAATGCAGGCAATGAAACGCAATGCTTCCACACCACAGGGCGCTGAAGGATTGATGGGTGCTTTAAACAACAAGCACGACGGCAGTATTCTTGACAATTTAGGAGGCCTTTTTGGTGGCGGTGTAAACGAGGAAGTAAAAACCGATGGTGAAAAAATACTGGGCCATGTACTTGGTGGCAGACGCCAAGGTGTTGAAAAAATTATCGGTGAAAAATCTGGTTTGGATGCAGGCTCTGTTGCAAACATACTTAAAGTTGCTGCGCCTATTTTAATGGGGGTTTTAGGTAAACAAACAAGACAGAACAACGTAAGCTCTTCGAACGACTTAGGTGGACTATTGGGTGGATTGCTCGGTGGCAGCGAGGCCAAACAAGAGCAAAGTTTTTTAGAATCCATTTTGGATGCAGATGGTGACGGTAGTGTTGTTGATGATGTGGCCGGTATGGTATTGGGTCAAGCCAAAAATAAAGGTGGCCTTGGCGGCTTGCTCGGTGGCCTTTTTGGAAAGTAATTTTTTTTGCTTTAAATAGACTTCATTAATGCCGAATCCTTTAGATTCGGCATTTTTTGTTAGACTGATTAGGCCATCCACTTTTGGGAACGGTTTTTGTACCTTTATACATAGAGAACAAATCATATTGTTCCAAAGACTAAATAAGAATAACGATTCACTCATTGTTACTTTATTGAACTTTAAAGTCGACATACTTTTGAGGTATAAATTAGAAACTTTACCCTATGAAACATTTTATTCTCATTCTACTCGCCAGTATATTTATTGTAAGTTGCAATACCTCAAAACAGACAGTTCAAAACAAAACTAAAGATGAAAAATCATTAGCAAGCGCTCAAAATGACACCATCAGAATTGCAAACAACGAGCTGGAGTATGAGATAATCATAATCGAACCTGGTTTTAATTTTTGGCTGGCGTCCAATGCCCGGCAAAGAGGGCATTACGGCCAAAACTTTATGGAAAACCGAAACTGGATATATGTAATTGAGTGGAACCAGCGTGTGTTACAACCGCAACGCTTCAACCCAGGACTATATGAGCTCCAAATAAACTATGAACCAAATATTGATTATGGGTATGAGGTAAATTATTTGCTTTACCACTACTTTATCTACTTTCAATTGAAATACAACCAAAGATTAGGGCCCTTCGTTCCGAGAATTTAATTTCATTTTAATACTTTTGCACGTAAATTGCAAGAGTGAAAAAATTAAAGGAACGCTGGGGTATAGAATCTAACCTGCAAATTGTATTAATACTTATCGTATTTGCGGTTACCGGATCTACGGCGTCCTACATTGGGAAACCAATTCTTTCCGCATTAAATATTACTCCAGATACTTTTAGCACCTTCGGGTATTGGGTTATCAGAATACTTATTCTGTTTGTGATGTACCAATTTCTTCTTGTGTTTTTCGGCTGGGTGTTTGGGCAGTTCAAATTCTTTTGGAACTTTGAAAAGAAAATGTTGTCCAGATTGGGATTTAAGCGATTTATGGAATAGTGCAGGGACTAAGGCAACATATTGTTTTTAGGTTATCTACCATTTTACTGGTAGCAACCCTTTTTACCCCAACAGCTATAAAGGTTGCCCATATTTTTGAGCATCACGAGCATGTGCTTTGTGTTGGGGGTGATGACACGCACATTCACAAAGTGGATTTGGATTGCGAATTCCAGAAATTCCAAATCAACAATCACTTTTTAGCACCACAGGGTTTTGGTGACTGGGTTCAAATTGCCCATCATCATAAAACTCAAATTCTAACATACAGATTCCTAGATAATCATCGGCAATTATCTTTTTCATTGCGTGGTCCTCCAGTTTTAGTTTAAGCCCTCTGGTTTTGAACTAAAACATAAATTAATGAAACACTATTTGCTGATTTTGGCCTGCTGTTTTTTCAGCGTGGTCCATTCTCAAAATTGTACATATACGCTTTTAGGTGAAGTAAAAGATTTTCACGATGGTACGCCTATGTCTGGCTCCACCATCTATATTGAGACGCTCAATACCTACACCACTGCGGATATAAATGGGAAATTCACCATTAAAAACCTCTGCAATGGCAAGCTAGTATTGGTCGTATCCCATGTGGGTTGTGAAACCCAACGTGTGAAAATCGATATCAATGGTGATACTTACAAGGAAATCAACATGGAGCACCACGTTGAAGAATTGCACGAGGTGAAAGTATCCGGGAATACTACAAGAAAGTTGACTAAAACGGCTCAGGAAACCCAATTAAATACGGAGACGGTGGAGCGTTTTAGCGCCCTAAATCTAGGTGACGCCTTAAAGCAAGTTAGTGGTGTTTCGTCCATAAACACAGGAAATTCAATTGTAAAACCAGTCATCAATGGCTTGCATAGCAGTAGAATTTCTGTAATTACCAATGGTGTTTTATTGCAAGATCAGGAATGGGGCATCGAACATGCGCCCAATATCGATTTGAATGCCGCCGGAACAATAAATGTTATAAAAGGAGCCAATGCTTTGGCTTACAGTGGAGATGCCATAGGTGGTGTGGTCGTATTGAAGCCAACTGCAGTTATAGCTGAAGATTCACTTTACGGTAAAACCATTTTAAGCGGACAAACTAACGGAAGGGGTTATAACGTGGCAAGTTCATTAACCAAAACATGGAAAAAAGGTTGGTTTATAAATGGGCAGGCCTCAATGAAGCGTTTTGGGGATTTTGAAGCCCCGGATTACGTTTTGACCAATTCCGGTTTGAAAGCCAGAGGATTTAATGTAAGTGGTGGCTTTAAGACTTTTGAAAAAGGGTTTAATGTCAATTACAGTTATTTGAATAATGAAATAGGCATTTTAAGGTCGGCGCATATTGGAAGCATTAATGATTTGGTTGAAGCCATAAACAGTGGACAGCCTATCGTGATTGAAGACTTCAGTTACGACATCAATTCACCAAGACAAGAGGTGACACATCAAATTTTGAAAGCAGAGTTTTATAAACGTTTTAAGCAATTTGGACGTTTTCAAGTGCAATACGATTTTCAGAACAATCAGCGTTTTGAATACGATGTCAGGCGCGGTGATGATGGCAAACCCGCAGTGGATTTGAATTTAAAGACCCACTCCATTTTGGCAGATTTAAAATTGGATGCCAACAGTAATGCCATTTACAATTTTGGCATTCACGCCAGGTACCAAAACAACTTTGCCAATCCGGATACGGGTATAAGGCGATTGATTCCTGATTACGACAGATATGACATCGGGGTATTCGCCATTTCAAATTTAAAATGGGGCGATAACACGAATGTGGATTTTGGACTGCGCTATGATTTCAATAGAATTGATGCCCAAAAATTCTATCAGACTTCCAGGTGGCTGGAAAGAAATTACAGCAATGAGTTCAATGATATTATTCTGGGCTCCGTTTTTGGTAGGGAAATTCAATACGGTGTCATCGATTTTGATGCGCAACAGTTATTGACCAACCCGGTTTATAATTTTCATAACGTATCCATTTCCGCTGGAATTTCACATAAAATTGATGACCGGAATTCTGTGATGTTCAATTACGGCTTGTCCCAACGTGCGCCCAACCCTTCTGAATTATTTAGCGATGGGTTGCACCATTCTGCCGCAAGAATTGAATTGGGTGATCTACGAATGGAACAGGAAACCTCAAATCGGTTTGGTGCATCCTACATATTGAAAACATCGAAATTAGACCTGAAGGTTGAAGCCTTTGCCAACCACATTAAAGACTTTATTCAAATTGTGCCTTTTGGAACGGAACAGACCATAAGAGGAGCATTCCCTGTTTGGAATTACTTGCAGACCAATGCACTTTTATATGGTGTGGATCTTTCAGGGAATTACCAGTTTAATGAGCAGTGGCAAATCAATCACACATCCTCTTTCATTAAAGGAAGAGATACCAAAGCGAAAACCGCATTAATTGATATGCCTGCTTTTAGGACTGTTAACGTATTAGGATACAGTAATGAGAAATGGTTAGACTTTAATACCAGTCTGGAAAGTGAATGGGTGTTTGAGCAAAACGACTATCCGGATTTCAATTTCGAAACCTTAAATCCGACAACGCAAGAAATTGTTTTGGTGGATATCAGTACGCCTCCGCCAGCCTATCATTTGTTGCACTTTAGAAGTGATATTACCGTCCCGCTATCAGAACGAACAAAATTGAACATTGGACTGACCGTGTTCAATGTATTGAATACTTCCTATAGAGAATACTTAAATAGATTAAGATATTTTGCCGATGACTTGGGAAGGAATTTTATGTTACAAATAAAGTTGAACTATTAAATTTTAAAAAAAATGAAAACATTAAATCGAATTTTAATTTTAGCAATGCTTGTTGGAACATTCGTTGCCTGTGATAATGACGACGACACCCCAGCACCTGTTGTTGAGGAAGAAGTGATTACCACAATGACGATTACCTTAACACCAGTTGGTGGAGGTACAACAGTAACTATGCAAACTAGGGATACAGATGGTGATGGCCCAAACCCTCCTGTTGTAACTGATCCAGTAAATTTAACGGCCAATACTACCTACAATGGAAGTATAGAGTTACTGAATGAATTAGAAACGCCTGCCGAAGATATTACTGAGGAAGTTGAGGAAGAAGATGAAGAACACCAGTTCTTTTTCGAGGCAACCAACTCTATCGCCACTTTTGCTTATAGTGACATGGATGCCGACAACAATCCTATTGGATTAAGTTTTACACTGACCACTGGTGCTGCCGGAACTGGAACTGTTACGGTAACCCTAATCCATGAGCCAATGAAGGATGCCAGTGGTGTTAGTAATGGTGATATGACCAACGCTGGAGGCGAAGAAGACATTACCGAAACATTTAATGTTGTAGTGCAATAGACCTTTTTGCCTTCTGATAAAAAATCCCTTTCTAAACTAGAAAGGGATTTTTTTACACTTCAATTATCGTTTCCTTGGGTTTGAACACATACGTGTATAACCACATCAAAGTAAAAGTAGGAATCACATCCAGCCCTGGCATAGCTTCTTCGATAAACGCTATCGCTGCCGCAATTTTACCTTGTTTGCCTTTGTAAAGTCTTGTCATTAAGTAAGCTGATAATGGTGCCCATGCAATATCAAATGGCGGAAACACGAAAGAGATGTATCCACAGGCGTCCAACACTAGGCTTAGAGCTAATTTTTTGTATTTATTCATTCAATAACTAATTTAACTGATAAGTACAATAAGCATACCAAATGTTACACCTATTTGCAAGATAACTAACTACTTACCAATCAATTTCAAGAATTCATTACGAGTTTCTATTTTTTCAAACTGCCCACGAAAACCCGATGTAGTGGTTATTGAATTCTGTTTTTGCACTCCCCGCATCATCATACACATGTGTGAGGCCTCAATAACCACAGCTACGCCTTGTGGCTTCAAGGTATCGTTTATACAATCTAAAATCTGTTCTGTTAGACGCTCTTGCACTTGCAAACGCCTCGCAAATACATCCACAATTCTTGGCAATTTGCTCAACCCAACTATGTGGCCATTAGGGATGTAAGCAATATGCACTTTTCCGAAAAAAGGTAAAATATGATGCTCGCAAAGCGAATACAATTCAATATCCTTAACAATCACCATTTCATTATAGGATTCCTTAAACATAGCACTTGTCAGGATTTCGACGGGGTCCTGGTCATAGCCTTGGGTCAAAAACTGCATGGCCTTGGCGGCCCGTTCCGGGGTTTTTAAAAGACCGTCCCGGTCAGTATCTTCTCCTAAGTCTTCAATTATTTTTTTATAGCGCTCCTTAACATCATCCGTTACTTGGATACTGTACTCTTCAAAATTCTTGTATGGCATCTTTTCCGATTATAGCCTCAATATATAAATTTCAAAATTTATTTTATCGGTTTACACCATCATTTGTGCCGAAATAGTAATTTCAAACAATAATTTTAAATCATAATTGTGGGTAACGACTTAAAATGGTAAATTCACGCCTGTTATTTATAACCCATGATTCAAGCCAAAAACATCCATAAATATTATGACGATTTACACGTCCTGAAGGGCGTGGATATTGAAGTAAAAAAAGGTGAAGTGGTTTCGATTGTTGGAGCCTCGGGAGCTGGAAAAACAACACTTTTACAGATTTTGGGCACTTTGGACAAAGCTTCAAAAACTGGAGATTTTAGCTTGGTTATCAATAATAACGAAATAAAATCGCTTAACGATAAAGCATTGGCTAAATTTAGAAACCGACATATTGGTTTTATTTTTCAGTTTCATCAATTATTGCCCGAGTTTACGGCCCTAGAAAATGTGTGTTTGCCAGCGTTTATAAAAGGCACCAACAAAGCCGAAGCTGAAAAACGTGCTAAAGAGTTACTGGACTTTTTGGGACTATCGCATCGCTATAATCACAAGCCCAACGAACTTTCCGGTGGTGAGCAACAACGCGTTGCCGTGGCAAGGGCATTGATAAACAAACCTGATTTAATTTTTGCAGATGAGCCGTCCGGAAATTTGGATAGCGAATCTGCCGAAAACCTGCACAATCTCTTTTTTAAGCTTCGCGACGAATTTGGGCAGACCTTTGTTATCGTTACCCATAATGAGGAATTGGCCGATATGGCTGATAGAAAACTGGTTATGGTAGATGGCAAGATTGTTTCCTAAGCTTTCTTTTCTTTCAGTAAGGCCATTAATCCAAAAATGGGTCCTATCGATAGAATTAGAAACAAATATTTCGCATCAATAATTAACTCCAAAGTATTCAAAATTTGAATGCTTATAATAGTTATCGCAAAACCAATAGAGTTTACAATAGTTAAAGCAGTACCCTTTACTTCGGCTTCGGTATTTTGAGCCACCAACGTTGAAAACAATGGAGAGTCCGCTATTACCACCATTCCCCAAATTACCAAAAAGATAAAATTCAATACTTGAAATTCTGATAGAAAAAAGAATGGCGACAAAATACAGCAAACACAAGAAATACCTAGTGCGAATGCAGCCACGTTTTTTGATGTATATTTTTGTGATAGATATCCTGAAAGCACACAACCCAATGCCCCAATGGCTATTACCATAAAGCTAATCAAGGAAGTATTAAATTCTATTATACCATGATAATTCTGATAAGCGGCCAGAACTACGGGAAGAAAAGCCCAAAACGCATAAAGTTCCCACATATGCCCAAAATACCCAAAAGCCGCAGACCTAAAATTTAAAGGCTTAAAAACCTTGTAAACAAAAGAAAAATCAAACTTAGATGCCGGTTTTCTGTATGGGCCATTTGGAACCAACACCAATACTATTATACCTCCAAAAATAGCCAACACGGAGGTGGCATAAATCACTGATCGCCATGACGGAAACCATCCTAAACCCCTCAAAAGATGTGGTAAGGCAGTTCCTAAAACCAGGGCGCCGACCAAGAACCCAAGTGATTTCCCCAAACCCTTACTGAAATAATCTGCTGCTATTTTCATTCCCACAGGATAAATACCTGCTAAAAAAACGCCTGTTACAAACCGAAAGGCCAATAAAGAACTTGTTGTATTAAATTCAAACACAACAAAAAGGTTGAATACGGCACTAATTATGGCGCTCCAAAAAAACACCTTTGAGGGTGAATACCTATCTGTTATTGTATATAAAGCGAAAACAAACGTCCCAAAAATAAATCCCAACTGTACCGCAGAAGTTAAGTATCCTAAGGCATTACCTTCTAAACTAAAGCTTTCCGTAATTCCGCCCATAACCCCGTTACCCGCAAACCACAGGGATGTACAGCAAAATTGGGAAAACACTATAATTGGAAGAATACATGACTTATTAGGGCGAATCATAAATTGGCTACTAGGTTTAATAAAGATCTTAGTCTATTTTGTACTTAGCTAATTACAGCTATTTTTGCCAAATATGAATAAAATAGGAAATAAACTTCCAAAGGCGGAACTCAAAATCTTCTTAGACGAAAAGGTAGAACAGTACAACAACCCAAAATTTATTGAAAGTGACCCCATACAGGTACCCCACCGATTTTCAAAAAAAGAGGATATTGAAATATCAGGTTTTCTTACGGCCACCATTGCATGGGGTAACCGAAAGAGCATTATCAACAATGCCCAAAGGTTAATGGAACTTTTGGATAATTCGCCCTTTGATTTTGTTTTGAACCATCAAAAGAGTGATTTGGAAAAACTGGAGCCTTTTGTGCACCGCACCTTTAATGGGGATGATTGCATTCAATTTATAAAATCGTTGCAACATATTTATAAGAATCATGGTGGTTTGGAACAAGTGTTTTCAAAACATGCGGAAAAGGATTCACTTCAAAAATCTATTTCGAAATTCAAAACGCTGTTTTTTGAAATTGAGCATATTCCCCGTAGTCAAAAACATGTAAGCGACCCGTTGAAGAAATCGGCAGCGAAACGTATCAATATGTATCTGCGGTGGATGATCCGACAGGATAATGCCGGGGTGGATTTTGGGATTTGGAAACACCTTTCGCCCAGCCAATTATCTTGCCCCATGGATGTACATTCCGGTAACGTGGCCCGAAAACTGGGCTTGCTGAAAAGAAAGCAAAATGATGCCAAAGCGCTTTTGGAACTGGACAAAAATTTGCGGAAACTGGATGCTGAAGACCCGGTTAAGTATGATTTTGCCCTTTTTGGATTGGGAGTATTTGAGGGGTTTTAATCACATAGAAAATCCTTGGATAAGGACACATATTCTGTTAGGGTGATCTATAGTTTTACCTAATAAACATTCCTGCTCATGAAAGCCAAAACCATGACTTTGTCAGAAAAAAAATGATACATTCGTTTAACGGCGGATATAAGGAAATCAGAACGGCAAATATCCGTGACCGCGTTGGCAATAATAAAAACCTAAAGAAATACTTTTCATTTATAAATTTATTATTAAATTTGTAGACGACTGGTCTAATATTTGAATAATGAAAAAAGAAATAGTAGAAAGTATTTTAGAAAAAGGAACTGATTTAATTCTAAAAAATGGATATCATAATATTGGCTTGAATAAAATTCTGAAAGAAGCTAATATTCCTAAAGGTTCATTCTACTATTACTTCAAAAGTAAAGAGGATTTTGGTTTACAAATAATCAAGTTTTATTCTGAGAAATCTTTAGTTGTACTTAGAAGTTATTTAGAAGATGGCACTAAAAATCATAAACAAAGAATAATATCTTTCTTTAGAGATATGCAAGATATTTATATAGTGAAAGAGTATAAAGAAGGTTGTTTACTAGGAAATTGTAGCACAGAACTATCTGACTTTTCTGAATCATTTAGTATTTCGATTGCAAACGAATTAAGTGTTTGGGAAAAGTGTTTTGAAAACTGTATTCAAGAAGGACAAATTGAAGGAAATATTAAAATAAGTGAATCCCCTAAAATTTTAAGTGATTTAATCCTTACAATGTGGGAAGGAGCATTGTTAAGAATGAAGTCGGCAAAAAATGTAGAGTCGATTGAAACATTTATTCTATACCTAGAAAAATATATATTATAATTTTTTTTAACATTTAATAGTAGACTGGTCTAATAATAAATAATTCAAAATAAATAAAATGGAAAATTCAAAAAACAAAACAGTTGTAATTACAGGAAGTAGTAGTGGATTCGGTTACCTAACTACATTAACTTTAGCCAGAAAAGGTTATAAAGTATGGGCTACAATGAGAAATAGTGAAACTAAAAATGCTTCAAAAAAAGAAGACTTATTAAACATTGCTGAAAAAGAAAATCTGAAAATATCAGTTCTTGATATGGACGTGAATAATGACTATTCCGTGATATCAGCTATAAATACAATTGCCAAAAGCGATGGAAAAATTGACCATCTTATAAATAATGCTGGTTATATGTTTGTTGGCATTACAGAAGCTTACAGTATTGAACAAGCCAAAGAACAATTTGAAACGAACTTCTTTGGTATTCTGCGTACGACAAAAGCAGTTCTACCTTATATGCGAAAACAAAAAGACGGACTAATCGTAAATGTAACATCATTAGCGGGGAGACTTACTTTCCCGTATTTCGGAATTTACTGCGCAAGTAAACACGCTGTAGAAGCCTATTCGCAGGCAATGAGATACGAATTAGCTCCTTTTGGCATTGAAGTGAGTATAGTAGAGCCTGGGCCATTTGGAACAAATTTGTTATTTACAGGTCCTAAAGAAGAAAATCAAGATGTATTTAACGCTTATGGAGAACACAAAGATGTTCCATACGCTATGTTAAAAAACTTCGAAGGTTTTTATGCAACAGATGATGCACCGAATCCACAATTAGTAGCAGACAGTATTACTGAACTTGTCGAAGCTGAAAAAGGAAATCGTGCAGAACGTGTTGTGTCAGGAATTGATTACGGTTTAATTGATTACAATACTAAAGTTGCGCCAATTCAAGAATCCTTGGTAAAAGATGCATTACAAATGGGGCACCTTTTGTCTGTTAATAAGTAAATATGGAACTAAGGAATAAAAATGTGCTTATTACTGGTGGTAGCTCTGGTATAGGTAAAGAAACTGCTAGACAATTTATAGATAAAGGTGCTAACGTAGTTATTACTGGACGGGATGCTAATAAATTAAAAGAAGTTGCCAATGAATTGGATGCCATCCCTCTCCCATTTGATATTAGCGATTTAAAATCTATTCCTATAAAGGCAAAAGAAGCAGTAGATTTATTAAATGGAAAAGTTGATGTCTTAATTAATAACGCAGGAATTGGTGTTTTCCCATTATTAGGTGAAATTACAGAAGAAAACCTAATGGATATTTATTCTACCAATGTCTTTGGTTTAATTCTATTAACTCAAGAGATTCTTCCTGTTTTCAAGAAACAAAACCATGGAGATATTATAAACATAGGTTCTACAGCAAGTTCAAAAGGGTTTGTAAGAGGTAGTGTTTATGCTTCTTCCAAATTTGCTGTAAGAGGAATAACGCAATCATGGCAAGCTGAATTGAGAAAAGACAATATTCGAGTTTGTTTAGTTAATCCAAGTGAAGTAGCTACAGCATTTGCAGACAAGGAAAGAAAAGAACGAGAAGAAGAATCAAACAAATTAGGTTCTAAAGATGTAGCTCATGCAATTATTTCAATTATAGAAATGAGAAAAAAAGGATTCATTCCTGAAGTTACAATTTGGGCTACAAATCCATTCTAAGAATTACTATGGCCAACGCGGTTTATAAAAAATAGCAGTCAAGAGCT
Source organism: Hyunsoonleella aquatilis (assembly GCF_014270105.1). GTDB lineage: Bacteria > Bacteroidota > Bacteroidia > Flavobacteriales > Flavobacteriaceae > Jejuia > Jejuia aquatilis. Next base: position 90,282 of record NZ_JACNMF010000007.1, read on the forward strand.
AAACTTTAAGTATAGTTCTTTTCTGTTATCTTTGTTTTAATCTGAAAAGTATTTTACATAAAAATGTTACTTTTCATATACAATTCCGTTAAACGAACCTCTCCAAAAAAACCACGATACCCATGGTATTCGCGCCGAAGCAATTAAACAAGCCCGTGTTAGGGATTGAAGTGGCATCCTTTTTTTGTTTTTACAAATATCCCGTCATTACGAGGAGGCACGACGAAGTAATCTCTTTGGTTGATGAGATTGCTTCGCCAAGCTCGCAATGACCCTCGGTGGAGTTACAAAAAAAGATATAACGGAAAGCCCGACCCGAGGACGGATGTTTCATTACGCTTTCTAAAGTTACATCGAGGGGAACGCCCAAATTACTAAAAAGGGTAACCTGCCTGCGATACCACAGGTAGGCACGCGCCCAAATAAAAAATAAAATTAATAATTGTGCATTTTGTATTATTAATTATATTTGCACCCAATTTCGGGTTAACCTCTGGCGAGAATCGTGTATGTTGTTTCGAATCAACTATTTTTAAGCATAAAGACATGGAATCTTTAGTAAAATTTGTTCAAGACGAATTTGTAACAAAAAAGGACATACCGGATTTTGGTGCCGGTGACACCATTACCGTTTATTACGAAATTAAGGAAGGCAACAAGACGCGTACCCAGTTTTTTAGAGGGGTTGTGATCCAAAGAAGAGGCTCTGGTTCCTCTGAGACATTTACCATCAGAAAGATGTCGGGGTCTATCGGCGTTGAGCGTATCTTCCCTGTAAACTTGCCTGCTTTGCAGAAAATTGAGGTGAACAAGCGTGGTAAAGTACGTCGTGCACGTATTTACTACTTTAGAGGCCTTACTGGTAAGAAAGCAAGAATTAAAGAGAAAAGACACTAACAGAAAAACTAACAACACTGAAAAGCCTTGGATTTGCCCAGGGCTTTTTTTATGAACAAAAGTTAATAAGTGCTGTTGATAAGCGGTTGACATATAAAACGTTACAAAAATTTGGCAATACGGAACTTTTGGCGTATATTAGGTGAGGAATTAAAAATAACGGTGCATGCCGGTTTTGCAACTCATGCAGATTTAAATTTAAAAATTCCGTAAAAGAAACGTTCTTTACACATATAATTGTTTTTTTTAGGTTGAACGATTTACATGAAAATGTAAATAATGAAACCGCAGGTTACAAACATTCCCCAAATGTAGATTGCTGGAATGAACGCGTGACTAAAAGCTTAAAAATGAGAAGGACTTAAAACGCCCGAGGCATTTGAAAGTGATGTTTGACAGGATTTCCTCATGAAAATGTAGAATGAAAGCAAACACTGAGAAAAAACAATTACATCATGAAACATGATAGTAATAGGTCAATACATTTTGAAAATTACATCTTATGTTTCATTTGAAATACCGTTACTTGAATTGAAAAGATCTGTTTGAAAATGCAGGTTGATTTTAACAGCAATGTTAAATTAGGTCACGTAAAGTTATTTCAAGGAAAGCCATGTCAGAATAGATTAAATTCTATAGTGATATGGCTTTTTATTTTTGGCATTATATGATATGCAATTTTGACAATTCAATACTTCTCAGAGGATATATTAAAATTATGCGAAATGTCTCCGGGTTCTCTGTTTTTCCCTTCCATATGCTTCCATTATAACTATCAAATTTCGTATATTCGCAGTCGCTAAAAACGAATCGAATTTTCTCTGCTGTTTTTAGCTCTTTTATTCATAAAAAAACGCGACGCGAATGTCTAAAATTATTTATACAAAAACTGACGAGGCACCAGCTTTGGCAACACGATCCTTTTTACCAATCGTGGAGACTTTTGTAAAATCTTCTGGTATCGAAATTGAAACTAGGGATATTTCCTTGGCGGCAAGAATCCTTGCAGTTTTTCCCGATTTTTTAACGGAAGAACAACAGGTTTCTGATGATTTGGCAATACTAGGCGAATTGGCAAAAAAGCCAGAAGCCAATATCATAAAATTGCCGAACATCAGTGCTTCAGTACCTCAGTTGAAAGGGGCCATTAAGGAGTTGCAGTCCAAAGGTTTTGCGATTCCAGATTACCCAAATGAACCGGAAAATGACACAGAAAAAGACATTAAGGAGCGTTACGATAAAGTAAAGGGAAGTGCCGTAAACCCTGTTTTACGCGAGGGTAATAGTGATAGACGGGCTCCAAAGGCCGTAAAGAATTATGCGAAAAAGAACCCGCACAGAATGGGTGCATGGTCTGAAAATTCAAGGACCCATGTGGCCACTATGAGTGCCGGCGATTTTGCCCATAACGAAAAATCGGTGACTCTTGGTGAAGCGACAAGTATCAAAATCGTGCATGAGGACACCAATGGCAATGCCTCTGTTTTAAAAGGTAGTTTTCCTTTATTAAAAGGCGAGATTATTGATGCCACCAAAATGAGCAAAAAGGCATTATTGGCGTTTTTTGAAGCTCAAGTAGCGGATGCTCGTGAACAAAATATTCTGTTTTCATTGCACATGAAAGGCACCATGATGAAGGTGAGCGACCCAATTATTTTTGGGCATGCGGTAAAAATATTCTTCAAGGATGTTTTTGAAAAGCATGGTGAAACCATTGAAGCGCTTGGTGTTAACGTTAATTCAGGTCTTGGAAATTTATTGGAACGTATCCAGGAACTACCCGCTGATAAACGCCAAGAAATTGAAGCGGATATTGCCGCCACTTATGAAAAAGGACCTGGCATTGCCATGGTAAATTCCGATAAAGGGATTACCAATTTGCATGTACCAAGTGATGTAATTATTGATGCTTCGATGCCTGCGATGATTCGTACTTCTGGTAAAATGTGGAATGCCCAGGGCAATCTTCAGGACACCAAAGCCGTTATCCCGGACAGTAGTTATGCCGGTGTTTATGCGGCTACTATAGATTTCTGCAAGGAACATGGTGCTTTTGACCCGACAACAATGGGTACAGTACCTAATGTTGGTTTAATGGCTCAAAAGGCAGAAGAATACGGTTCTCATGATAAAACTTTTGAAATTGCTTCCGACGGTGTTGTAAAAGTTATAGATGCTTCCGGCAACGTATTGTTGCGACATAATGTTGAAGAAGGTGATATTTGGCGCATGTGCCAAACAAAGGATGCTCCTGTTCAGGATTGGGTAAAATTAGCCGTTACCCGGGCGAGAGCTTCACAGGCTCCTGCAGTATTTTGGTTAGACAAAAACAGAGCGCACGATGCGGAATTGATTAAAAAAGTAAACACTTATTTAAAAGACCACGATACCTCTGGGTTGGATTTAAGAATTCTTGCTCCAGTGGATGCAACGCTTTTCACTTGTAAAAGATTGAAAGATGGGAAAGATACCATTTCGGTCTCTGGTAATGTGCTACGTGATTATTTAACGGACCTATTCCCTATTCTTGAAGTGGGAACTAGCGCAAAAATGTTGTCTATTGTGCCTTTGATGAATGGAGGAGGCTTATTTGAAACTGGTGCAGGAGGTTCTGCTCCAAAGCACGTACAACAATTGTTGGAGGAAAACCATTTACGCTGGGATTCTTTGGGTGAGTTTTTAGCGCTGGCAGTTTCTTTGGAACATTACAGTGAGGTAAACAGCAACCCAAAAGTTAAAGTCTTGGCCGAAACATTGGATGAAGCAACAGGAAAGTTATTGGATAATAATAAAGGCCCATCAAGGGTTGCCGGAGAATTGGACAACAGAGGTAGTCATTTTTACCTTGCCTTTTATTGGGCACAGGAATTGGCAAATCAAAATGAGGATCAATCCTTAAAAGAAGAGTTTGACCCTATTGCTCAAAAATTGGAGAAAGCCGAGTCCGATATTGTAACAGCCCTAAATGAAATTCAAGGTAAACCTGTAAGTATTGGAGGTTATTATCTTCCTGATGAATCGGAAGCGAATAGTGTAATGCGACCAAATTCGACGTTTAATTCGATTTTAAATTAAAATATTAAAGCTTCCATTTCGGGAGCTTTTTTTATAATTAGTATTTTTGAAACATGAGTTTCACCAAAACTACCGAGCAGGATTCCAATCACGACCATCTGGAAAAGATGAGCGTTTCGGAATTGTTGAAAAACATTAACAACGAAGACAAAACCGTCCCTCACGCTGTTGAAAAGGTCTTGCCAGAAATCGAAGCCTTAGTACATCAAATTGTTTCAAAACTAAAGCATGGTGGTCGCCTATTTTATATGGGTGCAGGAACCAGTGGTAGATTGGGGATTGTGGATGCCTCAGAGTGTCCTCCAACTTTTGGCGTTTCCCATGACTTGGTAATTGGTTTAATTGCAGGTGGTGATTCTGCCATTAGAAAAGCAGTTGAGTTTGCCGAGGACTCCACAACCCAAGGCTGGAAGGATTTACAGGAATATCAAATCAGTGCAAAAGATGTTGTTGTCGGAATTGCGGCCTCGGGTACAACGCCCTATGTGGTTTCAGCTTTGGAAACTTGCAATCAAAATAATATCGTAACGGGATGCATTACTTGCAACCGTAATAGTCCCTTATCGCAAACTGCCCAATTTCCTATTGAAGTGATAGTTGGCCCAGAATTCGTAACCGGAAGTTCGCGGATGAAAGCTGGCACCGCCCAGAAATTGGTATTGAATATGATTACTACATCCACAATGATTCAGCTAGGCCATGTAAAGGGTAATAAAATGGTGGACATGCAATTGAGCAACAACAAGTTAGTGGACAGAGGAACAAAAATGATAATGAAAGAAATTAAGGTTTCTGAAGCTGAAGCTTTAGAACTACTTAACGAACACAAAAGCGTAAGAAACGCTATAAAACACTACAATAATGAGCGAAGAAAATAGAACAGATAAAAAAGTTTTGCTGAAGGGTATAAAGACAATGGTATTTGCTTTGTTAAGCCTTTTTATGGGGCCTATATTGCTAAGCTTTGCCTTTAGTAAGCCAGATGACAAATTATATTTACCACTTCTAATTATGGGCTGTGCCATTTCTGCAATGGCCGTAATCATGATGTTCAAAGGTATCAGAACCATCATGAACAGTATGTTCAAAAAGAAGTAGAACTTGCTACCAAATCATATTCTTTTATCAAAAACTGATACTTCTGAATATAATTCCGGATTAATGTATAATCATCATTTGTGTTTCTCATTGGACAAAATTAATTATTGTTAATTTCGTCCTCGAATTAGTTGACTTCTACAAGTTCGAGTGATTTTTGCAAAAAATCGTATCGAGAACCCTCTCTCTTTCAAAAAATATCACTTCGAAGCTACTTGCTTGGGCGTAGTTGGATTATACCCAAATTGATCATCATTGATCTCAATACCCAAACTATCGAAAATATAATTTATAATAGCGTAATGGTGAATGGTGTGGCTGTTAGCCTGCGCCAATAACGAGCCGTATGTGTAGGGAATCTCGGTTTTCCCCAATCCCAAATCATCCGTAACCAAAACGGTGTCGTTAATATCAAAAGAAGCCCTATTCAATCTTGAGATAATGCTCTTCAAATAATCTTGCGCACAGCCACAATCTGATTCCACAACCTTATTTCTGCTTCTAGCTGTTAAGTCCACTTTACTGTTTTCATCCACATTAAAAATACAATCATAAAAATCCAAGATATGACGAATGTGCGTTCCTATGCTAGAATAATAAGGAGGCACAGAAGCATCACATAATTGTGCATTCGATAAATTATCTAATAAAACTTGGGATTTCCGAAGGGTTTTTAAAGTAGATAGGATGATAACGTTCATGGACACTAATTTAACTAAATAATTTGAATTTCAAATAGAATGCTCGTTTAGTCAAACCACATTCAAATCCTTACAAAAAGTAATCAAAATATCTAAATGCTTTCTGAACTCCTCCCCTTGTTTTAAGGGGAGGTGCTGAAGGCGGAGGGGTCAGGAATTCAAATCTTCAAGTACCAACCGCAATGCACCATAACTATATTTATCATCCAACTGATGCTTCAAATCCGATAGGTTTTCAAAGGTTTTCTGCGGAATAATTTCCTTTAGTTCATTGTAATGCGTTTCAGGGATTAAATCCGTTATTTCCACTTCACCAGAAGGTATAAAACTCGCTAAATGTCCAATAATGGTGTTGGTGTTCAGCTCTCGAACATCCGCAATCTCCTGCACGGATTTACCCGATTGAAACAATGATAAAGATTCTTTTTTGGTATCCCCTTTTTTACGCTTTGGTTTGGGCGCATCAAAAATTTCGGCTTCCGCAGAAGTCTCAATATCATGCTCATCACAATAGGCCCGAATAACCTTTAAAATAGCATCACCGTATTTTTCAACCCGTGTTTTCCCCATACCATTTACTTTCAATAATTCCTGTTTTGTAGTCGGTAAGGTTTCACACATTTCGTACAGTGTCTTTTGAGCAAAAATCTGATAATGTATCAAATCCTTTTCTTGGGCAATATCATTTCTTAATATGCGCAATTTTTCAAAAAGCTCCACATTGCTGGTGCCCTCAATAACAGCTTTTCTTGGTTTTTTAGGCTTATCTTTTCCTGTGAACACGGATTTAGCACGCAACTCCAAAAATTGCTTTGCTTTAAAGCCCGATATCATGCCCCTAAAATACAGTAGCTTCACGGTAAGTAAATCTTCAAGGACGTCCAAATTCTTGGTAATATCCTTATCTATAGTTTGGTTATCCGTAGTAAATGCAAACGTTTTTAAAGGCTCTAAAATTTTGGTTTCGGTTTCACTTTTAAAATAAGCTATCGCTTTTTTAAAACGTTCTTGAATTACTGCACTATCTTCAGCCAAACCTTCACCCTCCGAAAGCTCTTTTAATTGTGCATTAAACCCATTAGCTACTTTTAAAAAATTGGTCAGGCATGCTTTAATAGGCAAAAACGTAGTTTCAACAGGCCCTTCAATTACCGTTCGGTTTTTATAGTAAATATCCAAAATACGGTTCAAAGGATTTAAAAATGGATAAAACCCAAAAATCTCTGCGATCAAATCCAACTGAAAATACTTTTGAGAATCCTCCAAAACCTTTTGATCCGGTTCATTTGCAGCCGCCTGAGCATTAAAACTTGCTACATTACCATCGCATATAATCTGATTGGAATGAATCTTACTTTTTAACACCAAACCTTCCAAAGACTTGCATCTGCTAAGCGCCACGTAAGTTTGCCCATGGGCAAATGCACCTTCGGCATCTATAATGGCCTTTTCAAAGGTTAGCCCTTGGCTTTTATGAATCGTGATGCTCCAAGCCAAGCGCAAAGGCATTTGGGTAAAACTGCCAATATTTTCCTCCGTAATAGCTTTCGTTTCATCATCCACAGAGTATTTTACGTTTTCCCATTCCTCAGGTGTCACAATAATATTGAACTCATCGTCCTGACAATGCACCGTAATTTCATCTGCGTCCAAATGGATGACTTTCCCAATCTTCCCATTAAAATAGCGCTTCTCCGGACTACTATCATTTTTTATAAACATCACTTGGGCCCCAACCTTCAATTCCAGAATTTCCTTATTGGGATAAGACATTTCGGGAAATTTGCCTTTCACCTTTGCCCGATACGTAAAAGGTGCTGTACTCAACTTTTCCAACTCTTTGGTATTGGTAGCCTCTGCCCTATTGTTGTGCGTCGTTAGGGAAATGTAACCTTCATCCGGTTCAGGTTTAAAATCAGGAAAGTAGCGTTTGTTGAGCTCTGCCGCGCCTTGCTCCGACAGTCGATCATTTCTAATTTCATTCAGAATCTCAATAAACTTCGGGTTTTCTTGGCGGTAAATATGCTTTAGTTCTATAGTAATAGCGTTACAGGCCATGAATGCCTTACTACTGAAAAAGAAACCATTTTTATACTCATGGCGCAATAACTCCCATTCGTTCTCTTTGATGACAGGCGATAGTTGTTGTAAATCACCAATCATCAGTACCTGCACACCACCAAACACTTTATTACGATTTCTAAAACGGCGCAATGTTCTATCAATACCATCCAGCAAATCGGCACGAACCATACTAATTTCGTCAATCACCAGCAGGTCCATACTCCTAATAATATTAATCTTGGTTTTACTAAATTTACGATTGAAACCCTTACCCGCATTCAAATCGGTATCCGGTAAAATTGGGCCAAAAGGCATCTGAAAAAATGAATGGATCGTCACCCCCTTAGCATTAATGGCCGCCACACCAGTAGGTGCAACAACAACAAGGCGCTTCAAACTGCGCATTTTCAAACGGTGCAAAAATGTAGTTTTACCAGTCCCCGCCTTACCCGTTAAAAAAATCGAGCGGTTGGTATGGTTCACAAACTGCCATGCTAAATCTAGTTCCTTATTATCGGCCATTAAATAGATGAAAATTTAAACTTTGAAGATACTAATTTGAACGATTTTTTGGGCGGGTTTTTACTGAAAAAGTAAAAACCGCGCTATCCGTTACTAGTTTTGGCTTCCCGATAACTATCGGGACTGCCTCACCAAAAGCTAACCACTACTATCGCTCCCGCAGGTGTCTGCCAAAGTCAAAGACTAATCTAAATTATATACCTATCTGCAAAGTTCAAAAACCCTAAAACATTAATTAAAAATAGTACAACTATTCTGATAAAGATTTATATTTTTAGGCTTACTTATATTCAATTACAACAGTAAATGTCATTAGAAGAAAAAAAATATGATATAGAAGCAAACAACGATTGGGCCAAAAATGTTAAAGGAGAGCACCTTTTCATTGATAATGCTCAAAGTGGACGTAAAGGCTATTTCTGTATTGGTTGTGACAAGCAGATGGAAGCTGTTAAAAAAAAGAATATTAACCACAGGTCATATTTTCGTCACGTTCCAGTAGATATTGTAAAAGATGAGAAACCTTGTACATTCAGTAATCGAGAATATAGAGAAATTTTAGCAACAGATATTTTACAAAGGCTAAAAACAATTAAAGTTCCTAATCTTTATAAATATCCACCTAAAGGAAATGATGGCTCACCAATTTTATTAGAAAAAGCCAAATTTGTAACCGCAAAAAAGGTTAAATCTCAACTTACTTTTTATGAAGATGGTAATGGAGAAATCAAGTATGGGAAAAACCCAGAAGTTGAAGATAGATATTTATTAATTAGACCTGATGTCACTTTTTTTGATGAAAATGATAAACCAATTCTATTAATTGAATTAGTAATCACACATAAGGTAAATGAAGAGAAGAAAATTAAGTTAAGACGCCTAGGAATTGATACAATAAGTATTATAATACCTAAATCATCTGAACAAGAGATAGAAGACAATTTTAAAACAACAAAACGCGTAAAGTGGGAATATAATGGAATCGAAGCAAGCACCAAGTATATACGAGTTTCCTCTGGAACTTCAGAGGGAGTATTGGAATTTGATGAAGACCAAAGAAGAATTTTTGAAGAATCGATCTCGTGTCGTAAAGCGAGACTTAACAATACGTTACGAACTATTAAAAAGTGCCTTCAATCTGAACCTTACAGAAGAGCTGAACATGAGTTTGAATCTGAAATATCAAGAATTGAGAACGCTACAAAAACAGAGAAGCAGGGATTGGAAGATATGGAAATACGAATTGAAAGAGAAGTATCTTCAGAACTTAGAGGCAACTTCGACGCAATTAATTCAGAAGAAGAAGAATTTCAGGAACACTGTTCAAACTTGGAAAGAAGATATACTGAAAAAGCAAAAGAACTTGAAATTGAGCAAGAAGGAGTTGATGAACTTACAGAAGAAGTACTCGACAGCAATAAATCTGAAGAACGAATTAGAGCTGAATTTGAAGAACAACAACAAACTATTGGGCAAGAATTTGTTGAACGTACAGAAAGAGTTAAAATCAGTATTGAACGAGAAAAAGAAAGCATCACTGGACTTAAAAGAGAAAAAAGCAAACTTGCAGAAGAATATAGAAAACTTGAGGAACAAGAACAAAGATATTTTGAAGCAGAAATTAGACGACTTAAATCAGAAGAAAGCAAACTTGATCAATCAGTTCGAGAAGAATTTCTTAGAGACATCAAACAAAATTCCAGAAGATTTTCCAAAGGAATTAGGAATATATTGGAAGCACAAACAATGGGATACGATTTTAAAGATGCTAAACGCGAAGAAAATCGTTATCAGAGGGCACGAGAATTATTTATCAAGGGAACTTGGAAAAAATGGTAAAACCTTAGATTGGTATATGAATGAAATTGAAAAAAGAAATAAAGGGTAGAAGTTAAAAATCATAAAGTATACATACAACTAAACCAACACCCTCCTAATAATCTTTTGAATATCACGATTATCTTGCTGCCGTATTAAAAAGGGTTCAAAATCTTCGGTGCAGTTAATTTGTTCTGTTTTATCAATAAAACCGTAACCTAAATAGGTGCCTTTTTCAATCATAATAAAGGCATCTTCGTAGTCGTATCTTCCCTTTTGTTTTAAAACAACATCTTTTTTGTCGTTATTGAGACTTTCTATAGCTTGCAATACACGTTGGTTGTAATCTTCAACATGCTCTTGGTCCTTGCAAACGCCTTTACAGGTATGTATTTTAAAGTGATTGCAAGTGCCCACATTTTCTTGTAAATGGCAGTACTTTGGGCAGAGTTCAAACCGGCTACACAACTGTTCTATCTGCTGGCGGCATTCGGTTATAGAATGTAAGGTCAGTATCGGGTTTGGTGTCGCTTTAAGCGTATTATACGCCATATGTATAATCCCTTTTCTATCGGTATAAGAAAAAATAGCATGCATTTTGGGCGCCCGTTTGGCTACTTGGTTGTATTCTGGGTAATGCTGTTTTATGGCCGCATCTTCCATTAGCAAGGCTATCAATTCACTGCCAGACAATGCAAAGTCAATATCCGCAGTCTCACGACACATCGCCAAAGATTTCTTCGTTTTACTATAAAAATGACTGAGCACGCGTTTCTTAATATCCTTAGCTTTCCCCACATAAATAATTTTACCTTTTTTATTTTTAAAATAATATACACCGGGCGTGTTGGGTAAATTATGAAACACCGAAGTTGGCAAATGCGAAGGCAATGTGGCTTCCTTAGATGATTTTTTTAAAAAGTCATTAAAAACAGTTTCCGCATGTTCTTGATAAAGCAAGCGTTCAAATAAAATAACAGTAGCTTCAGCATCACCTCTCGCCCGATGACGCTCTGCTATAGGAATATGCAAGGCATGACACAATTTTCCTAAACTATAAGATCTGTGTCCGGGTATCAGTTTTCTAGCCAATCGGATGGTACACAGTTTTTTTCTGTTAAAATCAATCCCTATAGCTTTAAATTCATTCCGGATAGCATTATAATCAAAATTGACATTGTGTGCCACAAAAATGCAGTTTTCGGTAAACCTCAAAATATCTTCTGCAATTTCAGAAAAGGCGGGCGCAGGGGCTACCATACCGTTATCAATACCAGTAAGCGCCGTGATATAATCTGGAATTAATAGCTGAGGATTCACTAAAGACGTAAACTCATCTATAACTTGCGTCCCATCATGTTTAAACATAGATATTTCGGTAAGCTTATTGCTTTTACCAGTAGTTTCAACATCTATAATGGTGTACATCATGTTTGTAACAAATCGGGAGCTTCTTTTTTAAAGGAGACTAAAGATAATAATATTTGAAATTAAAAGGAGGACAGCCAGTGGCTGTCAGGTATTTTTTTAGTTTATTCAGTAAAGCGCAAAAAAAAGACCCAACCAAGTTAATGATTGAGTCTTCAAAAAAGGCGGCGACCTACTCTCCCACGGATTGCAGTACCATCGGCGCTGGCGGGCTTAACTTCTCTGTTCGGAATGGTAAGAGGTGAGCCCCGTCGCTGTAACCACCTTAAAATTTAAGTTA
>NZ_JACNMF010000008.1 GCF_014270105.1 Hyunsoonleella aquatilis
AACAATGGCTATAAGTAATTGCTTGTTCTCGCCTACTTCTGAAAATCCTAGCGGATTTTCAGCTTGGTGCGTACTTGCAAAGTTAAGTGCTAACCCACGCAACTACTCATAGCCGAAGCCGTTACCTACAATTTGAAAAAACGTATCCTAATATTATTTTTAACTATACTTTCAGCTTGTAAACAAGAAAGTAAAATTGACAATTTCAATGGAATTTGGACTGAACCCGAATTGTCGGAACTGAATTCTATTGTTTCTGAATTTGACCAAATCTTAACGACTGAATACAAAACCGATTCCGAAAACAAAGCATATTTGGAATATTCCAATAACGTCCTTCAAAATCAAATCGTGCCGAATTTAAACGGAATGGAAAAATTGAGTTCTGATTTAAAAAAGTTTGTGGTTTTTGACAAAATTTGGTGGATATATACGGATTCAAATTCCGAACATTTCAATTTAAAAACTGATAGTAATTACATAAAATATTTGACCGAAATTGGAAAAAAATCCGATTTTATAAAAAATTACGCTGATCAACTTAATCAAGCAAATGACTTACTTCCTTCCGTTGTTGCTGGCTTTTCTAAAAACATTGAGAACATTGATTTGACCGACAAAAATAATCGTCTGATTTTTGCAATACACTATCTGACACTAATAAACCGATAAAAAAAACTGTAGGTAACACCGTATAAAAAAAATTGCTACTTTTAGCTTAACCAAAGTTAGTTGCTCGTTTGCTTGCTTCTGATTTTCCTTCGGAAAATCCTCGCACACAAACACGCAACTTTCCTTATACATAAACGTTGTAACCAATTAAAACAGAGATTATGAAAACACTCAAGATTAATGTAAAAATACTTCCATTTATAGTTTTACTAGCGATAATAGTTTTTGGGTGTGAAACAAAAAATAAGAAAAAAGAATCTACTGAAAAAGCTTCCAAAACCATATCAGTCCAAAAGGACATTTCAGCGGTAGCTGATTCTATTAATTTGGAAATCAATAACGGAGAATACGGATTGATTGACCGTTTTATGGTCATTCAAAACGAAAAATTATTAGCAGATTTTAAATATGAGCAAGACTATGAAACAATCGCTCAAAAATATGATACTACTAATCATCAATATAATTACAATCATCCAAATTGGCACCCCTACTATAACCAGACGAACTTACATACACTTCAATCTACAACCAAAAGCATCACTTCAATTCTTTTAGGAATCGCTTTCGACTTGAATAAAGATTTTGACGTTAATACAAGTGTGGTTTCTCTGTTTGAGAATTATGATGTTAAATCTTGGGACAAAAGAAAGAACGAAATGACCATAGAAGATTTGCTAACTATGAGAAGTGGTCTTAAATGGAACGAAGCGGATTACAACGACCCTTTTAATGATTGCACTTTGTTAGAGGAAAGTGATGAATGGATAAAGTTTGTGCTAGATAAACCCACAGATACAATTCCAGGTACAAAGTTTAATTACAATAGTGGTGCAAGTGTTTTATTGGGTAAAATTGTTCGGATTATTACAGGCAAACGAATTGATAAATGGGCTGAAGAAACCTTATTCGAACCTCTTGGCATAAAAGATTATTACTGGAAAGAGACACCAGATGGAGAAATAGACACCGAAGGTGGATTGTATCTTTCACCTGAAGACCTGTCAAAGATTGGTTTGTTATTTCTGAATAAAGGCAAATGGAACAATAAGCAAATTGTATCTGAATATTGGACTAAAATCGCTACAAGTCCTGTAGTCCAAGACGTAAATCCAGATGATGAGAGCAAAACAGGATATGGTTATCAATGGTGGGTTCCAAAACATTCTAATGGCAGAAGTGAAGTTTTTGCTACTAATGGTTTTGGAGGACAATATTTAATGTTGGCCCCAGACTATAATTTAATAGTCGTTTTTAACGGCTGGAACATTAATGACAAGGTTCAAAAGTCCACTTGGAAAGTTTTGGAAGACAGAATAATTCCTGTATTTAATAATAAATAACTGGGTACAACAATGGCTATAAGTAATTGCTTGTTCTCGCCTACTTCTGAAAATCCTCGCGAATTTTCAATTTGGTGTGTACTTGCAATGTTTAATGCTGAACCACGCAACTACTCATAGCCGAAACCGTTGTGCAACATTTGACAAAAAATGAAAATCCGAATATTAATTTTACTGACATTAGTAACTTCTATCTATTCTTGCCAAGAAAAATCGGACTTTCTCTCTGATTGTGAATGTGTGAAAATAGATTTAGAAAAGGGAATTGAAGTAACCGACAATCTTGACAGATTCCGAGTAACTTTTCCGAATGAAAATTGGGAACCGAATCTTCACACGGACGAATTGGGTAATGGAATTGTTGGAGCTCTACTCGATGGAGATAGTTTTAAATCATTTGGAGTTACGGAATTGACTAAAGCTGAAAACTGGATGAGTAAAAAAGAAATGCAAGCTGATATAGAATCGAAATATAATGTTATAGAATCTGGCTCAACGAAAATAAACGGAATAGAATCTTTATGGAATTTGGTTGACTTCAAAAATGATTCAATTCCTTCTTTAACTTTGTACATAACGACCGAACATCCGACAGAAAATTTATTTTATACTTTAAATTTATCTGTAAGTAAAGACAAATACGGAAAAAAGGAACTTTGCGAATTAGAGAATCTAATGAGAACATTTAAAACGAATTAAAAAACGTTGCACAACAATGTATAAAATTAATTGCTTGTTTCGAGCCTACTTACGAAAATCCTCGCGGATTTTCTATTCGGTTTGTATTTGCTAAATTCGTTGCTAAACCACGCAACTAATCTTATACAAAACCGTTAGCTACAAGGCGAATGAAACACTTCAAGAAAATATCATTTTTAGCACTCGTCTTGGGTTGGATTGGACAAATAATCACTCACATTATTTGGTCGAATTTGAGATACGAAAATGCTTCGGGTGGAGACACAGGAGTCGTAATTTTTTGGTCTTCATTTTTTCTACTAATATATTACGGACTCTTTATCCTTTTGCCAAGAAAACGAATTGCTAAACTTGCCGAGAGCATCGAAATTTTAAATTTCACGCTATTATCGGGAATTTATGCCTTAATCGGTTTTACTGTCCTAATTGGTTGGGGATTTTTAATATCTGATAATTTCTATGGTGTATTTTTGGACGCCTTTGTTTGCGGACTGATTTTCGGACTGACTTTTCATCTGATTTGGAACAAAAAACGGAATGAATTGAAACAAATACACTTGATTCCGATTCTGACTTTGCCAGTTCTCTTTCTATTCATCTATTTATATGCTTTTCCGAAATTATTACCATCACTTGCATACAACGCTGTACCACAATATGTGAGGCACGATATATTAAAAAACACCATTCCAAAGTTCAAGATTGGAGATGAATTATCGGAATTACAAAAAGCTTTGCCAGGTGAATTTGAATTTGAGGAGTGTTATGGAAATCGAGGAGCGATGTTAGAAAATTTTCAATATGTAATTGAAGTTAACTGTTGTAAAATAGTACGAATTGAATATGGACCAAGGCAAAAAACTGGATACACAATGGGTGGAAAAAGAAAGCCCTGTAGCTAACATTGTATAACCGCAATTACGGCGGATTCGACTACGTCCGAATCCACTCGGAATTGCTAAAGTCTGAGCTAAACCGAAAAGTCTGTGTATATTAATCCGTAACTGACGGTTATACGAGACCGTTAGCTACAAGGCGAATGAAACACTTCAAGAAAATATCATTTTTAGCACTCGTCTTGGGTTGGATTGGACAAATAATCACTCACATTATTTGGTCGAATTTGAGATACGAAAATGCTTCGGGTGGAGACACAGGAGTCGTAATTTTTTGGTCTTCATTTTTTCTACTAATATATTACGGACTCTTTATCCTTTTGCCAAGAAAACGAATTGCTAAACTTGCCGAGAGCATCGAAATTTTAAATTTCACGCTATTATCGGGAATTTATGCCTTAATCGGTTTTACTGTCCTAATTGGTTGGGGATTTTTAATATCTGATAATTTCTATGGTGTATTTTTGGACGCCTTTGTTTGCGGACTGATTTTCGGACTGACTTTTCATCTGATTTGGAACAAAAAACGGAATGAATTGAAACAAATACACTTGATTCCGATTCTGACTTTGCCAGTTCTCTTTCTATTCATCTATTTATATGCTTTTCCGAAATTATTACCATCACTTGCATACAACGCTGTACCACAATATGTGAGGCACGATATATTAAAAAACACCATTCCAAAGTTCAAGATTGGAGATGAATTATCGGAATTACAAAAAGCTTTGCCAGGTGAATTTGAATTTGAGGAGTGTTATGGAAATCGAGGAGCGATGTTAGAAAATTTTCAATATGTAATTGAAGTTAACTGTTGTAAAATAGTACGAATTGAATATGGACCAAGGCAAAAAACTGGATACACAATGGGTGGAAAAAGAAAGCCCTGTAGCTAACATTGTATAACCGCAATTACGGCGGATTCGACTACGTCCGAATCCACTCGGAATTGCTAAAGTCTGAGCTAAACCGAAAAGTCTGTGTATATTAATCCGTAACTGACGGTTATACGAGACCGTTGGCATTAATATTGAATGAACGAAGAAATTACAGATAGAATTGAACAGTATCTAGAATTAGACACTAATTATGCCATAATTATTAATGGGGATTATGGAATTGGAAAAACTCATTACATTAAAAATGAACTATTCCCAAAAATTTCA
Source organism: Hyunsoonleella aquatilis (assembly GCF_014270105.1). Lineage (GTDB taxonomy): Bacteria > Bacteroidota > Bacteroidia > Flavobacteriales > Flavobacteriaceae > Jejuia > Jejuia aquatilis. The sequence goes on from NZ_JACNMF010000008.1 coordinate 4,777, forward strand.
GAATTAAAAATTCCAAATTCCGAAAAAGATGAAACTTATATTCCCATTCTAATTTCTCTTTTTGGTGCTAAATCAATAGAAGACATACAAGACCAAATATTTGTTGAGCTTTACCCAACTTTAAAAAAGCGAGGAATAAAAATAGTCGCTGGATTAGGAAATACAGTACTAAAATATTTTGGAAGCAATCTTAAAGATTTTCTCAATGATACTGGAACAACAAGTGAAAGTTTAACAGATTACAGTAAAATATTAATCTGTATAGATGATATAGACAGAAAAAGTAAGGAGTTAGACTTAAAAGAAGTTTTTGGGTTTGTAAACAACTTGGTTGAAAACCATAATGGCAAAATTATTTTAATTGCAAACGAAGATGAACTTCGAAAGGAACTAAATACCGATAAAGATAATTACTCACTATTAAGAGAAAAAGTAATTGGGATATCTGTAGATTTTAAGACTAACGTTTCATCCATTTTTGATGAAATAATCAAATCCAAGTATGAACAAAATAATAAACCTTACTTTGAATTCCTTTCAGAGTACAAAAGCACAATAATTAATCGAATTGAACAGAACAATGATAACTTAAGAAACCTATTGTTTTTTCTCGAACACTTTAAAATTGTTTTTAATAAAACCAATGAATACTTGTCTAGTGAAAGCAAATTCAATTCCATAAAAGAAAATGTAGTTTCGGAAATCCTAGATTTTACACTTCCTATTTCAATTGAATATAAAATGGGAAAATTAAACTCATCAACCTTTGAACAAATTCAAGATACGTACAAGGGTTCATTCTTGGATATAGACATCAACAGCTTACTCGGAGAAGAGCAAAACGAACAAGAAGATTATTCGTATTCAGAGGAGTTTAATAATAAATATTTCTCAAACACTAATCATACTCGAAAAACATATTTTGATTCAATTTTCAATTATATAACAGGGAAAGATTCATTTGATATTAGTTCCTTAATTGAGGAATTAAATTCTATTTATAAATTTGAGAACAACACTATTCCTGAAAGAGAAAAAATCATTTCGAAATTAAACTATTGGCAATGTGTTGATTTAAAACATTCCGAATATCGTTCTCTAACAAATTCACTTTTAAATTATGTAGACAAAGGTGAATTTACTCTAGACCAGTATCCAACTGTTTTTCATTTTGCAACCCGTTTTAATAATATCTTGAATTATAATATAGAGAAACTTAAAAAAAGATTTAAGAGAGGAATTTCTAAAGGGGAAAATAATTACAAATATATAACCAGTCTTCACTTTAGATTATCGGTAGATAGAGAAAGTGAATTTTATAGTGATTTGACTGAAATTGTCAAATATTGTCGTGATGTAAATCTGAATATAAAAAAGAATCAAATTGAAAAAGAGTTAACAGATTTGTTTGAGCTTTTCACAAAAGATATTGATGCTTTTATTGAAAAAGTTGAGGAACATAATAATGAATTTATGTTTACACCATTCTTTACCGAATTTGATTTTAATAAAACTTGGAGAAGAATAAAACAACTGGATAACTCAAAAATAGTAAATTTTGGTTTTTATCTTGGAGGAAGATACAGAGTCCATATTTACGAAAAATTATATCCCGAAAAGGAGTTTTTAATTAGTTTAAAAGAGAAATCTGAAGAACTTATTGGAAATAATAAAACCACGAAACTGAAAACTGTAGCATTGGAATTTTTAAACAAAAAAATAGATGATTGCATTAAAAATTTTCCTGTATAAAATACTAATGCCAACAATGGCTATAAGTAATTGCTTGTTCTCGCCTACTTCTGAAAATCCTCGCGGATTTTCAGTTTGGTGTGTGTTTGCTAAATTAAGTAATAAACCACGCAACTACTCATAGCCGAGACCGTTGTGAGTAATTATGAAAAACCTTCTGATACTACTTTGCTTACTAATATTATCTTCTTGTAAAGAAGGAAATAAAGTACCAAAAAAAAATGACAAAGAAATTTTCAATTTCGTTCTCTCGGACACTATAGCTATTGGAAGAAACCTTGCAAGAATAAATGAATACTCAAGAGTCTTAAACAATAATCAGGAACCCTTTATATCTGTGATTGTTAAAAACGAAAATGAAGATGGAACTAAAATAATTGACACATTCAGTGATGGACTTAGAAACCCTTTTTTTGGCATTAGCAGATATAGTGTTGGAAATCATAAAATAGAATTCACAATTGAGGAAAAAATAGCGACTAAGACTGAAATAGATAATGACTCAATGGAATTGTCTATTCAAGATATTTATCATCACTTTGATTTTAATGTTTATGTCAAGGGTAATGGTTATGAATCTCCCTTAAATGAAATACTTAGAAAAAAAATGGATGAGGAATATGAAGAATAACTACTCACAACATTGTATAAAAATAATGCGTAAGTTTATTCCTAAATCCAAAAGTAGTGCTTGTTTGCTTGCATCCGATTTTCCTTCGGAAAATCCTCGCACTCAAACTACGCACTATTCTTATACTTAACCGTTGTAGCCAATTAAACGAAACCAAGAATGATAAAGAATTTATTGATAATCCTACTACTTACATTGATGACTTCTTGTGAATCCAAATCTCAAAATAATATGATACCAAAAGAAGAAATCGTTGGATTTTTTGACCGAATGAAATCAAATGGTGTTGACACAAATACCAAAATGCTTTACGGTTACTTTTTCACGAATGACGAACCAAAGAAGTTGGAAATAGTAGCGGAGGAATTAAAAAAGCAAGGATTTGAATACGTTGACATTTATCCCGATGAAACTAATCAATATTGGTTGCATATGGAAAGAATTGAAATTCATAATTCCGAAAGTCTTTTTAACCTAAATAAAGAGCTTTATGCGATTGCGGACAAATTTTCCATTAAAACTTATGACGGATTTGATGTTGGAAACGTAGATAAAACTAAAGGAATAGAAAGAGATACTTATGTTGTTCCAGAGGAATTTAAGTCTAATGATTTTGAAAAAGATGGAAGTCCATTTCTTGTGATTGCAAATTCAGCTTTTGATAATTTTCCACATAAAACAGAGTTTTCAAATTTTATAGAAATTACATCGAATTATACCCTAGAGGATACTTCAAAAATGCCGAATGAAATTGAATATGCTGAACTGGACGAATTAGATGTTTTCATAGAAAATAATCTAAATCAAAATGGAATTAAATCTTACTATGTTGGCAGAACTACATTTGGTGGAGAAAGAAAAATATACTTTGTGACTAATGACAAAGATGGAGCAAACGGACTTATGGATTTTCTAAAAGAAAACGGAAACAAAAGAGCGTTTGAATTCAAAATAATTGAAGATGCAAAATGGAATTTATACGAAGAAATAAAAGTAAAACTGAATAAAAAATAACTGGCTACAACAATGGCTATAAGTAATTGCTTGTTCTCGCCTACTTTGGAAATTCCTTCGGAATTTCCAACTCAGTGTGTACTTGCAAAGTTAAGTGCTAAACCACGCAACTACTCATAGCCGAGACCGTTGTGCTTCATTATCAGAAACCGCTAACCAATGATAAAATTCTTTAGAAAAATTCGCCAAAAAATGCTGACTGAAAATAGGTTCGGAAAATATCTGATTTATGCAATTGGAGAAATTATTCTTGTTGTTATTGGAATATTGATTGCGTTACAGATTAATAATAGAAATGAACTAATAAAAACCAACAGTAAGCAAAAGACATATTTATCGCTTATAAAAAATGAGATGGAGAACAATCTCAATTCCTTAAAAGAAGAAAGAATAATATTATCCAAAGTCATTCTGAATCAACAAATTGTGTTGGAATTAATGCAGAATGAATTTTCTCGTGATACAATTAGTGAAAATCAGCTTTCTAAAATTCTCGTAAATGCTATTTCTAATGATATATCAGTAAATTATGAGAATGGAGTATTGACGGAATTGATTGTCTCGGGAAATTTAAAAGACATTAAGAACGATAGTATTAGGAGTAAATTATCTTCTTGGGAAAGCAAAATATATAAAATAAGAGAACAGGAAAATTCTTTAAGTACTTATTGGGATAAGAGCAATGATTTTTTTGAATTGAACGGTAAGTTTAGGACACTTTTTGACCAAACTACGTATTCAGATTACGTAGAAATTGAAAGATTGCCAGTAAATGAAAGTAATAAAAAAGTACTGAATTCAACCGAATTTGAAAATATTCTCTTAATTAAATTAGCTTCTTCAATGCATTTGGAAAAGGGTGTATATCCAAAATACAAATCTGAATTAGTTGAATTGATAGACTTAATTGATAAAGAAATAAACTGAAAAAAATAACGAAAGCACAACAATGGCTATAAGTAATTGCTTGTTTTCGCCTACTTCTGAAAATCCTCGCGGATTTTCAGTTTAGTGCGTACTTGTAAAGTTAACTGCTTACCCACGCAACTACTCATAGCCGAGACCGTTGTGCAACATTTAACCAAAAATGAAAATATTCGGATTTTTTAAGAAAACAAAAGAAAGATTGAATAGCAATCAATCGGAAAGTGTAATTAAAAAATCTGACTCAAAATCTGTAAAGGAATCTATCTTTGAAATAAAACCAGATTCGGATTTCGAATTTGTTCACGTTGAAGAAGATGGTAGCGTAAGAGAATTAACGAGAGAAGAAAGAGGATATTTAAAAGAGGAATTTGCACCAACAGATGGAGCCAGACCTTACATAAAATTCAGATATAAAAGTAAAACACCTGACAACAAACTTTGGGGATTTCTTCCAAGAAAAAAAGTCCCTAAAAATATTGAGATTGAGAATATAAAAATGGACAAAGAAACATGGAGAAGGAATTGGATTCTAATGATTAAAGATTTAACCAATTTAGAATATCAAAAAAGAACTTGGCTTGACTCAAAAAACACGAATCCATATTATTCATTCATAGAATTTATGTGTTCTTACTTTGACGATTTGGATTTATCAGATGGATATGAAAAGCATATCGAATCTGAATTGGTAACAAAAGTCGAATACGAGATAATTTCGGATTGGCACAAATTGCTTTCCGAATACGAATCACCAAATAATGATGACTATGACAATCGAGCAGTTTTAAATGATAAAAATTGGTTGAAAATTATTGATTTAGGAAAGAAATCGTTGAAATTTTTAAAGCCGAATTTAGATAAATTTGAACGAAGTTTATTAATATAAAAAACGTTGCACAACAATGGCTATAAGTAATTGCTTGTTCTCGCTTACTTCTGAAAATCCTCGCGGATTTTCAGTTTGGTGTGTACTTGCTAAATTAAGTGCTAACCCACGCAACTACTCATAGCCGAGACCGTTGTGCTTCATTATCAGAAACCGCTAACCAATGATAAAATTCTTTAGAAAAATTCGCCAAAAAATGCTGACTGAAAATAGGTTCGGAAAATATCTGATTTATGCAATTGGAGAAATTATTCTTGTTGTTATTGGAATATTGATTGCGTTACAGATTAATAATAGAAATGAACTAATAAAAACCAACAGTAAGCAAAAGACATATTTATCGCTTATAAAAAATGAGATGGAGAACAATCTCAATTCCTTAAAAGAAGAAAGAATAATATTATCCAAAGTCATTCTGAATCAACAAATTGTGTTGGAATTAATGCAGAATGAATTTTCTCGTGATACAATTAGTGAAAATCAGCTTTCTAAAATTCTCGTAAATGCTATTTCTAATGATATATCAGTAAATTATGAGAATGGAGTATTGACGGAATTGATTGTCTCGGGAAATTTAAAAGACATTAAGAACGATAGTATTAGGAGTAAATTATCTTCTTGGGAAAGCAAAATATATAAAATAAGAGAACAGGAAAATTCTTTAAGTACTTATTGGGATAAGAGCAATGATTTTTTTGAATTGAACGGTAAGTTTAGGACACTTTTTGACCAAACTACGTATTCAGATTACGTAGAAATTGAAAGATTGCCAGTAAATGAAAGTAATAAAAAAGTACTGAATTCAACCGAATTTGAAAATATTCTCTTAATTAAATTAGCTTCTTCAATGCATTTGGAAAAGGGTGTATATCCAAAATACAAATCTGAATTAGTTGAATTGATAGACTTAATTGATAAAGAAATAAACTGAAAAAAATAACGAAAGCACAACAATGGCTATAAGTAATTGCTTGTTTTCGCCTACTTCTGAAAATCCTCGCGGATTTTCAGTTTAGTGCGTACTTGTAAAGTTAACTGCTTACCCACGCAACTACTCATAGCCGAGACCGTTGTGCTTCATTATGACCAAACTTTAACCAATGATAAAATTCTTTAGAAAAATTAGACAAAACTTACTTTCTGAAAATAAATTCAGGAAATATTTGATTTATGCTATTGGTGAAATCATACTTGTCGTTATTGGAATTTTGATTGCATTACAAATTGGTGACCTAAACGAAGAAAGAAAAAAACAAGATAAAGGCAAAGAACTGAAACAAGCTTTGAAGATTGAATTGAAAGCCGATTTAGAATCGTTGTACCTCGATTTAAAATATATAGAAGACGAATTATCAACTAATATTTCTTATTCAGAAAGACTATCCAAAGAAACTTCTACTTTAGACACACTCGTAAAAATTGTCAGATACGAATACATAATAGGCTTAAATAATGTAAAGGAATTAAACAAAACAACATTCAAATCACTCGAATCAACAGGAACCATTAATTTAATAGGTAATGAATTGTCAAAAAATGTTCAAGAATATTATTTGTATAGAGATTATACTAAAGAAATATTTAGTATCAATTTAGGAATATATTTTAATTTATTAGAACCTTTTATGTTGAAGTACCCAAATCAAACTTTTGCTCTTAAAGGGAAACTTCAAGACGAATATTGGAAAAGTCAAAATTTAGGAACTCTTAATGGTATGTTTAATGGATTATTGACTGTTAGATTACACAATTTGAATGTTCAAAAAAGGTATGTGAACGAAACTATTGATAGAACGAAAAGCTTAATTAATCGACTTAAATAAATATAATCAAGAAAATAACGAAAGCACAACAATGGCTATAATTCATTGTGGTTTTGTTCCACACCAAAGTAAAAGTATTAATCAATCGACTGGATTCTTGCGGAATAATCCTGCGGATGATTCCACAACGAAATCATAGCCGAGACCGTTGGCACCAATTAAAAAAGATACAATATGCATATAACAAAAGTATCAGTAAACAATTTTAGAAAAATAGACTATATAGAGTTTAAGCTTAAAGATTCTATAAACTCAATAGTTGGACCAAATGGTGTCGGAAAAAGTACAATTCTTGATGCTATAAGATTAGTTAAAGCGATTTTGCTTCCTACGATGAACAATGAGGCGCAAACCACACTTCAACATATGGGAATTTATTCCCCTCATCTTGGAAGTGTTCAGTTTTCTAATCTTGCAAATGATATTAGAAAAGATGTTCAAATAAATCTTGAATTAGTCTTATCTCAAAAAGAAATAATGCACTTGGAGAAATCGTTAGGACAATTCTCTATGCATCGCTTAAAATCCCAACTTCCAACTACTAACACCAATACTTTTGACCTGATTGGGTATATTTCGTCAAAAGAAGGAAGTGAAAAACTTCAGGCGATTCAAAACGAAACTCAAAACCGAATTCTTGAACTTAAAACTAATCCAACCTGCAATGTGAACTTGTCAATTAAAACTAATGGGCAAATAGTTGGTGAAAATGGAATAGACCAAGAATCTGTTTCGTATTTAATGCAAATTAGAAGCTACAATCTGACTAAATTTTCTTTTTTCCCACCTGATAGAACAATGCCATTGGGTGATACAAATATTCAGTTAGGACAAGGAGATGTGAATAATCAAATTCAATCCTATAGTGCAAATCCACAATTAAAATTTCAAAGGTTAAAAACTACTCTTTTGAATATTCTAATGGTTAATAACAATGATATTGAGAGTGTGAAAAGGGATTTTAAACTAATTTTTGATGAACTTCTACCGGGAAAAGAGCTTCATGGTATAAAATTGGAAAATCAAACAGGAAGATTGTCAGTATTAATAAAAGAAAAGAATAGTGGAGCTGTTTATGACATTGACTTCTTAAGTAGTGGGGAAAAAGGGTTACTTATGACTTTTTATCTTTTGATGAAGACAATGGACAAAGAGGGCATTATTCTTTTAGATGAACCTGAATTACACTTGAATCCTGCGGTTTGTAGAAACATAGTTCCTTTCTTAAAGTCCAAGATTTTCAAGGAAAAACAAGCACAAATTATTCTTACAACACATTCCGCTGAAATTCTATCTGCAACAAAAGATGATGAAACTTTGCATCTCTTGCACTTAATTGATGATAAGACAATAACTAAAATCCTAAAAAAAGATGATTCCGAAGCCCAAGAAGCTCTGAAATCTTTAGGTATTCAAACTTCGGATATACTATTTAATAAAGGAATAATATATCTAGAGGGTAACACTGATGAGGATTTTATACCAATTATTGTAGGCGATTTAATTTCTGGCTATTCAATCAAATCTTTAGGCGGTCGTGGAGAAATCGAAAAAGAAATCAAAACTCTACAAGAGTCTGACAATAATAATGAACTCGATGGTTATCATATTTTTATTCTTGACAATGATAATAAACCATATAAAGGAGTTTCAACCCAAAATGTCAAAGTAGTTCAATGGGATAGGTATTGTTTTGAAAATTATCTTTTAGACCCAGATGTACTTTATACTATTATAAAAGAGTATGATTGCGTAAATCGACCTCAAAATAGAGGTAGTCTTCAACAGAAAGTAAAAGAACTGGCTTTAAGTCAAGTGGATTTTAAAGCAATTAGAGAAGAATTAGATAATAAAATGCCTCAAAACATCTCAATTAAAAATTCTGAATTGAAAGGAAAAACTGATTCTGAAATTGTGGATGTTTTTGAAACTTCGGTTATTGAAACAAAAAAATTATTTGATGATTTTGATAATACTGACTGGAAAAAAGACTTGGCTAAATCGATATCAGATAAAAAAGCAGAATTAAAAGAATTGTGGTCTGACGAATGGAAAAAGAAATGTGATGGTAAAGCATTGATTAAGGCAATTCACAAAGAGTATGGAATTAAGGGGAACTTAACCAAACTGATTAAAGATATTTTAAAAGAAATGAGATTAAATCCTAACGAGGAATTTAATTCTATCAGAGGTAAAATTGAACCAATAATAAAATAACTGGTGCCAACAATGGCTATAAGTAATTGCTTGTTCTCGCCTACTTCTGAAAATCCTCGCGGATTTTCAGTTTGGTATGTACTTGCAAAAGTCTGTGCTAAACCACGCAACTACTCATAGCCGAGACCGTTAGCCAACATTAGAACGCAACCCCTGAAAATGAATCCCAATTGAATTTTGAACTGAAATATATAAGCACTACTGATAAAATATATACTCAAGCTAAGCAAGTTAGAATTGATTGTTTTTTTAAAGGAATGGACAATGCAGATGATTTAATTAAAGACAAATTTGAGGAAATTGGAATTCACATTATTTGCCTAAATGGAAAACAGCATGTTATCGGAACTGGTAGAATACATATTACTGAATCTGTTGGAATTATTTCTCAGATGGCAATAAAAAAAGAAAATCAAAGAAATGGAATCGGAAGAAAAATACTGCAAGAATTAATTCGAAAATGTAAAGAAATAGGAGTTGAAAAAATTGAACTAAGTGCAAGGGAAACAGCATTAGAATTTTATTCAAAAAATGGATTTAAAGCTTTAGGAAATAAATACCCTTCAGCTAAAACAGGAATTATACATCAGAAAATGATAATGAATATAAATAACGTTGGCTAACAAAGAACTGAGTTAAAAAACAAGCTTTTTTAAACCAATCTCGAAACAAAGTTTTCATCGTAAGGCCTTCCTGATTTTGCTATGGCAAAGGCCTGTTTCAACAACTTGTTTGCCACTGC
>NZ_JACNMF010000009.1:2500-5298 GCF_014270105.1 Hyunsoonleella aquatilis
GCAAAAGGCACGCCGTCATTACGCCGAGGCGTAACTCCGACCGCTTGTAAGCGTATGGTTTCAGGTTCTGTTTCACTCCCCTGTTCGGGGTTCTTTTCACCTTTCCCTCACGGTACTGGTTCACTATCGGTCTCTCAGGAGTATTTAGCCTTAACGGATGGTCCCGCCAAATTCGCACAGGGTTACACGTGCCCCGCACTACTCAGGATACCACTATCTAATCGGTCTTTACCTATACGGGACTATCACCCTCTATGGTTCCTCTTTCCAAAGGATTCTAATTCATCACGCTTCGAATGTCGTGGTCCTACAACCCCAATATTGCCGTAACAACATTGGTTTGGGCTGTTCCGCGTTCGCTCGCCACTACTAGCGGAATCACTTTTGTTTTCTTCTCCTCCGGGTACTTAGATGTTTCAGTTCCCCGGGTTCGCCTCCTTGCGGATACTATATCTTCAATATAGTGGGTTGCCCCATTCGGATATCTGCGGATCAATCTGTATGTGCCAGTCCCCGCAGCTTTTCGCAGCTTATCACGTCCTTCATCGCCTCTGAGAGCCTAGGCATTCCCCATACGCTCTTTTGTAGCTTATTGTTCTTTTGTCTTTTTAATGAGTTACAATTATTGCTCGTTACAATAATTAATTTTATCAAATATTTCTATCCAATATTTCATGTATCTTTTTTCAATATGTCAATGAACTTTCTTCAGTGGGCAGTTTTCAGTATTCAGTCGGCAGTTAATACTGCGTACCCTATACTGTTTTGCTGCATACCGAGTCGTGGAGAATATCGGAGTCGAACCGATGACCTCCTGCGTGCAAGGCAGGCGCTCTAGCCAGCTGAGCTAATCCCCCGTTTCTTTAGTCGGCAGTGTTCAGTGTCCAGTATTCAGTTACTGTGTACTGCCTACTGCGTACTGCAAACCGGTTGCTCAACTTCCAGAATTTCCTGTTATTCTTAATGAACTTCTTAAAAGCTACAAGCAACTTTTAACTCTCTGCTTATAACTTTTAACTTCTTTTGTAGTCTCAGGCAGACTCGAACTGCCGACCTCTACATTATCAGTGTAGCGCTCTAACCAGCTGAGCTATGAGACTGTATTTAGTATGCAGTGTTCAGTCGCAGTTGGCAGTAACGCTCTACTGCGGACTGAGTACTGGCCACTGCCTACTACTCTATAATTTTAAATTGACAGCTGTGAGAACAGACTACTTCTCGCATTTGTTGTGATACCTTTTGGCCGTCTTTCTCTAGAAAGGAGGTGTTCCAGCCGCACCTTCCGGTACGGCTACCTTGTTACGACTTAGCCCTAGTTACCGATTTTACCCTAGGCCGCTCCTTGCGGTGACGGACTTCAGGCACTCCCAGCTTCCATGGCTTGACGGGCGGTGTGTACAAGGCCCGGGAACGTATTCACCGGATCATGGCTGATATCCGATTACTAGCGATTCCAGCTTCACGGAGTCGAGTTGCAGACTCCGATCCGAACTGTGATAGGGTTTATAGATTCGCTCCTGGTCGCCCAGTGGCTGCTCTCTGTCCCTACCATTGTAGCACGTGTGTAGCCCAGGACGTAAGGGCCGTGATGATTTGACGTCATCCCCACCTTCCTCGCGGTTTGCACCGGCAGTCTTGCTAGAGTTCCCGACTTTACTCGCTGGCAACTAACAACAGGGGTTGCGCTCGTTATAGGACTTAACCTGACACCTCACGGCACGAGCTGACGACAACCATGCAGCACCTTGTAATGAGTCCGAAGAAGGATCCATCTCTGGATCTGTCCCACTACATTTAAGCCCTGGTAAGGTTCCTCGCGTATCATCGAATTAAACCACATGCTCCACCGCTTGTGCGGGCCCCCGTCAATTCCTTTGAGTTTCATTCTTGCGAACGTACTCCCCAGGTGGGATACTTATCACTTTCGCTTAGCCACCCAGCCGAAGCCGGACAGCTAGTATCCATCGTTTACGGCGTGGACTACCGGGGTATCTAATCCCGTTCGCTACCCACGCTTTCGTCCATCAGTGTCAATATACTGTTAGTGACCTGCCTTCGCAATCGGTATTCTATGTAATATCTATGCATTTCACCGCTACACTACATATTCTAGCCACTTCACAGTAATTCAAGACCGGCAGTATCAAAGGCAGTTCCACGGTTGAGCCGCGGGATTTCACCTCTGACTGACCGGCCCACCTACGGACCCTTTAAACCCAATGATTCCGGATAACGCTCGGATCCTCCGTATTACCGCGGCTGCTGGCACGGAGTTAGCCGATCCTTATTCTTACGGTACCGTCAAGCTCCTACACGTAGGAGTGTTTCTTCCCGTACAAAAGCAGTTTACAACCCATAGGGCAGTCTTCCTGCACGCGGCATGGCTGGATCAGGGTTCCCCCCATTGTCCAATATTCCTCACTGCTGCCTCCCGTAGGAGTCTGGTCCGTGTCTCAGTACCAGTGTGGGGGATCCCCCTCTCAGGGCCCCTACCTATCGTCGCCTTGGTGCGCCGTTACCGCACCAACCAGCTAATAGGACGCATGCCCATCTCTTACCGTAACCTTTAATATAATGCCCAGGAGGACTATATATATTATGGGGTGTTAATCTCCATTTCTAGAGGCTATCCCCCAGTAAGAGGTAGGTTGCATACGCGTTACGCACCCGTGCGCCGGTCGCCACCAGATTGCAAGCAATCCGTGCTGCCCCTCGACTTGCATGTGTTAGGCCTGCCGCTAGCGTTCATCCTGAGCCAGGATCAAACTCTTCATCGTTAATCTGTTCGGGCCTTTAGC